>NZ_JBTGPA010000042.1:0-25763 GCF_054326875.1 Bacillus sp. BC08 | reverse complement strand
TAATCTTTTTTTCCTTCAGACAATTTAATCCCTTCGTTGAGTAACGCTAGATTGATTGTACTATTTACTTCATTAATATATGGTTGAAGATTTGAAATTGGTACTTTCTGAATGGCACGTCCAAATGAATGGATATCATATCCCAATTCTTTTAACTTTAAATTAAATCCATCATCATTATTCAAAAAAGATGACTTCTTCCATTTTTTAACACTTTCAGTTACTTCTTCTATAGTAAGTTTAGATAATATATTTTCATCAATAACCTGATTTCTTTCTTCTACAAATAGCGCCTTTACAAATTCGGATTCATTTATAGATAAATTAGATTTTGCTAACATAATAATCCCTTCCTTTCACATAGTAATTGAGCTAAAAAACAATCTACAATTAGCTGTAATTTATTTACTAGATCAATTACATGTAGATTTGAAATGTTATAAAGAGGGTAAGAGAAAAGGAGAAAATACCCTCTAATTCTTTCTCCCTTTCTCAAATTAACACCATTTAATAGAGAAAATAATTCCTGTTGTAAGAGCTGTTACACACGCAGGTGTTGTTTCTGGTTGTACATCTGAAGCTCCTTGAATTTCTGCTAATTCTTCAACTGTTAATTCATGAATTGCTTTTCCTGATGGATGTTGAGGAAAATTCTTTGCCTTTTCACGAATTTCAGGGTCTTTCCATGCTTCAATTAATAACTCTTGTGCTTTGTGATCTTGTTTACTCATTTTAATTCCTCCTTATATTAATGAATCAACTTATTTACAATTTCTAACTGAGAAAATAACTGTTGCACCAATTGTGAATGCAACTGCACACGCAGGTGTTGTCTCCGGTTGTACATCTGAAGCTCCTTGCACTTGTTCTAACTCTTCAGTAGATAATTCTTTTACAGATTTTCCAGCTGGATGAGCAGGTAAATCTGTAGCTCCCTCACGTAATTCTGGGTTTTTCCATGCTTGAATAACTTGTTCTTTTGACATTCAATTCATCCTTTCATTTTTTATTTGTGTTTCCTTCCTTGATTAAAAGAATACAATTTTCTCAAAACACAGATAACTTCGCAAAATAGCATTTCTACATAAAAATAAATTTGTGCTTTAAGACACATTTTAATTGGATTTCTTTAATAGAAAGCGAGGAGTAACAGTGGGACTAGGAAACCGTGGTATGGCATTCGAAATGCTTATCAATCTAGCGAATGAAATATATCAAAGAGGTGGAGTGGTGCTTATAAACAAGCGTCCGACTCCTGTGAAGGTTTTAAAAAGTAAAGGTGGCCGTGTGCCAAATGGATTCTATGAAGCTAAAAGTACAGTAGACTATGATGGCGTGTATAAGGGGCGAGCTATCGCATTTGAAGCGAATTCTGCACGATATGATTTAAAGAAAATTGCACAGAACCAATTGGATTATCTAGAGAAAGCAGAGAAGATGGGAGCGATTTTTTTCTTCCTTATTGGGTTTAGCAAGGACAAGTCAGTATTCGCAGTACCACTATCAGTCGTTCAATCTTATGTAAGGATGCCCCATCAACCGAAGGGCAAGGAGTCTATACCGAGAGAAGACTTTGGTATTTATGGGTACTTAGTAGAACAGACAGTACGAGCGCCAGTGGATTACTTATAATACATTGATGAAGCAGTAACTCCAGTTTTGTTTGATGGCATGATTCAATTTGATCAAGATCATAAGAGAGTAGCCAATAACATAGAAGCAGCAAAAGAGAAGATTGCCAACAAGAAACGTAAATTATTAAAAGCTTAATGGATAAAGGAACCATGCAGAGTCGATGGTGGTGGCTACTCGCTATGCATGGTTCCTTTATTCATTAATAAGATAATAAAATTTCACGTACCTGATGTAAATGTAAAAACCAAAATTCAGAAATAGGGGGATTCCTTCATGGAGAGACAATTAACTTTATTACCGGCTATCAATGATAAGAAAGTACAAAAGGAAGTAGTAAGCGTATTAAAGGAGTACTGAGTACTCAAGATACGATTCAGTAATGAAGTAGAGCAGGAAGGAATCAGTTTATTCCCTGAGTTACGTGATTCAAGGAATACGAGTAAATGGAAGGTGCAGCAGGTAGAGAAAGCACTTAAAAATTTAACAACTGAAGAAATTATTGAAATACTAAATGTACAATACTAAGCATCCATAACGGGTGCTTTTTTCTTTGTTATATAGAAATTACACATTAAACGTGAATAGGAACACGTTGATTGAGGTTTTAGCAAAAGGGCAAGCTACGGGTTTGTCATGACAAACCCCAAAAACGTTGTTTTTGACTTGGTAGGAGATTCCTACGACCTTTACAAATATATAAGCGATTTTTTACAAAATTGCTTATATATTTGTTGTCGCTTCGCTCGATTTTTTTAAAAAAAGGAGTGTTTATTATGGCTGAAAGAAGAACAACATATTTGCAAATGTCTTTAGAGCATGAGGAAAAAGATTATATAAAAAATAAAGCAATTGGATTAGGATATAAAAATGTTTCAGCATTTCTATTTGCTAGTGCAAAATCATTTTTCAAACTAGAAGTGGATATGAAAGCTTATAGAGATTTAACTAAAGAAATAAATTATATTGGAAATAATATAAATAGCTTAATTAGAAGGATTAATACAGACGGAATTTACACGGATAATGATATTGATTTCCTTAGAGTTAATCAGAAGAAAATCATAAATATTATGAATACAGAATATGACCGATTACTTGACTTAAAAACTAGGTTTAATAGGGATAGCTTGAGTAAAAAGAAAAAGGGAACCATCTTTTAAACCTGTTTTTCTTGCTTTTTTAAGCGTGTATTTTTGTTTTCACGACATAAGTGTTATTTTAGATTTATATCCTTTAAATAGGATTCTGAAGCGCCTGAATAGCATCTTTTATTTTGTTGTTATTTATTTCTAGATTAAAGATTTATATTTATTTAATGTCTTTTGTTTTCTTTTAGTATTTTAAAGTAATATTTGATTGCAATTTATTAAAAATGCCATGTCCTTAGTGAGTACTCATATGGAGACATTTGGAGGGTTTGGTGTCGTCAGTGAGTGGACATCCTGGGAATTTTCGTGTACCCACGTTTAAGCTAGGCTCCGCCTAGTCCCAACCCCTAGTTGGGCCCAAAAACCCCTTATGCTCTTCTCTTTTTTTGATTTGGAATTTCCAATTTTATAGAGTAGTTCATTTTTTAGTCGGAAATTATTATGTTAAAAAACAAAGTGTTAATTAATTTATATGTTTTTTATTGAATGATTTAAGTAAAGTGAGTATCAAAGAAGAAAAAGAAATTAAAACTACCTATTTCGTAAGCACAAGATCTAATGAATACTGCGCATGAAGAATTAGGATTGATTTAACTTAATTTTATGTAAAGTGTTAAGATAAAGGAGTTATAACTGTTATAACGAATTTGAAATATTTAAAAGGAGGTTATGACTATTATGACACCTATTATTTATGAAAATGTATCCCAGGTTGCAAAAAGATTAAAAATATCACCTTCTACGGTTAAAAAATATTACTTACTAATTGAGAGTTATAACTGTTATGCCTTTAAAAGAGACGAACGAGAACGAATTATTTTTAATGATTATGATGTTAGGTTATTACAAAGATTAGTAGAGTTAAAAAGTATGCCACAAGTTACATTGGAAGATGCTTGCAAATTAATTTTAAAAGAAGAAGGATTAACAGTTAATAATACAAATATGACTGTTATAACTCCTGGATCTGATGATTTAAAAGAAGTGTTGAGAGAATTAAAAGATACAGTAGAGTTACAACAAAAACAATTACAGAATCAAAATGAGCAAATAGCTAAACTAACAAACGTATTGGAATCTCAACAAAAGCTATTGACTCATTCTAATAATATAGAAAAACAACAGGTTACTGATCGGGATAAAGCGGTTATGACTGTTATGCGAGAACTTCAAGAAGTAAAACAGATGGTTGCAGCAAGTAACGAAAAGAAATGGTATCAATTTTGGAAGTGATTTGCTGAGTCCTGGCGTTTATGCCGCGAAAGTTCCTTGACGATGAGGGTTCGGAGAGGATCGTGGTCAAGGGAACCGTGGAATAAAAAGCGAGGACGGACCCCAGGACAGGGCAAAAACCAATGTCTTCGCCAAGATTCGTGGTTCTACTGTTAGAAAAAGGCGAATAAGAATATAGCATACATACAATAAGGGAATGCAGTATAGATCAGTCTACAAGCATTCCCTTGCTATTAATATGTTATTTTTTTATAGAGTTTGAGTTATTATGATATAGGCTATGTATAGTAAAGATAAAAAGATAAATGTATCTAGTGTTAAAAAAACGTATAAAAATTTTTTTATTTTTTTAGATGCATCATTTTTAATCATATAGATAATGAATAGAATTGTGATTGATTGAAATAAAATGGTGAAAAATAAAAAGCTAATAGAAAATACTATAACGTTAGGTGCAAATCCGGTTTTTGCAATAAGTAGAGTACTGATTATGTTAAGGATAAATGTAGTTATTATAAAAGTATATTTATAGATGTTTTTAATTTTGATCACCTACTTTAATTTTTTGTTTGATAATATAGTTGTTTATTTTTATGGTTATATATAAGTATTTTGTTATTGTTTTCGTCTACAATGTAAACATCTTTTTCTTGCCAATCTATCCCGTGAGCTATATCTTTGTCGATTGAAAATAAAACGTCTTTATTTTTAAAAGGAATTGAATTTCGATGAGCATGAATATTTATTTCATGCTCTTTTGCTTCAATGCTATAATCTCCTGAATAATTGGAGAAGAAAGGTGTTAATTTACTATAAATATATAGAATTTCTTTTTTATCGCTTTCTTGATAAAAGTGGGAATTAATAACCTTTAGATCTGATGTTTTTATGTCTTTTGGTATAAGTAAAAAGGCAATGAGACAATAAAATATAACAACAATAGTAATTAAAGAATATATGTAGAGAGAGGCTATTAATAAATATCTTTTATAATTGCTTTGTTTTATTATCTGATTTTGCAAATTTGAATCCTCCTTTAATAAAGAATCAATTGAAACATTAAATAGATTGCTTAAGGCTAATAAATTGGTTAGATCGGGAAGACTTTTTCCTAGTTCCCATTTAGATATAACTTGTCTTGAAATAAATAATTGGCTGGCTACATCTTCTTGTGTCATTTTATT
Organism: Bacillus sp. BC08; assembly: GCF_054326875.1. Classification (NCBI taxonomy): domain Bacteria; kingdom Bacillati; phylum Bacillota; class Bacilli; order Caryophanales; family Bacillaceae; genus Bacillus; species Bacillus sp. BC08. The sequence continues at coordinate 20,563 of NZ_JBTGPA010000042.1, read as the reverse complement.
TATTAATCTCAAATGTTTTATTTTTTTTCCAATGTCCATATATGTACCTCCTTTAATTACTTTAATTATTCTAATGTTAAATAGTAAGAAACGCATCGTAGCGTTATAAAAAAGGCATGCAATGATCTGTTGCGGAGCATTTTATGGTGATTTATCTTCTTAATAATGGGGTATCACCAGCGTTTCGGAAAAAAACATGCTAAGAGCATGCAAGATTTTATACAGCTTTTTGTCTAATTCAATAACAAACAAGAACTCTAAAACCGCGCCAAGATAGGAATGTATAAAAAATTGAATAGATCCATAGAACAAAAAAAGGCGGATTCCCTGTGAGAGTGAGGATCCGCCTTTTTCTTTTCTACCGATAATGAGACGTTATGTTAACCGAGCGTGTATAGGATATACAAACAAATACCCCCAACAAATTACCTCTTCTGAATGGTATAATTAGGAAAATGGAGGTGCATGTAGCATGGTAAAGAAAACAGGTTGGACCTATCTCATTGGTTTATTATCATTAGGAATCCTCGCAATAATCGTGGCAAATACTGCTAAGTTGATTCCGAATCATGTTGTTTCCTCGAAAATCTTTATTGTTGCAATTATCATTGGATTCGGAGCCAATTTAACGGGGCTTTACTTACTTAAAAAAAACAAATTGTAAGAACCGATAACCCCTTTCTCCAAACGAGAGGGATTTGCTGTGTAATGGAAGGGGATTCGATTATGGTGAGAATAAATGCTTGGAATATTGCTCCATTTATTATGGCAATTATTGGATTTATATTCAGCCTAAAATTTCAAGATATGGCGTATTGGGAGCGAAATGAAACAAGAGTAGTAGGTACATTCAGTATCGCATGGTTTTGGATTGGAGTAGGCTTAACATATGCCTGTACCATTACATCAATTATTCTTGTATTCTTACAGACCAAAAATATACAGCGGGGTACAATGAGTAATGTTTTGAGGTCTATTAATTTACTCATAGTCACTATAACGCTGATTTGGACAACATTTGTTGTCATAGCAGGGTCTTCTTGTAGAGTGATAATAAAGTAGTTTAATTTACAATAAAGTCCTTTAAGAAATAATAAAGTTGTTTAATTCCCTATAGAGCTAACGGAGCAGTCTAGTTTAATAAGTTGGGAAGTAATGCTTAACTACTTGATAAAGCATGAGCTAATGAAGTACCGGAAAAATAACTGTACCACGAAATAGTGCCATAATTGGGGCTTAGAAACAAGTCGATAAATTAGAATTTGTAATGGAGATTATTTATATTTTGTGCGGAGCGCAACTTTGAATTGGCAGAAAGCAAACATTAGGTGATAAAAGTCAAAGCGTCCATCCGTTAAAATTTAATGTATACATTTAAAATGTGAGGTGAAGAAATCATGACAGACAAAAAAATCACAGTACAATTTACGATGCTGACATTTTGCATAGCCTATCTTGTGTCAGGTGCTTTGATTGCTCTTGGGCAATTCGGATATTCGGTTCACAATTGGGTTCACTCGTTACAGCAATTCGGGATGAATATCCCCTTTGCAATCTATATTTTGTCGCCCGCTATTGCTTCATATATCGTTCTGAAGAAAAATAACAAAATAGCCGGTTTCAAGGAATGGTTGAGAACTGTTTTTTATGCCAAAAATAGCATATCTCTCTATTTGTTCGTTGTTGCAGGACTTGCACTGTATTTTTTGATACATATTGCAGTTTCAGGCCACACGGAAATGGTGCTTCCATTTTATACGTTCTTCCTTTCCCTGCTTGGTAATCTTATTATCGGTGGCTTGGAGGAAGCTGGCTGGATGTACATATTGCAGCCTGAACTTGATAAAAAATACGGTTTTGTCTTGTCTTCTGTTTTTGTTGGAATCATTTGGATTTTATGGCATATCCCTCTCTTCTTCATTCCGGGGACGAATCACGGAGAGGGACTCATTAACTTTTGGATGTTTGCAGTTCAACTCATTGCGTTTCGGTTTTTCAACGGGGCAATCTACAAAATATCAGGAAAAGGCCGTGTGTTTATGTGCGTATTATTCCACACCATGTTCAATGCGGCATCCCCCATCTTCGGCACCATGACTATGACTTGGGCAGGAACCATTGCCGCAAATGCTGTGATTGTTCTTGTTTCAATTGTAACCGTTGTGATATACGACAAAAAGAACAGGCGAATAGTATAAGCATAATCCGTGTTCGCCAAATTCCAGTTTGTTGAATAGCCGTTTATATAAACGAAACGTCTTTGCAGGAGTGGCGAAGCCACGACTACATGAACAGCCCCCATTATCTAACAGGGACGCAAATTAACCTATAATTCCCCTTTCTGAAAGAAATGTGATTAACATCAATGTGTAAGATTGTGAAATGTTGTACTTAAAGTAACAGGTGCTTTAGTTGAAAAAAATTAAACAACTTTATTATCATTTTAAGTAACAATATTCTTTTAGATCAATTCAGTTTTAAACAACTTTTTTAAAGCCTTATTACATTTGATATGTAGTAAGGCTCTTGCTTTATTATAGCGAATTAAACAACTTTATTATCACTCTACACTTCTGGAATGTAAAAACAACTTCCGGTAACGAAAATTATGTAAATAAGCTGTCCATATGGACAGCTTATTTTATTTTTTTGCTTAGGATGGTTTATTTTTTAAATTTGAAATATATCTAAGATATTATCTTTCTCTTCTTTATTGATACCAATATATTTAAGTGTAATTTGTGGTGTACTGTGGTTGAGTATTTCTTGCAACATAGCGACATCTTTTGTTTGTTTATAGAACCAATAACCGAAGGTTTTGCGCATGGTGTGGGTACCAATGGACTCTATGCCGGCGAAATCTCCGGCTTTTTGCAATTGTCGATAAGCCTGGATCTTACTAATGGGTTGATCCCCTTTTCGTGAATGGAATAACCAGGTACCTTCTAGTGTTTGGGCATACAAATAGACTTCATCAAAAATAGAAGTAAGATTAATGATGCGTTCTTTCTTTGTTTTTCCCTCTTTGATTTTGAATTCTTTTCTCTTTTTTCTTTTTAACTTTACTATGGTTTGTATTTCAATTTGGAGTAGATCGCTGACACGTAATCCTGTATTGATTCCAATTAGAAAGAGAATATAGTCTCGTTCTGAACAGTGGCGTTTGAGGGCCCATTTCATATCTTCAATCTGTTCTTTGCTACGGATAGGTTGGACATCAATGAGATGTGGCTTTTTATTCATGGATTTATGACCTCTTTATTTATAGTGTTTTGAATGTATACTTTTATTATATAAATTGAGGATACCAGGGAATTCGATAAGAAGTCAATGATTAAGGGGAAATGAATGTAAACTAATATCTAAAAGTTTACATTCGAAAATGAACAATAAAAAAACAGTAGTGTATAAAATCACTACTGTTTCTTGCAAGCGCATTATTTTTCTTTTTCTCAGCCGCTTGTATTTCCTTTTCTGTGTTCATAGTTAAATCTGAGTTGTCAGTAATAGGCGTAACTGTTACTACAAATGAATTATTCTTATTCTCCACAGGTACCACTCCTATGTAAAACTTTTTGCTTGTTATTTTTTTTCCAGCATTTCATAAAGGTGCTTGTACATCCCTTTATAACCTTCAGATTGTCTCGTTGTTAGCTTAGTATTTACATAGCTTTCAAGAAGCATATCAATAATACTATTAATTGATGCTTTATCCATGCTTTCTTGTTCTTTTATAAATGGTTTAAGTGTATTTAGCTTTAATAAAACAGCTGGTGAAATTTTAGCCGTTTTAGATGGAACTAAACGTTGATCTGGCTTCTCAGGAGCAGTTACTTTTGCTTTATTGATGATAGGTTTAATAACTTGCTTCTTAAGGGACTCACTATTACGACTAAAATCGTTAGTTCCTTTTATCTGTACACCTTTGTCATTTAAAGTGTTTCCAGGTTTTGTGACTATAGGCTGAAATGGTACTTTAGGCATTATGAACCTCCTTCTTAAGCATTAATAGTAGCAAAATAGTTTTCATGTTCATTAAGTTCGCTAAGAACATCGATGAATAGTTGATGAGCCTTTTCATCCCACATATCAATACTTCCGCTAACGTTAACATTTTTATGGATTCCTTCAATATCGTACACTTTTAGCCGCTCTTGATATCTCACGATTGTATCTAGAACGTTTCCACCATACATTTCCTGAGCTTGTTGTAATACTTTATTATCCACTCGTTTTCCTTGATGTAGCATCATTGGAATAATACCCAAGACTTGTAGGTCTGCATCATAAGTTTCTGCTAAGAATTGCATATAAGCGATATATGTTTGAGCACCTTCTAAAGATAACTCTTGTGTTTGTAGAACGATGATACAATAATCAGCTGCTATCATAGCGTTATCTGAGTAGTCACTAATTGTTGGTGGTACATCAATGTAAATACGATCATATTTATCTTTTAATGGTTCAAGTAATTTCTTTAAATATGTAATTTGTGCAAGTTCATCCTCTGGGAACATATCAAAGAGGAGTTTTGATAGTTTTCTAAATGATGTATTAGATGGAACAATGTCCAAATTCTCGATGACTGGAATAATCTCATTCTCTAAATTTTGATTTAGAAATGCATCCGTAATAGACTTGTCTATTTGTTCGATGTTACCTGTTTTTGCAAGGACTCTTGTAGCGTTACCCTGAGGATCCATATCCACTAAAAGACATTTTTCATTAAATACAGTAGCTGCTTCATAAGCTAACATTGTTGCTGTTTTTGTTTTTCCAACTCCACCTTTAAAGTTACCGATCACATATGTAGTTGCTTGTCTAGTCATTTTCGACATCCCTCCATAAAACTTCGAATAAGTATACCTTTGAGTAAAATTTATCATCTACATACAATATTCGCAACAGTATACCGTATAAAAGTTTATATTTTTTAAACGGATTTATCGAAAAAGTAGAAAAGTATACTAAAGCGTAAGATTTTTTAGTATACTTTTCTACTTTTCTACTTATACGTAGTTTATATGATGAGTAATTTTGAAGATAGAAAAGTATACTTTTCTACTTATGCGTAGTTTATGTGGTTTTTCTCTATATACTGGTAAATAAGGGTTAATTACAAATTCTAAGGGTGAATGAATATAAAATATGGGGTTAAAAGTATACATTTCTACTTATGCGTAAGTTAAGAGGAGTATACTAAATTTGAAATATAGGTAGAAAAGTATACTTTTACACTTTTTCGTAGTTCTACTTTTCTACCTATGCGTAGTTTTAAGTTGTCATTTCGCTGTTTACAAACAAAAAAGCTTGTTGTAACGTAATAAACAACAAGCATCATTCTACAAAACAAAACATATTTTGATATTTTAAATAAATGAAGATGGATAGAACAATTGAATATGAACAGAAAATAAAAAAGCCACTCCCATATGCTATCGGCTACCAACCTTTAGCGGGAATGACTCATTTCTAGTAATTGATACCAACACTTACTAGGATAACCTGTAACCAAGCAGGAATTAGGTTTAAGTAGTGTACCACCACTATCCTTAAACAATTATGCCTTTCGACTAGGCTTATTTGATATACCCATTTTATCTATGATTTGGCTAAAATTCAACTAGTAAATGCTAGAATTGATTATTTTGTAGTCCAAAAGATATATAACGGGCATCTCTAAACCTAGAAGTCTTGTGAATGTACAGGTTATTTAGGAATTGGAGATGCCTTTTTGTTTTTTTGTTCGCGTGGAATTGCCTGAAACCACGTAAATAAAAACTGATAAGCCGTGATTCCGTGCTGCATACATTTGGCGGGAACGTGTTACGGCGTGGCTAGCTGTTGGTCGTGCAGGGGGTACAGAGTATACGCCTACAAAAACAGCACCTCTCATTGGAATCCTGTTCTTCTGGTGAGGGTGGGCGAGAACTTGCCCAGGGACGATTCTCTAAAAGGTTCGGGTGGTTATCGTTAGCATTACGGTGCTAGGGAGTACATTCAGTTTGTCGTGTAGGGACGATATTACAAAGACAAGCCATAGAAAAAGGATGTATGCGGTGAAAGTCGCTGAGTGAACAGGGTCTATACATACGGATACCTTATAAGTGACCGCATGTCAAAAACAAAGACGCTTATCCATCTATTTTGAATGATTACTTTTTTTTTGATCATTTAAAGTAGGGGATAAATTTGTCTTCCAGCCGTTTTCCTTAATCATTCCCACATGATAAAAAACCTTAAGACCTTCAGTCAAGCTTAAATATGAAGGAAAGATGAAAAATTTAAGCTTGTTTAAGATCTAGGGGAACTATTCACTAAGATAGATGAATAAGGGAATTATAATTTATTTGGTTAAGGGGTAAGGTGAGGGATGGTTAGAATAGGCCTTATTGCAGAATTTGATTTTATTAATCAGATATAGTACGTGAAATTTAAGAAAAGCAGATTATCAAATTAATGCTTATTAGGGGTATCATTAGGATTTTGAGGATTTATAAAGTTAAGGGAGAAATCCTTGTATCAATAGGGTTTACTCTATTGGTACTTAACTGATTTTGATTTAAATAAGGCTTGCGAGTGTATCATATGGCGTATCTCAAAATTTTTAACGTTGTAAATCCTCATTTTCGGGACGCTACCCCCTTATTAGTAAAAAAAACTATTTTGAAGGGAATAGTTTTGGCTTATTGTTATTGTTGTAATGTAGAGAAAGATGAAAATAACTTTTATCTTTCTAGAATAGATTTACTAAGTTTAGAAGTGGACGAGAAGAAAAAATTATATATGTTGGGTGTTCTTCCTAAGTAGAATGTATTTCAGTCTTGTAAGCTTGATAGCGATGTGGTGTTACCCCAATTATACCCTTATTCAGAAAAGAATAAATTGGTCTTACCAATAATCCAAAATAATTGAATTATGTGATAAAATGAAATTACAGATAAAACCAATTGTGTATATTGAATATTCAAGCAAGGGGTGGTCCTATGCAAATAGGTGAAAGGATTCGTCAGCTTCGAATCCATAAAAGATTAACACAAGGAGAATTAGTCTCTGGAATATGTTCAGTTACATATTTAAGTAGAATTGAAAATGGACAGATTAAGCCATCCTATTCATTTCTACAACAAATCTCTCCTAAACTAGATATTGATATTAACTTTTTAGTTGAAATTGATGCAACAGATCTAGAAAGCGAGATTATAAAAATTTATAAACATTACAAGGAAACAAACTCTATAACCGACAAAGAAATTTCTATGTTCGAACTAGCTATTCGAGAAATTCACTCTATCCCTCTTTTACTTATGACTTATGGTACTTTAATATATTATCATGTAAGAAATAACAAACTAGAATATGCAGAGAAAATCATTAACCAAGCTTTACAAATCATTCCCCGCCAGGTTGATTCTCAATACAATGATGTATTTATATACTATTTAATGGCTTGTGGTAGCTACTTTTACTATAAACAAGATCATATTAAAGCTAATGAAATTTATACTCAGGCTGATTACATATTGGAAGCAGAAGAAAGTTTACAACGTGCAGATCTATACTATAACTTAAGTTTAGTAAAACAACGTCTCATTAAAAATCAAAGTATGAGTCGTTTATATTCAAAAAAAGCTTATGATATATATACCAAACTCAATGTAGAATCTCGTATAGTACGCACATTAATTACCATTGGAGTTCAATATCACAGGGATGGTATATATGAAAAGGCATTAGAATATTTACGAACTGCTGAAATTAATGCTAGTAAAAATAATGATTTATCATATTTATCTATGATTGAATACAACTACGGTATAATATACCAAGGATTAAGAGACTATTCTAGCGCAATTAAACATTTTGAGAAGAGCATTGAACTGAGTGAATTTCTTCCTTTCGAATCAGAAAAAGCTTACACATTAAGGAGCCTAATTGAAATTTATCTCGAGCTTAGAGATTGGGAAAAAGTCAATACACTTATGGATGAAGCATTTAAAATTGTAGCAAAAAATGATTTTCCATATGTAAACGTCCAACTATATAAATTTAAGGCTTCCATTTTTAAATTACGTGGAGACTATTATGGATATGAAAAAGAAATGCAAAAAGCTATTGAACTAGCTAAAGAGAAAGTTCAGTATTTATTACTTCAAGAATTATGTATCGAACTAGCAAATTATTTCTATGAAAACCGAGCCTATAAAATGTCAGCAAAATATTTTAGAATTGCAACTGAATGTTCTGTAGAATAGTATACACCACCCTATAAACAACAAGAAAGCTTATATTATAATAAGCTTTTTTGTTGTTTATCTATTTAATTTTGTTAAATTTATATTATATTTTTCATAAACAATGTAGCGAAAAAACGAGATATTTTACATATTTTTTTTAACAAGTCCCCTCCTTTAACATTTAAAGTAAGAAAACGATAATTAAAGGGGACGATCATATGTCTATAAAAAAATCGATAATTATTTCTGCAACTATTCTATTTACTTGCCTTCCATTTTTTGAAAAAAACACTTTTGCAGATACTATACAACCTAAAACTGCTACTGAACCTTATTTTAACACCGATATTCAACCTGGAGTGCTTGCTCCTGCTACTGAACCTTACTTTAACACTGACATTCAACCTGGAGTGCTTACTCCTGCTACTGATATAGAATAGTCTCTAACTCAACTACTCTATATGTGGAAGCTAATAAAATCTCTTATTGAGTCTTATTAGCTTCCGCTAATTTTTTTTCTTACTGAATTCAAGTAATACTCTTTTAAGTTAATAAATTTTTATATTATTCCCACTATAAATCAAATATTTTATATGATAAATTTAAAAACATTTAATTTATAGTGGGAATTTTTTTATTTACAGTATTTCTGACTTATCGCTATTGTCATCCCACCAACTACTGCAGATACACACAATGGTGTTGTCTCTGGCTGCACATCTCCGGCTCCCTGTACTTCTGCTAACTCTTCTAGTGTTAATTCATTTAACGATTTTCCTGATGGATGTTCTACTTTCCCTAACCTCATTCTTGCTTCTGGATCTTTCAACGCTTCAATCATTTGCTCTTTTGACATTTCTTTCTCCCCCACATCTCTACGGTTTTATAGTTTATTAATTAACAAAATGCTTTACTTAAGTAATATCCACCTATTCCACCTGCTATAATACAAGCTGGTGTTGTCTCTGGACTTACATCTCCGGCTCCCTGTACTTCTGCCAACTCTTCTAGTGTTAATTCATTTAATGGCTTTCCTGATGGGTGTTCCACTTCTCCTAATTTCTTTCTTGCTTCTGGATCTTTCAACGCTTCAATCATTTGTTCTTTTGACATTGCTTTTTCCTCCTTTGATTCAATTATTATTCTTTCGAACTAACATAATTTTTTACTTACATACATTCCTACTGTAACTACTGTAGCTACACACAATGGTGATGACTCCGGCTGTACATCCCCAGCTCCCTGTATCTCTACCAGCTCTTCTAACGTTAATTCATTTAACGGCTTTCCTGATGGATGCTCTACCTCTCCTAATTTCTTTCTTGCTTCTGGATTTTTTAACGCCTCAATCATTTGTTCTTTTGACATTTTCTTTCCCGCCTTTTCTAAGTTTCATTTATTTACAAATTAGCTTACTAATTGCAATTCCACCGCCAACACCAATAGTGATACACATTGGTGTTGTCTCTGGACTTACATCTCCGGCTCCTTGCACCTCTGCCAATTCTTCTAACGTTAATTCATTTAACGGCTTTCCTGATGGGTGCTCTACCTCTCCTAATTTCTTTCTTGCTTCTGGATCTTTCAACGCCTCAATCATTTGTTCTTTTGACATTGCTTTTCCCGCCTTTTCTAAGTGTTATTTACAAATTAACTTACTAATTCCAATTCCACCTGCTATACCAATTGTGATACAAGCTGGTGTTGTCTCTGGACTTACATCCCCGGCTCCTTGCACCTCTGCTAATTCTTCTAACGTTAATTCATTTAACGGCTTTCCTGAAGGGTGCTCTACCTCTCCTAATTTCTTTCTTGCTTCTGGATTTTTCAACGCCTCAATCATTTGTTCTTTTGACATTGCTTTTTCCTCCTTTTTGCAAACTTATTATTTGAAGTTACTTTTACTATAAAAAAAAGAGTAAAACACTTAAACTTCGCAAAATTGCAAATTTATTTTCTCGTTCTTTTCAAACACTCGTTACAGTTCTGCCTATAGATTAAAAATTAATATCAAAAAAACGATCCTGCCACTAAGCAGGATCGTTTTTAAATAATTCGTTGTTGTAATGGGTTTGTTTGTTGACGAATAATATATGTTTCATAAAAATGATCATAGTAATCATTAGATGCTCCTTCAATATGCTTCATTTCGTCTTCTGATAGTTCTACGAAATTTACAGTTTGTTCGGCAGTTGTTCTTTTTAATTTTTTCTCCTTATTTTTAAATAAAAATTTCATTATTATTTCCTCCTTTTATAATTAGTCCTATTTATTTAATAACTGACGTAGTTTTAAATTTTTACCGAAATGTAGAATCCCCTTTGGATAAACTTTCGCTGCAAAATATCCAATTAAAAACATTGTTACAGTAAGACCTACAATTGACATTCCTATTTCGAGTGTTGAAGCACTATTACTAAATACCCGAATCAACATATTTGTCGATGCCGTAAATGGAAAATATGATGTAATCTTTGCAACTAACCCGTTTGGATTTGGTAACACTTCGTAAATCCCCACAAAAATGGATACCATTAACAGAATATTAATCGGCATTGTTGTACCAGATAATTCTTCCGGTCTACTCACCATAGATCCAAATACAGCAAATAAAGTAGCATATAGGAAATATCCTAAGATAAAGAATACTAAGAAGAAAATACAGTGTTCAAAGGTTATTACTCCAAAGTTCAGATCAAACCCCATTAACGAGGCATTTGCTTTTACTAAACCAGATTTTAAATATACTCCGGTTGCCCCAAAAAAAATCATAAATTGCGTCAAGCATGCAAGTCCGACCCCAAAAATTTTACCGAAAATCATAGCAAGTGGTGATACTTTAGTTACCATTACTTCCATAACTCTCGATGCTTTTTCAGAAGCCACTGCAGTTGCAATTGCTTGACCATACATCATAATAGCCATAAAAATTAGTAAAGTGATCAGGTAAATGATTAACGGTGATACTTCTTTATTCTCTTCTAAGCTTTGTTTTTCAATTGAAATTGGGCTCATAATAGATTGCTGTGCTGCTATCGGTAACTGATGTTGGTTAGTAATTTGCTGTGTATTTTTAATTTGAACGAATGATTTCATTTGTTGAATTAGAGAAAGATCTTCTCTTTTCATGTAATACTTCAATGCAGGTTGATTTTTTTGATTGGCAGTTAAAATAAATATTCCACCAATCTCTTTGTTTTGCATTCGTTTATTATAATCAGAGAGCTGATTTTCCTGTCCAATCTCCCAATCCCAAGTATTTAATCTGTTATTTAGCTCTTCAGATGTAATCGGAATGCTATTTTCTTCTGGAATAAATACAACTTTTGTTTTTTTACTAGGATCTGAGAATTTGTCAATAATAGTTGGAAGTGAAACTAGCGCAATACTACTAATTACTAAGAATAGGGTTGTTAAAATGAACGCCTTTGATAATACACGTTCTAAAAAAGATTGCTTAAACACTAACCAAAACTTTTTCATTTTGATCTCCCACCTTTTCAATAAAGATTTGATGTAATGTTGGTTCACTAATCGATACACTGCGAATCCCTTCATATTTCTCAATATATTGAATAAGTTGGAGCGCCTTCTGCATATCTACTACTTTCACCTTATATTCTTCTCCGTCCTCTGTATAATCCACACTCATTTTTTTAAGTAGTGGTCCTATATTACCATCAGATTGAACTTTTAAATATTTAAAACCATAGCTTTTTTTGATATCAGATAATAACCCTGATACTACCACCTGTCCATGCTTCATGATGTATACCTGATTACAAAAAGTTTCTACACTATCCATACGATGACTAGAAAAAATCATCGTTTTTTTCTGTTCAACTAGCTCTAAGACAACTCTTTGCAGCATTTCAGCGTTAACTGGATCTAATCCACTAAATGGTTCATCTAAAATAATTAAATCTGGGTCATGCAGAATAGCTGCAATGAGCTGGATTTTTTGTTGATTTCCTTTGGATAGCTCTTCTGTTTTTTTCTTTATATATTCTTTCATTCCTAATTTTTCAATCCATTTTAAGGCACTCTGTTTAGCAGCTGTGGCCGTCATACCTTCTAATTGTCCAAAGTATATAAGCTGATCTACAATATTCATCTTTGGATATAAACCTCTTTCTTCTGGTAAATATCCAATGGAAACCTCTTGTCTAGATAGCTTTTTCCCATTCCATAAGATTTCTCCATTATCTTGGTTAAGAAGCCCCAAAATCATCCGAATTGTAGTTGTTTTTCCGGCTCCATTCCTGCCAAGTAGTCCAAGTACTTGACCGCCATTTAAAGAAATATTCAAATTTTTCACTGCTTGATAGTCTCCAAAATATTTATTTAAATTTCGAATTTCTAGACTCATTCCGATCAACCTCACTTCTATTCTGATTTAATTTTTAACAACGTATACGATTAAGACTCCCACTACAGCACATCCAATGAGCATAAGTATATTTTTAAATTTCATAGAAATGATTCCTCCTGTCTTTGATTTATTGAGCTACTATATCTAAAGACTTTTTAGCATTTACAATTCCATGCCCAAAATGATTCGGCGCTTTTACAATCGTACTTAATTCAGCACCCGTATATAAAATATGTTCAACCTGTTCCGGAGATGGTTTCACACCATATTTTTCTTTGTATTCTGCAATAATCAAAGCTGCTGTTGCACTTACCTTAGGGGCCGCTAAACTAGTTCCGATCATCAGTTCATATCCTTTTTCAAAACCAACGTACTGACTAACAATTGATTGTGGCAAATTTGTTGGATAAGTTGTCATTGTCATATATCTTACATCAGCTTTACCTTCACTTATCCAGAGAGGTCCATAATCTCCTCCTGGCGCTCCAATTGTAATATTAGATCCATAATTAGAATTTAAGGCTAGTAGATCTTCTTTATTGGAAGATGATACTGTGATAACATTCGATAATCCTCCCGGAAGATGATACTGTGCATCTTGACCAAATCCCCGTTGCTTTGCCAATGCGATAGGATCTGAAATATCAAATCCCTTTTCCTCAGTACCAGATGAAGCCACTACTACACTACCCTTTCTTTTTGCATAGTCTATAGCACGAATATAGGACGTATAAGTAGCATGTTCTTCTTTATTCTTAACAGATTTATAGGTTCCTAAACTAAGATTAATCACATCCATATCATCTTGTGCAGCCTGAATAATGGCACGAATAACATCAAAAGAATCTGCCCCAGATTTATCAAAAACCTTATATGGTACAATCCCAACTTTAGGAGCAATCCCTTTCATTTTTCCATTAGCAGCAATTGTTCCAGCAACCATTGTTCCATGTCCCAAATTATCTTGAGTATCTGTTATTCCTGAAATAAATGATTTTCCTTTTTCGATAATATTTTCTTTTAAATCAGGATGATTAAAGTCTAAGCCACTATCTACAATAGCAACCTTCACTTCATGATTCCCCTCTTCAGTTTTATAGCTTTCGCCATTTTCAGTTACTTTATCAATGTCCCATCCCCATTTTTGATAAGGATCCTCCTCTTCTATTGTTGTACTTCGATATACTCCCTTTTGCACCATATTTCCAATGGGCTTAATTAACGGCTCAGTAAAAATGATATCTTCTTTTGAATAATCTTGGAGAATTGCTTTATATTTTTTAGATATATAATCATTAATTTCCTTTGAATAGTAAGATCCTTTAGATTCTATTCTCATAGCAGAAATGTCATCAATTCTGTCAATATTTATATTTTTATATTTATCCTTGAGGTCTTCAGACAATCTTCCTAAGTTACTCCCTTCTTTAAACACAAATAGATAAGATTGTTTAGTCTTTGCATCTATTTTTTGTGCGCTAACTGGTGATGTAGCTGGAAAGATAACACTCCCTATTAAACTCCCAAATAAAATACATGATATATATAAATTGTTTCTTTGTTTACGCTGAGATTTCACCTGGTAAGCCCTCCTTTAATTCCTGAGCTTTGCACAACTCATAATAATATCCCTCTTTTTCTATTAACTCTTCATGGTTACCGATTTCGACAACTTCTCCTTGATTCATCACAATAATTTTGTCAGCATTTTGAACTGTACTTAATCTATGAGCAATTACAATTCTTGTACATGACATATGTGTTAATTCTTCATCAATTACACGTTCGGAAAGAGTATCTAAAGCACTAGTGGCTTCATCTAATAATAAAATAGATGGTTTAGATGCTAATGCTCTAGCAATAATAAGCCTTTGTCTCTGTCCACCTGAAAAGTTAACACCAAACTCAGAAACAGTTGTATCAAATTTAAGAGGTAATGCCATAATCTCATTAAATATATTTGCCTTTTGAGTGGCTGTAATAACGTCATGTTTACTAATTTCTTTTCTTTGCGCTTCAATATTCTCAGCAACTGATTTATTGAATAATCTGGCTTCTTGAAATACAACACCCATAGATTTACGTAAGGATGTAATATCGAAGTTCCGACTATCTTTTCCATCAAATTGAATCGATCCATCTGTTGGAGTATATAAACCTAGTAGTAGCTTTACTAAAGTACTTTTTCCTGATCCTGAAGCTCCAACAATAGCAACCTTCTCACCTGCTGTAACTTTAAATGAAATATCTTTAACTGCTTTTTCACTAAAGTAATTATGTTGGTATGAAACATTTCGAAACTCAATATCACCTTTTAAATTAAGTGATTTTGGTCGCCCTTCTTCTTCTCTTTCTGATTTGGCCTGCATTACATCATAAATTCTTTGAATATATGATCCTAAATAAATAAGCTCTCCATAACCACTACCAATTGAAATAATAGGTGTCATAAAAGCCATTGCTAGAGCATTAAATCCTAATACTCCACCTAATGTCATAGACCCAGCTAAAATTTCACTACTACTATACCAAAGTAAAAATATAGGTAAAATAAATTGAATAGCAGATGCTGTTGTGTTAACAGCTGATACCCATATAGCCCTCTTTTCAGCATTTTGTAGTTGCATATGGAAACGATTTTTCCAATCTTTAAACACTTGATTCTCTAGCCCCATAACCTTAATATCACTAATGCCATTAATACTTTCCGATAGTAGCCTTTGCACCTGTGATTGTGCTGACACATCCTTATCAGAAAGTTTTTTTGAAATTTTGGTACTTGTTACTAATAATAAAAATACAATCATTCCAATCATGGAAACAGTTACTCCCATATTTACTGAATATCTAAACATGAAGAATAGATAAGTAAACAATAAAATTCCATCAATTAAGAATGAAATCACTTTCGTAGATAAAATTTGGCGAATATAGATATTAGAATTTGCTCGGAATAATAACTCACCTACAGATCTATTTTCAAAAAAATTGTAAGGTAGGCTAAGTAACTTATGCATAAACTTTTCCATAAGCGATTTATCAATTGCTGTTTGTAATTTTGCAACCAAAAATCCCCTCATCCATGCAAAGATTTGAAAACTAATAAATAATACTAAAATGCTATAACCTAGAACATTTATATACTCACCATTTTGTGGAACAATGACTTGATCTGTAATCCAACTTGTTAACCATGGAACCACTAATGAAAAAAGCTGTAAGATTAATGATCCTATTACAATAGAAATTACTAACTTAGGTTTACTAAGTGCAAAGGCTAAGAAAAATCTCATATGTGATGGCCCTGCTTCTTTCCTAAAACTTGCTGTTGGATTAAGAGATAAAGTATATCCTGAATACTTTTTATCAAACTCTTTATGAGTAATTTTCAATCTTCCATACGCTGGATCAACAATTATGATACTATGTCTAGAAACCTTTTCGAGCACAACATAATGCTTGTTTTCCCAGTGTATGATTGCTGGTAAAGATAACTGCCGTAACGCCTGTTTATCTGCTTTAAAACCTTTCACTTCTAAATCATAATTTTTCCCTATAACCATTAATTGGTACAAAGACGTACCACCTTTAGGAACACCATATTTTTCTCTAAGTTCAGCTAGAGAGACATGCCTACCATAAAATTTTAATACCATAGCCAGACACGCTAAACCGCATTCACTATGCTCCATTTGTTCAATAAAAGGAACCTTAGACATTATGTCGCCTCCTTTTGTGTTACGAAATGTCCACGTAACCGAGATACTCTACTATTAATCTTGAAAATCCGCTTGCTAGGAGCGATGTCATCTTTAAACATAACCCATCCATGAAAATAAACACCGATACCGATTTCTACTCTAGATTTGATTTCCCATTTTTCCTTAATAGAGGCAATTAACTCCCCGACTCTTCTTCGACTTATATATAGTGCCTTGGCAATCTCGACATCTTTCATTCCTTTTGAAACAAGAATAGCCACTTCTCTTTCTCGTGTACTTAAAGATTTGGCCATAATATTCCCTCCCTCAGATATAAAAATACAATCAATTTTCTTGGTTATCCCAATATCCTTCCTCATGTACATTGATAAGCTCCTGATATAAAAAAACGGGAGATATCTCCTCCTCACATGTTGAAAATTCTGCTATGGCAGGTACTTTAATAACATCCGTTAATTCTCCATGAATCACTAACATATTTTGGATTTGATGAATCATAAATTTTAGTTCCTGTATTATTTGATTAGTAAATGCATCTTTGTTTGTTTTTTTGAATTTTTCTAAAAAAAATGTGTAACCAATTGCCAACCTAGTAAATAAATCATCCTTGTTATACATATTTTTCACATTATCATCAATCTTAATCAATTCATCTTGCTCTAGATTTATAAAATAAGCCCCTGATTTTTGGACACCTGTAACAGCTGAGGAATCGTTAATTAAAATAATTGGCTTGATTAAACTATTTTTTTTATCCAACTTGCGAAATGATTCATATAAAATTTGTGCTAACGTATTAATATGGATTACAGGCGATATGCTACCTTCGTTTAAACCTTTTCTTTCTTGTTCTTTATATGCCTTATATGGATATTTTTTTGTCTGTTGATCTTGAAAAATCTGGAGTTGATTAAAATCTAACGTTTCTAAGCTGTCTCGTATAAGATTTATTACTTCCAAAAGTTCTTTTTCATCTTTCATATCTTCACCCTCTCCTATCGAACTCCTTATTAAAACTGTACAGCTTTCGTTCTGTTAAATAAAAGAAGTAAATAAACATAAAAAAAAATTCTATTTATCCTGAAATATAAAAAGGAATTTAACAAAAAAACCTAAAATTTAACTTTTGTTAAATACAAAATAAATTCTTTCTTATAAAAAAAAGAACCAGCTATTTAACTAGTTCTTCTTTACATAAATAAAATCAAAAGCATATACCCAAAATAACAGGTGCATACTTTTGATTTACACTCATTATAGATTTCTATTTAACATTTTCTAAAGTTAGGACGGACGGAACAGCATCTGGATTTGATAATCGTAACAGCTGTAGACCAATCCCAGAAATCCCTAAAAATAACCCCGGCTGGTTAATTCCAATAGGTGAATCACACTGATACTTCCCATGTAATTCACGATGCTTTATAACCTGATAACCAAGATATCTTGCTTGATCTACCAAATTATCATCTTGATATAGGAATGATGCTTGTAAAAAAAGTTCAGTATCTCCTATATTACCATGGCATAACGTATCATTATTTTTGAATCCATATGATTTTATATTATTTAAGGCAAGATGAATTTCATCATCAACATGTAAATTCCCATCAAAATTCTTCATTAATATACGACTCAATCCGATTCCTGAAGAGCCATGGCACCATTGATGACAATAATTAACTTCTTCTTCTCTAATATCTTTCCAATTGCCATGCTTCTTATCAAATAAAGAGCGATCATACTGTAAAGCTTTATATGCAATTTCTTTGTATTCACTGCCCCTAATAATATCACTTAACCGCAGTAGTGCCCATGCAATTCCGCTGGTACCATGAGAAAAACCACCTAAATATTTTTGATTTACAGGATCTTTCCAAGCAACATGTTTTTCATCAAAGTGATGTGCATGCATTAATAAATGCTCTCCATATAAATTAGCAATTTTTAAAAATTCCGTATCACCTGATATTTGATATGCATTTAAAAGTAAATGTATAATCCCTGCGGATCCACCTAATACATCAAATACATAATCTTCTTTCACCGAATTTTTCAGTCTATTTTTCAATGATTCAATTTTATCAATGTATTTTTGATTTGGCATATATTTTTGAAAATGTACCAAAGGATATAATAAAGAATATGTTCCTGAAAAAGCTGAAACTAACCCTTTTGATTCCATCACAGGATTTAATGCAGAATTCATTGCTGCTTCTGCTACATCAAGATACTTCTTTTCTCCTGTTTGGTTTCCAAGATAGAGAAGAAATAAAGAGATTCCGCCCAATCCATCATACATTCCTTGTTTTGCTGGCGAAACAAACCATTGATTATTTGGATTAATATTAGCACTTAACCAAGAAGCAGTTTTACGATCATCAGAGTATGCCGCCTCTTTTAATAACTGATCTCCAATTTTCTTTGCTTCATCTATAAATATTTGCTCCAAATTTTGAGGTAATTGATGATTAACCTCAAATTTTTTGGGCTGAATGTTAACATTTTCTTTTACACTTCCTTTAATAGACACACGAATCCAATTTTTTTGATATTCCATTTCCTCTGTAGTTAAATTTTGAATACGTTGTACAACCTGATCATAACCACTTGAATCAAACATGTTTTCAATTACTACTCCTGTGCTAGCATACAAATCTCTCGAATTTGTTTTTGTTGTAAAAAATGGTACATCCCCCTCTAACATATCTTTAATCTCATGTGGGATTAAACGTTTATCTACGTATGGATAATACCATAAACGATCATATAACTGTTCAAGATATAGGGCGTCTCTCATATAATCAGGATGCGCTGATTCATTAATAAAATTAAAGTATTGTTGTGTACCTCTAGCTACGATTCGAATTGTCTCATTTTTAAATTTTTCTAGTGGACCATCTTTTGCAAGGATTACCTCTTTATTATCCATAAGGAATGCACAAATAAACTGATATCCATATAAGATTTCATCTAAATAATCTTCTGCATTTAGTACTGTATCATTTAGCATAGGAAGGTTATTTGCCCCTTGAAACTTTTCGTCTTGTAACGTAAATTTCATATCGTCTGTCATTTCATTAGACAAACGTAATACTTTAAATGGAAGGTCTTGCTCTTTTCCATTTAATGCACTTAAATCTAAGCCTTTTCCATCTGCATTTTGGAACATCATTAGAGGTAATAATCCTGTCCCAATAACGGAATGAGATTGCTTATATTTTAATTTAATTTCTGCTGTATCAGGAAAATCTAGTTTTGGATACTGATGAAATAGCGTTTCTAAATCTATTACAAATGGATATTCTCCCTTTGCAATTACATTTTCTAAATGAAAATCCGCTCCTTGAATCATATGCATTAATCCTACTAGTACACCAAAACGAGTATAATAACGTCGTACTTCTTCGATTGAAGAGCATGGCTCATAGTTGACCAGTTCTTCCCAACCATGATCCTCATAACTTAATAAAGTGTACGGCTTTAGCATTGGAAACTCACTACGTTCTTCAATCCATTTTAAAAATTGATTATATACTAGAGAAATCGATAATGTTTTGGGTTTATAAATTATTATTTTGTTAGATTCAAAGATAAATTTCCCTACTGTTTTTCCCTTTTGATGTGTATCGCCTAATCCTAGGGCAATATTTACTAAAGGTGATCCTTCTAGATTAAATACATTTTTCAACTCTTCCCAATCTGTAGAAAAATGAGAAAAAGCTGTTTCTACATTTTTCAAAAAAAACTCTGTTCGTGTAATTAATAACCTTGTTAAAACAGCATATTCTTCATAGAACTTTAATAAGTTCTCTGATTTATATGCCTTTTCATAAATAAAAGATTGCATTCTTTCTTCTGAAGTTTCACCGGATAATTCTTCACGTAATTTTGCAACATGAAGCTCAAGTACAATAGAGCGCACAGCTTTGTTTAATAATTGTTCTCCAATAGATAGCAGCAGGTTTTCTTTTAATTTTTCACGGTTAGAAGGAATATCAATTAAATACTTGTTTAATATCTCTTCTAAGTTTTTTGATATATAAGAGAGAAATGGACGAATGAATAATCCCATTTCAAGAGGGCCTTCATAATCTTTTTTTCCTTCAGACAATTTAATCCCTTCGTTGAGTAACGCTAGATTGATTGTACTATTTACTTCATTAATATATGGTTGAAGATTTGAAATTGGTACTTTCTGAATGGCACGTCCAAATGAATGGATATCATAT
>NZ_JBTGPA010000041.1:0-77441 GCF_054326875.1 Bacillus sp. BC08 | reverse complement strand
GTCATTGTCCATCGTTGTTATCCCCCCTAATATATGTGCAATACTAATTAGCCAATAATTCCCTTATACATTATATCAGCTACGGTACATGCGATCATAACAAATTATTTATATAGTTTAGTTTATTAATCGATATCATATTAATATATGATGGTTCAAGTCGCAGGGGGGGCACCTTTGGGTGTCTTTTCTTTACAAAATGTATAATATATTATAACAATAAGTAGATTAAATTTAGAAAGGAACATTATATGTCACTCTATATAGAACTTTACAACTGACAGCTTATATAAAGGCGTTTTATTGTTGTGCGCACCACTAATTTTACTAGTTCCTTTTGGAATACTAGTAAGTATATATTGTAAGGACCAATTATTAAGGCTTTTACTAGCAGTCTTTGCTATAGGAATTTATTTGTATCGTGTCGTGAATTCTTTTTCAGTTATGTATTTATAAATATAAATACGCATAAATTCGAATAACTATATGTTAACTCACTGACAATTATATAGTATGATAGAGATATACAGTTGCAGCGGAGAAAATATATTGGTAGCAGCAGAACCATATGTAGTTGATTCAGAAGAAGGAAAAACAACTCGTGTATCTTACCTTTTTCTCAATGAATAAAACAACTTAACATAGTAAAATAATATTCGGATGGGAGTCCAATACATATTATTAAAATTAAAGTGGTTCAATCCGGAGGAAGGCACCTTTGGGTGTCTTTTTTTTATAGATATTATCGAGGGCTATAGCTCTCTTTTTTTATTTTCGTTCGACATGATATGACAATATTAGAATTGATAGTTTGGTATGATACGCTTGAAAATCTGACATTTAATCAACGGAGGAGATGAATAATGCCTAAATGTGACGTGGTAATTAATACAGTTAAAGAAGATGATCGGGGGAGAATGCGTGGATTAAAGGTTTCCCTTTTTGAGAGTGAAAATTATGAGGAATGTTCTTCATATTTAGACTCCCGTTTATTTATAAGAGATATTGATAAAGGAATAAAAGTTTGGGAAATTGATAGAGTTTTTGAATATTGGGGCCTATCTGGTTGTTATGTCTACTATGACGAATATAATACTTGCCTTTATGTCGGTGAAGCGAAAAATCTTTATAATAGGTTTGAGGAACATATAAGAGGATGGACAGGGACAAATGAATTTATCGTAGAAGATCCAGTTAGTGTAAATAGTGAAGGGGATCCATTGCTGCATCTTTTTAACTTGAATGAATGTTTCCATCATATGGATATTTGGATATTAGATACAAATGATGCAGATGCTAGAAAATTACTTGAGCAATTTTTGTTCCTTACTCACAAACCTTTACATAATAATTACTCTAATGTTAAAGGTAATTTTCCCGAGTGTATTGCTCCTGCTTTAAAATATAAACAATATATATCACGAAACCCTAATTTTAAAAAATGGACGAAGAATGATAAGGATAATTTCAATAACATTATATGGAAAAAAGAGGAAGACCTTGTTCCTGAAAAACTTAAAAAGGAAGAATATGATGAGATTATTAAAAATAGAGCAATAGAACGAAAAAAGAAATTAATGGTAAAACTAGCAAAAAAATATAACGAAGAAAATAAAAGTAAGTAATAAAAGTGAAAATTATACAAAATCAGACGTAGATTGCAATACCAGGGGTCCCGCCAGCCAAATGACGTAAAACCTATGTTAGGATATTTTTGGGAAGTGGAAACCTTGATTTTCGTACGCTAAAGGTTTTCTATGCTATATAAAGACAATAAATAACCTGAAATATTTAGTAACAAAAAGTCGCTTAGTAATAAGTTTTAAACAATGCATTGTAACAAAAGCGTACGTTTATGTTACAAATATCACTGAAAAATAATTATTGGTAAAGAATGTATTACTATGACCTAGTTTTACACGTATCCCGGCTGAATCCCTTAGGGGTAATAGCAATTGTAGTCATCATTTTTATTGCTACGGTTATTGATAGCAGTAATGATTCGAAAAAAAAGCATCTACTAATCCGAAACAAGAAGGCAAAAAGGATGCTCCAAAGAAAGAAAAAGAAGAGGAACAGAAAAACTTCAACAGACACTAAAGCAGTATCAAAAGAAGGTGTATCTTCTGATGAAAAAATCGCTGTAGGATCTATGGAAACAGTAGATTCTATGGGTAATAAATATACAAAGTAACAAGCACATGGTGTCTTTAAAATTTTAGAAACACTTACTAATAATCAAAAAGACGCTATCACTGTTGATGCTAATAGCTTTAAATTGGTAGATAACAAAAGTTGTGAATTCAAATATTCAACACAAGGTCAAACATCTTTTGAATTAGCTAACGGTGGTAAAACTGACTTCTTCTGAAAACAATTGAATTCAGGTCTAACACAGACAGGCAAAATTGTATTTGATATACCAAAAGATGCTGAAGGCCTTTTCTTAAAAGCTAGTAGCGGTATGGCAGGTAAAGAAATTAAGTTAAAAGTAGAATAGTAAAAAGGTACTCGAAAGAGTGCCTTTTTTCTCAATAACCGACATTACTTAACGCGGTAAAATATTATTTGGATGGGAGTCCATTACATATTATCAAAATTAAGATGGTTCAAGTCGGAGGAAGGCACCTTTGGGTGTCTTTTTTCTACCTAAAAATATTTAATTATTATATAATGATAACATTATACTCCAGGAGGAACATACATGAACAAGAAAATAATTATTGGAATTATCGCTGTAATAGTCGTTATCATTGCTTCCATATCTATTTTTAAGGATTCCAAACCAGAAGATATGAAACCTAAGTATTCACAAAAAGATATGGATGAAATTACCGATAAACACTTTAAAGAACAGCAGGAATTAAAAACACAAATCAAAGAATTAAAATCTAAAG
Organism: Bacillus sp. BC08; assembly: GCF_054326875.1. Classification (NCBI taxonomy): domain Bacteria; kingdom Bacillati; phylum Bacillota; class Bacilli; order Caryophanales; family Bacillaceae; genus Bacillus; species Bacillus sp. BC08. The sequence continues at coordinate 74,544 of NZ_JBTGPA010000041.1, read as the reverse complement.
TAACTTTCTATGAAGAAAAACAAACTAGTTCACTTCAAAAAACAACCCAACAGAGTCAAGAAACAACTGAACCAGCTGAAAATGCGGATAAGGTTACATACGAAAACGAAATTAAGCCTACTATTGATGAAATGTTAAAAGATTATGATGAGATTTGGAATCAGGACTGGAAAGCTATTTGGGGAGAAGGAAGCAAGGACCCTGAATCTCTTGACAAGAACGCTTTAAAAGAAAAAATGGAGTCAGTTACAAATCGATATGATGCACTTTCCAAGAAAAATGCAGAATTTAAAAGTGGCTCAAAGTTAAATGATCCGGTATTAAAAGAAAAGATTGAGAAATTCAGAGTAGAGTTTGGACTAGCAACTAACTATAGAAGTAATGCTGGAAAAGCTGTAACTCAAGGAATAAAAGGAGTAGATCCGTTGAATGAAAGAATGGAAGAAGCTCAAAAATCAATCAAGCTTTCCGATCAAAAACTAAATAATGCCCTAGCTAGCTTAAATGAAATTGAATCAAAATTGGGTGTTAGTCGCAATTAAAACACATAACAAAATATAACATTGTAAAGTAATATTTGGATGGGAGTCCAATACATATTATTAAAATTAAAGTGGTTCAAGTCGGAGGAAGGCACCTTTGGGTGTCTTTTTTTATAGGGGACCCCCCCATCGCTATCAAGCTAAAGATTTATTACAACCCCATGCACATCAACTTAAGTTTTTTAAGTACCCAAAAACGAATTTTTCACCTTTTTACAGCTATTTAAGGGTAGTAGGCTCACTTTTTCCTTTTTGGGGAACAATTAATTTCTTAACTTGACGGCGATGTATGATGACCCCTAATAGGAAGAACGCAAACATCAAGATTACAGCCAAATTTTTGCTAATTGAGAAACTCCTTCTATTATCTTTTTTTCACATAAATCACCCAATCCAAGTTGAATATGCGGATATCGTGGTGTATATTTCGAGAAATATTTTGAACAAGGATAAACTACAATTCCGTGTTCATATGCCCTTTCAATTAGCATTTTTTCACTCATTTCCGTTTTCACTTCAATAATAACGAAAATTCCGGAGCTACCACCTTTTATTTCAACATAATTCTTAAAATGTTTTAATAGTTCCCTATTCAATAGTTTCATTTTACGTTTATACAAAGCTTTCATCTTCCTTAAGTGTGAGTACCAATATCCTTCATTCATAAAGGTCGCCAGTGTTCGCTGATGGATAGATGAGGATGTTTGCTCAAGCAAAGGGAGTATCTTTTTATATTCACTTATTAGCCTTCTAGGCAAAACCATATAACTGACACGGATAGAGGGTAGTAGTGCTTTTGAAAAAGTTCCTAAATAAACCACCCTATCATTAGAATCTAAGCTTTGAAGAGACGGTATAGGTTGATGGATGTATCGAAATTCACTATCATAATCATCCTCAATAATATATCCTTCCACCCTTTTTGCCCATTGAATTAACTTTAATCTCTCATTGACGGGTATAGTCACTCCATATGGAAAGTGGTGAGTAGGAGTGACATATAAAAGTCTAGAAGGCGATTTTAAAAGGAGATCGACTTGGATGCCTTGTTCTTTTACCGGGATTGGATCAATGATAAATGATTGAAGAACAAAAAGTTCCCTTGCCACATTATATCCAGGGTCTTCTACTGCCAGATAATGATAGTCTTGCTTTAGCAACAACGACAAAAGTAATAACAAGTGCTGTGTGCTACTGCCAATAATAATTTGTTCTGCAGAAGTATTAACTCCTCTTGATTGAAACAAGTAATCTGCTAGTACCTTTCTTAATTTAATGTCGCCTTGTTTTTCTCCGTATGAAAACATGCTAGAGTCTTTAATGATTTTATTTGTAAGCATTCTCCATTTTTTCAAAGGGAAGTTCTCTTGATCCACTGTCCCAATTTTAAAGTCAATAGTATTCATGGCAGCATGATTTGTTTCATGATGCTGTTCTCTAATGGGTTCATAATTAAGTATCTCATCCGATATAGTAGCCTCTACAAAAAATCCCTTTTTGTTCTCACTTCGAATATATCCTTCCGATTGCAGTTGTTCATAGGCTACTTGAGTTGTGTTTCTGCTGACCTCTAATTGGATAGCAAGTTGTCTAATCGATGGCAACTTTGTATCCTTTTCTAATTTACCAGATAGAATCTGAGTACGTATGTATTGATAAACTTGTTGGTACATAGGAGTGTTGCTTTCTCGATCGATATTAAATATTAGTTCATTCATCATTGTAATACCTCATCTGTCATTTGTGTTTATTATAAACTGTACCTTTTAGAAATGACGGTATAAATGAATAATAAATTTAGAAAAAAATTGAATTTGGGAGAAAACTTATGACAATATTTATGTACTTATTTTGTTTGATTGTATGGGGACTCAACTTTATTGCGGTAAAAATTCAAGGAACTCCTGTCAGCTTAGAATTATCCTTAACGTATCGTCTAGTTATGACAGCTTTTTTATTTTTGATACTTGTTTGGTTCCTTCGACCAAGAGGGATGCCAACAAGAAAAGATATCCCATTTGTAATAGTTTTTGGTGTATGTAACTTTGCATTAAGCTATTTATGCCTTTATTACGCCACAATTTTGAGTTCTGCAGCAATCGTAACATTGATTTTTTCATTAAAGGTGATTTTGACCCCGATTACCCTTCGGATTTTTTTAAAAGAAAAGTTACATTCACGCGTTTTGTTTGGGGGGATTTTTGGTGTATTAGGCGTATGTATTCTCATCTATCCGAACTTGAACAACTTTCAAGGGTACAATGACATAAAAGGAATTATAGTTGCGATCTTAGGTACGTTTCTTACAGCAGTAGGTGATGCCAGCTCGGCACGAAATGCAAGTCACAAAGTGAATCCTATCTACGCAAATGCCATTGGATTTACAGTGGGCAGTATATTGATGGGAGTAATTGTATTATTTCAAGAACAAGAATTTATATTTCCAACATCGTTTTCATATTTATTTGGGTTGTTATATTTAACTCTGGTTGCTTCATTTGTAGCATGGTTATTCTATTTGAAGCTTGTAGAAAAAATTGGAGGAGCTCAAAGTGGCTATATGGTTGCACTTTTCCCGATAATTGGAGGAATAGCTTCCGTTTTAATCGGTGAGTCAGATCCATCATTGTATTTGTTCGCTGGTTGTTTTTCTAGCTGTATTGGCGCTGCTATTGCATTAGGGTTTAGAACTCGGAAGCAAGTTGCGAAATTACCTCTAAAAAGAGTTACTTAATAAGGAATAAGTGTTGTGAACTTGAAAATAGAGCTCATTTATTTGGTATGCAAAACTTTAAAGAGCTTATACTGGATTTTTAGAAAAAAGAAAAAAATCTCAAGTGAAATTAAACTTATATAATCTTAGCTTGATGGGCATGGGGTACCGCCAGTATTTCGGGAAAAACCATGCTAAGAGTATACAAGATTTTATACAGTTTTTCGGTTAATCCAATAACAGACAAGAACCCTAAAACCGCACCAGGATAAGAATGTATAAAAAAATACATAGATCCATAGAACAAAAAAGACGATTCCCTTGTGAGAATAGGGATTCGTCTTTTTCTTCACTACCGATAATGAGACGTTATGTTAACCACACATGAATATAGTATACATCCATTTTTTCACAACAAATTAATTATTCAAAATGATACAATAAAAGGAAAAAGAAAGGACTTTTCTTATAAATTACGACTACGAAAATGAGTAAAAGAACAATTAAAACCGTATTGTTTTCGTTAGAAATAAAGGAGAAGTATTGGAATGAAGAGATATACATACTTACCGCCTAAGGTAAAAGACTCTACTAAATCAGTTGATGTTATAGATGAAGCTGGAAATAAAGTGTTCACATTTAAAAGAAAGTACAAAAATATGTTAACAAGAATGGCAACCTATGTATGGAATATTGATTGGAACGTTCAAATTGATGTCTATTCCAACGATAGAGATATAGTTTATCAGTGTATAAAAAATACCAAATGGTTGGGAAAACCTACATATAAAGTTATTAACTATCTGACGAGTGAAGAATATGAAGTCAGTTATATTTCATGGCAAGTTATATCCCCTGAGCTTCTTATTAAATCTGAATCTTGTGAACTTATAGTGAAGAAAGTACCAATGGATTGGGCAAAATTTTATTATCAAGGTAAAGAAATAGCAAGGTGGAGAATGAAAACATCAGAATTGTTTAAAACATACTTAGAGATAGAAAAAGATTCCCCTATACAAGAACCAGAATTTTTTACGAGTATTGCACAAAGTCTGTTTTATATCGGTGAATAATTAACTTCCATATGGACAGCTTATTGTATTTTTTGGCTTAGCGTGTTTTTCTTCAAAAATGCTGGCGGTACCCAGATATTACTTAACATGGTAAAATAATATTTGGATGGGAGTCCATATTATTAAAATTAAAGTGGTTCAAGTCGCAGGAAGGCACCTGAGGGTGGCTTTGCTTTATGGATATGTTCTGAAAGATGATTACGAGAAGCGACATATTTTTACCACATTCAGCAAACTTTGCTTGCCATGTCGCGTAATAGTATAAAATATGAAAGAAAAATACAGTGTTAATCTTGATATTGATCATCTGTTCTGTATGGTATAGTGAAAGAAAAAATGTACAGGAGTAACCAAAAATGAAACATAGCGCTCAACATCTTCACAAACGTTTCGCAGCATTTCACAACGAACACAATCAACGCGTAGCAGAGTTTCATAAACGTCACGCTGCTCAAATAGCAAGTGGCAAAAATGGAAATAGTTTGTTAGCAGAATGGGAAAGATATGTTTATAACAAAGGACTTAATATCTTCCAGACAGTTAAAAAATTATTCAACTAAGGGGCTGTTCCTGGGGGGACAGTTTTTTTACGTACCTCTTAGGGGGGCTTTGCTTTATTAGTTGTATTATTTATTCTATTAATCATAGTTGGAGCTTCTTGCTTCTGCTAAAAAACTATAGGAAAAGACACTCATATAGGGTGTCTATTCTTCATAAAACAGAAAAAACTTCGTCTTAAAAAAGACGAAGCATTTCTGTTACAAGAGTAACTACAGCTGTTAGCAAAGAAAGCTTTGCAACAGTGAGTTCGATATCATTCCCCCCGTGTTTCATGAGGTTCCTCCTTTAGAAAGGACGAATTTTCAGGATGATCCCTGTCACCTTTCTTCCCAAAATCCTTTCACAATCACAGTAGCTTAAAAGCTAGTAAGTGCTTGCGTATAGAATTCCGGAACGTACAGCCCCTTGCAACATAACAATTATATATTTAATTATTATAGATATAAATGATAATTCAAATAAAAATCACTTCAGCTGGTAGTACCTACAAAACTTTTATTTCAAAGAATTATAGTTTTTCTATTTTTTCCTTATGGGACGGTACGCCTAAAAAAACAATCATTATAGGGGATTTGGTGTCACTTTGGTACTGAGCTCAAACCTTTTGTGTTTTGTGAACTAACAATCTGGTGTATATAGACGATTCTGTTTTATAGGATGTGTTTACACTTATAACAAAGGGTTAATACGGATAGGTTCGTATTAAATGAAAATGGTTCAAGTCGCAGGAAGGCACCTTTGGGTGGCTTTTTTTATAGGGGGACCAACCCATGTCTATAAATCTAACAGAAAAGGTTGCCCCATAAAGATAAAAATGAACCTCGGTGCTGTACAAAATTATCGTTATGGGGATGGTATGAGCTTTTAACTTGATGGGTATGTAGTGGGACTACAATTTCTCTTAAACCTTCATTAAATTCTATTATTTTATGAATATAAAAATATGCAAATATACATATTGTAACAAAATTTGGAATTTTTATGGTAAGTTATTTTATGTTGTTAAATAACTTAAGGGGGATTTTTTATGAAAAAAACATTGGGATTTATGTTAGTAATGGGTATGGGAATTAGTTTAGGTTTTTCTAATACTGCATCCGCTGAAACTTCTACAACAAATGCTCACAACAAATTAGAAGTTAAACAAACCGAGGATGGAAGGGTATTAGGAGTAGAATCATCAGAAAAACTAAGTTTAGAACAACTAGATAATAATTTAATAAAAATGGGATTTTCTTTTAATGAAATCTCCAACATGCAAAAAGATCTAAAAAAAGAGCTTGTAAAACAAGGTGGAAAAAAAGCAAATTTAGAACTAGTTGAAGAAAAACAAGAATATAAAAGTTTAGATGGACAAAACTACATAATAAACAATGACAACAAAGAAAAAATCCAAAATATTAAACAACAAGATGCAAACAAACTTTTAAATCAATCCTCTAAAAATGACAGTAAAATCCAACGTATGAATCCACCATCAGCAGTCATAAATGATGAACTAACATTTAATTTATTTGCTATTTATGAAGGAACAAAAGGATCAGATTATGTTTATAAAGTTTTCTCAAACCAAATGTGGACTAAACGTCCTTATTGGAATACAACCGATACAATTGGTGTCGTTTGGGAAGCCAATGCTCACGCAATAAATGGTACAGAATCAGCTCGTCAATATTGGACAATTTCGAATCTAGGTGGCGGAGTTAATGAACATAATACAAATGTTGGAGCAGATCGTTCTAGTTTATATGGAACACAATGGAAACTCCCATACAAAACAGATTCAATAAATAGAGGGGCTTACACATCACAAAAAATCACAATCCCTCAAAGTTACAGAGGTTCAAATGCTACTGTAGGTGCTGCATTCGCTCATCCATGGTTTGCATATAATTTTGCATTGAACTTTGGTCCTGGTACAATTGCTTTTAATGATGCAAAAGGTGATAAATGGAGTCTACGTTATAATATGAATGTAGGATCTTAAAAAAAAAACTCTACGATGTAAATATATCGTAGAGTTTTTTAATAAACAAAATATTTAAAAAGGAGAAATCAAATGCATAAACTAATAATTATTATATTAAGTCTCATATTAGGTTTTATTACATTTATGATTCCTGCAATTTCAGAATGGATACAAAACTCAGTATTTTGGTTAATAGTAATTATTTTATTATCTTATTCTTATAAAAATAAATAACTAAGAAATAAAATCTATATAAAAATAAACTCATAAATACACAGCAAGGGAATGCTTATATACTGATCTATACTGCATTCCCTTATTAAGTAGCACCAACATTTAACTATTTTTTTATGTTAAAGAAAAATCCCTTGATATAAGAATATTTTCATTAATAATTTACGCATATTTACAGCGCACTTTATTAATGGCGAAAGAATTGACTTAGCTATTGTTGAAATTGATTCAGTAGCAATTTTAAGCGATTGTGCAACTAGAGTATTAAGTAGCCGTAGAAATAAAACTAAACATTATTTGGCTTTCATTTAAGAGAAGTATTTTAAAACAGCAGATGTTATAAATTGGTTAGATGATGCACAATCCAGCAAAGTGAAAGGAACAATAACTGAGTTATATGCCTATTAATGCTGAAACTATTTGGAGTATTGTAGATCATTAAATATATCAAGTCGGCGGAAGGCACCTTTGGGCTGCTTTTTTGTACATTATATCCATTACATGCTCATTGATTTTTTATGTACGTTTGATATAATTATTGTAATAGTATTACAGTAATACCTTGTGTATATAATAAAAGAAGAGATGCGCTAACATCTCTTCAAGTAACTGCTACCGCAAGGTGGTCGGTTGCTTAAACTTATTTTTTGCGTTTAGAACCGCCCTTTCGCTTGCCGGCATTTGGGGCGGTTCTTTTATTTCGTTTACTGCTAATCTTCTTCGCCAGCTCATTCGCATAAGCTGTTGCAAATACTGTAAGGAATACCTTAGCAGCGTCATACAATAAATTAAATAAAGAATCCATTCGGTCACCTCCTTTCTCTCTAGAATCAGAGAAAGGATAGCAACCTCCCGCCCTCACAATATACAGTTACATACAGTCTATCACACTATTTTATTAGAGGAAATATCATCGGAATAATCTCAAATTACATCGAGCTAAAAATAGAATATAGATTTTGTTCACTTTTACGATACATTTATGAAACATTCATATGTTACGTTATATAAGTCCTTTTTTAGATCATTTTCATTCTGTCAAAAAGTCCTAGTCCCCTCTAGGGCTTTTTACGTTTAAATAAAAGATTATAGCCTCTTTCTCAATATATAAAATAATATTTGGATGGGAGTACAATACATCGCTTCTTCTAAATGGTACAATTAGGAGAAAGGGGTGGAAGAATATGTATGATTACAAATTTGTGAAAGTCGAAATTGATGGATGGAAAGGGCAACCCAAAGAAGATTATAAGCGTATTATTATCGAACATGCTGAGGATGGTTGGGAATTTGTTCAAGTCCTTACTCTAACACTCGCAGGATATACGACTTCTTTGGAGATTATCTTCAAACGAACCAAAGAACTTCTTTAAAAAACGAAAGAGGTTTGCCTTAAATAACATACAAAAAGAACTGAAATATTTTGGGATCTAATTGTTCTCGATTTAACTTATAAGACAAATAGGCTAATATTAATCAACTTCCATATGGACAGCTTATTGTATTTTTTTTGCTTAGCGTGTTTTTCTTCAACAATGCTGGTGGTACCCAAATATTACTTAACATGATAAAATAATATTTGGATTGGCGTCCAATACATATTATTAAAATTAAAGTGGTTCAAGTCGGCGGAAGACACCTTAGGGTGTCTTTTTTATTACCTTTCGACAAGACACGACAATATGTGGATAACTAGTTTGCTACCATGAGATGAGAAATCTTACATTTTTACTGGAATAACTAGTATATACTGGAGGTACTCAACATGAAACAAAAATTACTTACAGCATTAGCATGTAGCGCATTACTAATGGGAATGGCTTCTTGTAGTTCTAATGAGAAGACTGCGACTGAATCAAAACCTAAACAAGAAGAAAAGGTTCAGGAAAAAACGAAAGTTCAAACCATTCAAAAGCAACAAAAAGATAGTTATGTAGTAAATGAAGATGATTTATCTAAAGCGGCACAGTCGATTGGAGAAATCCAAAACGAGCAAACTATAAATGACATGTTGATACATATGTCTCTCCAAAAACTCACATTCAGTGGGCATAATCTTCATGTTCCTAGTACCCGTGAGGTAGGTCGATTTCAAATGACCAAAGCAAACATTCAATACCTAAAAAACAACTTAAATGTTATTAATGATGATGAAAGACAAAGATATGAATCTCTTCTGAACAAATGGTACGATGGAGATTTCGAATCTGCAGTTGAAGACTTTGGAGAAATTCATTATTTACGTTCTGGAAAAAAGAAAATTATGGAGGGATCTAAATTAGCTAAAAAAACTGATAGTGATGAAAAAGAATTTATTCTCCATTTCTTTGGTCAAGAAGGATTAGATATTCATAATAAAGAGTGGAAACATGAAGAGTTATAGAAATAAAACTGAATCCCACTCCACTAGGAAGTAGAATGTTTTTACTCTTTAATACGGTATTTCCTTTTGGAGTATTATGATAGCTTAACTTAATCGGCTCGGCATAAATACATATTATTGAAATTAAAGTGGTTCAAGTCGGAGGAAGGCACCTTAGGGTGTCTTTTCTTATGCGGTACCGCCAGCATTTCAAAAAAACACGATTATTTTTTCTTAAGTTTACTCATTGTTTTTATGTTAAAATTTATATAAAAATTTTAAGGATGTTTTTATTATGGAAACCACAAAAACGAGTTTAATTCAAATCCTTTGGGATGGACCATACAATATTACAGATCTCGTAAAACTAAAAAATGAAGAAACCGATTATGGAATTTATCAGGTTTATGGGAATCACCCTATCTATGGTAATGATGTTCTGTTGTATATTGGAAAAGCTGATTGTCAGACTATAGGAAAAAGAATTTCCCAAGAAAATTGGCCGGACACTAACGATTCTAACAATACTAAAATATATGTTGGGAGGTTTCACGGTTCTAAAAATCCAACTGAAACTGAATGGTCAGTAGAAATTGACTTGGCTGAACAATTGTTAATTTATGTTCATAAACCTGCATATAATTCTAGGAGTATATCCTCGCTAAAGGATTTAAAATTTCAGGATATTCATATCTTAAACTGGGGTAATTACAGATCTCTTCTCCCTGAAATTTCTGGATTAAGATGGACAAGTAAGTTAGACGATTTAGTATTTGAGATGTATAAATGGGTGTAATCTCACTCATAAATTAATTAAACTTTATAAGAAGATGTAGTAAAATAAAGTTGGGTGGGAACCCAGATATATTTGTGCTGTAAGAAAAGTCTTATGTAGATCAAGTAGTGGAAGGCACCTTAGGGTGTCTTTTCTTTATGTAAAAAATACATCCAATTGGGGTATGGGGTATAGCCGAGATACATGTAATTTTGAATACTTGTCATACATTTATTTCCAAACACACTTGTAATCACGAATTTCCCTATTATTTTTCAACTTATTATCATACAGTTGGAACAAAGTGTTTTCAGTAGCTAATAGATGGATGATTAGGGTGTACCCATAATAAACAAAACGGTATTTATAAGTCATATAAAGCCCATATGAAAATAAAAGTAAGCCTATGACCTATTTTTACACGTATCTCGGCCAAACCCCAAAATGATAATCAAACCAAAAACATTCGTGGGGGGGATTAATTATATTATGAGAAAATCTTTTAATATAATTAATCCCCTATTAAAATTAAAATCCTCCTGTTCTACTAACTTATTCTAACTTTAATTTTACTAAATCATGTTGTAAGACAGTATCAACTTCTTCTGGATCAAAAATTGGATTACTGCTAATTCCAGAGACATTAATAACAACATCCTCATCCCCAGGATGAACTATCCTTACTTCATAAACTTGAACATTTGGAAGCGGAGGAAGACTGTTTGAAAAAAAGAATACAGCCTGATTAGGAGATACAAACTGTAAAGAAGGTGTTTGCAACGGAATAACAACAGGTGAATTTGATGTCCAATCAAACATTTCAACAGATACTGAATGAACATTATTTGGATCAACATTCATAACATCAACAGTAATAAAAACAACATTAGAATGTCTACGTAATATACCAGTTGATAAAGTTTGAGGACCCTTTGGTTTAGGTGGTTTTGGTGGCATATTAATTATTCCCCCTTTCGTTTATAGTATTGGGACAAGCGGTCCTAATACTATAAAATGCATCAAAAAGAAAAAAGCAACAGGCAAAAGTGGAAATGCTAAAAAATTTCCACATACTACACCCATAGAAAAAATATTTAGAGGTGTGTCCAATACATATTATTAAAATTAAAGTGGTTCAAGTCGGAGGAAGGCACCTGAGGGTGTCTTTTTTTTAATACCTGAAAATAAATCCTGTACTCATAAAAGCTAAAATTAATGAGCATGTAAGAAGCATTATGCATAATTGCATAATTTATAAAAAGTTATTTTGTTATAATTATATAGATTATATAGTTATTCTCAATACAAGGAAGGAACGATAATTTTTGGAAAAAGAAGAAACTAACAACATAGAAAATAGAGGAAAGATAGGTTTTATACTATTCCTTGTCATTGTACCAACTCTATTACTGGCTTCCATCATAAATTACATACACGTTACTAACATTGAAGGTATAGTAACTGATAAATATTCGAAAAAAGGTGGAAAAAGTGACAAATTTTATATAGTTGTCCAACAAAATGACGATACGGAAAAAGTAATAACTAATACAGATGGTATACTCATGATGAAATTTAATTCAGCGGATATTCAAGCAGAAATTAAAAAAGGCGAGAAATATAACTTTACATTACGCGGGTATAGAGTTCCATTTTTATCCTTATTCCCTAATATAGATAATGCAAAAAAAGCTTAAAGGTACTTACTTGCCTTCAAGCTTTTTTTATTTAATTTTAAGCGTCATTTAATATTCTATTTTTGAATGTTTTCCAAATCTGGAATAATACAATTGTTAATATAGTTGATTCAAATAAAACAATAGCAATTTTTAACCATTGAGGTATTCCATCATACGAGAAGAATTGCACAAATAAATATAAACCTGTGATTATAGAAAAAATTAAAAATACAAAATTTAAAATCCCATAAACAAATATAAATTTCACATTTGTTGTAGTTGATGCATTAGGCAACTTTTTATTCTTAATTGCATAAATAACTACTTTTAATGATTTTGAATATAAATTTGTAATATTTGTTGCTGCTGATAAGATCCAATATCCATCTAATCTTATAAATGGAATGAAATTCGTAATTATAGCAACAGTGTTACTTAGTACAAATATATCAATCAATAACTGATACTGTTCCAAACTAAATCTAAGTAATAAAAGAATTGATAATGCTGTTAATTCAAAATATGCACCTGCTAAAAAAACAATTATTTTTTCTTTTTTACTTTTAAAAAGTCTAGTACTACTTACATCTGTATACAAGGCTGGTGAAAAGCATAAAAGTAAAAAACCGATGTATGTTACTTTTCCTCCGTAATATCTACAAATTACAGCATGTCCCATCTCATGTATTACTGAAATAATGAATAAGGCCAGATATATAATTACATATTCATACCAATTCAAATGTAATATATTATGAAAAGCATGTTTCACCATTGTATCCATTTCACCTATGAAAACAAACATAGCACTAAAAATAATTAAGAAAGAACTCCATAGCAAAAATAATCTTATGTAATTATTATGAAGTAATTTATTAATGATTTCTAAAAATGAAGTCGGATTATATAAGGGAAGCTTTATAAACAATATATTAAAAGGTTCTTTCTTTACTTCTCCAATTATTTCTATTTTTTTTAATTCATTTATAAAAGTTTCAAAATCGTCATTTGTTAATTGATGCTTAATTAAAATTGATTCTCTATCTAAATTCTGTTGCAAATCTTGTATGATTTGCCCTTCTTTTATACCTACTTTAAAAAACACTTCACCGTTTTTAATGATAAAATGATCTTCCATATATGTAATTTCTAAACTTTTCATTTGATAATATTGTTTGTCTTTGTTCAAATTGATTCACCTTTTTAAGAATATTCAAAAAAATGAGCGCGAAGCCCATTTTTTTGAATTATTATATTTTAAAAGTCATTCTTATAGAAATCCGTTAATAAATCCTGATCCAAAATCCATTACTGGATCTTTAACCTTATTCCAAATTTTACCCCATTTTTTAGGTGTAGTAACTTCTTCTAATTTTTCCATTTGAAAAGTTAAGTTCATTTCATAAACCCCCTATAAAATTATATTTTGTATCTTATTACCAGCAAATCCCTGTATTGTCACAGATATACCACTTTGTTCCTGCGCCTGCAGCATATCCAGCAACTTTAGCCCAGTTAACTTTAACTGGTGCAGTAACTTCTTCTAATTTTTCCATTTGAAAGTTCATTATAATCCCCCTTTTAAATTGTTATATTTAATTTATAAAATGTCGACTTTGCTATCTTAATATACATTTTTTGGACAATCAATAGTTTTCAATATGCAATTCTGCATATTGAAAACATTAATAAAATACCATTTAAAAGGTTTCTTATAAAAAAAATGAGCAATGTAATATATGCTCATTTTTTAAAAATACTATTCAATTAAGAAAATAATCTCTTAATACCTTTTATAATACCTCCAGGTATAAAAGGTGCAATTACAGCTTCTAATTTTTCAACTTTATAGTTCATGAAAAAACTCCTTTTTTAGGAAAATATGTACATCTTATTATTAAACTATTTAATTAAAATAAAAAATAATATTTTTTATTTTTCCTCTTGATTGTCTACTTTTTCAGTTTTACTGCTAAATCCATTGTTAAATCCATCCACAAAATCACATGCGCTTAATGAAAACGCTAACACACATAACATCCCTAACATTATAACCTTTTTATAACTCTTTACATGATTCAATTTTAAACATCCTCCATAACATAAATTAATAATGTAATATGTAAATTTAAAACATACATACAATTTAAAACTATTCTAAAGATAACTAAGTAATATAGCAATCCTTATTTCAAATTCATAACTAAAATCAAAAACAAAATAACACATCAACAGTAAAAAGACGAAAACACCTAATTCCATAAAATTTCACGTACTATATCTGATTGATAAAACTAAATTCCGAAATAATATATGGTACAACAACTATCCCCTTATTTATCAATCACATATGCATTGCTTTAAACAATATATTCGTTAATATCGTCACCTAAAAAATACCTTCCCTGAAAGCGAACTACTAAATTCCATCACCTATATAACAGACTTACCATGATCTAATTGATTCTCCGTACCCTTATCCTCTAACTAAGTAAGTTGTAATTCCTTTATTTATTCCTCTATCTTAGCAAGTAGTTCCCCCAGGACTTATACAATCTCATATTTTTATACTTTTCTTCATAATTAAGCTTGACTGAAGGTCTTGAGGTTTTTTATCATGTGGGAACGATTAAGGAACACGGCTGGAAGGCAGATTTATCCCCTACTTTGAATGACTACAAAAAAAGTAATCAATCAAAATAGATGGATAAGCGTCTTGTTTTCGCCATGCGGTCACTTATAAGGTATCCGTATGTATAGACCCTGTTCACTCAGCGATCTTCACCGCATACATCCTTTTACTATGGCTTGTCCTTGTAATATCGTCCCTACACGACAAACTGAATGTACTCCCTAGCACCGTAATGCTAACGATAACCACCCGAACCTTTTAGAGAATCGTCCCTGGGCAAGTTCTCGCCCTCCCTCACCAGAAGAACAGGATTCCAATGAGGGGTGCTGTTTTTGTAGGCGTATACTTTGTACCCCCTGCACGACCAACAGCTAGCCACGCCTGTAACACGTTCCCTCTATATAGAAGCACGGAATTACGGCTTATCAGTTTTTATTTACGTGGTATCAGGCAATTCCACGCGAACAAAAACAAAAAGGCATCCCTATTTCCTAAATGACCTGTACAATCACAAGACTTCTAGGATTAGAGATGCCCGTTATATATCTTTTGGACTATAAAATAATCAAAACTAGTATTTACTAGTTGATATTTATCCAAACAATGATAAAATGGGTATATCAAATAAGCCTAGTCGAAAGGCATAATTGTTTAAGGATAGTGTTGGTGCACTACTTAAACCGAAGTCCTGCATGGTTACAGGTTATGTCTAGTAAGTGTTGGTAGCAATTACTAGAACTCAGTCATTCCCTCAACGGTTGGTAGCCGTTAGCATATGGGAGTGGCTTTTTTGTTTTGTGTTCTTATTCAATTGTTCTATCGATCTTTGTTTATGTAAAATATCAAATTATGTTTTGTTTTGTAGAATGTTGCTTGTTGTGTACTACGTTACAACAAGCTTTTTTGTTTGTAAATGCCTCTAAAAGTGCATTAATCCTATTTGACTCGTTTAAAAGAAGGATACAAAGATACAAGGATACAAAGATACATGTATCTAAAGATACAAAGATACATCAGCACTAATTATGTATCTTTAGATACAAAGATAAAAAGATACATGTATCTAAAGATACATGATTTAAAGCTGATTTTACAGCGTTTTAATACAATATCCTGTACACGAAAAACAACCGTAATCTACTAAACATAAAAAAAGATACATTTATCCTTTTACTTTTTGTACAAGCTCGTGCTATTATCAATCCAAGAGTAAAAAGATAAAAAGATACATTTATCCTTTGTTACAATTATATTACAAATTAAAAAAGGAGTGATTCCTGTGAGAAAAGGATACGTAATAATCAACGCCCAGCAAAAAGGCGGAGTTGGAAAAACAACTGATTCGTGTATGGAATCTCTTGTGGCTTCTTTAATCTTTAATAAGAAAGTTTTATTTATTGATACTGACCTTCAAGGGAATGGTACAACGTTCTTAGCAAAATCATTTAATATTACCGAAATGCAAAAGACATTAATGAAATGTCTTGAAGATGGAGACTTATCAGAAGGTATTGTACAGCTGCACGAAAATCTTGATATGATTCCATGTGGATATGACATGAGGAAATACACTGACTTCTTAATCGAAAATTTTAATACGACTGAAGACCGAACGTTTTATCTTTCTAGATTACTAGAAAAAATAAAATACAACTACGATTACATATTCATCGACATTCCACCTTCAACAGACTTAAAAGTGGATAATGCGATGGTAGCAAGCGACTACATTATTGTTGTTCAAGAAACTCAACAATTTTCATACGAAGGAAGTCAACGTTTAATCTTTGAATACATCCAAACATTAGTTGATGACTTTGGTTCACTTGTAAAAATGCAAGTTGCTGGAGTACTTCCTGTATTACTGCAGCAAAAACGTGCCTTACACAAAGAAATCGTTAAAAGTACAATCGCTACTTTTGGTGAAGAGAATGTATTTACTACAATTATTAACAATCACGCACGTTTAGAATGGTATCCACGAATTGGGTTACAATTTGAAGATCATCATGATAAGAGAATGCTAGCTTTATTCTGTGATATTTTTTGTGAGTTAGAAGAAAGAATTCACCTTTTCGAAACTGAAGGAGATATTGAACCGGGATATAGATATACACAAAAGTATTTCGTAGAAAATAAACTTACTAAGTTAGGGAAGGGGATTGACATAAGTGGCTTTAATCAAAAGGGAAACGCCGCAAGAACCGAAAATAGCACAATCTGCTAATACAGAAAGAAATGTTCAAAGTACAAGCACTAATACTAACACTCAAAAGAGAAAAGTTTTAACAGCTGAAGAAAGAAAGAATATAAAAGTGACACCCGAATCATTCAGTAAAATTAAAAGTATTTGTACAATGAAGAGTATGAAAAATTACGAATTTATTGATGAAATTTTAGAGTTTTACATTGCTAATAATTTAACCGAACGTGAGCAACGTATACTTAAAAATATAACTTCTAGTAACAAGTAGTTATGAGGAAATCCCGTCCTCATAGCTTTTCTTTATGTATCTTTGTATCTTTGTATCTTTGTATCTAAAGATACATGTATCTTTTTTTAAAAAAAACTAGTATTCATACTGTATATCAAATGAAGTTGAAGAAAAATCGAGAATAGGTATAAGGTTTAACTTTACGCCTATCTAAATGAACGTATTTATAAATTTATAACAGGAGTGGTAACTGTGGAAAATAAGAATAATTCATTTGTAGTAACCGTTACGCCTATTACTGACAACTCTGATCTTAATACAACCACAGAAAAAGAAATACAGGCGACTGAGAAAAAACAATTCAAAAACCAGCAAGGAAGTATTAAAATCCCTAAACAATCCAAAGAAGAACTTGAAGCACTAATGAAAATTACTAATCAGAAATTCACTCACGAAATAATTGATTTACTTATTAATAATTATGTAGAAAATGAATTGACTGTAGAACAAAAAACAAAATTCAAACTCTTAACAAACATTTAAAATAATATAAAACTGGAGTGGTACCTTTGGAAAACAAAAGTCAATCTTTTGTAGTAACGGTAACACCTATTACCGAAAGTTCAGATTTAACTATTTTTAATATTTACTATAACCAAAAAACTACTAAAGATGATATATTATAATAGGGATTTTCTAAAATTATAATTACTTGGAAATTGTCAAGAATTTAAAGGATATTATCAATCACAGATAGCATAACATCCAATTCCTTTGTAAATAGATTTAGGAGGCACAACTAAATGATACCACTTATGAGTTTCTGGCCTAGCATATATGATAAAATTGCTGGTCAAGTTAAATTGATTGAATATAGACGTACTTTTCCAAAGAATTGCACTTATGCATATATGTATGTCAGCAAACCTGTAAAAGCCATATGTGGAATTGTTTACTTTGGTAATAAACACAGTCTTGAAAATTGGAAAGAACAATACTCAGATGATGAAGAAACTTCTAACCGAATCAAACACTATGCTCAAAGCTATCGATTCGGAATGGAGATTATAGGCTTTCAGCGGATCAAACCTATTACTCTTGAAGATTTACGAAATAACGTTGAGGGATTTGTCGCTCCACAATCCTATCTCTTACTAGATAATAATAAAAACTTGGCAGAGTATATTAAAAAAAGCACCGTAAAAATTGATGATAGAATTGAAAATGATCTATCAAACATATTCCCTGAACACATTTGTAAGAGGTACTAATAGATGTTAAAGGTATTTGAAGCATTCGCTGGTTACGGAAGCCAACGATTAGCACTAAAAAAATTAAAAATTCCTCACAAAGTTGTAGGCATTTCTGAAATTGAGGGCGATGTTCTACTTTCTTACGCTGCTATACATGAAAATTTACTTGAAAAACGCGATATAGACCTCACTATATCAGATGATGAAATGCGAGAATATCTTGAAAGTATCAATGTTCCTCTTGACTATAAAACCTTCGAAAACCGTGCAAAAAAACTTCGAGGACAAAAACTAAAAGACATGTATATCGCCAATAAACTTAATAAAAACTTTGGAGACATTCGGACAATCAATCCAGAAAATTTACCAGATTTCGATTTATTCACCTATTCATTTCCATGCCAAGATATTTCAGTAGCTGGATATCAAAATGGATTAAATGCTAATTCAGGCACAAGATCTTCTTTACTTTGGGAATGTTGCAAAATTATTGAATATAAAAAGCCAAAATATTTAATGATGGAAAACGTAAAAAATTTAGTTGGAAAGAATCACAAAGAAAACTTTGAAGAATTTTTATCTTATCTTAAATCTTTAGGATATACCAATTATTGGGATGTTCTGAATGCTAGAAACTATGGCATCCCACAAAATAGAGAACGTGTTTTTTGCATAAGTATCTTAAATCCTGAAAAAGAGTTCGCTTTTCCAAAATCAAGGAACCTAACAGTATTTATGAATGACTTGTTAGAAAAGAATGTTCCAGAAAAATTTTATCTCAATAATAATCAAGTAAGTGATGTTCCAATTATACAAGATTACATTTATTGCTTAGACTCTAATTATTGGAAAGGAACTTTTCTCAAAGATTTCTTAACAAAGAAAAGACGTCAACTAGTTTCTGGACCAGTAAGAGAAGATGGGAAATATCCAGCTAGAAGATTAACACCTCGAGAAACTTGGCGTTTCATGGGTGTAGACGATGAAAATTTTGAAAAAGCAAGTGTATTAGTCAGCAATACAAGTTTATATAAACAGTCTGGAAACAGTATTGTTGTTTCAGTTTTAGAAGCCATTTTTACCAAGCTATTTATTGAACAACCACAGGAGGTCGTGACCAATGGAGAAAAATAAAGAAAAATTGATTGAAATTTTCAGAAGTAACGTAAAAGGAAAAACCCCTGATATTTCCAGAAAAAATATACGCCATGATGGTCGCCGAGGTCATTGGCTTGAAGAACAATTCGGAATTACAGCTAACGGAGGGAATCTTCCAGATATCCTTGGATATGAATTAAAAAATGAAACTACTTCTGGAAAGACTACATTTGGAGATTGGTCAGCTAACGAGTACATTTTCAAAGTCGGTGTGTATGCACCACTATTTTCAGGTTCAACAACTCCAGAAAAGCAAGACTCTTTTTGTCGTATCTTTGGTAAACCTAATGTTGAAAAAGGTGGGCGGTTCTCTTGGTCAGGCAGTCCTGTTCCTAAAATAGGACAATACAACACATTTGGTCAAATTATGATTATTGAAGATAATTTAGACATTGTAATTTATTATTCTTACAGTCAAGATAGACGTATCGACAAATCCTCAATCATACCTGTACAACTTCAGCATGATAACATTGTTATTGCGCGCTGGTACGGTATTTCTTCTCCAACAGGGAGAGGAAAGACCCTGAAAGATAAACTCGAAGATAAATTTGATGATCTTGGATGGTTCACTTGTAAAACCGATGCTTTTGGTGTTTATCAAAAAATTTGTTTTGGTGAACCTATGACATTTGATAATTGGATTAAACTTGTTTCCGATGGAACTGTATATTTCGATAGCGGTATGTATGAAGGAAATAAACGCCCCTATTCGCAATGGCGTGCTAATAATACCTATTGGAATAGTTTAATTACTGATTGTTATGAATAAAAGTTCAAAAAACACAAAATTTCCGTTTAGGGGATACTTTAAAATCTTAGGTTGATTGGCATGTGGCGGGGCCTATATACATATTAGAAAATAACCCTACATATGCAGGGTTATTTTCTAATTACTATTCTCACCAGAACTTCCACCACGGCTTTTTCTTCTCTTTCGCAGCAGCAACTTCATCCCGAAACTCCTGCATCATTCTCTTCGTTTCCTGCATCTCACGTAGCGTTTTCATCAGCGTCTCATCCCGTGCTTCCAATCGTTTTTCCACTCGTTCATTGTGCGCTTCTACACTCGCTTTGATTTCCTCGTTACTCTGCTTTGTCTGGTCACTCAATCGCTTCTCCATTGCCAACATGCCCTGCTTCATTTCTTGCGCCATAACGCCGTACTGCTGCTGGAGTTGTTCTTGAATGTGGAATGGTATTAAACTCGTTTCCTCAGGCTCTTCTTTAATCAGATCTGGATTAACTTTTTCTATTTTCTGCGCTATCACCTTTGCTGCCTTCTCTAGCGTCATGCCGTCATGCTTGCTCAACTCAATTAATTTCTCAATCACCATAATGTCGCTGTCTGTGTATTGGCGTCTGCCACGATTATCCTTCTTTACTGCGAATCCTTCGCGTGATAATACTTCCATGTACTTTCTAAGGGTGCTATCGGATATCCCTAGCCTTTTGTATACTTCACTAGCGGAATAAACAATTTCGTCCGTCATAACGTCACAACACCTCCTAGTGACAGTATTCCATGACGAATAGGAATCTCCTGCAAAGAAAAAAGTCCTATGCAGCCAAGGTTCCTGGCTTTTTTTGAGTTACTGAATCATGAATACTTATCCTTTTATAATTGTATAATTCAAAAAAAAAAATATATTTTTTAATTTATATATTCGCTTTTTTCTAAAAATATATTGAATTCTAACAAAAATATAACTATAATGGTAAATGTTTAATAAATTAACTTATTTTGGGAGGTTTTTACGTTGAAAAAAAAATTATTGTCAATATCTTTAGTAATCCCTTTAGCCCTATCCGTATTTCCTTCGTTACAAGCATCAGCAGAAACAGATAATCTAGGTTATGAATATCAAAAGAAAAAATCAAGTGAAATAGATTTCACTAATTTAGATCAATATCCTGTATTATTAGACGGTGAACCAACAAACCCTGATGCTGTATATGCTGTATATGACTCTAAAGAAATAGATAAATTTGAAAGAGATAATTATCTTTACAATCCAATCTCAGGTTCAGATGCGCCTTTAATTATGCGAGCTTCTGCTCCTACGAGTTGGTCCTCTTTCTATTCTTCTGGATCGTGGATAACAAGAGATGGGGTTATTTCATTAAGCTTATACCCTAAAAGCCCTGCTTATGTAAAAAGTCCAAACGCAATGGTACAAGCTCATCATGAAAAATATCGTTGGTCAGTTGTTTATAATAGATTTAGTGGGGATAAAAGATGGAAAAATACTGGAAGTATGAAAGCGCAATTACATTGTCATGCAGATTACGCTAAAGGTCATAAAACTCCTTGGAATTTAGAACCTCACAGAACAACAACAAATTACCAAGTAACTGTCGCTAATGCATGCAATCCAAAATAATATATAAAGCACAAAAAAACAGTCTATTAAGCTAATAGACTGTTTTTTTGTGCTTTATATAAGAAAATCCCTAAAGTACCCATATTAATAAAAATATTTAACCATCTTATAATATGGCTTAAATTGTTTAACTCCCCTAAACCGTAATAATCTGTTATAGATATTTCTAAAAATGAAGCAATAGCGCCAATTACCCCTAATATAATCGCTACAATAAACGTGAAAAATAAAGTTTGTTTTTTCTTAGCTAAAATAGCTACAACAAAACATATAAATGTAAAGATTAATATTGTTATTAAAAGTGGTAAAAAATAAGTGAACAATTTATCTCCTCCTATATTTTAACAAAACAATAATATCATTCCTTTTGTGAAATTACCATTAAAAATAAATTTTAACATAGGAATTTTCAAAATATTATCTCTGAGTCACAAGTACAATCAATCTCGTGACCTCTATTTAATAGATTTTATTTTTTTATATCATTACATTTAAGCTATGGTATTAACAATTTCATCTTGAATAAAGTAAATTAAATTGTCTTTTGTTTTGTTATATTCTATATAGCTTTAGCGATTTCAACTAACAATCTCATAAACAACGGAATCATTTGAACAACTATATAACCAATCCCAGCACGACTTATTAGCGAGAATCCCCGTTCCTGACTACCAACCATAATGAATAAACCACCGCATAATGCTACAACGGATGCGATTAGTTAGGATACTACTTTAATCCCAAAGATAGTTAGCTCAAAACCAATTCCTTATAGTTTGTTTTATTTTTTTGAAAAAGCCTCTTCGTAAAAGAACATATATTCGTATATAATAAGAACTAACGTTCTGTTATTTAGGGGGAATAACGGTGTATGACTATTCAATATTGCCAAATCGAATTGTTTTATGTGTAGATCTTCGTTCGTTCTATGCCAGCGTATCGTGCATCAAAATGGGATTAGACCCACTTCATACTAAATTGGCTGTAGTTGGTAATGTGAATAGGAGTGGCTCAATTGTTTTGGCTGCAACCCCACCATTAAAAGCATTAGGCGTTAAGAAAATGGCGAGATTGTATGAAATACCACGTCGTAAAGACATTCTTGTGGTAAACCCAATTATGAGCACTTACATAAAATGCTCTAATTACATCACTAAGTTAGCTCTACAATACGTACCAATTGAGGATTTCCACCAATATTCCATCGATGAGTTCTTTATGGACATTACGGATAGTATGCATTTGTTTGCTAACGATCCATATGAATTCGCTTTAAAATTCAAACGTGAAATTTATACGAAGACACGAATCGAATGCACGATTGGAATTGGTCCTAATCCTTTAATGAGCAAAGTGGCTTTAGATGTGGAAGCGAAGAAAACAAAAGATTGCATAGCATACTGGAAGTACGAAGATGTACCCATAAAATTATGGCCAATACGACCACTCAGCAAATTTTGGGGGATTTCAGGAAAAACAGAAGCGAAGTTAAACCGAAAAGGAATCCATTCAATCGGAGACTTGGCACAATATCCACTCAAATATTTAAAACAGAGCTTTGGGGTCATTGGCGAAGAACTACACTTACATAGCAACGGCATTGATTTTAGCCGAATATCAGAAAAATACGTTCCAGCAACAACTTCTATTGGTAAAAGCCAAATACTTATGCGTGATTACACAATAGAGGAATTCCCAATTATTCTACTGGAACATATCGAAGAAGTTTGTTATCGAATGCGAAGGCAAAACAAACTAGCTCAAACTATTCATTTTTCTATTGGTTACAGTAAAAATTACGCTGGCGGTTTCAGAAAAACTCACACCATGAACCGACCAACCAATTTAACAATGGATATATATAAGATTTGTACATATTTTTTACACGAGTTTTATACTGGAGAACCCATTAGATCCATCAATGTTTCTTTAACTAACTTAATCAATGAGGGTGAAGAACAAATCTCACTATTCGATAACGTAATACAACGAGAAAAAGAAATGAAACTAACTAAAGTAATGGACGAAATACGCACTAAATTTGGTAAGAACAGCATATTAAGAGGGATTTCGTATACAAATAGTGCAACAGCAAGATACAGAAACACATTGTTAGGGGGACATAAAGCATGAACAACGCTAATATGCCAAAGGGAAGAGGAATGGTCAAATGGACTCCATTCGCAGCGATGCCCGAGCAATTCACTGGTATCCGTGAAATTGTTAAAGAAAACACGAAGGTAGAACGCCCTATATTAACCCAGGATGAACAAGAACTTATTGAGAACATGTTGTTATGTTCATTGTTATCTGAAGAAGAAATATTGATTACATATTACGAAGGCGGTTTTTTACTCACTAACTATATGACCGTTGTTGATATTGACCCGTTGAATAAATCTATACTTTGTACAGATGCATTTTACAATAATATGACGTTGAATTTTATTGATATTGTTGATGCAAAATAAACAGGAATCCACATAGTGGATTCTTTTTTATGAAACTCTATATCATTTTTTATAAAAGTTTAAATGCCAGTAAATCTACTTTATTTATAAATAAGGAAATGGTAATATATTAATATATAAAATGTATTGAGGTGTTTTTTGTGAAAAAAGCAAGTCTGTTACTAACTACTTTTGTAATGATTCTGTCATTTTTTATTCCTAATCTTGCAAGTGCTAAATCTTTCCCAGATGTACAAACTAATCATTGGGCGTACAAAGAAATTAACTATTTAACTGAAAAAGGCATTATTAATGGTACTCCAGAAGGATACTTCAAACCTAGCGATAATGTAACTCGTGGTCAAATGGCTGTAATGTTAGATAAAGCATTAGATTTAAAAATGCCATATAACTACAAAGACACGTACCAGGATATTCCGGCTGATTCCTATTACTATGATGCTGCACATAAATTAATGCATTACGGTTACATAGCTAATAGTTTTAATTTCTCTGGCGAACGAGAATTAACACGCGCAGAAATGGCTGTAGCACTGGTTAAGGCTTTTAATCTAAAATCGACTGGAGCTCACGTTAGATTCAAAGATGTCCCACTTACTCATTGGGCATATGACTATGTTGTAATCTTAGCTCAAAATAACATTACTGTTGGATTCCCAGATGGCTCATTTGCACCTACAGCAAAAGTTACTCGTGAACAGTTCGCTGCTTTCTTAGCGCGTTTACAAGAACCAAGTTTCCGTCCAGTTCGTAATTAATAAGAATTATTAAGTAAACACAAAAAAGGGTCTGCTCAGATATGAGCAGACCTTTTTTCACCTTATTTCACATAAATATTATTATACTAATCTAAAGTTTCCGTATTTACATTTTTTTCTTTTTATCTCATAATTTTAATTGGGGAAAGGGAGGAAAAAAATGGTTCAAATCAAAGTAACACCTGAAATGCTAGAAGAAGTTGCTAATTGTGCAAATAATACCAGAATCGCATTAGAATCTATACATAATAATCTATGTAATGAAATAGATCGTTTATATTTTCAATGGGTTGGTGCCTCTAATCAACAATTCGTTCAAATGTTCAATGATGCGAGACCAAAAGCTTTTACAGCTATCAATTCAATTATACAAGTGGAAGAAGATTTAAAACGGATTGCTGAAAAATTCCGTAATGCAGATGATCAAGATGTTACAATGGAAGAAGGTGCAATGTGTGGTAAGCCTTCTTCGGAGGAAAAAGGCTTTGATGGTAAAAAATTAGCCAGAGATATAGCTGGTGAGATAAGTGGAGAATATGATATTAAAAGGGCCTGGGATGGAGTTGATCCTTCTACTGGCGAAAAACTTTCAACCTGGGATAGAATTTTTGCAGGTGGAGTGGCAGTAGCTGGTCTTACACCAGTTGGAAAGATTGCTAAAGTAGGAAAAGGTGTTAAAATGACTGCAAATGCGGTAGAGACTGCAAATACAGCTAAAAAAGTCACTGTTGGGGAAAATATCGGAGCGAATTCTACTAAAGTAATTAAAGAACTTAACGGCCCAGTTATAGATGGAAAACGAGTTGGGAGTGGGAAAAAGGTTGATAAAGTAAAACCAATTTGGGGAAGAGACGAAAAAGGAAAACCTTTTATAGAAAAAGAGTTCCCTCATGTATCAAAAGAACATGGTTTTTCTGATGTTATTGATAATTATTCAAGATTTGCGGAGGAGTTTCCACTGGTAGGTGGGGACGGTATTAAAAGGGAATTATATCAAATAACAGGAAGTAATAATGGTAAGAAAGGTGTTTTTGAGTGGATTGTTGAGCCACATGGTGACGTGAGCCACAGGAGATTCATTGAAAATGGTGTTATGACGGGTAAGCCAAATCAAATTCCAAAAAAGTAAGAGGTAAATAATATGAACTTAAAAGATTTAAAAAATAAACATATTAAGTATGACTGGAAAACTATTTTTGTAGGTGTCCAAGAAAATTATTTTAATAAAGATGTTATTTCTGATTATGCGGTAGAATTGATGGATATTGGTGATGAAAGTAGTTTTGTTAGTGAACTTGCATGGGGAGTATCTAGTGAAGATTTAGATAAGATTATGTTAGAAATAAAAACTAATTATTTTCCTCAATTAGATGAAGAAAGCACAATGTTAGTAGAGGAGAATAGAAAACTAAGATTTGTTTGTTTATCTGAAATAAAAGAAAGATATAAGGAGGACACTGAATTATTAAATGAAATTGCAGAGTTTTATGGAAATCATAACTACCCAGAAGATATGGTAAGTTTTATTAATTATATGCCTCAAGAAATCCCAACTACGAAAGAAGATATGATAAATAGATTTGAAAATTTTTTAAAATTAGAGAGATTGAGATTTAAATCCTAATGTATGTAATACGGGTGAGTATAGGTGAGATGACATTTTACTTACAAGGACCACTCTAGATACCATACTGTTAATATAAAAACACCTTAAAAAACTTGCAAAATTAATAAACTTAGAAAATATATAAATTTAAAGCACTTGTTTGTCTATGAAAAGCACTGGATGCTTTGTTAATCTTTGAAAAGAATCCTTATTTATCAAATGAACAAGTTAGAAAGATTATGAATAAAACTGCCCTTCCTCTTGGTAACAAACCCTAACATGGTAATGGCAAGATAAATGTAGACGTTGCTCTAAATATGGAAAATTAAACATAATGTTAAAAGGTGCACTTAAATATGAGTGCACCTTTTAACATTATTTCACACATACATAGGCTTCATTTACAATTACATAGATTGTTAACGAAAAGACGAAGATAGAACGGCCTACATTAACCTAGGATGAACAAAAGCTTGTTGAGAACTTGCTACTATGTTCATTGTTATCTGAAGAAGAAATACTGATTACATATTATGAAGGTAGTTTTTTACTTACTAACTATATGACCATCGTTGATATTGATTCGCTGAATAAATATATAATTTCGGTAGATTTCATCCGGATTATCCAATAGCACAAGGATGGAAACGTCTTGAAAGTGGAGAATTTTTATCAAATGATATGGAATTAATTAGACATGAAATATTCGAATCTCGATTTGAAGGGATTTTTAAAACTGGTTATAAAACAGCACATGATGCAACTTTAAGATCCGGTCGCCCTTGGAAAATACCTGATATAGATGCAGAATAAAAATGGAGGAGATACACTATGGCAATCCATATAACAATGAATAAAGAATTTGAATATGAGGAGATAGTTGTATTTCAATATTATCCATCTGAATCACCAGAAAAAGTTGGGAAAATGTATTTTCATAAAAAAGAGGAAATGTTTTATGATTTAGAACCTGTTCCAGAAGAATCAATCGGAACAAGAAAGCATTATTTTAATTGTGCGATTTCTAGGATAGTAATATGCCTGAGAAATGGCGGAGAATTTTTGGAAGAAATGACATACGGAGTATAGCACAACAAACAAGGATATAAAAAAGAAACCGGCTCAAATAAAGAGCCGGTTTCTTTTTTATACTGTTACTAGGTTAATAGACTTATACATAGACTTCTTTTACGGTAACATCTTTACCCTGCCAAAAAGAGTATTATTGAAACATAGATTATTAATCTATAAACCCTGCTGATTAATAATAGGAGGAAAAAATATGAATTACATGGCATATGTAGAAAAAACCGATGAGCTAATCGATGAGGAAGTTACAATAAAAATTAACGGTGTAGTATTCACAGGGTTCTCCACTGTTTGTCCATATAAAATTGAAGAAGGAAAAAATCATCCTGTTATTCTCGACATTACAGCTTTTGATGATATTGAAATAAATGAAGGAATAGATGGAGCAACTTTTCATAGGGAAATTATTGACGGCGTAAAAATTGATGTAATAAAAATAGGTGACAATGTGGTTAGTGGATATCCAACAGGTCAAATTAATGCACCATTACCAGGTGTATTTACCAAATAGAGGAGGAACATAAATGTATGAAAAAGTAGATGCAGTATTATCTGAAAATAGCTCAGATAATTACTTCTATGATGATGAATTTATGTATGTACAAGAGTTGATAAGTGAATTTACTGAAAATGATTGGGATAAATTGCTTCAAAATCTAAAGGACAGAGATGATAAATATAAAATTAGATTAGTATATTGTATAGATGAAGATACTGGGATGAATGGATTCAATTTATTACTAGATTTACTCAATGCGAATGATGAATTAGCTGAATATGTAATAGACTCTTTGCGTTCTTTTAACAATGAAGAATATAAAAAAATAATCGCTTCCAACAAGAAAATAATGGATAAAGCAGAGAGTCTACTGAAAAAATCGAGTCTGCCAGTTAAAAGAATTTTAGAAGCATTTTTACAACAAAATACACAGTCTTAGTATTTATATCTTTAGAAACAGAATTGTTTAAACTAAATAAAAACGAACTCTATTATTCGATTGGCGTCAAATAATAGAGGATTGACTAGTAAGTGTATCACCTGAGATTCCCAGAAACGTATGGCGTGAAGCTGAAGTGTCTGAAATAGAATGGCGTTGGAGATAAGTAAAAAGGTTCTCTTACTTTACTGAGAACCTTTTTTATTTTACTCCACATACACATAGGCTTCACTTGCTGTAATATAGTATATTTTACTTAACTTCATACCACCAACCTTTACGTTCAAGGTATTCCTTCATCGCGTTTAATTGTGTATCACTCGTAGGATCTGTCACTAAGAAAGTTAATCCATCTCCTTGGAGAAGAAACGTACCTGTCATTTTCAAGGAAGAAAGTGCTCCTGCTACGTCTGGCACCTCATAAGGTGAAAACGCTCCTGTTTGAATGATATTCTGCTTAGTTGGTTGATCAGATACAACACTTGAGCTTATTCCTCCACATTCTTGTCCAAAGTAAGCGAAGATTACCGCTGAAGTAATTGCATCAACATTCCACTTGGCCATATCTCCATCATTATCTATAAACCCTGCTTCCACCAAGAAGAACGGACAGTTAGATGAGCGAATTACTCCAATGTCTGGACGTATCTTGGCTCCACGGTCTTTCCATCCAGTACGTTTAGCGATTTCTGCTGAAATACGAGCTGCCATAGGTGCTTCCTTCGCAGAATAACAAAGTACTTCTACTCCGTGACCATTTCCATCAGAGGCGTTGAGATGCCATGCAAATCCTACATCATTAGGTCTATCATTGATATTTCTAACTTGGTTACCTACAATAGCATTTGCTGTGCGGCCTACATCATCAGTGTCGTCCTCTACAGAATGACCTAAAGAGCGCAATTTATTAATGAAATCCTTATTACACTCACGATCCATTAGATGTTCTTTACGGTTACCCCAGTTAGCTCCTGGTACAATAGCGTTATGTCCTCCGTGGCTTGATACTCTCATTATTCAACATCTCCTTTTTGATTGCCGTCATGATCTGACCAAATCCCTAAAGCAATACCAACAGATAATAAATAAGGCGCCAGTTCATCTAAGAAAGTCTTAGCTTCTGGCACCCCAAATTTCGTAAACAAAAATCCAAGCAATGAAAAAACCGCAATCCAGGTCTTCCAATTGCGGAGTCGTTTTTTGATATTCTCTTTTGATTGATTCATAGTTAATTTATCTCCTTTTCTACATTATCAAGGCGCTTATGTGCTTGTTTAGTACTTTCCTCGACCCTTGTAATCCGCTCGCCAAGTACAATCATCTGTCTTTCATTCGTCTTTATATCTATACGAATATCATCAACACCTTTACTGATGTACTCTAATTTCGCGTTAGTTTCTGCTCCCTGTCTACCATCAGACTTAATTTCTTTCGAGCGATTCAGTGAATAAGACATATACCCTATTAACGCTGATACGATTGTAATAAGAACTCCTACTTCAATTGTCATTCTTTCACTCCTTTCAAAATAAAAAAGCCTGCTGCTGCACGCTTATCGTTAAAAGCCGTATTTTGTACAAAATAAAAATCCCACTATAGTACGCTAACTGTAATTAAATCTGCTCTTCCATTGTCAGTTAGGTATTTATCAATTCTTTCTTTATATGCCTTCATTTTTACAATGATAAATGCATACGTAAAAACTTCATCGATTACTCGTTGCGCCATGTATTCTGCCATTTTGCATACACTCCTTTTATTGAATACTAGTAATGATTAACTCATCTACAGCTTTTTGAATTAGCTCTTGTTGTCCAATTAGCGCTTTGAATTCTTCTTGCCCTGAATTTTTTATAATCATTTCATCCATTGCTTGCTGCATTAGTTCCAGCTGTTGTTTAATCTTTTCTAATTCGGACGGTTCTTCAGGTTGTAGTTCTACTGGCTCTGGCTCAACTGTTTTCACCCATTTACCATCTCTGAATCTTGGCTCGTAGCCTAACCAAGGGCAAACCTCTAAAGTGCAATTTTCAGGAATATCAGGTTCAAAACCTATGACAACATCTTCCTCGTACGGTACTTTAATAGTTTCATAAGCTACATTCGCCATTACACAATCGGAACACTCGTATTTACTGAGGGGTTCTGTCTCGTCCTCATACGTACCGTCCTCAATTGACTGGTGTAGCTCACATAACTTTTCTTCTGTGACAACTTCTTTCTGTTCTTCACGTTCGAAAGTCTGTTTCTCGTAAATTGGTTTCTCATCAATGGGAATCATTTCAGTGAACTTCCCGTTTTCGTCATAACAATAACCGTAATATTTAGCCATGTTCTTTCCTCCTTTTTAGTCGACTACGTAAGTGAACGCTATCATAAAACGTTTGCCTTTTGAAGTGTTATCAGCTATATGGATTTCCCCATTAAATCTAAACATAATACGTGAAGGTGTTCCGTCAGTAGCAAATCCAGTATAGTTTATAGTATCTGTCGGTCGCATTCCTTCTGGTAATGTTGCCATTACTGGGTTAGTAGAATCTGCATTCCTGATAACGTCCATCATTACTGTTACGGTGTTACCTCTACGGGTCGCCACTTGGACAGCAGTTCCGCTACTCGGAGTTGCATCAGCAGTTAAAGTTAATGTAGCTTTTCCGTCTTTCTCGTTCCCTGATAAGCAGACCCACTTAGGAGTAGGTGTATTATTAAAATAAAGTCCCCAATATTTGTCGTCTGAGGTGCATCCAATTACATACCCATAAGCAGTTCCTTGCATATTCACGACTCCACGGAAAGGTTTTCCTCCAGGGGGGCCGTTTAAAGCTGATCCTGGAACGTAAACTGTACGGAATCCTCTTCCTGCTTCTAGAGCTTTAGCAAGGAAATCCTCTCCTGCCTTTATTGACAGTGTAGCATCTCCGTTGGGAGCACTTATATCTAGCTTCATATTAGTAGTATCTGCACTCTGTATCCAGCCACCCCATATCCCATTATTTTTAACTCTGAGGAATGATGCGCCTGATAAAAAATTAGTAGCTTTCTGGAGAGAGAAATTGTCACTATTATAACGAATTACTTCAACATAAAAGAACCCCGTGTTACCTTCTGGGCAGTTTCCTAATCTCTGCCCCGTGTACTGCCCTGAATCTATTAAGGTGTTTAAATCTACATCGTTAATCACTTTAGATTTCCCAAGAGAATCCGTAAACCCACTATATATCTCACTCTTCTTGACAACGTTAGAGTCCCGTACAATAGTAGTTGTCCCCGTTCCTCCAAGTCGTAATTCCTGCGTAGCAGGTCTATATTCAATAGGGATTACATTGTTCTTAGCATCCCATAACATGAAGTTATTAGACCCATTAAGTCCCCATCTAAACGCCTCAGTCCCATCTATACTCCATGCAAAGTTTCTCCAACTAGAACTGCTTGCAGGAGACTTATCAAGAGTAAGGTTCCCTGTCATCGTATCCCCTGTTTTCTTTACGGCCCCCTCCGCTTTCGCACCAGCGGCAATAATTTCATTAATATCTACGCCCTCAAGTTTCTCTCCTGCTTCAATTGCTTTTTGAATTACTGGGAATTCATTTGTAGATGCCACTGCTTCATCAGACATTATCGATTCATCAACAGCAAAAACAAATTTGCACGTTTCAATTACTTTGTTATTAGGGAAAGTTAATCTTAATTGCGCAATCACGTTTCCGTATGCAATAAGTGTTTGTGTGCTCAATACTACATAATACTTACCTTGCATTTGGTTTACATTCTGTACTTCTTGGAACACTCTTTCACCATCAGGCTTTAAAAATGCAATTTGTACCTTTGTGGCCGTTGAAAAATCCGTAACTACTTTGTCATGAGTTACATTGATTAATAGCTTGGCAGAGTTTAAATCATTCTGATAAAACCGCATTACCTTTAGTTCTTCTTCTTTTGTGGCAAAGTCTTTATATTGCATTGTATCTACTGTTAGCTCTCTTACTTTTAATAGTTCTGCCAAATGGATCACTCCTTTTGTTCAAAATAAAAAAGCCTGCTTGTGCATGCTTTTGGAAAATACTTATTGTTGTGTTACTTGTACTGCTTGTTGTTGTAAATTAGTTAAGCAATCAGAGCACACATTTAATGTACCTAGCTTATGCAAATGAGCATTCTTTTTGCACAACTCACAAAATGTATCTGTTTTACGTAAATAAACCTGGTCATGATCTGAGAAAATCTCAACTACATCACCAGGTTTAACACCAATATCGGCTAATTTATCTAACGGTACTTTTACTGTCCCATCTTCAGAAATCGTTACCGTTACTCCTAAGTATTGATATGTCATGAATACCTCCTATAATGAAATGTTCATAAATGCCCATCCGTTTGTACCTATATGAAGATAAGCGCCCCATCCTTTACTTCCATTCATGTATTTGATAGTTCCTAAGGCGTCAGGACCGCCACCAGCAATATTTACTCCTTGTGTACTTACTTGGCAGTTAAATGAAGCTTTAGGGGCAATTACCGCGAATGAATTTGATGGGTTTGTTATATTGAAGGTTACACCCTTATATGCTTCAACCCAATATGAACCATTTTTTGCATAATGACTAATCCCGGAATTCCCTCTAATGGTTACACTGTTATTTGAATCCATCCATATTGGACCGCTATTCGCATATTGTGTTATCCCTTCAGCTTCCAACCAGAATTGCCCACCTCTTGCATATTGGGTTAAACTTTTACCGGAATCAATAGTTATGTTATTATCTCCTTGTATAAGAGTATCACCATTAGAAAAGAGGTTAATCTTACTAGGATATTTCGGATCACCTGAAACTGTTTTCCCATTAACTACCCCCATACTAGCAACATAATAACTACCTATATTTTGTTGCGCAATTACCATTGTTCCATCTTTAAAATCAGATGAGTCTACATTCTCGTGTAATAGAATTGTAGGTTGAATTCTTCCGTCTTTATTCCAATAGTAACCAAGATACATTCTATTTAAATTCGATTCCATCAAACGTATGAATTGTTTTTCGATATGAACGTAGTTAGATCCACTATCAGTGCGCAGTGTAGAACCTTTAATTTCTCCTGCTAAAATCCGTTCTGCAACGATACCTCTTCCTGTAATCGCGTTCCTAAAGGTCATTCCTCCGTCAGTACTTACACCTAATCCGGCACTATTCAAGACTACAACATAATTTGGATTATTCTTATCCTTCGCGATTAATCCTTGTGGTGTGATATCTAATTCACTAGTTACGCCTAAAATCATACTCGTGACATTTGCAACTTCTGCTGCCATTGCATTAATTGGGAGCTTCTCTCGACCCTCGATCAAATCATTAATTGTTTTAGCGGCATGATCTAAATTAGACTGATACCTTTTGGTAATGTCTTGATTCCCAAAGGTTAATTGAACATCAAGGATATTTCCGCGCCAATCACGTAATACGCTGCGATTCACAACACGTACTTCAGCATCCAATCCAATTCTTTCATCAATAAGAAATACCCGATCACCAAGTCCACTCTGAGCAATCGGGTATTTCTGTTTCGTTAAATCGTGTATATCAGCGGTTACGCTAATTTTTAAACTTTCATTCACAATCTTTTTTAAACCGCTATCCATTGTGGCGGATAATTTTATGCGGCCGTCTTTTAAAGGTGGAGCATGACGCACTCCAATTCCAGGAATACTTGCAAGTGGTGATGTATACTCACGAATCAATTTAGCACCTTGCCATCCATCTTCTTCTGTGAAATCACCGTACCCTTTAGCGTATGTCCAAAAACCTGATGCATCAACTTCTTGAACTATATTTGAAGCATTCAATCTATGGCGGTACATGACGTTTAAGTCAACTCCGATTTGAGGTTCAATGGTTACAACCTTGCCGAGCACCTTAAATTCTGCCCCATAACGATTCAATGCATCTTTAAACATTTCAAGTCGGGTAGACCCACCACCAAATCCTTCCCATTGTAACGAATTATAACTACCATTCAATTGATAAACATAGCCACTTCCATTAAAAATGGTTGCAAAACAAGCATTCGCAGTAAAGGATTGATTATATTCTTCATACACACGGCCATTGTCGAAGTCATCATAAAATTTCGGTACCGCTTTAATCTCAGCAGTTAACGTTTGCCCTTCACCCTGCTTCTTCAGGTAAACAACTTTGTATTCCGTTTCATTATCATCAACTAAAGTCCACATTTCTGAGAGTCTATTAAGAAATATCAAGTTCACTTTATTAGGTGGTATCTTTGCAGAAAACACGCTATTCCCATTTAATTCTTCTTCAATTAGATAGGTTATTTGTGTGATATACTCTATATTTTCTAAATCACGTACATACATATTAAATCACCTCACTTGTAGTAAAACCTAAAATCAAATTCTATCGTTGCTGAGGTGCAATTAAACACTTCAAAAGTATTCCAACCTGGGACTAACTCGATGAAATCTTTTTTTGTATTTCTTAAAAATTCTAATCCATTTCTTCCAATATTCGGGCCGTTATAAATTACTATATCTGAACTAGAAAGAGGATAATTAATTGTAGCAGTACTAAAATTCGTTAGATTTTTCACTATAAAACGTATAGAACCACCTACAACATCACTAATAACTATCTTTAATTCTTGTTCAAAAGGATGAACTGGTATATTACCAGGATTGTAAATTTTAAATTTCTGACCTGGTACGATATTATGCTTATATTTGTGTGAAACAGGATCAACTATAATACCCATTCCTGCTCCCCAAAGTCCACTCGACACATCTATACCATCGCGTTGGATATCAGATGATTTGCCAATCGATTCAGCGAATGGTAAGTCTGCTGTTTCGAATTCTATCTCACCAAATCCATATTTGAGTTGCTGATCTATATCAAATGTAGAGGAGATATTAACTTTGTATCGTTTGCCACTAACGATTAGATTATCTCCATTTTGATACTCTAATCGTCGTAATTCACGAATATAAAAAGATTCCGTACTTAGCATCATTTCAAATAGTTTATCTCTCGTTATTGCTACATCTAGTAAATCCTGCGCCTTAAAATAAAAAGGTACGGTTATAGTCCGTACCCCGTAAGTAGATCCTGTGCTAATTCTTCCATTTGCCCCTTCTACTTCTGTATAAATAGGACGCATTTCAATCGATCCCACACGGAAGTCTTGCGCCTGGACGTTTATGTCAGATAGCTTCATAGTTTGTCCATTCATTCTTGTGATTTGCACGTCCATTAGAAATACCTCCTTACTGTGTTTTCGACTGCATTCCCTTCATTTACATGAGGTCGTACAATACGTCCTACCGTTTCACCTTCCATAACAACTTGTAGATTATCTAATTTGTCACCTAGATTTTTAACTGCAGCTGCTACTAACCTATTATCATTTTGACTTGCAACATTAGCTGATTGAGAGTTAATCATTGCTTGTTGCCCGAAATCTGA
Organism: Bacillus sp. BC08; assembly: GCF_054326875.1. Taxonomy (NCBI): domain Bacteria; kingdom Bacillati; phylum Bacillota; class Bacilli; order Caryophanales; family Bacillaceae; genus Bacillus; species Bacillus sp. BC08. The sequence goes on along the minus strand of NZ_JBTGPA010000041.1, from coordinate 38,437 downwards.
TGATGAATTAACACCAGATACATATGATGGGGCATTGTAACTTCCTGAAATTGAAGGAATCACAGGAGCTACTACATTACCAGGAAGAATGTCACCCATCTGAATTGAATCTGTCAAACTGGAAAATCCATCTTTAACAGCAGATGCCATGTCTAATGCAGTACGTACAAGAGGATTTATCATACTATCCATTCCTTGATCCAAACCTTGACCTACGTATACCCCTATATCTCTCATCACACGTGAAGGAGAGTGGATACGGAAAAATCCGGTAATTGTATCTTTTATGGAACGACCAATATTAAACACCTGGTCTATAAGTTTATTAGCATAACTGTAAATACCATTAATAAGACCAGAAATCATTTGCTGACCAATTGTGAAAAAGGAACTGACAAAACGTTGGACTGTATTTACTGCTTGTCCTAGTACCCAACCAATCGCCGAAACCACATTGTTCATTTTGCTTTGTATTCCGCCTATAATTGCATCCCAAATTCCCACAAAGAAATTTTTGAACATACCGCCCCAACTTTGCGCTAGACGGGTTATAGTTTCTAATTTCGAACCGAAGAATACATATAAATCTGCAAGGGCATCATTCCAAATTTTCTTTATATCTCCCCAAAACTTACCGAATAACCGACCTATGTCATTTCCAAATTTACCAAGCCACTTCAGGACTCTTCCAGCACCCCATAATTGCAGGTAACCCCAAATCGCTTCTAGTGCTCCGAACCAAATTTCCTTAACCCCTTCCCAAACTCCAGCCCAATCACCAGTAAAAAGGGAAGAAAAAACTTTCACGATTCCGAGTATAACTTTTAGAATTCCTTGGATAAAATCACGTATCGCTTCTAGCGTTCCAATCACAATCTCTTTAATAATCGGCCACGCAAATTGGAAAACTGCGACTATAATCGGCATTACCGATTTTATTATTTCACTCGCTACGGACCAACAATCGGAAAAGGCTTGTTTTATCTGGCTGCCGTTTTCTAGCCAAAACTGAGCTATTTGAGAGCCGATTGCAGTCATGAAGGACCAGATTTCGCTTAAAAATTCGCTTATTGCTTGCTTGATAGACGATACAGTATTAACAACCGTTGTAATTGTTGCCTGATTCATCCCTAGCGATTTTAATAATGCTGTTCCGTTTTCTTCATCACCTGCGAACAACGCAAAAATGCCTTGCATGAATACTGCAAAGCCTGAAAAAACTTGTTTAATTGTTTCAATTACCCCTCGAACTGTTTCACCAAATGATATAATCGCTCTAGTATTCTCTGGTGACATTCCAAGTGAAGTGAGCATACTAGCTGCACCATCGCTATTTCCTTGTAAAACTTGCCAAAACGCTTTAAAAACGGTTATCACGTTATTTACCGCGTTCCTAAATGGTTCTATATTTTTATAAGCATAAGTAAATCCTAAAGCTAAACCTGTTATCGCAGCTGCTAGCGCCCATGCTACAGGACTCGCCATGGCTAACACCATTACTGCCGGTTTAATAATCATCCATAAAGCAGCAAACGCCGCTCTATATCCTTTTAATAATCCCATTCCTGCACCTAATGGCAGCAATAGGAGTGTTAAGGCTGGAACTAACATCATTGTCCCTTGGATGAATTTTGCTAAAGTAGGATGTGCTTCATTAAATGCGATGACCATTTTTGCCATTGTGTTAACAAAATTATAAATAGGTATCATTAAAGCAGCAAATGCATCCCTCATCGGTTGTAACGCTTCAGTAAGTGACTCCATCATGTCTTTATATGCTTTTGCGTATTTAGGGTTCATTTCCATATTAGCTTTATGCAATTTGCCATAAAACATAACTGCTCCAGCACCAACGACTAAAAATGCTTGTCCCATTCCCATAACAGATTGGTTAATAATACGAATTTGATCATTTAACTGCTTCATATTCGCAGTAGGCCCAAGAAATTCTAAAGCTAACTGCGCAGCACTACTTCTATTCGCCAATCGTTCCATTGCGTTTGTTGCTGCTAAAGCCCCTCTAGAAACGTTGTATAATGGGTTACCCATACGTTGTAAGTTACCTTGTAGTTTACTTGATGTTGTAGACATATTGTTCAGCATACCGATGGTTTGCAAAATACTAGCTTGTTTCATTCTGTCTAGTTTCATAATTTCATCATTCGCGGTTTTTTCTGCTTTACCAATTCTGTTAACTTGAGCAATTAAATCCTGGGCGCTACCAGAGTATGTTGCCATGCTCATAGCAGCATCCAAATAAGCAAGTTTAGTTCGTTTTAACTCTTCAATATGAGGCTTCATCGCTTCTCGTTGTTCGTATTTCATCTGCCTTAATCGACGACTATATTCACTGTTTGCATCTCCCATATTTTCAATACTACGTCGATATTCTCTGGAGCTTCGACTGGTTGATGTAACAAAATCGTTCATTTCACGACGCATCTGTTGAATTTCACGACGCATTTGATCCGTTTCAGCCCTGAACTGAACAACTAATTCTTCTTGTGTAGCCAAATCTCTCCCTCCTTTCTAATTGAAGTTGAGATTTTGTAAGAACTGCATATGTTCTTGCGCTTTTTGCATTTTTTCTTCAATAGTTAACTCTTGATTATTTTCTCCATTCAACTTATTACGGTCGAATAAATCAGTTGGTTTCAATTTCTTTTTAGGATCATGATGATAGGCTACACGCATCATAAGTGCAAATACGCTATTTGTTTGCAACTCATCAAGGTGTTGCTCATTCCGGCCTATCATCAAATTTTTGAATTCACGAGGGGTAAGCTCCATAACCTCGCTAGGTAATAATTTTAAATACCTAAACCCATCTTGCTGAATTTTATCTAAGTCTTCGCGAGTAAATTCTTTTATTCTTCGACCTTCCCGAACATTTCCTCTACCATTTCCATCATCTCTGGGTTCTCCGCTGCTTCTGGATTCTTTGCTAGATACTGCTTCTTCATTTGTTTTCTCAACTTTTTTGTAGTCTTTTGGTAAAAAGTACTTTCTGCTACCACCTCATTTAAAAGTTCTTCAATAAACTCTTGAGAGATTTTCCCCTCTTCAAATTGTTTTTCAATGTTCTCCATAACTTTATCGCGTGTAAATCCTTCTTTTGCATGCATTAATCCAAAGTAGATAGCATCAACAAACAACTCTAAATCTCCTTGCATACAAGCCATTACAACTTCGTTTGAACCACCTTCATATTTTTTATTTAATTCATAGATGTTTCCGAAGGTAAGTTTTAATTCGTATTCTTTTTTATCGATTTCAAAACGCATATATATCAATCTCCCTTTAATTGGATATTATTTTCAAATTTAAAAAGGACGGTAAAAACCGCCCTTTACTGCCCTGCACCTTTAGGAATTACTGTAAGTGTTTCTGTCCTTACAGATCCGGATAATTTTACTTCAACTGAATAAGAAACAAATTCACCGTTAGATGAAGAACGTTCAAAAGAAGTAATCATATAGCTACCAGCTTCTGCTTCTTTCGTTCTCATATTAATTTCATAAATCTCCATATATTCACCATTTCTAATGGCAGCCTTAACAGCAGGATAATATGGATCTCCTTCTGCTAATGTACAAGAGAATGAACGAGTTTCTTTTCTTTTTCCATAATCGGAATATGATCTATCTTTAGACTCTGCTTCAATTTCATCAGCCTCAATATTATGAGAGTCTTCGGTTTGGTCAAATGGTCTAACTAATATGGATTGATTGGTCTGGTCCTTTATTTTTGCAGCGATAATAAACTCATCACCACGGTACATTTTGTTCTTAACTGTTCCAGGTGTTTCAGCCATAAATTTCACACTCCTTAATTTACATAGGCTTGTTGGTATTCAAAAATCATTGTTAGTTGTGCAGAACCAACTCCACTTGGAGCGGTTGTTACTCGCTTAAAATAAACCGTGTCAGACGATTCACTACCATCTTCGTTACGAAGGTATAGCGTTCGACTGCGCCTTATCTTATCTGCAATTTCTTCTGCAATTTGCATAGCTTCAGATGAAGTTGCATAAAAAATCCTTACTGTCATCGTGTACAGTAAGGTGAATGAATCTTTTGTATTATTCATGTCATTCGTTGATAAGTGCGGGAAGTAAACTGAAGGTATCCTTATTTCTTCTGGGACCTGCTCATGGTAAGCAAATGTTCCTTTCGGTAAATTATCAAAGACAAAAGCCTTCATAGATCCATGTATTTGTGCGTACATACTCTAACCTCCATTTACCCACTGTCTAAATTGGCGGTCAAATGCAGTTTGGAACATGCGCTCATATATAGCGATAGCATTATCCCAGTAAGGACGACCTTCTATGAATTTAGCAGTAAGCATCATCCCAGTAGGTGCATGTGGATCATACTCGAAATTATGGCCTTCCCATCTTCCTGGGACGAATCGTCTCACTTGTTGGTGACCGTCATTCAAGACCTTAGCATAAGAAACCGAAGTCCCCACATCAAGCGTCACCCCACCGTCAGAGGAGCGCCATACGTTCTCTCCATCTCCTTTTGTGAATGAATTCAAAAGAAGCCTAGTATCTACAACTGCTAATGAAATGATTTGATTTTGCACCTCTTCTAGAAATTGAAATCCGCTAGCTTCAAGCCATAAAGCAACGTTCCGATCTAATCCGCTTGCCATACGATTCAACTTTGCACTGAACTCACGAAATCCCCTAGTTGTTATTTGGCTAGCCATGGCTCACTCTTCCTCTCCGCAGTGGCCTTTATATGTGAAACCTCACCAGTAAGTGGATGTACTACTGGAAATGGATTGCGTATATAGTAAACGACACTAGTATTCTTCTTGATTACCTTGTCATTATGTTTTATATCTGTACCAGTCATAAATAACACTCGTGTATGCTGTTCATTTAACTGGTTCGGCGCAGATTGTATTGCAGTAGGTCTAGCAACCGCCATATTCTCTGCAAAGTAGCAGCTTTGTTCTGCTATATCAGGAGTATCATGGTATAAATAAACCTCTTCTCCTGGTTGCCCATACTTCCCAGGATTTGTTTCCTTCTGTAAATGGTAAATATCACATTCATGGACCATCATCCCTTGCAAAGACATTAAATAGCCCCCATTTTGAATGTGATTTTATTTTTTCCTTTATGATCCATAAACTTTTGCAAAAGGTATAATACAGAAGGTTTTGTGATGCTGGAACTATCCTTTGTATAAGAATAGTCACCACTACCAATACTTTCAGACTTAATACCCTTCATTGCAGTAGTATCAGCATTTGTATACGCATAATACTGAGCTAATTTCTTACAAGCTAGTTTTACCTCTTCGGGAATTACCGGGAATTTCGTCTTATCAGCAAAATTAGCTATGTTAGGGATATTATTAATCTCTGTTTCTGCCTCAAGAATATCCTGCTCCAATAGAGGAACAGGACGTTTCTTCACTTCAGGCAGTACAGTGTAATCTATTAATTCTTGAGCAGTAATAAGCGGCATACTTATCACTCCTCTCCTTTAGATTTGCTACCTTCTTTTCGAACTTCAAATTGTTCATTACCATTTAGATAATCATAAGTTTTCTTTGTAACCTTATCTTCTTGGCCCAATAAAAAAAGACGTTCATGGACGTCATATGTTTTACCAACAATTAATTTAACGTAATAATTCAAAAGTCATCACTCCTTAACTTTGATAACTTTTGCAACTGCATCTTCCTCTTCGAACTTCACATCAACCTTCGCAGTTAAAACAATAATGAATTTACGAGAGCGAATATCCTTATCTACCTCAATTCGAATATTACGGCTCATACCTGTCACAATATTTTTAGGCGGCGTTAATAAAATATCAGATACAGTATTTTCTCCATCATTATATGGTTGTAACATAGCAATCCCCTCTACTGGAACACCATAAGCAGAAGCTAAACCACCTTGAAGTGAAACATCCCCTAAGTTAGTTTGTCGCATCGCTACTTGGTCTTTCCATTCAATTTCTAAACCATGCGATGTGTAAAACTTCCAGTCTTTAGGGTTACGTAGGTACTTAGCAGGAACAGCTTTATAGGCTTTCTTAAATACATCTTTAGTAAATGCACCTGCAGCACAATCTACAACATGCGAAGTTGCTTGTTTGCGAAGCCCATCTAATAAAGCTAAATATGAATCTGTAGACGCTATATCACCATTCAAAATTAGCTCTTCGATATCTAATGCAGCACGATCTGCTATCATCTGCATGATAGTATTTTGAAGATTACCTCCCTCAATATTGTTTTCCAATGTATCATAAGTAATATGCACTTCCGCAATTACTTCTTTAGCATTTAACGTAATTGTGCTAGTTGATGGAGCAGAGCGATCAGAGTCTTTTAAAGGTACACCTTCAACACCAGGGCGAAGAATACGGGAACCAAATCCGATTTTTTCAATTTTAAGTGTGTCTGAAGCCATTTGAACAAAACGTGAGTCCTTTAGAATAGTAGGAGAATTTTGCACCATACGTAAGAATGTATCAGCTTGTTCAGGATTCATTAAACCACCACTAGCTAATGTGGCAAGAGTAACGTCCGCTTTTTCAATAATTGTTTTGTTATTAAGTGTCATATATTTTCCTCCTTCAGGCTTACAGTAAGCCATTCCATACAGATTTTTTAACTTCTGCTTTCTCGATAACATCAGTATCTTGCTGGTTACTAATACCTTGAGATTTCTTTAATGCTTCAATCTCTTCACGTAAAGGAGCAGTAGCAGCTTCAACAGCTTTTTCTACCTTAATATCTTCTTCTGTTTTTTCCTCGTCGAGATTAAGGTGTTTCTTAACAATAGCTAACTCTTCCTTAATTGGACCAACAGCCTTTTCTACTGCTGAAGTTAATGTTTTTTCTAATTGTTCTTGGTTAAACTCCATATTGTTTCCCTCACTCTCTGCGCCTTCCGTTGAAGGTGTGACGCGTGTTTTTATATTTGTTAATGACTCAATAGCAGCGTCGATATCTCCCATGTTTGGAACACTGATCTTCTTAGCTGCTTTCTCTACTTCTTCAGCAAGAGATACAACAGGTTTTTCCTCCCATGCCTTTACAACTGCTTCTGTATCCTTCAATTCATTGATAATCTCAACAAATTCAAGTGCGGCTACTTCAATACGATCTAAGTCGATAGCATCAGCAGTAGGGGCATTCCATAACGATTGATAGAAAGTATCTTCTAATGCAGAGAACGAGGCGTTAACATCACGGCGGTGTTTATTCTGGTTAAATTTATCCCTAACCTCGCCTTTTTGAACGTTTTCTCCACTAAAAAAGCCCTTCACCAATTGGAAGAAGGACTTCATTTGTTTCTCTTCAGTTTTCGTTACTTCTTCCTCAATTACTTCTGTTTCAGCGATTCCCGCTAAAGAATAACCTTTGTAGTCACCCTTCTGGATTGCCTCCCATACCTCTTCGGTTGCTTTAGTGACAAGTATCCATGTACCTTTTGTAATAGTCTCACCATTCACTTCCATATCAGCAGGAGCGATATAGGATTCTACAACTTCACCAACACCCGCTTGGAAATCGTGGTCCTTATCGATTTGACGATATTTCAACATGAATTCATGAGCTGCTTTTTCGATAGTTGATTCGTCCGTGAAATCGTTATGACTGTCTAAAACGCCAGGTTCATAAACAATTCCATATACTAAACGTTTTTCTTCATCATTTGATTTAATAACACGCACTTCTTTTTCAAAGTTCGGTTCTTGGTCTGATTTAGTCAAAAAGAATTCTCTTTTATTTGCACCTGCATTTACATAAGAAACGTGTGAGACTTGTAGATTCTTCAATTTTCGCTTTGTCATCTGTTCTATTCACCTCCTTTCAAATATGAATCAGCATAGTTTTAGAAGTCTTCATTTTCTACTCAACTCCTTCAAAGTTTCTTCCCTAATCTTCTGCTTCTCTTCTTCAGATAGCCCTAATATGTTGTTATCTACTGCAGGCTGAAGAACACATTTGCAATTTACTCTTTCTTTCGCACTTAACGAACTATCACGAGGAAACATACATTTTTCACCGGAATCTGGTAGAACGAAAGGTTCTTCAACCGGAACCGTTGTACCGTCATACGCCACATGATTGTCACGCGGTTGGTTATTCTTCGCACCGCTATGACGCCACTTCTTACCCGTAACCGCAGGGGATTGGCAATATGATTCAAATTGAGAAGCGGAACATGCTGCAAGGACTTCGGTCTGCGCTGTCCTCTTCGCTCTTTTACGGTCGAATTCCGGAAGCTTCGCAAGTTCTCCTGCTATTTCACGAATACCTTTCCCTTTCTCTAATCCTTCGTTTAAAATCCGCTCTACTGCTTTGTGAGAGTTAATCTTCATAATCTTTCCTAATTCATCCGCCCAACTTTCAATCCACTTTGTAGTACGTTTTGAGAAGATATTAAATTGAATATCCGGGTCAATCGCATCCATAAAAGCTTTTGTCATGTCCTTCATCGTATAATCAAGAAACTTCCTTGCTGCTTTGCTCAGGCTTTTAGCAAAGGTATCCGCCCCAAATAGGCTACCAGTGACAAAGTCGATAATGTCCTTTATCTTGATACCCTTCTCCACATCATCTTTTTTCATATAGTTCTTAATTCCATCGACAAAGTACTTCTTCTGTTTCCGAAGCAGTTTAGCAATTTCTTTTTCAAATTCCTCAACGTATCCTGGTAACATGTCCAATACTTCTAGATCAGTAGGCAAAGAAACTGTGAAATCGTCCGTATCAGCCTTTGCAATCCATTCATTAAGAGAAACTAAGAGCTTATCAATCTTCTGCATTTTGCATCGACTCCAGTAAGTCACATAGGTCTTTCATTACATTGACTAGTTCCTCATTTGAATTGCTGTCAGCTGACTTCTGTAGAGTTTCTCCTAATCCTTTTTGCCAACCACTTACTTTACGATGTCTTTCTAAAACTAAAGCAACCGGTTGATCTACTTCAGGAATATCATAATCAGAGAACTCTTTATTTAGCATATTACCAGCGATATTACGTATATCTCGAAATGTTAAACCGCCCTTATCAGCCAATACCTCAATGGTTTTAACCATATCTTCCGTGTTACTAATTTCTGACTTACGTAGGTTCACATATACGTGTTTTAATCCATATGGAAGCAGAAGAACGTTATTAATGATGAACTCTAAGCTGTTACGCTCAGGTTCAAACACCTGCTCTTCTGTAATCTCACGCACAGATTCAGCAGTTGCTCTGTTAAAGTCTCTAATGTAACCAACATATACATCTGGCAAACGGAATGCTGATTGTACCTTTTGGCGTGATTTCTCATCGTATTCAAGGAATAAGGCATCATTTTGCAATACATCCGCTAGTGATTTCAACTCTATATCAATGTTTGGCTGTGTATCACCAACTACACCTTCATCTGCATTTTCAACTTGCAATAAGAGATATTTATGTTGATTATCTTCACCTTCGACATTTGAAACATAATCGGTAAGAGCAGCTTCGCTTTCTTCTGATAGAATGCCATTCTTCAGCAATATAGCCATTGGAATATGCCTACCTTGTTTGAAATAGCGAAGGTTTAATTCTTCTGCCTTTCTAGCCCCTACCATGTGTACAACATGCGATACCCAACGCGGAATGCCATATGTTCCATTACCAATCTTCAAATGAATGACTTCGGTAGCGTTTTTCTCTCCTAACGAAACATCGGAAAACTCACCAGTCTCTTTATTTAAGAAACGCGGATCGCCAAACTCTTTGAAATAAGTATCTACTGATCCTACTCGTTGTACATAGCGACGGAACCTTTTCTTTCTTTTGACTTCTTTTCCGTTAATTAAGTATGTAACTTCTTGGGGGTTATCATCTTTACGAGTCACTCGCATGTACTGCGGTAACATATTTATTAATTCAGCAGGCTTTCCTTCTAAATTACGAATCGCTTCAATATAACCATTGCCAGTCGTCTCTTTATCATCAATGCCCGTTTCAAGAATCTCCTTGAATGGCTTTTCGAAGCTAAATAACGGAATAATTTCAGTATCAACTAACGTCCACTCCGCCCTCATTTCAGGGGTTTCTTTGTTATCATCTTGCTTATACTTCATTTCATGACCAAACCCAGCTATATTACGCTTGTACGCATCAATACATTGCCCAAGAATCGTACTATTTTCTCTAATCTGCTGTAGGTCTTCTATTCTATAAGGTGGTTCAATGATTTCATTTACAGCATACTTCTCATTTTCACTCTCTTGCTGGCGGGATAGTACCTGAGCACTTGTTCCCGCCGCCTTAATTACTTTGGCACTAACTTTCCTTTTATTCATCATTAAGTTGCTTCACCTCTTTTCTTTTTCTTCTTTTTACGCAGTCCGTAAATAATTGTATTAACAAAGTATCTTGTTTCGTCCATATGGTGATCATTCTCTTTCAGTGGCTTATCTTCACCACGTTCAACTGATTTTTCATCCCATATATAAGAAGCGAATTCTTTAAATGTTTCGTTACAGCAATCGTTAAAATAAATAATGCCCGTGTTAAGTGCAACACCGACATTACCAATACCCTCTTTAACATTATTTCGGGCCTTATATACTTTTCGTTTGTTCCTAACTAGCAAAGCTATAAATGAAGCAGCGGACGGGTCAACTACTGTACCACGGATTGGCAACTCCCCTACAAATCCCTCAAAGTCTTCGTAGTATTCCTGATCTGTTTTCTGCTTTTCTGTTTCTCTACCGCTATAACGGTACTCTTTCACCTTGTACCATACTTCTTCACCTTTTTCGATGCACTTACCCCACAATCCATATACCATGGCGTTCTGCGTACCATAGTCACAAGAGACAAAGTATTCAACGTACTCCCTTTGAATCGTAGGAACTTTATGCTTATTTTCATCAAACATATCGAATATAAGTCCAGAAGCAGCTGCCCAAAGTCCTAATATATACCGCTTGTAGAAAACTCCACTGTACATTTTGTAATAACGCTTTTTTACTTTTTCGGACAGTGATAAGTTGTCATTCATAGTAAAGCGAAGGTGCAGCATGTTCTTTTCTTTCGCTTTATCTAGCCATTCTGTTTTAAACCAATGATACGGACCACCTGGATTGCAGTTAAACCAGACTTTTGAACCTTCTACAGAACAACGGCCAGTCGCTTGGTTAACAAATGAACGTACCATAAGCACTACTTCATCAAAGAAACATCCGGCTAAAGTGATCTAATTGTTATCGCAAAGGCTTTTTATCCTCTGCTTCTTATAGTTTCCTATAAGTTCGGCGTACGTTTTCAACCAATAAAAAAGACAACCTTTTACTGGCTGTCGGGCACTCTTGGAGGGATTATATTTATTCACCCTCTACGCTCTACGGTGACGAGTAGCCTTTCGCAATCTACTCGTTTACCTCGGCATTCACTTATCTCTTTTTAACAGGATCTAATATTTCTTCTACAGTCTTACCTTTTTTTCTTCTGTTTGCTAATGTTGAATACGGAAGTTTTAAATACCTAGCCCATTCAGGCAAAGTCATTGTTAATCCGTTGTGAGTCAACACGATATTGTTTCGCTTGTTATTACCTTGTGTGATGTCATCAACCCACCTACAATTATCAGGATTATAGTTCCCGTTATAATCGATTCTATCAATAGATAAATCATCATTATAACCGTTTTCCAAAGACCAATTGTAGAACGATAAGAAGTCATTTCTCCATTCATCACACATTTTAATACCTCGTCCACCATATAAATGGAACTCTTCGTATTTTTCGTAGTAACAGCGTTCTATTACTTTTCTATAAATTTTATATAATCGTGTATTTGACAAACCATGAGTTTTATTTGGATTATTTTCATTGAAAAATCGCTTTGAAAACTCCAGTCGATAGCAACCGCAACTTTTATAGCCACGTTTAGTTTTTATTTGGTCTGTTCTTCTCACAAACTCTTTTCCGCATTCGCATTTACACTTCCAAAAAGAACGGTATCTCTTATTCTCATAAGTTTTATGAGAAAATTCTAAGACTGTAATCATATCAAACACTTGACCTGTTAAATCTTGCAAGTATAACACCCCTTTCTAATATAAATATATTACGCCACCCAATGTCATACCCGCAAATACCAAAGACTTAGCGTCTGCCGATTTTGCCCGATGTTTGCCACCATATTACTATAGTGGAGGGCATCACTACCCTGGATCAAATCCTGGGAACTTTCATCTTTACCACCAAAAATATAAAAGAAGTTTGTTACGCTATCTTTAGTAATGGTAAGCATATTCTCACTTCTATGATCTTTAACCCTATACCCGCGTGACTTCAGCATCTTTTTAAGTGGCGTTATAACGTTACGACGGTGTGATCCAATCGTTTTACCACACATACCAAAGTTCTCGCCTTCAAATGATTCCATTGCCCACATAACATAGGAAAGAGCCATCGATACTGTTTTTCCCGCACGAATAGAACCATCGCAAATAATCCCGTCATAATCTTTAACGGGACTGTTAGGCTTCCACCAGGTTAATACCTTCAGCTGCTTTTTGGAGAATGGCTTAAATTTGAATGGAGCAGGTTTCTTTTTACGCTTCGGAATCGTTATCATGGTCATCCCACACTTTCTCTACCTTACCTTCTAGCGCTTCTTTGAAACCGTCGTCTTCGTACTCTTCACCATCTTCACCCTTAATACGAGCAGTATCAGCTTTCGTTTTCTCTATATCAGCTTTCAATTTATCTAACTCTAATCTTCTCTTATCATCAACACTCGCTAGTCTATCGAATCTTTCTATAAGCTGCGATAAAGTAGTCATTGCCCTTGATTGTGCATTTAAGAAAGTAGCATGTTTGTCCCAAGCAAATTGAATTTCCCATTCTTCTTCAAAACCACTCTCAGTAACTTTATTTTTTCGTAGTTCTTTTGTTGTATCTTCTTGATATTCAACAAACATCAATCGTTGTGCCCTAATAATTGCTGTATATTGAATCGTTATGTTTTCCCATAACATATCAATTGGATTCTTCTCCATGATCTCAGCAGCTAAATCAGCCACATCTTCTGGAAAGTGTTTTCGAAAGAAACCATGCGTCATAGCGTTATGGTTCCCTTTTGGCGGGCCATGCCCTACAGCATTCTTATTACCCCATTTAGGATTCTTGTTGCCCGAATTACCCACTGCATTCTTATTGCCAAGGGGTGCACCCGTTTTCTTGGTTTTGGTGCATCCTTTTTCATCTTTTGGGTGCACCCCTTTTCGATTCCAACCATGCCTTTTTCTCCAGGACTTAATTGTATTAATACTGACCTCATATTTCTCAGCCAGTTCCTTATACTTCATACCTTGCATGTAATCTTCTTGAGCTAACTCGTGTTTTTGTTTCACTCCATATCACCCACCACCTTCTATATAATAAGAAGAAACTCGTTATAACTCCTCCTTATGGTAATTCCTTTTGAAAATCCTTTTATTTAAATGTATAATTATATAAAAAGTTCTAAAAATTCGAATCGAGGTGAAAATCATGAGAAGTTTTGGCTCATTAATGATTTCTACTGTCTGCTCAGTACTTCTTGTAATTTGGAATGCCTATGAATTCTATAACGGATTCACAACAGGGCGCACATACTACTGGATTAATGGCATCGGAGCTGTTATCTTCCTTCTATTCTTTATCCTCAACATGCGAGATTTCAAAAAGAAAAACTACAGAACCTCATAACAATAGGAGTTGATACATATGTGGAAAAAAATTAAGAATTATAGATTGAGCTTAAAAGATTTGAAATTCATGTTATGGTTATTCGGTATTACATGTTTTATATACGGCTACAATTTTATTACAGGATTAGCTTTTGACCACAAATTCCAAGTCTATTATTTAGGTGGTGCTATAGCTACATTCGCCGCATTTATGGATACTAAAAATAGGATTAAAAATAAAAATTATAAGACAGCGTAATATAAAAGGGAGCCTTTGTGGTTTCCTTTTTTATATGCAAAATAAAAAGCAGCCTATTCGCTGTCTGTCATATTCCCCTAACTCACGGTAATTCCTTTACATTTCATTTTAAATCCATTAATACCCATGTATAATTGTATAAAAAGTCACAACTTTTAGAACCGAGGTGAACACCTTGAAAAGTTTTGGTACGTTAGTAATTTCTACCGTCCTTTCAGCAGGCTTATTATATTATAATGTCGATTCCTTTTATAATAAGTTCACATCAGGAAATACATATTACTGGGTAAATGGTATCCTAGCTGCTGGATTTCTTATATCCTTAATTATCAATATAAAAGATATCATCAAGAAAAACTACACAACTTCTGAATCGAATTAATCAGCCACTATGCGAACACTTCATGGTATTATATTTAAGCTATATTAATGTAGTGTAGTGCTATCCTAAGGAGAAGTAAAAAATTCCTCTTGGTAATAGTACTATTTTTATACCGTAAACAGTTGTTTTGTGCCTTTTAAGACACTTACAGAAAATTAGTATTTTTTAAAATCCTAATCTACCCCTGTTTCAATTTAACGCAGATTGTTTGCTTTTCGCGGCTACGCTTTCCTGAACACGATAGCAGCACCAAGCGCCGAGGCCGCCGGTACGAAGATGTCGCCCGAGTTCGTCTCCGCTATCGGTAAACCGTTCTCTTCGAGATAACTTCGTGTGTGGGAGATGTCGCTCACTGTTACCGCGTACCCGGCGAATCCCGGCACCGGGGGTGCCATCTCTCCTGGTAGCAACTCTGACAACCGCGATTTGGGAACGATTGTGATGCGAGCCCCTTCCAAATTGAAGATGTGTGTCACTCCATTCGTCCGGACCTCACAATCCAAGTATCGGCCGTATCGCCTAGTGAATTCGTCCAGCTCGGTATCGTCTACGCATAAGATTGATTCGACTAGATCCGTCGCCCCATTCGGATGGTTCGGAGGCATTTGCCCCTCCATTATGGCTGAGGGTGGGCTTTCCGCTGCAGCCAAACGACCTTCGTGCACGTTGTCCCCGTCAATTTCCAAATAGCGCACAGGAATAAGTTGAATTCCCCCGGACAACTCAAGAGGTCGCTGCACGGTGTTAACGCCGCTATGACTGATTCCACTCCGTTGGAAACGGTCCGCTGTCTGGTCGGCATCCTCTGTACCGAAACAAAGAATATGCGCTCCTTCATAACGGGATAGACATCTGGAGACAGTATCGACAGTGCGTTTGATTTTTCTAATTATTTCTTGGAGCACATCCGGCGATGCCTGCAACGGAACGAGTTTTGCATTGATCGGAATCCTCGCGCCTTTCTCGGCAACCGTTACGATTTCGATAAAGCTGCTTAAAAATTCAACATGCGAATTGGCTGCTCCGAATGGCTTCGGAAGTTCTCCTTCATTTTCAGCCAACGCCGGATAGGACGGCGGTGAACAGACAAATCCCAGTTTTCTGTACAGCTCGAGTGTAGCTTCCATATCGGAGACTACATGGCCGACGTGATGAATGAATTTAATTTCAGCATGCATCTTCATCCACTCTCCTTGAATTCAATAATTGTGATAAAAGAAAAATTCGTTTTAATTACATTGAACAATTTGGGCTAGAGACACATAGCCATCAAGCTAAGGTTTTTTTGCACCCCTAGAACGAAATTTTTAGGCATTCTTGTAATGAAGAAGCTTATTTATCGTTTTTGGGGTGACTTGTTTTCTTAAGTTGATGGATATGTGGTGGTACCCCAATTTATAATCCTTTGTTTAGTTGATTATTCTTATTTTTAAGATCCTCGATGCTTTACATCTGCGGATACGCCTACCGCTATAGGCTATGTCCTCCTCCAAAAGCAATTAATCCCTTATATAATTCCTTTGTTTTATACTCTTTCGCGTATAGTATGTAATCTTATATTTTCAGCTAATTTATTGTGAAAAGACTATGGAAATTCAGATTGATATATAGGTGAACGAATGGAGAATAAGCAACCTGAACAAAAGTACGATCTAAGCAAAATATACACATACAAAGAACATCCCGATAAAATCAGCGGTCACTGTGATAATTGCGACAATACCGCATTCAAGAGTTCCGTTAAAGATTTCATCTTCTTAAGAGAATGTCGTCAATGTGGTATGAAGAAAATCATATAGCCTAGGTAGGGCTTTTTTTCTTTATAAAATAAAAAAAGCAGCAGATTCGCTACTTTTAATTAATTATAATTTCATATTGTTTTCTAATTAACAATGATACAGTTGACCACGAATTTCGCCATTAGGATGTTGTACTGTATGAACATTAATATAAATATTTCCAGCCATGATTTCATTTACAAGAGCATCTAATGTTTGACCAGCCAACGGCCCAACCAAATCCTCTTGAGTGATCATTCCTGTAAAAGTTGCACACTCTATTGAAACCGGATTTGTTATAGGTCCAAATAAAAAAGCTACAACAGGACCGTTCGTTCCTTTTGCTCCTAGATGCAGATGGGCAACTACTACATTCTCAATATCGAATAACTCCAACTTGAATTTTAAACTAAGCTCGTCCCGGCTTAATTTAAAGAAAGCTTGTCCTCGAGCATCGGTTTCTACTGGCGGAACTTCATTTCTGCCACGTAACTTTGCGAAGAACATATTTATCACTCCTATGCCTTTTATTTACTCCTAATATATGCTCGTCCTTTTTAAATGGTGACAAAATAAAAAAGCAGCGGATTCGCTACTTTAATTCTTTAGCTTTAGCATAAATAGTAGAGCGTGGGACACCAGTCATTTTAAAAATATCATTCACACTTAAACCATTTTCTTTTCTATTAAAAAATAAGTTCATGGCTTGTTTCACTTGTTTTTCATCCTGCCCTTTACGTCCCATATGTTTGCCCATCGCTTTAGCCCTTTCTCGGCCTTCAGATGTTCTTTCATTAATTAAATCTCTTTCAAACTCAGCAATAGCCCCTAGCATAGTAAACATCAATTTACCTGCAGGTGTTGAAAAATCAATTTGTTCTTTAAGAAATACCACCGCTATTCCTCGATCAGCTAATTCATTTGCAATCTTATGTAAGTCGAATATTGATCTAGCTAAACGGTCTATTTTACAAACAACAAATTTATCTCCGTCTCTCATATACTCTAATGCTTTTTGCAATTCTTCTCGATCGCTATTAGCTCCACTGTATTTTTCAGAATATATTTTGTCACATCCATAATCTGTTAACATTTCAATTTGCGCATCTAAATTTTGATCTTTTGTACTTACCCTTGCATAACCAACAATAGCCATCCAAATCACCTCAAAATAGTCTAAAAGTCTTAAGAATTATATACTTTAATTTTAGACTATCTTCTAGACATTAACAACTATCCATTTACCAAGTTTTTAATCTATAAATTTTAATTGTACAAAAGGGTCAACTTTTAGACACACGAACAGGACATATGATAATAAATAAAAACAGGTTTGATAACCAAAAAAATAATTATTTAATTCGCTGATCCTCCTTACAAAATTATTGAACACAATATAATAAACATATAAGCAATGGTACTAATCGATTAATAATCAAACATTACTTCGGAAAGAGGCTTACACATGAAATTAAAACTAGAATTCAAATCATCTAATGGAACACAATTAAAAATTAATACGGACAAGAAACAGCGAAACTTCACCTCTTTAGAAAAGATTTACTTTTCAGTCCAAACCATATATGTTTTTATCAAACTTGCACAAGCATTAGTTAACTAATGCTTATTTTCGTTCGTTGTGTTCGTTTGTTTTGTTTAAATGGGCTAATCTATCAATTATATCAAATCACTTAATCAAACTATTACATATTAGTGATTGATTCATATACTATAGTAGATTGCTAGAAAGGAGGCGTAACCATGGATAGTTGCGTAGTGTTTGTAAATGGACAACCTTTTTTAGTTCTCTCAGTAGCTGGTATTGAAATTGCTAGATTAGAGATTTCTCTTCAAGTAGCATTGGCTCTAAGAGTGCTTGGAATACCAATCTGCGATTAATTACCACATCAAAAAAAGAGGGCATTAGCTCTCTTTTTTTATTTACCCCTTATCTTTCCTTAACAACAAACAAGACACCATCAGATCACGGCAGCGCCTACGATAATTGCTATTGGTTTTATCATGCGTAATTCCATCCAATTCATGGTTACTATTCTAAATAGACCAACGATGTATTATAATCCTTTATATACCCAAGGAGGTTTATCATGCTCAGCTTTCATAAAAAACTACCCATCTTAGGATTCTTTTTGTTTTTATACGGTTTCATCGGTATCATCTTTTTATTACTATTCCTTAACGTGTAGGAACACAACGTATAAATATATGTTTAATATGTAATTTTTATATAACAAAGAAAAAAGCATCCATATTGGATGCTTACTGTATACTAATATTAATATTGAATAGCTTCATTGATAGGATTTCTAGAACAATAAATATACTAGCTGAAACTGATCTATATCCGATATTCTTTCCTGTAACATTAATAGTAATCTCCGCTAAATGGGTTGGTACATTATCTTTTTCAAAAATTTTATCTTCAACCTTTTCAACTATTGCTACATTATCCACTTCTTTAAAAGTTTTCAGCAATTTTGTTTCTAATAAAGTAAAATCAAAATTTTCATCTTTAATCACATCAAATATAATCTTCATTTTTCTTTCCCCATTTTTAACTAGTTAATATATTAACATCAATATAATTATATATATTTGTATTAAATAATTCAAAAAATATGTTTTATAAACTTTCCCATAGTTAACCCATCTAATAGAGAAAGAAAGAAAAAACAAATGGAAGAAGTTCCTCTTCCAAGGTCAAAATCACACTCTCAATCTTCTCGTTTATATCCCGTAGAGCTAACTCAATACTTCGGCTACTTAATGTCATTTTCGCCTTTTCTGGCCAATATTTAATTATAAAGGATTTATATCAAGACGTATGTGTTTCTTCCGACGCCTTGTTTGAACCAATACACTAGAGGGACGGAAGGGGAATGTTTCCGCTGTATTGGCTCAAACAAAGAGTGGAACTCTTTGCCCTCGTTTTGGTCATTAATAAGAATCGTGAGTAATTACTAATGCACGAGATCACGTATACTTTTTAGATTTTTAGAATGCAAGCGTCACTCAATCATGAGCAACCACCCCCATTCCACTTTCAAGAACCGACATACTAGAGAGTAATAGACTTATATTTATTATCAACCCAGAGGACGCGTTCCGAGCTGATTGATAAATACAAATTAGAAACAGTATGACGAATGCGAGTTATCTCACACCCGCCACACTGGAATTTGTCATTATTAATCATTTAAGGGAATCTTACCACCCTTACGGCGAGATTCTTACCGCCCATGCCCGCCCTGCCGCGGTATACGTTAAGGAGTACTAATCCTCTTCGATATGCGGTTTTCAAAGAGCTTGTACCTAAAATTTACCGTTATTTTCATTTGCAAAAACTCCCCAAAAAATATGCTATTTCTCTGCTTTTTCTCTGCCATTTTTAAATGATTCCTAATGCAGTAGCGATCAGTTTAATTGCACTCTTCTTCTTCTCGTAAAAGTATGAGTTCTTCATCATCAATTCGTTTTGTACGAATGAATCTTTAACTGGTTTATTATCTAGGAACTTCATAGTAATGATATTTCTTTCATCTTCATCCAAGATGTTATGTAATGCCTTTTCAATTTGTTGTACCTTCATCCTACTTGTTACCCTTGAATCACGTAACTCAGGGAATAAACTGATTCCTTCCTGTTCCACATCATTACTGAATCGCATCTTAAGTGCTCTGTATTCCTTTAATACGCTTACTACTTCCTTTTGTACTTTCTTATCATCGATAGCTGGTAAGAATGTTAATTGTCTTTCCATGAAGGAATCCCCCTATTTCGAATTTTGGTTTTTACATTCACATCAGGTACGTGAAATTTTACTATCTCTTTGTTGAATAAGGGAAACATTCATAGCGAGTAGCCCCCACCATCCACTCTGCATGGTTCCGTTATCCATTAAGCCTTTAATAATTTTCGTTGCTTGTTGGCCATCTTCTCTTTCGCTGCTTCAATGTTATTCGTTACCTTTTTATGGTCCTGATCAAATTGAATCATTCCATCAAACATAACTGGTGCTACTACTTCATCTACATATTGTAAGTAATCCACTGGCGCTCTTTCTGTCTGTTCTACTAAGTACCCATAAACATCAAAATCTGCTCTTGGTATTGACTTCTTGCCTTTTGGCTGCTGTGCCATCCCTACGTAAGATTGGATGACTGAGAGTGGTACCACGAATACTGACTTATCCTTACTAAACTCTATAAGGAAGAAGCAAATCGCTCCCATCTTCTCTGCTTTCTCCAGGTAATCCAACTGATGCTGCGCAATATTCTTTAAATCAAATCGTGTAGCATTCTCTGTAGACTTCGCTTCAAATGCTATAGCTCGTCCCTTATACATGCCGTCATAGTCTACCGTACTCTTAGCTTCATAGAATCCATTTAGTACACGGCCACCTTTACTTTTTAACACCTTCACAGGAGTCGGACGCTTGTTTATAAGCGCCACTTCCCCTCTCTGATACATTTCATTCGCTAGATTGATAAGCATTTCAAAAGCCATACCACGGTTTCCTTGTCCCATTGTTATTCCCCACTTTCTAATTCAATTGAATATGCAATATTTCATATTTTCTTATTATAATATTCCTTTATTAAACATCATTTTCTATCAAACCATTAATACTCATTGATAAATCAACATTTGTAATTTAATTCCTGATGTTTAATCCCTTTAAAACACATTTAATTTATATATCAAAATAATTGTATTGGAATTTCTTGTTCTACACATCTATACGTGTTTTGTGTATTATATAGTGGAAGAGTAAGGTAAGAGTTACTCTTTGCCATTTTAGGAAAGGTCCTGTTGGAGACAACGGGGCCTTTTTTCATATAGAGATAGTTTTGTTTAATTTTTCGCCATTAACCACAAAAACATCTTATAATTGTTATATGCTAAATCAATTAATGTATTAGGAGTAGATAAAATGCCAGTTACACTCGAACTTACTCTTTTCATTCTTATAGCAATTAGTGCTGTTGGCTATTTGTTAAAAGAATCTCAAAAAGCTAAGAAAAGAACACTTGGAATTTTACTAGAACTTTTAGTTCTTTTCTGGTCAATATGGAGAATATCGACTATCATAATCCAAATTTTAGAATATAATCTCTCGTGAATAAAACTCAATATTCCGTCAATAATATAGATAGGCGATAGCCTGAACCCATTTAATGAAGTCCCTAGCCTTTCTCCTAGTTCCCCCTTGGAGATGAGCAGTTAGCTTTTGCTAGCTGCTCTTTTATTTATGAAAAAAGATAAAATTTTTTATAATAATTCTTCTTTATTTCTCAATATAAAGAGTCCTGGATTTTCATTAACAATCTTATAGTATATAAACAAAGAGTAAGGTAAGAGTTACTCTTTGCCATTTTAGGAAAGGTCCTGTTGAAGACAACAGGGCCTTTTTACATATAGAGATAGTTTTGTTTAATTTTTCACCATTAACCGCAAAAACATCTTATAATCGTTATATGATAAATTAATCAATTAATTAGGAGTAGATCAAATGCCAGTTACACTAGAACTTATTCTTTTCATTCTTCTAGCAATTTGTGCTGTTGGCTATTTAGTAAAAGAATTTCAAAAAACTAGGAAAAGAACACTTGGAATTTTCCTAGAATTCTTGGTTCTTTTCTGGTCAATATGGAGAATATCGACTATCATAATCTGATTTGTAAAACATGAATTCCTTCGAATAAAACCCAATATTATGTCCATAATGTTGATAGGCTGTATGCCAAAATCCATTTAATTTTCTCTGTATCTCCTTGTATTGAGCAGTTAGCTTTTGCTAGCTGCTCTTTGTTTGTAAAAAAGCACTCAATTGACAGGAAATACATATAATATTCTGTGTTCCTTTCTTTATAAAATAGTCGTTACAAAATGAATCTCGTCACAAGAGCACTTTATTAAGTGCTCTTTTTTGGTTTAAAACTAAAACAAAATGAAGTTTTTACCATGAAGATAATTGTTAAATATTTTACGCCCATGCATTATAATAGAATAGTTATTGTATATTGGCGTTAAGAGGAGCGACCTGATTAAGGGCTTCTCTTTTTTATTAAATATTGATAACTGCCCTTTGATCTCAACCTGTTCAATCATTTCCTCATTCCCCTTTCAAATAAAAAAACATTTTGTTAGTTCTACTACGCCATCAATGTATAGACAACTATATATCAAGGTGTTAAAATATTATTATGATTCTTATATAGAGTCATATACGACCTTTTCTTTGTTCATGGGGCTCTTACATAGTAGTAAGGGCCATTTTTTTATAAATAAATAGTTTATTTATATATTAATTCGAATATACAGTTGTAAAAATCATTAGTTAAGTGTTAAAATTCCCTATATACTCCTTAGGGAGTTCTTATGTAATTAACAAGAGTTTAAAACTTCTCGAATCTTAAATCTTAGCCCCTTGGAGCGCCCTCCAAGGGGCTGCAACAATTAAAATAACGTTTTTGTTCACTTTTTTGATACATTTATGAAACATTCATGTGTTATCTTCAATACGTTCTATTCTTTTTATTATGTCGTGTGAGATATACCAAGTTTTGAAACCCTAGACCCCCTAAACCTAGGGTGATTTTATTTAATTACTAGTTTTCATCAACCCGATAACTTAGTAATTACATCCACAGGCTCAACTCTCTCCCTTTTGAGAATTGAGCTTTTTTATTTAATCCCCGTTGATCCGAAGCCATAGCTTCCTCTTTTGCTCTCAGACAACTCGTCCACCTCAACGAAATTAGCTGTTTCCACTGGCGCTATGACACCTTGAGCAATACGAGTACCCTTTTCAATTACACTAGCTTGCATGTTTGCTGCTTTAGGTATTTCGATGTTATCAACTAGTACTCCAACTTCTCCACGGTATCCACTATCCACCGTACCAAGAATAACTCTTAATTTTGTATTACGCGTCATACCGCTACGCGGGCGCACCTGCAACTCATATCTTGGCGGAATCTCAAAAGCCAATCCAGTTTGTACAACCTTTGTTTCGCCCGGCCATATAATCGTGTCCTCTGCTGCTACAAGATCAAAACCACTATCCCCTGGCCTTGCGTATTTCGGTAATTCCACATCTCTCAATCTTTTAATTTTCACTCTTAAATTCATTTTCTCGGCTCCTTATACATAACCTTTCAATTCCTCTTTCCGATTCTTCAGCTCTTCCAAAGAACGCTTTGTTTTCCGCTTCTCGCTATCCAATCCAACCAAGTGATATTCCATCTTACGAATCTCACTTTCGATTACTTCGAGTTCACTTTGCACCTGCACCGCGGTTTCTTTTTTCATCACTTACCTCCCTTTGATTCGCTAATTAACTCAGTGATTTCGAATAAACCATTCTCCATTGGTTGCATTACTTATCATCTCCTTTCAATAACTGTCTTAGTTCCTCACATGACCCTTCATATAAATCACGGCCATCAGGTAATTTAAATACATGCCTATCAATCAACCGCTCTATTAACTTGGCTTGCTCGCTCATGTTGCCTCCTAGCTGATTTGTTTCTTTTTATACTTACGTGGCGGCTTTGTCGCTGCTTTGTATGGATCCATCTTCCTTTTAACCCTCTGGTAAAAGGTCTTATTACTAATACCATTCGATTCCGCTAAAGGAATATACTTCTCGAATCCTTTTGCCGTGGTAGCTACATCGTATGGCGTCATGCCGTTACGTTTTCGTCTGTAAAAGGTGGATTCACTAATCCCATTTTTCTCAGTTAATCTCAGTCATTTTTTATTCTTTTCATTTCCTTCCCAGCTTGTACTGACTGGTGTCGTTATAGCGCGTTTCAAACTCCAATGTAACTCTCCCATTCGTTGATCTACATTCTTCTTGCTAACGCCAATTTCAGTAGCCTTTGCATAATCTTTTAATGTTGGCTTCTCCATTTGCTCCCTCCTAATCCAGTGACATAATTTCATTTCGTGTACGATTAGAAATAGTTATCCTATAAATTACATAACTAGAACTCCATTAGGGAGTGGAGCAGTTAGCGAAAACTAACTGCTTTTTATAAATTAACTATTTTGTTTAAATTTACCTTAATTCATATCTAATTTTCTTAACATTCTAATTAACGACTGTATAATATAATTAAACTATTTGTATGAGAGGTGATTATTATGAACTGGAAACAAAAATACAATCCAAAGTATCTCTTTTACCGCATGTATAGTTATATTTATAAAGCCCTTGATGATATATCATGGTCCTTAAAATAATTTAGATTGTTATGAGTACACATTTTTTGTGTGCTCTTTTCACATTTCTATAAAATAACTATTTTATTTAATTTCATTGTTCAATTTTCTTATAGACCTTACAAACTTGTAATATTACTGTCACCTAAATGGATAGTTAATTGGTTAATCTTGGCTTAACATACAGAATGACTAAACAAAACATCAATGAAAGGTGCCACTTGATGGAAAGAAAATTATTACGCTACGGAATTATGAGTATAGCTTTTCTCACTATCCCAATGATATTTATACTTTTGGTATCGTCTCAATCCATTCCCAAAGAATACGGTAAAGAATGGCCAGAAGTTAAAAGAACAGCTGAACTAGTAACTATCGGTTATTTTAAAAAAGAAAAAAATCTTGATATTGTAATTGATAAAATTAGTCCATCAGAAGAATATAGAACGCATGAAATCTTCCTATACGGGCATGTCACTGATAATGAACTACAAAAAGTTTATGCTGTTGTAAATTTTAGTGAGTACTATTCGGTTGAAGTCATTTCTGAATACGAATTGAAATCCAAGAGCAGTTAACTTAATGTTAGGTGCTCTTTTAATTAAAATAACTATCTTGTTAAATTTATAAAATACAACCGCTTGTCCATTTCGCTTTGTGTTAAAATGGCGTTTTTGTATAAGATAATTTCTCCAGATTAATTGGACATATTTACCGATTTATTCACCACTAAATCCATGTTAAAATCTCTTGTGAGTACGACATAGCTCAATTTTATGAAGCCCAGCAACATTTTCTGCAGGGCTTCTTTTTTTCAACAAGCCGTTAGTTATCTGAATTTAGCCAATTTGATCCCGTGTCATAGCGCTATGCCTCCTAATCCAAATTCATGATTTCCTCTAAAGTTCTATCCGAAATATAAGTATTAATGATTTGTATCCTTTCGTATTTCTTTTTAGCCATTTCTATAGCCTCGCTCTCGGACTTCGCCTCAAACCAACGAAGCTTCCACTTTTCGTCTTTGTCGTAAAACTCTATTGAGTACGTCATAACGCTATTACGCTTCAAAAATTTGTCCACGGTACTTGTTGCGGTATAATCAAAACTTCCGACTACATCCTCCAGTGTTAGTTGCTTCATGTCCCTAACCCCATTGGACGAGATTTGATTTTATTCTTATCAGCCTGATCCATAATCAATGCTGCGATTTCTAATTGGTGTCTTCCTAACTCTTTTGCGATTTCAAGGATTCCTTTGTCTTCCTTCCACATTTCTTGTAATCGAATTACCTCACTTTCATCAAATACCAAGTCTAACTCTTCTAAAGCGATATACAAATTACGACGCGATTTCTTCATGTACTTTCTCTGTTGCAATGCCATTCTGTAATTCTCTTTTTCCAAATCCGTCCCAAGTCTCGGCATCCCATTTCCCCTCCAGTTGTAATTGATGAATCTCTCTTAGCTCCGCCATAATAGCATGACGCTTTCTATCCACTTCTTTAGGATCGCAATTCCCTGCCCCGCAAATACACGGTGCAAATTGATAGCAGCCTTTCCCTATATCGTTCTTAATTACTCCCGTTCCTTCACATGCGCACATTCTAATTTCCCCTTTCTATCTTTGCTATTGCTGCAAATATCGGATAAATTTGGTGAGGTACAACTGCATTACCTAAGCTTCTAATTCTGTCCATCCGGTTGGGAACCCCATCATCTCTTCCCAAAAAACCGGATTGGAACGCCCTCTTTTCCCAGTCAATATCATTAAATAGTTTGGAAGTTGCCCCAAATGAGCTCTTTCCCCATTTTTCAATTTTGCTAATGTCTTCTCGTAATTGTTGAGTCCCCTGGTATCCGACGCAGTTGGAGTTGGAAAGAAATGAGATAATAAAGACTCTGTCCCTTCTATGCGGGGCACCGATGGCACAAGCCGGAATAACAAACGGTTGTGAGGTGTAGCCGATACTTTCCAAGTCAGTAAGCACATTGTCGAGCCCCAATGTGACATGTCCAGCAACATTTTCACCAATAAACCAAGTTGGTCTGATTTCTTGTAATAAGCGGAATACCTCTGGCCAGAGATGACGGTCATCCGCCTCGCCCTTTCTGTCCCCGGCAACACTGAAAGGTTGGCAAGGATATCCTCCTGCCACAATGCTAATTGTTCCAACATCAATACCCCGTTCTTCTAATGATTGTTTTGTAAGTTTTCGTATATCTGAAAAGATTGGTACTATAGGCCAATGCTTATTTAGTACTTTCTGATTGAATTGTTCAATCTCGCAAAAGGCTACTGTTTCAATTCCAGCCCAATCCGCCGCTAAACTAATACCGCCGATTCCTGAAAATAGATCAAGCATTTGCATATTGCGTCCCCCTTTTTAAAATGGCAATGCTTTTCTTCTATAATCCTTTGTATCTTTGAAAACTAGCGCCCTGAATTTATTGAAGATACGTGATACAATCCGTTCATCGTATGCGCCCTCTAAGCGCTCTCCTGTAAGGTTTGTGGTAAAGATAGTGGATTTACCTTGCCTTCCATCGAAAACATCGAATAATACCCTGTTAATGAAGTTTGTCGCTTTTGTATTGGCATCTAATGCGCCTAATTCTGCTCCCAAATCATCGACTATCAATACTTCTGCTCTTACTAAACTTCGTATAATTGCATCCTCGGTTAATTTGGAATCTTTACTGAATGTACTTTTTATCTTTCGTAGCAATTCACCAACTGTGACGAAGACAACTGACTTTCCTGCCCCAGCAAGCTGATCCGCTATAGCATAAGCAAGATGTGTTTTCCCTGCTCCACAATTCCCGGCCATAATCGTGTTAAACACTTTCCCGTTGAGATAATCCGTTACGATAACCTTCGCAAGTTCAAGATTCTTCGCTCCTTCATCGCTAGTAGGTTGGTAATTATCAAAGTTAGCTTTCTTGATGTTGCTATCTGCAATCATACTTTGCTGGTGAAACATGAATTTCTTCTCATTCGCTTTATCTGCATCGTATTTCGCTTGTTCTTGTTGCTGAAGCTTCTTACTTTCGTTTTCAAGGAAGCATCGAGGGCAAACAACTTGTCCACCGAACTTCATCTTATTCATGCCGTGCGTATCACACACATCAGAACCCATAGTCATATTCACCTTTTTGGCTATATCTGTTGGTATTGCTGCCGCTGCTCTCTGCATTGTTTTTCGCTCCTTTTTTAGAATTCATCTGAATAGTTAGTTGGTCGAACTTTTCGCGTAGCTTCTTAGGAGATAAAATGTTACCTTGCCAGAATGGATCAGCTTGGCACCAATCAATAACATCCTTAATCTCCTGTAATTCACGGTTATCCTTTTCACGCATCAATCTAAAATCGTTTGCCCAAGAATCAAAGTTAGGTTCTTTTTGTTTAGGATTATTACCCTTAATTTTTTCAAACAAATACTTAGCTCCGTTGGTGTCGCAAGTTTCAAACTTGTGACGGGAAGGTTTTTCTTTCTTCTTTTTATCTTTTTCTTTATCTATATCTAATTCTTTATCTTCTTCTATATCTGTTGCGTCACGTGACGTCACGCAAGCGTCACTTTCTTCACCCTTATCTTCTAGTGCTAATTGCTGTTGTTTCTTGCGTTCGCGGTACTTTTTGTTTCGTTCTGCATTCAATTGTTTTACGCGTTCTAATCCATCAATGTTCTGATGCTTCTCCCAGTTCGAGATGCATATGTACTGATCATCTGTTATATCAATCATTCCGAACTGTTTAAATGTTTGTAGTGCCAGTCTTACAGTTGCTATCGGTCTATTAAAAAGTGTAGAAAGCATTTCTTCTGTAAAAGGAATGTTTTTACTCAAGAAAATGTAACCATTGGCATTCGTTCTACCTGCTTGAGACAACAATTTAATCCAAATAATTAGTAATGTGTCTGCCTCTGGTAAGCTTTCAATCAGGCGAATCTTTTCATCTTCAAACATACTAGTAGAGAGTTTTATCCATTTAACATCTGCCATTTAGTCCACCTTCTTCATCCAACATTCGTAACTGACATGATCATCCATGCCTGTAAATCTAATCTTGTCTTTCCCTTTGAATTTTCCATCGTTATAGAATGTTTTTTCTGCCCTGTACAATCTCTTAATAGGAGTTATATAGTCGTAACCTCGTTTTTCTAAATCACGAACCGCTTTTAGCATTTCTTTCATTGATCCACGTCTCACCGGCACTTGAAACATTATGCATTCTCCCTTCCGCATACCGCTATGTCGCCTTGAATCTCAATAATTTTGTATCCTGGATAACGATCGGGAGTAATGTACTCTATCGCCCTTGCTTTTACTTCTTTTTCATTTTGCACGCCCTTCCACACCCATGAAGGAAGGACGATTTTAGATTGATTTTTGTCTAACATGGTTTCATCTCCTTATCCTGCTTGACTGTATTGATTCTCCCAACCAGACAGTACTTGTATTGCTTTAGATGCTAACTGTGAACTGATTTCGCTTAAATTTGTAAAAGCAACTTGATTCTTAAGTGTTTCTTCAACCATTTGTTTGTCTGTCTGTGTTAATGTCGCTACATGCGCTATTTTTGCGTGTATCATTTTTAACTGCTTTTCAGATGCTTTTCCATTACTGCTGTTTCCTTGTAGCCTGTTTGGAGCTTGTCCCCTGTTACTTTTCTGATTTTGTTTGTTACCTTTTCCATAAGTAGCGCCGTTACCATCATCATCTTCCCCTGTATTTAAGCTAAGGAATGCTGCTAGTGAATATCGTCTTGCGTATGTGATACAACTTCCTACTGCTTGCGGATCATTCTTCACTGGCTTCATCGTTAGTTCGTCCGACTCAAGCCATTCGCCACTCTCATGTAAGAGGAGTGTTTTTAACGTTACGTTTTGACCATCACCGCTTGGTATTTGCATAATACTTAATCCATGTTTAGAAAGGATTGGTCTAATTTCATCTATAATCGTGTCTAGCGTTGCATAGTTGTTTTTAAAGAAAGGATTGTCTGCATCTTTTGCTATTTTGTTAACCTCTGAATTGAATTTCACTAGCGCTTTAGCTAATTCCGTGATTGTGTCGCTTTTATTCATCGGATACGCACCCCATTTTTATAATTGATTTCTAATTTATATAAATTCATATCCTCCTAGAAAGGCATATCCCCGTGTTTTTTATTCGTTAATACTGTGATTACATAGTCGATATCAAGTTTTTTCAGCTTGTCCGTTTCTTTATCGGACATTTCTTTTAAAGCTTTTACTGCATGGCTTACTTGAATCTGCAAAACATCTTTCATTTCCACATTCCTCCTTATTTACTTAGAAGAAACGACTATGTTAAAATATAGGTATAAAATATTGCGTCGTTTCTTTAAAACAGTCGATTAGGGGTAATCGGCTGTTTTTATTTTATTTTGATGCTTTCACACATTAGAATATCTAGGAACCCATTTTAGGTGGGGGAATACCATTTAATTCGCAAATATTCCGACAATCAAGATCTTGCCTATGTTCATAAAATCGTAAAATTTCTATATAAAGTTTAAATAAAATATATACTAAACTGATTACATTCCAAGAAGTTCTTGTGGAATCGACATTTAGATTTAAATCCCTTAACACTGCCCTGCATCCCCTGTAGGGTTTTTCTTATTTAGCTAGAGTAATATATTTGTATTTTTCCTCAACCTTATCTGCGCTGTTATGTATTCCTCTAGCTCTTAAATCACGGATCATTTTGATGATTTTTGATTTCTCTTCTTTGTCCCGCTGCTGTCTATCCATCAATTTCATCCTTTATCATCTGCTTTATGCGTTTGTAGCTTAATCCTACAAAAATGAGAAACACAACCAATACCATGAAGTGTGAAAATGAACTTTCTTCCATTGTTTACACCGCCTCCTGTTCTTGTTCTTTCTTCAGTCGGTCTATGATGTAGGCTTGTCCTTTTGATGTTACGTATGTTGTTGTCCATGTGAATGGTTCTCCGCTTGGCTTCTGTTTAACGCCTTGCGCAATTTCGAAGTATCCCTTTTCGACTGCTGATTGAGTTGGTTCAGTAGAACGTTTGAACATTAAGTTCCATTCTCTAAGTTTTGCGAATAACTGACGTTGCCCGATTTTGACATTGTGCTTAGCTGCCAATTTAGCAACTTCACTTACTTTCAGAGATTCATTTGATTGCATACACGCTTCAGCGAATGTTACCAACGGTTGTTGCTGTACAATTTGTTGTTGCGCTGCTGCAAGCTTTTCCTTCTCTTCTTTTAATTTAGTGAGAAGACCAATTGCAAAGTCTGGATTAGTTACCGCCTGTTCCAGGACTTGATCTGTCATGTATGCTCCGTGTTTTCTAATAGAAGGAAGCACTTCAATCGCTAACCAATCTTGAAAAGCTTCTGCTACTTCGTTACTTGTTTTGAAGGCTAATTTGTACACTAAAGGTTCTGGAATTAAATCTCCTTTCGCCACTTGTGGCGAATTCTTAGGCAGGTAAGAATTAACTCTGTTCCATCTCACATACTTCCTTCCATTTTTGATGTCAACTATTCCTAAGCTCTTAGCAACTTGTTCTACATCAAACAACACTTCGCCATTTTCGAATTTTGCTGATACCTCAAAAATTTCATTTTTAAATTCCGTTAGTTGATTCATGTTTTCACTCCTTATTTTAAGTTCGAAAAAATCGAACTTTATATTTAAAAAAATATCGATTTTAAAGTTATCAAGTTTTATTTACTCAACCCTTTTAAAAAGTTCTTCCACAGGTATTGAAAATACTCTAGAAATAGCGAAAGCTGCCTCTTTACCTGGTGATTTGGTACCCTTAATATATTCACAAACTGTACTTTTAGATCGTTTTATCTCTTTAGCCAGCTGTATTTGCCTCATTTCATTTTCATCAAGCAAATCCGATAATTTTTTGTTGTCAAAAATCACTTTTCTGTTCACCTCGCTTACAAGTAATATTATATCAAAAAGTTCGAAAAAAGGGAACTTATTTTCAAAAAACTTTTTGACACCCCCGGAATAATAGGTCTTAATTTTCAGATTATTTTTTAAGAGAGTTTGCTCTGAGCGAACTTTTATAATAAAATGTACTTAATTACAGTAACACTACTCCAGTATTATTACGGTACTAATGAAGTTATTTATAAATTAATCATATATAAGTTTGAACTTGATAAAGAGGGTGGATTAATTATGCGTGGGGATAGGGTAAAACAATTAAGGAAAAAAATGAAGTGGACACAAGAAGAATTAGGTAATCGTGTTGATTTAAAGAAATCAACAATATCAGAGATAGAAAACAATAAGAAAGATGCAGGCAGAAAGGCTATTACAAAAATTGCTACAGTTCTAAATTGTACTACTGATTACTTATTAGGGCTTTCTGATGATCCGGAACTTAAAGAAGAAGAAAATAAGATTGTTACTGAAGAAGGTAAGAACATAATGGCTTTAATTGAAAGTCTCCCAGAAGAAGAGCGAAAGAAAGCTTGGGAGCAATTAGAGATGTATGTTACTTATATGCAAAATAAAAAGAATGATTAACCAAAGAAGACAGCCCCCACAATGGCAGTCTTCTTTTTATGTATTTGCTTTTTCTTTATACGACTCATCATGGCATGCCTTTAAAATTTCCTCTGCTTTTACCGAAGTCCCCAATTGTAAACTTAATTTTATTACTTCCCTAGCTAATTGTTCTTTCGTCATCATAAATTCTCCCTGTATCATCTTTGTAGTTTATGAATTTTTCACGATATATCACTTTTTACTTAAATTAAGAAAAAGCGAGTTTCCTCAGAAAGCACAAAAACCAACGCCACCTATTTTTATGTCCATATTATACCACAAAGAAGAACGTACGTTCTCAAAGATATGTATTATTTAAATATTTTTCTAATAATATATTATTTTTAATTCATAACGCTAAAACTTCAGCCAATGATGGTATTTGGAATTAATAGATAAAAGAAAAAGAGAGCTTTTGCTCTCTTTTTTTCATTATTAAAATTAATAATAAGTTCAATGACATCCAACGAGCTTATGAAGAGCTAAATGGACGTCAACAAGATCTTTTTGCTAAACAAGTTTCATTATATGTGAAAATGCTGCTCCACTCAAAAAATCATACGAGTCAAACTCATTTTTCTCTGACATACGTCACCTCCGCGAATTACTTATCATACCTAATAAATGTAGTGGGGTGACAAAATGACATTTGTACCCTTTATTTACTAAGGAGATGAATACATATCATCTTAAAATCAACCTCCGTTCCATATTTTCACCAAATAAAAAAGAGAGCCCAACGGCTCTCTTTTTTACTATTCATCTTCTTATTAAGATTATTTT
The DNA here is from genome assembly GCF_054326875.1 of Bacillus sp. BC08. Lineage (NCBI taxonomy): Bacteria > Bacillati > Bacillota > Bacilli > Caryophanales > Bacillaceae > Bacillus > Bacillus sp. BC08. Next base: position 5,702 of record NZ_JBTGPA010000041.1, on the reverse strand, counting down.
TTTAACGTCCAATACTAGTCTGCAATTCTTGTTACCACTAAAGATGGATTCCCATAAGAAGAAATTTCCCCTTGTGCAACATCAATTATAATACTTAATGAATCATTTGCATTTAATCTAATTAATACTGTTTTCCCGATGGTATAGGCATTCAAAACGTTTGCAGGGACATCTGTACTTATAGATGTCGTACCTTCAATTTCACTTTCTTGAACTGGGGTAATGTCATTAATATATAACCTGAATTTCAAAACTGTATTAGCAGGGGTTAAATCACGATTAAAGACTCTTGCTGTTAAATCCATATTAATTTCATATATTCCACCACTCAACACCTGGATACTATTAGTTAATAAATCAAGATTTGTTCCCAAGGATGGACCAAGATTCTGGAAAATTACTTTTTGGCCCACATTTGCTGTACGAAGTGTATTAGATCTATCATACAACGCCCCATAAGCTATAGTACTTCCCCCTGGGCCAGTAGGTCCAGTTATGCCAATCCCAGTGGGACCCATTGGGCCAGTTGGACCTGTTATACCAATTCCAGTTTCCCCAGTCGGACCCGTTGGACCAGTACTTCCAATTCCAGTAGGACCCGTTGGGCCAGTTGGACCTGTAGAACCAGTCGGGCCAGTTGGACCTGTAGAACCAGTCGGGCCAGTCGGTAAAGTGAATGGCGGAATTGGTGGCAATGTAGGACCCAACAAATTAGGATCAAATGCTATTGCACTTAAAAACTCATTTTTTTCATTCATGTACACACCTCCTTACAATGCTTGTACTTATCATAATTATTAAATGCTCAATACTAGATAAATGATCTTTACACAAGCGGAATCTCTCTTTTTTATTTTCGTTCGACAAAATATGACAATATACGAATACTTTATTTGCTATGATTAGCTCGGAAATCTTACATTTTACATAATTGGAGGAACTGAGATGTACAAAAAACTAGTTACGATTGCTTTAACTGGAGCACTTGCTTTTAGCTTGGCTGCATGTGGAGATACGGACGAATCAGCAAAGAAAGTCTCTACCAATGAAAATAAAACAGAACAACCAAGCGAGAAGAAAGAAGAAAAAAAAGAATTTAAGGTTGGAGAAACAATTCAATTGGGCAATCACAAATTAACTGTTTCTAACATTGAAAAGTCTCAAGGTGGAGAATTCGATAAACCTAAAGAGGGCCATGAATTTATAATAGCTAACTTAACTATTGAGAATGGTGGCAAAGAGGAAATCAGTTATAACCCTTTCGATTTTACCTTACAGAATAGTGAAGGAAATATTGTGAACGAAACATTTACTACTGTAAATCAAAATACACAATTAAATGCCGGACAACTTGCTCCGAACGGGAAAGTTACAGGGAGTATTGCCTTTGAAGCGAAACAAGGCGATCCAAAACTTCAATTAATCTTTAAACCTAACTTCTTATCTTCAAAAGAGATTAGAGTTAATCTTCAATAAATACATACGTAGGAGAATTTAAAATGAAAAGAACAGCTGAATTTGTATTAGGACTTATTGGTGGTATTTTTGGTATTATTTGTGCATTTATTGCATTATTAATCGGTGGTATGGGGGCTGCTTTCGAAGCTGAAGGCGCAAATACGATTATCGGATTAGGTTGGGGAGCTGTAGGCCTATCAATCTTAGGAATCGTTGGTTCAGTTATGGTAAGAAATAAAGCGAAAGTTGGCGGTATCATGATGACTATCGCTGCTATTGGTGGATTTATTTGTATTTCTATCTTCTTCTTATTACCAGGAGTTTTATTATTGATAGGTGGATTAATGGGTATCTTCCGTAAAGATAAAGTTACTGTATCTGCTTAATCATACGTTATGTTAATCAAAATTAGAGGGCAAAGCTCTCTTTTTTTGTATATTCTAAATATCTTGTACTCAAATAATAGAAATTTTGATACTATTTTATTATTAAAATCTAATATATAAGGGGAGAAATACAGGTGGAAGTTGAAAAAAAATCAAAGGTTTGGGAATATATTGGATGGGGAAGCTTCATTTTAGTCGGTTCTTTCTTATTTTTTTGTGCGTTGATATTAGTATTTGGTGATCCGAAAACTAAATACCAACCTCAAGAGGTGACAGCCCAAGGTCAAGAAGTTAAAAATGCTGAAAAAGATTCGAAAAAGGAATATTCGATTGGCGAGACTATTAAATTAGGTGATCACAGATTAACTGTAACCGAAGTTAAAAAATCTCCTGGTGGAGAATTCGATAAACCAAGACAAGGCCATGAATACATATTGGTAGCAGTAAACATATATAATGGTGGAAAAGAGGATATCTCATACAATACGCTTGACTTCGAAATGAGAAATAGCCAAGGGAATATCACTAGACCTACCTTATCAATGATCAATCAAAATACCGCACTTAATTCTGGCCAATTAGCGCCCAAAGGACAAGTGGCAGGAACTCTTGTATTTGAACAACCTATAGGTGAAAAATTAAAATTACAATTCACACCTAACTTCTGGAGTAAGAAAAAGATCATCATTAATCTTTAAAATAAAAAAAGCACAGGGGAAGGAAATCCCATGCGCAATAATAACTTAGGTAATTACAGTATAACATAAAACTTCTAATACATGTTATTTTTATTTTATTCAAATACATAAATATTAATTAATACTAAAATAATATTTGGATGGGAGTCCAATACATATTATTAGAATTAAAGTGGTTCAAGTCGGAGGAAGGCACCTTAGGGTGCCTTTTTTTCACTAATTAATAGTTTGTTTTCTGCTATATGATTATAATGAAACTGCAATTTTCTAATATAATAGGTGTAAAATAACCACTAAATAAAAAGAACTGATTCCACAGAAATCAGTTCTTTTATATTACATATAGTCTTTGTACTGCGCAGCAAATGATTTGTTTTTTATTAAGTTCTTTATGTCCCACGATAACAAAATAACGTTAACTAGTCTATCCTATTTATATTTCAATTAATGAATTTAACAGTGGTAAAATATTGGGCTTCTTTGTTACAGGACTTACCCCAATTTTTTGTACTTCTTTATTTTTGAAAAAATCAATTTCACTATCCCAGTAATTTATATAGAAAAATTCTCTATTCAATTCATCAATCTCTTTTGCAAATTGTACTATATATTCTAAATTAAGGCTATTAAACACAATTATATTCCCAAGTTTCATACGTAATTTCAGCGAATTAACACTTTCGTAGTTCTTCCATTCCTGATTTGGCTTTGTCGTTGACAATACAGCAATTTTATCGTAGTTCCATAATGATTCTAAATCTTTACGAACTTTTAGTTGTAAAATTCCAAAAGGAATAACTAATATAACATCAAAACCTTTAGAAAGTATCTCTTTTGCTAAATCTTTTTCATAGCTACTTCCCCATCCAAGGGTAAAAACAAATTCACCTACTGGAAGTTCATTTATCACCTTTAATAAAGCATTCTTTTCTCTATCACTTGATTTATAATTTGCTACAATAGCTATATTCTTTTTACTTAATAATTTAGTATTCCCCTCACAATATATTTCGGGTGTAGAATGTCCTATTAGTTTAGGTGGATAATACTTATCATTCGGTAATAACCTCTGAATATTTCGATCTTTTAGTTGTATATCATCTAATTTAACATTAGATGTTCTTCTTGAACTACTGGGTTCAAATACTAGGATTTGCGCATTTAGATCGCTTAAGTATTTATTAATCATAATTTTAACGTTATTCCAGTCGAGTCCGCCATGTCCACAACCTAGAGCAGGTAAGGTTACAGTGGAATTCTCTTTTTCTAAGAGATATTGCCTTAACCAAATTAATCCTTCTTCTATGTACTCATATTCTGAAGGGTTTCTCCAGTGAACTTTTGTGGGAAAGTTAATGATGGTACATGAAGAGAACAAATTTTCATCCTTCCACACGTGGGGTTTACCTGGTTTAACTTCATTTCTATTGCATGCATTACGGTAATCAATAAACATATCTGGAAACTTTTTTTTAAAAACTAAAGCAACCCCTTTACCCATAACCCCTACACAATTTACAGTATTTATTCGGATATCAGCATTATAATCAAAAAAATCACCTGATACGAACTTTAGCATTTTAAATCTCCTTACTTATTTTTTTAATAAATCCCGGTAACTTTCTATTGATATCAAAAGTCCAAAAAGGGTTAATTGCAGAAACATCCGCCATAGATATGGCAATTAACATATTTAATTCATTATCATCTATTTTTAGACTTAATAATTCTTTTTCACTTCTGCCTTTAGCAAGAATCTCTCCAATTATGTCATGGTAGATGACCAATAAGCAAATTTTCCGGATTTCATCTATTGACATTGTTTTAAATTCCTCAACTAAAATTCTTTCTAACATTGGAATTGAATCTGCTGGGTGATCCGGATATGCAACTTGAATTCCGCCTTTCCATTTTGACTTAGGGCCTTTACCTATGTCATGTAAATACGCAGATAATTCAACTAACTTTTTATCACCTTCAGAGAGGTTTCTATAATACTCGTTATCTTCTAAATTACTGACCACCTTAAGTGTATGATCGCTAACATTATCAGAATGTACTTTATTATCAGTCTCTAATTCAAAAATATCTTCTAACTCTTTTAAAATACAAAAATTCTTTTTTATTTTGACTAATGCATCATTTATGTCCTGAAAAGCACTTAGTTTTGATTCTTCACTTTCCCTTTTTTCTATAATATTTCGAATTGCCTCATTAAAATCATTTCTAAGAAAAATTGGACCGGTTACTAAAGTTTCTTTTTTCCTACCAGCCATAAAGAATTTTGTAAAATAGAAATGTCTATTATTAAATGGTGTATATGAAATATTGGGTGATTTTAGTTCATAATCTTGATAAATTTTCTCAATTTCTTTTTTGCAAACTTTATTAAAAACAACATAGCTGTCTATCCATTCAATTGGGACTTTTTTGTATATTAGAACTTCAGCCATTCGAGAATGTAACTCGTCAGTGGTACCACTATTCCATTTATTACTATCAATCAAATCCCATTTCAGATTCTCTAAATCTTCAGGATTCCTGTAAAAATTAGGAGATATCGAAGTGTTTGCAGATGCATCAGTAAATAAGACATTTTCCTTCAATAATTTCTCTATTGATATTGCAATAAATACTACTAATGGTTGATCGATATTTTTCCTATTAAGTACACCTAATAACATAGGATTTATTGTTGCAAAATAAAAAGGAACATAATCATGAATTTTCCCACAAGGTTCTAGCGGAACATCCATTCTACTTCTCCTTTGTTGAATATCTTCATTTGCCAAATCAATATGTTCAACACTTTTACTTTCCTTTTCATTAGTTGATAAAAGTCCATGTTTCACTATTGATTCAATATTATCAATATGTGTAAAGTGATAAAAATATTTCCCTTTATATTTTTGTGGAATTTTCATAGTACTCTCCTTTAATTAAAAGATTTTAAAATAACTCGATGTTTTTACAAACATTTTCTCCATATTTTTCCCCCGAGTGACTTTCAGATTAACTTGTCATTGTCCATCGTTGTTATCCCCCCTAATATATGTGCAATACTAATTAGCCAATAATTCCCTTATACATTATATCAGCTACGGTACATGCGATCATAACAAATTATTTATATAGTTTAGTTTATTAATCGATATCATAT
>NZ_JBTGPA010000040.1:0-75263 GCF_054326875.1 Bacillus sp. BC08 | reverse complement strand
TACAAGACGATCGTTTCCAAGTTTCTCTAGTACAGGATGACTATATGTTTCTTTTACAGTTGTTTTTAGTGCGTCAATTGCTGTATTTCCTGTTATGAAAATGCGTGACTCATCTTTATTTTCTTTCTGTAAGTTCGTTGCTGATTTTGTTGTAGGTGAGAAATGAAGATCTGCCATGACGCCTGTTAATTGGCGATTCATCTCTTCTGGGTATGGAGAATATTTATCCCATGTACGAAGTCCTGCTTCAACATGACCTACTGGAATCTGATTGTAGAAAGCAGCTAAACTTGCGATAAATGTTGTCGTTGTATCACCATGTACAAGTACGATATCCGGCTTTGCTTCTTTCATTACTTTATCCAAACCTTCTAAACCACGTGTTGTAATATCAATTAAGGTTTGGCGGTCTTTCATAATATTCAAATCGAAATCTGGCGTAATTCCAAAGATACTTAATACTTGGTCTAACATTTGACGATGTTGTGCTGTTACAGTCACAATTGATTCAATTTTTTCTGGATGCTTTTGCAACTCTAACACAAGAGGTGCCATTTTAATTGCTTCTGGACGTGTCCCGAAAATTGTCATTACTTTTAAACGTTCAGTCATTTCATTGCCTCTTTTCTTTCACTAGTTACAAATTCTATTATGACATATAAGAATATACATGAATACATGCCTTTTTAACGAATAACGGAAAAGTCCCTCTTACAAATACTTTCTCTTCCAACCGAATAATAGTCTATCTCTTGCTTCTTGACATCCTCAATAGTATAACAATTTCTTCCATCTAATAAAATAGGCTCTCTCATAAGTTGTGCGTACTTTTCTAACGGATAAGCTCGGATAGCCTCCCATTCTGTCATGATAAAAGCCGCACTCGCTCCTCTAATCGATTCATCTATACATTCGCTATATTGTATAGTCTCTCCAAAGATATTTTTCATATTTGAAATTGCTTTCGGGTCATATAGAACTACATCCGCACCTATATGAATTAATTCTTGTATCATAATAAGTGACGGTGCATCTCTTATATCATCCGTATTCGGTTTAAATGCCGCTCCCAGCACCGCAATCCGCTTCTTGTTCATATTTAATACTTTCTTCGCTTTCTCAATCAATAACAACTGTTGTTTATTATTCACCTCAATGACTGCTTTTAACAAGCGAAAATCATGCGCCACATTCCCTGCAATTTGCACAAGGGCTTTCGTATCTTTCGGAAAACACGAACCCCCATAACCAATGCCAGCATTTAAAAAAGACGCCCCAATTCTCTTATCCATTCCCATCCCTTGTGCAACGTCTAATACATTGGCTCCTACCTTCTCACATATATTTGAAATTTCATTGATAAAACTAATTTTTGTCGCTAAAAAAGCATTCGATGCATATTTAATCATCTCTGCACTTTTTATATCTGTAACATATGTTTTTAAGTATAATTCACTATACAAATTCTCCACTTTCCGCGCTGCTGCCTCATTATCTGCTCCAATTACAATACGATCTCCCTGAAAAAAATCATAAATTCCTGAACCTTCCCGTAAAAATTCTGGATTCGATACGATATGTAATTCATATCTACTTTGTAATTTCTCCTCAATCCATCCTCTCATAACATCATTTGTACCTACAGGAACCGTACTTTTCGTAACGACAATAATGTCGTTCGTCGCATATGTTCCGATATCATCACAAGCACTTCGAATATATGTTAAATCTGCTGTCCCATCTAATAAAGATGGCGTTCCAACTGCAATAAATATAAAGTCTGCATCGTAAAATGCTTTTACCCTACTTGTTGTAAAAGTTAAACAATCATTCTCACACGCATCATTTATTAATTCATATAAACCCGCTTCATAAATAGGCAGATCCCCTTGCTTTATCCGTTCAATTTTCTCATCATTTATATCAAAACATGTGACTGAATGGCCTAACATTGCCAACCCTACTCCTGTAATCAATCCAACGTATCCGGTACCTATTATCGTAATTTTCATTTCCTTTTCGCACAGGAATATACAATAGAAAATATACGAATACATAGAATTTCCCCTGTGCTTCCCCCTCTCACATTAAAAATGAGAAAACCCTTTTACTTCTTTATTATATGAATACCTTTTTCCATTCTTTTTTAAGTTTTTGTAAAATTACATGCAAGAATATAAAATAAAACTTTATTCAGTGAGGGGCATTCATCCTCCGCTAATGATTAGTTAAACCAATCGAGACTTTACAGGAATTAAGGTTCCCACCTAAATTCTTTGCTTCAACTAAATTTTGAGGTGGAAGCCTTACTGCCCGTTCATGTGAATAAATTCCCACATTTTAACACGGAATTTACTCATTTCTACGTGTAACACTTATAATACTGAAATAAAAATATTCATTATCGAAGAAACAGAGAAAATGTCATATTCTAAAGTACAATACGATTAACCTTCTCAAACGATTCAACATTCTGTATACAATTGTCATATATTCTATCTGCTCCCATTTGCCGTGCAAAGAAAAAAAGATTGAATTCTAATCTTTTTGTGATACCATATGTTATGAGCCTGTAAATAAACATCATAATTTTCAGATAAATACATTTAAAAAAAATTACGTTAGACTATAAAAGGGTGGGGTATTAATGGACTCACAAGTGATTTATGCCATTTTGGCATCTTTCATCACTGTACTCGTCGTTACTCCTTTAGTTATTAAGTTAGCTTTTAAAATAGGAGCAACAGATAAGCCAAACGCGCGTAAAGTACACCAAAAGATCATGCCTCGTCTTGGCGGATTAGCGATATTTATTGGTGTGGCTGTAGGATTTGTTGTTGGCGGATTATATGAGCAAAGAATGTTATCGATAACGCTAGGTGCGATTATCATTGTAATCATCGGTATTTTAGATGATATGTACGAGTTATCTGCGAAGGTAAAATTCGGTGGACAACTATTAGTTGCCATGATGATTGTAAAAAGTGGATTATTAGTGCAAGTATTATATATTCCAATCCTCGGGGATACTGAACTTGGATGGCTTGCTTATCCAATTACAGTATTTTGGATTGTAGGTATTACAAATGCAATCAACTTAATTGATGGCTTAGATGGGTTATCTGCTGGTATTTCATCTATCGTACTTGCAACGCTAGCATATATGGCCTTCACTAGCCCATGGGGCACTGGAGCCGCTATTATTTTACCACTAGCATTAATTACATTAGCAAGTACAATTGGATTTTTATTCTACAACTTCCATCCAGCAAAAATTTTCATGGGAGATACAGGCGCACTATTTTTAGGATACTGTATTTCTGTTATATCGTTACTTGGATTATACAAAAGTGTAACGTTATTCAGCTTTATCGTTCCAGTTATCATTTTAGGCGTACCTGTATTTGATACGACATTTGCAATTATCCGCCGTATCGTAAATAAAAAACCTATTTCAGCACCAGATAAATCGCATTTACATCACCGTTTACTTGCAATGGGCTTTTCTCATCGTAAAACGGTACTAATTATATACGCATTCGGTATTTTCTTTAGTGTAAATGCAATCATTTTCTCTAGTGCGACATTATGGTTATCCATTATTCTTCTTTTCGTTTTAATCTTCTTTACAGAGATTATTGCTGAAGTAATTGGGCTTGTACATGAACGTTACAAACCACTTATTTCCTTTTATAAAAAAGTGAAAAAACGCGAAGACTAATTGTAGTATAGCCTTTACTATTATGAAATATTCAAATAGCATCCTCTTTCTTATAAGAGGATGCTATTTTTTATTTTTTACTCCTCATTTCATATTTCCAAAATATAGTTTGTTTGAGAGTCCCACTATTGGAGAAAGATATACATAATAAGAAAAGGGTTATATTTTCTTTTTTACATCTTGATTGTCAAACTGAGGGTGAATGTTATGATCAAGCGAGTATTTCAATGCATTATTTTATTTTTAACAATTACTATGTACGCGTCATCTCATGCAGGGGCAACTACAATGATTCCTGCTGAACATCATCCAAATACTGAAACTACCTCTCCTATCCAAAAAATCGCGTACTTAACATTTGATGACGGACCAAACAAATATACTACGCAAATTTTAAACATCTTAAAAGAAAAGAACGGAAAAGCAACTTTCTTTGTTATTGGTGGAAAAGTGCCACATTATAAAAAAACAATGCAACGATTAATTAAAGACGGGCATTATATCGGACTTCACAGTATGTCACACGATGTAAAACGCCTTTATACTGGTGATCCATCTGCTTTAATTACAGAAATGGAACAAACACAAACCATTGTTCAACAAGTTACAAAATTAAATACACATCTCGTTCGTGTCCCGTATGGTAGCATGCCTTACTTAAAAAAGAATTACCGTGATGCACTTGTATCCGCCCAGTATAAAATGTGGGATTGGACAATCGATACATACGACTGGAAAAGTTATGACAATCCTTCTGCCATACTAGAAAGAGTACGTAATCAGAGCGATGAACAAGTCGAAGTAATTTTAATGCATGATTCGAGTGTAACCGTACAAATACTGCCCAAAGTAATTGATTACTTACAGTCACAAGGATACAAACTTCTTCCCTATAATCCATCTTCTCACCTCAAAGTGAACTTTTGGAAAGACACAAGATTGTAACAGCTTTAGTGCCTATATGCTAAAGCTGTTTTATTTTTCTCTTCCCACCCTTCCCATTTTTGTGTAAAATTTTAAATAGTGATGAAGTTTCGAGGTGAATAGAAATGAAACGAATAGATCTCATTTTTAACGCAATGCAAGAAGGAAATTATACAGAAGGTGTAACTGCATCAGAACTCGCTACCCTGTTGCAGCTAGATCGCGCCAATGTAAGTAGCGACTTAAACAAACTTGTAAAAGATAAACGTTTATTAAAAACAAATACACGTCCTGTTCGTTTTTATATAGAAACGAACGCTTTGTTGGAAACGCATTCAAATGAAATGACTTCATTAGATACATTTGCAATTGAAAATACAAGCCTTAAAATCGCAATCGAAAAAGCGAAAGCTTCTATTCTCTATCCTCCAAACGGTATGCATACTTTACTGCTAGGAGAAACAGGAGTCGGAAAATCTATGTTCGCTTCTTTAATGCACGAATATGCAATTGAAGTTGAACAGCTTCCTAAAAATGCACCATTTATCGTCTTTAACTGTGCTGATTACGCAAATAATCCACAGCTACTACTGGGGCAGTTATTTGGGATTAAAAAAGGAGCTTATACAGGGGCAAGTGATCAAAAAGGGTTAATTGAAAAAGCACATGAAGGGATTCTCTTCTTAGATGAAGTACATCGTCTTCCTCCGGAGGGACAAGAAATGCTTTTCACCTTTATTGACCGCGGGGTATACCGCCGCCTGGGAGAAACAGAAAACGAGCGTAAGGCACAAGTATTAATCATTACTGCAACAACAGAAGAACCAAATTCATTTTTATTAAAAACATTTACAAGACGTATACCGATGACTGTTACGCTGCCACCACTTCGTGAGCGTACACATAAAGAACGCTTTGCTTTACTACAACTATTTTTCACAAATGAAGCGATACGCCTACGAAAAGAAATTCACGTTAGCCCGAACGCAATGCGTGCCTTCGTCTTTTACAATTGTCCCAATAACATCGGGCAATTAAAAACGGATGTACAAATTGCCTGTGCGAAAGCCTATTCTGACTTTGTGACGAAGAAACGTGATTCTGTTTATGTTTCAAGTACAGATTTACCTTGGTATATGAAAGAAGGGCTATTCATTGAAAGAAAGAGCCGTCATCTATACCAAATACCAAATGAAACATTTGTATTTACAGGTAATGAAGGTTGGAGTAATCATAAAATAGAGAATGAAAAACAGTCTTCTATATACGATTATATTGATTATAAATACGAAGAACTCCAAGCTCGCGGAATTGAAGAGGAAGAATTAGAATTACTAATAGAAAATGATATTCAAAGCTTTTTCGTACAATATTTTAACCAAATATCAAAAAAGACAAGTCATGAAAATGTTTTTAAAATTGTGGATCGTAATATCGTTTCCGTTTGTGAAAAAATTGCGGTACTTGCTGAGAAGCATTTGTCTAAGACGTTTGATGAAAAAGTATTTCTCGCTTTAAGTTTACATGTACAGACAACTTTACAACGTTTGCAAGCTGGGAAACAAATTCATCACCCACAATTAAATCAAATTCGTACGAAATACAAAGAAGCTTTTTCCGTAGCTATGCAATGCATCCAACTACTGGAGGACGAATTACAAATAACAATGCCTATTGATGAAGCAGGCTTTTTAACAATGTTCTTCGTTGTTGATCCAATTCCTGCCTCACAAACAGAAGTAAAAGTATTAATATTAGCGCACGGTAACGGCATCGCAACAGAAATGGCAAACGTCGCAAACGAACTTCTCGGCATTGAGGAAGTAACCGGTATTGATATGCCGTTACATGAATCGCCGAAAGATTTCTTAGAGCGTGTGAAAGTGTATATGAAAACACTCCAAAATGTAAATGGACTTCTCTTACTCGTTGATATGGGTTCGCTTGCTTATATTGGGGATATATTAGAAACTGAGTTCAAAATTCCGGTACGTGTTCTTTCCATGACGAGCACCCCACATGCACTAGAAGCGGCTCGAAAAGCACAGCTTGGCTACTCGTTAGATGCATTATATGAAACAGTGAAGAACTTAACACCTTTTTACTTAAACGTACAAGAAGAAAAGAAAAAGCCACTATCACCAATGAAATCTGTTATTTTGACTGCTTGTTTAACTGGGGAAGGCAGCGCTTTAGCTATTCAAAAAATGTTAGAGAACTATTTGCGATTTGACAAAGAATTAATTGAAATTATTCCGATTAGTATCGTCCATGAAAAAGATTTAACGAAAATGATTGAGAACATCAAAAAAGAGCGGAATATCATTTGTATCGTCACCAATTTCGATGTGCAAGTGCCATGCTTAACATATCATTTCCAAGATATTGTAAACTACACTGCAATTCAGCCAATTCAAGAATTAATTACGTATGAAGAAACATATGCAAAAATGGCTGATATTCTGGAACAACAAATGCAGCGGAACGACGGAGCATTACTTATTAAAACAATTCGTTACGCATTAAATACAATTCAAGAATTAATTTCCTTACAGCTAACTCCTGACAGCTTAATGGGTGTGATCCTGCATATGAGCTGTATGGTTGACCGTCTTCAAAAAGGAGAGAGCCTCCTCCCTCATCCAGATAAAGAGAAACGAAGACAAGATGAGTACTGGATGTATATGAAAGTGAAAAAAGCATTACAACCCATTGAAAATACATTTGAAATACAAATACCTGATGACGAAGTGTTTTATGTTATGGACTTCTTCATTAAAAATCAGCCTGTAAAAAATTAATCGAGGCAGTTGTTTAACTATATCGGCGTAACTCAGATTATATCGGCGTTTTTCCAGATATATCGATTTACAGACAATAATCGCTAAAATTTGCACCTTATAGCAGAAAAGGCTGTTCCAAAATATGGACAGCCTTTTTTCTACTTCTTTACTTTCCTAATTCTCCCCCTGATTTCGCCCTTCTTATTGGACTTCGTATAAACATTTACATATACATTCGCCTCAATGATTTCTTGCAGTAAGCTATCAAACGCTCTTCCCTGTAAAGGCCCTTCAAAATCATCCACATTGACTACACCAGTCACGACTCCTTCATTTACACTAATACCTTGCTTTAGCGGACCAAACAAATTTAAAACAACTGGACCAATTTGATCCGTTTTCCCTAAATGAATTTGGCATGATGTAACTTTTTCGATGTTTTTCAATATGACCCGATATTGCAATTTCTTTAAATCACCACTAAATATAAACTCTGTTACACCATAAGCTTCTGTATTTACAGGAGGTATTTCCCTCTTGCCTGTTAACCTCGCAAAGAAATGTGTTGTCATACGGGCATTCTCCTCATATAAATTTCCCAGCACTACTTCTACTACTTTATGGTTTATACATAATCATTTATGACTTTTTCAAGTTTTAATTGCGAAGAAAAGATTCACACAATCTTTACATTAGAATCGTTCCTTTTGCTTCACTATCTTTTGTATAATGCACTTAGAAAAGCATTCTAGGAGGGCGTTTTGACAAATAACAAATATACTTTTCACACATTATTAGAGATTTTTCTCGTCTCATTTAAATTAGGACTTACTTCATTTGGTGGCCCCGTCGCCCATCTCGGCTATTTCCACCACGAATACATACAAAAAAGAAAATGGATGGATGAACGAAGCTATGGAGATTTAGTAGCACTATGCCAATTCCTTCCTGGCCCTGCTAGCAGTCAAGTCGGTATGGGGGTTGGATTATTAAGAGGCGGGGTACTAGGAGCTATTATTTCATGGATTGGATTCACTTTACCGTCTGTGCTTGTTTTGGTTTTCTTCGCCTCATTCCTTAATCAGTTCAATCTTGGAAGCGCTGGCTGGATTCATGGACTAAAGCTTGTAGCAGTCGCTATTGTTGCTCATGCCATATGGGGAATGGCACAAAAATTAACGCCAGACCGAAATCGTGCGACAGTCGCTATTGTAACTGCCGCAATCGCCTTATTATGGCCAAGCAGCTGGACACAAGTCACCCTCATTATAATATCAGGCTTTATCGGCTGGTTTTTATATCGCAACCAACCAATTAGCCAATCTCAACATATAAAAGTACCTATTTCAAAAAAGATAGCAGTTTCTTGTCTCGTCTTATTCTTCGGGCTGTTACTACTGCTACCAATATTAAGACCGTTCTCTTATTACATCGCTTTATTTGATAGTTTCTATCGCTCTGGTGCACTTGTATTCGGAGGGGGACACGTCGTGCTGCCCCTCCTTGAAGGTGAGTTCGTACAAAACGGAATGATGACGAAAGAACAGTTTCTAGCTGGATACGGATTAACACAAGCCGTACCAGGTCCACTATTTACATTCGCCTCTTATATAGGAGCAGTGTTAAACGGGACGCTTGGAGCCATACTCGCAACAATTGCGATCTTTCTTCCTGCTTTCTTACTCGTTATTGGTGTTTTACCATTTTGGGACAGTGTAAGAAAAATATCTTTCATACAAGGAGCATTACTTGGAGTCAATGCAGCCGTTGTCGGTATTTTATTAGCAGCTTTTTATGATCCTATTTGGACAAGCACAATTATGAACGCTGTAGATTTTGTTTTTGCGTCTCTTCTATTTTGCTTGCTCGCTTTTTGGAAAACACCTCCTTGGATTATCGTTATAATTGGGGCCTTTGGCGGATATATTCTATCCATCTTGTAAGCACAAAAAAACGACGGCATTATATAGCCGTCGTTTTTCTATTAAAACTTCACAAGCTCTATTCCTTCAGGCAACTCGCTCTCTGTTAAAATGCGCAATTCTTTCACACGATCCATCACGTAAGAAGAACGCTTCACAAGCTCTGGATCAATATAAGCTGGATGAACCATAATTTCTACCGTTTGTTCACCTTGTACTCTTTCTTTTAACTTCACAAAGTAATCTTCCGTCACACCATCCGCGTAAAAATCACTGTAAAACACGTCAGAAAATGGGCGCACCGCTCGCTCTTCCTCACAACGACGAATCGGGACATTATATGTAGCCGCTAATCTCTCAAGAACATCGTGCAAGATCGGCAACCCATGCACGTGATGATGACTATCTAAATGAGTTGGCGTTAATCCGTAAGATAGGAATTTTTCAATTTGAGCAGTCCACTCTCTCTCAACTTCTTCTGGATTTACATTTCCTTTCCATACGACGCTTTGTTTATGAAACAATCCATCGCTACTTACAAGTGATGGTACGTCTCCAAGCAGTGGTTCCCCTGCTGTTAATACGAGATGTACGCCTACTCCGAGTAAGTTATACTCTTTTGCTAAGCGTACCGCATGCTCTGTTCCTGGCATATTCATCATCATCGTCGTTGAATTTACCAGTCCATTTATATGTCCATCAATAATGCCGTAATTTGTACCTTCTGTAAGACCGAAATCATCTGCATTTACAATTAACTTAATCATCGTAATACCTCCTAATAGAATAAAAAAAGCGGGCTAAATAGCGCCGCTTTATTTCTCTACCTTTTTGAAGAACTGTGGAAGATATTCTTTATGTGCTTCCAACATTTCATCTAAAATTTGTTTTGCAACTTTATCTGATGGTACAAGTGGATTAATTGTCATAGCAAGCAGCGCTTTATGATAATCCCCTGTAACAGCAGCTTCAATTGTTGTGCGCTCAAATGATTTAATTTGTTGTACTAAACCACGAACTGGTACGGGAAGATCTCCAACTGCAATTGGTTTTGGACCTTCTTTCGTAATAATACAGTTCACTTCAACAGCCGAATCATGTGGTAAGCTTGCAATTGTTCCATTGTTTCGTGTATTAACAGGCTGGATATCACCTTTATTATTGTAAATAGACGTAATTAAACTACATGCTGCGTCACTATAATAAGCGCCGCCACGTTTTTCTAATTGTGGTGGTTTAATATCTAAGTTCGGATCTTTATATAACTCGAATAAATCATCTTCTAATTGTTTTACTACTTCTGCACGTGTACCTTTTTCAACTGAAGCTTCTTTCTCTTCTTCTAACATTTCACGTGTTTTGTAATAATAACGATGGTATGGACATGGAATTACACGAAGACCACGAATAAAATCTGGCTCCCAGTTAAGTGCTGCAATATTTTCCATCGTAATTTGCTTTTCTGGATCTGTTACAAGCTCTAACACACGATCCATTACACTTACGCCATCTAAATATACATCTAGTCCGTATACCATATGATTTAAACCTGCAAAATCAACGTGGACACGACTTGCATCTACTTCAAGTAATCTTGCAAGACCCATACGGATTCCGATTGGAACGTTACATAGACCAACTACTCTTTGAATATTTGTATAACGAAGGACAGCTTCTGTTACCATACCAGCTGGGTTCGCGAAGTTAATTAACCATGCATTCGGACAAAGCTCCTCCATATCCTTACAAATGTCTAAAATTACAGGAATCGTTCTCAGTGCTTTGAATAAACCACCAGGACCATTTGTTTCCTGACCGATTACATCATATTTTAACGGGATTGCCTCATCTTTTGCACGAGCTTCTAATAAACCTACGCGAAGCTGCGTTGTTACGAAGTCAGCACCTTTTAATGCTTCACGACGATCAAGTGTTAAATGTACCTCGATTGGTAAACCAGATTTTTTCACCATACGTTTCGCTAAGTTACCAACGATTTCTAACTTTTCTTTTCCTGCCTCAATATCTACTAACCAAATTTCACGAACAGGAAGCTCATCATAACGCTTAATAAATCCTTCAATTAACTCTGGTGTATAACTAGATCCACCGCCGATTGTAGCAATTTTAATTCCAGTCATGCTTTATTCCCCTTTCGCTTCTAACTTTTTATAAAGGTCAATAAATTCTGCTGCTAATTCTTTTACTGTAATCGCATTCATTAAATGATCTTGTGCATGAATTAAAAGAACACTAATCTCTGTTTTTTCTCCTCTTGCTTCTGATTGTATGAGCTCTGTTTGGAAATGATGCGCTTCATTAATCGCTTCTTTCGCCTTTACCATCGCTTCATCTGCCTCTGCCATTTTCCCCTGTTTGGCAAATTGAAGTGCCTCCATTGCAAAGCTTCGTGCATTACCACTATTTAAAATTAATTGGAATGGAATTTGTTCTGCTGTAGTCATCATAATTACCGCCCTCTCTATTATGGTTCAACCGATTGAAATACCCCTTCAGTTTGAACATTTCTATTACATTATTATTTTATGAATGATAGTTTGGTGTTCTTGTAGATGGGTCTCATCTTTCTGAACATGATATAAAGGTGATTGTTCTCACAGATAATGTTATCTGTGAGAACAATTACTATGTTACATAGGTACAGAGTTATTATTTCCTTGTGCTGTTGCTTTTTCAGTACGAACAACAGAACGGTCGCATAATACAACGAATGGATAGTAGATTACCATCGCAATTACAAAGTTGAATAACTGTAGAATTGCACCTGAAAGATGTCCACCTGTTACAAGATAACCACTAATAATTGGTGGTGTTGCCCATGGAATCATCACAACTGTTTTTGGTACCCATCCAATAGATATAGCTGTATAGGACGTAATTACTAATACAATTGGTGTTACGATAAACGGTAAGAATAAAATTGGATTTAAAATAATTGGTGTACCAAAGATTACTGGTTCGTTAATGTTAAATGCACCAGGTCCAATTGATAAGCGAGATACACCGCGTAATTGTGCACTTTTTGCTACAAGTAATACCACTACTAAGAATGCTAATGTTGCACCAGAACCACCAAGATATACGAAAGTATCAAAGAATGGTTTTGTAATAATATTTGGAACATCAAATGCAGATGTACCACCTTGGAATAACTTCATATTTTTCTCTAATGCTGGTAAGTATAATGGCTCAATAATACCACCAACGATATTTGGCCCATGTAAACCGAAGAACCAAAGAAGATGAACAAGGATTACAATGACAATTGCACTTGGTAATGTCCCTGCTAAACTTTGCAGTGGTGATTGAATCGTATTAAAAATAAATTCATGAACACTTGTACCAGCTAATTTCACTGCTAATTGAATACCTGCAACTACTGTTAAGATAACAAATGCTGGAACTATAGCTGCGAAAGATCTTAAAACTGCTGGTGGTACTCCATCAGGCATTTTAAGAGTAATGTTTCTTTGTACAAAGAAACGGAATACCTCAGTAACAAGGAGTGCCACGATAATTGCTACGAATAGCCCTTGTGCACCTGTCCAAGCTAAGTTCAATCCGCCTTCTTTCGGTGTTGTTGGCGTAAGAATAATTAACGCACCAAATGAAATAATACCTGCTGACAAGCCATCAACACCGTAAGATTTTGCTAAGTTATAACTTGTTGTAAATGCTATGATTAGTGCTAGAATTGCGAAAGAACCAGTCCACATTCCACCGCCAACTTGTTTCCACGTTTCACCAAACAAACCTTTCATGAAATCTTGGAATGCTTCAGATGGAAAACCATTAATTAGTGATGCCAGTGCACCAACTAAAATAAGTGGCATAACTGCAATAAATCCGTCACGGATCGCAGCTAAGTGACGTTGCGATCCGATTTTACCAGCGACAGGAACAATATATTTCTCCATAAATGCAATAAATTTTTGCATTTCGCTTCCCCCCCCTAATTATTTTTTAAGTGTTAACGCGTGATCTAAAACTGCTTCTCCATTCATCATGCCGTAGTGCATTGGATTAATAACATCGATCCCAACGTTTCTCTCATCAGCAAGCGTTTTCATTGAAGAAAGCATGTAACGAACTTGTGGTCCTAGTAATAATACATCTGCTTGATCGATATTTGTTTTTACTGCATCCCCAGATACAGCCCAAATCTTACCTTCTAGACCGCGAGCTTTTGCAGCCGCTTCCATTTTTGTAACTAGTAAACTTGTAGACATCCCTGCTGAGCAACATAATAAAATATTCATTTGAAAATCCCCCTTGTGTAGTATAAAAAATTTATGTTTTATTTATTTTTCTTTACGCTATTTATTAATGCAATTAGCGTGCCAACTTTTTAAAACCACTAAAATCAGCACTTTTCCGACTGTTTTCTTTGTGTGTTAACGCTTCCAATTAGTGTGTCACCTAAAAAACACACAGTGTGTTATAAAACAACACGATTTTAACACATAACTGTATGAAAATAGATTAGTGTTTAGTTGTCTAGTTGTGTTTAAAACAAAAAAACAGTAATTTTAAAAAAAAAGCGTAAAAATATAATATTTCAGCTCAAATCAAAAACAAATACCTATTCAAGACACTCGTCTAGCTATTGTCCAGTCAAACTCTATTAAATTACATAGAATAGAAGAAAATAAAGTATTTTGAAAGGGGATTCCAATGCCAAAGCATAGAAAAAAAGGTAGAATGAAGATTTATAGAATACAGGTTCCAAATAAATGGTATAAACAAGAAGAGGATTCTGCATTAAATTCCAACACGAATACACTAGATCAACAGGACACTGAAGATAAACAAGATCAAAAAGACAAACAAGACAAACACGACAAACAAGACAAACACGATAAACAAGACAAACAAGACAAACACGACAAACAAGACAAACACGATAAACAAGACAAACACGATAAACAAGACAAACAGGACAAACAGGACAAACAGGACAAACACGATAAACAAGACAAACAGGACAAACACGACAAACAGGACAAACAGGACAAACAGGACAAACAGGACAAACACGATAAACAAGACAAACAAGACAAACAAGACAAACAGGACAAACAAGACAAACAGGACAAACAAGACAAACAGGACAAACAAGACAAACAGGACAAACACGATAAACAAGACAAACAGGACAAACACGATAAACAGGACAAACACGATAAACAGGGCAAACACGATAAACAAGACAAGCAAGACGAACAGGGCGAACCTAATAAACAAGCACAATCGGAAAATGTAATAATAGTACCCACAGATTCACACAGCTTAGATGTATGGGATGAAATTTCTCTAAAAGAAATACAAACTGGTGAACATACAAGTTTATTTGAAAAAAAAAGTAATTATCAAAACATTAATTTACTCCAAGTAAGCGACATTCGTCTATATTTGGATAAACAACTACAATTTAGTTCCGTCGATGAGCAAATCTATCATGAAGCACTTGTTCATCCGATTATGTCAAAGGTAATAGATCCAAAACGCGTTCTCATCTTAGGCGGTGGCGATGGTCTTGCTTTAAGAGAGGTTTTAAAATATGAAACAGTTCTACATGTAGACCTTGTCGACTTAGACGAAGAAATGATTACGATGGCTCGCAATGTTCCAGAATTAGTTTCTTTAAACCAACGTGCATTTTTTGATGAGCGTGCAAATGTACATGTATGTGACGCAAAAGAATTTCTGAAATCTCCTTCCTCTTTATATGATGTAATTATTATTGATTTTCCTGATCCAGCGACAGAAGTATTAAGTACTTTATATACAAGTGAACTATTTGCTCGTATAGCTACGTTTTTAACAGAAGATGGGGCATTCGTCTGCCAATCTAATTCACCTGCTGATGCACCTCTTGTATATTGGGGTATCGGTAACACAATTGAACATGCCGGATTAACTGTGAAAAGTTATCATACAATCGTCCCATCTTTCGGAACTGACTGGGGATTTCATATTGCCACTAACTCTGCCTATGTACTCGATCAAATTGAGCAATTATATGTTGTGCCAACTCCTCGAACATTACCTTCTCTTCTTGCTCCTTTGTTTCAATTTAAAGAAGAACATTTAGAGCACCGTAATAATGCCGTTTTAAATTCAGAATCTAATCTTACCCTACATCATTGCTATCAAATAGAAATGGAGTTTTGACAAGGAGGGTATAAATATATGGAATATTCTACGTTTGGTCGTCATATAATAGTAGATTTATGGGGCGTGGATTTTTCTCTATTAAATGATGTTCATTTTTTAGAGCATCATTTAATAGAGGCAGCGAATCGATCTGGTGCTCACGTTTTAAATGTAAGTAACAAAGAATTCCACCCATATGGAGTAACGGTATTACTTTTATTATCAGAAAGCCATCTCTCTATTCACACTTATCCTGAAAAGAAATTTGCAGCAATTGATTGTTATACTTGTGGCACATCTGTCGATCCTCAAGAAGCCATTGATTCTATAATAAGCGTATTAAAACCAGAGCGTATGCATATAAAAAAATTAATTCGTGGTGTAGGAGAATTTGTTACTATCAATTAGTTACCATTCTCATTTCCCAAGAAGAAGGAGGCTTGTTAATATGAAAATACCATCAGTGGGGCTCATAACACTCCACTGATGGTACGTACACATACATAGTTTATTCATCTTAATTGATGATTTAATTCCTCAATTTTTCGTTTCCGATATAAAATCATTACAAACCATATAACGACGTAAGTAATAATGAAAGTATCTTTATAAAACATAAAAAAACCTTGCATACGCAAGGTTCATTCCGATACTGACATCTTCCTATATAATTCTACAAATTCACTCGCTAATTCCTTCACCGTAATCGCATTCATTAAATGATCTTGCGCGTGCACCATCAGAAGGGTAACTTCGGTCTTTTCACCACCAGCTTCTTTCTGTATGAGCTCCGTTTGTACACGGTGCGCCTCTTTTAATTCCTCTAACGCTTCTTGTAATTTCGCTTCTGCTTCTGTAAATTCTCCACGCTTTGCACAATCAATTGCTTCCATTGAACAACTTCGTGCATTTCCCCCATGCAAAATTAAGTGAAAAGCCTTCGTTTCTATCGTATCCATTTTAGTTCTTTACTCCCCCTTTTCTTCCGCCAACTTTTGTTTATCCCATATTTTTAAGAACGGTAAATAAATGAAGAATGCAAGCGCAAAATTAACAAGTTGTAACACAACACCTGAAATTTTCCCGCCCGATCCTAAATATCCACTAAATAGAATTGGTGTCGTCCAAGGAACAGCAGCCCCGCTCGGACGAGCAACTAATCCCCATTCCATTGCAAAGTAAGAAACAATCGTTAACACAACCGGAACCAATATAAATGGAATTAGTAAAATTGGGTTCATGACAATCGGCATACCAAAAGTTACCATCTCATTAATATTAAATATACCAGGTGCAATTGACAATCTTCCTAAACTTTTTAATTGCTGACTCCGTGCAAACAATAACATTCCAATAACTAAAGCAAGTGTCGCACCAGATCCACCCATATAAATCCATAAATCAAAAAACTGTGCAGTAATCGTATTTGGTATATCTTGCCCTGCTTGGTAAGCAATTCGGTTTTGATCCATTAACGACAACCAAACCGGACTCATTACACCACCAACAATAGTAGCTCCATGAATTCCACACGACCAAAGAACATGAACGAGAATAACAGCTATTATTGCACCCCAAAGACTAGCACCAAGTACACTAAGTGGTTCCTGTAAAATTTGCCCCACAATATTATGGATACTGCCAAAAGAAGTATTTTCTATAATTAGGCGTAAAATCCAAATAACCGTTACAACAATAAATCCTGGAACAAGCGCGGCAAATGAACGTGTCACAGCTGGCGGAACTGTCTCTGGCATCTTTATAATGATCTTTTTTTGTACAATAAACCGATAAAGTTCAGTAGATATAAGTGCAATAATCATTGCTACAAATAACCCTTGGCTTCCCATTAACGCAGCTGGGATAGCACCTTCTACAAGTACACTCTCTTTTGTACTTGGTATAATATATGCAACTTGAAATGGCGTCGCAAGTAAAAACGTCACAAGCGACAATGCCCCGGATGCTAAAGCGTCCACTTTATAATACTCTCCAAGTCTGTAAGCGATTCCAAAAACAGCTATTAAAGCCATTATATTAAAAGTTGCACTAACTGGATACCCCAAAGCCCTCTGCCAATTCTCCCCAAACAAACCTGCCATAAAATCATTATAACCTGGTATTGGTAAAGCACTAATGATGAGGAAAAATGATCCTATAATTAAGAAAGGCATCGTCAATACAAGTCCATCACGAATTGCTAGCAAATGCCTCTGTTCTGCAACTTTTCCTGCTACCGGCATTACATATTTCTCTAAAAACCGTATCATCTATCCCACTCTCCTCATGGTTTCATTGACAAAGCTGCTTGCAAGATAGCTTCTCCATTACAAAGCCCGTAATGGGCGGGTTGAATGACATCAACAGGTACTCCCTTCTCCTTACATAATTCTTTCATTTTCGGTAATAAATAACGTACTTGCGGTCCAAGTAAAAGCACATCAGCTTCATCTATGTGACTATTTACTTCAGAACCTGATACTGCCCAAATCTTTACCTCTATCCCTTTTGCCTCTGCTGCTTTCTCCATTTTTGTAACAATCAAACTGGAAGACATTCCCGCTGCACAGCAAAGTAAAATATTCATTCCGTTTCCCTCCCCCTTTTTCCAAACCTAAATTACGACGCATCCCTTGCCGCCACTAGGTTACAAATATATATGTCTAGATTGCCTGCTGTATGCCGAGCTTAAAAACAAAAATTTCTCGGTTTTCACGCTATTCTATCTATCATTATTCTCCTAGTAAAGAGGACTCTAACTCGCTATAATAATTCAGTATGATTTTTTAATTGATAGGAGGATATATTTATGAAGGCATATCGCTTTCCACTTATTTTATTATCTTCTATCCTAATTGGTGGTTTCATTGGTTATTTCATGGGTACCGATGCAGTTGCTTTAAAGCCGCTTGGTGACATTTTCTTAAACTTAATGTTTACGATTGTTGTACCTTTAGTGTTCTTTAGCATCGCATCATCTATTGCTAATATGGATGGATTAAAACGTTTCGGTAAAATTATGTCTAGTATGGCTGGGACTTTCTTATTTACAAGTATTTTAGCTGCTATTTTTATGATTATTGTCGTGAAAGTATTCCCGCCAGCACAAGGTGTTGTATTGGAACTAACACAGCCTGATAAAGCTGAAAAAGCAGTTAGTGTTGCAGATCAAATCGTCGGTATTATAACAGTATCTGACTTCTCGAAGTTACTATCTCGTGAAAATATGTTAGCTCTTATTTTCTTCTCTATCTTAATGGGGGTTGCAACTTCAGCAGTTGGTGAAAAAGGAAAACCATTCGCTACATTCTTACAAGCTGGTGCAGAAATTTCAATGAAAGTTGTATCTTTCATTATGTACTACGCTCCAATCGGACTTGCTGCTTACTTCGCAGCATTAGTTGGTGAATTCGGACCACAACTTCTTGGAACTTACTTCCGAGCAGCAATGGTATACTATCCAGCGTCTCTAATTTACTTCTTTGTATTCTTCACGTTCTATGCATACCTTGCAGGTCGCAAACAAGGTGTACAAATATTTTGGAAGAACATGGTCTCTCCTACAGTTACATCACTTGCAACTTGTAGTAGTGCTGCTAGTATTCCAGCGAACTTGGAAGCAACGAAGAAAATGGGTATCTCTTCTGACGTTCGTGAAACAGTTGTCCTTCTTGGATCTACACTTCATAAAGACGGATCTGTTTTAGGCGGCGTATTAAAAATTGCTTTCTTATTCGGTATTTTCAACATGGAATTCGAAGGACCGAAAACATTAGCAATCGCACTTGTTGTTTCTCTATTAGTAGGAACAGTAATGGGCGCTATTCCAGGCGGCGGTATGATTGGTGAAATGTTAATCGTTTCTCTATACGGCTTCCCGCCAGAAGCATTGCCAATTATCGCAGCAATCAGTACAATCATTGATCCTCCTGCAACGATGTTAAACGTAACAGCAGATAACGCTTGTGCCGTAATGACAGCTCGCCTTGTAGAAGGTAAGAACTGGATCAAAAACAAATTTGCTTAATAAATAGAAAGAGGATGCTCCAGCCGAGCATCCTCTTTTTTGTTGCTGATCCATTCCGCCACAAATTTGTTATAATCTTCACAAATATTCCACACTCATTATCCATTCTCCGTACTATAATCATGTATGGAAAAGGAGATGGACCTAATGACTCAAAGCGCACCAGAATTTAAAGTTTTGCAAAGCATTGCATTTCTTGCTGTCGTTTTGCAAAGTTCCTTATTATATACAATGAATCAAGGAAATGTCTTACTTGAGCACTCCCTCATTATGGGCATGCTATTCAACCTTGCAAAATTTTCAGCACCTGCATTCATATTTATCGTCGGCTTTCACTTAATTCGGCAATATACGAAGCAACTAGCCTACACAGAATATATTTATGAAAAAGCCGCACATTTACTCATTCCTTATTTCTTCTGGTCTATTCTTTACTTATTAACAACAAACGATATGATTACACTACAAAGTGGTATCAAAAGTTTATTACTCGGAACAGCTGCACCCCATCTTTGGTACGTGATTATGATGTTCCAAATTCACTTATTGTTCCCTTTACTATGTACACTATTTTATTGGTTTCAAAAACGAACAGAAAATAAAAAAGACATATATAAATATATGACTATCTTTGCTTGTCTATATTTCCTCTTAATGTGGTATTCTTCTCACTACATTTTTAATGGAGAGAAATTGACTAGCTCAACCATTTTACATTATACAGATCGTTCCTTCTTCTTCTACTCATTCTATTTCGTCATGGGAGGAATCGCTGCTGTAGCGCTAAAAACGTGGCGTACATTTGTCATGAAACATATCCCGCTTATTACAATATTATTTTTCATCTTATTTTTATTCATCAATTATGAGTTATTTAGTTTTTACGGAGCAAACTCTATTCATTTAACCGTTTCAACCTATTTAAAACCGTCTATGTTTTTATATATCGTATGCGAAATTATTATACTTTACGTGCTGTCTATTACAATCGTACAGCGACGCGGTTTCTTATATAAAGCTTTACGATTTATTGGAAATTACACGTATGGTGCTTATTTAGCTCATTTTTTCTTCTTGCAACTATGTACAAAATTTCTTTCTTTATTCACACTGCAAGAAAATACAATATTATATAGCCTATTATTATTTACAATAACGGCCACAATCTCAATTTCAGCAATGGTCATTTGCAGTACACTACCATTTCATACATGGATTACAGGACCTTCTCCTACGAAAAATGTGAAATGGGCTAAGATTGTACTTCGGAAAAATCACGAAAAGGTATTCAAACCATATCTTTGATATAATAGAATTCCATATAAGAAAAGAAAGTAGGACACACCTATGATTAATCAAATTGGACAAATTATGTTATATGTAAATAATCAAGATGCAGCAGTACAATTTTGGACTGAGACAGTAGGATTCCAAATTATTGCGGAAGAAAATAACGGACAAGGCTTTCGCTGGATTGAAATTGCACCAACGAAAGAAGGAGGCACAAGCATCGTCCTTCACGATAAAGCGTTAATTGCTAAGATGCAACCTGAATTAAACTTAAATACACCTTCACTTATGTTCTTCTCTAATAACTTAGACCAACTGTATAAAGACCTTTCTGAGAAAAACGTTACAGTTGGACAAGTTGTAGATTTACCTACAGGTAGAGCATTCAACTTTGCTGATAATGAAAACAATTACTTTGCGGTAATGCAACGCAAATAAAAAAGAAGCTATCCGGAAAAAATGGATAGCTTCTTTCATTTTAGGAAACTTGTTCTGCATTCGTCTCTTTATGTTGTATATGACTCGTGATCCAAGCAATTCCGCCGGCAACAACGAGATAGCATAATAATATTAAAATTTGCATTTGTAATTGCGACCAATCTCCTAAAGAAATCACATCTTGTAGCCCTCTAAGAGAATGGGACATTGGGAGAAATTGTCCAACCTTGCTAAGAACAGCTATATTTAATTCTCCTGGGAAAGTACCCCCGCTCGTCGCTAATTGCAGGACAAGAAGCGTTACTGCTAAGAACTTACCAATAAGACCAAATACCGTTACTAACATAAGAATAAACGTCATGAACGTAAAGGAAATAACAATACTTGATAAAATAAAGAGTGGCACACTTGCAACTTCTAATTTCATAACCCCTAGTACAACCACATCCACAAGTAATGCTTGAATCAGTCCAATTACATATACCAATCCTAGTTTATTAATAAAATGTACCGTTCCGCTTACTTTCATATTTTGTCTACGGCCAAGAGGTAAAATATTTGATGCCATAATTCCGCCAACATAAAATGCAAGTGATAAGAAATATGGTGCAATACCTGAACCGTAATTAGGCACATCAGAAACTGTCGACTTCACTAATTGAACTGGCTCTGAGAACATCGTATTGCGTGCATCATCATTGCGAATATCCGCTATCTTCTCTGCGCCCTCTCCCAATTTTGTAGAAAGTTCTTTTGCACCATCGTCAAGTTTAACAAGTCCACTTGTTAACTTACCAGCACCGTTATTTAACTCTGTTCCGCCACTTGCAAGCTGATTTACACCTTCTTGCAGGGATATATATCCGTTCCCCCACTTCGTAAATCCATCAGCCAGATTCCCCGCACCATCTGCTAGCTTTTTCGTTCCAGTAGTAGCCTCATTTAACTTAACTCCAAATGTATGCATGCCTTCTTCAACCTTATGCTGACCAGCCACAAGCTTCTGCGCACCTTGTGTCAATTGTTGTTGGCTATTATTTAAAGTGCTTGTTGCTTTAGCTAATCCATTAGAAGTAGCAATGATCTTTTGAAAAGCAGGATCTTGTTGCACTTCTGGGTGACTTTTCACGTACTCTTCTAATTGTTGCTTTACACTATTTGCTGCATTGTCCGCTTTCACTTGCCCTTCAGCAAGTTTCTCACTTCCGTTCACCCATTCATTTGTACCAGCACTTAATTCACTAACCCCTGATTGTAAAGTTTTTTCACCTTGCGTCAATAACTCCATCCCACTATGAAGTGAGTTTGCTCCTTGACTTAGCTCGTTTGCTCCGCCAGTTAAGGCTGATTGGCTAGCAGCAAGTTTTTCACTTCCCTCTTTCACTTTTGATGTCCCGTCACTTAAACGATGAATACCATCTGCAAGCTGATTGGCCCCATTTCTTGCATCTGTCGTTCCTTCATGTAACTTCTCAGCGCCATTACTTGCATCACTCAATCCTTGTGCTAAGTCTTGGAACTTTGAAAAGACACCTTCTGTATAAGATTTCGTAATACTATTTGAAATTTTTGTTTTCATATTTTCAACAGCTGTCGTTCCAATTTGAGCTGCTACAAAGTTTTTACCCGGATTTACTTTGTACTGAAGCTGCGCGGGCTCTGGTTTCTCATCCATAAGTGTACTTACCTTTTTAGAGAAATCCTCTGGAATTGTAACAACCATATAATACTTATCTTCTTTTAACCCTTCATCAGCATGTTTTTCTGATACGAAATGAAAAGCTAGTTCCTTATTCTCTTTTAAATTTTTTACAAAATCGTCTCCGGCATGAATTGTTTTTTCATCCATCGCAGCACCCTTATCTAAATTTACAATCGCAACAGGTAATTTATCTAATTTCCCATACGGATCCCAGTATCCAGCTAAAAAGAATCCTGAATAAATTAAAGGAACGATTAACAAAAAAATTAAAGCGATACGTCCATGTTTATGGTGCCACATCGCTTTCCAATCTTTAAATATAAGTTGAATTCCTTTCATGAAACATACTCCTTCTCCTAATTTAACACCATTACAATGGTTTAACAGATTTACTATACACGCCACTTTCCATACTGTATAATACATCTTTAATTATCAATTCATTCCTTTTGGTCTATAGAAAGGAGCGTCAAAATGGAACTTCTTCAACTAAAATACTTTCAGACAGTCGCACGATTAGAACATATGACAAAAGCGGCTGAAGAATTGCATATCGCACAACCTTCGCTCAGCAAAACAATCGCTAGATTAGAAAAGGACTTAGGCGTCCCGCTATTTGATCGCCAAGGTCGACAGATTACATTAAACTCTTTTGGAAAAGTATTTTTAAAACGAGTAGAGCGCATTTTTCATGAATTAAGTGAAGGTGAACGAGAAATTAAAGATTTAGCTGAATTACAACAAAGCTCTATTACACTGGCAGTTTCTATTCCGAGAATATTACCAGAACTACTCGGTTCTTTTTTACTAGAGCATCCTAACGTTCGATTCCAACAATTTCTCGCATCTACTCCTTCTATGAAGCGACAACTAGATAATATAGAAATTGACTTTTGCATTTCTTCTGTACCAATTGAAGGCGAGGAAATTATGTGGGAACCACTTATTACAGAAGAAATTTTCTTAGTCGTCCCTTCAGGCCATCGTTTATCAGGACGCGACAGTGTCCATCTGCATGAAGTAAAAGACGAACCATTTATTAGTATGAACACTGGTTACGGATTTCGGCACTTAACAGATGAATTTTGCAAGGAAGCTGGTTTCACTCCACATATCGCTTTTGAAGTAGATGAACCAACCGTGATTAGCGACCTTATTAAGCAAGGCCTAGGCATCGCCTTTGTCCCAAGTTTAACTTTATTAAAAAACTCTACTTTAGCATTAAATAAGTTACGTATTATTGAACCAAATTGCGAGCGAACTATCGGCTTAAGTTGGTCGAAGAAACGCTACTTATCGAAAACTGCTCAGCAATTCCGTAAGTTTGTGATTGAGTACTTCTCTACTATTAAGGTGTAAAATTATATCAATACATAACGACCCAAATAGAAGGCGCCACCCCAAAAGGGGATAGCACCTTCTATTTCTTACTCTTCTCCAATTCTATTTCCGCTAAAAGTGGCAATACGTTATCGAAAATATGCGTATTATTATTTTCACCTGTTACGTATCCACCGTAATATCTACTAAATACATTGTCATTTCGGAATGTGACCATATGATCATATAATTCCTTTGCAAACTTCGTATCACCTGTTTGTAGTACGTACAAGATCGTTAGTCCGTAAGCGGCTGGCGATTCATAATTCACAGTTTGTTTTCCCGTTTCTAAATTGTAACGACCGTATAGCTTTCCATCCTCCTGGAACTTCTTCTTTATAAATTCCAAATAAGCATCTGATGAAAGAGCACCTAAACTTCGATGATATGCCACGTATGATTGGTCAATAAGATTCACTTCTTTATCGTACGTAAATGTACCATCTTCTTTATACTCTTTTGGGAATGCCCAGCCATGCCTTGGATAATCCGCTAAAAATTGAACGACTTCCTGATATTGCTGTGCAGAAACCTTGCCGTACTTCTTCATATACGAGAATGCGTGCGGATTTAAGTATGATGTAGTTGCAAAATTATTTTGTTTCCCTGCATCTGCATCATAATAATCAACGTAATAATTATCTTTCTTATTATAACGAATTACAGCGTCACTCAATTGATCTGCTAAGTTTTTATAACGCTCCTCCTTATACATCTCATAAGCACGATATAATTGTTCTATAATACGAAGATCATCTATAAGTGCATTGGTAGCTGACTGCATTTCTCCCTTTTCAGAGATTTTCCATATAACGATTTGATCCTTATGTACAAAGCTATTTTGAATAACTTTAACTTGTTCATCGAATAACGCTTGATCGTCTTTATCCAATGTATATTGTAGCCATAGTCCTGCTGATTCTGATAAAGCTTCACGGCCTTTCGCTTCACCCTTACCTGCCTTTGTATCCGCTAAACGATATGTTGCAAGCGTCCCATTTTCATTCACCATATGTCTTAAAATAAAATGTTCTGTACGGTTTCCTTGTATAGCTGCCCAAAATACAATGCCACCTAAAGCGATTAAGAGAATAACCCCAATCCCTATATATAAACGTTTCCGCAATCTTTTCACCTCCCCATTAAGACTAACCTTAATTTTACCAGAACATACATGAATGTAAAAAAGACAATCTATTAGATTGTCTCCCGTTCCTCTATCCCTCACAAGCCTCTTTAGAAGGTCTATATAGCGATGCTACAAGTCGATCATATTCACGACGCGTAATCTCTTTATTATACAGCTTCAATAATAAATCTCTATGCTCTTTTGAAAATGCCATCTTTTTAATGACTTCAGGATACATAAAACATCCTCTCCATTTCACATAAACTTCTTTACCTCCAAAAACAGAACTTATGTTCGCATAAAAGATTATAAAATATTCCTTACTAAAAAACAAACAAAATATTATTAAACATTAACTTCTTTTTATTTAGAATATTCAATCAACATATTACCATATCCACTTTTTAAATACATATATATTTTTGGTAGTTTTTTTGAATAAATCTTCCAATTCAATCAGAAAATAATGGCAAAAAAGAAGAGGAGTTTACATATGGATACGGTAACATTAGCAAGAGCATTTTTTGGTTCTTCATTAGCATTCCACATTATCTTTGCAACACTCGGCGTGGGACTTTCATTGATGATTTTTATAAGTGAAATACTATATCACTGGAAGAAAGATTCCGACTACGCCATTATGGCGAAAAGATGGACGAAGGCGTTTGCCATCCTTCTCGGTGTAGCAATTCCGACTGGAACAATCGTTGGTGTGCAAATCTCACTTCTTTGGCCTGGTTTTGCCAAAATTGTTGGGCAGGTAATTTCTGTTCCCTTTCAAATTGAGATTTTCGCCTTCTTTTTAGAGGCTTTGTTCATGTCCATTTATGTATATGCAGCTGATAAACTACCTCCATTTATGAGATTAATCTCGCTATTTTTCGTCATGATTGGTGCCACGGCATCTGCCGTGCTTATTACATCAGCAAATACATGGATGAATACACCCGCAGGCTTTTCAATGGGACCAGATGGATCCGTTTTTAACGTTGATCCGTGGAAAGCTTTCTTTAATCCGAGTTTTGGCACAAGCGCATTCCACGTTGTGATTACAGCCTACGCAACTGGAGCAGCTGTCATTGCCTCTATCGCTGGATTTAAATTATTAAAGAAGAATTTAAATAAACGTGAAGTGGCATATCATAAAAAAGGACTACTGTTAGGGCTCGTCGTGACATTTATTACAGGTGCTACGATGTGGCTTTCGGGACACGAATCGGCGATTGCCTTACATAAGCATTCCCCTGAAAAACTTGCATCTGCTGAAGCTTTATTTGAAACGACATCACATGCACCGTTATCAATTGGTGGAGTTGTAGATCCGAACACACTTGAACTAAACTATGCACTAGAAATTCCGAACATGCTTAGCCTACTCGTGGGACTCGACCCTAGCACCGTCGTAAAAGGACTCAAGGAATTCCCACAAGAAACATGGCCACCATTTTATACACATACACTATTCAACTTAATGGTCGGCACCGCTGCCTTTACTTTTGCAGTTGCGGCAATCGCCCTCTTGTATTGGTACTTTGTTTACCGAAAAAAAGGAACAGAATTACCGAAGTGGCTTCTTTGGGGAGCTGCCGCATGTGGACCAATTATGATGCTCGGTATTGAATTTGGGTGGATTTTCAGCTGTAGTGGTCGTCAACCTTGGACCATTTATGGTATGCAACGGACAGTTGATGCTTCTACACGCGCTGATTTTGTCGGTCCTTTATTTATTCTATTCATCATTTTATATATTGGACTCGGTATTTTAACAGTTTTTGTACTACGGACATTCTTTAAGAAACATCCGCTTACAAATGATTTACATCACGAAGGAGGCGATTCTCGTGCATGAGGAAAGTATTGCAATCATCATCTTATGGGCTCTTATTTTCGTATACAGTATATTAGGTTCCATCGATTTTGGAGCAGGTTTTTGGGGCATGGTATACGCAAAACATCCAACGCTCGCTGCCAAGCTAGCCAATCGATACTTATCACCAACCTGGGAAGTAACAAATACATTTCTCGTCTTTGTCGTTGTCGCTTTTCTCGGTTTCTTTCCGAAAGCTGCTTTCACCCTTGCGACAGTGATGTTCGTACCAGTTATGTTAATTTTAATACTCATTGCAATTCGTAGTACATTCATGGTATTTGCCTACTCTCTGCCAAAATATCAATTCCTCCTTCGGGTGATTTCAGGTATTACTGGGCTCTTAATTCCAGCCTTATTAATTACCGTTTTACCCGTTACAGAGGGGGCTTATATTACAATGTCTGAAGGAAAAGAAGTACTTTTGTATGGAAAACTTCTTTCTAGCCCGGTTATCTACTGCTATATGCTCTTCGGACTAACTTCGGAACTATTTCTTTCCTCGCTCTTTCTTGCTGATTTTGCGAGAGAGCAAGGTTCAGAAGATTCGTATAGAATTTATAGAAGAAACGCCATCATCCTTGGTCCCGCAACACTCGTTACGGCGATTATCGCCCTCGTTGTAATGGATCCGGAAACACACTGGCTTATGCAAGGACTCATAAAACAATTCCCATGGTTTACAGTTTCTATCGTTTTATTCGTTATCGGGTACTCTTCCCTTTGGTGGACAAACAAGAAGTATGGCACACTAGGATACCCTCGCATTGCCGTTTTAGCAGTCGTCGCTCAATATGCATTTGCAAGTTACGCTTACGGTGTCGCGCATTTACCTTATATTATTTATCCTGATGTAACTGTATTTACAAGTTTTACAACTACAGAAACATTCTATGCATTGCTTATCCTATACGCAATTGGAATCGCAATTTTACTACCAGGATTTATTTTCTTCTGGAATTTATTCTTGAAGGATCGAACTTTTTTGAAGGAAAAATAATATAGTCGGGAGTCTGTTCCAAAAGGCATTTTGGGATGGGCTCCTTTTGTCATATTTTGTCGATCAGTCGATATATTTTAAAAATCGCTAATATATTTCAAGAATCGCTGATATATCTCCATAATCACCCATATAAATTTCATTTACTATCTTATCGCCCCACTAATTTATAGACTCCTCTCACAATAGTTATTTCGCTATTAGTGACACTTGTCCTTTAGCTTGAAAAACACATATTCGCTTTATTCCATTATACGTCTAGTTCTTCTTATTTTTTGCTGAATATACTATCAATACAAACTTGAGACAAGCTACATTTGTTCAAGGGAAAATAGAAAGGTAGGCAAAATATGAGCATTGAAATATGGATTACTATTATTGTATTCTTCTTAACGATGATTGTTATCTTTTGGCGACCTCGTGGTTTAAATGAGGCGTGGCCGGCAGCAATTGGCGCTGGCATTATCTTGATTACTGGACTTGTATCAAGACCAGACGTCATGGACATTATTAGTAAAATTGGCGGTGCCTCTATAACAATATTAGCGACCATCGTTATGGCGGTTATATTAGAGAGCTTCGGCTTCTTCCACTGGTCCGCAGCGAAACTTGCAAATTTAGCAAAAGGCTCCGGTCGCCGTTTATACTGGTATATTCAATTATTATGTTTTCTTATGACTCTTTTATTCAATAACGACGGTAGTATTTTAATTACAACACCAATCCTAATTTTACTACTGAGAAACCTTAAATTAAAACCACATCAACAAATCCCTTATTTATTAAGCGGTGCTTTAATCGCTACTGCATCTAGTGCACCAATTGGTGTAAGTAATATCGTAAACTTAATCGCATTAAATATTGTGAATATGACTCTTTATATGCATACTGCTATGATGTTTGTACCTGCAACATTAGGACTATTGTTTATGTCATGGCTTATGTATACAGTTTTAAAGAAAAAACTCCCTGAAAAATTACCTGTTTCTTCATATGATATCGAAGAAATATTCTTCACGAAAAACTTCCATCCGTTAAAAGGAAAAAATTCAGTTGATACGAAACAAAAACGGACAAGATTCATGCTAAAAGTATTAGGCTTCGTCTTCCTTATGCGCTGTCTTCTATTCGTTGCATCCTTCTTATCAATTCCAATCGAAATTGTTGCTGTACTCGGTTCACTCATTCTTCTCATCTGGAGATGGTACTACTTACGAACGAACCCTGTCGATATTTTAAAAAAGACACCGTGGCACATTTTGATTTTCGCTTTCTCTATGTATGTCATTATTTACGGGCTTCATAACGCAGGATTAACAACGGCGCTGGTAAATTGGCTTGAACCAGTTGTAAGTCAACATCTACTCTATGCTAGCTTTGCAATGGGCGGACTCGTCTCCCTCCTCTCTAACGTCTTCAATAACCATCCTGCACTTATGATTGGTACAATCACATTAACAGAAATGGGACTAGACCCAGTCACATTAAAAACTATCTATCTCGCAAACATTATTGGTAGTGACATCGGTTCACTATTATTACCAATCGGTACACTAGCTTCCCTCATTTGGATGTATATCCTGAAACAAAACAAAATTAAAGTAAAATGGAAAGACTATTTAAGTGTATCCCTTATCGTTATTCCTCTCACAACAGTCGTCACATTATTCCTCTTATACTACTGGGTACACCTCTTCTTCGCCTTATAAAGTGAAACTTTAATCAGTGGGGGTTTTCTTCATTCCCCACTGATTATCAGCCCTCACCAATCGGACTTTAATGGGCAGCCCGACCCCCACCTAACTTCTGTGCTTTCACTGAATTTTGAGGTGGGGGTCTTACTGCCCATTAATGTGGGATAAACGACAGAAGCCCGCTTTGCTACCGTCTTAGCAAAGCGGGCTTCTTCTATATTTAAGTTAGGTACTACAGTGTGATCAATCAAGTAAAGAGGTGTAACGTGTTATTGGTATAAATGACTACCAGTGTCTTTAAATTCTTTCGCTTTCTCTTTCATCCCTTTTTCAATTGCTTCGGTCGTTTCTAAATCATTTTCTTTCGCATATTCACGAATATCATGTGAAATTCTCATACTACAAAACTTCGGTCCACACATAGAGCAGAAATGAGCTGTTTTCGCGCCTTCTGCTGGCAATGTTTCATCGTGATATTC
Source organism: Bacillus sp. BC08 (assembly GCF_054326875.1). Taxonomy (NCBI): domain Bacteria; kingdom Bacillati; phylum Bacillota; class Bacilli; order Caryophanales; family Bacillaceae; genus Bacillus; species Bacillus sp. BC08. Next base: position 44,730 of record NZ_JBTGPA010000040.1, on the reverse strand, counting down.
CATCGCACGTTCAGGATCTAAAGATAAATTAAATTGATCGCGCCAACGGAATTCAAAGCGAGCTTTTGAAAGTGCATCATCACGCTGATGAGCCGTTTTGTGCCCTTTCGCAAGATCAGCCGCATGCGCAGCGATTTTGTACGTAATAACTCCCTCGCGAACATCATCTCTATTCGGTAAACCTAAATGTTCTTTCGGCGTTACATAACAAAGCATCGCCGTTCCAAACCAGCCAATCATTGCAGCCCCAATTGCGGATGTAATATGGTCATAACCTGGTGCAATATCTGTCGTTAACGGTCCAAGTGTATAGAACGGCGCGCCCTGACAAATATCAAGCTCTTTCTCCATATTCTCTTTAATTAAATGCATCGGTACATGCCCAGGTCCTTCAATCATCACTTGCACATCATGTTTCCAAGCAATCTTCGTTAATTCACCAAGTGTTTCAAGCTCAGAAAACTGTGCTTCGTCATTTGCATCTGCAATCGAACCTGGACGTAATCCATCTCCAAGAGAGAACGAAACGTCGTACTGCTTCATAATTTCACATATTTCTTCAAAATGAGTGTATAAGAAGTTTTCTTTATGATGGAATAAACACCACTGTGCCATAATTGAACCACCACGTGAAACGATACCTGTCGTACGCTTTGCAGTAATCGGAATGTAACGGAGTAATACGCCTGCGTGAATCGTAAAGTAATCAACACCTTGCTCCGCTTGCTCAATTAACGTATCACGATACACTTCCCACGTTAAATCTTCTGCAATTCCGTTTACTTTTTCCAGCGCTTGATAGATCGGTACAGTTCCGACTGGTACAGGCGCATTACGAATAATCCACTCACGCGTCGTATGAATATTTTTACCTGTAGATAAATCCATAATCGTATCCGCACCCCAGCGCGTTGCCCACGTCATCTTCTCTACTTCTTCTGCAATAGAAGAAGAGACAGCAGAGTTTCCGATATTTGCATTGACCTTCACGTGGAAATTACGTCCGATAATCATCGGCTCTGCTTCCGGATGGTTAATATTCGCTGGTAAAATGGCACGGCCTTCTGCGATTTCCTTACGAACAAACTCAGGCTCCACTCCTTCACGAATCGCAACATATTCCATCTCAGACGTAATGATGCCATTACGTGCATAATGCATTTGCGTAACGTTTGCCCCTTGCTTCGCTCTAAGCGGCTGGCGATCCATTTGCGGAAAAACAGGTGTATGTTTCGAAGCCACTTTTACACCGTCATCCTCTGGTTTCACTTCGCGCCCTTCGTATGCTTCTACATCTCCGCGCTCCAGAATCCAAGAATGGCGCGGCGTTGGAATCCCCTTTTCCAGCTCCACTTTATACGCAGGATCTGTATAAGGACCGCTCGTATCATATACACGAATTGGCGGATTCGGAATGCCGTTCGTTTCACTTTGTTCAATCTCGCGCATCGGCACTTTCATACCCGCGCGTGGTCCATCCACATACACTTTCTTACTTCCTGGTAAACTCGATTTCAATTCAATTTGCTCAGCTGAAACAGACTGTTTCATAACCTTTGTTGCCCCCCTGTACGTGACAAGGACAAGATATGGCCAGCGTATGCCAAAATAAAAAGAGCCAGGTCCATAAAAAAATAAGGACCTGGCTCATAAAGACATCATTATGTAAAGCCGTTAACTTCCCTACGCTGGTACGAGCCAGATCAGGTCCAAAGGGTTAAGAAGTTCACGCGCTTCTCTCTCAGCCTACGCATACGTTAGGCACCCCTAGTTTATCACTGATTTAATTTTCAATACTTTCCCATCATACACTATAATCTGAAAAATGAAAAGTTTATTTCTTTTGTTGTTTATGGAATCATCCATGTTAAATAATATGCCTGTACATACGTCATAATACCAACAATAATTACGAAGAATAAACTATGCTTCACTGTAAAGCGGAATAAATCTGATTCCTTTCCAGCAAGTCCCACTGCAGCACAAGCAATTGCAATCGATTGCGGAGAAATCATTTTTCCAGTTACACCGCCCGTTGTATTTGCTGCAACGAGAAGTACTTCAGATACACCGACTTGCTGCGCTGTAATCGCTTGTAAATTCGAGAACAGTGCATTCGCTGACGTATCGGATCCTGTTAAAAATACACCGATCCAGCCTAAGAATGGTGAGAAGAACGGGAATAGTCCGCCTGTTCCTGCAAGTGCTAACGCTAATGTAGAAGATAAACCAGAATAGTTTGCGATAAATGCGAATCCTAATACAAATCCGATAGATAGAATTGGCATCTTAAGCTCATTTAGCGTTTCTTTAAATGTTACTACTGCATCTTTTGCACTCATTTTCAAAATAAAGATCGAAATGATACAAGCAATTAAAATTGCTGTTCCCGTCGCTGATAAAACATCGAATTTCAAGATTGCTTCATAAGGCGTCGGTTTATTTACAATTGGCTCTGCTTTCATTACTAGATTGTGTAAGCCTGGAACCTCAAACTTAAACACAAGGCTTTCTAATGCGCCACCTGGAGCAAATAACGCTTTGAAGAAACTTTGGCTCCAAATGACTACCATTACAGTTAAAATAATGAATGGAGACCATGCCTTTACTACTTTCCCTACTGTTAGTTTCGGCATAGATGTTGCTGTCGTCGCAGCTACTTCACTATTTGCTTCTTTAGACTGATAGATTTCTTTCGGCTGCCAAACTTTTAAGAATAGCGATAAACTCACTAAACTTACAAGTGCTGACGTAATATCCGGAAGTTCTGGTCCTAAGAACGTCGCTGTAATGAACTGCGTAATTGCAAATGAGCTCCCCGCTACAAATAGAGCTGGCCATGTTTGTCTTACTCCTTTAAATCCATCCATTAAAAATACGATAAAGAACGGAACAAATAATGATAGAAACGGTAATTGATGTCCAGCCATTTGTCCAATTTTATGTGGATCAATACCAGTTACTTGTCCAGCAACTGTAATCGGAATTCCCATCGCTCCGAACGCTACTGGCGCCGTATTTGCGATTAAACAAAGACCCGCTGCATATAAAGGATTTAATCCAAGACCTGCAAGAAGTGCTGCCGTAATCGCTACTGGTGCACCAAATCCTGCTGCCCCTTCCAAAAACGCTCCAAATGAAAAACCGATTAAAATAACGAGTAAACGATGGTCATTTGTAATGGATAAGACAGATGCACGAATAACATCGAATTGACCTGTTTTTACAGATATTTTATATAAAAATACCGACATAATGATAATCCAAGCAATCGGCCATAGTCCGTATAAGAAACCATATCCGGTCGCTGCCATCGCCATCGTGAACGGCATCTTATAAGCGAATAACGCCACTAAAATTGTGAGTACAACTGTAATAAACCCTGCCACATACCCCTTCATGCGGAAAACTGCTAAAGCTAAGAAAAAAAAGATAATCGGAATAAGTGCGACCGCTGCCGAAATCCAAATGTTTCCGAACGGATCATAAACTTGTGTCCATGTGTTCATTGTTCTCTCCCCCTAAAGAATCCCCTTTTAAATAGAATAACCTCACCAATAGACTATCAGGTCATCATACCTTTAAGTCTAAAATAAAAAACGTTTAAGAAAACGTTTTCACTAATTTTATCACAACAATTTCCATTACAAAAGATTTTTTTGAAAATTTTATCATTTAGTATGGAAATCTTACAAAAACGTCACGTTCTTGTAATGTTCATCGATAGGAAGCTCGCTATATTTCCTGCATAATAAAGGTATAACAACGGATATTATTTATGAGGTGATATATATGAACGGAAACAAAATATTAGCAGCTTTATCATACTTTAGTGTATTATTTGCCCCTATCTTATTCCCTATCATTGTGTGGGTTGTGGGCGATTCTGAAACAAAACCACACGCAAAACGCGCTCTATGGACACACATTATTCCAAGTATCGCGGCATTCATTGGATTTATTATTCTAGGAATTATGGGAATCGGATCGAATCAACCAGACGTAACACTTGGCATTGGAGCAATGATTGTCTTATGTATTTGCGGCATTATTAGCTTATACTACTTCATTTGGAACATCGTAAAAGGTATTAGAGTGCTAACAGCTTAAGTTTAAACAAACGTTTGATTAAAACGACACTATCGCATGATAAATGAATTTTCATCGATAACCGACCTATTAATAAGAAAAAACCGTCCCAAAACACCTTTTGGGACGGTTTTTTTATCTTCTGCGTTTCTTCTTTTTTCTCATCATTTTCTTGCGACGCGTATTCACTTTATCCGCTATAATGTGAAGCGTGCTTGCCACAACAATTCCCATTACGAACGTTACAATTTCAACCTCATGTTTCTTCGCAATTTCTATTAAATTCCCATCAAGCGCGATCACATTTAATAGGAATAAAAATGGAGAAAATACAATTAACATGTATGCAATACGAATCACATCACCAAGTATAATTGTATGTGTAAAGAAGGAGCGATGCGGCATGACCTTCTTATACGGATACCAAAATATACGTAGGAATCCCCATTTATTATACGCATTACTATATGTATCTAAATCCGGCGTTAAAAATGAAGTACCTACTAAAAAGCCAATTGCAAAAGTTAATAAAAAATCCAAGTTTGTTAATCCATACGAAAAGAGCATAAACAAAACAACCGGAAGGGATATTAAGTTTATTTTCGTATGCGTTCTTCCTGATGGCATAAAGCACTTCCTCGCTTACGTTCGCCCTGTCACCACATGACAGTTCTCACCTATTGATCTAATTTCTGATCGATAAATGATGTGTCTATATCCGAACCAAACCACTCTGCCAACTTCACTCGTGCCTTATCCTTCACCTCTTCATTGACGTATAACGATGCCTGCAATAGTGCGGCCGTCAACGCCCCTAAATCATCTGTATAACCAACCCCAGCAATGAAATCTGGGATGGCATCAATTGGTGCAATAAAATAAGCAAGTGCTCCAATCACAATAATTTTCACTCGCTTTGGAACATCAGGTCTTTGCAAAACGTAAAACAATAATAAACTTGCATAAATGACCGACTGTCCTGCTTGCTTTGCAACATGTTTTGTTTTCTTCCAAAACGCTTCAACTGAAAATTTTTGTTCCATGTGAAAGCCTCCCTATTTTTAAAAAGAAATAAGCTACAATATGTTATCAGTAAAAGTTCATCAAAATTACACACAATCTATCAATGAACTTTCATTGTAACAAACAAACGAAAAAAGAACAAGTGTTCGTTAATTTTCCCGTACTTTCCTTCATATAATAGGTTTCTAGATAACCGCTTACCCATCGTCATTTCTTATTTCTCAACAAAGAAAATTTTCAATTCCACTTAACATTCTGCTCTACCTTTGTTATATTTTCTAGTTGACGGACATATAAACGAATGTTAAAGTTTTCTCTGGTAGTGACAAATCTCATACAAAAAATGTAAAATGTTATAGTGTTTCTCAGAAATGAATTTTGTTGTATAATACAGAAATGACGTTATACTTATGAGCAGCAAAAGAAACCAAAAGGGTATGCATAGTTATAGTCGTATATGGGTGAATATAGAACCTTTAATTATGGCCAAGAAAACTATGTATTTTTTATTTTAGCATTTTTCGCTCCAAAATCGACCAAGCCTGATAGAGAAAGGGTGGAAATGAATGAAAGAAACCTTGAAATCACAATTTCAAAATGTGCGTTTCACTGTATTCGTAGCTTTAGCCGTATGGTTGAAGACATATATTATTACACGCACAAGCTTTGATTTAAAACTTGAATCTTTCATGCAAGAATTCATTTTATTCCTTAGCCCATTAGCAGCATCATTACTGCTTGTTGGCCTTGCATTATTTGCAAAAGGGAAAAAACGTAACTATATAGCACTTGGAATTAATTTTGTCTTAACAATCATTCTTGTTGGTAACGTAATGTTCTACGGATTCTACAATGACTTCGTTACTTTACCTGTACTAGGACAAACATCTAACTTTGGTAGTTTAGGTTCTAGTGTGCAAGAATTGTTTAACTACAAAATCATCCTTGCATTTGCTGATATTATCGTATTCTTCATTTTATTGAAGAAGATGAAGAATTTTGCACCGACAGAACGTGTAGCACGCCCAATGCGCTCCCTATACTTCGTGTCAACAGTTGCTATTTTCTTCGCAAACTTAGGGCTGGCAGAAGCCGAACGTCCTGAACTATTAACACGTTCATTCGACCGCGTTATGCTTGTTAAAAACTTAGGTTTATATGTACACCAAGTGTACGACCTTGGCTTACAAGCAAAATCAAGTTCACAAAAGGCTTTTGCTGACGGTAGTAAATTACAGGAAACAGAAAACTACGTAAAAACAACGCAAAGCAAACCAGATCCAAATATGTTTGGTACTGCAAAAGGGAAAAACGTAATTGTTGTCTCTCTTGAGTCACTACAAACATTCTTAATTGGTGCAACAGTTAACGGACAAGAAGTTACACCGTTCTTAAACCAATTTACGAAAGAAAGTTATTACTTTGATAACTTCTTCCATCAAACTGGGCAAGGAAAAACATCAGATGCTGAGTTCTTAGTAGATACTTCCATGTATCCACTAGACCGTGGTGCTGTATTCTTCACACACGGTAATAACGAATATACAGCAACTCCAGAAATTTTGCGTGAGCAAGGATATCACACATCAGTATTCCACGCGAACAATGCAACATTCTGGAACCGTAATATTATGTATCCGGCACTTGGTTATGATCGTTACTACAACGAACTTGACTACAAGATTACGCCAGAAACGAAATTAAATTGGGGATTAAAAGATATCGAATACTTCGATCAATCTATCGATATGTTAAAAGAAGTAAAGCAACCGTTCTATACTCGCTTCCTTACTTTAACAAACCATTACCCATTCACTTATGATGAAAGTACGAAATTAATCGATGAATACAATTCTGGTGATGGCGTATTTGACCGTTACATGGTAACTGCTCGCTATTTAGACGAAGCAATGAAACACTTTATTGAGCGTCTAAAAGCAGAAGGTATTTACGACAACTCAGTTATCGTATTCTACGGTGATCACTACGGTATTTCTGAAAACCATAACCGTGCAATGGCACAGTTCTTAGGAAAAGAAGAAATCACTACATTTGACCATATGAACTTACAAAAAACACCGATGTTTATTCACGTTCCAGGTCAAAAAGAAGGTAAAACAATTTCAAAACCAACTGGTGAAATTGACATTAAACCAACAATTCTAAACTTACTTGGTGTAGATTCTACAAATCAAGTTCAATTCGGTCATGATGTATTCTCACCAGAAAATAAAGGATTCGTTGTTCTTCGTGACGGTAGCTTCGTTACAGATAAGTACATGTACACGAACAGTACATTCTACGATCGTTCTACTGGCGAAGTTGTACAACTACCTAAAGAAGAATCTCAACCACTCATTGATCGTGCTCAAAATGAATTGAACATGTCTGACAAAATCATTGAAGGTGACTTACTTCGCTTCTCTGAAAGTAATAAGACCAAAACTGGTGAAGTAAAGACAGCTATTAAAGAAGAAAAGAAGAGCGCTGAGTAATCTCAGCCTCTTTTTTTTATATTTCTCCATACAATCACTTATATTCATTAACTTTAACATTACATAACCTTTACCAAATATTCACATAGCGTTAATGAAACATCTCTATAATAAAATATGCAAGCAAGGTTCTATATATTTCTTATCTCTCATCTTTAATAAGATCCCTTAAAGAAATATATGAATCGTTTATTTCTACTTTCTTATAATTGTCTTTCAATATGTTTTGTTTCCATACACAAAACATTCAATAAGACGATGTCCCTATGAAAGATAGCTACCCTCCTTGTGCAGCATTCCATCAGAATGTTGCTTTTTTTTATTCAAAAGCAGGATTCTTATTTCTTATTTTCGAATTTGTATATACAAAATGCTGTAAAGTGAAACTTTACTCAGTGAGGGTGTTCACCCCCACTGATTATCAGCCCTCACCAATCGGGCATTTACGGGCAGTTATTCGCCTGCTTCACTTCTTTGCCCCCAGCTGAATTTTTAAGTGGGAGTATTGCTGCCCACAAATAGCGGGGGAAATCACTACTTCTCTACCATTTACAAATACATATACGTCATATGTAAAGAAGTACTCACATAAAAATTACTATAGTGATTTTTATTCCGAATGAAAGCTTCACTTTACTTATGCACTTACGAAAGGATGGGACAAAAATTGGCATACGAAAAATTTGTACTATGGAATGATGCAGTTATTGATACAACAAAACATCGTGCTTACATAGAACTTGAAGAAAGAGGCTTGCAGTTTGGAGATGGTGTCTATGAGGTTATTCGCCTATATAAAGGAAACTTTCACTTATTAGATCCGCATATCACAAGATTATATCGCTCCATGGAAGAAATAGAATTATCACTCCCTTTCTCAAAAGCAGAACTTATTATCCTACTTTACAAACTAATTGAAAGTAATAATTTCTACGAAGATGGAACGATTTATTTGCAAGTATCTCGTGGTGTACAAGCTCGTACCCACACATTCTCATATGACGTCCCGCCGACAATCTATGCCTATATTACGAAGAAAGAAAGACCCGCGTTATGGATTGAATATGGTATACGTGCTATATCAGAACCAGATACGCGCTGGCTACGCTGTGATATCAAATCATTAAATTTATTACCCAATGTATTAGCTGCTACGAAAGCTGAACGCAAAGGTTGTAAAGAGGCTCTTTTCGTACGAAATGGTACTGTAACTGAGGGAAGCTGTTCTAATTTCTTTCTCATAAAAAACGGAACTCTCTACACACATCCAGCCAATCACCTTATTTTAAATGGCATCATTCGTCAATATATCCTTTCTTTAGCGAAAACCCTTCGCATTCCGGTACAAGAAGAACTTTTCAGCGTTCGTGATGTTTATCAAGCGGATGAATGTTTCTTTACAGGAACAACGATTGAAATTTTGCCAATGACTCACCTTGATGGAACCGCAATCCAAGATGGTCAAGTTGGCCCTATCACAAAAATGCTACAAAGATCCTTTTCTCAAAGCTTGTTACAATCCAATATGTCATCTTCTTAAACACGAATAATTTCTATCTTTTCTACACTCAATATATGTATTTAATTGGAAATCAAGGTATAGATTTATGCCTTGATTTTTTTTGTAATCTTTTTGTCATATTCAGATTACCGCATAAGTCTTGACAGTAATCGACATGCTCTTTAGAATTTTTAACAGTTGGTAAATATTTCTTCACTACATTACAGACAGAAAGGAATCGACAAATTATGAAAAAATACCTTGCCGGTCTTGCGGCAGTGTCTGTAGCAGGAGGAGCAGCACCTACACTTGATAGTGTTCAAGCTGCCCCTGAACAAAATACACAAAAAGCTGCTACACAAACTGTTCAAGCTTCCGCATCAAACAGTTCATCTTATACGGTGAATGCTAGCGTATTACATGTTCGTGCAGGATCAAGTACTTCTCACGACATCATTTCTCGCGTTTATAACGGTCAATCACTAAACGTGATTGGCGAAGAAAATGGTTGGTTCAAAATTAACATTAATGGACAAACCGGATTTGTTAGCGGCGAATTTGTATCAAAAAATGGAGCAAGCAATACTAATGTAAATACATCAGGTGGAAACAATAAAGTTACTGCTGATGTATTACGTGTACGTACCGCTCCAAACACTTCTAGTTCTGTTTCAGGACGTGTATATGAAGGACAAACATTAAACGTAATTGGGCAAGAAAATGGTTGGGTGAAAATCAACCATAATGGACAAGTAGGTTATGTAAGTAGCCAATTTGTATCTGGTGCTTCTTCAAATACGGGTTCTTCAAACAACGATACGAATAATAACAACCAAGAATCTGTAAAACCAGCAAGCGGAAACTATACAGTAAATGTATCTTCTCTTCGTGTTCGTACAGGTCCTAGCACTTCTCATACAACTGTAGGTTCTGTTGCAAAAGGACAAGTTGTACAAGTTGTTGGCGAAGTTCAAGATTGGTTCAAAATCAATTATGCTGGACAAGCTGCTTACGTAAGCAAAGACTACGTAACAAAAGGCGGTTCTAGCGACAATGTTACACAAGGTAACAACCAAGAACAAAATAATAATGTAACCGTTCAAACTGGCGGTACTTACGTTGTTAACGCAACATCTCTACGCGTTCGTACAGGCCCCGCTGCTTACCATAGTGTAATTGGCGGCGTGTTAAATGGGACTACATTAAACGTAGTTGGGTCTGAAAATGGTTGGTTTAAAGTAAACTATCAAGGAAAAACAGGCTTCGTTAGTAGCGAGTTTGTAAAATTCGTTAAAGGTGGCACTGCTACTCCTGAACAGCCAAAACAACCTGATCAAGGTGCAATTGGCGACTACTACATTAATGCTTCTGCCTTAAACGTACGTAGTGGCGAAGGTACAAATTATAGAATCATAGGCGCACTTCCACAAGGACAGAAGGTTCAAGTAATCTCTGAAAACTCTGGATGGAGTAAAATTAACTACAACGGCCAAAATGGTTATATCGGAACACGTTACCTATCTAAAACACCAGTTGGTGGCGCTGTAAATAATAAGCCTAACGAGAACCAAAATAACAACAACAATAACAACAATAATAATAATAATACAAGCAATAATAACGGCGATAGTTCTTCCATACTTGCATATGCAAAAGGAATGCAAGGCGTACCATACGTTTGGGGCGGTACTTCTGCTAACGGTGTTGACTGTAGTGGCTACATTTACCACGTATTTAAGAAATTTGGTCATAACATTAGTCGTCAAAGTGTTGCGGGATATTGGGGTAGCCTACCACAAACTTCAAATCCACAACCAGGTGACTTAATTTACTTCAAAGACACTTATAAAGCAGGTCCTTCTCATATGGGTATTTACCTTGGAGGCGGATCGTTTATCCAAGCTGGAGATAAAGGTGTAGCAATTGCTTCACTAAGTAACTCTTATTGGAGTAAGCACTTCTTAGGTTATACGAAAGCACCTTAAGTTATATTTTTAGAGCCTTCTAGATTACTAGAAGGCTCTTTTTAGTATATGTCACCTATATCCCCGAAAAAATAATGTATCTATTTCCCTATTTCATACACTATATTCTACAAAAACAATCCATAACGTTATCATAATGTATATTTTCACATAAAAAACATAACCTATTTCATGTCTAATCATTTTATATGTGTTTTTTTAAAGAATTTTCTTTTTATTTAAACTTTTCGTTAGACGTTTGACCTCTGATGTCCATTATGATAAGTTACTTAAGATGTTATATTCGTAAATGTATAGACAACTGGTTTATACACTTTTTTTACTATGAGGAAGGAGCATACACTGCATGAATCTTTTATGGGGAATTGGCGGCGTGATTGGAGTATTAGCAATTGCTTTCTTACTATCTTCCAACCGCAAAGCTATTAATTGGCGCACAATTTTAATCGCGCTAGCATTACAAATGTCATTTTCATTTATCGTATTACGATGGGATGCCGGAAAAGCAGGTTTAAAATACGCTGCAGATGGCGTTCAAGGATTAATTAATTTTTCTTACGAGGGAATTAAGTTCGTTGCTGGGGATTTAGTCAACGCAAAAGGCCCTTGGGGATTTGTTTTCTTCATTCAAGCACTACTTCCAATCGTATTTATTAGTTCATTAGTTGCAATCTTATATCATTTCGGTATTATGCAGAAATTTGTCAGTGTCGTTGGTGGCGCATTAAGCAAACTTCTTGGAACTTCTAAAGCAGAGAGTTTAAACTCTGTAACAACTGTATTTTTAGGACAAACTGAAGCTCCAATCTTAATTAAACCTTACTTAGCACGTTTAACAAATAGTGAATTCTTTACTATTATGGTAAGCGGTATGACAGCTGTTGCCGGATCAGTTCTTGTCGGCTATGCAGCAATGGGTATTCCGTTAGAACACTTATTAGCAGCAGCAATTATGGCAGCTCCATCAAGTCTATTAATTGCGAAACTAATTATGCCAGAAACAGAAAAAGTAGATAATAACGTTGAACTTTCTACTGAACGTGAAGATGCAAACGTTATTGACGCAGCGGCACGTGGTGCATCTGAAGGTATGCAACTTGTTATTAACGTAGCAGCAATGTTAATGGCTTTCATCGCATTAATTGCTTTATTAAACGGTTTATTAGGATTAATTGGCTCTCTGTTCGATATTAAACTTAGCCTTGATTTAATCTTCGGTTACTTACTATCACCATTTGCAATCTTAATCGGGGTTTCTCCTGGTGAAGCTGTACAAGCAGCAAGCTTTATCGGTCAAAAACTTGCAATCAACGAATTCGTTGCATACGCAAACTTAGGACCACACATGGCAGAGTTCTCAGCAAAAACAAATTTAATTTTAACATTCGCAATCTGTGGATTCGCAAACTTCTCTTCTATCGCAATTCAGTTAGGTGTAACAGGAACGCTAGCTCCTACTCGCCGTAAACAAATTGCACAATTAGGGATTAAAGCAGTTATCGCTGGTACACTAGCGAACTTCTTAAATGCAGCAGTTGCAGGTATGATGTTCCTATAAATTGATATAAGTCCCCTCTTTTCTAAAGAGGGGACTTTTTGTTATTTATTTTTTCGATATATATTAAATACTTTATGCTTAAATATAAGAACATTATGATACAATAATTAGTAAGTCTGTTTATTTTTTCTTGCAAAAGAGAGATACTACTTGTTGTTGCTCTCTCTAAAACAATCTAGTCATCCGGTCTATTTCTTAATAATTGTGCATACTACAAGTATCCTTGCATGAATTACCTTTAAGGAGGAAAGTTTTGTGAAAAATAACTTCTATAAAGTCCTCTCTATGTGGATTTTACAAATTTTATTTTATTTTACAACTGTACATGTAACGCAATATGAGCATGCTCTCATTTTTACAATTATATATGTAATTGTTAATGTACTATTTCTATTTTTGGCTGATAAAATTGCCTTTGTTTTCTTCATATTAGGAACCATCATTTCGGTGTTCTACCTATTCTACCAAGCATGGCTTTACTTATGGAGTACATCAGAACAATGGGAATACATTATTACCCACTTCCTAATGGCAGCAAACTTCTTCATCGTATATATCTCAACTCATTTATTAAAGAAGGTTATTCATGAAAATAAAGAATTAACCGAACGTGTGAGAACGTTAGAACAATACATTGGAGAATCAAAATTATTAACAAGACAAGAATTCGAAAGACGACAAGCATTATTAATAAATGCAATGAATCGTCGTAATGAAACAGGCCTTATGATTTATTTTGACTTCACTCCCTTTAGTAAATATACGAAGGAAAGTGTTATGGACCGTGTAGCTTCATTATTAGTTGAAACGGTAAGGGCTGACTTTGACCTTGTTGCTGAATATGATAACAACACATTAGTCATTTTATTACAAAATACAAATGACGCTGGTGCCGATATTGTAATGAACCGTCTACAGCCTAAAATGGAAAAATGGCTTACAGCTGAGGCAATTCAAGACATTAAGATTAAACGAGAACAAATCGCTACAAAAGGACCGACAGTATTATGATGACACTCGTTATACTCCTTTTATTCCTCCTGTTTTGCGTACTTGTTTTTTGGATCAGCATAACATTTTCAATTAAATATGTACTTATTTTTACAGCCTTTCTGTTCTCTGGCTTACTCGTTTACTATTCTTTCTTAACACTTGCGGGCTTAGTTCACCGAAATAGGAAACGAAAAGATCGTACGCTAGAACAGTATCCAAGCGTCGACATTTTAATACCCGCCCACAATGAAGGTGTCGTTATTAAAGATACTTTAGAGGCGATGGCGAAGATTGAATATCCAGGCAAACTAACTGTTTATTTATTAAACGATAACTCTCAAGATGAGACACCTGAAATTGGTGACGATTTCGATAAAGCTTATGCTCATATTCGTCACATTCGTGTACCGGCGGGTGAACCAAAAGGGAAATCGCGTGTATTAAACTATGGTCTTAGTATTTCAGATGGTGAATACTTCTGTGTGTATGATGCAGATAACCAGCCTGAACCACATGCACTACGAATGCTTGTAGAACATGCTGAAACAACCGAGGATGCTGTTGGAGCTGTCGGTCACGTTCGTACTGTAAATGAAAAAAGAAACTGGCTAACACGAATGATTTCGTTAGAATTTCAAATCTTCCAGCTCCTAATGCAATCTGGGCGCTGGTTACTATTCCAAACAGGTTCACTAACAGGAACAAACATGCTTCTTCGTCGCTCTGCATTAGAAGAGCTTGGCGGTTATGACCCATATGCAATTGCAGAAGACGCTGAATTAACATTACGAATTACACAAAAAGGCTATCTCTTACCGATTGTTCCAGAATCGATTACATGGGAGCAAGAACCTGAGCATTTAAAAATCCTTATTAAGCAGCGTACCCGTTGGCTCCAAGGGAACTTGTATATTTTAGAAAAAATGTTTTCTTCCTTAAGTTTCTTTAAAGGAAAACTTCTCGTCCATTCCTTACAACAAGTTTTAGTGTATGTTGTATTTTGGCTATTCTTAATCATTTCGAACGTTTGGTTTGTAATTGGGTTACTCGGGATATTCCAAATTCAATATAGCATTCCGCTACTATTTATGTGGTATGTCGCATATATTACATATGTTTCGCAATTATTTAGTGCCCAGAGTGTGGAACGAACCTTTACACCAACTAATATTTTTATTAGTGTTATCATGTACTTTACGTACGCACAGCTCTTTACGTACTTATTCATTCGTAGCTTAATTTTATACTTGCGTGCAAAGAGCAAGAAACAAGTCATTGGCTGGGATAAAACAGTTCGATTCAAAAAAGATAAATAATAAAAATAAGCACAGAGCGCCGTATGCTCTGTGCTTATTTATTGCCGTATAAATTATATATCAGACAATACCCCTTAGCTGAAAGTAATTTCACGTCCATCCCCCAACGAACGATTGACCTTCATTTATATACGAAAAAGTGATTGCTATTTTTGTAGAACCAATTGCTTCTCTAGCTGTTCTTTGCGCGTTTCAGTCTTAGGTTCCGTGCTTTCTTGGACACTGCGATGTGCCACACGTTTCAAACAAATATGCTTCCACTTTCTTTCGTAACGTTTCATTATTCTAGATGTCCCCCTTGAATGCGCTTTAAAACCATTTGAAATCGCTTACAGGAAATAATATAGCACATATACATAAACGTGACAACACATTTCCGACAATTTTTTGTCAAAAATATGAATAGAATTTAAAAAATATCGGAATTTGTCGAAACGTACCGATTTTTCTTTATATAAAAGGCATACTACTTATATAGTAAAGTATTTTATTTCCCTGACTTACTGTTAAAGTTCCTTCTATATAAAAAAGAGCTGATACATAATCAGCTCTTTTTCCTTCTATTATTTATGATGCTTCATACGCCCTTCTTTTTGTAACTCTTTAAATAATGCCGCCATCATAAAGAAAATAACGAAGACGAATGGGAATGCTGCAATAATAGCTGCCGTTTGCAGTGCTTCTAATCCACCAACATATAATAACGTAGAAGCTATCGATGCTAAAACGATACCCCAAACCATTTTGATGCGGTTTGGTGGATTTAAACTACCATGTGTCGTTAACATCCCTAAAACGAATGTCGCAGAGTCTGCAGATGTAATAAAGAATGTTGCAATAAGTAGAATACCTAATACCGATAAAGCTGATCCAAAGCTTCCCATCTGGTCGAACATAGCGAATAACCCTACTTCTGTTCCCATCTCTTTCACTTTGTCGAAGATATGAGCATCACCAAACAGCTCCATATGAATACCAGTCCCGCCGAAAACAGAGAACCAAAGTGCACCAATTACGGTCGGTACGAGTAACACACCGATAACAAACTCACGAATGGTACGTCCTCGTGAAACACGGGCAATAAACGTACCTACGAATGGCGACCATGCAATCCACCATGCCCAATAGAAAATTGTCCACGACTGAATCCATTGATTTCCGCCTTCATCTAATGGACTTAAACGGAAGCTCATACTTGGCAACTCCTGAATATAAGAACCGATTGTTGAAGTGAAGTAATTCATAATAAAGTTTGTTGGACCCGCAAATAATACAATAATCATAAGTGCAAACGCAAAAATAATGTTCGTATTACTTAAATATTTAATTCCTTTATCAAGGCCTGTTTGTGCAGATAACATAAATAACACAGTTACGATTGCAATAATAACTAATTGAGTCGTTAATGAATTCGGGATAGATGTTAAATAACTAACGCCACCTGCAATTTGTTTTGCACCAAGACCTAATGAAGTCGCAACACCAAACACAGTTGCGAAAACAGCTAACACATCAAACGAATGAGCAATACGCCCATGTTCCCCGCCTTTAAATAACGGACCTACTGTCGCACTAATCGTACTTGCTTTTCCTTTTCTAAAAGTAAAGTAAGCAATACACAGCGCTACAAATGCATATAGTCCCCACGGATGTAATCCCCAATGGAAAAATGAAAAGCGTAGTGCAAGACGCGCACTTTCCTCAGTTGCACCTTCTCCAAACGGAGGTGCATATAAATGGTTTAATGGTTCGGCAACGCCCCAGAAAACTAAGCCGATACCCATACCAGCGCTAAATAGCATAGCAAACCATGTCATATAACTATAATCAGGTTCATCATCATCTTTACCTAAACGGATAGAACCGTATTTCGAAACAATTAAAAAGATAGACACACCTAATATAATAGAAACAGAAATAATATAGAACCATCCAAACTTACTAACTAATGCAGTTTGAATTGCGGTTGTTACATTTCCTAAGCTACCTTTTCCAATAATAGATTCGGGAATAATCCCCCAAATTGTAAATGCAATACATAATGTTAATGATACGATGAATGTTTTTGTCAGTTTCTTCATCAAATCCCCCTTCGTAGGTTTCACTTTTGTAAATAACATAAATTCCGATATGTAAAATCGGATAGAAAACTATAATTTTACGGTGATTTTCTTACTTTCACCTTCACCAATTCGAATTCTTATGGACAGCCTTACCTTCCGTATAACCTTTTCACTCTGCAAGAGCTAAAAGATCGAAATACTGCTGTCAAATTGTGTGAGAAAAATGCGGATGGGAATGTATTTTCCCAAAAAAGGATGTGTTACAGATGTAAAAAAGGGTATTTTGCTTCCTTGCAACCCTTTCTTTTTGTAACAATTATGCGGTTTTTTTGCTAGTATATAGCACGTGTTTATAGTTTCACAAACGAAATGTTTATGTTTATATAACTATATTACCCATAAAACGGTAAAATACTCAAGGAATGTAATCGTTTAGTAAACATCATGTAACACTCCTGTAACATTTTTATTTACGCCGAAAAATATATGTTGTATTAAATATTTTGAATATAAGTAGAAACCTACTAATCACATAGATTGAAAAACGCTTTCCTACATTTTTTGTTATATTACAGGATGTTAACGACTGATTACGAATGGTTTGTAATTGTGTGTTTTCCCGAAATCCGAAAAAATCTGTTGCTATAATGAGGACACGAAAACAAACGCAATGGAGGCTATCATGAAAAAATTAATTGGAATAGCAACAGCAGCAGTTTTTGGTCTTGGGATTTTCACATCATCTGCTAATGCAGAAACTGTTGTAACAACAGACGTACTAAATGTACGCGAAAACCCTACTACGGAATCAAAAGTTGTCGGTAAATTACTAAACGGGAATAAAATAGATGTTCAAAATACAGAGAACGGATGGTCAAAAATCACTTTAGATGGTAAAGACGCATTCGTAAGTACAGAGTTTACAAAAAGCATCTACTACGTAACAGCTAACGTATTAAATGTACGTGCTGAAGCGAACACAGACTCAGAAGTTCTTGGGACGCTTAAGAAAGACGATATGATTGAAACAACGAACCAAGTACAAAATGAGTGGTTACAATTCGAATATAACGGGAAAACAGCTTATGTTCACGTTCCTTTCTTAACAGGTACAGCACCTGTTATTGAGAAACAAGAACAACCTGCTCCTGCTAAAACTGTAGCACCAGCTAAAGCGCAACCTGCAGCACAAGCAAAACCAGCTGCTAAGCCTGCTGTGAAAGCTGCTGAAACTAGCGAACCTTCTAATGGTCGTGAGTTAACAGTTGTAGCTACAGCATATACAGCTCACCCAAGCGAAAACGGTGGCACATATGGTGGCCGTGTATTAACTGCAATGGGTCATGACTTAACAGCGAACCCAAACATGAAAATGATCGCTGTTGACCCGAAAGTAATCCCATTAGGATCTAAAGTATGGGTTGAAGGTTACGGAGAAGCTATCGCTGGAGATACTGGTGGTGCAATTAAAGGTAACCGTATCGACATCCTACTTGGATCAGATAGTGCTGCTCAAAAATGGGGACGCAAAACTGTTAAAGTGAAAATTTTAAAATAACCAATGACTGCTAAAGCCAGTTCTCTTTGTTGAGAGCTGGCTTTTATTTTTTTATAATAGCTATAAGGAGGTTATGTCCATGAACGTACAAGCAAAAGTAGACTGGATCGGTACACCAAAACCGTATATATATAAAGATGAAGTAACATACGATGCTACTTCCATTGACTTTTCACTCGCTGGCGATGACAATCGATATAAATTAATTGTACTCAGCTCTGAAGAAAATACTCATTACAAAATTGTCCAATATGGAATCAAACCTGGCTCACAAAAGCCATTTCCTATCGACATTCCATTCGAACAAAACATGTTACCAATCATAGAACAAATATTACATGATCCATATGTGCAAGCGATATTAAAGGAAACGCGCTCATAATTGTAAAAAAGGATATCACCTCGCCATTTTTTTCGGGCTAAGTGATATCTTTTTTATTTTCCCTTCGTGAACAAGAGTAGAAAAAATATATTAACGGTTCGACGCGAAATATCGCTTTACTGACGAAAATTCACAATAGGAGACTCTACAAAAAAAGAGGCTGTTCAAAAACATTGAACAACCTCTCTCTTTTATTAACGAGTTGGACCAGATACTTCCTCTGATTTCAACGTATTATTGGCACCAAGAGAATGATATAGCACCTTTCCATTTCCATTAACAGTAACGATATGATCGTTATTAAAGCTCTTAAACTTTACAGATCCATCACCGTAACGAATATGATATTCTTCATACGTTGTTACTTTGTATTTCGTTTCACTTTGACGTTCTACATTACGAACTTCCATCGTTAATAAGTCTTCTGTAATTCCCTTTTTGTGTAAATATTGTAAGTAATCACGGTCTTCTTTATACGATTTCCCGCTCTTATCATAATTATTTTCAATTAGACTAAAATCATTTAATGAAATCGCACGTACATTATCATAAATATGACTTCGTACAAAATCGCCAACTGCTGAGCTTGATGTTTCTTTTGGGAATTTTAAGTAATACGTGCTTTGGTCTCCAATTTTAATACTTTCAGATTTCACTACACCAAAATCAGTAGTTTTCTCTAAATGTAATTCCACTGTTTCATCTGTCGATACAGGACCAAGTTCGTAACTTCCAAAAGTTAATTTCCCGCGTTTTTTACCATTCACAAACACAGTTGCTTCATTTTCATCAGAAGAGATGGTTACATACTTACCTTCAAGTGATAAATCCACTTCTACTTTTCCGCTCTTTTCATCTGCTAACTCTACTTCTTTTTCTGTTTCTAATTCAGTAAGTTCTGTCTTCGCCGTTGCCTTTACAACATACGTACCTGGGAAGTATGGCCCCAGCTCTTTCGAAGATTTATCACTAGAAATGTCTGCTACCTTCTTATCATTCACAGATATTTCCGCTTTCTTTGCAGTTGTGCTTACACTCATGTAATAAGATTTCATACTGAACTTATACTTCGGATATAAGAACCATTCTTTTCCGTCTTCGACAATTTGTCCATCTTTAAAGGACGCTTTATCTTTTGTTAACTTTTGATCTACAGTCTCTTTCTGTAAATAAGACAGTAATTCTTTGTTATAAGACGGATTCTCTTTCAAGTAACGGATGTACGCCTTAATATCCTCTGTCTTAATCTTTAAACTCGGGTCTTCTGCTTTCACAAACTCATCAATCGCATTGATATCTTTCTTTTGGAATGCTTCAATCATTACATTCACTTGCTTTTCTTTTGAAAATTTATTTGCTCCAAATTTATATGCTCCAAATAATAAAGCTGCAATAATGACGAAACCAATAATCAAAAATAAATTTTTCTTACTTTTTACTGGTTTGGTCTCACTTTGCACTTCTGTATATGAAGTGGCAGTGTTATCAACGATTATTTCGACCTTACTTCCGCACTCGGGGCAAAAGTTCAAATGATCTGCAACCTTCTTGTTACATGTTCCACAAAACTTCAACATGCTCTCCCCCTATTTTTTAGCTAATTTCATTCCGGCGAATGCCGCTGCATATGTCAAAATAAAACTAAACAAAGTTAAATACACAAATGAATTTTGCATAGATAGTACAGTACCGCCTGCTCCAGCTAAATTCATGACCTTTCCTGAAACATCAATTTGGAATTTAGAAATGATGTTCAGTACAATCATCATAATCGTGTAAGAACCGCTACATACTGCTAGTGTGATATACATGTTCGTAGTTGGTAATTCCGCTAATTTTCTCCCAGCCATGAACATAAAGAATGCTGGAATGATAAGTAGTAATAAACCGTAATGGAATGCACCATTTACTTCTTCTACTTCAGCGAGATCCTCTGGATATCCACCTTGTGCAATTATGACATCCTTCATTCCGATACCATTCATAGAAATACCTGACACGAATGAAAACGCTAATTTGTTATCAGATTCTTGCTTAGTATATTTTTTAAATTGATGATCAAATGCTGGACTTGACACTTCTAACGGAGAAAAATGAGCCATACTCCATACTTGAGGTGTTAATTCTAGCGCTAATAATACACCTTGTGTTTTAGATTCTTTCTCTTCTTGTAACGGCGCAGCACTGTCTATGTTACTTACTAACACTACAGCTAAAATGCACATTACTACCGCTGTCGCTAAAAACCCTTTTATCATAGATGAAATTCCATAATAAATAGATGCTCCATATGGCATTAATTCTTGGAATGCTGCTGCCATATTGTTTTTGCTTGTATGAGCAATAAATCCTAATAAAGTAAATAATGTTCCGCATACAAAACCACTCAATAAGCTCTTAAATGCTGAAAAACCAACCGTAATCTTACCTCCATTTGTGAATGGAACTGCAAAAGATTGTGATGCGATAAAACTTATGATGAATAAAAAGACGCCATAAATAATACCAACTGTTGCTGCCATAAAAATTTGATCTTTAATCGTTTTTGCAGCGCCCTGCTTTCCTAACCAAATTCCTGTTCCAGCGAAAATAATAAATGGAATGATCAATAATAATGTAAATGGAGTATGCCAAGATAAAGATAATACCATTCCACTATCGGCACTAGCTGTAAAACCAAGTAAATGATAGCTTAGCAGCGTAGAAGTCGCACTCGTATAAAAGCTTGATAGCATTTTTAACTCTTTCGCAAATGTACTAAACATCTCACTTAACATAGATGCAAATAATACACTACCAATCCATCCAGCAATTAACATAAGAATACTTGCAATAGCTCCACCAATAACACCTGTTTGTAACGAAGCCTTATCTGCTGTAAATTCAACTTTAGGAGCGCCGTCCATCACAGGTAATTTTACAGTTTGTTCTTTTTTCTTCACAACAAATAAAGAATGCCCACACTTTTGACAATATAAATTTTGCTGAGCATTTTCACTGCCGCAACCTTTACAATATTTCGCCGTATCTTGTTCTAACGTTACTACATCCGTAGCTCCCGCAATCTCCATACTACCTTCAATTGGGCAATAATTTACTTCCTCACCATGTTGCTTTCCGCACGTGCGACAATACATCTTATTCACTCCCCACTTTGCTCAATTCCACAAACTGGACAGTATGTAGAGTTTTTATCAATATGCTCATCACACGAAATACAATTTGCCTTTTCACCATCATTTTCTACCACTAACATCGGGTTAGGATTTCCGCATGAACCACAAAACTTATCATTCATCGATAAAGGTCCACCACATTCACATGTAGCTTTCTCGCCTTGCTGCTTTTGCAATTCAATGATGCGTTTTCTCGCTTGATAAATAGCCACATCAAATTCTTGGACTGGAGCAATCATTTCTTTTAAACTTGATTCATTTACTCCGTGCCCTCTTAATTGAACATACACTTGTTGTCCAACCTCTAATAGAACTTCTGCCTTTCTCTGCATTTGCACTTGCATTCCCTTTTTCAATTGAGCAATCTCTTGTGCAACTTGCAGCTTCATCTTCCCTTGCTCAATTCCTTCTTGTAACTTATTCATTCCACTGCCTAACTTCGTCTGTAAATCTGACAAACTATCTCTCCTCCTATATACATATAGTAATATACAAAATTAACATTATATATATTACCATGATTTTCAATTTGTGTAATCTAAATTTCATTTTTTCTGTTTTGAGCATTTTTTGTTTATAATGGTAGAGGAAAGAAATATGTGTACGGAGGAATATTATGCTGCAACACTCAATTACGAAAGATGAAATTATGATGATTGCGAATGAGTTCGTTCAAGGACTAGATCCACAGCAAACAGCTGATCAGGAACATGTCGCTACAGCTCGGCACCTATATCGTAGTGGTGTTGTCTACAACGTTGACTTTGATGGTTTTACGCTATCAGGAACTGTAGATGCTGAAGGCAGCGTATATAGCGTCCATATCCCAATTCGTAACGTTGCTGAAAGCTATTGTGATTGCTTTGCACCAACACAATGTGAGCATATGCTCGCTGTGTTACTATCTGCAGCGTCTAGTTTTGGGCAAGTAGGAGATGTATTAACCTTATTTAAAAATAATACGAAACCTTCCCTTCCTCCTATTCGAACTGCAAGACAAGTATTGCAATCATCAGCTTTTGAAGAAACGGATTATAAAAGTTGGCAATCGTATTTTGACAACGAATATGAATCATTTAAAAAAGAACAAGCTCGGCTTACTTATAAACAAATGTATTTTCTTATGAGTATTTTTACAGACTTCTATACGAAACTCGAGCGGAAAGCTCCGCGTATCGTTGTGATACATGAGTTGTTCAGGCTACATGCAGCGCTTTATTGCTTTCAAAAGTTATTAGAAGAAATTCAGGACTTCGAAGCAAATAAAACGTATTCTTATCACCAGCCTGTTAACGTCGTTCGCTTATTTGTAGATAAAGTGGAATCCATCGTTCGGGACTTACAATCAGAAGCGATTCCTTCAGAGTCTGAAGCAATTTTGCAAGAAACAGCTCGTCTCGTTCACGAAGTATTCTTCTCCACCGACGCCTATACGCAAGAAAGATTTTTTATTTATCGTCACATATGGAGTGAACTCTTACACAATAAAGAGAAACTGCAAGAAGAAGAAAAGCGAATCGATACGAAAATCAATCCACTTTCCAAAGCATTAGCATCTTCTCATCTACTCTTTTTAAATGACGAAGACCTATTAGCGATGGACTTACTAAAGAAACAGCCTCCTTCTGTTGTAAGTCTGTACTTCTATTGGTTAGAAGAGCTATTAAATACAATGCAGTGGGATCGTGCGAAAAGCTGGCTTTCCTTTACGTATAAACAAGTGAAGAAAACGATACATGAGCACGAAAATACGATTTTCATAAAAGATATCGTTCGCTTATTTGTCATCATGTATGAAACGTATGCAACTCATACAAATGAACAAGCCGGACTCGAAATGATTTTGCAAGAGCTATTACCATATAGTTTCGCAAACTATGAGCAATACGTACTTGCGAAAAAGCAATATCGTACATGGGCAGAACTTCAGCTTTTACATGGGTTTGAAGCAATTGAACTTTTGAAAGAGCCGCTGAAAGATATTGAAAAGGAAGCACCAGAAGCAGCCCTTCCTCTTTATCACCTTGCTGCTACCGAGGCCATTGAAGAGCGAAACCGCAAATCATATAGACGTGCAGTTCGTTACTTAAAAAAATTACGTACATTATATAAACGATTGAAGCGCACTGATGAATGGGATGCTTTCATTATTCAGATCGCAAACTTACATTCACGTCTGCGTGCACTACAAGAGGAATTACGGAAAGGAAAATTAATCGATGATCAATCAAACTGAAGTAACAATTAGGCTCCAGCACGTTAGTCAAGGTTGGTTCCTTTGGGGAGAAGATGACAGCGGTACTCCATTATCCGTAACAAGTTGGAAACGAAATGCATTTACATGGCACTCCACTTCCTTCTACGGCACGTTTCTAAAAGAAGCGACCTTTGAAGGAAAACAAGGTGTTATGCTAACAAACGCACAAGCATTTGAATACATCGCTAATAAACCGATGAACTCCTTTGCTCATATTCAAATGAACGGCCCTATTACAGCACTTACAGAAGATGCGAACGAATTATGGGATGCCTTCATCAGTGGTAACTTCGTACCTGATATGGAGCGTTGGTCTCAGCAACCATCTTGGAAAGTTCAAAATACCCCAATCGAAGATGACACATTGGCATCTCTTTTCTCGACTGCGGTAAATGAAAGCATATTACAAGATAACCGTTCAAATGATGGATGGGAAGATGCCAAGAGACTTTATGAACATTACGACTTTACGAAAAGACAATTGGATGCAGCACTACATGAAGAAGATTGGCTTCGAAAAATTGGTTACATTGAAGATGACCTTCCCTTTACAATCGGACTACGGCTACAAGAGCCGCAAGAAGAATTTGAAATGTGGAAGCTTGAGACAATTGTTACACCAAAACGCGGGGCTCATCGCATATATGTATATGAAAGTATCGATTCTTTACCAAAACGATGGCACGATTATGAAGAGCGTATTCTTGAAACACAAGAAGGCTTCAGTAAGCTCGTACCGTGGTTAAAAGAAGACGAGACATTCCGAAGTGAGCTCTTTGAAACGGAAGCGTGGAACTTCTTAACGGAAGCAAGTAACGAATTACTCGCCGCAGGTATTACGATTTTACTACCATCCTGGTGGCAAAATTTAAAAGCGACAAAACCAAAATTACGTGTGCAGCTGAAGCAGAATGCCACGCAAACACAATCTTTCTTCGGCATGAATACGCTCGTTAATTTCGACTGGCGCATTTCAACGAACGGTATTGATTTATCCGAAAGCGAATTTTTCGAACTCGTTGAACAAAATAAACGATTATTCAATATAAATGGTCAATGGATGAGACTGGATCCAGCCTTTATTGAAGAAGTACGAAAACTAATGAACCGTGCCGATAAATATGGACTCGAAATGAAAGATGTCCTTCAGCAACATTTATCAAACACTGCTGAGGCGGAAATTGTAGAAGAAGATAGTCCATTTACCGATATTGAAATCGAACTAGATGGATATTATGAAGAGCTATTCCAAAAACTATTGCACATTGGAGATATTCCAAAAGTAGATGTCCCTTCTGCACTAAACGCAACACTCCGTCCGTATCAACAACATGGCATTGAGTGGTTATTATATTTAAGAAAGCTTGGATTCGGAGCATTATTAGCTGACGACATGGGACTTGGAAAAAGTATTCAAACGATCACTTACTTACTATATATAAAAGAGAATAATCTCCAAACAGGACCTGCCTTAATCGTGGCACCGACATCTGTTCTTGGAAATTGGCAAAAAGAATTTGAGCGTTTCGCACCAAATTTACGTGTTCAGTTACATTATGGAAGTAACCGAGCGAAAGGCGAATCATTTAAAGACTTCCTTCAATCAGCAGATGTTATATTAACATCTTATGCATTAGCTCAGCTGGATGAAGAAGAACTTAGTACGTTATGCTGGGATGCTGTTATTTTGGATGAAGCACAAAATATTAAAAACCCACATACGAAACAGTCGAAAGCAGTACGAAACTTGCAAGCAAATCACAAAATCGCTTTAACCGGTACACCGATGGAAAACCGACTTGCCGAGCTTTGGTCTATTTTCGACTTCATTAATCATGGATATCTCGGCAGCTTAGGACAATTCCAGCGTCGCTTCGTCTCACCGATTGAAAAAGACCGTGACGAAGGAAAAATCCAACAAGTTCAACGTTTTATCTCACCATTTTTACTGC
This sequence comes from Bacillus sp. BC08, assembly GCF_054326875.1. Taxonomy (NCBI): domain Bacteria; kingdom Bacillati; phylum Bacillota; class Bacilli; order Caryophanales; family Bacillaceae; genus Bacillus; species Bacillus sp. BC08. The sequence continues at coordinate 18,382 of NZ_JBTGPA010000040.1, read as the reverse complement.
GCCGAACGAAGAAAGATCAAACCGTCGCATTAAATTTACCAGATAAACAAGAACAGAAAGCGTACTGCCCACTTACTGGTGAACAAGCTTCTTTATATGAACAACTTGTTCAAGATACATTGCAAAATGTAGAAGGATTAAGTGGGATTGAAAGACGCGGATTTATATTACTCATGCTGAACAAGCTCAAACAAATTTGTAATCACCCTGCTCTGTATTTAAAAGAAACAGAACCAAAAGACATCATCGAACGTTCCATGAAAACGAGCACGCTAATGGAACTCATTGAAAATATAAAAGATCAAAATGAAAGTTGTTTAATCTTCACACAATACATCGGTATGGGGAACATGCTAAAAAATGTGTTAGAAGAACATTTCGGTCAGCGCGTTCTCTTCTTAAATGGTAGTGTACCGAAGAAAGAACGTGACAAAATGATCGAGCAGTTCCAAAACGGAACGTATGACATTTTCATCTTATCGTTAAAAGCAGGTGGAACTGGCTTAAACTTAACCGCTGCCAACCATGTCATTCACTACGACCGTTGGTGGAATCCAGCTGTAGAAAATCAAGCAACAGACCGCGCATATCGTATTGGTCAAAAACGCTTCGTTCACGTTCATAAGCTTATTACAACGGGGACACTCGAAGAAAAAATTGATGAAATGTTAGAAAGAAAACAATCATTAAACAACGCCGTCATTACAACCGATAGTTGGATGACCGAACTATCTACAGATGAACTAAAAGAATTGCTTGGTGTATAAACAAAAGGAGCTAATCTCAAAAGATTAGCTCCTTTTTCTATTCCAAAACCAATTGCTTATTATAATTCCTGTTAATCCGCCGCACGTATCCAGTAATGAATCTTGCCACATCGGTGTACGGTCTCCCGTAGTCCATTGATGAATTTCATCAAATGTTGCATATCCCGCGATGAAAAGAAGGGCGTATATAAAGCATCTTTTCCTCGAATGACCTGATCGATGAAAAGCATAATACGTCAATGAACCGAGCATAAAGAACACCATAAAATGAGCACCTTTACGAAGGAAAAACTCAACAAATCCGCCTACACCTTTATTTGCAATGCTAACAGGTGTACCACCGCCATAATCGATAGATACCCACGAGAAATGCTCTTTCACAAACTCAACATTTACATATTGTTCAATATCTGAACGCATATCCTGCTTTTTATATGGTTGTGCCGAGGAATAGAAAATCAACCCCATCCATAGTAAAACAGGAATCCAAAATAACCATTTACGATTCATTCTTCCGAAACCCCTCTCTTAGTCTTTTAAGCGTACCAAAAAAAAGAATAAATTTCACGCCAAAACATGACATTTACACCCTATTTATAAAGTGAAAGGGGGTGATAAACATGGCAGTCGAAACAATCGTAATGGACTTAACTTTACGTCTTGTCTTAAACAGTGGATTAGATAAGAACGGAAAAACAGTTTTCAAGAACAAACAATTTAAGCGTGTGAAAACAAACGCAAACTTAGAGCAAGTACAAAACGTAGCACGTGCTCTTGCTTCTGTACAAGCATCACCGCTTCACGCTATACAACTTGTTAGCACATCAGATCTTTCTAACCTATAAGGTGAAAATTTAATCAGTGGGGTGTTCATCCCCGCTGATTATGAAACAATACCAATCGGTCCTGCCTAACTGGATAAATAAAAAGGAGGAAATAACGTATGCAAGTACTAGAATTAATTTTTGCAAAAGAAGATGGAAAAACAGTTGTTTTTTCTATCGAAAAACCTATCACACCCATCGATGCACAAGTCGTAAATCAAGTAATGGATACGATCCTTGCCTCATCTGTATTTTCATCAATTAATGATACTACTCGAAAAAAAGGAGCCCGTCTTGTAGAAAGGAATGTATCTGAAGTTCCCATTAACATCTAAATCACTGGAGATAAACAAAAAGACGAATCTGCATCATTTTGCAGATTCGTCTTTTTTCTTCGGCATTTCAATCGGAATAAAGATTTTTGAAAAACCGACGCATACATATTTATAGTGTTCTCCACCTATATCAAACTCGGTCGTATATGTTGAGAAGAAAATATAATCACTTCGCTTTGTATAATTCTCGATTAATAATCCAACTTGTGGCTCAACATATTTTTTCGCCAACTTCTTACCAGCCGATGCTAAATCGCCAAGGAGACCCTCTTCATTTTCCTTTTGAACTTCGTCTAGCTTCTTACTTACATCATTACGTTTCATAAACTGTTTTGCTGCCCAATCCGTATATTCACCTTTACTCGGATTACTATTTGCTAAATATACTAGAAGAACAACAACTAGAGCCATAATAATATACTTTTTCTTCATACTATCTCACCGCCTACTCTTTTCTATTTTCATATATATGTACAAGCGATGCAAATTAGAAAGACTAACATCTATTGATTGTAAACGAATAGCCAAAATTTACAATACAAAACAAAAGATTAACAATTATTTTACTTAATTCGTATATAATGATATTTATAACAATATTTCATAGGGGAGGACTCGAAGTTATGAACAATGAAAATGATATTTTTATTTCTAATTCTACAATGATGTTAGAGCCATACAAGCACCCTTATTATCAAACCAAGATTATCGACAGTAGCGGGAACCATCTTTACTCCTGCCAAACTGCTCTCCAGCTCATCAAACAATCTTGTCTAACCAATGTTCACTCTACTTATCAAGGCAGACGTAAAGCAGTTCAAACAAACTTTCATTTCAAACAAAATGTCCCAATTCCAATTAATCATCGAGAATATATTTGTGCTTTCCCAACAGAATCTCCTTCTTCTCCAAACTGTATATGGCTGTTCTATAACCATATAGATGACATAGAGTTTTTCAAAAAGAGTAAAAAAGCTAAGATTCATTTTTCAAATGGCACAACTACAACAATACATATCAGTCCCCATAGGTTAAAGCAGCAATTATTAAAAGCTGGATACGTATTATCACGTATGAACATGCAAGATTCACTACAATTTAAAAGCCTCTTATTACATTTACTACCTTAACATAATAAGTAGAATGGAAAGCAATATCCCTTGCCTTCCATTCTTATGATAATATTTATCCTCTTAAGCTATTTCGCATTTTCTCAAGTGCTTGCCGATACACCCACCTCACTTGATAATAAGTCATTTCCATCTCGTTAGCGATTTCTCCCATCGTTTTCCCTACAAAAAATCGTTCAAAAATAATATACTTCTCCTTTTCATCTAACACACTCATAAAATCCTTCGCTTTCATTTCAATATCTTCAAAATGGAAGATATCCTCATACTCTCCTACACATACACACTTTTCTTGCACTGCAAACTCTTTCTTCAATCTTTCTAATATATACCCACGCACCGTTACAACTGCATATGCTGGGAAACTTCCTTTCTCCGCATCAAATCTTTCATACGCATGCCAAAGACCAATTAAACCACATTGATAATACTCTTCATGATCTTGATAAATACCTAGCTTCTTTATTTGATTCACAATCATACCTTCATACAAAACAACCGCCTCTTTAAAAGTTGCTGGCTTCACACAGTACTCGTTTCTAAAAGGTATACCTCTTTGTTATTCCGCCGGTACCTCCACAATATAAAAATAAAGAGGCGATTTCACTGTGAGTAATTTCAAATACTACCGCCGAAATTTGAAATTACACGAAGTAGAATTTGAAATTTTGCTGGTCGTATTTGAAATAAGGGCAAAAATAAAAAAGATTCCTTCTATATATGAGAAGGAATCTTTTGTTTATAAACTTTCGATTTATACTATTCTGCTGTTATACGTTTGAAGGATCTATCGATTGCATATAGACCTGCAGCTAAAATACAACTTATAACGCCAACAAATATATAAGGATTCTTATTCGGCATATACTCTACCGCTAACAATAATACAACTAACATGAACAAAAAATTTGCTAATAATTTCTTAAACATATGTACCTACTCCTTATAACAAAAATGCAGCAATTACTTTTATAATTGCTGCATTTCTTTCTAGCGACATGAAATATCAAGATTATTGCACTAGTCCTCTTAGCGCACCAAAGCCAATCGTTAAGATGAAGAAAATAACCATAAGAATCGTTGCTTTCTTTTTGCTTAAACCAGCTGTAATTTGAAGACCTAACCATGTGATCACAAATCCCCAAATTGTAAATACTTCAATGCTATTTGCAATACCTTTTACAGCACCGCCGCTTGAAGCGAAAATTGGTCCTAACCCAGTGTAAAATTCTTTCCCTGAACCACCTAGAATAAGTGCTAAAACTGCATTTATTAATACGCCAAGTAATGAAATAATGCTTGAATATACAGTAATCGTTAATAATTTCTTATAAGAAGTATCATTACTCATTAACATCATTAACACTTTATATACAGCTGCGCTAATGAAGAAACCTATTATCATACCGAGAACACCAAATACAAAACCAGCACCGAAAGTCATCACAGGTGTAACATTAACCCCTAATTCTTGATTGAGCTTAATTGATTCAGGTGTTAAAGAATATACATAAGCACCAATACCTCCAGTAATCCCCGCTAGTAAAGAAAGGATCCAAAACGCACCCCAAACCGCAGTACTGTTCTTCATTCTCTCAAACTGTTCACCTGGGGAAGTAATCATCCCTAATATTGATGGCTTTTTCGAACCTACATCTTGCGTATTAATATTCGCTTCCATTATAACGCCTCCTTCTATTTATATAACCCGTTCTAACGGGCGGTTCACTTCCTCATATGAGGCTACGAACCGCCCACTAGAACGGTAATGTGTAGTAGAGAGCCCCATCTTCACTACACTACTAACTTATTCATAACGTAATGCTTCAATTGGATCTAATTTCGCAGCTTTATTCGCCGGAATTAATCCGAAAATAATACCGAGTGTCATAGAGAATAGTACGCCTCCAACGACAACTTCCCACGAAACGAGTGGTGGCCATTTTGCGAATGTAGAAACGATATAGGCCCCGCCATATCCAAGACCAATTCCGATCAACCCACCGAGAAGCGTTAACATAACTGCTTCAATTAAAAACTGTAATAAAATTTTACTACGTGTCGCCCCAAGCGCTTTACGTATCCCAATTTCGCGCGTACGCTCTGTTACAGATACGAGCATAATGTTCATAACACCAATACCACCAACGACTAATGAAATACCAGCGATACCGCCGATGATCATCGTCATGATGCTAGTGACTTTAGAAACATTTTCTTGTAATTCTTTTAAATTCACCAGTTCATATTTACCTGGAATTTCACTTGGCTTACGACTATTTAATACATCAACAGCTTGTTTCCCAGCTGCTTCTAAATCGTCTACATTTTTAGCTTGAATTGCGATATTTTGAATATCATCTGTTCCGAATAAAACTGGCCATAATGTAAGGGGGATTAACGCTTCTTCCATTTCAAATCCCATAAACTCATTATCAGATGTATACACACCAATAATTTGCATCGGTTGCCCCTTCATCTCAATAATTTGTCCAACTGGGTTTACATCCTTAAATAACGTCTCTTCTGTTTTTGTACTAATCATCACAACGTTATTTGCATGAGAAATATCTGATTCACCTAAAGTACGTCCCTTTACGACCTTTACTTTATTAACCGCAAAGTATTCATTATCAAGACCAATAACATTCAGATTTGCTTTTTTATCATTTACATCCAATATCTCTGTTGTCGAATTTGTCGTAATAACATGTGAAACATCTTTCACTTGTTTTACTTCCATAATATCCTCTTCTGTTAACTTCGGTATTTCAAATCCGCCTATAGCAAACTCATCATTCATATCTGGTTTAAATTGAATTGGCATCAGGTTATTACCACCAGAACCTGCGAATTTCGACTTCAGCATCGCTTCTCCGCCTTGCCCAATCGCAACGACAGTAATAATAGAACCAACTCCGATAATAATACCGAGCATCGTAAGAGCTGAACGCAGTTTATGAGCTAAAATAGAAGATAGGGCAATTTTTATACTATCTAGTAAACTCATACCGCACACCTTCTATCTTCTGTAATTTTCCCATCTCGCAGTACAATGCGGCGGGAAGAATACGCTGCTACTTCCTCTTCATGTGTAACCATAACAATCGTTGTACCTTCTGCATTAAGCTTCGTGAAAATATCCATAACTTGCTCACCAGACTTCGTATCAAGCGCACCAGTTGGCTCATCGGCCATAATGAACGTTGGATTATTCGCAATCGACCTTGCAATCGCTACACGCTGCTTCTGTCCACCTGATAATTCATTCGGTAAATGATGAACCCTATCTGACAAACCGACTTTACCAAGCGCTTCTAGAGCCCTTTGACGACGCTCTGCTTTCTTCACACCACCGTATACGAGCGGAAGTTCAACATTTTCTACTGCTGAAAGACGCGGCAGCAAATTAAAGTGCTGGAACACAAAGCCAATATATTCATTACGAATTAAAGCAAGCTTTGACTCGTCTGCTGTTAAGATATTCACATCATTCAGCATATATTCGCCTTCTGTTGGACGATCTAAACAACCGATAATATTCATAAGCGTTGATTTACCAGAACCAGACGGTCCCATAATCGAAACGAACTCACCACTTTGAATCGTTAAACTAATACCGTGCAAAATCGGCACTGCCAATTTTCCTTGATAATACGTTTTAGCAATATTATTTAACGTAATCATTTCTCTTTCACTTCCATTCCGTCATACACATCGTCGGAAGGATTTTTAACCACCTTTTGCCCCACTGTTACGCCTTCTACAACCTCTGTCCAGTCTCCATCAGTAGAACCTTTTTTCACATTTTGTTTACGAAGCTTTCCTTTATCCTCAACATAAACAAATGCATCATCAGCTTTTTCTACAATACTCTTAGTCGGAACAGCAATCATCGTCTTATTCTCTAAACTTACTTGCAGAGAAACGTGATAACCTGGAGATAAACCATCTTGACTATCAAGACTTGCCTTATATGTATATTGGGACATATTTTGAGCCGCTTCACCGATACCACCAGCTTGAGCCATCTCTGCACTCGTTGGGAACTCACTTACCTCTGTAATCTTACCTGTCCACTTCTTCTTATTATTTGCTTTTGCAGTTACAGTAAATGTTTGATCCTTTTGAATTTGTGACTTTTGAAGCTCAGTTAACGTCCCTTGAACTTGGAATGGATCTTTAGACGCCACTTGTAAAAATGCTTTCCCTTGACCACCTAAAGCTTGAGATGAACTTTGCGCCGCATCTTTATCTAACTTTTGAACGACACCAGAAAAATTACTATAAACCGTAAGTTCTTTCTGTTTTTTATTTAGCTCCTCTTTTTGCAACTTCCCTTTTTCTTTCTCAAGATCTGTTGTCTTTTGCGCCATCTCTAACTCACTTACTTGCTCTTCCATCGGGTCTGTTACTTCTTTCCCAGCTCCACTATCTTTCACTTTCTTAATTTCTTTCTTCAGCGAATCAATCTTCTTCTTCCCTTGGTCATAACGCATATCTGCCATCTTCTGATCAAGCTCAGCTTGCTTCATTTGCAAATTAATCTCTTCATTATCATAAGAGAATAACTTCGCACCTTTCTCAACCTCTTGTCCTTCTTTTACCTCAATATCTTTCACTTTTCCTTTAGTTGGATCTGCATAAAAACTTTCAATATTCCCAGGCTTCACCTGACCAGAAATTAACTTCGTATTATTAAGCTTTCGCTCCGTTACTTTCTCAAAGCTTACAGCATCAGCAGATGTTGATGCTCCCTTCTTCTTACCTTGCATAATAAAAATATTAACTGCTGCTACAATAACAATTAGTGCAATAACCCCGATAATAATCCATTTCTTCTTCTTGTTTGGAGTACGAACCGTATTTGGTAACATATTCTCTCTCCTTTTATAACTTAATAGTTTAGTAGACATTCGAATTGTACAAAACTTTCTGAAAAAGAATTACATATTATTACATTCTTTTTACAAAGTTTTACACATTCATTTATATTGTAACAAAAATTCCAATGATTAGAAATATGACATATTGTCTTTTAAGATAGATTTAAGGAAAGATTATATTAATATAAAAAAAGCTATCCAAAATAATAATTGGATAGCTTTTCGAACAAAATATTATGCAGCTTTAGGAGCGTTTCTCTCATGTCCACGTTGAACGATGAACAAGAAGATTGTTGATAAAATTGCACCTGTTAATAGTAAGATGAAGCAACCATCCCAGCCAGAGCGATCAACAATAACACCGATTGCTGCGTTTGCTACAAGACTTCCGCCTACATAACCGAACAGACCACACATACCAACTGTCGTACCTACTGCAAATTTCGGTACTAATTCCATCGCACTTAAACCGATTAAGAACTGTGGTACATAAATTAAACAACCGATAATAGAAACTGCAATACTTACAACAAGTATGCTAGTTGCTTGCCAATATACGAACGTACCAATAACAACTCCGACCATACTAATGATACATAATGGCATACGTTTTCCTTTAAATAATTTATCACTTAAAAGACCAACGATTAATGAACTTGGAATTGCCATACCTTCAAAGATTGCGTATGCCGCATGTGCTTCATTCTTTGAGAAACCTTTAACTGTCGTTAAATAAAGTGGAACCCAGTTAATAACACCGAAGCGAATTAAATAAACAAATGCATTCGCAATACATAAGAACCAAACAAATTTATTTTTCACTACATATTTCATTAAAATTTCTTTTGGTGACATCTTGTTAGCATTATCTGCTTTTTCAAGATTTTCATAGTCATTACGATACTCATCAATTGGAGGAAGACCTTCTGATTCTGGTGTATCCTTCGCATTAATCCAAACAAGAACTGAAATTACCATTGCGATAATCGCAGGGAAAATAAACACGCCGCCTTGCCAATGATTTTCACCAAAAATGGCTACACCAATTCCGACAAGTGGTGGCACAAGCATTCCGCCAACGTTATGTGAAATATTCCAAATACCTGTTTTCGTACCACGTTCTTTCTTTGAGAACCATTTCGTCATAACGATACTACAAGGTGGTGCTCCCATACCTTGTACAATACCATTTAGAACAAGTAGTGTAACAATCATTCCAAATGACGATGCAAAACCGAAACAAATATTTACAAGCCCTGATAAGAATAAACCGACTGCGATAAAGCGCTGGGCGAAAGCTTTATCTGACAAATTCCCCATAAAGAACTTACTAAATCCATAAACAATTGCCATGATTGAACCTAGTAGTCCAATTTCAGCTGTACTAAACCCATATTCTTGTACTAAATACGTACTTGATAACGTAAAGTTACTACGAACTAAATAATAAGCAGCATACCCAACTGAAATTCCCATCAATACACGAATACGTAATAATTTGTATACTCGATCAATCATATCTGCTGGCAAACGTTCAATTGCAGGTGCTGGCTTAAGCCATTTAAACATATATTTTCGTCTCCTTTTCTCACTTCTGAGAGAGACGCTGTCTATTCCATATCTCGATTATTCCACTATTTGATATATTTTTGTTTGTTCTTCTAACTGGCTGTCCTTCTATTTCTTGCTCATTCTTCGCAAACATCGTTGGTACGCCAAACGAAACCTTTTCTAAAATGTGCCCCGCTTCTTCTGATAAACAATAATCAATAAATAAATCCGCAATAATACCATTCGGTGCACGTTTTAGTTTCGAAATCGCATTAACAGATAACCCTGTTTGCTCCGGTACAATACTTACAATTGGAAAGCCTTGTTTTTGAAGCATTCTCTGATCTCCCATGAAATTGATGCCTATCATATACTCACCGCTTGCGACAAGCTCGACTGGTACGTAACCATTCACCGTTACTTCACCAACTTGTCCTGCAAGATTCTTCACATATTCCTTCGTTTCCTCTTCACCTACCGTATCAATAAGTGATTGAAAAAACGTATATGCTGTTCCTGATACATTTGGATCTGGCATCACAATCTTTCCCTTATATACTGGATTTAATAAATCTTGCCACCTTGATGGATAAGGGAGTCCGAGCGGTGCTATTTCTTCATTCCACCGCTCTTTATTAATCGCAATTGCCAGTTTCTCCACTTCATAACCGTACCAATAACCGTCTTTATCTTTAACAGTTTTTGAAATACGGTTCGCATGCTGACTCGTAACAGGAATAGATAGATTTTTTTGCTTCATCATTTGATGCGCGTCTACCGTACCGCCAATAATAATATCCGCTTTCGGATTTCCGGCTTCCTCTTCTACCCTCCGAAGAAGCTCTTCTGTCGAAAGACGAATAAATTCATACGTACAGCCGCGTGGTTTACAAAATGATGAAAGCACAGCTTCACCCACTTCCTCACGAGCCGCTACATACGCAACAAGATGACGATCATCCAAAATAGGGAGACCACTTTTATTATATTTAATAGAGGTTGTATCTCGAGAGCAACTAGACATCGCTCCTCCAATTACTAGCAAAAAGAAGAAAAAGGCTATCTTTCTCATGACACATTCTCCTTTACAAATAAATTTGCGAGGGAGCTTTTCATATACATGACATTCCCATTATTATCACCGAGATATTGCACAACAAAGTACGATGGATATACAGAAATAGTAAGAATGTCTTCTCGCTCATTCTTTATACGCTTCCCTGTTTTATAAGCGGTAATATAAGCAATCGGTTCATTCTGTGATTGTAATAATTTCTGTATTTCTCCGTAATCTGTAATTTGCTTTGCGTACCGAATCGAATCAAGTATGTGCGTAAGATTCATCGCACGTTCTACATCACCTTGGCGCACTATGACATCCTGCGCTGACGCAAAAAAATCACTAATACGTTCTGGTGTGTAATACAGGCTTAACAAATACGTTTGAAATGCTGAAATCATTGGGTCCGTACCATTCTTTCCGTACATATCAGCCCCGTACTGGAACAAGTCACCTACTGCAAAAGTACGTTTATGTCCATTCAAGTACGTTACTTCTCCAGTAAATACTTGTTCTTGATTCTTAGCTTCTCTCGGTTCTATTTGAATTCGGTCAAAGAATGAAACAATCGTATGCAAACGAACTTCATCCGTTATAACAATTTCTCCCCACTTTTCATGCCTAACCTTCATTTCGGTAGGCAGGGATTCATTCACTCTTTGTAAAACAGTTTGTTTGTCATTTACTATTGTGATTCGATTGTATATTTGCTTCTCCATCACATAAAACAAAATAAGAGAAACGATTATACAAAGGACAAACATAAGAATTTGAAATGATAGCCTTTTCATTTCTGCCTACCTCCAAGATAAAAAAACGTTGTTTCGAAAATACCGCATAATTGTTTCATAAATGTATCATTTAACCGCTTTCAAGTTTTTTATGTCTTCCATCTGTCTTGGAAGTAAGAATGTAATAAATATTGTAGTACCAACCTCTTCACTACTCTCAATTCGCATACTTCCGCCCTGCTTATTCAGAATCTCCTGACAAATATACAAACCGTAACCATTCCCGTAACTAGAAGGCAGTATCTTCCCTTCTGGCGATTCATTCCACTCTGCAAGCACACCTTCATCTATACCAATGCCATCATCATGAACAAAAACCTTCGCCTCACGTTCATTTACAATTACATTCATACGAATTTGCGTAGCATCGCTATATTTTATCGCATTATCGAGCACGTTTAAGAAGATTTGTTTCGTCTTATCGAAATCTGCAACAACATGTACATCTGTTAACTCATTTATCACTTCAATCTCAAATTTCTGCAGGCGAGGTTTCACAATTGAAACTGCTTCTTCTGCTAATTCCTTTATATTCACAACTGTAGGTGACACTTCAAACGTACTCGTCCCGTACTTTGAAGACTTAAGTAATTCCTCTACAAGTGATAATAAACGCTCACTCTCTACAGCTACATAACGCAGGCTCTCCTGTACATCTTCCTTCGCCTTTAACTTTGGAATTAAATCCACATAGCCAATAATCGCCGTTAGCGGCGTTTTTAGCTCATGCGTAATGCGGTCTAAGAAATCTTTCTGCTTCTCTTTCTCCTCTTTCAATTGCTTAATATGCAGTTCAATTCCATCAGCCATCGCATTAAAAGATGCTGAAAGCTGAGCAATTTCCACATATTCATTTAACTCAATCTTGCTTTTATAATCACCATTCGCAAGCCGTTGCGCCATTTGTCTTAACTGATCAATCGGCTTATGAAGAGACTTTGCCAAACGAATTGCAAAGAAAATACCCGCAGCTACGAGACAAAGAGACGTCATTAAGAACGTCCAACCGACATTTGTTAAAACTTCCTTCTCACCCGTTAACTCATTTATAAAACGAACACTTCCAATGACATCGTTTCCATAATACACTGGGCTTGAAAACAAAAGAATTGGAGCTGGGTCTCCCTCTTCAAAAACATACGATTTCTTCCCCTTCAAAGAACTCGCAATATCGATATTTCGATGAAGAAGTGCTCCCTTTTGCGTATCCGCAACAACATCCCCATTCTTCCCAATCATCTGTACACGGACATCCATGCGCTTCGCTAAATACGAAGCAATTAAAAGTGAATTCGGACCGAGCGTCTCGACCTCTGCTTCCTTCTCTAAATAATTCATCGTATAAATTTGTGCTTCTACACTTAACTTCTCTAAAGAATTTGCCGCGTTGTGATACATATTCTTTTCTAACGTAATATAAACAACTGCGTACAAAAGAACAAAAATCGGGATTAACAATCCCACTATTCCAAACACCATATTTCTCTTTAAAGACATACCATCACCACTTAACAATCCAGTTTATAGCCGACGCCATAAATTGTCTTAATATATTCCCCGCTATTCCCTAGCTTCTTCCGTAGTCTTTGCACCATAATATCAACCGCTCTCGTATTTCCGATATACTCAAATCCCCATACTTTCTCAAGTAACTCATCTCTCATAAATACACGCTGTGGATTTGAAACAAACAACTGACATAAATTAAACTCTCGGTACGTTAACTGAATTTCTTGTCCACTAACATGCACCTTTCTTTCCTTAGGACAGATCGTTATTTCTCCCGCTCCGATTACTTCATGACTTACCGTTATCTCTGTCTTCTTCACACGCCGCGTCATATTCTTGACCCGAAGAATAAGCTCCGCATAATTAAACGGCTTCGTCACATAATCATCTGCACCAAGCTGCAGACCAAGCAATTTATCATTCATCTGACTCTTCGCAGTTAACATCAGCACTGGAATATCCCTATTCTTCTCACGGAACAAACGAAGCAACTCATACCCATCTGTATCTGGAAGCATAACATCCAAAATTAGTACATCTGGTCCTTCATTCCATTTCTCTAAAGCTTCTCTTCCATCAGCCGCCGTGAGCACTTCATACCCTTCCATCTCAAGCTGCATCCGAATCAAATTACGAATACTCGATTCATCATCCACTACAAGTATTTTCATCATTCTCCTCCTTCCATCCTGTATTATAAGTACATTTTAGTATAGCAAAAATCCTATAAAAAAAGAGAGGGTATTGTCGAACATATGTTGAACGACAATACCCCTCTTTCACTTATTATATTTTATTTAGCATACCCATTAGGTTGCTTCTGATGCCAATTCCAAGCATGCTCAATGATTGTCTTCACATTTACATACTGAGGATCCCAGCCTAGCTTCTCTTTCGCCTTCTGAGAAGAAGCAACTAAGCGTGCTGGATCTCCCGCACGGCGCGGTGCCACTTCAGCAGGAATTTCATGATTTGTAACTTCACGAACTGCATCAACGATTTCTTTTACGCTGAAACCATTACCATTTCCTAAGTTATAGAAATCACTTTCTCCGCCGTTCTGTAGGTCTTTAAGCCCTAAGAAGTGAGCTGCCACTAAATCTTCAACATGAATATAATCACGGATACAAGTACCGTCTGGTGTATTATAATCCTCACCAAACATCATAATCTTCTCACGTTGACCTAACGCCACTTGCAGCACAAGAGGAATTAAATGCGTCTCTGGACGATGATCTTCCCCAATAATACCATTTGGAGTTGCACCAGCCACGTTAAAGTATCTGAAAATCTTATAACGTAAATTAGAAGCTTGGCTATACCAATGAAGCATCTTCTCGATTGCTAACTTCGTTTCCCCATACGTATTCGTTGGATTTGTCATCGTTTCCTCAGTAATAAGATCTACATCTACCTCACCATACGTCGCCGCAGTAGAAGAGAAAATAAACTTATCTACCTTAAACTCATCCATTACCTCTAATAAACAAAGTGCACCATACACATTGTTATTATAATATTGAAGAGGCTTCTCCATACTAACTCCAACTAAAGAATCAGCTGCGAAATGCATAACAGCCTCAATATTTTCTTGTGTAAAAACATCTCTTAAAAATGCTTTATCACGAAGGTCGCCATTATAAAACTTCGCACCTTCCGTAATTGCATCCTCATGACCAGTTTGTAAGTTATCTACTACTACTACAGATAAACCTTCGTCTACTAATTTTTTCACAGCATGAGAACCGATATAACCAGCTCCACCGCAGATTAGAATTGAGTTCATTGTCTTCCTCCTACATATATTAGGATTTCTTATTCACTCTCTTATTATAAAAGGTATACGATTGCTCGTATACCTTTTGTGTACCTTTATTACTTAGCAACGAAATAATCCGTTACATATTGTGCCCAAATTTCATGCCCTTTAGCACTTGGGAAACCGAATAAGAAGTTGGATCAATACTTATTACTTAGTTACTTCAAGATGCGTTCTTAATTTATTCGTTAAATCTTGTTTTGCTGCATCTGGAACATAGTAATACCAAATGCCATCAGCGGCCTTGTGACCGTCACCTGGGATTTGGATATCCTCACTATTTTTCAAGCAATCTTTATAGTTCTTTTGCATATCAAACATTTGATCTTGCGTTAAGTTTGTCTTCACATTCTTTTGAATTGCTGCTAATACATCTCCATAACCTGTTAAAGAAGAGAAGCTTGCACCTTTTTTGATAACACCTTGCATCACTTGACGTTGGCGCATCTGACGACCAAAGTCACCACGTGGATCTTGTTTACGCATACGTGTGAATGCTAGAGCTTGGTCACCTGTTAAATGAATATTCCCTTTCGCAAAATGATGTCCATCCTGCGTAAATTCTAAATCATTAGTTACATCTACCCCACCGACTGCATCAACGATATCTTTAAAGCCTTCCATGTTCACTTCAATATAATAATTAATAGGAACATTTAAGAAATTTTCGACTGTCGCTACAGACATATCTACTCCGCCGAATGCATAAGCATGATTGATTTTATCGCTTTTACCTTTTCCAACAATTTCTGTATAAGTATCACGAGGAATACTTACTGTTTTCATAGAGTTATTTTTAGGATTTAATGTAATCACCATTAAAGAATCTGAACGCCCCTTATCATCACCACGCTCATCTGCTCCTAGTAATAAAATTGACACTGGCTCACTCTTGCTAACTTTTTCTCCAACGTTACTGTTGTTTTGATCACGCTTTAAAGGTTGATGAACTTCCTTTAATGTATTAGATACAGAAGAATATACATTATAGGCATAAACTCCCCCGCCTATGATTAGTACCCCAAGAATACCGAGTACCCAAAATAAAATTTTCTTTTTCATACCTTTACCCTCTTTATCAAAATTTTAAAATAATATATCTATTTTTATACTCCCCACTATATTACATTATTCTTGATTAAAAATAAAAGATAAATTAAAAAGAGCAATTAGTATTTGCCATCAAAACCAGAAAAACTCCATCAATTAAATGATGAAGTTTTTTATTATCTTCTATATTCATATAAGTGTAATTTCCCCATAAAATAAAAAAAGTTACACTTCTTATGTCTAATTACTTTTCGGTTTGGCCATCCTCTCGCATTAAGATGGATTTCTTCTATATTTATAGAAATTTCTTGTTTCATGCATACCAAAGATAAATAACTTAACATTCAGATAATTAATACAAATAAAACTCTATACATAGTAACTTTAGCCCTTCACTACTTTTCTCTGATGTACCAAATATCTTTTGAAATATCTTTGCAATTAACAGCTACATGATCATCGCTCCAAACAAAATTACCCGATTTAAAAATTGCAATCATCTTTGGATTATTTTGATATAAAAACATATCGCCATCTTTAAACTTTCCATTCTCATAATCATGTAAAACCTCGCATAGCTTCACATTCATCATCTCTTTTCTCTATTTTGATAAACTTATTTTATATTTCTTTTACTAACAAGTTGTGTTTTTCTTATGAAATCGCTGTGAACTTTTCTAATTTTTTTAAAGTTCTGTAACCTATATGCTTAACAATTTAATGTATAAATTCCTACCTTTACTTTATTCTCTCATCACACTATAAATACCTGCAAATTTATATAAATTGCCTTCTTATTATTCCAAAATTTCCCCTGACCTATTTATTCAAAACTCTTATTAACAGTCTAAAGTATTCCTACTCCTAAACCTCTTTGCTAAGCAAATCACATATTACTACTTGCAAATAAAATAGGTGGACACAAGGCTACAAACTCAGCCCGGTATCCACCTATCTGTATAAAAAACATTTTACGTTTATTATTCTTTTTTATCTCCAAGAGCGAACGTTATTTCTGTCTCACAAGCAATTTCACCATCTACAGTAGCAATTGCTTTTCCTTTTCCAATTGCTCCACGTACACGCGTCATTTCAACTTCTAAACGAAGCTGATCCCCTGGGCGTACTTGTCGTTTAAAACGGCAATTATCGATGCCTGCGAAGAATGCTAAGCGACCACGATTCTCTTCTTTCTTCAACATAGCAACAGCACCAACTTGTGCTAAAGCCTCTACAATTAAAACACCTGGCATTACAGGATAATCTGGAAAATGCCCATTAAAAAATTCTTCATTAGCTGTAACATTCTTTATCCCAATAGCACGCTTTCCTTCTTCTACTTCTAAAACTTTATCCACTAGTAGAAATGGATAGCGATGAGGAATTATTTCTTTAATTTGTTGAATATCTAGCATACACTTCTCTCCTTACAAAAGATTGGTCATACCACTGGAAGTTATACTATCATTATCCCATTTTAAATCTTATTTGTCATTATAAAAAAGGATTTCAAAATTTCTCTTCTAAATAAAAAAATGTATACACTCTTTTCAATATGTATTATCTCTGACACGGAGGTTGAAAAGAGTGTATACCCAAGTTAGGGAAAGGCAAATTATATCAAATATTATTAGCCTTTAATGTCGTATTCATAAATCATTATATAGGAGAAAATCTCGAAAGAAAAACCTAATATTACACCTTTTTTGTTTTTTTTCAGGATAATTATTAGCATTTTCTCTTTTTATCTCCTATTTTCTTTAAATTATTATATTTTAACATTAAAATAAAAATACCAAAAAATATATTATCTTATCTTTATCACTTTTATATATATTTTTCATTTCATTTATTGAAATGATTTTCACAAAATCAATCTAATATCAATATTTCTCTTACTCTTCAATTTCATTATACAAAATGCCCCGCAATTAAATTTCAATATCTTCTATTGAGGGTGATTCCCCCTTTTCCTTATAACTTTCATGTATAATAATACAGTAACAATACTACCAGATTTTTAACTAGTAAAAGAAAGAGGCAATGAAATGACTGAACGTTTAAAAGTAATGACAATTTTCGGGACACGCCCAGAAGCAATTAAAATGGCACCTCTTGTGTTAGAGTTGCAAAAGCATTCAGAGAAAATTGAATCAATTGTGACTGTAACAGCACAACATCGTCAAATGTTAGACCAAGTATTAAGTATCTTTGGAATTACGCCAGATTTCGATTTGAATATTATGAAAGACCGCCAAACTTTAATTGATATTACAACGCGTGGTTTAGAAGGTTTGGATAAAGTAATGAAAGAAGCAAAGCCGGATATTGTACTTGTACATGGTGATACAACGACAACATTTATCGCAAGTTTAGCTGCTTTCTACAATCAAATTCCAGTAGGTCATGTAGAAGCAGGACTTCGTACATGGGATAAATATTCTCCATACCCAGAAGAGATGAATCGCCAACTAACAGGCGTCATGGCAGATCTTCATTTCTCACCTACATCAAAATCGGCAACGAACTTACAGAAAGAAAATAAAGATGAGTCACGCATTTTCATAACAGGAAATACAGCAATTGACGCACTAAAAACAACTGTAAAAGAAACATATAGTCATCCTGTACTAGAGAAACTTGGAAACGATCGTCTTGTA
>NZ_JBTGPA010000039.1:0-310 GCF_054326875.1 Bacillus sp. BC08 | reverse complement strand
CACTTCGCTTACTTTGTATTGAATTTCATTTCCTTGTCCATCATACTTCGGTAGATCTTTAAAGCTGAAATTCCAGTTTCCTTTTTCATCAGCTTTCACTGTCGTGTCTTGTATCACTTTATCATCTTGAAGCAATTCAACCTTGATGCTTCCTGGACGTGTGTTGAACTTGTTGTTGTAGTCTTCCCAGACTTTCTTACCATTTACTTCTGTTTTGTCCGTATTCTTATAAGTATTCGTGATTGTCGTTCCTTCTACTTTTGTTTCATAACCTTCAACTTTCACTTCATCTACTGTGTACGTAAATTCA
>NZ_JBTGPA010000038.1:0-14957 GCF_054326875.1 Bacillus sp. BC08 | reverse complement strand
TGGCAGAGAGGTCACACCCGTTCCCATACCGAACACGGAAGTTAAGCTCTCTAGCGCCGATGGTAGTTGGGACCTTGTCCCTGTGAGAGTAGGACGTCGCCAAGCAATTAAAAACACAAGTCTTTTGACTTGTGTTTTTTTATTTCCCATGAAATAGGATCGGTTCTGTTAGTAAAAAAGACGAAATATAGTAAGGGATTTTTTGAGCAGAAATAGTAAGAAATTGATAAATAAATGGATAATCTTCAGAGCCATAGCTCCCAAGTAAATCATACCACCAATCTGTTTCATATCTAGAAATCATGCTTAAATTGTAGAGCAATAAATAATGAACAAGAAGTTCAGGTAATACGGGTTTAGGATTTCTCGGGTCAGCTGGAATTGGTAAGTAATAAGTATCAGCAAGATATTCGTAGTATAAAGGCGTACTATATATAGGGTTCCACGACTGGATAGGAGCTGTAAAAAGCAAATTTGATCCGCTCGTTTTCCCGGGGACATGTTGTATGGATAAATGCTTACAAGTTGATTCAATGTAACGTGAAAATCTCTCTGTAGTCATATGAAGTCGATCTAGTATGTTGGCTGAAAAGGAAAGTTCATTTGTATTTGTTGAATCGATTTTATATAAAGTACCCCCTCTTTGACTGTAGCGAAATAAATTTTGTAATTCAGGAATATTTCCCATTAAATCCAACATGTTAAACTTCTCTGCTTCTAAGTGTTTCATGTGAAACAGCTGTTCTGCAATATGAGTAAATAATCCGTTTTTTTGTACCTTTACCTCATCTTCTAAAAATTGATATCCCTGTTTTTTTCGTTTACGAGTTGTAACACCATGAGCTAAAACAGTAGTGGATTCTGGATAGTTCGGATCAATAGTTAGTAAGCAGGCTTTAAAAAGTTGGCTCATTCCATAAAACAATAACATTGGCTGAATCGAAAAGGGGGCTACCTTATATAATTCATAATAGTTTTTCCCGTGTTCTAAGTAATAAATAAAGGGATAACAATTTTCGAAACTTTTTTTTTCAGCATCTTGTATGGAGGATTTTTCATAACAACGGGCAAGATAACGTTGTACATTTTGAGATGAAAAGAAGAAACTTAGTTGCTGCCAAGTACAATGTGTTTGATGCATATATTACGCTCCTTTTATTGTCTAAAAATTCTAACATATATATACGTCCTTGACAGTATTTTAACCAATTGATAAGCTACTAATAATAATTTCTGGTATCATGGGGGGAACAATTATGTGGGAATCTAAATTTGTTAAAGAAGGTTTGACTTTTGATGACGTATTACTTGTACCAGCAAAGTCAGATGTACTACCAAGAGAAGTAAGTGTTAAAACAGTTTTATCTGAAAGCTTACAGTTAAACATCCCGTTAATTAGTGCAGGAATGGATACAGTAACAGAAGCTGATATGGCTATTGCAATGGCTCGTCAAGGCGGTTTAGGAATTATTCATAAAAACATGTCTATTGAACAACAAGCAGAGCAAGTTGATAAAGTAAAACGTTCTGAAAGTGGTGTTATTTCAGATCCTTTCTTTTTAACTCCAGAACATCAAGTATATGATGCAGAACATCTTATGGGAAAATACCGTATCTCAGGTGTACCGGTTGTAAATAATTTAGACGAGCGAAAATTAGTTGGTATTATTACAAACCGTGATATGCGTTTTATCCAAGACTACTCAATCAAAATTTCCGACGTAATGACAAAAGAAAAGCTAATTACAGCTCCAGTTGGTACAACACTGGAAGAAGCTGAAAAGATCCTACAAAAGTATAAAATTGAAAAACTCCCTCTTGTTGATAACAACGGTGTATTACAAGGGCTTATTACAATAAAAGATATTGAAAAAGTAATTGAATTCCCAAATTCTGCGAAGGATAAGCAAGGACGCTTATTAGTTGGAGCAGCGGTTGGTGTAACGGCTGATGCTATGCTTCGTATCGACGCATTAGTAAAAGCTAGCGTAGATGCAATCGTACTTGATACAGCTCATGGACATTCTCAAGGTGTTATTGATAAGGTAAAAGAAGTTCGTGCGAAATATCCATCACTAAATATTATCGCTGGAAATGTTGCTACTGCTGAAGCAACGAAAGCATTAATTGAAGCAGGTGCAAACGTAGTTAAAGTTGGTATTGGACCAGGATCTATCTGTACGACACGTGTTGTAGCTGGCGTTGGTGTACCACAATTAACAGCAGTTTATGATTGTGCAACAGAAGCTCGTAAACACGGTATTCCAGTTATTGCTGATGGTGGTGTTAAGTACTCTGGTGACATGGTAAAAGCTTTAGCAGCAGGAGCACACGTTGTTATGCTAGGTAGTATGTTTGCTGGTGTTGCTGAAAGCCCTGGAGAAACTGAAATTTACCAAGGTCGTCAATTTAAAGTATATCGTGGTATGGGTTCTGTCGGAGCGATGGAAAAAGGAAGTAAAGACCGTTACTTCCAAGAAGGAAATAAGAAACTTGTTCCAGAAGGTATTGAAGGTCGTGTACCATATAAAGGGCCTTTAGCAGATACAGTTCATCAATTAGTTGGTGGATTACGTGCCGGTATGGGATATTGCGGAGCACAGAATTTAGAATTCTTACGTGAGAATGCACAATTCATTCGTATGTCAGGTGCTGGTTTACGTGAAAGCCACCCTCATCACGTACAAATTACAAAAGAGGCTCCAAACTACTCATTATAATGTCTTATATACAAATAGACAGAGATTTGATATCTCTGTCTATTTTTTTTTGATTATGTTAGAATAACGGTTATGTGAGTACATAGATATTGGGGGTAACAAACGTGAAAGGTATGTTTTGCAAAAGATTCATTGCTTTAGTAACAGTGCTTACACTAGCTTGTAGCATTTTTATACCATATAGCAATGCATCAGCTGAAACAGGAGCTGCTTTAAACATTGAAGCAGGTGCGGCAATTTTAGTAGAAGCGAATTCTGGGAAAATTTTATATCAAAAGAATGCAGATGAATTATTATCCATTGCTAGTATGACGAAGATGATGAGTGAATATTTAGTTCACGAAGCAGTGGATAAAGGAAAACTTAAGTGGGATCAAAAAATTAAGGTTTCTGAATATGCGTATAAAGTTTCACAAGATGCTTCATTATCAAATGTTGCATTAGAAAACGGTGGCACTTATACAGTAAAAGAGCTATACGAAGCAATGGCAATCTTTTCTGCAAATGGTGCAACAATTGCATTAGCAGAAGCAATTGCAGGTAAAGAAGTAGACTTCGTAAAAATGATGAATGATAAATCAAAAGAACTAGGGTTGAAAAATTATAAATTTGTCAATTCTACAGGTTTAACGAACAAAGATTTAAAGGGAATGCATCCTGAAGGAACAACAGCGGATGAGGAAAATAAAATGTCTGCAAAGGATGTTGCAACTTTAGCACAACATTTAATTAAAGATTATCCAAAAGTGTTAGATACAGCAAAAATCCCGAAAAAAGAATTCCGTCCAGAAAAAGAGAAGTTTGCAATGTCGAACTGGAACTGGATGTTAAAGGGCTTAGTGAAAGAATATGATGGCGTTGATGGCCTGAAAACAGGCTCGACTCCAGAAGCAGGGGATTGTTTCACTGGTACGGTTGAAAGAAATGGTATGCGTTTTATTTCTGTAGTTATTAAAACAAGTTCTCATACAGCACGTTTTGATGAAACAAAGAAGCTATATGATTATGGATTTGCTAACTTTGAAATGAAGCAAATATATAAAAAAGATTCTTCAGTAAAAGGACAAGAAACAGTACGAGTAGAAAATGCTAAAGATAAAGATGTAGCAGTTCAAACAAAACAAGCTGTTTCACTTCCAGTGCCAAAGGGAAGTAAAGGTGCTTATAAAACAGAATTAAAAGAAGCAGGTAAGGGACAAGAAGCACCGATTAAAAAGGGAGCTGCACTTGGCCAAATGGTAATCACACCAAAAGACGTGAATGATCCTGGATTTTTATCTGGTAAGTCATTACAAATAGATCTTGTAACAACATCTGCAGTAGAAGAAGCGAATTGGTTTACTCGTTCTATGCGTGGAATTGGTTCTTTCTTTAGTGGTATATGGAATAGTGCTGTTGATACAGTAAAAGGTTGGTTTTAAAAGCTCCTCATTGTAGGGGCTTTTTCTTATTCCTATTTTTCATACCGACTTTATGAAAAAGTAGTAGACAAGCATCTGATAGTTAGTGGTAGAATGTAAGAGTATTCTTAATTTTCGCCTTTAACGGGGAAAAGCAATTCACCTAGGGGGGTTTTTGTAACATGACAAATGTAACAGGGACAGAACGTGTAAAACGTGGAATGGCAGAAATGCAAAAAGGCGGCGTTATTATGGACGTAATTAACGCTGAACAAGCAAAAATTGCAGAAGAGGCAGGCGCAGTTGCCGTTATGGCACTAGAGCGTGTACCAGCAGATATTCGTGCAGCAGGTGGCGTTTCTCGTATGGCAGACCCAACAATCGTTGAAGAAGTTATGGGTGCAGTGTCAATTCCGGTTATGGCAAAATGCCGTATCGGTCACCTTGTAGAAGCACGTGTATTAGAATCATTAGGGGTAGACTATATCGATGAGAGTGAAGTATTAACTCCTGCTGATGAAGTATACCATTTAAATAAACGTGATTACACAGTTCCGTTTGTATGTGGTTGCCGTGATATCGGAGAAGCTGCACGTCGTATTGCAGAAGGTGCATCTATGCTTCGTACAAAAGGTGAACCAGGAACAGGAAACATTGTAGAGGCAGTGCGTCATATGCGCCAAGTCAATGCAGAAATCCGTCAAGTTGCAAGTTTACGTGAAGATGAGTTAATGACATATGCAAAAAATACTGGTGCTCCTTATGAAGTACTACTTGAAATTAAACGCCTTGGTCGTTTGCCGGTTGTAAACTTCGCAGCAGGTGGTGTAGCAACACCAGCAGATGCAGCGTTAATGATGCAACTTGGTGCGGATGGTGTATTTGTTGGATCTGGTATCTTCAAATCAGAAAATCCAGAGAAATTTGCACGCGCAATCGTTGAAGCGACGACTCATTATGAGGATTATCAACTAATTGCAAGCCTTTCTAAAGGATTAGGTAATGCGATGAAAGGTATCGAAATTTCAACGTTATTACCAGAACAACGCATGCAAGAGCGTGGATGGTAATTGAAGGAGAACTTTAAAATGGTGAAAATCGGTGTACTAGGTCTTCAAGGTGCAGTTCGTGAGCATGTGAAATCAGTTGAAGCAAGTGGTGCAGAAGCTGTTGTTGTAAAGCGTATTGAGCAACTTGAAGAGATTGATGGTCTTATTTTACCAGGCGGTGAAAGTACAACAATGCGCCGTCTTATTGATAAGTATGCTTTCATGGAACCACTTCGTACATTCGCGAAGTCTGGTAAACCAATGTTTGGTACATGTGCAGGTATGATTCTTCTTGCAAAAACACTTATTGGCTATGAAGAAGCACATATTGGTGCTATGGATATTACAGTAGAGCGCAATGCGTTCGGACGCCAAAAAGATAGCTTTGAAGCTGCACTTTCAATTAAAAGTGTAGGAGAAGACTTTATTGGTGTATTTATCCGTGCCCCGTATGTTGTACATGTGGCTGATGATGTTGAAGTACTTTCCACACATGGTGATCGAATGGTAGCGGTAAAACAAAATCAGTTTTTAGCTGCTTCATTCCATCCAGAATTAACGGATGATCATCGTGTGACAGCATACTTTGTAGAAATGGTAAAAGAAGCGAAAATGAAAAAAGTTGTATAAGTAACTTGCAACTTGTATAAGATTATAGTAAATTGATGGTAACAATTTTATAAAATAAGCGTGTTGATAGGAAGTAGTAACAAATGCCGTTTCTTATAGAGAGTCGATGGTTGGTGGAAATCGATAGAAACAGTTTGTGAATCCATCCTGGAATGGAATGTGGAATATCTTTATGATTAGTAAACATTCCCGGTGAAGAGCCGTTATTTCTACTTGAGAGGAAGGCGGTAATGCTTTCAACTAGGGTGGCAACGCGGGTTAACTCCCGTCCCTTTATATAGGGACGGGAGTTTTTTGTGTTTTATAAAATAAAAGGAGGAGTATATAATGCTTGATATTAAATTTTTACGTACAAATTTTGAAGAAGTAAAAGCAAAGTTACAGCATAGAGGCGAAGATTTAACTGATTTTGGTCGTTTTGAAGAGCTGGATACGAGAAGAAGAGAATTACTTGTTCAAACAGAGGAACTAAAAAGTAAACGTAACGAAGTATCTCAACAAATCTCTGTATTGAAGCGCGAAAAGAAAGATGCAGAAGCTCTAATTCTAGAAATGCGTGAAGTTGGAGAAAAAGTAAAAGATCTTGATAATGAACTTCGTACAGTTGAAGAAGATTTAGAAAGATTAATGTTATCTATTCCAAATATCCCCCATGAATCTGCTCCAGTTGGTGAAACAGAAGATGATAATGTAGTAGCACGTACTTGGGGAGAAGTGAAAGAATTTGCTTATGAACCAAAACCACATTGGGATCTTGCTACAGATTTAGGAATTTTAGATTTTGAGCGTGCTGGGAAAGTAACGGGAAGCCGCTTCGTATTCTATAAAGGTGCTGGCGCAAGATTAGAGCGTGCTTTAATTAGCTTTATGCTTGATCTTCATACTGACGAACATGGATACGAAGAAGTGTTACCTCCGTATATGGTAAATCGTGCAAGTATGACAGGAACAGGACAACTTCCGAAATTTGAAGAAGATGCATTCCGTATCGAAAGTGAAGATTACTTCTTAATTCCAACAGCTGAAGTACCTGTAACGAATATGCACCGTGATGAAATCTTAAATAAAGAGCAATTGCCTATACGATATGCTGCATTTAGCTCTTGTTTCCGTTCTGAAGCAGGTTCAGCTGGCCGTGATACACGTGGCTTAATTCGTCAGCATCAGTTCAACAAAGTAGAGCTTGTAAAATTCGTAAAACCAGAAGATTCTTATGAAGAGTTAGAAAAACTAACAAATGATGCAGAACGCGTGTTACAATTATTAGAGTTGCCATATCGCGTTATGAGCATGTGCACAGGCGATTTAGGATTTACAGCAGCGAAGAAATACGATATCGAAGTATGGATTCCAAGCTATGGCACATATCGTGAGATTTCTTCTTGTAGTAATTTTGAGGCTTTCCAAGCGAGACGTGCAAATATCCGTTTCCGTCGTGAGCCAAACGGAAAACCAGAACATGTTCATACATTAAATGGATCTGGTCTTGCAATTGGACGTACGGTTGCAGCTATTTTAGAGAACTACCAACAAGAAGATGGTACAATTATAATTCCAGAAGTTCTTCGCCCTTATATGGGAGGAAAAACAGTTATTAAGTAAATATAAACATTCATCGGTATGAGTGATTGGTAATTATGAGCGTTGTCAGTACTATAATGTAGGAGAGGAAAAGAAAAATTTTCCTTTCCTCATAATTTATTTTAGTAGGGTTGACTAACTGTTTTTCTTTTGATATTATATTTGATGTCAATATGGAGGTATACCCAAGTCTGGCTGAAGGGATCGGTCTTGAAAACCGACAGGCGGCGAGAGTCGCGCGGGGGTTCGAATCCCTCTACCTCCTCCAGATATAATTGACAACAGCGCATATAAGTGGAGATTGGAGAACTCGTTACCAACACGTAACGAGTTTTTATTTTAAAACCAATCATAAAGTATGGTGTAAGGAGATTTTCCCCTTATTACACACTCATATTCCGATGATTATCTTCATAGATATGAAAGGAGTCAACATGGATCTTATTATACAAACGTTTCCTTTAGATGGAAAAACTTTATATTATGTACAATGTCCTGTCTGTAAGAACAATAGAATTTTAAACAGTGGTGCAAATGTTTCTCGTATTATTAGCGATGATACATTCCGTAAACTTTGTGGTTGCACTTGTGATGTAAAGCAAACTGCGACAAAAGTAGAGGTGCCAAAAAAAGTTGAAAAGACAGCTGTAAAGAAAGAAGCAGCCCCAAAACGTACAGGTAAAGTATTAACAGCAGTGATTAACGGGAAAGAAATGACTGTTAAAGAGATTGCTGAAACATACGATATTAGTACAAGTACTGTTCGTCAGCGTATTAATGCTGGAAAACCTGAGAGTGAAATTATTGCTCCGACAAAAAAGAAGTAATTTAATAGAAAAACCCGTGCGTATGCACGGGTTTTTTATTTTACAAGTTTACGTGTTTGTTTTAAAAAATGGCCAATTTTTTTAATGATTGGTTCAATTGAATCACCATCTTTTAAAATATCGTATTCATTAATGTTTAATCGTAAAACAGGGCATGCATTAAAGTTATTAATCCAGTTTTCGTAACGGCCATGCATCTCTTTCCAATACTCAATCGGTGTTTGTTGTTCCATCGGACGTCCACGCTCTTGGATACGATCAACAATATCATCGAAAGAACCTTCTAAGTAAATTAATAAATCAGGATGAGGGAAGTAAGGAGTCATGACCATAGCGTCAAATAAACCTTTGTATGTTTCATAATCAGTTTCTGTCATTGTACCTTTTTCATGATGCATCTTTGCGAAAATTCCAGTGTCTTCATAGATAGAGCGATCTTGAACAAAACCGCCACCGTATTCGAAAATTCTTTTTTGTTCTTTAAATCGTTCTGCTAAAAAGTACACTTGCAAGTGAAAGCTCCAGCGTGTGAAATCAGCATAGAACTTGTCCAAATACGGGTTAGAGTCTACCTTTTCAAATGATGTGCGATAGCCTAAAGCGTTAGCTAATGCAGTTGTCATAGTTGATTTACCGACACCTACTGTTCCAGCAATAGTGATTACTGCGTCATTTGGTATATCATATTTTTGCCTTAAATTCATTATTATTTCGACTCCTTTAAGAGAGTATTTTGAAGGGCGGATAGGATGACGTTTAAATCATCAGGATTTTTTACAAAATCCATATCGTCTCCGTTAAATTTCAATACTGGGATATCCGGATGATCCTTTTTAAAAGTATCCATTGCCGTTTCGTAATCTTTTGTGAGCTGTAGTAAGTAATTTGGATCCATATTTTTTTCGAATTCTCTTCCGCGCTTTGCAATTCGTGCTTGTAATGTTTCCAAGCTAGCTGTTAAATAAACGATTACGTTTGGTACAGGCATATCTTGTGTAAGAATACGATAGATTTGCATGTACTTATCGTATTGAGAATCTTTTAATGTACGGGATGCGAAAATTAGATTTTTAAATATATGATAATCTGCTACTACTGGCTTCCTTTGATTCAAAAACTTTATGTTAATATCTTCTAATTGTTTGTATCTATTACAAAGAAAGAACATCTCTGTTTGAAAACTCCATTCGTCGATGTCTTCATAGAACTTTCCTAAAAAAGGGTTTTCATCAACAATCTCTTTTAGTAAGTGGAGTTGCATGTGAGTTGAAATTTCCTTCGCAAGTGAAGTTTTTCCAACACCAATTGGTCCTTCAACCGTGATAAATGGTACTCCGGTCACGCTGTTTCCTCCTTTCAATCAGTGATTTACCGTGACTACTAAAAACACAAAACAGAATTATTGTAGCACAAGAGGGAAGCGAGCGGGTTAATTTGATATAAAAAGTTAGCAAATAGATATATGTATTAATTAATTTTTAATTGAGATGACGGTACTATATTTGCTTTTAATGTGGTTTCCATTATTTTTAAAGCATGTAAGTTATCCTGATCATGATTAGAGGCAATACAGTCCTGTGGTACATGCAGTGTATAATTTCTCATATGAGCATCGTTAGCGGTAAAGAGGATACATATATTCCCTGCGACTCCTGTTAATATGAGATTTTCTATTTTTAAATAGCCTAATAAAGAATTTAAAGGTGTTTCATAAAAAGCAGAGTAATGTGGTTTAATAAAAATGTAATCATCAGAATTTGGGGCAATCTTACGAATAATATTTTCACTATACTCATTTGTACAATGAGTAATTAGTTGGTCAATATCAGATCTCCAAAGTTGATAATGGTCATTAACATAAATTATGGGATAGCCAAGGGATTTCATTGTATTCTTTAATTGTAAAATAGGGTTTATTATAATTTCGCATTTTTTGGCTAGGGTGGGCCCGTGTGAAAATTGAAAGTCATTAATCATATCGATAATAAGTAAAGCAGTATTCTTCATATGTAATCCCCTCTCTTTTTTATTAGGGTGGATTGAATTTGTAAAAGTTATCCCATGTGTAGTAAATGAAAATTAGTGTACTTTATTTGTAATGAAAGGACTATGGTATGGAACACGATCAAGATATTTATTTTATGCAGTTAGCAATAGAAGAGGCTAAAAAGGCAGAGGCAATACAAGAAGTACCGATTGGTGCAGTTATAGTGTTAGATGGTGAAGTAATTAGTGTTGCTCATAATTTAAGGGAAACTGAGCAAAGGTCAATAGCGCACGCTGAGTTGTTAGCTATTGATGAAGCTTGCAAAAAATTAGGGACATGGCGTTTAGAAGATGCGACATTATATGTAACATTAGAGCCTTGTCCGATGTGTGCGGGTGGAATTGTTTTATCACGAGTGAAGCGAGTTGTATATGGTGCAAGTGATCCGAAAGGTGGATGTGCAGGGACATTGATGAATCTTTTAACGGATGAACGCTTTAATCATCAGTGTGAAGTAGTGGCTGGTGTATTAGAAGAAGAATGCGGTACGTTGTTAACAAACTTTTTTAGAGAGCTTCGAAAAAAAAGAAAAGCGAGCAAGAAATTAGAGAAAAGCAAAGAGAATTAAGGTATTTGCATTTTATAAAAAAACAAGTTATACTGATAATGCCTTTAATGAAGGCAACCGAATATTGGTTTTAACTTTGCCGTGCTAAGCGGGGAGGTAGCGGTGCCCTATACTCGCAATCCGCTCTAGCGAGGCCGAATCCCTTCTCGAGGTTATGTTGCTGTAAGGTCTGCCTTAAGTAAGTGGTGTTGACGTTTGGGTCCTGCGCAACGGGACCCCGTGAACCTTGTCAGGTCCGGAAGGAAGCAGCAATAAGCGGGTCTTCTCGTGTGCCGCAGGAGTGCCTGAACCGAGCTAACTGCTTGAGTAACGCTTATGGTACGTAATCGACAGAAGGTGCACGGCAGTTATATATGTATACAAAACTCACCTTAATATTAAGGTGGGTTTTTTGTATAGAAAATAACTTTTGGAATCTATAAACAGAATGGGTTATAATAAATGAGATAATAACCTTTGAGGGAGGCCGTATTTTCGTGTCATACCAAGCGTTATACCGAACATGGAGACCGCAAAAGTTTGAAGATGTAGTTGGTCAAAAGCACGTGACAAAAACGTTGCAAAATGCCCTTCTTCAAGAGAAAGTTTCACATGCTTATTTATTTTCTGGGCCGAGGGGAACAGGAAAAACGACAATTGCAAAAGTATTTGCAAAAGCAATCAACTGTGAACATGCTCCGGTAGCTGAACCTTGTAATGAATGTCCTTCTTGTTTGGGGATTACACAAGGATCCATTTCAGATGTATTAGAAATTGATGCGGCTTCAAATAACGGTGTAGATGAAATTCGAGATATTAGAGATAAAGTAAAATATGCTCCAAGTGCTGTAGAATATAAAGTATATATTATTGATGAAGTCCACATGCTTTCCATGGGTGCCTTCAATGCGCTTTTAAAAACGTTAGAAGAGCCGCCAGGACATGTCATCTTTATTTTGGCGACAACAGAACCGCATAAGATTCCGCCTACAATCATTTCACGTTGCCAGCGTTTTGAATTTCGAAAAATATCAGTAAATGATATTGTTGAGAGATTATCGACGGTTGTGACGAATGAAGGTACGCAAGTAGAAGATGAGGCGTTACAAATTGTTGCACGTGCCGCTGAGGGTGGTATGCGTGATGCGCTTAGTCTTATTGATCAGGCAATATCTTATAGTGATGAGACAGTTACGACAGAAGATGTATTAGCTGTAACAGGTTCTGTTTCCCAGCAATACTTAGGTAACTTAGTAGAATGTATACGTGAAAATGATGTATCAAGAGCATTACGTATCATAGATGAGATGATGGGTAAAGGGAAAGATCCAGTTCGTTTTATGGAGGATTTCATTTACTATTATCGCGATATGCTTTTATATCAAACTTCACCACAACTGGAACATATGTTGGAACGAGTAATGGTAGATGAGCAATTCCGGATGTTAAGTGAAGAAATGCAACCGGAAGTAATCTATGAAATCATTCATACTCTTAGTAAGGGACAACAGGAAATGAAGTGGACAAATCATCCGCGCATTTTCTTAGAAGTTGTTATGGTGCAACTGTGTCAACAGTTTATGATGCAAGCGAACGGTGCAGATCGTTTACAAGCAATTATGAACAGGATGCAGCAATTGGAGAAAGAGTTAGAAGAAGTTAAAAAGAATGGTGTGCCGGCTGGTGTGCAGCAGGAAGTCAGAGAGACACGTGCAACACCAAAGCCAGTGCGTACAGGTAGTATGAAGATTCCTGTCGGGCGCGTAAATGAAGTGTTAAAGCAAGCGAAGCGTCAGGATTTAGAACAATTAAAAGCTGTGTGGGGTGAGTTGTTAGGAAGACTCAAAGCATACAACAAAGTAGCGTTTGCTGTTTTATTAGAAAATAGCGAACCGGTAGCGGCTTCGGATGATACTTACGTTTTAGCGTTTCAATATGAGATTCACTGTAAAATGGCAAGCGAGAATCGAGAAGCCATGGATACAGTGGAACAAGCTTTATTTGAATTGCTAAGTAAAAGATTAAATATGATTGCCATTCCAAAAAGTGAATGGGGTAAAATCCGTGAAGATTTTTTACAGCGTGAAGGTGGGAATGCCGAAGAAAGCCCAGAGAAAAAAGAAGATCCTCTTATAGAAGAGGCGGTAAAATTAGTAGGGCAAGAACTTATTGAAATAAAAGAGTAATAATAATTAGGAGGAATTAATTATGATGCGTGGCGGAATGGGAAATATGAATAATATGATGAAACAAATGCAAAAGATGCAAAAAGATATGGCAAAAGCGCAAGAAGAACTTGGAGAAAAAACAGTTGAAGGTACAGCTGGCGGCGGTATGATTACAGTTATTGCAAATGGTCATAAGCAAATTCTTGAAGTGAAAGTTAAAGAAGAAGTTGTAGATCCAGAAGATATCGAAATGTTACAAGACCTAGTATTAGCTGCAACAAATGATGCACTTAAAAAAGCTGATGAACTTTCAAATTCTACAATGGGTAAATTTACAAAAGGCTTAAACTTACCAGGTGGAATGTTCTAGGAGGATATTGATATATGCATTATCCAGAACCAATATCAAAACTAATTGATAGTTTTATGAAATTGCCAGGAATCGGACCGAAAACAGCGGTTCGATTGGCATTTTTCGTATTAGATATGAAAGAAGATGATGTGTTAGGTTTTGCAAAAGCACTTGTGAATGCAAAGCGAGATTTAGCGTATTGTTCTGTATGCGGACATATTACTGACCGCGATCCTTGTTATATTTGTAATGATTCACATCGAGATCAATCGGTTGTTTGTGTTGTGCAGGAACCGAAAGATGTAATCGCAATGGAAAAGATGAAAGAGTATCAAGGTGTATATCATGTGTTACGTGGTGCGATTTCTCCAATGGAGGGAATTGGACCAGAAGACATTAATATCCCGCAACTTTTAAAGCGACTGCACGATGAAACGGTACAAGAAGTGATATTGGCAACAAACCCTAATATTGAAGGGGAAGCTACAGCGATGTATATATCCCGCCTCTTAAAGCCGACAGGTATTAAAGTAACTCGTATTGCACATGGTCTGCCAGTGGGTGGAGATTTAGAATATGCAGATGAAGTGACACTGTCGAAAGCGTTAGAAGGTCGTAGAGAAGTATAAGAGGAGAAACAAAAATGTTCTTTCAAAAAAAGGGTAAATTGCGCAAAGAGTATGATGATAAACTAATTGTACTATTAGAAAAAGTAAAGAATGAATGGTTACGTCAGAAGAGAATGGTTGAACAAAGTGTGGAACCATCTCAAGATGTGATTTGTTCTTTGAAAATAGCAGAGGCAAAATATTTCTTCTTGTTAAAAGAAGCAAAACGTCGCCCTGTAAAAATGGAACAATGGTAAAAGGTTCTGCTGAAAAAGCAGAACCTTTTATTTTATTCGTTAAACATTTAGTGGTTACTTCGTTTGGAAAGAACGAATAGTGGTTTTTATGAAGGAACTGTTGTCGAATAAAGGTGAACGAGATAAAACGACCGGAGTTTATATGATACATGTTCTTTTTTATCGTCTTGTCCCATACAAATGAGTGTGTATAGGTCATTCGTAAGGAGGAAGAAAATGAATTCTACAATTGTTATTGTTGGTATTCTTACTCTAGTTTTTATTTTTCTTGTTTTTGGTGTTTCTTCAAAGCCATTACGTTTTATAGGAAAAGCGCTTTTTCACGTTACTTTGGGAATAGCATTGCTCTTTATCGTAAATGTTATAGGAACATATTTTGATTTTCATATTCCAATTAACTTTGGTACAGCAGCAATCACAAGTTTATTAGGTCTACCCGGTGTTGCTGCATTAGTGGTTATTAAGCTTTATATCATGCCAAGATAAAATTATTTTGGCTTTTTTTTAAAAAGTATTGACGAACAAATGATTAATATGATAAATTAATAAGCGTCGTCAGGAACGAAAGAAAAAAGTTGTTGACAGATTTAACGCAAAATGTTAAATTATAAAAGTCGCTGAAACGCGATGTTGAACTTTGAAAACTAAACGAAACAAACAACGTGAAACGTCAATTTTTATTTTTAGATGCTAGACAAACTAACTTTATTGGAGAGTTTGATCCTGGCTCAGGATGAACGCTGGCGGCGTGCCTAATACATGCAAGTCGAG
>NZ_JBTGPA010000037.1:0-519563 GCF_054326875.1 Bacillus sp. BC08 | reverse complement strand
CTTTAATCAGTGGGGGTTTTCTTCATCCCCCCACTGATTATTAGCCCTCACCAATCGGACTTTTATGGGCAGTTGATCCCCCACCTAACTTCTTTGCTTTCGCTGCATTTTGAGGTGGGGGTCTTACTGCCCATTAAAGCGCGATAAAACCGAGAATATTATGTACGACTAAATATAGAGAAATTAAAAGTATACTACAAGACAACGTATGTTATTTTATAATATCATTTTAAGGTGTATCAACTTTTTGCTTGATACGCCTATTTTTTATCTCCTTATTCTCACTACATGTAGAATTACATTTAAATAACTTTATATAAAAACAATTAAATTCAATGAACAAAACAAGCATAGCCACACTCTAAATATGCGACAAGGTTTCAATCCACATTCCATAATGTGGACCACAAGTGAAATAACAAAAAAACAATTTCTCAAATTAAGTAGGAAATTGTTTTTTATTATAATAGTATACTGTTTTAAATTCGCTTGTTTCGTTTATAAATAGGAACGATGCGCTGGCCATGAACCTTGAAGCTTGCGAATTTGTACAATTTGTCCTGTATGATAAGCATCGTGCAAAAGAATGTTCTGATATTGTTGCCAAATTGGAAGAGAAGGGGTAAGTCGATCTAGTTCTGCTTCTTGAAGGGATATTAATACAGATTGTAAAGCATCATGCGCTTGAATTGTTCGCAACACTGTTTGTTGCCAAGCATCTTCATCATTACATCCACCTTGGACAAACGTTTCATCATTATTTTGTGGTGCAACAAATGTTTCATCTTCGTGTAAGCGGGCAAGTAGGCGTTCTTTAAAAGTAAGTAAATGGTTTACATTTTCCCAAATTGTATTACTAGTCCTTCCTTCTGGTTGCCAACACGCTTGTGCAGCGGTAAGATCCTTTAACGCATCTGATATAGGTGGATACCATGCTTCTTCGTAAAAAACTTGCTTAATTCCATTTTGCAACATTTCTTTTTTACTCATTCGTATATCCTCCTTTTGCAATCCCTCAAAAAGTATGGACTAGTACATATCATTCTTCTCGTTTGTTA
The DNA here is from genome assembly GCF_054326875.1 of Bacillus sp. BC08. Taxonomy (NCBI): domain Bacteria; kingdom Bacillati; phylum Bacillota; class Bacilli; order Caryophanales; family Bacillaceae; genus Bacillus; species Bacillus sp. BC08. The sequence goes on along the minus strand of NZ_JBTGPA010000037.1, from coordinate 518,505 downwards.
TTCTATCGTTGTAATTTCATTTGAGTTATAAAAATAGATACCCGTTTCTTCTCGCAATGCAGTGATATACATCCCTTTCGCCACATCTTTCGCTGAAATTGGCTTATACTTTTTGAAAGCCCCTTTAAATATAAAAGGAATCATACGAGATAACTTTTCAGCCATTCGTTCACTGAAACGAAATTCTTGTCGATTTCCTACTAATAATGAGGGCCTAAAAATGTGAATACCACCAATCACTAATTTTTGTAATTCCTCTTCCATTTTCCCTTTAACTTGCGAATAAAAGAAAAATGATTTAGGATTTGCTCCCATTGAGGATACGACAAGGAAATTTTGTACCCCTTGTTTTTCAGCTAAACAAGCAGCTCGTAACGTATATTCATAATCTACTTTTTTGAAATTTGCCTTTGTTTTTGCTTTTTTGATTGTTGTTCCTAGGCAACTAAATACGTCATCTACAGCAAAAAACTCTTTATATTCCTCTAACATCGAAAAATCTACTTGCTTTTGCTGTAACTTTTCATGTTGCCATTGCATTGGTTCTCTTACAAAAATAGTAACCGAATCGTAGTAATCTGATTCAAGTAATAGACGCGTTATCTCTTGTCCAACTAAACCACTTGCACCAAGTACTAACGCTGTTCGCTTATTCATATATGCATATACCTCTTATTTTACTTTTCTCTCCTTCAGTAAAATACAACTTTTAGGAGTTTCCTTTTCTCATTTTACCACAAGTAAAGCACTATGCGTACGCATAGTGCTTTACTCACTCTTTTTTCTCATCTTTCTCTCGTAATTTTGTGACTGTTGATGCATCTCCTAAATTACTTATTAATCTTCTTAAAAAAATTAAGACTAAGGCTAATGGGAATACTACCGCTAATATCAATAAAATAGCTTCCATTAAGTAACCCAAACACTCATCCCCCTCTACACCCTCCTTTCATATATATGAACACAGCGTTGTCACATATGCATGTATTCGCAAAAATAACACATCTATATTTGACAACTTTATAACAAAATCAAATCGGAATGATTATTATTTATTGCAACTTTATAAAAGATGTATTATACTAAGTTCGCAAACTAAAACGTAATTATTCCGTTTTGTATTAAAATGATATTTTTCTTCTATAATTGGGGAAAATATATCCGTAAAAAAAGAAAAGAGGAGAACTTCATGCCTAAAAGATTGACTATATTTTCATTCTTACTTATTTTCACTTTAATTTTTACTGGCTGCTCAAATAAAAAAGAAGGTAAGGCCAAGAAAGATGGAAAACTAACTGTTTATACAACTATTTTTCCTCTTGCTGATTTCGCAAAAAAAATTGGTGGCGACTATGTAACTGTTGAAGCGATTTACCCGCCTGGTGCAGATTCTCATACATTTGAACCAAGTCAAAAACAAACCGTACAAGTTGCAAAAGCCGATTTATTCGTTTATAACGGTGCTGAATTAGAACCATTTGCTGAAAAAATGGAAAAAGCATTACAAAAAGAAAATGTTAAAATTGTAAATGCATCAAAAGGTATTGAACTGCGTACTTCTACAGAAGAAGAGCATCATGATCACGGAGACGGCCATAAAGAGGATGAACATCATCACGATAAAGACCCGCACATTTGGTTAGATCCTACTTTAGCAATGAAACAGGCAGAAAAAATTAAAAATGCACTTGTAGAATTACAACCTGACCATAAACAAGAGTTCGAAAAAAACTTCGCAGCACTTCAAACAAAATTCACTGATTTAGATGATCAATTTAAAGCAGCTGTTGCGAATGCAAAAACGAAAGATATTTTAGTTTCTCATGCGGCTTATGGTTACTGGGAACAACGCTATGGCCTAAAACAAATTGCTATCGCGGGTATTTCAGCTTCTGATGAACCATCTCAAAAACAGCTTGCTGAAATTACAAAAACAGTAAAAGAACATAATCTACAATATATTTTATTTGAAACTTTTTCTACTCCAAAAGTAGCATCTGTCATTCAAAAAGAAACGGGTACAAAAATTTTACGCTTAAATCATCTTGCTACTATTTCTGAAGATGATGCGAAGAGCAATAAAGATTACTTCACTTTAATGGAAGAAAACGTAAACACATTGAAAGAAGCTACTAACTAATCAACTTTTTTTAAGAAGCTGCATATGTCATGCAGCTTCTTTTTTATTTGTCCTTACTTGACTTGACCAAAATAACAAGTAAAATTATCCATATTAGCTTTTAAGCTATATTAATTTAGAAGGTGAGTTGGAATTATGACTCTTCACATTTGTGAAGTATCAGAAAAAAATTGGCGTTCGGTAGCTGCTTTAAACGTCGCAAAAGACCAGCAGCAATTTATTGAAAGCAATGCGTTTTCTCTAGCAGAATCATTATTTGAGGGAAACGGAACGTCAGTAGGTTTATACGATGGAGAAACACTTGTAGGGTATGCAATGTATGGATGGTATTTGGAAAAACGCAAAAGCGTATGGTTAGATCGATTTATGATTGACCAACAATATCAAGGAAAAGGATACGCAAAACGTTTCCTTCGTATACTCATTCAATTCTTACAAGATAAATATGAATGTAAAATAATTTATTTAAGTTTACATCCAGACAACAAACTCGCAATGGGATTATACGAGTCATTTGGTTTCCGTTTAAATGGTGATATTGATGACGATGGTCCAGTTGTAGGTGTTGTAATGGAGTTACTATTAGATGAACATACAAGCCTGTGAAAACAGGCTTTTTATTATCCTTTGTTTCTTGCAATCTAGCATTTTTCCATAGAGTACTTAGTTAATTCCAAAAAATAAGCCTGCAATATATGCAGACTTATTTCACACACTCCTCAAAATGTTCTTGGAACCATTCTTTATTAATATCTTTTCCGATAAACACGACTTCACTTACTCGTTCTTCGCCCTCTTGCCACTCTCTATCGTATGATGCAGCAAACAGTGTATGCACACCTTGGAAAACGATACGTTTATCTACTCCATCAATCGATAAAATTCCTTTGTAGCGATATAAATATTCACCTAGTTCTTGAACGACAGCTGACATCCATTCATTTAGTTTTTGTAAATCTAACGGACGTTCTTCACGCAGTACAAACGATTTTACACCTTCTAGATGATTATGCTCTGTATGAGGATAAATTTGTAACGTATCTTTCGTTTTAAACGTCTGAATTTGTAGTAACGATTGAATATCCACATCACAGTTAGTCGCCTCGATTAACTTTGCAGTTGGGTTAATACCTTGCAGTTCCTGCAAGAGATTTTCCTTTTCACCTTCATCCACTAAATCTAATTTATTTACTAAAACGACATCAGCAAATGCAATTTGTTCCTTTGCTTCTAGTCCTTTTTCAAAATGTTTATGTATATGATAACTATCTACTACTGTTACAACACCGTTAATTTGGTATGCAGATTGAATAACAGGATCTAAAAAGAATGTTTGAATAATCGGACCTGGATTTGCAAGACCAGTCGTTTCAATTACTAATCCATCAAAATCCATTTTCCCTTCTGCTTTTACGTCCAGTAATTGTTTTAAAGCGACGAGTAAATCTTCACGTACAGTACAACATAAACACCCATTCGTCATCTCCATAATCTCTTCTTCGACATTCATAATCAACTGATTATCAATACCAATTTGCCCTATTTCATTTACAATCACTGCTAATTTCTGACCGTGATTCTCTGATAAAATGCGATTTAATAATGTCGTTTTCCCTGACCCTAGAAAACCCGTTAATATTGTTACTGGAATCATCCATTACATCTCCTTATAGCTATATGTTTCTACATTATAGCATACAGAGAAAATCGTTTTTGTAGCAAAACATATTTATTGTATGTACGACACTGTAACTATATAATAATACATAGCAAGAAAGCCTTTTCAAAAAATTATTCATTCATCAAGGAGGTACTTATAATGGAACGAGTTCAAATGGCCGAAACACTAGAATTTTCTCGTATTATTCAAGGTTTTTGGCGTTTAGCAGAATGGAATATGACAAAGCAAGAGTTACTTTCTTTCATTGAAGCTTGTATGGAGATGGGAATTACTACTTTCGATCACGCTGATATTTATGGCGGCTATACGTGTGAAGGATTATTTGGCGAGGCATTACAACTCAAGCCTTCCTTACGCGAAGACATGCAAATTGTCACAAAATGTGGAATCGCTCCCCCATCACCGAAATTTCCAGAGCGATATGTTGCTCACTACAATACGAGTGCTGAACATATAATAAAAAGCGCGGAAGACTCATTACAAAACTTACATACAGATTATATTGATGTATTGCTCATTCATCGCCCTGATCCATTTATGGATCCAAATGAAGTAGCAGAAGCGTTCTCACGCTTAAAACAAGAAGGCAAAGTCCGTCACTTCGGTGTATCTAACTTTTTACCTTCACAGTTTAATATGTTAAGTTCCTATTTAGATTTCCCGCTCCTTACAAATCAAATTGAAGTATCTGCCATGCATCTTGAGCATTTCGAAAAAGGAACAATTGATTTATGCCAAGAAAAACGAATCAATCCGATGATTTGGTCGCCTCTTGCTGGCGGAGAAATCTTTACTGGTCAATCAGAACGTGCCGTACGTGTACGTGAAACTTTACAGAAAGTTGCTACCGAACTAGGTGTTACTAGCATTGATACAGTTATGTATGCATGGCTGCTTGCTCATCCAGCTAACATGATGCCAATCGTTGGATCTGGTAAATTAGATCGTGTTAAAACAGCCGCCCTTTCTACAAAAGTTAATTTAGATCGTCAACAATGGTTTACAATTTTCGAAAGCTCTAATGGTCATCCTGTACCATAATATAGAAAAAGAAGAGCTGTTTCTTTACAGCTCTTCTTTTTCATATGTATTTCTAGTCATGGCAAATACACACATATCCCTTAATCCATTTCCATCTACCGCTACACTCGCACTTTCCAATGTACCTTCTAACTTAAAGCCTAATTTTGCAGGTATCGCTCTACTCTTCTTATTTAAAGAATCACATCGAATTTCTACGCGGTTTGCTTTTAGCTCAGAAAAAGCATAATCCGTTATACCCTTTACAGCCTCTACCATATAGCCTTTTCCACTAAACCTTGAATCAATCCAATACCCAATTTCAAATTGAGGTATATCCCAATTAATACGATGCAATCCAGCGGATGCAATAAATTCACCTGTTTCTTTCGAAAAAACTAGTAATCTTAAATCCTCACGCTGCAAAAATTGAATATGCGATTTTCTAATACTCACTTCTATTTCTTCCTCTGTTTGCTCTTTTTGTGCAAAAACCATCCATGGTTTTAATTCTTGCATAGAAGCTCCAATTGCATCGTATACAGCTTTACCGTCACCTGGTTTCGGCATTCGAATAAATAGCCTTTCAGTATAAAATTCAGAAGGAAAATCGAATAATAACGGATTCACTTTCAACACTCCTTTTAATTCTTTTATATATAATAATATCCATCTCAAACTATACAGTAAAGAAATTTCTGAATTTTATACATTTTAATCATTCACCTCTACCGCAACACGAACGCCAGATTCAATTGCACCTTGTATCCATCCGTGATATAACGTTGTGTGATCTCCGGCAAAGTATAATCTCCCCTCTGGTTTTATAATTGCTGGTTGTAGTTCGGATTCTTGACCAGCCTGAAATAGCGCAAATCCTCCAAGTGCATATGGATCCAATGTCCAACTTTTTGATATGCCAGACATGAATTCATCGTATACTTGACCGCCTAATATTGTTGCCAAGTTGTGTAATGTGTAATAAATACGATCTCCCTTTGATAATCCATCCCATAACAACGCATCATAAGACCATGTATAGCTGCCTAACATCATAGCAGGTCCTTTCTCTCCAATTCCGTGACTTGGATAATAGGCATAACGAATTGGCAAATCCGTTATAATTCTCCCACCTAATTGTCCTTGTTCTTCCCAAAATCGACTTTTAAATTGAATTCCTATTTTCGTTGCTGGCATATAATGCAATTCACGAATTGCTTTCCATTTTTCATGAGATATAGAATCAAATGGATCTACTTCCACAAAGCGCATCGTCGAAAATGGAATTGTAATAATAACTAAATCCCCTGTAATACTACTATACTCAAATGTTTGCTCGTTTCGATAAAAAGCTGTCACACCTTTATCGTGCTGATGTAGCTTCATTAATTTTTGATTATATATAATATTTTCTTCTAATTGTGGTAAAAAGGACTTTGGTAATCTATCATTCCCGCCTACAATTTCACAAAATCCACTCTCCTCTTGCATAATATATAAAAAACGTAACGTCTCTACAAATGACCTTTCCAAAAAGCCTTCTAAATCTAATAGAACACCAATCATCTCAATTGTTACTGGCGAAAAGTAAGTATTATATTGATAAGGATGATACTTTAAAAATTGTCCTGTAGAGTATCTCCCAAAATCCTTTACTACAATATCCCAATTTTTCTCTGGGTTCTTTTTTATAAAATTTATAATTGGCTGTACCGCTAACAATAATAGCTCCTCAGACGTTTTCCCGATTTCATTCATTTCCACAGGATATTTTAATATGCTTGGGTCTTTTTCATATTGTTTTAATGTCGTTTTCCGGCCATTTACGTAAATAATATCCGTCTCATTCCTATTAATAAAAGGGCTTACCTGTAGCCCAAATTTTCTTATATATGCCATCGTTAATGTGTGCGAATACGGAATTCTCATTGCCCCAACATCCAAATATAATCCGGTATCTTCCATTCTAACCGTCTCTATGCGGCCACCTACCCGGTTGTTTGCTTCAAAAACCTTTACTTCATGCCCTGCAGCTTTTAATAAAGAGGCCGAAACTAATCCAGCCATGCCTGCGCCTACTACAATAATTTGCTTCGGGCACGTCGTCTTCTTTAATCCTTTATTTATAACTTTCAACACTTCATCCATCTCAGTGTTATACATTATATCTTTCTGCACAATTCCACCCCTTACTTCATAAAGTTCAACTAATAATCAGTGGGGGAGTTCTTCCCCCACTGATTATTAGCCCTCACCAATCGGGCTTTTATGAGCAGTTAATCTCCCACCTATCTTCTTTGCTCCAGCCGAATTTTGAGGTGGGATTTTTACTGCCCGTTAATGCGGGATAAAATGGGCATTAGTGGTTTAGTGCATTTTATTCATAAATCCCCATAAACATAACAACATGGAAAGAGGAATATTCACTAAAAGTACATAAGAGTTAGCTTTCACACTTCTTCACGCCTCGTATAATATAGCAATTGCAAAGAAGGAGTGGTTGAAAATGAAACAAACTTGCGACTACCACGCTACAAAGAAGTATTTAGAAGAAAAGAAACAACAACTATGCAACAAACTTAATAGTATGCATCTATCTAAAAAAGAGCGTGAACAACTAAAACTTGAGATTGATAACTACGAATATATATTAACTTTAGTCGAAATGAATCATTATGAACGAGGCTTTCCTCGTTAAAAGTGGATAGGTGGTTTATCCACTTCTTATTTTGAGCATTTTATTACGCATTTTTCGTAAGTAAATATATAATAGGATGTACATTAAGATTGAGAGGTATATTCTATGATCAAATTAAGTGTATTAGACCAATCACCTATTTCAGATGGTAGTACAGCAGCCCAAGCTTTTTCTCATACAGTTACACTTGCACAAGAAGTTGAAAAACTAGGATTCACACGTTTTTGGGTATCTGAGCATCATAATTCCGTCAGCCTTGCTGGTTCAAGTCCTGAAATACTTATTTCTCATATTGCAGCAAAAACAGATCGTATGAGAGTTGGTTCAGGTGGTGTTATGTTACCGCATTATAGCCCGTATAAAGTTGCCGAGAATTTCCGCGTTTTAGAAGCTCTTTATCCAAATCGTATTGACCTTGGTGTCGGCAGAGCACCTGGTGGTATGCCAATTGCAACTCGCGCACTACAAGAAGGAAAAATGGTCTCACTTGATCAATATCCAGAACAAATTGCAGATGTTGCAATGTACTTACATGATCAAGTACCAGAAAACCATCATTACGCAAATTTAAAGGCTACCCCTGTCATTCCAACATCTCCTGAGATGTGGTTGCTCGGTTCTAGTGGAGAAAGTGCAATGATTGCCGCAAAACAAGGCGCTTCTTTTGCATTCGCACAGTTTATTAATGGATACGGTGGCCCTGAAGTAATGAAAGCTTATCAGGAACAATTCCAACCTTCCTATTTAGGAGATACACCAAAATCAATCGTCTCTATTTTTGTTATTTGCGGGGAAACAAATGAAGAGGCAGAAAAAATTGCTTCTAGTTTAGATTTATCAATCTTATTACTAGAGCAAGGAAAGCGTACAACTGGTACTCCTTCTATTGAAACTGCACAAAATTATTCATACAGCGCTTATGATTTATTCCGTATAAAAGAAAATCGTCAACGTATGATCGTCGGTGATCCATCTTCTGTGAAAGAGCAAATCGTAAACTTAAGCAAAGCGTACAATACTGATGAATTTATGATTGTTACAATTACTCATCGATTTGAAGATAAATTAAATTCTTATCGCTTACTAGCAAATGCTTTTAATTTATAAATATAAAAGGGAGATACATCAATTATGATGCATCTCCCTTTCTTACTACTTATTGCTTTTGTCATTTATATATGCAATAGCTTCTTTTAATAGCTCTTCAAAATCCTCAGGATAATCATGATTTAAATTGGGTACAACTTTATACTTATGTTCTATATTCTTATCTCTTAATAACTGTACAAATTGCTGCGTACATTCAAAACAATCCTCATCTTGATCCCCGCACACTATATATCCATTTATATTTTTATCTTGTAGCATTTCCAACAACTCATTCCATTCTTCAATCTCTGGAAGCCACGGCGCTACAAAAATAAAACCATCTACATCTATATCTTTTTGTAAAATCGTATACAAAGCTACTCTTGCGCCAGCAGAAAAACCACCAATTATTACACTTTCTCCCGTATGATTTTCTTTAAAATTAACGTAATGCTCTTTTAATTCTTCTTTCCCTCTATGTATATCATCCCAAACAAACCCATCTGAAAACTGAATTTGCGAAGACTGTGGTAAAGCTAACGTATAATCTTGATCCAGAACAGATTTCCAATATGGTTCTACTATTGCTATATTTTCTTGATCTCCGTGCATGGCAATAAATAGTTTTTCTTTTTTCTTACCATCTATAAATTTCACGTCTGCTCGTTCTGTTTTCTTTGCTAATTCTTCTCTTTCTTTACATAATTGAACCATTTTATGAAACTCTTCAAATTTATGTAGTGGTTTTAAATCGTCGTCGGTCATTAAATATTCATTTCCATACCAAAAACCCTTTTCTATAATGGCTTCCTTCATTACATGCATCGCTTCTTCTTCAAGCCCTGCTGCACCCGCTAGTGCATATTTGAAATTATATATTTGCGCCTCATTCCCCACTATGCCTTTCGCATGCTCTATTATATAAGTGTATGCTTCCAAACTTCCTTTATTTGCGTAACAATGTAACGTTTCATTTAATAATTGAATGTAAGTCATACTATTTTTCATACACCCATTCCCCCGTAATCTTTTATAATATTTATTTCTCAAACCTTTATACCATTTTGTAATCACTGTATATAGCTCATACTAACAGTACTTAATCATTATTCCTCTTCGTCCAATAAGTCTATTATAAAGTTTAATAATCAGAAAAATCAATATTTTAAAAAACAAAAAAAGACAACAATATATTTATTGTTGTTTTCCATACTTCTATCCACTCTTTTGTTTTTTTCTGTCTGGTTTACTTGAAACTAAATAATGTTTTTCTGAAATATATAAATCTCTTTTTAATATACGATTTAAATACGGTCCTAATTTCATCCCGCATATAAGGCGATCTTCACTACCTTCAACAATTGGAAACATTTCTTTTTCTGTTACGTATTGATCTACTGCTTTTTGTACGATATCAATTTCTTTAACTAGGTTTAGATTTTCTTCTGTATGTTCAAATACCTCAAGCGTTTCCTTCGTAATAAGAAAACTATTTGTTGGAAATGCAAGTAAATACGGCTTTAACAAATCATAATTTACTGTATAATCATCATTTACTAATACTGTATAAACGATATTAGCATTCTTTTCTAGAAACTTAGCCATCGCTTGTTCTAATTCATCTTTCGTTATTTCACGCTCTTCTTTTCCAGTTCTGAAAAAGCGAAACATCGCATCGCCTCCTTTTTACTATATTATAGCATAAAAGAAAACTGAAAAATTACAAAAAAAGCCATTGAAAGAATTTTTCAATGACTTTTTTCTTTATATACTTATATTTATTTTAAGAACGCACTTAACATCCATACATGTTGTTCTAATGTTGTATGAATTGCTAATAGCATGTCCGCTGATGTTTCATCACCAGCTTCACCAGCAACTTCCATACCTTCTTTTAATTCTTGAATAAGTGCAGAGTAATCATTCACTAATGTTTGCACCATTTCTTCTGCAGACTCCTTGCTTGTCCCTTCATTCACACTAGATGTTGCAAGATATTCTTTCATTGTCGCTAGCGGTTTACCTTCCAACGCTAAAATACGTTCTGCTAATTCATCAATATTTGTTCCAGCTTCATTGTAAAATTCTTCAAATTTCTCATGTAATGTAAAGAAGTGTGGTCCTGTCACATACCAGTGATAATTATGTAATTTCACATATAACACGTTCCAGTTTGCTACCTGCTTGTTTAATACTTCAACAACATTTGTTTTCGTACTCATACAATCCACTCCTCTTATCATTTCATAATGTTTATCTTTTAATAACCTAGTTACATGTTACCATACATTTCCTTTCCTTTCGAAAGATTGGCTCATATGTAACAAAGTTTTAACACCTTTAATACTTCCCTAATATCTTTTAATTCATGTATGTTTTCAAACACTTCATACGTCTAATTGTCCAAGCTCATACATATGCATAATAGTAAATCAAGCTCATCATAGTAGAAAGAGGGATAACATGGACAATCAACAATGGCAAGTAGCAAAGAAAGTCGCTGCTACTTATATTGGAACAGTCGTTGGAGCTGGATTTGCTACTGGACGAGAAATTGTTGAATTTTTTACAGTGAACGGATTTTATGGAACAATTGGCATATGTGTAAGTGGATTTTTTTTTATTTGGCTTGGCACAAAGATGATGTTACTTTCATCACAAATCGGTGCATTTTCAGCGCAAGAATTTAACAAATATTTATTTGGGGATGTAGTTGGAAATGTTGTAAATACACTATTATTACTCGTATTATTTGGTGTAACAAGCGTTATGTTATCCGGAGCTGGAGCGGTATTTGAAGAGCAACTTCGTTTACCAAGACAACTCGGTATTTTCATTACAGTGATCGCCTGTCTCATTATAGGTAGTCGCGGATTACAAGGGGTTTTTGAAGTTAATACACTTGTCGTACCTATTATGATGATTTTTATTATCGGACTTGCTATTACAACTTTTTTTCACGGTACAACTCCTCTTAGTAGCACTATCCCTGCAGAAAGCTGGAATATGAAGTGGATTACTAGTCCTATTACATATGTCGCCTTAAATCTTTCGCTCGCCCAAAGCGTTCTCGTCCCGTTAGCCAGTGAAGTAAAAGATCGAAAGGCCATTTTATGGGGCGGTATTTTAGGTGGTGCAGGACTATCTTTAATTTTATTATGTAGCCATTTAGCTATTTTATCAGTCGATCAATTTTATCAATATAATATCCCAATGGCTGAAGTCATAAGAAAATTCAATACAACTTTTCACTTTTTCTTTGTTCTTATCATTTTCGGTGAAGTGTTCACAACTTTAGTTGGCAATGTGTTCGGAATGACAAAACAAATGCAATCCATCACCAGTTGGAAAAGTAACCATATTATTTTCTTTATTTTACTAATTAGTTATTGCTTTAGTTACATTGGTTACAGTGAATTACTCCACATTCTATATCCTATAATTGGATGGGTCAGCATCATTTTACTTCCAATCATTGCTTTTAAACAACTTCAAAAAACATAAAAAAAGCATCCATGTTATTGGATGCTTCTTTTATGTTCATTCACAATCATCACATACTTCCCAGTATGGCCCCAATTCGAGTGCTAAATATGGCTTTAATTGCAAGCGAATCATCCGACTAGGCATACGTTCTAAAACGAATTGAATCCCTTCTTCCTCTTCGTCTAATTCCACTTTTGAAATCGCAATTCTTTGCATAGTAGAAATAGGCATTCCATCTTTATATAAAGTGATTTTCACCTCATCATATTCATTAAAATACAATTCAACACTCATTTGATTTTTCAACATTTCATCAACAATTTCATATTTATCATTTCGTTCCTGGATTATATATTTCCAGCTGCCTCTACCTTCTTCTTTCGGAGCTGCTTGAAATAATGTCATCAAATCCTCGTATAGCATAAGATAACCCCTCTCTTACTAAAAAACGATGAGTATTTTATATACCCTTTATCTCTATCACTATCCATATGTATTGTACCATATATCGCCGTTCTTACCGTATTCATTTGCTTCAAAACTGCATGTAAAACACCTGATTCTCTTCATTATTATATGAATTATCTCTTATTTCATTTCTTACTATTCTTCTAAAGCTTTCAAATCATATCAAACTTAATGAAATGCTTTCTTTGTCCATCCTCCACTTATTATTTCCTTGCCACAACAAAAAAGAAGAGTGACTTATAACACTCTCCTTAAAAGAATTTCCCAGTAGCTGCTAACGCTAATACTAGTATTAAAATTGTAAATAATAATGACACGATGAAACTAAAAATAGGTAATGCTTTCTTTTCATTCTTCTTAAAGAGTAACTTTAAACTAAGAAAGATGTTTACTGGTACAAGTATAAAATAAAAATATTTAACAATTTGCACCGAACTATTCGAAAGTGTTTTTAAAATAAACACTTCAATTAGAAAAACAATAAAAAATGAAATACTTAACCAAAATGAGACATAACTAAGCCAAGAATGTCTTTTGGTACCCCAATAAACTCCCATAGTAATCTCCTTTATTTGCATTCTATATGATTATAATTATACACAAAGTTAACAAATACCTCTATTTTTCGACAAATACAACACAAAATATTCCTTTAAATATTATAAAGATTCTCTCTATCTCATTTAATATTACATAATAAAAACAGACTACTCCAATAGCATACTGCTAATTGGGAGTAGTCTGTCCTCTGTTAAACTTTAAATCTTTCAATTAACCCTTGTAACTCCTCAGCCATTTGAGATAATGTACCAGCCGCAGAACTAATCTCCTCAATGGACGCTAGTTGTTCTTCTGCTGATGCTGCAACGTTTTGAGTACTCGTCGCATTATTCTGTGCTGTCATTGCAATTTGACCTACTGAAATAGATACTTCATTTGCACCTTTTGACATCCCATTAGCCGTTTCAACCATCGTTTTAATTTGATCTGCAATTTCATTTGTAGATTGTAAAATCTCAGTAAAGTTTTGCTTCGTTTCATTCGCAATAACAAGTCCAGATTGAACTTCTTCATTTACATGACTCATCGATTTTACTGTCTTACTCATGTCTTCTTGTATTTCACATATTAATTTACTAATTTCACTAGAAGATACGCTAGACTTCTCCGCCAATTTACGTACTTCATCTGCAACGATTGCAAATCCTCTTCCATGCTCTCCCGCTCTTGCAGCTTCAATTGCCGCATTCAAAGCTAGAAGATTTGTTTGATCGGCAATATTTTGAATTACTTCTAGTATGTCACCAATTTGTTTTGATTTATTATTTAGTAACTGTATAACTTCATCCGATTGTGAAACAGATTCTGCAATAGACTGCATTTGATTTACTGTTTTTCCTACTAGTTTTCCACCATCTTCTGCTTTTTCACGAGTATGAGCAGAAGCTGTATTAATTGATGATGAACTATTTGCTACATGCTGAATTCCTTCTGTTACATCAAATAGTAACATTGCACCATTTTCCACACTTGTTGTTTGCGTCGTTGCCCCGCTCGATATTTCATCCATTGCCATTGTAATTTGCTCAGTTGCTTCGCTTGCTTGTCTTACACTTGCCGTTAGCTCTTCTGATGCTGCTGCAACATGTCCAGCCGAAGTATTAATTCTTCCAATTAACGTTCGCAATGCATCTGTCATCTCATTGAATCCTTTTGCAAGTTGGCCAATCTCATCATTAGAATGAATTTCGATTGTTTGCGTTAAATCTCCCTCACTTATTTCTTTAGAAGTATTAACTAATCTTTTTAATGGCTTCGTTATAGAAAGTGTCACAAAATAAATAAGTGCTCCGCCTATAACTAATGAAATGAACATAACAATTAACATATTATAAAATACAGGTTGAGCAGCTTCAATTACTTCATTTGAGTACATCGTCCCACCGATTTTCCAACCTGTTTTTACATTTGTAGCAAATACCATTTGCTTTTCGCTACCGTCATACGTATATGAAAAAGCGCCATGATTATCTTCATAAATTTTCTTCGCCCAAGAATCCGCTGCTTTTTCTCCTGATTTTTCTTGAGGATGCGCAATTATTTTTTGTTTCCCATCTAAAATGAAAGCATATCCTTTTTTACCAATATTGATTAACTTTGTTGTTTTTAATAAATTATCTAAACTTAAATCTATCGCTACAACACCGTTTTTATCTTCTGCTTGTTTTGCAATCGTTACGACAATATGTCCATTTCCTTGTGCCTTATACGGCTCAGTAATGACAATACCACCTTGTTTTGCCACTGCATCTTTATACCAAGAACGTTCTGTTGGATCATAGTCTGCTGCCATTTGTATATTGGGTTCTTGCACAAATTTCTTATCATTCCCAGCAACGTATACTTGTTCAACATCTTTATTCAAATTAATATATTGAGATAGCATTTTTCTTAATTCATCTTGATTATCCCCTTGATACATATTACCTTGAATCACCCGTGCAAAATTATTCACATCATTAAATTTTGCATCAATCATTTGATTGATTAAATTATCTAATATTTTTATATTGTCGTGAGCACTGCTCGTAATTTGTGATTCAAAATTCTTTTTAGCCGTTTGATAAGACATGCCTCCGATAATAGAGACAGCCGCAATTAAAATGACAAAAAATGAAATTAGTAGTTTTTTTGCTACTTTCATATCACGAAACCAATTTAATAATCTATCCATTACAAACCTCCTGCTTTTCAATTTCAAAAGTTAAATCTAGTGAATTATAAATATGTCCCATTCCCGAATTATTATTTTCATAACCTATTATGATGAATACTTTGTAAAGTTTAAACAATTAATTTCTCTTTGTCCATATATATGAATAATATTATTATAAAATTTACAAATGCAAAAAACCAAAGGGAACCACCCTTTGGCTTTTTACATTTTTTTATGCTGCTTAGAAATCTTTTTCCACTTATCACGCTCTGCTCTTGCAAGAACAGCATCTTGTTTTCTCATAAAATACGCCAGTTCTCTTTGTAGTTTTTTATAGCTTTGCAAACGATTTATCGTAATAGTTCCGTTATCAATTGCATAATGCACTGCGCAACCTGGCTCATTTTCATGCTTACAGTCCCTAAAACGACACGTTTTTGCTAATTCTTCAATATCAGAAAATGTTGTTTGAATTGCATCGCTACCTTCCCAAAGTTGCAGTTCCCTCATACCCGGAGTATCAATAACTAAACTACCACTCGGTAATCGGAACAATTCACGATGAGTTGTCGTATGCCTTCCTTTACTATCTTCCTCACGAATATCTCCCGTTTTTGCTACTTCAATTCCTATAAGTGCATTTAGCAAAGTCGATTTTCCAACCCCGGATGATCCGACTAGAGCAATTGTTTTCCCAGAAGAAACAAATTGCTGCAATGAGTCTATGCCAGTATGTTCTAAACTATCAACGATGAAGATCGGAACACCAATTGCCACGGCTTCCGTTTCTACAATTTTCTGTTCCACATCTTCACACAAGCTACTCTTTGTTAAAACAATAACAGGCATTGCACCACTTTCATAGGCTAATAGTAAATAACGTTCCATTCTTCTTACGTTAAAATCATGATTAAGTGCATTTACTAAAAATAGATAATCTACATTTGCTGCTATTACTTGTTCTTCCGTTCGAGTACCAGCCTCTTGTCTAGAAAAAGAACTTCTTCTTGGAAAAATACGATGAATAATTGCTTTCTTTTCATTCTCTATTTTCTTTATATACACCCAATCGCCAACCGCTGGATAATCTCCCTTCGTTACTGCTTCATGTCGAAACTTTCCAGACAGCTCTGCCATATATTCACCATCATTACAAATAATTCGATATATATGCTTATGCTCAAGTAAAATACGCCCTACTTCAAAGTTCTCTACAGCTTGTTCCTCAAAAAAAGAATCCCAGCCGAACGATTCTAAAATATTTTGATTCAAATTTATATCCTCCCTAGTTTAAGCTAAGCGGAAGGATCGTGCGCTAACTTATACAGTCTCGCACTTTCCATCCACCTTTGTATTTGGTTTATTATTCATATAAGTTATTTTCGCCATAATACATCACCCCGTTCTCATTTTAATTACTCTCATTATATGGAATATTTATTTAAAAAGCTACTTTATTTAACGTAATTTTCAAATAATTTATTTTTCATCATTCTAATTTGCCCACGGTGATTAATCTCATCTTCTAGCACATGAAACCACAGATAGTGCTGGTTATACGCTACATCGTTAGGCCACTTTCTTTCTGACATAAGCCATTCATCATCTTGTTCACTCAAATACTTCAGAGATTCTTCTCGAACACTTTGTAGAAGTTGTACATAATGCTGTATGTCATGACCACGAATTATTCTCCCTGTTTCCCCTAAATACAGTGCGTCTTCCCATATTTCTAATTCTTCTTTTGTAAAGTCGCGCTCTTGAAATGAAATAAGTTGATGAACTTTTTCTATAGCTGCTATATGTTTTAATAACGCTCCGATGGAATTTCCTCCACTCGGCATAATTAAATCTAATTGCTCAACTGATAGATCTTTTATTTCCTGTAATGTTACAGCCCTCGTATGCTCCAGCATGCTTACTAATTCCCCTATATTTTTTGTATAACCATCCACACTTCTTATTCGATAATCTATATTCATCTCACGCACCCCTTTCTGTATCCAGATTAAGGAATAACCGCTTCATATAATAGACTGAAATATATCAGATTTTTTTGTTATAATTAAATTGAATACGTAATAAACCCAAACAAACTTTCTCAATATGCTTCTATGAAATATTAAAAGGAATCAATATAAAAGAATCGAATCTTATTCACTAAAAGGAGTGGATTCGATGGAAATGTATCAATGGCTAACTGCTGTTCTTGTTGGTGGCATTACTGGTTTCGTTTCCCATCTTATCAATAACCAAGGCAAGTTATTGCTTCCACGCCGTTTGAAAACTTTTTTTCACTTTGGGTTTTTGACTGATATTCTCACTGGTAGTCTAGCTGCACTTCTTGGACTCGTTTTATTCGATGTCACCTTAATAAAAGAAATTATAAAAGTATCCATTGTGACTGCTATTTCTGGTCAGACTTTCTTACTGCACCAAGCGCTTGGTGGTGAGCAAGCTAAAAATACACAGATTGGGAAAGCTGATGAGAAGATTCAAGAAATTGACAAATTATTACGACGTTAGTGTATACTTTCTTTAAAAATTATTGCTATAATAAACAATAAATATTTTCTATTGCGTCGTTTGTCAGAAGAAAGGGTGTTTCGTATGACAAAAAAGAAAATAGAAGATTTCTTAACAAACACTGAAAAAGAGGAACTGCTAGAAAACTATAAATGTTTACGAGAAGCCCGCACAAAAAGCGAAGCTAACTATTTTGGTGAAGCAGTAAACCATCTATTAAATAAAGCAAAACAACGAATTATTAAAGATGCAGGCATACATGATGAAAATGCAGCAACTGTTCAATCAAAGAAAAAAGCACTGTTTTAGTTCATTAGCTAAAACAGTGCTTTTTATTACGCTATTTTTCACATTACTTTCACATCTATTTCACAAATATAAGTAGTCCTATATGATAAACTAAGTATATCCTTTTCCAAGGAACTATATGCCGATTTATAAATCCCTATCTTTATAGGGATTTTTTATTTTTGGATTCCTTATAACTTTGTTATATTACCTTTATATTACTTATCTACTTTCTTTAATTTCTGCACTCAAAGATCCCTTCATGTATTATTACTCTACTAATATTGATTTCATATGTGGTTTCTAAGTGCTATTTTCATTGATAGACTAACCGCACTTCTTACACTCGTTTTATTCGATGTCACCTCAAATAATAGATAAATCCTTTTTTTATTAATACAAGCTTCATGATGCAATTCCTATCTCATGATCTTCATTAAGCTTTTCACTTCTTCTAAACAGAAATAAAGCTACTACATATAGTAACGCAGTAAAACTCCCTACCAATATAAAATTGTGAGATACTGCAAATAACATTCCTGCTATTGCCGCTCCAATCATTTGACCAATATACATGGAAGCATTCGCAAGCGCGGCTCCTGTTCCTCTTGCTACACTAGACATGTTTTGTAAGCGCCTCATCATTAATACAAATAAAATTCCTGTTACAAAAAACAAAACAAAGAACAATAACTCCACCAATACAATGTTCTTTACATGAGGAAGTAATACATATAGCACTGTTGTAAATATAATTCCACCATAGAAAGAAAGGTTATAACCAATTTTATTTACGATTCTAGGGCCAAAAATATTACCAGTTAAATTCCCTAATCCTAATACAAGCATAGCTGTACCTACTTCATGAACTTGTAAGCCAAATTGAATGGAAAGCCATACACCAAAAAATGAAAATGCAGCAAAATTACCAGTTTGAAAAACAAAATATGCAAAATAAGAAAGTGAAACCTTTGAATCTGTAAGTAATTGTTTATAGCGCTTTAAGATGTTTGTTTTACTTCCACCTATATGAGCCGGTTGTATTTCTGGTAATACTACATAGATAAGAACGACAAGTAGTGCTGATAATATACCAATGATGAAGAATGGTGTTGTGTAGTGTATCATTGCCAAATACGATCCAACTGGCAACCCTAAAATTTGAGAGATTGCTAACCCTGCTGTTGCGATTCCAATTGCCTTTACAATTTGCTCCTTCTCTATAAGGAGCGGAATAGATGCCCATACTTGTGGAGATACAAAGGCTGCACTTACACCTGCTAAAAATCTAAATGCTAGCATCCATAGAAAACTCGGTGCCATTCCACATAAAAACGTACTTAACGCAAAACAACTCATTCCTATTACCATTACTTTTTTTCTGTTTAAACCATCTGATATAGGACCAGCAATAAGCGCAAATCCAGCGTATCCTAAAGCATATGAACTCACCATCCATCCTGATAGCTCAGTTGAAACATGATACACCTGTTGCAATATCGGTAAAAGTGGTGAAATTAAGAAAGTATCTGTACCTATCATAAACATGATTGTAAAGAATACAGCTAGTACTCTTTTCATTTAAACCTTCTCCTTTTATATAAAAAGAGGGAAGTACCCCTCTTCTCAACTAAGCTTCTAAAATAGATTCAATCTCTTTCATAACCTTCTCATTCAATGATACTTCCACCGCTCTTACACTTTCTCTTATTTGCTCCGCTCGTTTCCCACCAGGAATAACAGTATCAATTCCTTTTTTGTTTAATAACCATGCTAAAGCTAAATGCGATACTTCGATATTTTTTTCTTTAGCTAAGCCTTTTAACTTTTCAACTTTTTTAAAGTTACTCTTATATGTATTTTCTTCAAATAGATTTACACTTTGACGCCAATCCCCTTCGTTCAATTTAAAATCTTCTGTATATTTTCCACCTAGTATCCCAAAGGCAAGCGGTCCGTATGGAATAAATGAAATACCTGATTCTATACAATATGGCAAAAGGCCTTCCCCAGCAGCACGATCCAACATATTATACGGTGATTGTACAACATCTATTTGTCCGTGCTGATTCGCTTCTTTTAATTGCTCTACGTTTACGTTGGATATTCCAATTGA
Source organism: Bacillus sp. BC08 (assembly GCF_054326875.1). Taxonomy (NCBI): domain Bacteria; kingdom Bacillati; phylum Bacillota; class Bacilli; order Caryophanales; family Bacillaceae; genus Bacillus; species Bacillus sp. BC08. The sequence continues at coordinate 498,277 of NZ_JBTGPA010000037.1, read as the reverse complement.
ACGAATTTTCCCTTCTTCTTTTAAGCGAGTAAGCTCTCCAATTGAATCTATGTAACTTGTTTCTGGATTTGTAAAATGTAAATAATATAAATCAATATAATCAGTTTGTAATCTTCTTAAGCTATTTTCCACAGCATTTCTTAAATAGCTTCGTTCATTATTAATATAAACCTCTCCATTTAATAACGGCTGTATTCCACCTTTTGTAGCAAGTACAACTTCATGGCGTTTTCCTTTCAATGCATCTCCTACCAATTCCTCTGATCTACCGAAACCGTATGAATCTGCTGTATCAAAAAATGTAATCCCTTGCTGGATAGCTTCTTCTATTAATCGTTTTCCTTCTTCCTCATTCACATCAGCATATAAATTATGCCCCCCTACAGCGTTTGTTCCTAGCCCCAACTTCGAAATATGTAGTCCTGCCTTTTGTAATTTTGTATACTTCATTTTTTCTCCCCCCTATATTTCTATTGTTCGAATATATTCGAACAATAGAAATATACCACTTTATATGTTATAGTGCAAACTATATGAACTTATACAAGCAGGTGAAAAAATGCGTACTCTCTATCATCCAAACCGAGAAGAAATTCAATTCTCTTCTGTCTTATACGCACTTAGCGATCAAGTTCGTTTACAAATTGTAACTATGTTATTAGAGAAAAACGAACAATCTTGTGGTGCGTTAAACATTCCAATTGCGAAATCAACTTTATCTCACCATTTCAAGGTTTTACGTGAATCCGGTGTTATGTATACACGCCTTGAAGGAACACAGCGCTTCATTTCAATTCGTGAAGATGACTTACATGCTAGATTTCCTGGTTTATTAGACGTCGTATTACATGCGACAGAACCATACTAAAAAACATCTCATAAAATTATGAGATGTTTTTTATATTTACTATTCTTTTAATAAATCTATTAAACCATTCCCTTCAGACGTACGTTCATATCCTAAAGGTACAGTTCTTTTAATAAGTTGTGCATATATTTCTGGCTCTGATAACTTTCTACCATATTCCCTCTCACACTGCTTAATGAGCAATGCGAGCGCTCCAGCAATATGCGGTGTCGCCATAGAAGTACCACTTAATACCGCATATTTCCCTTCAGGATACGTAGATAATATTTCATCGCCTGGTGCCACTAAATCAATTTCTTGATTCGAATTACTAAAACATGCGATTTTCCGTTCTAAATTGACAGCACCGACTTCAATTACTTCTGCGTACGCACCCGGGAAGTCTAGTTCCTCGGTGTTATCATTACAATCACCATTATTCCCAGCAGCACATACGACGAGAACATCTTGCTTTACCGCGTTTTGAATTGCTTCATGTAATTCTGGAACGTCTTGCGGACCACCAAGTGACATTGAAATGACTCTAACTCTTTCTTTATTAGGCCCTCTCCAATTTACAGCATAATGAATCGCCTCAATAATTTGCTCATAACTTCCAGAACCATCTCCCGCTAAAACCTTTAACACTAACATTTTAGCAAGTGGTGCGACTCCTAAAACTCCGACACCATTTTCAGTCGCTGCAATTGTCCCCGCTACATGAGTACCGTGTCCGTTATTATCAAGATAAATATTCGGATCCCCTTCGTAATCTTTCGTGAAATTTCTTCCACCGATAATGCGATCCTTTAAATCTATATGATTCACATCACAACCTGTATCTAATACGGCAACAACAATATCTTTTCCTTTCGCACTCTTCTCCCATACTTGCGGAGCATGAATAAGTTGTACACCTGGTGGAATTTCATTTACTTGTTCAACCACCTTATCTACTGTAAAAGGAATCAATTGTATACCTTTTTGTTTATTTGCTGTACTACTATTCATCGTAATCCCTCCTGAAAATATATTATTTTCATTTCAGACCACTTTTGAAAAGGTTTAAATGTAACATTCGTTTTATTCGTTTCGTTTTCCTTCCTTAAAAATATTTCTCAATAAAGCTTACTAATTTTATACTATTCTTTTATTAACCTCGTAACTTTTAGGGACCAAACATCCGATTGGTACAACCAATAACCAAAATAAAAGGACCATTTTAATGGTCCTTTTATAATTTTTAAAGAATGATATGAAATTTCAAAAATAATATAAATTAAGACTAAGCCTCACTCTTATTTAAAAACTTCTCTATTTCTTTTATTAAATGTTTCGCTCCATCTATACTAACAGTAATGTTTCCATTTGCTAATGATATATTTTGATCTGAAACATCACCTGTTATTTGACAAGCATTGTAAGGTTGATATTTTTGTAAAATGATTTTTTCTTCTTCTACGAAAATTTCAAGTGGTGATTTGATTTGAATTCCTAATACTTCTCGTAACTCTTTAGGAATAACAATTCGTCCTAATTCGTCTACTTTTCGAATAATTCCTGTTGCTTTCATATTACTCCCCCCTTACTTACTATTATTTTTTCCACCTCGCTCTTTCCATTTTATCACTTTTTGGTAATACTTGTCTCTTTTTAGAAAATTTTGTACTCAAGTCAAAATAACACAATTAACGAATACGTAATCTCTCTTTCAATTGTTTTAAATAGCGAGATCGTATCAGTAAGAAATATACAACTTGAATTCCTACGAAAATACTTAATACAATCGCATTTTCTTTAAATAATGAGTACTCAAACATCTGTCCGAGTGCCGTTAACGCTACTGCCCCATGTAATGTTGCAACACCTATTGGAACGAAAAATAAAAGTGCCAATCTGATTGTAACTACTTTCGATAATTCCCCGCTCGTTAAGCCTACTTTTCGAATCATTTCAAACAAACGAGTATCATCCTCTAAATCAGAAAACAAACGGAAGTAAAGGAAACTTCCTGCACATACGAAAAATACTATACCAATGAAGAAGCCTACAAATAAAATTGGTCCTGCGATTTGTAAACTTTGGTTTTGTTCGTACTCTTCTGCACTAAACGTTGCATGTTCTTCATAAGGCTTCATCTGATGCGTAAGTTCTTTACCAACTTCAATTTCATCTTTCTTTCCTTCTGTTTTGTACACATAATCTTTTTCCTCTTTAAAGCCATCTTGTAATGCATCATACTGATTTTTAGAGATTACATAAACGTTACCTCGTAGTATTTTACTTAACGAAGAAGTATTAACTTTTTTCACTTTTAAAGATTCATTCAAATGTGGTAATGTAATTTCTTTTCTTTCTTTCATCGGTGGTCCTGGTATATCGACTGATAAAAATAAAGCTTCTTTATTTGCTACAGTATGAAATGGTTCTCCGGTTAACTTCGCATATTTCTCATAATCTGATTCTTTTATGAAAATAGCACTTCTTAACGACTGCTCCTCCGTTTTTTTCGTTGAAATGTTCGTTTTAGAAGCTGTTATATTATGTTTCTTTAATCCTTCGTCAATCATCTTCAAATGCCGTGATTCATTACTATTTCCTTGCTTAGAATGATACTGAAACGCAATAGGTCTCTCCATAATGCCTTTCGTCATTGATGCGAAACCAACTAATGTGCCTATTGCTGAAAATGCTACAGTTGAAATAATAGTTACAATAAAGAACATTCTTGCGTTGTCTCTCATGCGGTAAGCTAAATCTGATAACGTAATAATATTTGTCTGTGTCCAATAGAAACGTTTACTTTTTTTACATAGTCTAATAATAAAGACACTTAACTGCTTGTACAGCAAATACGTACCAATAATGACTACCGTTGTAACAGGAATCATCATGACAAATACCATTGCACCGTGTGATAGAAGCGCTCCTGCATATCCCGCACTAAGCAATATGACTGCTAATATAGAAGAAATAATAGATGCTTTCGGTTCTGGCTTCGCTTCTGCTGACCCTCTAAACAATTTCATAATTTTATTTTTACGAACCATTCCTGCACTAAATAATGAAATAATCATAAATAATATGAAAAACATAATACTCGTTACAACAATGGCTTTCATTGGTATGTAATAAGCTAAGGAAATATCTAACTTTAATATCATCGGAGCTACAAATATTAATATTCCAGAAAATAGCATTCCTACAAGTATTCCAAAAATAATTGCCCCTATCCCAATCATAATATTTTCAAAGAAGATAAGACGCTTTAATTGATATTTCGTCATACCTAACATCATTAAAATTCCTAATTCACGCTTTCTCGTTTTTAAAAACATTCCCATCGAATATAAAATAAAGAAAAACGTAAATAAGTAAATAATGGACTGTGCAAAAGACATACTTACGAATACATACCGTCCCAATTCTCCAGCGCTTAATGCCGGATGGAACGCAAAAAATGAATACACAAAAAAGGCCATAATTGCAAATGCACTACTTAAAAAATATGCTGAGTATGTTCGTCTATTTCGCGTTACATTCCGGTATGCGAGTTCTCTAATGTTCATATTACTTCTCCGCCCTTCCGCTAACTATGTTCTTATATTAGTAAAATGCAGAAATAGCTTCCATCGATTCAAATGACAAAAACCTTACATTATTGAAAGGTTTCAAAAAAATTGCTTAAATGAAACAGTTTCATTATAATGACTACATTCATATTCATACACGCATCCTATTGTATATTCGTTAGTTTTGCGAAATAATAAAGGATAGAAGTATGTACCAATATACATATAAACTTAATTACCGCTTTAATATGAATAGGAGGAAACATAATGACATTACAAGAACAGATTATGAAAGCATTACATGTTCAGCCTGTAATTAATCCGAAAGCAGAAATCCGTAAACGTGTAGATTTCTTAAAAGATTATGTAAAAAAAACAGGCGCGAAAGGATTTGTACTTGGAATTAGTGGCGGACAAGACTCTACTTTAGCTGGACGTTTAGCTCAGCTTGCAGTAGAGGAAATTCGTAATGAAGGTGGTAACGCAACGTTTATCTCTGTGCGTCTTCCTTATAAAGTGCAAAAAGACGAAGATGATGCGCAATTAGCATTACAATTTATTCAAGCTGACCAATCTGTTGCATTTGATATCGCGACAACAGTTGATACTTTCTCAAATCAATACGAAAACGTATTAGGTGAATCATTAACAGATTTCAATAAAGGTAACGTGAAAGCACGTATCCGTATGGTTACGCAGTACGCAATCGGTGGTCAACAAGGGCTACTTGTGATTGGAACTGATCACGCGGCAGAAGCTGTAACAGGATTCTTTACGAAATTCGGCGATGGTGGTGCAGACCTATTACCATTAACGGGATTAACGAAACGCCAAGGACGCGCTCTATTACAAGAATTAGGTGCAGACGAGCGACTATACTTAAAAATGCCAACAGCTGATTTATTAGATGAAAAACCAGGTCAAGCTGATGAAACAGAGTTAGGTATTACATATGATCAACTAGATGATTATTTAGAAGGTAAAGCAGTTCCAGCTGACGTTGCAGAAAAAATTGAAAAACGTTACGCAGTGAGCGAACATAAAAGACAAGTTCCAGCATCAATGTTTGATAATTGGTGGAAATAAAACATAAAAAAGAAGCTAATCTCATTAGCTTCTTTTTTATGTTAACGATACACCCCTACCCTTTTCTCTAGTAAGTCCTGTAAACAATCCTCATGTTGTTGATTAAACAATGGTGGCATTTTGTTTAGCGGGAAAAACTTTAATTCCAACGTTTCATCACCGTCTATTTTTTGCTCTCCTCCGGCAATTGAGCATGAAAAGAATATTAAAATGGACTGGGCTTTGTCTCCATTTGGATACGCTTGAAAATATTTTGTATACACCCCGAGAAGTTCATTTATTTCTACATCATAGCCTGTTTCTTCTTTTATTTCTCGAATCGCAGTTTCTGCGGCAGATTCTCCGATTTCCATTGCACCGCCAGGAAATCCCCAAGCATTAAAATCACCTCTTTTTTGTAGTAAAACTTCTCCATATTCATTCAACACACAACCACCCGCAAAGTTTATGAGAACACAGTCGTGTCCTACTTTTTCACGTAATTCTTTTATATAATTAGCCATCCTCTTCCCCTTTTCATACATCTTCTATCATTATTTCTTATCTTTTTCAAGCAATTCAATAATTCGCTCTAGCTTCTTATTCATATGAATTACATGTTGTTTTTTTGCAGCGCTGTTTTGCAATAACCTTCTAACAAACAAAGTAAATGATAGGAAAAACAAAACGATAAGTCCGATTACTAAACAAGTATATATCAATGTAAAAATATTACTTTCGAACAGATCCATTCAGACTCCACATCCTTCCTTTTTACATTTTATCACACAATTCTGTTTTTTAAGTGATACATAATAAAAAGAGCACCTTTTACAGATGCTCTTTTTCATTGCTTAATAGGTAAATGTAATTGTCGCTAATGAATAATCTGCCATCGCACTATAAGGTGCTACTTCATAAGATACACGTTTTGCACCTTTTGGCCAATTTATTTCATTTAACACTTTCTTTATATCTTGCATTGTTCCATCCATGGATTGCTTATATCGTACTTCTACCTTCTCTGGCTTAGAAGCGAATTGCTGCTGTAATTTTTTCTTAAATTCACTGTAATTGTCTGCCCCGTATTGTGCAGATAAGTATTTTAAGTTTGTTTCTTTTAACATTTGTTCATATGCAGCAGTCTTTGAGCTACCCGCTTTTATTTTGTTTGTTAATTCACCAAAGTAACTTGTAGTTGCTGCTGGATACTTACTGCGATCCCAGTCATGATCTTTACTTAATTGCTCATCAGACATATTAAAATATGAATATGTTACGCGCCCAGCTTTATCCGGTACTGGATCATCGAATGTCGTATCAAGATGATACCATTTGTTTTCAATGTTCACTATATTCCATGCGTGAGCTTGTCCATTTCCTGTACCTGTTACAATATGATTTTGGATACCCGCTTCTTTTAACAATTCATATGTTAATAACGTATATCCTTGGCAAACGGCAGAGCGATTCGCTAATGCTTCATATGCTGTATACGCTTTATAAGATGTATCATAAGATACATGTTTTACAACGTAATCATGAATCGCTTTTACTTTCTCATGCTCATCCATTCCAGGTTTTACAATTGAACCGATAATTGCTTTTGCCTGAGATTTTACATATTGTGTTTGCTCTTTTGATTCACGGTATTTCACTTGCAGTGTAAACGTATAGTTTCCTGGTAACCCTTTAATAGAATATTTAGTAGAGGCTACATTATATTTTACATACTCATCTGCATCTACAATTTTATTAAACTCACCATACAATTGGTCCATAACATTTCTAGCATTTCTATCTTTCGTTTTATATGTGATTGTAATATTTTCTTCTCGATTATCAACCTGTTTTTTTACTTCTTTTTTGAAATCATTTAATAGCTTTGCATCTGATTGTGTTGTCGCTACAGTCGGATTCGTAGCTGCATAAGATACCGTTGACGCGTGTAAGCCTCCCATTACTATAGTTGAACAAAGCAGGGTCGCTGTCACATACTTACTTGTCTTTCCCATCTCGTCACTCCTTACATTCTATAACTATACGAAAAAAGTATCGTATAGTTTCAGAGTATACAATACTTTTTCGTATAGGTCATATGAGATTATGCATATTTAACATTGTAAAAAGGTTGTTCTTTCTACAAGAACAACCTTCTTCATTAACAAGTTTGTAATACACAACATGTATTTTCAAAACGTCGACTTTTTAAGTCTTCATTTCCAATGCAGAAATAAAGCATCCCTAAATCTCCCCACATCATATTACAATTTTTAGTATCTGAATCAATTTGGAATAGAAGCGTCATTTGCTGCGGGTTTATGTCCATATATTGTCCAGTCTCGTGCAATACCTCATCTTGTACAGAGAATGGCTCACCAAACATTTGATGGTTATCGTAGTTGTCTGGGATTAGTTCTTCAAGCAATTGTAAGAATCGATCTGAATCAGCCTCATCTTCAATGAACAGCTCTGGCAATTTATATGTCAGTTCAAAAGTAGTTGCACACTGGCTATAATTCGTTTGCAATTCATCGGCTCTTCGTAATTGCTCTACAGGAACATCATAATAAAGTACACGTCCCGCTTCAGTTGGGTTCACATCTTCTTCAAAGTAATTTTCAATGCTAAAGAAATATAACATCCCCGTCTTAGGAAGATCATGATCCATACCAATATTTTGTAAATCATTTAAATTAAATTGTGCGATAAACTGTAACGGATTTCCTTTGTGCATTGGGTATTCAAATGAATCTGGTAAATCAGGAACGCCGCCCATTTTCGAACTACCTAACGCTACTGTCTCCTCCTGGTTTGGCACAACTTTCACACAAGGAAATACAGTATGAATAAGTTCCTCTTTCAAATGTGTCAGCCCATATTTACCAATTAATACTTCAATTTTATTTTTCATAAATTCTCCTTACATTTACATACTTATTTGTATCATCGCACAAAGATTATACTCCATTCTTTGCAAAAACGACAAGCCTTCAAAAAAACGGGCTCTTCCTCCATACGCGAACAAGTTAAAAAAAGCATAGTATACATTGTTCCTACAAACACGATAGTTCATTATTTCTTCCAGTACATTTTCCCCTCGTTCATTTTTATTTTTAATTTAAGGAGGAATTCCACATGGGTTACGGATATAGTTGCGGCGGTTACGGTTACGGCGGTAGTTGTGGTGGTGGATGTGGTTATGGAGGTTTCGCTTTATTAATCGTTTTATTTATCCTTCTAATCATCATCGGAGCTAGCTGTTGGGGCGGCTTTGTAAGCTGCTAGTAAATTTAAAAACTATTGTAAAAAAGCACGTACAATACGTGCTTTTTTGCCATTTCCAAATCTTTTATTCGAAAGGAAGTATGTTTAATGAAAATTGATGGTGTTTTTGAAGGAGGCGGTGTACGCGGAATTGCGCATGTAGGGGCGATTTGCGCGTTAGCTGAAAAAGACTATGAATGGGAGCGTGTAGCTGGAACATCAGCTGGTTCCATTATCGCTGCACTCCTAGCAGCAGGATATTCTTGTTCAGAGTTAAAAACAATTATAACTGGTATTGATTATAATAAATTTATGAAGAAAACCTTTATTGATAGAATCCCATTTATCGGCAAAGGATTAAGTGCATGGACTACTCTTGGTATTTATTCTAATACTTTTATAGAAGAATGGATTGAAGAATTACTTCGAAAAAAAGGAGTTCACTTATTTACTGATTTACCTGATTTAAATAAGCTTAAAATTATCGCTTCTGATATAAGTAATGGTAAAATGGTTATCTTTCCTGATGACTTACCAAACTACGGATTTTTAAATTATCGCTTCTCTATTGCTAAGGCTGTAAGAATGAGTAGTACAATCCCCTTCTTCTTTGAACCAGTAAAATGGCGAACTCCAAAATGGAAGCAACCTTGTTATATGGTTGATGGAGGGATTTTAAGCAATTACCCAATTTGGATTTTCGACTCACCTTCCTCTCCTCGCTGGCCAACTTTTGGGTTTCACTTCGTCAAAGATGAGATTCAAGCTGATCCTGCTCACTATAACGAACCTATCTCGATGTTCAAAGGACTATTTAAAACTATGATGCAAGCCCATGATTTACGTCATTTAGATAAGGAATCAAAAGCAAGAACAATTACAATTCCGACTGGTTCCATTACAAGTACAAACTTCGAGTTAACAAAGGAAGAGAAAGAGTGGCTTTACAATTCTGGTTATAACGCCGCAAATAAGTTTTTACAATCTTGGAACTTCAGACAATATATTGATGACTATAGAAACGGAAATCAGGACCGGAAAACGAATCGGTATTTCCGTCAACTTGACTCATAATACTATTATTTTTCATACGAGAACACATAACATTTCCAACAAAAATAAGCCCAGTAATATCATATATTACTAGGCTTATTTACTTCCTACATAATTATTATTCGTTGCTTAAGGATACGTTAACCCTTCCGCGTCCTCCGCAGTAATAACAGTGTATCGACTTCCTGTTCGCAATCCTAACAATTCTGCTTTTTCAATTGCATCCTGCTTCGTCTCCGCATAAGCAGCTAAATATTTTTCTCCATTAATAATTTGGCAAATTACATATTTTTTCATTACTTTCTCCTCTTACTTTTTCATTAATTGTGCAAGTTTTTTGATACCTATTTCAATTTCTTCTAACGTTGCGTATGAATAGGATAGACGCAAAAATTGGTTTGCACTTCTATCATACAAAGTACCTGGATTTAATAAAATCTTTTCTTTCAATGCTTTGTCAAATAAGCTACGGTTCGAAACGGATACATTCATATGTAACCAAATATAGAAACCACCTGACGGTTCATACCAAGTTGCTATATCATGACAATATTTTTCTAACATTTGTATCATAAAATCTCTGCGCTTTTTCAACTTAGCTCTTACAAACTGTAAATGTTCATCATACAATCCATCTGCAAACCATTCCGCTGCAATTTGCTGAGATATAGAACTTGAACCATAATCTGTTTGCATTTTTATATCTGCCAATCTTTGAATGACCGGCTCAGATCCAACAATCCATCCAATTCTTAACCCTGGACTAATGACTTTAGACATACTCCCGATATGTAGTACAATTCCGTTTTTATCATATGCTTTTAAAGGCTTTGAAACAGGTTCATCAAACCATAAGTCTTGATACACCGCGTCCTCTATAATAGGCAATCCAATTTCGTTACATATTTCCATAACTTCTATTCGTTTCTTTTCGTTCATACTAAAGTTCGTCGGATTATGAAAAGACGGGATTGTATATAAAATAGATGCATTAAATTGCTTCTTATATTTCTTAATATATGATGCATGTAAACCATTCTCATCCATCGGTATTCCAATTAAGCGCATTCCTGCTGATTGAAAAACATTAAGAGAATATAAATAAGATGGTTTTTCTAATAAGATGGATGCCCCTTTTGGAAGAAGCCCCATAGAAATAAGTTGCAAAGCTTGAATTGCTCCTGAAACAATTAATATAGAATCAGGAGTTACATATACACCATGTCCTTTTAAATAGTCCGCAATTTTCTTCCTTAAATAGAAATTCCCTTTCGGTTCTTCATACCCAAGTATCAAGCTCGATTTTAAAAACTTATTCATAACATCTTTCATCTTTTTTTCAGGTAAAAGACTTGGCGCGAGCTCACCTGTTCCTAAACGAATTACATGCGGATAAAATTCAGCTTGATTAATCTCTTGAATAGCAGGAAGGTTCGGATAATGAAGTCCTGTTTCTACATAAGACTGCCAATTAGGTGGCGGGGCGTAAGCTAAGGTATTCACATTATTATTTACAACAATTGTCCCTTTCCTGCCATTCCCTTCAATGTATCCCTTTGCCACTAGCTCATCAAAAGCCATTACAATTGTACTCCGGTTCACACCAAATGTATGTGCCAAATCTCTTTGTGAAGGTAATTTCGTTCCAACAGTCCATTCTCCATTAACGATTCTTTCTTTTATATACGTTTCTATTTGTTTATACAGAGGTGTCGCAAGAGACATATTTGGTTTCCAAACGAATCTTTCCATCATATCACCTTATATTCTTTTTGGTTGGTAACCTCCCCAACCATATGGATGGATACAAATTTTCATTTCTTCTATACAATATACACTATCATAATAAATTTAAATAGGAGGTAATATGATGAGTGAAGCAGTTATTCATGGTATCATTCTTGCATTTGGTCTTATCATTCCATTAGGTGTCCAAAATGTTTTCGTCTTTAACCAAGGTGCGAGCCAACCAAACATTTGGAGGGCTGCTCCTGTAGTATTAACTGCCTCTATATGTGATACGTTGCTCATATTAATTGCGGTGCAGGGTGTCTCCCTTGTACTCCTTACTTTTTCTTGGTTAACTAACACGTTATACATAATTGGATTTTTCTTTCTCCTATATATGGGCTTTGTTATTTGGAGAAGTAACCCTTCCAACGATATAAAACAAGAAAACAGCATGCCCTTAAAAAAGCAAATCCTTTTCGCTGCATCGGTTTCGTTATTAAATCCACATGCAATTTTAGATACAATCGGTGTAATTGGAACAAATTCTATTCAATACATAGGAAGTGAAAAATGGGCTTTCACACTGGCAACTATTATCGTTTCTTGGATTTGGTTTATTAGCTTAGCTTTAGCAGGGAAATTTCTAAAAAGAATAGACTCAACTGGAAAGACAATCGTATTATTAAATAAATTTTCGGGTCTCATCATATGGGGTGTCGCACTTTATATGTTAACAAAAGTGACTTATTCTTAATGAACGAAAGAGAATTGCATGATCTATAAAACATCATGCAATTCTCTTACAAATTATGAAGTAGGTTCCGGTTTCTGTTTTACCGTCTTTTCATCTTTTGCTGGTTTAATCCAAATCATTGCTATAACAGCGCCAATACCAGCGAATATACTTGTTAAATAAAACACTTCATGGTCAGCACCTTTCATGAAAAAAGAATATAGAGGTGGTCCAGCTGCTACACCGATAAATCGCATGGAACTATAAAATGACGTAACCGTCCCCCTTTGCTCCTTTTCAATCCCTTGTGTAATTAAAGCATCTAAACATGGGAGTGCCATACCAATTCCGATTCCCATAATAACGAGACAAAGAAGTAGTAAATAGATTCCTTTTATAAATAAAGGAATAATGACTGAAGCAGAAGCCATTAAAAAACCAATATAAATACACTTCTTCATCACGTTTTGATTATCTCCAATTTTTTTACCGGCCATATATGAACTTAGTGAGAGAACGAGTAACGGGATAGCAAGCACACACCCTTTCCATATACCATGAATGTCATACTTTGATTCCAGTATAGTCGACAAATAAAAGAGAATTCCGAATAAAATAAGCATAATAATTGCACCTAATGCAAAAATGGCAATCAACCATCTTCCCTTTTCTCGAAACGTAGCGAGAATAGATTTTATAAATTCTTTAAGTGGTGGTACTTCTCCTTCTTGTTTCTTTGCCTTTACTAGAACAAGTAATAAAACAATTGATACTACACATAAAACTGGAATCGCCCAAAATGGTAAAAACCATACAATGGCAGCAAGAGCAGATCCTAAAATAGGGCTCAGCACTTTTCCAAATGTATTGGATGTTTCAATGATTCCTAAACCTGTACTAACTTGTTTTTCATCTTTGTATAAATCACCAACACACGGTATAACAACTGGCATTGCACCAGCAGCACCAATACCTTGAATCGCTCTACCGATCAATATCCAAGTGTAGGGATTATCAACTTTCCAAGATACCCAACCAGTTATCGCTCCTCCTATAGCCGCAATCAGCAAACTCGGAACCATTACCATCTTTCGTCCCCATCTATCTGATAAATAACCAGCAATCGGTATAAGTAAAATGGCTACAATAGAATAAATTGTAATAATCATGGATACTTGAAACGATGAAATATGTAATTTCTTTTCGATAGTCGGTAGGATTGGAATAAGCATTGAATTCCCTAATGTCATAACAAGTGGAACTGATGCAAGCGCAATTAAACAACAGGTTTCTTTTTTTAACATGTTGGCTTCGGAACCCTTTCATCGTATATTTCTTACCATATAATAGCCCTGCTGGAACGTAATGTTTCATTCCACCAGGGCTATTACATCTTTACTACTTCCCATTTACAACAAAAGAAATTGGGGGAAATATAGTATTATTCCTATTCTTTGAATCCCGTTCGCAATATATCCATACCAATTAATTGAAAAAAAAAAGAAAGGAAGAATCCTTCCTTTCTCCTATAACCTTCTACGATTAGCGAGTATATCCGCCACCAAGTTGTTGTTCTGCCATCGCTACTAGACGTTTTGTAATTTCACCGCCTACAGAACCATTCGCACGTGAAGAAGTATCAGCGCCAAGTTGTACACCAAACTCTTGTGCAATTTCATATTTCATTTGATCTAAAGCCGCTTGTGCTCCATGTGATGCTAATTGATTAGAATTACGATTTCTAGCCATTACCAATCACCTCCTTATTTATATATAAATTGTGTTAAATTTCAATTTAAATACATGGTAATTTTTGGTTATTGTTTTTTATAAAAAAAGAGTCTCTACGATGAGAGACTCTTACATCATTTTATATTAAGAAGTTACTACTTCTAAATTTCTATTTGTTAATACTTTCATTTCTTCTTTTAATATATCTTTCGCATTATGTCCAAACCATTCGAGTGAAGCAAAATGGTTAGTACCTCTCACTTCCTGAATAATATCATCATAATTTACGACACCTTCAAATAATGGAACCATACCAATTCGACTTCCCGCTGCTGCATATACATTATTAGGTTCAAACACATGTAAATAATCTGCTGACGATATATTCTTAAAATGATAATGTTGTATCCACGGCTTTAGTCGATGAAAGCTGTCTATTGGATTTGCTCCAGACTCCCATATATGAAGAAAATCCAGGTTTATTTTCAAATTCGAATGATCTACTTCTCCTAATAATTCCAAAGTGGAAGGCAACGTATCCGTCAACGTATTTGGATGCGTTTCTAAAAGTACATACATATTATGCTGAGCAAATACTTCACAAATGATGCGAATACGATTCACATACTCTTTCCTCTCCTGTTCCGAGAAATCTTCGCTACCTTTTTGTCCAGCAAACGTACGGATTTTGTTCGTTTTAAACCAATTAGCTAGTATTACAAGTTGTTCACATTTCTCTATCGTTTTTTCAAAATCTGCCGATAAGGATATGTCTAAGTAATCACTTATCATCGTAATTTCCAAGTTTTTATTCTTTAAACAATTCAATTCTCGTTCTGTCGTTTCATACTCTTGCATATACAAATTTTGTGCATGAGTGCCCCACAATTCAATCCCTTCAAAACCGTTGTCATATGCAAATTGAACAATATCAGTAAATGAAATTAATTGATGACGAAAGGAAATAGTACATAATGAATATTTCATAGGTTCGAACTCCCTTATCTTAAATTCAGTTAGGTTTTTTTAATACTAAGACAGACTCGTTTGTTTTCATTTCTTTCCATAATAAAAACTGTCTCTCTAATTCAACCTTTATTTGCAGCTCAATTGCATTCATTTCATCCAACTTTTCAACAATTGCTAATAACATACCTTTATTATTCATCATTGCCATTTTAATTGTACGATACTGTACATTTGTAAATCCTTGTACAATATCTTCTACCCGATCACACCAATAATCAAACTCTTGCTCCGAATATTGCAACGTTTCACGGAAATATGCAAAGGCATGTTCATAACTATATTTACGAATTGCAAGTACTGGTATTTGTTTTACTGCCGCTATAAGGCCAGAAAGCGAATACCCTTCTTCTTCATTTGCCATTTTTATAATTAAATTTTTCAGCTCCATAGTCAGTTCATTGTCATTTTTTTTGAAAGTTTCTATGAAATAACTTGCTACCATTTCTTCTGTTGGTTCCTGAATTTCTTCTACATCAATGAAATACCCTCCACCAAATGGGTTATCTTGAACAGAGTGAATCACTTTTTCTCTTTCCATATTCCCTTCCCAGCGAAAATCAGGATCTAGCATGAACCATTCTTCTTCTTTCTCCGTCTTTGATAACATTAAATAATGCGGAAACGGTTTTTGATGGAATTTATTTTCCCTCTCTGGCAATAGAGACATATCTACCATTACAATGACATAGCGATTCTCCGGCTTGTTTTCTACTAATTGTAAAAACGTTTCTACATTGTTATCCTTATCTTTTGCATGATCATACCATTCGTACACTTTTACGCCATACAACTTTTCATACCATAATAAATAATTTTCATGGTTAATATTTTCGGAGTGATACGATATAATACCACCTTCCGTTATATCAAAATCGCCGTCCCATAGTCCAAAATAAAAGGGACGAAAATCAATATCGCTACGCCTTTTTATAATTTCGCAAAAACAACTCACTAAACAGTGAACTTTAATTGAAGTCATATTCTCATCCACTTTCCTAAAGGTTAGTTATTTACATTCACTTCTTATACCGGCTGTAACTCCTCCATAAAATCAAGTAAAGATCCTACAGTAAAAAAAGCTTTTGGGTCTACCTCATCTTCTGGAATGCATAGCTTTACATCCATTTCTATGTAAACTATAAGTTGTAACATCATTACCGAATCTATATATAAATCTTGGTTTAAACGCATCGTTTCTTCTAAATGCGTTACATTTTTTAGTTCCATTTTTTCTGTCATAATTTTCAAAACTTCATTTTTTAATGTTTCACGTCTCACGTTGTAACCTCTCCCATCTTTAGTAGCTTTCTACTTACTTTTCCAGTTTTATTTTTCGGAATTTCAGTTACACTTTCAATCTCATGCGGAACTTTATAAGCTGGTAAATGCTCCATACACCATTCTCTTATTCGAACTGGATCAATATGAGAGATTACTTTTGCTTTAACTATTTCCCCCATCACAGGATGTTTCCCTCGATATACAATTGCCTCTTGAACGCCTTCTAATCGAAGCATCGTTTCTTCTACCTCTATAGGAAAGACTTTTAATCCTGAAACGTTAATCACATCATCCATTCGCCCCATAAAATGAAGGCCGCGCTCAGATTTATAGCCCAAATCTTTCGTGAAAATTTCCTTATCATTCATTTTCACTACGATTTCTTCAGGCATATTTTCATCTGAACCTATGCTTATACTCGCATGAGGTAGTGGATTTCCTAAATCTAAATGGCTTTTCATATCATGACATATACTAATACAACCTGCTTCAGAACATCCGTATTGTTGCATCATATATGTTGTCGTTTCTTTTAGTTTATAAAACAATGCTTCTGGTAAAGGCGCTCCTGATGTCATAATTTTATGAAACTGAAACGTTCCTTGCGGGAAACTCCCCATAATATGTAACATAAGTGGTACTGCATATATAATATGTTTTTCTGTATGACGAACGACATTTAAGGCGAATTTAGGATTTTTATTCGTAATGATGATAGGTTTGCTTCCCCTCGTAATTGCAGATAACGTACCACATATAAGTCCATATGAATGTGAAACAGGAGCCATAACGATCGGTACTTCATCTACTTCACAGTTTAAAGCTTCATTATAAGCAGCAATTTCTGTATCCACTTCCGTCCATGCTCTACGAATCAGTTTCGGTTCACCCGTAGTTCCAGAACTATATTGCAATAAAGAGGGCTCTTCTAGTAAAGCATTCACTACTTCTAAGTTCGTAAAACCACTAAATTCTCCATATAAAATCCCTATACAATTTGCACGCTTTGCCATTTCAATAGCCGTTTCTTTTGGCGTATCTTCATGTATAAGTAATACTGAGGCCTTCTTTTCTTTTAAGAAAAACACAAGCGTAATAATATCGAATGGATCTTTCAGACAAAGCGCAAACCTCTTTCCTTCTGCTTCTTGAAATTGCTCCATTTCCTCATAAACTTGTAACCTCAAATCAAAATCACTTTTGCTATACTCTTCTTTATTAACGATTAGCATAATTTCCCCCTGTAACAACTGATTTTTGTTTGTTAAGTTGTCTTGCTCTATACAATGGATTTGGAACTTCATGAACGAGCGATTCCACATCCATATATAATCGACGCTTCGTTAATTGCTCAGCATAGAATGTAGGAGTGTATAGCTGAATACTGTCAAATCTATCTTTCAAGTGTGGATATTTTCTAAAATGATTTTCAATTTCTTCGACCACTATCATCCAAAAACTTTCTTCTTTCCACTCATATTCATCCGCAAGTACGAAAGCTAATTCTCCTACATTAAATAAGAACAGTGCATCTAATACCATCTCTTGTAAACATTCAATACGATCCATTTCAAAGAAATCATTCATTTTTCCATTCGCATACGTTTTATGCATTTTAGTAAAGTCCGGACATTTATTAACTTCTTTTAAGAATGGACGATAAAACTCAAGCCCTTCATGGAAATCCTTTAATGCAATACGGACAGGTAACCCTTCTTTATGAACTAAAATCATATTTTGTCCGTGTGATTCTAACGTCATCCCATGCTCTACCACAAGATGTATAACTGGTATGATCGCTTTTTGAATCAGTAATCGTAGCCAATTTTCTATCCCACATTTGTTTAACCATATATCAATAACTGGTGTACCGTCTTTCTCTTTTGCATATAAGCCGTTAAAGGGAACCGCATCCTCTTGCTCATCTAAATGAAGATGAACACTTTCACGCCAAATGCATCCTAATGAACCATATGTGGCTTTCTTATTTGTATCATACGTTACACTCGAAAATTCTTTTAACAAAATGATGCGTGATTCATCCCTTAAATAAGAATCCCGACTTACGATATCACTTAACCAATTCGATATAGCTGGTGCACTCACAACCGAATATGGTTTCAGCGTACGGAGTGTTGAAGTGTTAAGTATGTTCAGCGATAACTTTACATATGGTCTCTTTGGATGCGTAACATTTCTTAACGTCCTCATTGATTGTTGCGCGCAATAATCATCCGCTGATTGTCCTAAATAAATAATATTTTTATCCTGTATATGATCAGCGTAATTTGGAATGATGAAATTCTCCCATTGCCAAGGATGTACAGGTATAAACACGTACTGTTTTGGATTACATCCCGCACTGTGAATTCGTTCCATATACGTTTCTAATGTATGCGCGCCTATCTCACCTTTTAAAATATTGTCATAAATCACTTCATTTTCATAACCTACAGCCGCATATTTCTTATGCGCTGCAATCCATATAAGTTTTATTGGCCTCATAAATTCATATCCATATTGAAAATTGTCACGATACTGAAATCCAATGCGTGCTTTATAGATAGGGTGATATGGGTGGCCATCTACTAAATGGCTTTCAAAGTCATCGTATGATTTTTGAGTATATTTCACCTTATTATGTCTTTCATATTGTGCAACCGTGTCCTTAAATATCGTTTGTTCTAATTCGTGAATAAAAGAATCTAATTTCGTTTGTTCTACGTTAACAACTCGAAAAACTTCTTCTAAAAATTGCGAAACTGATTGTACTTCTTGTTTTTCCTCTTGAACTCTTACTATTAATGAATCTATAGAAATACGTCCAAATGTCATTCGTTCTCTTCCATAACATTCGTACGTGACACTTTTGTTCTCTTCATTGAGTCCTTGTATAAGAAAAAGAATTTGTTCTTCACTTTCTATACGCACTGGCGTAATGATTCCCTCATAAATTAACGATTCTACTAATTGACGTAACACTCTTCTTCGCACTGAAATGTAATCTTCTGATTCAAGCGCTTTCAATATTTTCGTATGATACATGTCCACTCTCATAAGCTCCTCCATCTTATTAAAATACCATTATTTGTATTACGTGAAATTTTAACGTTATTTATGAACGGACAGCCACTTCTCTAACGAGCGGATTCTGTACCTGTACGTAAATTGCTTGTTCTAAAGGATTACTTAACTCGTCGACATCGAAAAATCTCGTTAATAAATTTGCTTTGCATGCCAATTTACCCTCTTCTAACAATTCTCTTAAAAAGGTCGAAGGTTCACGATTATAAGGAAGGAATGATTCAAGTACCGACCTTAATTCCGAGAGAAGAATTTCCTCCTGAATTAATCCAGCTGTACCAAATCCATTAATGAGTCCAAACATATGATTAAAAATTAAGTAGTAACGAAATCTTTCATCTACAATATAATCGTCATATAAATTTCCAGTACGTTCTCCAATACCAGCTAACTCATTATTAAGCATCTCTTTCATTGAATTACAGAAATAAAACCCTTGATTATCACGGAAATAATATTTTACCGGGTAACCGTCCTTTAGTTGAACAACACTATTTTGCTGATGAGCCTCTAACGCAACACCATACTGTAAATACATCCATACCATCGGCTTTAAAGAAATATTCATATATCGCCTAAACCAATCTAAACTTACTTCTTCGCAGCTTCTACTTTCTACATCTGCTAGTCGATGAATAATATTCGATAAACGAGTACGTTCTCCAGGTATAGCATCTTGCACTAGTCCAGCAATTAATGTAGCGTCATTTGCATGTTCTCTATAAAAAGGATTTTCTCGTATTATTACTTCAAATCCAGATTCTTCTGCTCCGTAATTTAATGTAATAAATGCTGGATCACAAATAAAATCAAAACCCGGAAACTTTTCTAACACTTCACCAATCGCTGTATTTAGCATTTCCTTTCCTTCAAGACCACTTTCTAGTTCCTTCAATTTGTTAATGCGCATTGAATTTGTTACTTTTACTGGAAATGAAAACTTAAGCATATATTTTGAGTGGGGATGATATAACGTCCTAAGTGATGATGTTGCCATATAATACTTACCGGCCGGACCGATATATTCAAGTACTCCTTGATTTAACCAATCCTGTACGTAAGATTGGTGTAATAGCCATTCTGCCTGAAGGGGATGAATTGGAAGTAATGAATATTCATCTTCCTTACAATACTTCGATATAAATTCCTTACTCACCATCTCATCATTACGTAACTCTTCTTTTAGAATTACTGTTGTAGAATCAAATAATAATGATTTTTCCTTTACTATACTTTTATGTGCCCTGAAATAATGAAGCTGACATTCTCCTTTTAATTCTGGAGAATACATTGCGCTTTTCCATTCCAAAATACCTTGTCTACTCTTTGGGGTTGGATGCGTTAAATGTCCAAATAATAAAGATTGCTCCGCTTCTATAAAGGATGTATGGAAACCATATAATGCAGATGTATCTTCTATTCTCTCTTTTATAAATCCCTCAATATTTTGACAACTACGTATAACTCGAAGCATAAGTTCGGCAGGATTCGTCCCTTCTCCATAGTTGATAGACATCTCTTTTGTTAAGAATGTAATAACTGTCACATAATCAGCTTTAATAGCAGAATTACTATCTCCAATTTGATAATAAAATTGTTCTCCAAATAAATGGCGATCTGTTGGTGATTTATATATAACTTCTCCATACAAAGTAACGTTCTGTGCCGATAGCCGACAATATAAATATGTGGGGACTATATCTCTATTCAACGTATTACTGAAGATACTTTTCATTTTTTCATCCTCTGTAATCCATTCTCCACTCCCTGTTTCCCTTAAATAACAGTTTAAAAAACTTTGTAATGTTGCATGTTCTGCGATTTGTTTCGCATGCTGCATATTGGTCCTCCTCTTTATATTAAGCTATCGAAATTTCATACTATAAACAACAATTGAATATCGTTATCAATTATGATTCTAATTGATAACGATATTCAATTCAATAGTATATTTCAGAATTTTTTCATCTGATTTAATTTTTCTTGTTTTCTTTTTTTTCTTTAATCTAGTTAAAAACACACTTGAAAAATTCTTGTTTTCAAACTAATTACCTACTATTTTTTATAAATTCATCAAAAAGTGGAGAAAGGTATACCTTATTTGGTATACCTTTCTCCACTTTTCGTTTACATAATATTATTATTTATACTAATCCACATAACTGTTTATATAACAATTTCGTATCTCTCCAACAATACACTGTCTCTTCCACCTGTACTCTATCTAAAAATTTCGTATCAATTTTTTCTGGATTAAATTTTTCATAAAACTTTTTAGAAGGATTATTCGTAACAACCCATACTAAAAGTGATTGCATATCATTCTTTATACATTCCGATAAAAAAACTTGAAATAACTTTTGGCCTATTTTCATTCCTTGATACTCTTGTAAAAGGTAGATCGCATATAATTCCCCATCACAATTATATGCACCACTTCTTTCAACTCCCCCGTCAATGAACCCAATTATTGTTCCATCTAACGTCTCTGCTACAAATCTATATTGATATTTATCTTCTTGCTGAAAAATGTTTTTCCATTGTTTTTCTCGTTGCTCATACGTTATATTTTCTAAAAATCCGTCAGAAAATATCCCTTTATATGTTGTTTTCCAGCTATCAACATGCACCTTTGCTATACCACCTGGTATATCATCTTTTACCGCTCTTCTTATATGTATTCCCATCATTTCTCCCCCTTGTTATTCACCATTATATCAATTTCTTTCCTTAAAAATCCAAATGAAAAAAAGAGTGAATTCACTTCACTCTTTTTTATCACCATTATCTACTTTCCACTTCAACTGAAACTACTCGATCAATCTCTTTTAGGGAACTATATAACTCCGTCGTATACAAGTCTTCTGGAGCTAAAATAACCATCTCCAGTTGCTGAAATGCTCCACTATCTATATCTTTAATTTTTACGCGTTTCACATGCATACCTAAATTTTTAATTTGCTTAAATATACCGTCTAACTCATGATGCTCTTTTACAGTAATTTTTATAGATAAATCCTTTTGTCTTAATGAATACGGACCTGCAATTTTCACAAGTTGTGGAAGTACGTTAATCGCTAAAATAATTAAAATCATAGCAACCGTCGCTTGTAAATAAAATCCTGCCCCAATTGCTATACCTAAAGCTGAAGCAGCCCACACCATAGAAGCTGTCGTTAACCCGGAAATAACATCATTACTTCTTCGTAAAATAACACCTGCCCCAAGAAAACCAATACCACTCACAATTTGAGCAGCTAGACGCATTGGATCCATATTTGTATGCCCTGGAACAGAATATACATGTACGGCTTCAATTGAAACCATCGTAATTAAACAACTTGCTACAGAAATAACCATACTTGTTTTCACACCAAGCGGTTTATTCTTTAGCTGCCTATCTATCCCGATGAATAATCCTAAAAAGAGTGCTAAACCTAATTTGAGTAAAAATTCATATGACATATTTCCAGTCTCCTTACTTTACAATGTTTCCCTTGGAATAATTCACTATAACTCTTTTATGATATCAATTCCAGTCTTTTCTATTCATTTAACGTAAAAAGCCGAAAAAACATTTGTAACGATGTTTCTCCGGCTTTTTATTTTGCTTAAGATTCTTCTTTATTTCTGATCTTTAATCTTAATCTCTGCATCTTTGTAGAATGCTAATTTACTGTCATTATACTCTTTGGTAAAATTGTTAAATTGCTCTTTTGATTTTTGTGCTTCCACAGTTGATTCATTAACAGCTTTAACTTTTTCACCAATCTCTTTTAATTTCGTTTCTTTTACTTTTAATTTTTCATACAGTTCTTTTTCAGTCGCTAACGCCTTCGTATAATTTTCATTCATCTTTTGGAATGCATTATAACGGTTTTTATACGACTCTTCTACTGCTTTCGCTTGTTTTTGTAACTTCTTATCTTCAAGCTTCTCTATATTTCCTTGCACAGATTTTGTTTCTTTCTGAGCTTTTTCTAGCATTTCTTTTTCATTTTTCAATACTTTTTCACGGTCATCTACATTTGCAGTAGCTTGCTCTATCTTCTTCATAACAGCGTCGTTATGATCTTTACCTTCTTGTAAAATTTGAGAATATAGCTCTTGACCTTCCTTCTCTAACTTCTCTAACTTCTTCGCTTCATCAACTAATGATTTTTCTTGTGTTGCCGCTGTTTCAAAAGCTGTATAAAGATTTTCTTCTGGTTTTTCACCGAAACAACCTGTTAATAGTCCTACTGATAGTGCTCCAACTACTGCTACTTTTCCATACTTCAACGTTCATTCCTCCATTACATACGGTTATCATGCCAGAAATTCACTGGGAAGTGACTCTCTTCATGATAAGCTTCAAACTCATAACCCTTTTCTTTTAACCCTTTTAAAATTGCTGGCACAGCAGCAACTGATTGTGGGTGAATGTCATGCATTAAAATAACTTCCTGTGGTTTTGTTGCATTTGTTATTACATTTTGAGCAATTTGTGCTGCCGCTGCATCAACCTGCATTTTATTATATTTCCAATCTGAAGAATCAATTGTCCAGTCCCATACTTTTAAACCGCCCTCTACTACTTTATTGCGAAGGGCTTCATTTAAACCAGGGTTCGATCCGTATGGTGGACGTGTTAATTTAGGTGATTTCCCGATAATATTTGCAATTAAGCCTTGATCTTCTTTCATTTCATTAACATATTCGCCATTTACATATAACTTTGCAAAATTATGTGTCATACTATGCATTCCAACATAATGCCCTTCTGCATCTTCACGTTTCACTAAATCCGGAAACTGTTTCACATTCGCGCCAATTAAAAAGAAAGTCGCCTTCGCATCATGCTGTTTTAACATATTTAACAATTCAGCCGTATATTTCCCTGGGCCATCATCAAATGTAAGATAAGCAACTTTTCTTTCTTTCCCATTAAAACGACTTGGTGCCGTTTTATTCATTTCTACTTTCGGTTGTTCACTTGCAAGCTGTACTACGTTTTCTTGTTTTGCAACAGCCTTTGCTGGTGAAGTAATGGATTGAAACATGAAATACCCAATAGCTACTGCTGCAATCGCTATTAAAACGACTACTACTCGTTTAATTTTAAAAGCTTTTTCCATTCTATCGAATTCCTCTCCCTATTAATCTTATATATAAATCACCCAATATAATTATACATCTATTTATTTTATTACACTATATAAACAGATATATATATGTATTATAATGGGAGTTTTATCAAAATAGTTGTTCCTATTCCTTCTTTACTTATAAAACTAAGTGTACCTCCATGAAGCTCTACCATTTTTTTTACGATAGCTAAACCAAGACCGGCACCTGTAGCATGGTTATTAATCTGGTAAAATGACTGTTCTATATATGGTAAATGCTCTTTAGCAATTCCAATCCCTTCGTCTTTCACCTTTATCACTGCTTGTCCTTCATTTTTAGTCGCTTCAATATATACTTTACCATTTTTATGTGAATATTTAATGGCATTTTGAACAATATTCAAGAAAACTTGCTTTAGCCTATTTCGATCTCCCATCAATTCAATTCGTTCTATAGTTTTGATGAATTGCATTTGCTTCTCTTCAGCATTAGGAGTTAATTGCCAAATCGTCTCCTCTAGTATATCGTATAATTGCACCTTTTGTTTATATAAATTGAAATGATTTGATTGTAATCTTGAAAAATCTAGCAATTCTTCTACTAAATGAATCAATCGGTCTGTCTCACCTGATATAATTCCCATGCCTTGCTTTATCTCTTCTTCCGTTAAATGATCTACCGTTTTTAACGTCTCACTCCAACCTTTAATTCCAGTTAAAGGCGTTCGTATTTCATGAGAAATCGAAGCAATAAATTCATTTTTCATCTGTTCCGCTTTTTCTATTTTATTAGACATATGATTTAAACTATGTGCCAACTCACCTAATTCACCAGGATAATCCTCTTTAATTTTCTTCTTTAATGTACCTTCTGCAATTTGTGAAGAAGCATGAATAATAGATTCGATAGGTTTAACAAACGAATTCGCTAATCGTCTACTGATTAAGAAGACAATTCCTGAAATAACAATGCCTACAGAAATAGTAAACATAATGATTTCGATAATCTTGGCATTTACATTCGTTAAAACAGTCGTATATTTCAAAACACCAATCGTTTGTCCTTGATGAATAAGCGGACTAATCACTTCTAATTGTTTCACATTGTCTTTCGTAGTAGTCACTTGATGATACATTTCTCCTTCTAGTAACGTATACGGAATAACTATTTTACCTTCTACCTTTCGTCCACTTGATGACTGTATAATCGTACCATGTCGATCAATTAATTGTAATTCTGTTCCTTCTAACTGAAAGCTCTCAATTATATCACCGCTGTATTCTTGCAATCGAATAAAGTATAGTGAATTGTATTCAGAGAAAAATCGTGTACTCGTCTTCGCATGAGATTCTATATATTGCACAATACCATTATAATAATAACGATAAATGGAGACTGAAAATACGACTTCAAATAATACAAGCATAAGTATAATGACCGTCATAAAATATAAAGTCACTTTTCTTTTCATCTTATACTTTCCTTCCACACATATCCTTTTCCCCACACAGTAAGAATAAATTCAGGTTCTGATGGATTACATTCTATCTTTTGGCGTAACCGCCTCATATTTACATCTACTACTTTCGTCTCACCTACATAATTCGTTCCCCAAATCATATTTAAAATTTCATCACGTGAAACCGGCTTTGAAGCCTGATTCATCAAATACTGTAATATCATATACTCTGTAGGGGTTAAATCAACTAATTGTCCACTTTTATATAATCTTTCTTCTATAACATTTAACGAAAACGGGCCAGATATGATCGTATTCCCTTTTTCATCATGTACTTCTATTCTTCTTAGTAACGATTGTATACGTGCAGTTAATTCCACTGGACTAAACGGCTTTGCGATATAATCATCTGCACCAATTCCTAGTCCTTGTACTTTATCTTCATTTTGTACGCGTGCGGTTAACATAATAATACCTATTTTTTTATTTTCTTCCCGGATAGATTTACAAACTTGAAAACCATCAATTCCTGGTAACATTACATCAAGCAATGCTACATCAACAGTATGTTCACATAAAATCTGTAACGCCTCTTCTCCCGTACTAGCTTCTAACACATAAAATCCAGCACGTTTCAAATTCAAGACGATAAAACTACGAATTGGCATTTCATCTTCTAAAACTAAAATTGTTGGCATAATTTCCACCTCCCTACTCTTGTTGATAATCCGCTAGCGGTTTTACATATGCTTTCACTTTTTTAAAATGTGATTGTTTCGGTACGGCGTATACGTGAGAAGCCGTTTTCACTGCTGCCTCGTAACCTTTTATTTTGAACCATTCTTTCCGCTTAAATATACGGACTTCAAGCCATAGTTCATTTGTCGTAGTATCTATAAACTTTTGAACATCTGATGCTTCTCGCTGAAATGGGACAGTTATTTTTCCAATTAACACTTGCGGGATTTTGACAAAATAACCTTTCTCTATATTTACATATCTTTCTTCTATCGGTTTAATTCCATCTTCACTCCACTGAATATAACGTTCAAACATCTTGCTCTCTCCGTACGATACTTCTTCCCATCCTTTTGGACGCACTGTACGAACAAATTCAATAATGCCGTCTTCATTTATATCTTTGCTTTCGACTACATAATCATTGAATAAGTCTCCTTTTCCATCTATAGGTAGTGGTTCATAATGACCCTTATCAAATTTTGCTACATATGTTATCCCTGAATGAGCGCCAACACCTGCGTCAATTACAACCGCTTTTAGTGATTTAGAAATGCGGCCCATTTGTATTCTTTGAATGCTATTTATAAATGGATCGAATGACGCTTCAGATAAAGTCTTAAATTGTTCCATGAACTCAACTGTCAATTTCTCATCCTTTTCATATGTAACAAGGCTTATATCTTTCAATCCATTTTTATTTAAATCCTCAATGAATAACTTCGTATAACTTCGATTATATATTTCCTTCATATCTTCATTTTCTTCCGAAAAAACATACATAACATGTTCTAACGATTCACGACTTACTGAAATTCCGATTAATAACTCTCGCTTCCCGTTCCCTGTAAAATCACCGACTTCAACGATATCTATATCTCCACCATCAAATTTATGCGTGGATTTTACTTTCCAGCCATTTCCGACTTCTTCATATACAGCTAAATATAAGCTATGATCTTCATTCGGCAATTTATAAAATAAGATGGCTTCTTTCTTATTATCTTGTTTAAAATCCATTGACCAAATCATCTGTTTATCTTTATTAGACATTGGAGTAAGCAATCGATAATTTACAGGCAAATCTTTATCTACTTGCTCTTTTAGTTCATTTATCCATTTTTCATTGGCAGGAGCACCCATTAAACTTGTTGGAGCTTCAGACATTTTACATCCAGTCAGCATAAAAATGATTCCCATAATGCCTATCCATTTCTGCATATGATATCTTTCCTTATTACAGATTTTCATTATTTTCCTTTACTTTTTGCTTCTCCAATATTCTCATACATATGAGTATAATTTTTCTAAAATAAAAAATCGTTACAGAAAAGTTACAAATCCATTCCGATTAAAAAAAGATTGGCGAAAGCCAATCTTTTTTTATTATTCGTTTCGAACTGGTTTTGGTGTTACACCTAGATGATCATTTAATTTTTTCGAAATATCTTTCACATTTTTTTCATTTGGAATGTAATAATAAATACCTCCGATACGTTTATCCGTACCTTCTATTTGCATTTTTTCCATTTCCAAATTAGATCCTGCCATATTTTTTGTAATAGCAATCATATCATCGAAAGTTAAGTTCGTTTTCATATTTTTATCAACCGCATCAAGTAAAGAGCCCATTTTGCTAATAGATTGGACAGACATTGCTTTTTTTGCAATTGCTTCTATTACAAGTTGTTGTCTTTGGCCACGCATTGCGTCACTGTCAATTTTACGCGTTCTTGCAAGTGCAAGTGCTTGTTCTCCATTTAAATGTTGGAAGCCTTTTTCTAAATGAATCATACCTGCTTGGTCTTTACTATCTTGCTCTGTGAAAGTAACAGGTACATCAATATCAATACCACCAAGTGAATCGACAATTTGTACGAATGATTCAAAGTTAAACTTCACATAATAATCAACAGGAACATTTAAAAATCTTTCCACTGTATCTCGTGTACTTTCAACACCACCAAATACGTGTGCGTGTGTAATTTTATCTAATTTCTTTCTAGATGGAATATATACACGTGAATCACGCGGAATACTTACTAATTTTACTGATTTATCATCTTTATTAATTGTTGCTAATAAAAGTGCATCTGTTCGAACTGCTTCTCCGTATTGACTTTTTCGCATTTCACTACCATCTACACCCATAATTAAAATAGAGATGTTATCCTTTAAAGGCTCAACTTCTTTATCACGTTTTGATGATTTATCAATTTGTGCATACGCATCACTTACAACAGCTTTTGCTTTATTATATATTAATGATCCATATCCTACTCCTCCAAAAATAAGTAGGAAAAATGGAATTAAAATGAACCATTTTATTGACTTTCTTTTAGAACGTTTTTTATTGTTTCTCGTATTTTGTTCTAATTCAGAGCTCATCTTCATTCGCCTCTCTTTCTCTTTCCCTAGTATAATGTATGTCTAGCAATCTTCATATTGAATTTCCTTTCAAACACCTTACATTTTTGTAAGGTTACATGATGAATCCAATATGTATTCCATTTCACATTATACTCTCGTGCTTATTTTTGGCAAGTCACTATTTTTCAACTTCAAAAATTTAACACTCCGTAACATCCGAAATTACAGATTTATAAAGTGAAACTTTAATCAGTGGGGGTTTTCTTCATCCCCCACTGATTATCAGCCCTCACCAATCGGACTTTTATGGGCAGTTGATCCCCCACCTAACTTCTTTGCTTTCGCTGAATTTTGAGGTGGGGGTCTTACTGCCCATTAAAGCGGGATAAATTTATTCGTTTTGAACCCTTCAATTTTCACCTGAAAAATTAGGAATGCAACAATACATTTCATATTATCCCTCAAGCGGTGTATATATTGTTTTCTTCCCATGATTATAAATAACAGCGGATTTTGCTTTTAGTTTCGCCTTATCTATTTCTACCTCTTCATTTGAGAAATTCACAATAACTTTAATATCTTTTCCATATGAAGCAGATTGGACTAATTTATCTTCTGACAAATATGCAAAGTTCGTCATTTCTTCTTTTACTGCCTTTTCATGAACTTCATTCCAAACTTTCAGATGCTGCGTAATTTCTTGTTTATGCTTATTCCACTCTACTTCATCTAAATGGTATAACGGAGGAACATTATACAATAACTCATATAACATACGGTTTCCTACCTCATCTTTTACTTTCAAACTTCCCCATTCCCAGTGATGCGTTGTAATTACAGAATCGTTGTATACTAATTTATATAACGGTACCGAATATACTGGATTTAAATAAACTTGTTTATATTCTTCTTTCAACGGTACTTGTTTTGCATATTTTTCTGGAACATTTTGATTCGGTGACCAATATCCGCCCACATAATACGGACTTATTTTATTTTTCCTCATATCTTCATCGTCCCATTTAATAACCGGTGTTTCAATACCGTGAGCAAATGCAATCGTGCTACTTGCAAAGTCATTTCCACCTTCTGAACCAACTACCATACCTTTTTCTTGTGCAATATAATCCATGCGTTGCAACCTTGCTCTCAAATCTTGTTCTTGTGTTGTTATATGTTTGGCTGAATAGTCATCATAAATTTCACCTGTCGCATCACAATCAATAAACCATGAATTATATTTAGGTCCATTTTGTAATATATCGTTCATTCGCTCTTTTACACTAGGAAGAGATAAAGTTGGATTTAATTTTCGCCCTCTACCTAAAAACCCTTGCACTTTTTCTCCATTTTTCTTCGTCACAGTTGCCTCTTCATATAACGATGGATCATGAAAAGAAGCTGTATTCCAATTTTTATCAGCCTTTTCGTGAATAGAATGATAAGAATCATACAGGCCAACTAAATATCCCATTTTCTTAGCTTCTGTCACGAAATCCGGCTGCATATACCCTTGTTCCCAGTTCGGTAACCCAATCCACGCATTGTCTATTCCTGCTGCTTTCATTTCCTTTATAATATCCGTTCCATCTGCCTTACCCCATTTACTTACTTCTTCAATCGCATCACCGAGCGCCGACTTTAATACATGCTTATTTAAGTTATATAACTCCATCTTCGATAACTGATCCACGCCTTTGTTTAATAACTCACTAGCCTTCTGATCAACTTTTGGGAAAATATCCTCTTTATACAATTCCTTCATTGATAATACTTCATTTACATAACGCAAAATAACATTTTTTTGGTACTGATCAATGAAATCTTGTTTACTTACTTGCTCAAATACATTCAATTCTCCAGGCTCCGAACTATTCTTTTGAATAAGCTCTTTTATATGGCTAAACACAGGACTATTTATTTGTTCTCTTATCTTCGGCCAATTTACGTTACTGTCAGACAAACCATTTTGATTCCAAAAATAAAAATGAGCCGCACCATAAAGTTTTTCAATCTCTTTATTTTTTCTAGCCTTTTCTTGTAATGTTTTAAATTCACCTTTTCCAGTAATATTATCCTTATACAGTTTAGCAATACTGACTGCATCATTATTGGTCACATATAATTGAAATCCATATGTTTTATTTTTATTTATATTCGGGAATTCATGTATAAAATCAAATCCTATTTTCGGATCCGAATGAAATTTCAATTCATTATTAAACATATTGTTCGCAATATATACAATGGAATATTTCGCACCGTTTAATGCAAAAAACTTCATAGAAAATGATTCAGCAAATGAATATGCATCATCCTTTAAAAACTTCTTCCAATTTTCATCATTACTCGGAATTTGCTTTCCTTCCCATAACGGAAGTGTATAATTTTCAGCTTGTACTTTCGGCCATGTGAAGCTTTCTGCACCAATTGATTCCACTTCAATATTTAAGTGATCTTTTTTCTTTTCTACATTCACTTTTACTTTTTGATCTGGGTATTCCCATGATGTGCGCCCCTTATCTTTTTTCACATTCGACACCTTCATTTTCGGTAAAGGCTGTGACGCCTGTTCCTTTACACCATCATGTTCTACAGTTAACGTGAAAGTCTCTGGATTTACATCGTAAGTAAACTCTTTATACGTCGCTTTCTTTATTTTAGACTCTTGTACAGCATTGTTACCTTTTACATCACACCCAACTAAAGTCGAAAATGACATAGTTGTAAGAAGACATATCGTTATCATTTTTTTCATCTTCTGCACCTCCACCACTGAATATACAGGGGCTTTGTTACAGGAATGTGGCAAAAAAATAGAACCAGCATAACGCTAGCTCTATTTTGAGTATTATAAATAAGTGTGTATGAACAACTATAATTTACTTAAAGTATATGTAATACAATCCTCACTACTTATAAAAGCAAATAATTCATAACTTTAACGTGCATTTCTTAACTTAAAAAATAAGTGTATATAATATAGCCTAAAACTAGCACTAAAATTACTAGCGCTGTACCTTTCCAATTCATACCACCTGTCATATCAACTGGACTACCGGATTCAGCTCTGTTTAATCCATCCTTTAAAGAACCGGTAGGATTATTTTTCAATTCACTTTGCCTTATACGTTCTCTTTTTTCTTCTGGTGACTCTTTCTTCATACGATCACCTCCAAATGAATACACGCTTTACTAAATTATACATTATTACTTTTCTTTTATATGCCCACTGAAAAGATATTTACAACAAAAAAAGCTAGCAATGCTAGCTTTTTTTTAGCCCTATATGTTCTTCTTTATTTACAGTAATTCCTCTATGATCGATTTCTAGCTCACACACTTTCATAGACGTAAATACTCTCGCTAATTGCTCAGCAATTTCTTGACGTTTATCATATGGCGTCAATATGAAAATGGATGGGCCTGCACCGCTAAGCGCTGTGCCGTATGCTCCAAATTCTTTTGCACATTTACGAATAGATGGTAATAACGGGACCAGTTCTAAACGAAATGGCTCGTGAAAATGATCTCTTTCCATCATTTCACCTACAACTTCCCACTTCTTTTGACAAAACGCAGCTACTAATACGTTGCTGATTGCACTAGCCTTAACTGCTTCATGAAATGGAAACACCTCTGGTAATACAGATCGGCTTTCATCTGTATTTAACTCTTCATTTGGAATAAGAGAGATTACACCTAATTCCTTACTTTCAATTCTTACAACCGAAACATTCTTTCCATCAAGTGCTCCGATTACAGTTCCTCCTAATATAGAAGCAGCAACATTATCTGGATGTCCTTCAAAATTTGTAGCAATTTGAACTTTTTGATCAGTTGTTAAGTTCAAATTGCCAAGTTGATTCGCAAGCTCTATCCCTGCTACAATGGCTGATGCACTACTTCCTAGACCTCTTGTTAGCGGGATATTACTAGTAACCTCTATTATATGGGGTAATAAAGAAGGACTCACTTTACATGCCGTGCTAACGATTAAATTTTTATCGTCTGTCGGAATTGATTCTTCAAAGGAATGAATTACTTCCCATTTATCAGCTTTCTCTTTTACTACTACATCTAAATATAATGACAAAGCTATTCCTACTGAATCAAATCCAGGTCCAACATTCGCTGTACTAGCAGGAACACGAATACTTAATGGTATCACGACATAATCACCCCTTTTATATGCTCTTTAATTTGTTCTATATCATTTGAAACACTTGCAATATCTAATGTATTAGAAGAGATTGCGATATCAGGATCTTTCAACCCATTTCCAGTTAAAACCGCAACAACTGTCTCTCCTTTTTTGATTTTTCCAGATTGAACATGTTTAATAACGCCGGCTAATGAAGCATTTGATCCTGGCTCAGCGAAAACCCCTTCCGTTTTGGCTAATAATCTATACGCATGTAATATTTCTTCATCTGATACCATATCTATTTCACCGTGAGATTGCTTAGAAGCCTCTACTGCATATGACCAACTCGCTGGGTTACCGATGCGAATCGCTGTTGCAATTGTTTCAGGTTCTTCAATGACATGTCCTTTTACAATAGCAGCTGCTCCTTCCGCTTCAAACCCATGAATTCTTGGCTTCTTATAGCCTTTTTCTTTCTCATATTCACAGAAACCTTTCCAGTACGCTGTAATATTTCCAGCATTTCCAACAGGAATCGCTAAAACATCTGGTGCACTTTGCAACTGGTCACAAATTTCAAATGCTGCTGTTTTTTGCCCTTCAATTCGATAAGGATTTACTGAGTTTACTAATGTAATCGGCTCTTCAGCAGCAATATTTCTTACAGCTTTAAGTGCATCATCAAAATTTCCTTCTATTGAAATGATTTCAGCTCCATAGGCGACTGCTTGCGCTAATTTTCCATGTGCAATCTTTCCTTCAGGGATTACGATTATACATTTCATTCCAAGGCGTGCCGCATATGCTGCGGCCGATGCCGAAGTATTACCTGTTGATGCACAAATAATTGCCTCCGAACCTTCTTCTTTCGCCTTCGCAACAGCCATTACCATACCACGATCTTTAAAAGAACCTGTCGGATTCGCTCCCTCATACTTACCGTATAACTGAATTCCTAATTGTTTTGATATATTTAATAACGGAATAAGCGGTGTATTTCCTTCCATTAAGCTCACATCAGGTGTATTTTCATTCACCGGTAAATAAGAAGCATACTGTTTTAATAATCCTTTATACATATTGTTTTTCCTCCTCAATAATGTAATAACTGTTTATTTCACTTGCGACATCTTCTATCGCTCCTAGTACTCGTTCGAATTGATACTTTGAAGTTTGATGTGTCACAACAACGACTTCTGCAAGTTCACGATTTAAAGGTAATTGAATTACTTCTTTTAAACTTACAGAATAATTAACGAAACATTCTGTTATTTTTTGCAACATCCCAGGTTCATCTCGTAATGAAATACGTAAGAAATATTTCGAAACGACTTCTTC
The DNA here is from genome assembly GCF_054326875.1 of Bacillus sp. BC08. NCBI lineage: Bacteria > Bacillati > Bacillota > Bacilli > Caryophanales > Bacillaceae > Bacillus > Bacillus sp. BC08. The sequence continues at coordinate 463,723 of NZ_JBTGPA010000037.1, read as the reverse complement.
ATCTCCTTGTAATTCATACGGTTCTGGTTCTTTTAACGCACTTTTATTATTCGGAACTTGATTCATACTTTTAACAATTGAAATAATATCACTTACTACAGCAGAACCAGTCGGTAACTTCCCAGCTCCAGGGCCGTAAAACATTACTTCTCCTACCGCTTGACCGTGAACATATACTGCATTAAATTCATTATTTACATTCGATAATGGATGATGGCTTGGTAAAAGTGTCGGTTCTACACTTAAATGAATGGCTGATCCTTGTTTCTCTGCTTTCCCAATTAATTTCATAGTAAACCCTAACTTTTCAGCCATTTGTAAATCTTCTTTTTCGACCTTTCGAATCCCTCTTACTTGCACATCATCTAAAGAAACATTCATCGAAAAACCTAAGTTTGCAAGAATGGCTACCTTTCTTGCTGCATCTAGCCCATCTACATCCGCTGTTGGATCTGATTCTGCGAAACCTAATTTTTGTGCTTCTTGTAATGCCTCTTCATACGACCATCCATTTTGACTCATCTTTGTTAACATGTAATTTGTTGTACCATTTACGATTCCCATTATTTTTTCAATTTGATCTGATGCTAATCCGTCTGTTAATCCTCTTAACACCGGAATACCGCCCGCTACACTTGCCTCGTAACATAAATCACAATCATTGTCGTTCGCCAGTTGGAGAAGTTCTGCACCGTATACAGCCATTAAATCTTTATTTGCTGTTACGACATGCTTCTTATTTCGTAAAGCCTTAACAATGTGCTGCTTTGCTTCTTCAATTCCGCCCATTACCTCTACTACAATATCAATATTTGAATCATTTAGAACTTCATCGACATGACTTGTTACTACGATTCCATCAATACAAACATCACGTTCTTTTTCTAAGTCACGTACAACGACTGTCTTTACCTTCACTTCATACCCTGTATCAAGTGCAATTTTTTTATAATGTTCTTTCAAAATATGGACAACACCACTTCCGACCGTACCTAAGCCTAACACCCCAACATTAATAACGTTATTCATCTTCTAATCTCCTCCTACAATTCTATTTTTTATCTTTATCAATCACCTTACTCTGCTTTTTAATCATGCAGGTAGTGGTTATTTCCGTACGTACAAATCGTTTCATGTTACAGCACCTCCTTTCAAAGTAATAAAAAAACACACTCATCCCTAGGAAAGGGACGAATGTGTTTTCGTGGTTCCACCCTTGTTCCAACCTAGACGTATTTCCCCCTAGATTGCTCAAGTTCAGATAACGGCTGATTCCGTCAATAATTACTAGATTACTCGTTCACTATTGAAGTTCAAAGGTGGTAAAACCATTTCTCGTGTTAGGAAGCTCACACCCTTGACTTCCCTCTCTGTAAACCGTAAAAATGATTTCGTGTCCTTATCGTTACTTTTTCGTTCATGTCTATTTGTTAACTTATTATAGTTATCAACTTTTCAAAAAGCAAGCCTATTTTTACTAACAATTTTCAAAATCATTTTTTATTGTATTTCAAAATAACATTATGCAACTACCACTTGATTTACCTATTTTGTAATTTTTCCACCTTATAAATCAACAGTTCATATATAAATATCCCATTTTATAACGCGTACATATCCACCTTACAAAACTATATTAATAAAATTTTTTCAATACAATCTTTTCGTATAACTTTCTTCTAAAGAACGTGCAACATCTTCTTCAGAAGTATTTACTTTCGCATGCTCCAGCAACATTTTTGCTGCTGAAGGTAACTCTTTTTTATTCAACCATGATTCTGGATCCCACATCTTAGATCGGATAAAAGCTTTTGCACAATGAATATAACACTCTTCTATTTCAACGACAATTCCAAGTAACGGATTGCGTCCATTCGCCTGCATTTCTTGCAATATCTCTTCGTCGTTTGTAATATACGCTCGGCCGTTTATCCGGAGCGTCTCCCCAAGACCTGGAATCAAAAAGAGTAACCCTACGTATGGATTTGAAATAATGTTCAAAATGGAATCTATACGACGGTTACCTGGTCTTTCTGGAATAATAATTTTATTATGATTTAATACGAATACAAATCCAGGTGCGTCTCCTCTCGGCGAAGCATCACACTCTCCTAATTTATTTGCAGTAGACAATACTAGAAAAGGAGATTTTGACAGAAAATCTACGCAATGGTGGTCTAATGATGAAATAACTTTCTTTAACGCTCGCTCACTTGGTTGCCCCAATATTTCCCGTAATTCTTCCTCTGTTGAAATAATCGATTTTATTTCTTTACTCTCTATCCCCACTATGAACCACTCCGTTTTTCTTTATTTTCCCAAAATCCAATACAAATATTGTATAATAAAATTTGCAGAAAGGGGAATTTAAATGACAGAGTGGTTAACAATATTTGATCCTGAAAGAAATACACTTGGGAAGAAATTGCGTGATGAAGTGCATCGTGACGGTGATTGGCACGAAACATTTCATTGTTGGTTTGTAGAAAAAGATGATGAAGATATGTTCTTATATTTCCAATTACGCTCTAAAAATAAAAAAGAAGCTCCGGGTATATGGGATATTACTTCAGCCGGACATATTATGCATGATGAAGATGTACAAATTGGTGGTCTTCGTGAAATTAAAGAAGAACTGGGGCTTTCTTTTCAAACGACTGAGTTAGCATACAAAGGCATCTTTAAAATAGATTATGAAATTTCAAATCTTACAGATCGCGAGTTTTGTCATATGTTTTTTCACAATGTCATCAATCCACTTCCATTCGCACTAGGTGAAGAAGTAGACGATGTGATGAAAGTACATGCAACTTCTTTTCTACAACTACTAAAAAGAGAGATTTCATATTTTACAGCTATTTCTGTTTTAAGCAATAAACCGATAACGATAACATTTGAAGATATTTATCCATATGATCTTGCATACTATGAATTTGTTATAGAGCAAGGAAAAGACTTACTAGAAAATAATAATTTATAAATAAGATAGGACTCCTAGCATCATATTGCGTAGAGTCCTATTTTTTCATTATTGTTCAAGTATTTTTAATCTACTCTCTACTTGTATAACTAAATGAATGATTACTAACAGCATAATCACCATAATTGCTATTATTGTATGTGGATACCTAAATAGTGCACTAATTACACTTCCGATCAACATCATAATGAATCCATTTTGTTTCATCACTTCTGCACTATACCTGTTACCCGCATCCCATAATTCCTTATTTTTCATAGATCGTTTTGTCCAGTAACCATATGCTGCGTTTATGTCCGTCGGTGGATTCTTTTGAATAATAATTGCCACAAGTATAAATATAATACCAATCAAAATACTCATTCCTATGTTTATTAGTGCATACATCAATTATATCCCCTCCTAACCTACACCTTCATTATACGATAAAACCCTATATTTACCAATTTATAACACATCTATTTTCTCTCTTTCGATGTTTGGAACATACTTGGCAGCGTTACAAAACGTGCCCCTTTCGTTTTTAACTGCGGAATCATTTTGTCTAGTGCCTCTACAGATCCTTGTAAATGCCCACCTGGTGTTGAATGCTGAAGGATAACACTGCCAGGAAATGAATTCCCTAACACATTATTTGTAATCGTATCAGCGCTTACTCCTTTCCAATCAACCGTATCAACACTCCACTGTACAATCATAAAGTTTTGCTCTGTTGCCCACTTCAATTGATCTTCAAGTATTTCACCGTACGGTGGACGAATAAACTTCGGTGCATAACCAGCTAAACGATTTAATATTTCTTCTGTTTTTATAATTTGATTACGGTACTCAGCATCAGTTACTTTCGCTAAATTCGGATGGCTATACGTATGATTGCCAATTACATGCCCTTCATTCGCAATACGCTTTACTACATCCGGAAACTTTTCCGCATTTTCACCCAGCAAGAAGAAAGTCGCTTTTACATTATGTTGTTTTAACTTATCTAAAATTTTTGGCGTAAATTCTAAATCTGGTCCATCATCAAATGTAAGAGCGACTTCCGCTTTATTGTATGGTCCGGAAAATGCGTACGCATATTTTTCGACCCACGAAAATGGCGTCCACGATCCACGCTCATATGCTTTCATTTGCATTTCATAGTTTTGAGGGATATATGCGTATGGCAATGAACTTATATAGTCTCCATAATAAAATGAGTGATATGGCATATATGTGTACGAAACATCTCGTTCTAGTCCCCATTGATATGGGGCAAACATTTCTGACGAATAAAAATAATACATAATAAAAACCTCCCTAAAATTTCATATGTGATTTCTCTGCACTTTGTTAGGGAAATTCCTATTCATGAACAAAAATAAGACTGTCCATAATTAGGACAGCCTTATTGCTTTATATTATTAATAAATCGATGTACTATCTTTCGGCAAAGCTTTCACATGTTTTAAATAGCTCGTCACTCTGTCATCATCACCTTGCGGGTACGGATATCCATATGTGTTAGCAATTTCGTTCGCCACTTCCCTAAATAATTTCCCCATGACAAAGAATGACTCCCATATATTTTCATATTCCGCATTCGAATAGGTACGTTTAAATTGCTCCCACATATCTTTTTCAATATATTGCTCGAAATGCTTCCCAAACTTTCCTGCATTACCTGTAAAGTCTGTTTTCATACCAATATGCCATTCTAGCATTACGATGAACATATCTCGTACTGGACCATCGAGCATCCCTTTCGCATAAGAAAGTTCTTCTCTCCATAGTCCTTTCCCTACATTCGTACTACACCACCAAAATTCATTACAGCAATCTAAAAACTCTTTTTCTGTAGGCTTTTTTATTAAGTAGCCCCTATCGCTTGCTGTTGGAAATTCATCCATACAATTATCTTTATCCAGAAGCAGTTCACTTAAACTATCTTGTCCAATGAACTTATTTATCAAATCAAATGGAACGAGCGTTAAATCAATTCGATTTCCATCCATAAACTGCATTAAATACGGAAATTTCCCGTCTTCGTCCGCTGGAATTAATGACATTTCTTCTGGCATTTGTACAATCATTATTTCTCCAAATCTCTGAATCCAATTATGATTAGACGTAAAAGATTGTATATCATGTACAACATACATAATATCATAGTCTTGAAAACAATCTCTCTTCACATTTGGATTTACACGTGATCCATTCATAATGACAGCTCGAATTCTTTCATCCTCTTTTGCTGTATTTATAATTAAGTCTAACATTTCTTTTTCAGTTCTCATCTATTCCTAACCTCCAATTTTTATATAAACTTATATTTCCAAGTATGTTGGAGGTCCACGAGCTAACTGCGTTGTACACGATACATGTTATAATTTTTGAAATTTCTTTTTCATCTTTTTATCTCCTTTCGTCATTCTTATACGACTGCCATATCCATCAATCGTATCCCTTTACTTCCGTATTGTAGCACTTACACGTTGCTCAGCAGCTATTAATTCATAGAAACAAAACATTCCTTTTTAAAGCTGTTTATCATTTATAGTAGATTATACAGAGCATTTCGTTTCATGTAAAAATAAAGAAGGGACATCTACTCCATTACAGAATAAATATCCCTTCTTTTGTTTATACATTTATCCCTTACGGATTAGTAGACCAAAGTCCTGCTGATTTAATAAATGTACGTTTATTTAATTTCAGCTGAGCTACGATAAATTCTGCAATATCTTCTGCTTGCATTACTTTATCTGGGTTTCCGTCAGTTAATCCTAAATCTACAGCCATATCAGTTGCTACTGTACTTGGAGTTAGAGCTGTTACACGAATGTTATGTTTGCGAACTTCCATCGCTAACGATTCTGTTAAGCCAAGAACACCAAATTTAGAAGCACTATATGCACTTGTTACAGGTGCACCTTTTTGTCCTGCTGTAGATGAAATGTTAATGATGTCACCAGATTGTTGTTCAATCATGCTTGGTAAAGCTGCACGAGTTGCATAGTATACACCCATTAAGTTTACTTGAATGATTTTTTCCCAATCAGCAACGTCTAATTCTAAAAACTTACCGAACTTAGAAATACCAGCGTTATTAATTAAAATATCGATAGATCCTAAACCGTTTTTTAATGTCTCAATCGCAGTCGTCACTTCTTCATATGAAGAAACATCAGCAGTCGCAATAACAGCTTTTACGCCTTCCGCTTCTACTTCTTTCGCAACAGCTTTTAAGTTTTCTTCTGAACGAGCTAAAAGACCTACATTTACGCCCTCTTTCGCTAACGCGATCGCTACAGCGCGACCAATTCCTCTACCTGCTCCTGTAATTAAAGCATTTTTGCCTTGTAATAATTCTGCCAAGTATAACACTCCTTAATTATCTCAGTTATGTATTATATTAAAATTGTATCTGTGTTTATGTAAAAAGGCAATGATGCACTTTCATGTGCGTAGGTTACTTGTAGGTAACTATAGAATTTTTTTATTTTTAAGTCTCATGTTTTTGCCATGATTCATGTAAAATAAAAATAAATCCGGTATAGGAGAGTGTAAGTGTATGAAAAGAAAAAAATGGTTCTTGTCACTAACTGTATTCGGACTATGTATCATATTTTTGGCTATGTACTTTATATTTGGTAATCCACTACATTATAAAGTAATAGAAAAAGATACTAATGACTATCTCCATACTATAAAAGGATATAGTCAAAAAGAAATACAAAGTATAACCGGAAAATATACTCCCCTTTATACTATTGGCTATTATGCAGAAGTCGTATATAAAGACGAACCTTATTTTACATACTCTTATACATACGATAATAATAAAAAAATAATACAAGACAACGGCATTTTAGGAAGACATACTGAGTCATTTGAAAATCTTAATTTGAACTGGTCATTGTTTGACCAGTTAGTAGACGAAATTCATACAAACTTACAAGAAAGAGATTTAAGCGAAAAGAAAGATTATTCTATACGCTATGTTCAATTCATCAATATCGATGATGATAAAAACGGTGCAGAAGCATACGTTGACTTTAAGAAAGATAAACAATCACGTTATTCATACCGTATGAATAACGAAGGAAAAGCCTATCAATATAGTTGCAGTAACGGGGATTGTGTGTTTAAAGAGAAATAGTGTTAGAAGATTTTCCTCCTAACACTATCTCTCTTCATATTTAGGAATACAAACAATAAATTCCGTCCCATTCCCTTCCTCACTCTCAACCTTTATTTCTCCTTGATGTAGGTCGACTACTTTTTTTACTATCGCTAATCCTAAACCACTTCCTCCATATGCTCGATTTCGTGAAGAATCAGCTTTAAAAAACCGTTCAAATATATGTTGTTTTTGTTCTTCTGAAATACCAATTCCCATATCACGTATACGTACTTCTACTAATTTCACTTGTTCTTTCAACTGAATTGTAATCGTGCCACCATTCGGCGTGAATTTAATGCTATTATGAATTAAATTGATCCACACTTGACTCATACTTTCTTGATCAGCAGTAACATGCACTTTATCCAAATCAAGTTCTAACTCAATTTCTTTTTCTGCCCAGAGCGGTTCACTATTTAATACTATTTGCTTTAACTGTTGATCTAATCGATAAGTCACTCTTTCTGGTGTGTACTCTTCCGATTCTAAAAGAGTTAGTTTCAATAAATTTTGACTTAGTTTAGATAATCTCGTCGTTTCTGTTTCAATAATGGTAAGATAATGCGTCCTTTTTCCCTCGGAAATATCGTTATCTTGTAATGCTCTAGCAAAACCTTTTATAGATGTTAATGGTGACTGTATTTCATGTGAAACATTCGATACAAATTCTTGACGCATTTTCTCCATCGCATTTAGTTCATCTGTCATATCATTTATACTTTTTACGAGTACACCAATTTCTCCATCATACTTTTCTTCATTTCGTATTTTTACAGAGAAGTCCCCTTTTGCAATTTTTTGTATAGGTTCAATAATAGTCCAAATCATCGCCTGTCGTTTTGGCCTCATTAATATCCCAAACAATGTCCAAATAAGAACAATAAATACAAAACCGACCATATCACTAATTAAAAAGGCAACAAACGGCGATACATGTATTTCAAGAGCATTCAATATACTAGTTGCTACATAAAATGCGATAGACCAAATTATAGTGAGAAAAGAAAAGAGCGCTATTATCGCTCCCGTTACTTTCAACATCTTCAACTTACTCATTTGTTTTCTTTTTCTCATTTACTTACCTCTAAGCGATACCCTAAGCCTCTTATCGTTTTAATACTGAACTTCGACTTCTCTTCTTGAAACTTCTCACGTAGCCGATTAATATGAACGTCTAGTGTACGTTCATTCCCTTCAAAATCATATCCCCATACATCTTCAATTAATTGCTCTCTCGAACAAGTTCTTCCTGCTTTAGAACCTAAAGTAAAGAGCAATTCGAATTCTTTTAGCGGTAATGTAACTATTCGTTCTCCAATTGTAACTTCAAATGTTTTACGATTTAACAGTACATTTCCAACTTGAATCGATTGCGACACTGTAATTTGGTAACGTTTCAATAACGCCTTAACTCTTACTACTAGTTCTATCGGATCAAATGGTTTTACAAGATAATCATCCGTGCCAAGGTGAAATCCTTTTACTTTTTGAGACGTTTCCCCTTTAGCAGTTAGCATCAAAATCGGAATATCATAGTACTTCCTTAATTCAAAACATACATCAAATCCATCCATATTTGGCATCATAATATCCAGAATAACCATATCAACTTTTACTTCGTCTATTTTCTTAAGTGCATCTAGTCCATCAATTGCTTCATATGTTTGAAAGCCTTCGCGTTCTAAAAATACAGAAACAAGTTCTCTAATATGCGGATCGTCGTCCACTATTAAAATGTTAGGTATCAAAGAAACCATTTCCTTTCTAATTAGCATCCTTTATAAAGCTTTTAAAAATGAATAATCAGTGGCGTATAAGCACCACTGATTATTCATTTTATAATGCACCCTCTTTAATTTTCAATTGTTGCGTTGCAAATTCACGATACATATCATGTGTCTGTAATAATTCATCATGTGTACCGCTTCCTGTAAGATTCCCTTTTTCTATAAAGATAATTTTATCTGCATCTACAACAGTAGAAAGTCTATGTGCAATAACTAACGTTGTTCTGCCTTTCATTAAGTTATTTAATGCCTTTTGAACGACAGACTCAGACTTACTATCTAGACTGGAAGTTGCTTCATCTAACATAAGAATTTGTGGATTTCGAAGCAATGCTCGGGCAATGGCAATTCGCTGTCTTTGCCCTCCAGAAAGCTTCACACCACGTTCTCCAACTTCTGTTGCGTATCCGTTTGGCAAATCATGAATAAATGCATCAACATATGCCATTGCTGCTACTTTTTCAATTTCTTCATCTGTCACTTCGCCCTCAACACCGTAACAAATATTATCACGAATCGTGCCATCAATTAACGGACTATCTTGTGAAACGTAACCAATTTGACGTCGCCATGACTGTAGTGAATAATTCTTAATTGAGTCTTTTCCTAATTTAATGGCACCGCTAGTTGGCTCGTAAAAACGTTCTAACAGTGAGAATAACGTCGTTTTCCCGCTACCACTTGGTCCTACGATTGCTGTTACTTTTCCTGATTCAATTGTGAAATCAATATTCTTTAAAACTTGCTCTTCTTCGTTATACTCGAAATGTACATTTTCAAGAACGATTGGCTGCTTAGCATTTGTGACCTTCACACCAGTTTCATGATCTTCTACTTCATATTCTAAAATTGTATTAATTCTTTCCGTTGCACCAATTGCCTTTTGGAATTGTGTAAAGAACATAGATAATTGACTCATCGGCATTATTATTTGAACTAAATATAAAATAAATGCTACTAGTTCTCCTGTTGTTAATGCACCGCTAGAAACTCGCATTCCACCATATCCTACGATAATGACAAGCAATGCCATTAAAACAAACGACATAACTGGTGAAATTAACGCTTGCACTTTTCCCTCTTTCAAACCAAATTGCAATAACTTTTCAATACCTTTATTTCCAGTTTCATATTCCTTTTTTTCGGTGTTCGAAGATTTCACTAAGCGAATTTCTGATAACACTTGTGTTAATACACTTGTAAAAGAAGCCGTTTCATCTTGAAGTGCTTTTGAAATCTTATACATTTTTCGTCCAAGTGGAACTAAAATGAGTACTGATAATGGAATAACCGTTAAAAGTAAAAGTGTCATTTTCCAATCTAAAACAAATAATACAATTAATGATCCAACAATTGAAATACCGCCTGTTAATAAGTTTGACAAGTGCTCAGAAATTAATGTTTTTACAACACCTGTGTCATTTGTCATACGGCTAATTGTATCGCCTGTTCTATTTTGATCATAATAAGTTACCGGTAAAATAAGCACCTTTTTCCACAAACGTTCTCTCAGTCCAGCTACAATCTTCTGTCCTATATAATTTAGTAAATATATAGACAATCCTGCGGCTATAGTTTGCATAATAAAGAATGTAATTAGCCCAACGATTTGTCCTGTACTTATTGATGAGAGTGAAAAATTATCTACTAACCCTTTCGTTAACATCGGTATAAATAAACTCGCTCCCGTAGAAAGCAAACTCATTAATAACGCAAAAGCAAGAATCCCCTTTGGAGGATTTGTATCTTGAATAAGGCGTAAAAACTGCCTCCAGCTCCCTTTTTTCTCCATCTCATTTCTAACTTCCATTTTTGTTCATCTCCTCGTGTTAAACCAAACTGTTCTTTCTAAAAATAGAATACAATACCAATGTAAACTGAATGTAAACACACCTTTTCTATTTTTACAAAATATACATGCAAACTCATCTTTACAACAGATGTAAATATCTGATATTATTACCTAGTACTAAATATTATTCTATGTGAATTATAGATAACCAATTTACGATACTATATAAATCTCCCGTTATTGAAAGGAGTATCCTTTTTGCAAACAAATATTCATTCCGAAAAGGAAACAATTATTTTTATTCATGGCTTAGTCGGCAATCGTCGTGCCTTCAAAAAAGAGCATAAACGATTTTCAGCCACCTATAACATTATAACTTACGACTTATTAGGCCATGGCGATGATAAAGGTGCAGATATCGAATTTTCATTACAGCGCCTCGTAGATCAATTATTGAATTTATATGAAAAAGAAGGCATTCAAAAAGCTCATATTTGTGCTTTAAGTTACGGCTGTTATATCTCTACAATTTTTGCACAAATGCATCCAGAAAAAGTACTGAGCATTTGTCACATTGGTGGACATTATAATAATCCATCCCTTTTATATAACGTATTTCAAAAGTTTTGGGAGAAGCGAGGAGACGAATACTCTAAATGGCTCTCTCAATACGCAAATACCATTTTCCCAAGTGGCATGCTAAAAGCAAATCCGTTCGCAGTCATTTCAAGAAATATTTATTACCGTTTCGGATTGCAATTACATTCATCAATTATTGCTCAATCATTACGGCATCGTTTAGAATTCGATTTAAAATCCAAATTAAAATCACTTCCCCACCCTATTCTATGGGTAATGGGTGAACATGATCATCTCTATAAATCTTGTCTTTTTGATTTGAAATCCATTCTTCCTAACGTTTTATATAAAGAAATACCGTTAGCAGGACATGCAGCAAACTTATTTCGCCCGAACTACTTCCATGATCTATATGCTCGATTTTTAAATGGGAAGTTACAGTAAAAACTACTACATTCCCAATTTATTCAACTATAAAAAGGCTTCCCAAGTTTCCCTGGAAAGCCTTTTCTCTATACGAAAAGTATATAAACTACTTTTTCTTAGTATGCTTTTGTGTAACCTAACATGTGCTTGCTCCAGTAAGAGTTACTTACAGAACTAATACGTACACCAGTTGCATCAGTTTCTGCACTAATGAACTGACCGTTTCCTAAGTAAACACCCATGTGAGAAGGACCTGATTTATAAGTATTTTGGAAGTATACTAAATCACCTGGTTGTGGATTGCTAGTTTTTGTTTTAGAGCTCCAGTATCCAGCAACTGTTTGACGAGCGCCTTTATGACCAGTTTGATTTAATACGTAGTGAATGAATCCACTGCAGTCAAAACCAGCAGGTGTTGTACCAGCAGTTCTGTATGGTGAACCATTTAAAGATCTAGCGAATCCAGCGATTGAAGATGTATCTCCACCTGTTGTTGGTTTTTGTACGTCTTTACCTGGTTGTTGAACGTTATTTGTAACGTTATTGTTATTGTTATTTGTAACGTTGTTTACTCCGCCTTTTACAAACTTAACGAAGTCTGCACTTACGTAACCTGTACGGCCGTTATGGTTAATTTTGTACCAACCATTTTCAGCGCCAGTAACGTTTAATACTTTACCTTGTGTTACGCCACCAATTACAGCGTTGTATGTAGCTGGACCTGTACGTACTTTTAAAGCACCAGTGTTAACAACATAAGAACCACCAGTTTGAACTGTAGTAGTATTGTTGTTTGTAGTTGGTTGGTTTGTTTCGTTAGATACAGCAGAACCACCTTTTGTTACGAAGTCTTTGCTTACGTATCCAGTTCCACCATTGAAGTTGATTTTAAACCAATCTTGTACTTCTCCAACAACTTGTACTGTTTTACCTTTATTTACAGAGCCTAATACTGTATGAGATGTACTTGGACCTGTACGTACGTTTAGTGAAGAAACGTTTACTGTGTAAGTACCAGTTCCTTGTTGAACAGTAGTTCCTGTTTTACCACCAGTCGTTACGAAGTCACCACTTACATAACCAGTTTGACCGTTTACAGTTACTTTGAACCAACCGTTTTCTTGTCCAATTACTTGTAGTACTTGACCTGATTTCACTTTAGAAATCACGTTATGTCCTGTACCAGCACCTGAACGAACATTTAATACATCAGCAGTTACTGTGTATTTTAAGTCAGATTTTGTTTCTACAGTTTTTGTTTCAGTTACAGTCGTTTGATTTTGAGTTTGATTTTGTCCATTAATTTCTTTTAGCGCCTCGTTTGAAACTTGTGCTTGAGCAGAATCCATACCTGGAACTGCAACACCCACTACAGAAGCTGCTGCTAAACCTGCAATTACTTTTTTCATAAGTTGTCTTTACTTCCTTTCCCTACTATCCTCTTAAAAAAACTTATAAACTTAATACATTACAATATTATCAAAGTAAAATATTCATTAAGTTCCATTTTTTAACAAGAGTTTTATTTTTCACACAGAGTTCATTTTAAATGAATGAAGTGAATTCCGTGTGAACTTCATGTGAACTTTACCATTAAACTTACTGTTTTTGCAATGCTTTTTTCAAATCCCTTATGTATTTCATTGAAAATTCGACATTCTATTCATTATCTTAATAGAGTTTTCCTATCCACTCCAAAAAACTCTATTAATCTAATACAATGCAAAGAATGTATTCCCTAGTAAAGTTCTTTCCATGAAGCATACTCTTATCATGACAAAAAATACTTTTTTTATCAATAGTATAATATTTTTAGAAAACTATTTTTGATACTGCCTATCGCTTATAAAAGATTTGACGATTTGTAAGATTTAACTTCAAAAATTCTGTTCTAATTTGACGAAAATGTACATTCCACTCACTATTTTCTGCTATATATGGAATTCCAAGGATATTTATATTATCATATGTACAGTGGCGTCTTAATCCATGCAAAGATTTATCCAACCTACCCGGAAACCAATCGAACTTTTACGGGCCGGTATTCTCCACGTATCATCAAATTTTGAGATGGAAGTCTTATTATTAAAAAAGGAGGTATATTTATGAAAAACATAATAGATGATCCTATAAATAAAAATATAGAACTGTATTATGCTTTTTTTCAATTCGTTTCAATTATTACCTTACAAAAAATATCGACTATTGAAACACGTAAAAACGAATTAAAAAATCAGATGAAAAATTCCTATCAAAAAAATCCTTACTACTTATAAAAAGGTGAACAGATTATATTTCTGTTCACCTTTTATCCCGTATTAACGGGCAGTAAGACCCCCACCTCAAAATTCAGCGAAAGCAAAGAAGATAGGTGGGGGATGAAAAAACTCTCCCACTGATTAAAGTTTCACTTTATCGTTCTTACATTATTTATAAATTTTCACACGGTTTTCTAAAGGGTGGTATTCTTTTTCACCTGCAGTTACCACCGGTTTACCAAACGGCATTTGCGCAGTAAGTTTCCAGCTTTCTGGGACTTCCCATTCTTTTCTCACTTCTTCATCAATTAATGGATTGTAATGCTGCAATGTAGCACCAAATCCTTCAATTTCTAAAGCTGTCCAAATTGCAAATTGTAACATTCCTGAGGATTGCTGAGACCAAACGGGAAAATTCTCTTTATATAAGGCAAAGTTTTCTTGCAGTTCTTCCACTACTTGACTATCTTCGAAGTATAGAACCGTTCCATAACCACTTTTAAATGCATTCATTTTTTCTTCAGTAGATGCAAAATTATTTTCAGGTACAATTTTTCGTAACGTTTCTTTCGTAATATCCCATAACTTATCATGTTGTTCTCCAAGCAAGACGACAACGCGAGCGCTCTGAGAGTTAAAAGCTGAAGGTGTATGTTTTACAGCATGATAAATCACTTCTTGAATTTTCTCATCAGAAACTACTTGCTCTTTACTAATCGCGTAAATAGATCTTCTGTCTTCAATTGCTGAGTAAAAATCTTTTGCCATCATAATTCCCTCCAATTTTCATTTGAGGCTTTTTCATATGTACACATCATATTCTGCCTCTTAAAACTTATCATTAATAAGCTTCTAACTTTATACTATCAACAAACAATAATAAACTCAAATAATAACACTCACATTTTTTACCTTTTTATTTCCTAATTCTAAAAATAAAAAGGCAATTTATTGTTACCTATAATAAGTAACAACAAATTGCCTTTCTTATATAATGATCTAACTCAATATTTTACTTAATTAACTAAGCCAAATGCATAAGACATTAGCTTATTCGTCTCTGTAAAACGCTTCGTTTTTCCTTTTGTCCCCATTACAACTGTAATAATACGAGTATCACCTTGTTTTGCTGTACCCGTAAAACAATACCCCGCGCTATCTGTAAACCCTGTTTTTAATCCGTCTATTCCTTCTATATATAAAGCTTTATTATTTTTGTTTAACATATCATTTGTACTTGTAACATTAATATTATTAAATGCTAACTGACTTTGACGTAAATGAGTCACTTCTAATATTTCTGGATAATCTTTTATAAGATGATACGCCAAGTTTGCTACATCAGCAGCTGTCATCTTCGTCTCACTTCCATCAGGTTCTTGTAGTCCTGACGCATTTGCAAATTTAGCATACTCCGACATTTTTAACTGCTTTGCTTTTTCATTCATAAGCTGAACAAAATCTTTCTCCGTTTTTGCCATATGTTCTGCTAAAGCTACAGCTGAATTATTTGCTGATTCAATCATTAATGCATGGTACAAATCTTTAACAGTTAATGTGTCATTAACTTGGACTGGGATTCTCGCACCCTCTGTTTGTGCCGCTTTCGCACTCATTTTCACCGGATCTTCCCAACGAACTTTCCCATTATGTACATTTTCTAATAGTAGGTACGCTGTCATCATCTTAGACATACTTGCTGGCGCAAAAGCTTCATTTTCATTATGTTGATAAATAATATTTCCATTACTCGCATCGATAATCATAGCTGCTTTTGCATCAATTTCAGGTGGTATGTACTTTGGTGGCACTACTTTTTCAGTTAATCCTGTTTTAGGTAATTCTGCCACCTGTAAAGGTTGTCCTTCTACATTTGTTGCACTCTTTTGAGTTCCTTGGAATAAGAACCAACATATCCCTAAAATAATGACTACTAGGATCGTCAGCCTTCCCCATTTTAACTGCTTCATTTCAAAACTCCTTTAGCAAACCTTTTATACACTCACGTTTAACCATAACAATAATCACTTTATATCGTCAAGGTAAAAAGCATATTTATTCATCTCATACATTTATGTTACACTTAAAATACCGAAATATAAGAATATTCAATGTTATATTATCGTAATTTAACTATTTAATAGAAAGGATTCTTACGATGCTACTTCCAAAAACATTAAAATACGGTGACACAATCGGCATTTATTCGCCCTCTTCACCAGCAACCTACACTTCTCCAAAAAGATTTGAACGAGCGAAATCCTACTTACAACAGAAAGGATTTCACACATTAGAAGGTTCACTAACAGGTCGATATGATTATTATCGTTCTGGCAGTATACAAGAGCGTGCCGAGGAACTCAATGCTCTAATAAGAAATCCTAATGTATCTTGCATTATGTCAACAATTGGCGGTATGAATTCTAATTCCTTATTACCTTATATTGATTATAATGCTTTTCAAAATAACCCTAAAATAATGATTGGCTATTCAGATGCAACAGCTTTATTGCTAGGGATTTATGCCAAAACAGGAATCCCTACATTTTATGGTCCGGCACTCGTCCCCTCCTTTGGAGAATTTGAGCCTTTTGTAGATTATACATACAACTATTTTTTAGAAACATTACTACATGATCAAGTACTTCCTTACAACATAAAACAGCCTTTATTTTGGTCAGATGAGTTTATAAATTGGGAAATGAAGACGAAAGAAAAAGAACGTAGACATAATAGTTGGATTTCTGTAACAAATGGACAAGCTACTGGACGTATTATTGGCGGGAACTTAAATACAATAGAAGGCATTTTGGGTAGCCCTTATATGCCAAGCATTCAAGAAGGCGATATTTTATTTATTGAGGATAGCTCAAAAGATGCAGCTACTATTGAAAGAAGCTTTTCATTACTTAAAATTAACGGTGTATTTGATAAAGTTTCAGGTATACTTCTTGGAAAACATGAGCAATTTGATGATTGTGGTACAAAGCGCAAACCGTACGAAATATTATTAGAAGTACTGCAAAACCAAAGCATTCCTTTACTTGCTGACTTTGATTGTTGTCATACCCATCCGATGATCACTATGCCGATAGGTGTTCAAGTGAACATGGATGCAACCAATAAAACAATACATATTTTAGAAAAATGGAAGATATAAACGACGCTTATATTATAGGAAGAAAACATTTCAAACTTTTCCATTAGGAAACATAAAAAGGCTCCGTTCGTCACGGAGCCTTTTTTATTATTGTCCTAAATTTTGAACCTTGTCTTTCAATTCACGAACTTGATCTACCGTCTGCATAAGCTCAGAGTTTTTAAATTGCTCTACATCCACTTTCCCTTCTTCTATCTTGGTCATCGCCGTATCAATTAACGTATTTAACTTTTCGTTATATCCGACGATTTGCTGATGAAGATCCTTCGCTACATCCGGCGGTGTTAATTCATTGAATGCGGGTATATCTTGTTTAATTTCACTAAGCTTCGTTTCTAATTCTTTTCGAGCTTCGCTATCATTCACAGCCTTTTCAGCTAATGCTGGTGCATCATTTGCAAATGCACTTATTTCATTTACATAGTCTGTCGCTTTTTGAGCATAATCTATGGAGTTCTTTCCTTGCTCTACTATTGAACATCCCATTAAACCAATTGAAACTATACATACTAATAAAATTGATTTGATTTTCATTGTAGACTCCCTTCGTCATTATACTTGTCTGTAATCTTCTTTATCATAACTTCTAGCTAAATCACCTACAACCTTTTTCAAATAGCTATTTAACCGCTCACATGCCCTATTATCGTTACAACATCCATTTCTATATGTACACTAATAATATCTTCAATTATATCCATATATCCTTGTCCTATAGCTGCTCCATAGTGTAATGTAAGCCCCTTCTTTTCATATACTGACTTTGGCACTGAAAAAATAAATTTCCTCAAGTTTCTTTCATCAGCAGGCTCCATAATTAAAACAATTCCGTCCTCTTCAAACATATACACTCGCCCTCCAACTTTACATTCACTATGGCTCAGTATTGCCTTTGTCAGCTAAATTTAAAACAAAAAAATAAGTTGCACATCGCTCTATAATAAAAATAAGAAGCATTAATTCTTTATTTAAGGTTTAATACTTCTTCAAAACTTTGATTTAACTGTCCATAATATCTATTATGCAAATTATTTCAATTCCCCTCAATTCTTTATTTCCGAACAATATAGAGTACATCAGTTTCAGATAAACCAAATTTCTTCGCACTTCTCATTCCTTGTTTTTCAGCTATGTTATACAATTCAACCTTAAATCCTACATTCATTAATCGTTGTATAAATCCTGATTGATTATATATTCTTACATGTTCTTCATGACCAAAAGCTAATTTTCTCAATTTTGGCGTTAAAATTAATTCATTCTCTATAATACTATCTACATTCATTACGATTGGCGCTTGAATAATTCCCCATCCATTTGTTTTTAATACTCTATATAACTCTCTCATCGCTTTTTCATCATCTTGAACGTACTGTAATACATGACCACATAAAATCACATTAAATGTATCATTTTCATATGGAATTCTAGTAACATCAATTTCCTGCATTAATGGATCCTTTGGTTCAATATCTCCACATACATATGTAATATTTTTAAACTGAGTAAACCAACTTCTTAACTTCACTTCTGGTGCAATATGAAGCATAGTATCATTTCCACTTAATAAATCCGTTTCCATTTCAATATATACACGATATAACCTTTCACGGTCCATCGAATCACATACCGGACAAATCCCCGTATCTTTATTCCACATCTCGAATTTATATTTTGGAAAATCGTAATGTTCTGGCCAAGGAGAAAATTTTTCAAATTGTTGATTGCAAAATTGACAATAGCAGACTTCTTTCTCAAATATACGATGAACTAGCTTATTTAGTTCCTTCTCTATCTTTTCATTATCAATTTGATTTAATTGATTATTTTTTACCACATCCTTAATTATTAACATCGCATTTTCCAAACAATGAGTTAAACATTCTTTATAATCTTGCTCACAATTTAAAAACCCACTATTATATGCATCTAGTATTAATTCAATCCATTCTTCAACTGTCTTTAATGTAAATTGCATTTGTTTTTGATTTTCCCCACTATGTTGTCTAAAATAACTAAGGGGTTCCTCTATATAAACTACTTTCCCTTTCCTCATCATATCTAGCCATGTTGCAATGTCATGAATAGCAGAGTAAGCCTTCCCCTTAAAACACCCAAAATCTCCTCCCAAAAATTTCCGATTAAACAGAACTGTTGTAGGCTCACCAACTACATTTTTTAAGTTTTTTAACATATAATCCCCTAATTCTTTTCCTTCAAAAAGTGTAGTTTCTTTGGCAATTTTCATATTCAATGTTGCTGGTGGTAATACTTTTCCACTGTCATCAATTAATTCACGATATGACGTCACAAACGAAATGTTTTCTAGACTAAAAAAACAGTTCATCATTCTTTTAATCTTTTCAGGATGAAATAAGTCATCATCTAATAAACAGTTTATATAATCTCCATTTGCAAGTTCTATACACTTATTAAAGTTCTCTGCTTCCAATCGGGGTTTATTTTTAACATATGTAATACATTTATATTCACTTAAATATGGTTGGATCATCGCTTGAACTTCACCGTTTGTACTATCGTCAGAAATTATTATTTCAATATTTTCATATGTTTGATTCAAAGCACTTTTGAGAGCTAATTCCAAGTAATGAGGTTTATTATAGGCAGGAACAAGTATACTGACTTTCGGTAAATGAGAGTTGTTATTCCGATACTGTTTTTTCTTTTCTATATTTATCTCCTTTTGCTTAATCTGTCGGTAGTAGTCTAATGTATATAATATTGATGATGGAACTAATTTTTTTGCATAGTCTAGAAAATTAGTTATCGCTTTATATAACTCTTTTTCAGTAGATAAAAAACCATACTTTTCTCCAACTATAATACTATGTGAAAAATCCTCTACTCCATCCATAAGTTTATTAGATTCATTCAACTGTTGACCTGAATGTAATCGGAAGTAACTAAGTGTCTCTGCAATATATACTGCTTTTCCTTTACTTAATAAAGATAACCATGAGGCTATATCTACATTACATAGATACCTTCTCTTATCAAAAATCCCATACGGTTCTTGTAAATCATTTTTACGAAATAAAACTGTTGTCGGTTCTCCAATATAATTTTTTTGATCCACAATTACCCTATTTCCTAATTCTGTTCCCTCTATGATCGTATCCTCTTCAAATAAACGAACAGTTGAATAAATATGTCGTAGTTCTTTCCCTTTATTATCAATTACTTGACGATGAGATGTTACAAGTTTGATTTCATTATCTCGATCATTGAAAAAATACTTCATCATTTTTTCAATTTTATTTACATGAAATATATCATCATCCATTAAAAAATTTATATACTCACCGTTTGCTTCATTAAATAACATTAGCGCATTTTCAAATTGTCCGAGAGTTGACCTGTTTTTTATATAAATAATATTTGAATGATCACATAAGTATTTTTGTAACACATTTTCTGTTTCGTCATTCGTGCTATCATCTCCAATAATAATTTCTATATTAGAATATGTTTGTTGTAATACACTACACAATGCTTTTTCAAAGTAGTCAGGACGATTATAAGTAGGAATTAAAACACTTACCAACGGAATTCGCTCTATTGCCTCTTCACTTTTTTCAAAACGATTCCCCATCTTTTCCCTCCACCTTTTCGCATATTATTTATATACGCGACATAATATCACATTACTTAAACCGTATGAGAACTTTATACTTTTATGCAAGCCCATAACAAAATATCCAACTTTTCACTCGTAAATATACATATCCAATCATATAAGCATTTGATTAGCTGCTTTTTATTCATATAAAATAATGTAAGACAAATAAAACGAAACCTTAATTAGAGGAGGCTTCTCCATCCCTTCTAATTATCCCCCCTCACCAATCGGATTTTTACGTACAGTTACTCTCCCGCCTAATTTCCTCACATCAGCCGGATCTTAAGATAGGAGTCTTACTCCCTACAAATAGCGGGATAAATCTATACCTTAAAAAGAAAATATATTTCTTAACAAAAAATAGCTACACCATTAGGCGTAGCTATTTTACAATTATTACTTATTCAAACTATATTCCTTTATCTAACTCATAAAGCATACGATACTTCTCGTTTTCTCTCAGAAGTTGTTCATGACTACCTTGCATCACAATTTGACCACGATCAAGGAATATAACTTCATCTACATGTTCAATTCCTACAAGATGGTGGGTAATCCAAATTACTGTCTTTTCTTCCGTTGCAGAAAACATTGTTTCTATTAAAGATAATTCTGTCTTCGGATCTAAGCCAATCGTCGGTTCATCAAGGACAATAATTGGAGCCTCTTGCATGAGCGTTCTAGCAAAAGCAACCCGTTGTCTTTCCCCGCCAGAAAACCTTTTTCCCATTTCATGCATTTTTGTTTGCAATCCATCTGGAAGAGAAGCTATATGCGAAGCTAATTGCGCTTTCTCTAAAGCTGTCCATATCTCTTCATCCGCAGCCTCTGGTTTACCGATTCGCACATTATTTCCAATTGTCGTATCGAATAAATGCGGCTTCTGATTCAATACAGAAATATATTTTGATAAAAGATTCGTATGAGCATGTTCACTATTCAATAAAACTTCACCCTGTAACGGGCTTAGCGCACCTGTTAATAATTTTAACAAAGTAGATTTACCTGTTCCGCTTCTTCCTAAAATGGCGATTTTCTTTCCTGCCTTTATTTGCAGTGATACTTCTTTCAATACAAATTCATTACTATCTGGGTAACTATACGATACATTATTTAATTCAATGTCTATATGTTTTGATGCAACATAACCTTTATCCCCGCGTAATTCCTCTTCTTCCTGTAAAACAGCATTATCTTCTATTTGATTTAGACGATGAGCAGATTCTACATATGATGGAATTCGATCGATAGCATCTGAGAGAGGAATAAGCGCGTTTGTAACTGATAACGTCATTAAGACGAAAGCCGCAATAACGGTAGGTGCAATCTGTTCACTTGCCGCCTCATTTCCAGTCCATATGATCATTGAAATAACTACAATCCCCACTACTACTTGAATGATACTGTCCCTAATATGATTCCAGCGTTTCATTCTTTTTTCCGTTTTTAACAACTGATTATTTTGCTCTACATACTTATCAATAAATTCATCTTTTCTGCCACTTGCTTGCCAGTCAGATAATCCAAAAACAGCGTCTGTTAATTGTTGATACAAACGGCTTCTTCCTTGTTTTAAAGTAACATGATGTTGCTTCATTAAAAGTAATGATACAAATGGAAGCAGAAAGACGATAATCGCTAGCATACACCCTGCAATAAGCGCAAACACTACGTCAAATGCTCCGATAACAAGTACGAATATGCTATATACAACTAATGCTAATATACTAGGAAATATTGTACGTAAATATAGGTTTTGCAAATGCTCTATATCTTCGGATAATACACCCAACATATCGCCCGTTTGAAATCGCGAACGGAAAAATAACGCCTGCGGTTCTACTATTCTATATAGTTTCGTTCTCATTTTTTCTAATATGCGTAGTACGACATCGTGTCCAACTAAACGCTCTAAATAATGAAATACCGCTTGTCCTATACTAAACGCACGTGTTGCAACGATAGGAACATATACAGCCATTACATTTTCTGGTCTAAGAGCAGATTTAGAGATTAAATAACCTGAAATGAAAAGTAACATCGCACCTGAACTAACTCCTAGAAGACCAAGGAAAATAGTTAAAGTCATTCTACCTTTATTTTGCTGTATATAAGGTTTAATCCAGTTACTCATCTCTATCTCCTCTCTTTCCTGCGAAAATGTAATGCCTCATTCTTTAAAAGCTCTTCATATGTTCCACTTTCTATTATTTTCCCGTTATTTAAAATAAGAATATGATCCATCTGTTTCATCCAATGAAGACGATGTGTTGCAAGAAATACTAACTTACCTTCAAACAGACGTAACATCGTTTGTTTTATTTCAAATTCAGTTTCAATATCAAGATGTGCTGTAGGCTCGTCTAATAAAATAATTGGCTTTTTGCTTAAAAGTGCACGTGCCATAGCGACACGTTGTTCTTGTCCACCACTAAGCATACGCCCACCTTCTCCAATTCTTTCGTACATCCCATTCGGAAGCGATGTTACGAGTGAACGAAGACCAACTTCATTAATAACTCTTTCCACTTCTTCATCAGTTGTATTTGTTTCATAAAAACAAATGTTATCTTTTAATGAAAGTGGGAAAATATAAGGTTGCTGCGGAATATAAGCAATATTCTTTTGCCACTCTTCACGAGTAGCCCCGTCAATTTCCACACCATTTACAATCATCTTTCCACCTGAAGGAGTTAAAAATCCTGCTAATACGTCGATTAATGTTGATTTTCCTGCTCCACTTTCACCAATTACACCTATAGCGCCGGTGCCTTTCCAAGTAAAATCAATTCCCTCTAATATAGCTTTTTCAGATTCATCACTCTTTACTTTTACATCTTGTAATTTCAAGTTACTAGAGGAATTCCATATTAAATCTACATTTGATTCTTTTTTTCCTATTTCTTTTTGTTGCTGTAAAATCTCTTCTATTTGTTCCATTGCAAGTTGTCCATCTAACGTAGCATGATAATTCGCTCCAACTTGTTTAATCGGCAGAAAATATTCTGGAGCTAAAATTAAAATCGTAAGGGCGGGCAATAGTACAATTGCCCCATCTATTAAACGTATCCCTAATCCGACTGCCACAAATGCGATGGATAAGCTCGTAAAGAAATCTAATGCAAAAGAAGAAAGAAAAGCAACTCGCAAAGTACGCATCGTTGCTTTTCTATACCTTTTACTTACTTTTTCAATCTTTCCTTCGTGCTGTTTACTTTTACCTAAATACTTTAATGTTTCTAATCCTTTTAACGTATCTACAAAATGATTAGAAAGTACACGGTATGTTTCATATTGGCTATCCGCCATTTTCTGCGCCGCTAATCCTAGTAGGATCATAAATGTAATTACGATAGGAATCGTTACAACTAAAATGATTCCAGACTCAATATCTAGCGTAAAAACATATAGTACAATTAGTCCCGGTACGATACTACTTCTAATCATTTTAGGAATTGTTAATTCAATATATGTCTTAAATTTCTCAATACCTTCAATCGATAAGGTAACCAGATGACCTGTTCCAGCAGTTTGAACATACCTTGGACCTAATGTGAAATACGCCTCTATTAATTGTTTTCGCAGTAGCGACCCTGTTTTTTCAGCGAAACGTTCCACTAATATTTGCGATATTCGCACTAGCATGTGACGTACTGCAAACGTGATTCCAAAATAAACAGTTTCATTTAACACAGATTGCACTGTTTCTCCTTGAAATAAAAACGTAATAGCCCGTGCTAAAAACACTGTTTGTGCAATAATACTTATAGCTTCTAAAATGCTAATGATCGTTAACACTACATATAAAACTCGGCTACCAGGATACGACGGAAGTCCTCTTTTTCTTTTCATTAGTACTCCAAATCTTTATCTGACTTAACAGGTTGTCTAAACACATAGTAACTCCATATTTGACTTCCCATAACAAATGGCAATATAGCAATTGAAAAATACGTCATCAGTTTTAGTGCATAATCTCCTGATGCTGCATTATAAATTGTTAAATCGTATATTGACCCTAACGAGCTAATTAAGACACGTGGGAACATGCCGGCAAATACACTCGCACTTAGTAAAATGATTGTTAAACTCGTCATAACGAAAGCCCAACCATCTCTTCTTCTTTTATTTAATAATGTTGACGCACATAATGCTACAAAAGCTCCGATCGGAACCATAATCCACTCTGTACCATGACCAGTGAATATATCTGTTTTCCATAATCCTACACCGGCAAAAATAAGAAGTGCTATAATTGCAAGCGGTGCAATTTTCAACGCAGCAATACGTGCACGTTCTCTTAGTTTACCAGTTGTACGTATAGTAAGGAATTGCAATCCGTGAACAATACATAGCAGAAGGAACATCACTCCTCCAAGTAATGCAAATGGATGAAGTAATGGTAAGAATCCACCTACAGCATTTTTCGTCTCATCAATTGGAATACCTACCATAAAGTTAGCAATGGCAACTCCCCAAAGGATAGGCGGTAGCAAACTTCCTAAAAACATACCCCAATCCCAAAAACCTTTCCATTTATGATTATCTATTTTCGCACGGAATTTAAAGGAAACACCTCTAATAATTAAAGCAAGAAGCATAAATACAAACGGAATGTAAAACCCGCTAAATAAAGTTGCATACCAGTGCGGGAATGCTGCAAACATAGCTCCACCTGCACAAACAAGCCATACTTCATTCGCGTGCCAAAATGGACCAATTGTATTTAAGTAAATTCTTTTCTCTAAATCGTTTTCCCCTAAAAACCTTGAAACTATACCTACACCGAAATCGAAACCTTCAAGTACAAAGAAGCCTACGAATAGAACTGCAATAATGATAAACCACAACTCATTAAGAGATAACATACTCTTCCTCCTTATCAAATGGATCATGGCTTTGAGAATCCTGTTTCGTTTTCTTATTCTCATGTCCTTTAATAATACGAACGAATAAGTAAATAGTAATTCCACCTATAATTAAATATAGTGATGTGAACGAAACTAAAGAGAATAATACTTCTCCGAACGTAACATTTGGAGATACAGCATCTTCTGTTTTCATAACACCGAAAACTACCCAAGGCTGACGTCCCATTTCAGTCATAATCCATCCTACTGTATTACCGATAAACGGTAGTGCAATTGCATACACCATTAATTTTAAATACCAAGTTTTTTCAGCTAAACGATCTTTTCTTGATAAGAACCATCCATATGCTCCTAGAAGAAGCATAAATGTTCCACTCATTACCATCGCTCTAAAACTCCAGAACATAGTGTGTACTGGCGGTATATAATCTCCAGGTCCATATTTTTCTTCATATTGTTTTTGAATTTGATTCATTCCTTCTACTTGACCACTAAATTTATCAAATGATAATAGACTTAGCATATAAGGGATTTGAATTTCAAACGAATTTTCTTGCTTCTCTGCATCAATTTTCGCAAATACTGTAAATGGCGCTGGATCCTCACTCGTATTCCATAACGCTTCAGCTGCTGCCATTTTCATTGGATGTGTCTTAATTAATTGTTGTGCTTGCGCATGACCGAAGAATAATACTAGCGCAGTTGTAAGTGTTCCAACAATGATAGAAATGCGGAACGATTTTTTAAACACTTCAGTTTCTTGAGCTTTCGTTATTTTCCATGCACTCACACCTGCAATAAAGAATGCACCAGTTGCAATCGCCGCTGTAATTGTATGCGGGAATTGTACCCATAATTGTGGGTTTTGAATGATTGCTAAGAAATCATTCATTTGTGCACGTCCATCTGCTGCCATTTCATACCCTACTGGCGATTGCATAAATGCACTTGCAGTTAAAATCCAAAATGCTGATAACATTGTTCCAATTGAAAGGAGCCAAATACATAAAAGGTGAATGCGCTTCGGTAATTTATCCTCACCGAATACCCATAACCCTAAGAATGTAGACTCAATGAAAAATGCTAATAAACCTTCAATCGCAAGTGATGGACCAAACACATCACCTACGAAACGTGAATATGTTGACCAGTTCATACCAAACTGGAATTCTTGTAGAATACCAGTTACTACCCCTACCGCAAAGTTTACAAGGAATATTTGTGTCCAAAACTTCGTCATCTTCTTATAAATTTCTTGTCCCTTTACCACATATAACGTTTGCATTAACGCAATGATAAAAGCTAAACCAATAGACAGCGGAACAAAAAAGTAATGGAAAATCGTTGTTGATGCGAATTGTATTCGTGCCAATTCGAGCGTTTCCATACTACAATCACTTCCTTCATAATTTTTTATATCGTAATTTCGATTGAGTTGTATGAATAAAACAACTCAAATCTTAGAAATATAGAAAGATAAATTTGTATATGTACTTTTAGAAAATAGAAATTTTCAGTTTTCAAGATAATTACAAAAGAACTTTCTCATAAAATTTACCTTTTCACTATTTCAGTAGTGTTTTATCCGTTAATCGAATTGTATAATATACCTGCATAGTAAATTCAGCTGATTTTTGACGTATTATTGACATCATTTTGTCTGAAATATGTCTTTTGTCATTTTTTTGAATTAGATTTTTCTCATTACTAAAATGTATTTTTTTAATATAAGACTTACTTTCGCATCAATAAAACAATCGCTTTTCTCTTTGTACACTTGACTTTTTCACAAAAAAATGTCCTCTTAACCAATGAAGAAATCAGTTAGTTTTTTGTCAAGAGGAAAATGTATTTTAAAAATTCAAACACAAAATATTGTTATTCAAAAATAGAAAATACCCTCCCTCTTTCCAGACTAAAAATTCATTTTTTTGTCATTTTTCCAAACTGAATTCATACATAAAAAATACCGAGAATCGATTAGACTCTCGGTATTTTTTAAATTATTTTGCTGTATGTTTTCTAACAGCCGGTAAAATTTCAGTAGCAATTAATTCGATGTTTTTCTCAATTTTATTAAGTGGTACACCACCAAAATCAATTTGTGCCATAAAACGTTGTTGTCCAAACAATTCATATTGGTAAAGCATTTTTTCAATAATTTGTTGCGGGCTACCAACCATTAATGCGTCACGGTAATCTACTGCATTTGTAAATTGTTGCTTCGGATACCCACCGCCGCGCAGTGTAAGCATACCAGCATTAATATGAGGATAGTATTCATTAAATGCATCTTGTGAATTTTTTGCTGTATAAAATAAACTCGTTGTTGCAACTGGCAAACTCGCTGGATTAAATCCACTTTGCGCCGCAGCCTCACGGTAGGCATCTACTGATCCTTTAAAGTTAATAGCTGGGCCACCTAGTGTTGTTATCATCATTGGTACACCCGCACGTCCTGCTTTAATCGCACTAGCTGGTGGGCCACCAACTGCACGCCAAATTGGTAAGTTATTATTTTTAGCTCTTGGAATAACCGATGCATGTGCAAGCGGCGCTCTGAACTGTCCGTTCCATGTTACATGTTCCTCTTTATTAATTTTTAATAAAAGATCCATTTTCTCTTCAAATAACTCTTCATAATCATTCACATCATAACCAAGTAAACTATATCCCCCAATACGAGATCCACGACCAGCTACGATTTCTGCACGTCCATTAGAAATTAAGTCAATTGTAGCAAAATCCTCATATACTCGTACCGGATCAGATGTACTTACTATCGTTGCTGAACTTGCAATTTTTATATTTTTCGTAGCTTGTGCAATAGCTCCTAAAATAACGGTATGAGCTTGTGTTGTAAAATGAGTTTGATGACTTTCACCGACAGCAAATACATCAAGTCCAGCTCCATCCGCTAACTTAGCTGTTTCAATTAATTCATGAATTCTTTGTTCTGCACTAATTTTCTCTCCGTTATGTGGATTTAAAACATGATCACCAATTGAATATAATCCAAACTCCATTCCTTTACTTCTATCCATACGGTATTTTTCCATAGTTGCTCTCTCCTTTAATTCAGTCGTATTAATTTTCTACATTCAACCATCACTTGATTAGTCAATTGATGGTGTAAAAAAAATTACTCTTGTGGTAATTCTTTTTTTTCACTATGCTTATGAACTTTCGTCATTAGCTCGTATAATATTTTCTGCTCTTCTTCATTTAATACATCATCAAAAAACGAAGATTGAAATGCAAGTTGCTCTGGCAACGCTCTCTCCAAAGCTGCTTCCCCTTGCTCTGTAAGACTAATTGTTTTCGTTTTCCAGTCTTGTTTTCGCACAATATATCCTTCTTTTTCAAGACGAGTTAACATTCGAGAAATACCGCCTTGTGTAACAGTTACCTTTTCAGCTAATTCCATTTGTGTTAGCGGCTGATACGTACGTATTTGTAAAAGCACATCAAATTGAGCTGTCGTTAAATCAAAACGTTTTAAAAACTCGTTTGACATCTGATTACTTTGGTTCGTAAATCGTATTAAACGTAACCATATTAATGACCCTATCGTATTATCACGCATATTTGATCACTTCCTATCGTGAATCTTACTATCACTTTACTACGCAAGTGATAAAAAAGCAAGAGAAAACGTGAAAAATATCTCATTAGAGTATTGCACAAATAACGATAAGAAAGAATTCATTTCAACATGAATTCTTTCTTATCGCTATTCTTAACTTTCCATTTCATTCATTGCTATATTTAAAGCTGCTACCGCTTTTGGCCAGCCAACATAAAAAGCCATATGTGTTATTAATACAATCATTTCATTCTCCATAATTCCATTTTGCTTTGCCAGCTGCAAATGAAATGGTAATCGTTCTGTCTGATTAATACTAATTAGTGCCGCCACTGTACATAAACTTCTTTCTCTTAATGTTAAAGTGGCATCCCGCCACACTTCCTCGAACAATATCTCTTCACTATAATGAGCAAATGCAGATGCGATTTCTCTCATTTTCTTTTGAATACAATATTCAATGGACTCATTCATCATTTCACTCCCCTTCATTTTACCAATTGCGCCAATCCTTGACCAAACGACCAATTTTCAGCAGCTGTCTCATTTAGTGTAATAAAAATGTCTGCACTTTTTATACTAGAACATTCAGAAATCTTCAAGGATATCGACTGATACAGATCACTTTTCTGTTTTATTGTTCTTCCCGGTCCACATGTAATAGAAACATAAATCATATTCTTTGTTCTTTTTTCTCCTCCTTCCAACAAATAATATGGATTATATAAAAAGTGATTTTGCGAGTAAGATAAAAACAGTTGAAAATAATCATTTTCAGGGATGTTAAAATGTTCAATTAATGAAAGATGAATACATTCACCTATCTTTTTGATCTCTTCTTTATTTAATTTATTTTCATGATAATAAACGTTCACAAAAGGCATACATTTTCATTCCTTTTCTTAATTTAACATTCAACAAATTTTCATCGTGAAATGTGCAAAATCTTATATACTGTAACATCTTTATTCGTTACCATATCAGGCTTTTCATTATAAAATCTGAATTGACTATATCCCCATTTATCTGGATTATAAATGATTACATTTCCTATACACTTTTCTATGTTTTGCACATTTTCATTTATAGTATTTAATTGCATACTCTTCAGTGAATTACTTTTTGAAATATTCCCTGTATACTCAACAGCATATTTACTTTTTTTAAAATCATCACTTAGATTAACAACTAATGGAACACCTATATTTATTTGTTGCCATCCAAAAGATTGTAAAATATTATCGTAATACCCTTCAAATATAAATTTGTTCATTCCTTCATGGCCATTCCAAATATATAAAGGTGCATAACAGTTATAAAAATTCCCGTCCTTCCCTGCCTCTGTAATTAAATATGCTTTGAAATTCAATTCTTGAAAACCATCCGTTTTATGCCCATTATCCTTTACCCTTTTTTTAATGATCTCCATATTATAATCCTTCGGCAAAATGACTTTATATTGCATTCCAATCATGTTTATCACTCACTTTCTATCTTATATACACAATGATAAACCGATGATTGACTAGCGTAAAATAGGTATAAATTATGTTTGATATCATTTATAATGATACCGTATAAGGAGCTGTGATACATGGAAATAAATGATCTTATTATATTCAAAACTGTAGCTAGTGAAGGCTCTATTAGTAAGGCTGCTAAAGAGTTAGGATATGTTCAGCCAAACGTAACTGAGCGAATAAAAAAATTAGAACAAGAATTAGAAACTCCTTTACTACATAGAGATAACAAAGGCGTTTCCTTATTACCTTCTGGTGACATTTTATTAGACTACACGAATCAAATATTAACTCTAGTAGAAGCAGCAAAAGAAAAAATTAAAACGAGTGGTTCTTCTTATATAATCGCAACGTCACAATCTATTTTGACCAATTATGTAAGTAAGCGTATTAAAGAGAATTTCAGGAATTATCAAATATATGTAGAAAATAGTAGTCATTTGCATAAATTACTGCAACAACAAAAAGTTGATATGGTCATCACTTACGAGGATGACCCCGAAGCAGCTTTTAAAAAGGTATTTACTACTTCCATTTCTGTAGGCTTATTAAAAGCGAAAAAAACGCCTATCATTGACTATTCAAAGGAACTCTTCTTCGTTAGTAATGATAAAAAGTGCCCTTTTAGAAATAAGACGATACAATTTCTAAAAGAAAATAATTTATCTCAACGTCAACTTCAACAATTAGATTCTTATTCGCTTATGGAAGAGTTTATTCAGGATGGAAAAGGAATAGCCTTTTTACCGATTAAAAATGATAAATTAGTACAAATTGAAGATGTTCCAATTGAGAAATTAGCTGTTCATTTTTTTACAAATCAAAACTCTTTAAAACAAATACCTAATGAATTATTTGATTAGGATAATAGCTTTAAACTAACTAATTACATACACCAATAAAAATCCCTCCTTTACGAATCTAAAAGAGGGATTTTTATATTCTATACAATTGATTTTTCACACGTTTTGCTCCACTTCTGCACTTTTCTCCTTCTTACTCCGTTTCATATTCTTCAGGCTCTTAATCGTCCCAACTAATCCTTTCGGAAAAACTAGCAATACGATAATGTACAATAAACCAAGAATAATCGTCCATCGTTCAAAAATCGGATACGCTGTAGCTAGTTCTGATAAATAATATTTCAGTGATTCAATAATTCCAGCTCCAGCAATTGCTCCAATTAACGTTCCAACGCCTCCAATCATTGTCATCAATAATGCATTTAATGTCATTTCAATTGAAAATACAGTCGTATTAACAAAACGCAATGTGATAACAAATAAACCACCACTAATCGCAGCTACTACTCCTGCCACAATGCTAGCAATAATTTTATAATGAAGAACTTTATATCCTAGTGCCTCAACACGTTGCTCATTTTGTGAAATTGCTTTTAATACTTTTC
The DNA here is from genome assembly GCF_054326875.1 of Bacillus sp. BC08. Lineage (NCBI taxonomy): Bacteria > Bacillati > Bacillota > Bacilli > Caryophanales > Bacillaceae > Bacillus > Bacillus sp. BC08. The sequence goes on along the minus strand of NZ_JBTGPA010000037.1, from coordinate 431,551 downwards.
CAATTGAAGATTTTGTGAAAAGACGTAACAGAATAAAAATAACAATTAAACATATAAGTGTTACATAATAAAAGGTAAAACGATCACGGAATATATCTGGTACACCAAATGTAAAACCATCCCCTCCGTGAGTGAGCCCACGCCATTTTTCAGCCAGTACGAAAAATAACTGTGAAATAGCAAGTGTTAACATTGCGTAAAAATGACTTTTCAACCGTAAAGAAAGCAAACCGATTATATAACTAACAATTGCTGAAATAATAATTGCAGCTACTATCCCTATTAAAAAGTTCGTTATGGATACTCCTTGCCGATCAAATAAAAGCGCTACTCCATATGCTCCTATTCCGAAGAACATACAATGGCCGAATGATACAATTCCGGTATACCCAAGCAATACATCAAAACTCATTGCAAAAATAGCAAAGATGAAGATTTGAGTGAACAAGATTAACAAACTCCGTGAATCATTTACGAATGGAAATACACTTAAACAAATGAGCATACATACTCCGAAGTATACTTTAATTCGAGTTGATGTACCGGTCACCATTTCACCCCTTCTCACTAACAAGTCCGTTTGGCTTCACTATTAAGAAAAATAGTAACATTAACATATTGATTGCAAGTGATAAATCCGGTATAAAATACGCTGTAAAAGCACCAGCTAATCCGACAATTAAAGAAGCGATTGCTGAACCTTGTACGCTTCCTAACCCTCCAATGATTACTACTATGAAAGCTAAAATCGCATACTGCATACCCATCTCGGCAAAAATAACGCCTGAATACGGTGCTAATAAGAAGCCTCCCAACGCTGCCATCCCTGCTCCTAATAAAAAAACGAAAGAAAATATCGCTTTTACGTTAATACCGAGTGCTTGAACCATCTCTTTATCCATTACACCTGCGCGAATCATTAGACCTATCTTTGTTTTCTTCAGCAATAATAGTAAGGCAATGTAAATGATGATCCCAATTAAAATAACGAATAGACGATATTTAATTAATATAATACCTTCAAATGTATAACTACCTTGTAACCATAACGGTAATTTGGCACCAATTGGATTTGGTCCCCAAAATACTTTAATACATTCACTAAGTACAAGCATTCCCCCAAGCGTCACAAGAAGCTGGCGAACATGATTTCCATATACCGGTCTAATAAGGAATCTTTCTAAAATGAATCCAAGAAACATCCCCATAGCAATTGCTCCAATTAACGCTAATACATAACTACCTGTCATATTAAATAGCCAAACACCTGTAAACGCTCCCCACGCAAATAAACCACCATGTGCGAAGTTTAGAACGCTCATTAAACCGAAAATAAGTGAAAGACCTGATGCTAATAAAAAAATGAGCATCCCTGTTGAAATCCCATTTACAAATAAATTGATTAACACATCCATCTTTTTCACCCCGGATTCATGTTAAGAGATTCCTAAATATTTATGACACATTTCCTTATCCTCTTTTAATTCATGCATAAAACCGTTATGAACAATTTTTCCGTTATCCATAATATAAAAGTAATCACCAATTTGACTAGCCATCATAAAATTTTGTTCAACGAGTAAAACTGTTGTTTTCTCCTTCATTTTCAAAATGGCTATCATTAATTTTTCTATCATAATGGGGGACAAGCCTTTACTCGGCTCATCAATAAGTAATAAACCATCACTATTTATAAACGCTCTTGAAATTGCTAGCATTTGCTTTTGTCCTCCACTTAAGAGTCCGCTTTTTTTGTGCCAAAACTGCTTTAGATCCGGAAATAATTCAAGCATCCATTCAATTTTATCTTCCGCTTCTTCTCCCTTCCCTCTAGCAAGAGCGAATGTTTCTTCTATTGTCAGGTCGTAAAAAATACCTTGATTTTCTGGTACATACCCTATTCCTTTCCTTGAAATTAAATGTGTAGATAATCCATTTACTTGTGTACTATCATAATAAATTTCACCATGTGCGATATGGTGAAACCCCATAACCGAACGTAATGTCGTAGTCTTCCCTGCCCCATTTCTTCCAAACAGTACAGTAATCGTTCCTTTCTCAACAGCAAGAGATACTCCTTGTAAAATATGAAACTGATCTAAATACGTCTCTATATTATTCACTTGTAATAGTGCCACTATATAATCCCCCTAAATAAGCACTTTGTACACGCTCATCTTTCATAATTTCTTCGGGCAAACCTTCAGCTAATAACTCTCCATGGAATAAAACGATAAGATGGTCTGACAAACCTAGTACCATATCCATTTTGTGTTCAATCAGTACAATTGTACTCTCTGGATGTTTCTTAATATTTTCAATCACTTGTAAAATTGCCGGTACCTCCTCGACTGATATACCTGCCGTCGGCTCATCAAGTAGTAACACATCCGTTTTTAAAGCTAATAACATCGCAAGCTCTAACTTTCGTTTTTCTCCATGCGCTAAATCTTTCGCTAATACATGTTCTTTCTCCTGAAGTAATACCGTTTTTAAGAACCGTCTCGCTTCTCCCACTTGTTGTTTAAATTTTGCCGAACTCGGAAAAAAACTATAGTAATCTTGAACAAATGATTGAACACTTAAACGAACATTTTCAAGTACCGTTAACTCCGGGAATATATTTGTAAGTTGAAAAGAACGACCAATTCCTAATCGAGTTCGATCCGAAATTGATAATTTTGTAATCTCTTGTCCTTTAAAATATACTTCACCCTTCGTTGGAGAAATTTGTCCACTAAGTAAATTAAATAATGTTGTCTTTCCTGCACCGTTTGGTCCAATAATGGAAATGAGCTTTCCTTTTTGTACTGTTACATTCACATCCTTAATAACATGATGTTCACCAAAAGATACGCTAAGATTTTTCGTTTCAAGCAAGTGTGTCACGAAATCCCTCCCTTTAAAGCTTTCAGTGCGAAAGAAATACGTATAAAGAGGGTATTCCCTCTTTATACAAAAACAACAGAAAATTCAGTCTATTTATTTTGAACTGGTGGTTCTGTCTCTTTCATCGTTAATTCTCGCTCTAATACTGGCACCGGATAATCAACACCATCTTGCTTTTTCAATGTAATGGAATACAGTGTCTGCATCGCTTGGTGATCCTTTTCTCTAAACTTCATCTTTCCTTTCGGTGTATCAAATTCCATTCCTTCCATTTTCTTAATCAATGTATCTACATCTGTATCACCTTTTGTTTTCTTTAAAGCTTCTACAATTGAAATTGCCGCTGACATTCCTCCTGCTGTAAATAAATCTGGCACCGCACCATTAAATCGTTTTTTATGTTCTTCCACTAACCAATCATTCACCTTATTTTTCGGGAGTGTATGATAATAAACAGAAAAACCTTGCATTCCTACTAACGCATCCATCGTTTTTAATGCCGGTATATCTGGTGCACCGGTAGAAATTTTAATACCTTGCGCTTCCACATTCATATCTTTTAACTGTTTCCAAGGTGAATTTGCCCCAGCCCAAACGATAAATAAATAATCCGGTTTTGAGCTAATGATATTTTGAATATTTGCAGTGAAGTCAGTCGAATTTATATCAGCATATTGCTCGTTTACAATATTCGCACCTAATTTCTTCGCTCCAGCTTTAAACGCTGCAATCCCTTCACGGCCAAATGCATTATCCGGGGCAAACGTCGCAATCTTTACATCTTTTTTTGCAATTGCCGCTGCTCCTGCAATCGCATCTTGCGAAGAACTTCTTCCTGTTCTAAAAATATATTTATTCCAGTTCTTTCCGGTAATACTATCAGCAACTGCCGGTTCAACAACCATTATTTTTTCATATTCTTCAGCTAGTGGTAATACCGCTAATGTATCACTTGAACTAGATGATCCGACTAAAAAATCGACTTTCTCTTCTTCTAATAACTTCGTAGCTTTTTTAACCGCCACCTCTGCTTTTGTTTCCGTATCTTCTACAACAAACTTAATCTTCTTCCCTTCCACTTTCCCAGTTCCACCCGTTGCATAGTCTAACCCTAATTCAAATCCGTTCATTGTTTGTTTTCCATACGATTCTAATGGACCTGTTAATGAAGCAAGAACCCCTACCTTAATCGTCTTTTCATCCTCTGTACTTGTTTTCTTTCCTGAACAAGCTGCCGTTATTAATAACGAACCTAAAATACAACCAGTAGCCACCGTTCTTAGCCATTTACGTTTTTTCATCGACATTGTGATCCTCCCCATACTTTTCTTTCTGATAGAATCAAACACGCCAAAGTCCCCTGTCCGTAATCATGACTAACTATAAGATAGGTAATGGAAAACTCTTGTAGTATCCTCTACATTCGGCACAAATCTATAATCACCTTCCTATTTAATGGAAACGGACATACAATCAATATATATTCTGCTTCCCAGTTGAAAATACTGTTTCGTTACAGTATTAATCACGAAAAAGGCTGCAATAATTAACTTAAGTTCTTAAGTCAATTATTGCAGCCTATCTAAAAAACACTTAATTATTTTCTACCTTCTCTAACCCTTCAGCCAATTGTTCCTTATCTAGCCCTTCTCCTATTACTACCAAGTTCGTCGGGAAACCGAAGTCTTGTTCCAGTAAAATCGGTACCCCGAACGAATATTGGAATAGGTGCGGGTATTTATCTCCATGAAATTTCACAAATCCTTTTACGCGATAAATACTATCTGGTAAATTCGAAAGCCATTCATATAATTTGTCTTGATCGATCGATTTCGTAAATTGATACGTCATCGTTTGTATATGTAAATGCTGTTTGACATGTAGTGTCTCATGTTCCCCATCATTCATAAATTCAGCTTCTTCTATATCTTCTAAAGATATATTACAATATTTTGTTTCAAACAATTTCGCATGATTATTTATCGCTTTCACTTCTTCAATTACTTTGTTCTTATCCGCTTCTGTTAGTAAATCTGATTTATTAATTAAAATGTGGCTACCAAACTTTAGTTGCTCATGCAATAATTGCTGAACGTTTGCACTTAATACACTTCGATTTAACCATCTTACTGCATCTAAAACGACTACAATTGATTTCACTTCCAGGAAAGGCGCTAAAATTGGTGATACACATGCATCTAACACTTCAATTGGATGCGCAACACCTGTCGTTTCTATATAAATGACATCTGGTTTTTCTTGCTGATATAACGAATGCAACTGTATTTCAAGCTCTTCTTTTAGCGTACAACAAATACATCCTTTCAGAAGCTCTCTTAAAACATTCTCTTTTCCAATAATATCGGTATCTACCGAGTATTCACCAATTTCATTCATTAATACTGCAACTTTTCTATTCTTCTTTTTCTCCGCTAACAATAAATTTTGTAATAATGTTGATTTTCCACTACCTAAAAAGCCACCTAATATATGAATTTCTACTTTTTTCATTTGATCGACCATCCATTTCTTTATTTCAAACGTATTCAAAGCGTAATAATTACGATTTATATTAATCATTTTATTAAAAGAATAGTGATTTGTAAATATATCTTCACTGTTCGTTTACTTCATAAGCAACTCGAATTCCAGATTCTATTGCTCCTTGCATCCATCCATGTGTTAATGTCGTATGCTCTCCTGCAAAGTGTACTTTTCCAGATGGTGGTGTAATATACGGAAATAACTCGAGCTCTTGACCCGGTTCGAAAGCTGTAAATGCGCCGCAAGAATACGGATTTTGACTCCAGCTAAAAGATGTTCCAGTAACAAACTCACTATAAACGATGTTACCGTATATTTTCGCTAAATTTTTTAATGCGCAACGAATACGATCTCTATGCGAGAGACTATCCCACGTTAACGCCTCATCTGCCCACGTATAACTAGCTAAAACGATAGCTGCCCCTGGTGTGTGAATGCCATAACTCGGATAATATGTAAATCGGATAGGTAAATCTGTAATAGATTTACCTCCACACTGTCCCGCCTTCTCCCAAAATCGACTTTTAAACTCTATCGCAATTTTAGTTGCAGCAATATAATTCAACTCACGAATTGCTCGTCTTTTAAAATAAGAGAGTAAATGATATGGCTGAACTTCTACAAAGCGTAACGCTGAAAATGGAATTGTGACAATCGCGATGTCGCCTGTTACCATAAATGAATGTAACGTTTGTTCATGTATCACTTGCATCATTACTTTATTATCTTCCTGTATAATTTTTTCTACTTTATACGACATAAAAATATTATCTTTTAATTCCGGTAAAAATGAATTTGGTAATGCATCCATCCCGCCCGTTATCTCGTAATATTTTGTCGTTGAGGTAAAAAAGATCATTTCACGTAATACTTCAATTAAAGACATTCCCATATATGCTTCCATATCAAGAAGTATCCCAATCATATCTATTGCTCCATCTGAATAATACTCGCTTAAAAATGATCCGAGCGAGTATGTTTTATACTTTTTTTCAACGATGATCCAGTTTTTATTAGGATCTTTTTTTATAAAATTAAGTATTGGTTCTAATACTGCTAACATTAACTCTTCTGCCGTTTTTCCTTTTTCGTTCTCTAAAATTGGATATCCAAGTATACTTGGATTTTTTTCGAATATGCTCAATCTCGTTTTAATATTATTCGTATAAATAATATCTGAAGCGGTTTTATTTATAAACAGATTTAACGGTAATTTAAATTTACGAATGTAAGCTATAGTTAATTCATGTGTTTCAGGAATTCGCATCGGCCCTGCATTAAAATATAAACCAAAGCTAAATGGTTCCCGGATCGTATATATTCTTCCGCCTATTCGGTTATTCGCTTCTAAAATTGTTATGTTATGACCCGCTTCTTTCAATAACGATGCTGCAACTAAGCCCGAAATCCCTGCACCAGCAATAATAATCTGCTTTGGCTTCTTCGTTTTAACGAGCCCCACATTAATAATATGAAGCATTTTTTCCATCGTTAATGGCTGCATCATGCCCTTTTCTCCTTCAATAAAGGATTTTATTGCATTATATTCGGTTAACTTACTTACTATGTTTCATGCAAGAAATTGCACGGATACATTTTCAAATACTTGAATATCTTTTATAAAATGTAATAAACTAGATATGACTCTATAGAAGTAAGACGTATTATCTTACATAATAAAATCAATGAAATTGCGAGGAATTTTGAAATGAAAAAAGGTATTAACCGTGTTGTATTAGTAGGAACAGGAGCGGTTGGATGTAGTTATGCTTACTGCATGATTAACCAAGCTGTAGCTGAAGAGTTTGTTTTAGTTGATGTAAACGAGGCAAAAGCTGAAGGAGAAGCAATGGATTTAAGTCATGCTGTTCCTTTTGCACCAGCTCCAACTAGAGTATGGAAAGGCAGCTATGAAGATTGTAAAGACGCTGACCTTGTAGTTATTACTGCTGGATTACCACAAAAACCAGGCGAAACACGTTTAGATTTAGTTGAGAAAAACGCGAAAATCTTTAAACAAATCGTTCGTAGTATTATGGATAGCGGATTTGATGGTATCTTCTTAATCGCCACTAACCCTGTCGATATTTTAACTTACGTAACTTGGAAAGAATCTGGTTTACCAAAAGAACGTGTAATCGGTTCTGGTACAACTCTTGATTCTGCTCGTTTCCGCTATATGTTAGGTGAGTATTTCGATATTGGTCCACACAACATTCATGCTTATATTATTGGAGAACATGGTGATACGGAACTTCCTGTTTGGAGTCACGTATCCATTGGTATTCAAAAACTACAAACGCTTCTTGACAAAGACAACACATACACGCAAGAAGATTTAGACAAAATCTTCATAAATGTTCGTGATGCAGCTTACCATATTATTGAGCGAAAAGGTGCAACTTACTATGGTATTGGCATGTCACTTCTACGTGTTACTAAGGCGATTTTAAACGACGAAAATAGTGTATTAACAGTATCAGCTTACTTAGAAGGTCAATACGGTCAAAAAGATGTTTATATCGGCGTCCCTGCTGTTTTAAATCGCGGCGGTGTTCGTGAAATTTTAGAAGTGGAATTAAGTGAAGAAGAAGAATTAAAATTCGATCACTCTGTTCAAGTGTTGAAAGAAACAATGGCTCCAGTTCTTTAATATGTATAGTAAAAAGCAATCCAATTTATTTTGGATTGCTTTTTCATTGTTCACTCATTGAAAACATCAGTTATTTTCTATTTTTTAATCGACCCCTCATTATTTACATTAAGTACATCTAATAAGAAGATGAAGATTGGTATACCAATAATAAGCCCCCATATTCCAAGGAAATGCTCTGAAAAGATGAGAATCATAAATGTATAAAAGATTGGTAAATTCGTTTTCGCAGACATGAACTTCGGGTTTAAAAAATAACTTTCAAGAGCATGGATTATTGTAATGAACACAAGTATGTATACAACATACATAACTCCGCCTACGTTATAAGCAATAATACATAGCGGGAACAAGGAAATGAATACACCGGCAACAGGAATTAATCCTAGTAAGAAAATCATGACAGCTAATACGAGAAGCTGCGGAAATCCTAAAACAATTAATGCAATGACAGTAAGAATACAATTGACAATTGCAATTAAAAACTGCGCTTCAATTACTTTACCGAACGATCTTGCAAACCTTTCACCAAAATATGCAATCTCCTCATAAAAAACCTTCAGACTACTATCTTTAAATTTCGAAGTAAATGATATGATGCGTTCTTTTTCTAACAAGAAAAATAAACTTAAAATAAGAGAGAGCAGTATTTGCAAACTGACTTTTCCTATATTTGCAATCGATTGATATATGACATCTACACCTTGTTCTATATATTTTGAGACTTCCATCCCATTAATTGTTGAAAGTGCATATTTAATGATCTCATTATCAGGTGGATTTTGAAAAAACAACCTAAACTGATAAATCAATTGGGAAATTTGTATCGTTAGCACAGGTAAGTATTTATATAATGTTGTGCCGATAAAAGTAACTAATATGATATACAAACATGCGATAACAATTTTCCGATTCACTTTCAATTTCTTTGAAATAAAACGTTGAAACCGATCCATTAAAAATGTCAGTATGAACGTAATTAATATTAAATTAATCATACTTTTTAATCCATATAATACAAGCGCTACTATTATTAAAACGAGAAACCGTTGGAACCCTCTACTTCGAAAGAAATTTTTCACTTCATTCATTAAGATTTAACCTCCCCCTTCAATGGATGGAAATTGAATATATTACATTTTATGAACTTCTATAGACAATCTTTCTTACTAATTGAGAAGAATCCTTTTTTTCTTTTAATAATGTTAGATTCTTTTTCTATTAGCACATCAACATAATTTAGTGGTACTCTTTTTTTCGTTTACCCTTTTACAATTTTGGTGATTTTCTATTTTTAGACTGCTGCTCATACGCATATCCCATATTGAACAGATCCTTTTCACCGAATTGCTTCCCGACAAACACTGCACCTACTGGCTCTCCATTGTTATCATATCCTGCTGGAACAGCTAATTCTGGATAGCCAGCTACAGCTGATAGAAGAACTTCATCGTTGTTAATCATAACTAAAGCATCCAAACCTTTTTCTACTAAATACCTATCTAGCTCTTTTCTTGCATTTTCTTGACTCGTTTGCACTACTTTTTGAAACTCATCTTTCGTTATAGCAGATTTTTCAGATCCCTCAATTAATGTTTGTCCATATTTTATTCGCCTATTACTATCCTTTTTATTAAACGTTATAATCTCTTCTAGTGATTTTACCGGTACATTTTTTTGCTTTGAAAGATAATCGTTAACATTATGTTTGAACTCATATTCTAACGTTTGCAAATTATCTACACCCTCAGCGTTTAACTGAATATCATCAGTCAAGATTGCACCTGCATCTCGAAGGTCTTTTCTAATCTTTTCTGCTACTTCTTTTCTATTTTCATCTTGTCGGTCTATTGAAAAAAGAACTCCTACTTTTTTCCCTTTCAATCCGTCTATTGATAAATCTTTCGTATAATCAATTCTTTCTTTATTTTTCATTTTTTCTGTCATAGCATCTTTTTCATCAAAACTTACCATTATGTTAAATAACGTTGCCGCATCCTTTACCGTTCTTGCCATCGGTCCTGCTGTATCAAGTGTTTCAGCTAATGGAATAATGCCTGATCTACTCACCATACCTAGTGATGGGCGTAATCCAACTACTGATTGCTGCGTCGCTGGTGCTACAATCGATCCAGTCGTTTCCGTCCCAATTGCAAGTGGTGCAAAATCTGCCGCAACTACTGTAGCAGACCCTGAACTTGATCCCGATGTATCAAACGTAATCGGACCGTACGGATTCAAATTTTGTCCTTTTTTCCCGCTATATCCGCTAGGCATTGTAAAAGATAAATAATTTGCCCACTCAGACATATTCGCTTTTCCTAAAACGAAAGCACCTTCTTCTTTCAACTTCTTCACGATCGTCGCATCTTCATCTGCAATCCACTCTTTTAACACATACGTACCCGCGCTTGTCGGCATCACCTTTTCTGTTTGTATATTATCTTTTACGATAACTGGCATGCCGTATAAGTTCGACTTCTTATTGAAAGATCTTTCTTTATCTAGCTTTCGCGCTTCTTCCATTGCATTTGGATTAATCTCTGTAACAGCATTTAATGATATTCCATTTTGGTCATGTTCTTGTATTCTAAAAAGATAAATACTCGTTAATTCTTCATATGATAATTTCCCATCATCAATCATTTTTTGAAGCTCATCTACAGTCGCATTAACGACTTCTTTTTCTTTTATCTTTACATTTTCTATATTAATTCCTTTCAACTGATTATGTATCGGTTTTAACACTCTATCTTTATCATATACGATAAGCTCCGGTTCCTTTGGAAAAAAATTTTTATACACGTAATATCCTCCGCCACATGCCAATAGGACAATACCTCCAGCGATCGACAACGTTACCTTTACCCACTTTTTCATGCTGTTTCCTCCGCTCTAAAAGTTCCTCAACCGTATTGAAAAAGAGAGTTATCCTTGTAACCCTCTCTTTTTAAAATGCTAAATGAAAAAATGAAGAATTTCACTTTCATTACTTCTTTTTTTGCATTTGCTTCGCTAATAATTCTTTCACCTGATTATATGTTAATCCCGAATTTTTATTTAAACGTTTTACTTCCTCAACATCAGTACCTACCACTGTATATTTTTTCTCATCATTCATTTTTCCACTTCCCTTTCTATTGCATTATTTCTAATATTTTTTCCCTAAACCCTTATAAATTAATACAAATAAGGAAACTGTCCGAAAATCAATACCTAAGGGCAATTACGTAAGAGGAAACGATAATAAAATGTCGAATGTATATACTTGTTGAATTTAAGAGCTTGGAGGGTACATTTTGAAAATATATGAGTTTAAACATAACATTCCAACATTAGAAGAGTACAAATACTTGTGTGATTCTGTTGGATGGACTGATTATATGAATTTTAATGTAGCAGATATTTCACTGAAGAATTCTATTCACTGCATCACAGTAAAAGATAATGAACAAATGATCGGCATGGGGAGAATTGTTGGCGATGGATCTATCTATTTCCATATTCAAGATATAGTAGTTCATCCGGACTATCAGAAACATGGTATCGGGAAAGAGATCATGCATCGCTTAGTTACATACTTACATGAAAATGCCCCTGATAAGGCGTTTGTCGGTTTGTTTGCATCAGAAGGTAAAGAATCGTTCTATGAGAAATTTGATTTTAAAGATTACTCACCAAACATGACGGGGATGTTTACTGTCATTTCAAAAACATAAACATAATAGATTTTTAATTGTAAGGAAACACTTCGGTTCTTATAAAGGAATTTGTTCTTGCGGTAAAAGTTTAACATTACATACGAAAGGAGAGTACATATATGGCTAATATGTACTCTCCTTTTATTTCACTCTTTATATATTAAATTTTTTAATAAAATTTCACTACATTTTCAGTAGGTAAGAAAGTTCTTTCTCCCGGTTGTTCATTTGGCTCACCAAATGGCATTTGTCCTACTAAGCTCCACTCTGCTGGAATATTCCAAGTTTCTTTCACTTCAGCATCTACGATTGGATTGTAATGTTGTAATGATGCACCAATTCCTTCAGCTGATAATAACATCCATACAGTATGTTGTAACATTGCATTTCCTTGATGAGACCAGAATGGGAACTGATCTTTATATAATGGTGCATTTTCTTGCATTTTTTCTACTGTTGCTTGATCTTCAAAGAATAACACAGTCCCAACACCTGTATGGAAACCTTTTAATCTTTCTACAGTCGCTTCAAAGTTTTCTGCTGGTACGCGGGCTCTTAGTGTTTCTTTAACAATATCCCAAAACTTTTCATGTTCTCCATCCATTAATACAACCATACGACCACTTTGCATATTGAAAGATGTTGGTGCGTGTAAAGCTGTTTTTAAAACTTCTTCAATTCTTTCTTTCGTAATTGCATCGTTTTTTGTTACTTTACGAATGGAACGACGGTTCACGATTGCTTCTTTTAAGTTTGTTGTAGTTGCTGACATTTTCATTCCTCCAAATATTTGTTTTATAATTTATTTTGTTATTTCATAACAAGTGAATTAGCAATATCCATCTGTATTACATTGCATACCTTCAAATGAATTTGTTTTAAGCTTTTCCATTTCTTTATCAATGACTCTTTGTAGCGTTTCTTTACTAGCAAGCCCTTGAATGACTTCCTCTCCAATCATGACAGTGGGAACAGCCATAATATTCGCTTCATCATATGCGTGCTGAATCGCTTCTTGATGCTTTTCTTTATATTTACGAGTTACTAACGCATCTTTAAATTCGGCTTCAGGAAGGCCTACTTCTACCGCTAATTTTGTTAAAACATCAATATCTTCAATGTTTTGCTCTTCTTGGAAAAATGCTGTGAATACGCGGTGATGATATTCATTTCCAAGTCCACGTTCTTTCGCAAATTGACATCCTTCGAAAGCTAAATGTGTATATGGATGCGGAGAAACACGTGGCAAACGCATATCAATTCCTAATTTCTTCGCAGTTGGAAGAATGAAAGCATCCCATGAACCTAATTTTTCTGGCTCATTCCATGGATCTATTTTTGAATATGGACTTGGACGTAATTCAAAAGGCATCCATTCAATCTCTACATCATTCTCTTTCGCTACCTCATCTAATGGACCTTTTGCTAAAAAACAAAATGGACATATAAAATCTGAGTATACTTTCATTTTTACAGTCATAACTTTTACACCTTACCTTTTTAGTTGTAATCAAATCAGTTACATTAATAACAAAAAAATATAAATATGATTTAAGCATTCATTTTTGCTTGTAAAGTTTCAAACAACTGCCCCATCGTAATATTTCTCAATACTTCTTCCATCGCAGATTGTGCTTGTATTAATATAACTTCTAATACCGCTTGAATATTTGCTCCAATTGGGCAATCTGGATTTGGTTGCTCGTGAATATGAAATAACTTGTCTTCTTCCACTACATTCACTGCATGATACACATCTAACAATGTGATTTCATGTAAATCCTTTAATAATCCCGCACCACCTGGACCGCGATTTACATATACAAAGCCAGCTTGTTTCAAGTACGACATCATTTTACGAATAACTACTGGATTCGTATTTACACTTTCAGCCATATAGTCTGAAGTACAAAGTGAAGATGGATTGTTTTTCAAAATAGATAAAATATGAACAGCTATAGAAAAGCGGCTACTAATTTTCATCGTGATCACCACCTCGATGTAATCATTATAGTTACAACCAAAAGATAAGTCAATCCTTTTCATAAATTTTTTATAAGCAAATTAAAAAGTGTCCCATTAAGATATATGGAACACCTCTTTTCATTCTGCAAATAGAACTTGAAATTCCTCAATAAATAGCTGCACAGCGATTGAAGAGTCCTTCAATGAAGGAACAGCTAAAGCAATTTCTCTCCATACTTGCGGCTCCAATTCTCTCGTTTGTACATTCTGTGGTAAATTCGTTAAAGATAATTCAGCTAATATTGCAATACCTAGCCCTTCTTGAATCATGTTTAAAGCTGTAGTAACGGTCGATATTACATACTCAGCCCGAAGTGGTACGTTAGCTTGTTTAAACATATCAATAATGGGTGGTTCGTATCCGCCCTTACATAATATGATCGGTTCATTCTCTAAATCACTAATTGTAATAGAGGCCTTCTTACAAAGAGGATGATCCTCTCTTAAGATAGCAACCATTTTTCCCTTCGTTAACGGGACAATCTCCATCTCTTTATTAGGCAAAATAACAATTCCTATATCAACAACCCTCGATACTAACCAATCTTCAACTTCTTTAATTGTTCCTTCACAAAGAACGACTTCTAAATTCGGATACTTTTCTTTAAAATGGTTTATCATTTTCGGTAAGAAATGTGCAGAAGCACTCGGAAAACTCCCAATTCGAATCGTCCCCACTTCGTGTCCTTTCTCCATCGCAACCTCTTGTTCAATCTTCTCTACACCGTTCAAAATCTCTCTAATATGTACAAGAATTCTGTTTCCTACATCCGTAACGATTAATCCTTTTCGTTTATCACGTATAAGAATCGTAACTCCTAACTCTGACTCAATACTTGAAATGGCATGACTTACAGCTGGCTGCGTCATATTTAACACCCGAGCAGCCTTCGTAAAACTACCTAACTCAACAGTTTTTATTAATACTTGCAGTTGTGTAATGGTCATAACTAATCACTTATACTCCTTATAAAAAAGATTCATTTTATTTATTACTGTCGATATCATATCATAGTGAAATGAATAACAACAAGGAGGTCTTACTGTGACACAGCTTTCTCGAACTAAGACGGCCATAATCCTTACCTTTCTCGTTTTCATGTGGGGAATCAATTGGCCTTTATCTAAGTTTGCCCTGCATTATACACCACCCGTTTTATTTGCAGGCGTTCGAACTTTAATTGGAGGATTCATTTTACTCCTTTTCGCATTACCGAAATACAAAGAGTTACACTTAAAAGAAACTTGGCATTTATACGTTATTTCTTCTTTACTTAACATCATTATATTTTACGGATTACAAACTGTCGGCCTTCAATATATGCCTGCTGGGCTATTTTCCGCCATCGTATTTCTACAACCAGTTTTACTCGGCATTTTCTCATGGATTTGGCTTGAAGAATCTATGTACGGCTTAAAAATTTTCGGGCTTGTTCTTGGATTTATTGGCGTAGGTGTGATTAGCTCTAGTAGTTTAACTGGACATATCTCTATTATCGGAATCCTTCTCGCGATAGGATGCGCGATTGGCTGGGCACTAGGTACAGTATTTATTAAGAAAACTGGGCACCGCGTGAATGCTATTTGGATGGTAACACTTCAGCTTATTATTGGTGGGCTTTGCTTAATTGGATTTGGCTCAGAGTTTGAAAGCTGGTCTAGCATCGCTTGGAGTATACCATTTGTTAGCGTACTACTTTTTATTTCATTCTTTGTTATTGCAATGGGATGGCTTGCATACTTTACTCTTGTTGGAGCTGGTGAAGCAAGTAAAGTTGGGGCTTATACATTTCTTATTCCACTAATCGCTATTATTGTAAGTTCAATTTTCTTACATGAGGCCATTACTATTAGCTTATTCATCGGACTATTATTTATTGTGGTGAGTATTTGTTTCGTAAATATAAAGCCGAAAACACTTGCTGTAACGCAGCAGGTTGAAGTGAAATAAATATGAGAAAGAGCCTACTGTTTGTAGGCTCTTTCTCATATTTATTTTTTACGACGTACTACAAAAACACACATCCCTACCGAAGATACAATCGCTAAAATAGATAAGACAATTGCTATCACTTGCATATTATTAGTGCTTTCATTCTTTTCTACATTAGACACTTCACCATGTTCTCCTGTTAATGACGTACCTTTTGCAATTGCAGTAAGTGAATGTGGTTTTTCAGCTTTCTCATCGCCTGTCCATTCAACAATTTCTCCATCTTTATATTGTTGATATGCATCCCAAGCGATTTTTTGTTCTTTATCCGGATTTTTAGCGACGAAAGTAAATCGCTGGAACTGGCCGGGTAAAATCCCTTCTCCCGTTGCTTCCCACACTACAGTTTTAACTTTTCCAGCATTGTCTTTCTGCTCTTCCACTTTCCATCCTGGCACGGGTTCATACTGTTGAAACTCCACTCCAGACGGTATTTTCAGTGTAACTTTTGTCGTTGCTACATTCTTTTCAACCGGTACTTTTATCGTGTAAGTCTCCCAAGAATTAACGTCCGAAGTCGCTGGTTTCACAGTGACGTGTGCACTAACAGGTAACGAAAAAATGCCCAGTGCAATAATTGTTGCGATCATTGTTGTGCCAAATTTTTTTATACGTTTCATTTTCTATTAACTCCTTTTTATTTATACCTTCTCTTTATCCCGCTATTCGCCGGGCAGCCCGATTGATGAGGGCCGATTAAAATTTCACTTTATCTGCCGCCTACAATAAATTTATAATCCGTATCAAAGCTATCAAGAGATTTTGTTAATCCGTGTACTTGTATATTCCAGTTTCCTGTCATGTTAATATACATACCTTCCGCTTCATATTCTCCTGGTGACACGGCCGAAACTTTAAATGAACCTTTTCCCATGTTCATATCCAATGATTGTGTAGTTAAAATAATTTGCTCCATATCAGTAACAGGTTGTCCGTTCTCATCCTTTAAAGTAATATGGAATGTATTTTGTCCTACTTTATTAGGACTTACATGTAAAGTAAGTTCATATCCATTATCTAATTGTTTACTCTCTGTAAAAGGTCCAGTAGGTGGCATCGGCGGTGTTTGTACGTTTGTCATAAAAGCTACGATGACGAAAATGATTATTCCAATGATAAACTCTACTTTCACCGTAGCGCCTAATCCTTGCTGTGCTCTCATTTTTCCTTTCACATAATGAACAATTCCTAATATCCCCATGAAAATGAATAATAGTATCTTCGCTAATAAAGCTAATCCATACTTCGTATCAAATAACGAGTGGATTGTTGGTATAAAGAATGTACTGTTAAAAAGACCTGTTATTAAAATCACGATGACAGCACCTGTTGCCCACGGCGAAAAACGCTTAATCATATCCCAATACATACTCCACTTGTCACCCTCTTTACGTAAAAGAAGAATAATGGATGATAGACCACCAATCCATAATGATGCTGCAAATAAATGCAGAAAATCCATAACGACCGCAATCTCTTTAAACTTTAAACCATATGCGTGACTATTAAAGGCTTTCATAACAAGTATCCCAATAAACAATACTATCGGAATGCTCCATACTTTAAACGACGATAGCTTCTCACACTTCAGCGCAAAATACGTAACGATGATAAGCAAACTAATAAGAGCCATTTGAGTGAGCCATACGTAACTAAAAACAGAGAGCTGTAATGTTTCTTTTAATAGTAAAGGATCGAATGCTTCTAGCCATGAAACATCAGCATTTATTTTCGCTTGCAATGGTAGATTGAATAGTAAACTAATGAATATACCAATTAATGAGATCCATATTATTTTTTTACTTCTTAGTCGAACCGAGGCTGCATTCCCTTTATACATAATAAGATTAAAGAATAGCACTCCTATAAATAGTGAGAAACTTGTATATAGTACTCCACGTTCCATAATCATATCTATTTGCGGGACATACCCCATCTCTTCTACTTGTACATCGTCCGCTCCCGCTTCTGCTGATCCAATTCGGAACGGAATCACTCCTTGAATGGGATGACCGTCAGCTGAAATCACTTTCCACTGAATAGAGTAGAGTCCATTTTTCAAATTTTCTTTTAACCCTGCTTCTAATATTTTTTTATTTCTCTTATCA
This sequence comes from Bacillus sp. BC08, assembly GCF_054326875.1. Classification (NCBI taxonomy): domain Bacteria; kingdom Bacillati; phylum Bacillota; class Bacilli; order Caryophanales; family Bacillaceae; genus Bacillus; species Bacillus sp. BC08. The sequence continues at coordinate 413,638 of NZ_JBTGPA010000037.1, read as the reverse complement.
ATATGAGCATCCTTTAAATCTACTCTTGTACCTAATGTATCTCTTACAAACAATGTATTAAAATGAGAAACTTGTATATCCTCATCGAATTCAATTTTCACAACAGCTGGTGCTTTCTTCAACGTTTCATTTTCAGCAGGGTTTGATTTCACAATGTACGCATGAGCAGATGCACTTTTTGGTATCGATATAATAAGCACACATGCAATTAATAGCCATACCCCCAACCTTCTCATTACTTTCACGCTCAATTCACTTCTTTCTTCCACATCACTATATTTTCATTCCTTTAACTTCCCAAGTTCAATTTACCGACGAAATATTAACCTGATTAAATATAAATTTCTATACAGTGTAACTCTTTATTTCTCTCTCACCCCTTAACTTCCAATACAATAGTAACTACCTTCAGTAATACAACTTACATTTTTAAAGTCGATTGTTATTATATCATAAAATATATTTATGTAAGTTCCTGAAGAAGAAAAGTTATCGTGAATCATTTGTGAAGAAAGTGTGAAATACATAAATAAAAAAGGTATTACGTTATTACGCAATACCCTTCTTCCATCATAAAATTTCTTTACTTCTCTTCTGGATAATCACAATACTCAATGATTGTTCCCTCTGTATCAGCTGGGTTAAGATATATTAATCTTCTACCGTGCTTATTAATTCGAAGTGTATGCTCTAACGTTCGAATACCTTGTTCTTTTAGCTCTTCTAGGGCCACATCTAAATCATCAACACGATATGCAACGTGATGAACACCTTTACCTTTTTGTTTAATAAAGCGAGCTATTGGAGATGTCGTATTATTCGTCGGTGCAAGTAATTCAATTCTATCTCCATCCACTTCAAGAATGGCTACTTCGCTTTCCACACCAGGAGCTTCACTTACGTAACGATCTATTAAAGTTCCTAATAACACCTTTTCATAAAAACGTATCGTACTATCTATATCTCGAACTGCGATGCCGATATGATCAATTGTTTTTTTCATTTTATTTCCCCTACTACTTTATTTTTTTATCCTAATCAATAGTAACAAAAAAAGTTATAGAATCAAATTCTATAACTTTTTTCATTTAACTTATTTTCTTATTCGTACTAGCTGGTTGAACTTGATTTTTTGCTTTTAAAACGCTAATACCATATCCGATAAATCCACCGATAATCGCTGGGAAGATCCATCCTAATCCTACTTCTTGCATCGGAAGGAATATAGTGAACACTCGGCTTACTACTTCAATGTTAACTCCAGCTGCACTTAATCCATCGAATAAGCTGATGATAAATGTTACGATTAAGCTCACTTGATAAACTTCAGCTCTTCCTTTGAATAATGAATGGAAGAATGTTAAAAAAATCAATACGATTGCTAGTGGATAAATTGCTGTTAGTACTGGAACAGAAACTGCGATTAATTGTGTTAATCCTACGTTTGCAACAATTGCACTAAATACACATAGCGTGATTGCAATCGCTTTGTAAGGAACATTTGGGAATAACTTATGGAAGAATGAAGAACATGCTGATACAAGTCCCACACTAGTTGTTAAACACGCTACTGTAATCATTAATCCTAATAATACTCCACCATATGATCCAAAATAGTAGTTAGAAACTTTCGCTAATACTTCTCCACCATTCTCTAAATGTCCAAGCTTTGCAACACTTGAAGCACCCATATAAGAAAGAGCTGTATAGATAATTGCTAAAATAGATGCTGCAATGATTGTCGCTTTTGCACAAACGATCATAATCTGTGTTTTCGTTTTCGCACCTTTTTCTTTAATTGCATTAATGATGATGATTCCAAATACGAATGATGCAAGCGTGTCCATTGTTAAGTATCCTTCTTGGAACCCTTTAAAGAATGCATGTGATGTATAAGCTTCCACTGGTGCTTGCATATCTCCAATCGGATGTATAAAAGCAACGATTACTAAAATACCAATGAAAGTTAACTTAATTGGCGTTAAGATTTTTCCAACAATATCGACAATTTTCGCAGGATTTAGCGAAAAAAAACAAGTGATACTAAAGAATACAATTGTGAAAAGAATTAAAGGTGTAGAACCTAATCCTTCTGGCATAAACGGTTTAAGACCAATTTCATAAGAAACATTTCCTGTTCTTGGTATTGCAAATAACGGGCCAATCGCTAAGTATAAAACGGTTGTAAACACAATCCCGAACACTGGGTGAGCACGACTTGCTAATGACTGTAAATCATCTTTACCCGAAAAACCAAATGCTAGTACACCTAGTAATGGTAATCCGACACCCGTTACTAAAAATCCAGCATTAGCAATCCATACATTCTCTCCTGCCGATTGACCGAGCATTGCCGGGAATATTAAATTTCCTGCTCCAAAAAATAGTGCAAATAACATTAATCCAATAACTACTATGAACGAAAACGGTACTTTATTCGCCATAATATAACCCCCATTCAAATTTCCTTATCTCATTTCCATTTTTAACTAATTGAATTTTCTGAATATTAAATTCGACTATCAACTATTCTTGAACTCATTATAGTTTGTCATATAATATTTTGCAATACTATTTTCAAACTTTTCTTTTATTTTATAAATATACATTTTTTAACATAGAAATAGACTAAAAAACCAACATGGTCATCCATGTTGGTTTTTTACATTTACTATCAATTAAAATTTCGCCGCTACTTTTTTAACGTTCTCTAAACCTTCTTCAACAATTTGTTGTGAACGATCTGGATATTGATTGTGTCCTTCAATTACAACCGTCTCTGGATTTGTAATTCCCCAGAATCCAAGTACAGTTGTTACATAATTAACTGCCATTTCCATAGGAGCCATTTGTTCTGAAGAGTAATCTGAACCACGCGCACCTAACACAACTACTTTCTTACCACCAGCTAAACCTTCTGGGCCATTTGCTGTATATTTAAATGTTTTTCCAGCTTGAGATAAATATGAAATATACGTAATTAATGGCGCTGGCACTGTGAAGTTCCATAGCGGGAACGCAAATACAACTTTATCAGCTTCTAAAAATTGATTTAAATACTGATCTACCGTTGCTACAGCCTTCTCTTCTTCTGCTGTTAACTCCATTCCTTGACTACGTTTATATCCACCTGAAATAGCGATATTTCCGTAATACGGAAGATCTAATGCAAATAAATCTAACTCCGTAATTTCTGTATTTGGGTTCGCTTCTTTATAAGCACTTACAAATGTTTCATACATTCTTGAACTAACTGCTTGCTCCGCTGGACGATCGTTTGCTTTTACAAATAATACTTTTGACATTGTTTTATTCCCCTCTACTTTTGTATTTTCTTCTTTTTTACCAAATAACGAGCTAAATAATCCCATTTTCTTCACCTAAGCTTTCTTGTCATATTCATTATTTATCATCATAAAAATTCTTATTCTAATAAAAAGTTCCAATTGATACCTTAAGTAAAGATACCGAAAAACTTTTTGTTATTTAATTACCTTATGTAAGTGATTGTAACGCACATCACTTACTTTAGTCAAGTAACTTTAAATAAAAAATATTATCTCGGATTAAAGGTAATCTATCCAATACAATTAAAACACCCATTATAACTTTATTATTTGTATAATGGATGTAGAGAGGGCAATTCATATTTAGAAAGGATTTACTCATGAGCACTATAGAAAAGATTCAAACTTTTATTATTCTTTTTGCTGTTACATGCGGCATCGTACTCGGACAATTTAATTTGATACATATGTATTCAGAGCAATTTATTGTCCCCTCCTTATTTTTTATGCTGTATGGATTATTCCTCAGCATTCCATTGAAAGAAATAAAAAATGGATTCCGCAATTTAAAATTCGCTGGAACGAGCCTTACTATTAATTTTGTATGGACACCTTTACTCGCTTGGGGATTAGGTGCACTATTTCTTTCAGATCACCCAGCACTTTGGGTTGGATTTATTATGTTAATGGTTACTCCATGTACAGATTGGTACTTAATCTTTACTGAAATAGCAAAAGGAAATGTAGCACTTTCTACTGCAATTTTGCCTGTAAATTTAATATTGCAAGTACTACTCCTTCCCATTTATTTATTTTTATTTGCTGGTGTCATGAAGACTGTAGCGGTTTCGGTTTTAGTAGAAAGTATTGTTATCGTAATCGTCTTACCATTTGTACTTGCACACGCTACAAAATTCATTATGAATAAACTGAAAAGAACTGAAACACTCGAGAATAAACTCATTCCGTTTTTCAGCTCTGCTCAAATTGTATTTTTAAGTTTAGCTATCGTAGCGATGTTTGCATCACAAGGTAAATATTTACTACAAAATATGAATGTCGTTTTACTATTACTCATTCCTGTTCTATTGTTCTTCATCATTAATTTTGTACTCGGACAATTTATCGGACGCATGATGCGTTTATCTTATACAGATACAGTAAGTTTAAGCTTAACAACATTAGCAAGAAACTCGCCTGTTGCACTCGCTATTGCTGTAACAGCTTTTCCAGATGAACCTCTTATTGCACTTGCACTCGTTATTGGACCGTTGATTGAACTGCCAGTACTTACTTGTGTTTCACAGGTGTTGTTGCTTATTAAGAAAAAAAAGCAATACACATAACAAAAAACGTCCTACTTTAGGACGTTTTTTTATTGTCGAGAAATTATAGAAGTAACGATAATTATCAGCTCTAAGGATTTTATACGTTATTGAAATTAGCTTGTCGTTACATTAACAAATCCTTTCTAATTAAACATTAAAGGAAAAGTAAATATGACGAACGCTGCCCAAAGTCCGTAGATTGGCAAATACTTCGTAACGGCGTCTTGGATAGCTGTCGGTCCTGATTTGTTTTGTAGAAAACGCATATAGGAAAACATAATCCAAATGAGATTTGCCCAAATCAGTATGTTTACGCCTAAAACAGCAAGTCTATTAGGTGTAATCCCGTAAGAAGAAAGTCTGAATACGATGGCTGACAAAGCGACAGTGTCAATAATAAGTGCCAGAACAATTAAGGCAAAATTTATATAATCTGAAATGCTCTTTTTCTCGTCTGAGTCACTCTCAACGATAGAAAATATGGTAACAGCCAATACACCAAGGAGTATTCCGTTGAAGGCCATTAGGAAATTGCGGTCCAAGAATGGATTTTTCCCACTCCATATAACCGTTATAAGATAGATCAACAATGTAATCAGTACAAGCGGACTAAAAATTTTAGCTATATATGGTGTAATATTTTTAGCAAGTTTAAGGTTCATTGATACTAAGTATGTAGCCACTATAGCGAGAGACGCAGCTCCAAATAAAACAACATTACTAAAATAGAATTCTCCTATATCCAAGTCAACAAAGCTAAATAGCTTCATCGTGAATACTGCTAGTACCATCCCGCTCACTGCCATGCTCGCGTAGAGAAGACCATATTCTAAATTAAATTTAATATACGCTAACCTTGTACTACCTTTTGAATATTCATTTCCTGTAAACGCAAGTCCCAATAAGACCCATAACAATATAGGAAGATGTAAATACGCAAGGATACTGCTGTCTTTATAATTTAATGGCAACATATTAAGATACAACCCGGCAATTAAGAACAACGCTGCAAGGAAATAAATAATACTTTTTTTCGGAGTATTATTGTAAATAAAATAAGCAGCAATAAAGGGAATTACACCAAAAGCCAAGTTAATTGGAGCGATTGCTTCCTGCTCAACAAAATGAAAAATGATTCTGGTGCTTAGCCCAGCTAGAATAGCTAACATGCCCATGAATAAGAAACCTTTTTGAAATAGCGATATTTTTTCTACATTTTCTGTTTCCTTGAAATGCATCCTTTCATACCAAGCAGCTAGAACCTGAGAATCAGGATTTTCATCCCATGCTTGTGAGAATGACTTTTTAAAAGCTTTCGGGTCTTTTCTATACATTCTCTCCAACTCATGAGGGTTATCCATATTTTCAATAATCAAATTGTTAATGTCCATATTTATACCTCCTCTAATTAAAAAAATAAAGTTGTTACCTTTTCCATAAAAAGCACCACACTTATTTATTCTGTTTTTGATTTTAATATAAAATTTATCGTTTTACAATAAAATTTTATTAATTTATACGATATTTTTATTGCATATTCCCACAAACATCTGTATAAACTACTCTCAGTTTCTCTTAATTACTTTTTCCTTTTATATAAAAAAATGATAAAGATAATATAAACATCCTATATAAATACTATCTTTTCAAATATTTTTTATCGTTTGCATACAAAATAAAAAAGCATGACATAAAATCGTCACGCTTTTTCAAAATTAACCTGTTATTTGTTAAAACCACTTAATTCTCAAACACAAAATTAATTTTATTATCTTTCCACTCTAGCTTCGCATCAAATGTTTTCTCGCCCTTTGTAAAACCTTTAATTAAATCAGTCTTTTCACCTTTTAAGAGCTTTGTCATATTCTTTTGCGAAATTGTTTTACTTAATATCTTCTTTGAGATGGTAAAATCACATTGTGTCGTGTTGTAGTTAGAACAACCGTAAAACGTTGACTTATCAATCACATCGCCATCGCATTTTTTACAACTACCTACCTTTTTACCTGTTGTAAATTTCGATCCTTTTCGCTCAATTGATTCAACATGTAATCCAGTGAAATCCCACTTCTCTGACATTTCCACTGCATCTTCAATAATTTTCGCTGATAGCTTTTTCGTTTGTTCCATAAATGTAGCTGGTGATGCTGTACCTTCACCGATTTCCGCGAGGCGCTGCTCCCATTTCGCTGTCATTTCTGGTGAAGCTAGTATTTTGTCTCCGATTGCAGTAATTAATACTTTCCCTTTATCGGTTGCATACACTTGGTTCTTCTTCACATCTATATATTTACGGTCTTTCAGCATCGTAATAATTCCAGCGCGAGTTGCCTCTGTACCTAAACCTTCTGTTTTCTTTAATACTTTCTCAAGCTCTTCGTTCTCTAAATACTTACCTGCCGTTTTCATTAACGTAATAAGTTGTCCTTCTGTATAACGCTTCGGTGGCTGTGTTTTTCCTTCTTTCACTTTTACCTTTACAACTTTCCCTTGTTCACCTTCTGCGACAATTGGAAGAATTGTTTCATCATCTTTATCATCTTGAAAAATTACTTTGCGCCAACCTTCTTGAATTTGCTGTTTTCCTTTTGAAATGAATTCAGCACGTTCATCTACAAGAGTTGTAATCGTTGTGTAGTCAAAGATTGCTACTTCATAATGCGCCGCAATCAGTCTTCTTACGATCATATCGTAAATTTTCTTTTCATCACCTGATAGTTTGCTTGGATTTGTAACTTGCTCTGTCGGAATAATAGCGTAGTGATCTGTAACTTTTTTTTCATTCACATAACGCTTATTATTCATAATCGATTCAATTGGTGCTGGCAATAATCCTTTATATTCATCAAACTGACTTAACTTCTGTAAAATATCAGGGAACGTCGCTGCTTCTCCTTGTGTAACATAGTTAGAATCCGAACGCGGATAAGAAACTATCCCTTTTTGATATAGTGCTTGTGTTATATCAAGCGTCTTTTTCGGTGAGAATTTAAAAGCTTTATTAGCTGTCGCTTGCAGTGCTGATAAATTAAATAAAAACGGCGGCTGAAACTCTTTACGCTCCGTTTTCATTTCTTTTACAACAGCCGGTTTACCTTGGCAAAATGCCGCAATTTTATTTGCCATATCAGGGTCTTGTAAGCGGGATTCACTATCCTTCTCCCATTTCCCCTCATACTTCTTTCCTTCTATATTAAAGGTTGCAAACACTTCCCAAAACGGCTCTGACTTAAAGTTTTCTATTTCTTTTTCACGCTTTACGATTAATGCAAGTGTCGGTGTTTGTACACGACCAGCTGAAAATACATCGTTCATTCCTTTTTTCTTTAGCAAAATACTAAAGACACGTGACGCATTCATACCAACGACCCAATCCGCACATGACCTTGTATACGCCTCATAGTACGTATTAATTGTATCTGCTTCATCTAGTAAATTTTTAAATCCCTGGTATATAGCTTGTTTCGTTAAAGATGAAATCCAAAGACGTTTCATCGGCTTTTGCACGTTGCAAAGATTAATAATATTTCGTACAATCAATTCCCCTTCACGCCCGGCATCGCCCGCGTGAATAATTTCTGTTACCTGTGGATTATGTAACAGCTGTTTCACAACGTTAAATTGCTTATACTTCGACTTTGTTACTTCAAATTGAAAACGCTCTGGAATCATCGGTAACGTATTAAGTGACCATTTTTTCCACTCTGCATGATAATGCTCTGGATTACATAACTGCGTCAAATGACCAATTGCCCATGTACAGTACGCTCCATTTGGAAATAACTCATTCGCTTCTACTTCTAAATATCCATCTTTTCGGCGATATTTAAATTGTGAAACAAGAGCCAAACCTTGATCTGGTTTCTCGGCAATAATTAATTTCATTTTATAACTCCCTATCTGTATTCCAGTGTTACTTTCATTGTCTATCTGTTTAGAGGCGATGATAAAACAACAATCTTATTTATCATTCGCGGTTTGTCTCGCAAATGGGAGACCTATAATATTATACGCTTATTCTTTATGGCTTCACAATAGAAACTCTTCATTTAACTCTTACATTCACATGCTCATAATTAAAAAGACGCCCTAAAAAATCAGTAGCCTTCTTGCTTACAATTATGAAATTGTGCAGATAATATGCAGATATAAATAAGCATAAGTACTCTCCATATAAACATATGATGAAATGAACGATAGGACAGGGAGGTATCATAATGTTCGCTTACACATTAACTGCCTTAACACTTTGTTGTATCTCTATTCTTATTACATCATATATGTCTAATCGCAAGGGTACCCTAATGGAGTATATGGTATTTATTATGTCTTTTAGCATGAGTACAGGTTTAAGTATCGGGTTTTATTTAGGTATTCTTTTTAAAGGGGAATTACTATATTCTACTTTGCTTGCGATTTTGATCAGTGGTTTTATCGGTTTTTTAGTCGGTCTACAGTTTCACCTATTTACTGCTTTAGAAGGAATGTTCTCTGGATTAATGGCCAGTATGATGGGAGCAATGATTACAGAAATGCTAAACGCTCAACAAGCTCATAGTATACTGTTTATTAGCCTTTTACTTACGATAACAATAACTATGTCATGTATGATTCAACTTTTATCAGAAACCTTTTCTGCTTTTATCCAAAGGCGTTTTTTGTTATTACTATCAATTAGTGTGGTAATTATCGTTGCCGTATTCGTGACATTCCCAGATCATACTCCCCCATCTTCACCCGGGCATGATCAACATATACATTGACTCTTGCACCAAAAATGAATAAGCAGCTATCCATAGGATAACTGCTTCATATTATTCTGGCTTATTAGGAATGTTTGGGTTTGGAACATAATCAGATTTATAATCTGTATATTTCACTTCTGTTACCATCCCCGTGGAAGCATGGTGTAAATCATGACAGTGGAACATCCAATCACCCGGATTATCTGCTACAAAGGCCACTTCATATTCTTCACCTGGTTTTAGGTTCAAAGTATCTTTCACAATTGGAGAACCTTCTATCGGTTTTCCATCTTTACTCAACACCTGGAAGAAGTGACCATGTAAATGCATTGGATGATCGTCTATTTTAGAGCGATTTACTAATTTTACTTTTACTAAATCACCCTTTTCCACTGGAATTGGGTCAATATCTGGAAATACCTTTCCGTTAATTGTATATACCATTTCACTTCCATTCATTTGCGTATTTAAGTCCATATTATATGTGGCAGTATACTGCTGATCTAACGTGAAACTTCCTAATTTTTTAGCACCATATGTCGTCATATCTAATTTCGGTAGTTTTTCTTTTTCGTTTGCTTTGTCTTTCATCTCTTTACTACCTTCATATTCAATAACAGCTTTCATTCCTTTTGCACCTTTATTTTCTGAATGGTCTTCAACATACCATCTCCCAGGATTATTAGCAGCAAATTCAATATCATAACGTTCCCCCGGTGCGATTGAAATTACTTTATCCTTAATAACTTTTGGATCATTTATTGGTTGGCCATCTGTCGCAATTACTTTTATATCATGACCGTGAACGTGTATATCATGTGATAGATAACCAGCATTAACGAATCGAAGACGAACTTTATCTCCCTTATTCACTTTTAATGGTTCTACTAAATCCCCGCTTTTACCATTGATTGCGAATAAATCATACATACTCATATCATGACCTTCCATCTTCATATTTCCATGGTCCATTCCTGCCATATTACTAGAGTCTTTTTTATCACTGCCCATGTCCATACCGGAATGATCCATGCCGTTCCTATCACCATTTTTTTTCTTATTTTCATTTCCCTTAGATTTATTACCTGTTTGCCCTTTTGTCATTTCTTTTAACTGATTATTAATCTCTTCTTTATCTGTTATCCATTCATCTAATATTAATGTGTAATCTTTATCATATTTTCCCTTTGTATCTTCTACAATGAGCGCTCCATATAAACCTCTATCTAATTGATTTACAGAATCTTGATGTGAATGATACCAATACGTTCCTGTTACGTTCGCCTCAAATTCATAGGTGAAACTTTTTCCTGATTCAACCGCATCTTGGGTCACGCCTGGAATTCCATCCATATTATTTGGGACAGGATATCCATGCCAATGAATAGATACTGGGGCAGATAATTCATTTTTCAATGTTACTTTCACCTTTTCGCCTTTTTTCACCCGAATTTCTGGACCAGGAGATGAGCCATTAAATGTCCAAACTGGAACAATAACACCGTTACTTAATTTTTGTTTTTCTTCTTTCGCTATTAAAGTCACTTCTGGTCCTTTTTCAACTTTCAATGGTTTTGAAGCCGTTTCAGTCTGTGGTGTTTTTTTATCATTCATATTTTTATGATCGTTTGTTGTATTTGTGGTTGCTGAACATGCAGCAATTAAAGATATAACAGAGACTGTAACTGCTGTTAATACAAATCGCTTCATGAAAAACCCCTCCTTTTTCTTTTTCAAAATCATTATAAAAAATGATTTTCAAGAAAATATGGAGATGTGCAATGGATCAAATAAAAAGACGCCCGAAATTGAGCGCCTCTACTAATGATTATTTTGTAACCACTTCATTTTCTTTTACATTCACATTATTTTCTCTCATAAACGTTTCAATTTCTTCAACTTCTCTAATGATATCTTTTGACAAGTTTTCATGTCCGTCTTTCGTTACAAGAATATCATCCTCAATACGAATGCCGATTGATTCTTCTTCAATATAAAGACCAGGTTCAATTGTTATAACCATACCTTCTTCTAACACTCTCTCTTTATATGTTCCTACATCATGCGTATCTAAACCAAGGAAATGGCTGACACCGTGATAATAGTATTTTGATAACTCTTCGTCTTCTTGAATTAAACCAATTGCTTTACACTCTTCTGCTAGTACCTTTTTTGTATGCTCATTTAATGCAGCAAACTTTACTCCTGGCTTGATGAGTTTCGTTGTTTCTTTCAATGTTTTTAATACAATATTATACATTTGTTTTTGACGACTAGAGAATGTTCCATTTGCCGGGAATGTATAACTAATATCAGCATTATAGTAATCTTTTTGAGCGCCTAAATCTAGTAGTACTAAATCACCATTTTGAATTTGTGCATCATTATCTTCATAATGAAGAACTGTAGCATTTTTTCCACTTGCTAAAATTGTATTGAACGCATGATGCTTAATGCCAGATGATTTCAGTGTGAAATCAAACTGAGCTTCTAATTCATATTCCATCATGTCTGCTTTTGCATGCTTAAGTACGTTGTAAATGCCCTCTTTTGTTACAGCAATCGCTTCTTTAATGATTTCAATTTCTTCTTCTGTTTTAAACACTCGTAATTCACAAATATTCGGATATACATTACCAATTAAAACGTGTGGATACTGTTCTCTTACATGTTTAGCAAATGCTAGCGTTTTTGTCTCCGTACCATTCCACTCACGACGCTCTAAATCTAAATATAGATGCTTCACATTTTCTGTAAAAAGTATATTTGACATTGTCTTTTCAAAGCTATCTAAATATACAACTTTCTTTATACCTGAAATTTTCTCCGCTTCTTCGTTAGAAACTGTTTTACCGACCCATTTTTCCATTACTGGATCTGACTTTTCAATGAAAAGTGTTTCTTCTACACTATTTCCAAACTTCTTCAACATGAAAATAACATTCGGTTCATCAATTCCTGTTACATAGTAAAAATTTCGATTCGGCACAAATTTATAATGTGCATCCGCTGACATATGAGGTGCTTGTCCAGCGAATAAAATAGTAATAGATTCATCTGGTAATGTGTTTACTAATCGTTCTCTATTTTGAGCAAAAAATGTTGATTTCATAATAATCCCCCTAGCGTTCTATGTATACTTGCAAATCTAATCACCCAATACAATTCATTCTATTATTGTTATAATTTTTCGTCAATTGATAGTACTCATGGAGAAAGGAAAATTTTCATTACTAGTCCCCCTTCCAATCTAAATTATGCATACTACTCCACAATTTCTTGACATTTATTCCATATACTTAAAATCTCATATATAGGAAAGGAGCTACAACTTTGAAACATTATGTAGCAACAGGGTTAGCAATTACTTCTTTATTCATCATCTCAGGATGTTCTAGCAATGCGGAAACAGCACCAGTGAAGAAAGAAACGGTGCAATCTCAGCCAAAACATACAAAAACAGTAAATACGATTCCGCAAAACTTCTATACAGAAATTACATCTGGAAAAATCGAGCACATTCATGGAATTGGCTATGCAGGAAATATGCCCGGGGTTTCTATCGCCACTCATAGCGGAATAAAAGTTTATCAAGATGGCAAATGGTTTGAAACTAAAACTGCGCTACATGATTTTATGGGATTTCAAGCAACGAAGAATGGGTTCTTTGCCAGCGGTCATCCTGAACGAGGTGCAAATTTAAAAAACCCTTTAGGATTAATGAAAAGTTCTGATGGCGGTAATACCCTCGAAAAGCTAGCTTTTTATGGAGAATCTGATTTTCATAACCTTGCTGTCGGATATAATACGGAAGCAATTTATTTATACAATGAGCGTCCAAATTCCAAATTGCAACAAGGTTTTTATTTCAGTACGAACAACGGACAAGATTGGAAAAATAGTAAGTTAAAAGGTCTTTCAAGTACAATTCATTCCTTTTCCGTACATCCGGACCAACCAAGTGTAGTCGCGGTAAGTGCTAAAGACGGTGTTTATTTATCTACAGATTACGGAAATACATTTGAACTATTCTCTACATCACTTGAATCGACAGCAGTTACATTAAGTAATGAAGATGTTATTTACGCCCCTATCAATAAACAAATCGTAACGAGGAAATCCATTGCTACAAATGAAGAGAGGAGTATACAAATACCACCTTTAGATCCTAAAGATACAATTATGTACATATCACAAAACCCTCAAAATTCAGCTGAAATGGTATTTGCTACAATGACAGCTAATGTGTTCCTTTCTACAGATGAGGGTAAAACGTGGAAGCAGATTATGAAAGAGGGAACATTCCAATTTAATTAGAAGGGTGAATATAACGTGTTTTCAACAATTAGTGAATGTAGCTATCAACTCTTGTCTCCTTTAATGGATGTCGCGAATGCTACGAAATCAGTACCTCTATTATTTGCGTTTTTATTAGGCGTAGTAGGAACCTTTGCTCCTTGCCAATTAACAGGAAACGTTAGTGCTATTACATTTTATGGAAATATTTTTTTACAAAAGGGACGTGCATGGAAACATATATTGTTATTCATTTTAGGAAAAATAATAGCTTTTACAACTCTTGGACTATTTGTATGGTTTTTAGGAAAAGAGATTCAGCAAATATTAACTTTGTACTTCCCGTGGTTACGAAAGATAATTGGACCTTTATTAATTTTAATGGGGCTAATGTTGGCAGGCATTATTAAAGGACGAAATTTCTTCTCGATCAAATTTATAGGGAAACAAAATGAGGTTGGCTCATTTTTACTTGGATTCTTCTTTTCCTTAGCTTTCTGTCCGACTATGTTCGTTCTATTTTTCGGAACGCTAATTCCTTTATCTTTCTCATATAATTATGGTTACTTGTTTCCGACATTCTTTTCGATAGGGACTGCTCTCCCTATCGTTATATTAATGTTCATCATCTCCTACCTTGGATTAAATGGGACACTACTTAAAAAGAGCCGAAAAATAGGAAAAACCATTCAACTTATAGCAGGGATATTACTCATTTTAATTGGTCTTTATGATATATCCTTATATTGGGTATAAATAAAAAGGTAAGTTCCATTGACTTGAACTTACCTTTTTTCAAAATTATATTTAACTCTTCTGCATGCCCTTTTGCTTCATTTCCCACTTTTTATACAGCAGTACTGCACCAAATAAAAATACCCCCGCAACAAATGAAGCTACCGGTAACATTTTTATCATTTCATCAGGAAATACGAGCGGTAATAACGGAAATGCATATGCTGCTGGAATACGTACTCTAACGATTTTTAACAAAATAAGCATTACTATCATATTGAATAAAGTGACTACAATCCATGAATCAATTGCAAAATACAATAACGTTCCAACAGTTGCCGAGATAGTTAAAACTACTATTTGTTTAAACGCCATTTTTTCACTGTACATCGGCTTTTGAAGTGATTCATACACGACAACTAATATTGGCGGAATAACTGCTAATTGTTCATAACCTGTTATCCAACATAAACTGATCCAAACGAAATTTAGTATTAGAAACACAGTCATATATTTATACTGTATATTCACTTTTCGCTCAATACCGTTGTTCAATTTAAATATAAGAACACCAACCATTAATATAAATGTTAAAGCGCAGACTGCGATAACAAATGACCATTCTGTTGCATTTGTTACTAATGGTAATAAGCCAGTCGCAATAGATGGCGCTAAATTAGATCGAATTACACGTAAAAACAGCATCATTAGTAAAAGTGTTATGCTTACTTTCCCCAAATAGGCTATATCCATTTGATTCACCATAAAACCAATTACAGCTGTTATTGACGGTGCAATAAAGATTTTTTCTGGCTGTCTTAACCATCCTGGCTCACGATACGCCCATAAAGCAATTGCCATTGCTGCTATTTCCGGCAAAATGACTTCTGGATCATTTAATAACACACCTGCTGTTACCATAGCTAAAATAAATAATATAGCAATTGTATATGAGATGATTGTTTCTTTCTTTGAAATTACTGCATTCATTATTACATACTCCTTTTTGCTTGTTACTTTCATAATGTAAAACAACACGTTAATATACCCTACTAAGGTATTGTATATTAACGTGTTTTCTATTTCAAGTATTAGTAGTTATTTACACTCACTCTTATCCCATACACTTACAAAACAAGGAATGTTTATAAGCATTGACACTTATTAAAAGATACGTTACAATAACTATACATTAGTAAGTTACTAATGTAATTAAATCTAACTAGAGGTGAATCGAATGAAAAACATTTTATTCCGTATTAACGAGTTATCAAAAAAAGAAAAAGCATCTGGATTAACAGTTGATGAAAAACAAGAACAACAAATGCTGCGTCACAACTATACAAAAACATTTCGTGGAAGCTTAGATTCCATTTTATTAAACACAAAAATTGTGGATCAACATGGTCTTAACGTTACACCAGCTGCATTACAAGATGCTCAAATACGTTTAAAATTAAGCAAATGAAATCAAAGTTAAACAAACACTCGTATAAAACATAAAAAGAGCCGGAATTCTTATTTAGAAATTCCAGCTCTTTTTATTGTCTTTTCTAATTTAACATATGAACGATACATCGCAATTCTCCACGATACAATCATCGCAAATGCGAGCAAGAAAAACATTCCGCTTAACTCTGCTAAATCAATTGATTGACTTAAATATGATTTTAACGCTACTCGTACAGCTAATAACCCGACTAAAATAAATATGAATGCTTTTGACGGTTTCATATATATATCTTCACTTCTTATTTCAAACTTAGTTGTTTTAATAAGAAATATAGAGAAAAGAAGTCCTATGCTAATCGCCTCTACTATTTCTAACGATGTTAATTGAAACTCCGGTAAGAAGTACATCATTGCGCCAGTACTCATAAAAATTGGCGGTAATATAATTTTCTTTTTCGTTACCGGTTTTTTCGCTGCTTTAAAGCGAAGAAACATGACACCAACAGCCATACAAACTGCAACAATACTTGATAAAAGTGCTATCATATTATCCACTCCTATCTATTTAAAAGGCTTTTTAAGCAAAATCATAAACCAAACGAGCCCGATACTTATAATAACGTGACCTGATCCAGCCATATGGCTTAAACCGTTAAAGTCAGTTCCATTTACTTGTAGAAGACCTCTCCATAGCATTGTAGCAATAGTAAAAATTAATCCTGCATTATAAACAACAAACCATGCACGAAAACTCTTTGTTTCTTGCACACGAAATACTTTAAATAGACCCAAAGCGATTAAAAAGAAGACGAAACCAAGCACCAATACGTGTGTATGCACCAATTGCAACATTGTGGATCCTTTAATTCCTTGTGCTTTCGAATACTCTCTTGCAAATACTCCTGATAATAAACCGATAATTAAGTAAATGAATGCCGCATTATATAATCTCTTCATTCTATTCCTCCTGTTGTAAACTTTCTATATTCGCTGCAATTATTTTAAGCAAAGTTTATGAACGGAATATGAACAAAATATTACATTCAACTTTCCAAAATAAAAAAGCCATTCCACAATTCATATTTGTGGAATGGCTTTTTTATTTATTTTAAATCTTCTATTGAGAAAGCACCTGGAAGTAATTGCTCAACAGTCACTTCTTTTTCATCACCTTTTACATTCGTTAGTAATACAGGCATTTTCGGTTCACAGAACTCAGCAATTACTTGTCTACAAGCACCACATGGTGAAATTGGCCCATCCGTTTCGCCTGTAATAACTAAGTAACTAAAATCGCGCTCACCTTCTGATACTGCTTTAAAAATCGCTGTTCTTTCTGCACAGTTACATAAACCGTAAGAAGCATTTTCTATATTACAACCAGTATAGATTTTACCTTCTTTCGTAACTAACGCTGCACCAACAGGAAATTTCGAATACGGAATATATGCTTTTGCTAACATCTTATTTGCTTCTTCAATATATTTTTTCTTATCCATATTATTTCCTCCTCAAAGTAGGTGTAATTATGATTAGTCAGTAATAACTGTATGAACCAATTTAGGAGCCACTGCTGTTTCAGCGATAGAAATGTTCTCATAGATTTTTGCTTTTACATCTTCTACATTTTCACGGTTTGCATAGATTGTTACGAATGGTTCGCCTTCTTTTACTGCATCGCCAACTTTTTTACGTAACATTAATCCTACTGCTAAATCGATTTCATCTTCTTTTGTCGCACGACCAGCGCCTAGTAACATAGCTGCGATACCAATTTCATCTGCAACAATGTTTGAAATAACACCTGAAGTTTTTGCAGGTACATCAATTACATACTTCGCTTGTGGCATTTTTTCTGGATTGTCTACAATTGAGCTATCTCCACCTTGATTGCTTAAGAACTCTTTAAATTTCTCAGTTGCTTTTCCGTTTTTCATAACTTCAATTAGCATTTCACGAGCTTCTTCTAATGTATTTGCTTTTTTCGCAAGTACGACCATTTGACTTCCTAATACAAGTACTAATTCTGTTAAATCTTCTGGACCTTCACCTTTTAACGTATCAATCGCTTCTTTCACTTCTAGAGCATTACCAATCGCAAATCCAAGAGGTTGTGACATATCTGAAATAACAGCCATAGTTTGACGTCCTACATTATTTCCGATACGTACCATTGCATGTGCTAATTCTTTTGCATCTTCCTCTGTTTTCATAAATGCCCCAGCACCTGTTTTTACATCAAGTACGATCGCGTCAGCACCAGCTGCAATTTTTTTACTCATAATTGAACTTGCGATTAAAGGAATTGAGTTTACTGTTCCTGTCACATCGCGTAATGCATAAATCTTTTTATCTGCAGGTGTTAAATTTCCTGTTTGTCCAATAACAGCTACTTTGTCACGGTTTACAATATCAATGAACTGCTCTTTCGTAATTTCAACGTGGAACCCTTCTACCGCTTCTAATTTATCAATTGTTCCGCCTGTATGTCCTAAACCACGACCAGACATTTTTGCTACTGGTACATCTAAAGCAGCTACTAATGGTCCTAATACTAATGTTGTTGTATCACCAACACCACCAGTTGAATGTTTGTCTACTTTAATTCCTTCAATTGCTGATAAATCGATTGTTTCTCCAGACTCAACCATCGCCATCGTTAAATCTGCACGTTCACGATCTGTCATATCTTTAAAGAAGATTGCCATTGCAAGTGCACTCACTTGATAATCAGGAATACTTCCGTCTGTATATCCATTAATAAAGAATTTGATTTCTTCAGTTGTTAATTCTTTGCCGTCACGTTTTTTTGCAATAATATCTACCATTCTCATTACAATCACCATTCCTTTTTATATGATATGAATCTGTTAAAATAATAAGCCAACGATTGTTGCTGATAAGAAACTTACTAATGTTGCACCGAACAGTAATTTCAGACCGAATCTTGCGACTACATTCCCTTGTTTTTCATTTAAACTCTTAACTGCTCCTGCAATAATTCCAATTGAAGAGAAATTTGCAAATGAAACTAAGAATACAGAGATAATCGCTGTCGTTCTATCTGAGAAATTAAAGTTTCCTTGTGCTAAATCTGTCATAGCGACAAATTCATTTGATACTAATTTTGTTGCCATAATATTTCCGGCATTAACTGCTTCATGCCAAGGTACACCCATAATAAATGCAAATGGTGCAAATACATAACCAAGTATTTCTTGGAATGAAATACCGATTACACCTTTAAATACGGCATTAATGAATGCGATAAGAGCAACGAAACCGACTAACATAGCTGCTACTGTAATCGCAACTTTAAATCCATCTATAATGTACTCCCCTAATACTTCAAAGAAAGTCTTTTTCTCTTCTTCTTGTACTTCTAACATATCTTCTTCTTCAGTAACTTCATAAGGGTTAATGATAGAAGCAATAATGAAACCACCGAATAAGTTAAGCACTAAAGCGGTTACAACATATTGTGGTTTTAATAACACCATATACGATCCAACGATAGACATTGAAACGGTAGACATTGCAGATGCACATAATGTATACATTCTTTTCTCTGGCAATAATCCTAGTTGCTTCTTAACTGAAATAAACACTTCAGATTGTCCTAAAATCGCAGAAGCAACAGCGTTATATGATTCTAGTTTCCCCATTCCATTTACTTTACTTAATGCTAGACCAATAGATTTCACAATAATAGGTAATACTTTAATGTGTTGCAAAATACCTATTAAAGCTGATATAAATATGATTGGCATTAATACACTTAAAAAGAACGAAAACTCTTTTTGATTTACTAATCCACCAAATACGAAATTCACACCGTCAGCGGCATATTTTAATAATTCTCCAAAACCATCTGCTATTCCGCTAATTAATATATTCCCAACACTTGTATTTAATAATAGAAATCCCAAAATGAATTGTAATATAACCATCGTTATGATTGGACGATATTTGACTTTCTTTCTATCATTACTAGCAAGCCAAGCGATACCTAAAATCAATACGAGGCCAAAAACACCGATTAAGTATTTCATAAGCCGTTTCCTCCCATTCGTATCCGCTTACATTCTTTTCAATTGTTAAAGCAATAGATACACTTTACTTTGTGTATCTATTGCTTTTGATTTCATTAATGATTAGTAGTTATCTGTAGCACCTTTTGCATCATTTAATACGATTGCAACACTAGCACTTGCTCCAACGCGAGAAGCTCCAGCAGCTACCATTTTGTCTGCATCTTCACGTGTACGAACGCCACCAGATGCTTTTACACCAACGTTTGGTCCTACTGTTTTACGCATTAATGCGATATCTTCAGCAGTTGCTCCGCCAGTTGAGAATCCAGTTGAAGTTTTTACGAAATCAGCGCCAGCTTTTACTGATAATTCACAAGCGCGTACTTTCTCTTCATCTGTTAATAGGCAAGTTTCAATGATTACTTTTACAAGAGCTTTTCCTTTTGCTGCTTGTACCACTTCATAAATGTCTTTTTCAACGAATTCGTTGTCGCCATCTTTTAAAGCACCTACGTTGATTACCATATCAACTTCAGTTGCGCCTTTTGCGATAGCATCTTTTGTTTCAAATGCTTTTGTTTCAGTAGTGCTTGCTCCTAATGGGAAACCGATTACAGTACAAACGTCTACATCATGTCCAGCTAACTCGTCAGCCGCTAATTTTACCCATGTTGGGTTAATACAAACAGAAGCGAATTTATATTCTTTTGCTTCTTCGATTACTTTCATAACATCTTCTTTTGTAGTATTAGCTTTTAAAATTGTATGGTCAATTAACTTTGCAATATTCATTATCTTCACTCCTCATATCTTTTAACAACTTCATTCTAACTCTAAGTTGAACAAATGTAAATACACTTTTGAAATTTTGTTCACTCTTTTTGAAAAGTTATTTTCTTGTAGTAAATAAAGCGCATTCTAACGAAGAAACACTTCCTATTTAAAATCAAAACTTTTATATTAACAATGGTAGTATGTATCTCAATATCCATAATTATTTTTAAAAAGGCAATTTGTATTCAAAAAACACTCCCATAATTTATACATAACAAAATAAAAGGCTTTCTCAAAATTAACATCTTGAGAAAGCCTTTTATTTCTAACCTTTTTTATAATGTAACACTTCTTTTGCCGTATGCTGATCGATAATTAATACATTTGCATACCCACCACGTAACGCACCATCAATTGCTTTTATTTTTCTATTACCACCAGCAACTAAAATAGAGCGTTTCTTTAATTTCAGTTCTTCTAACTCAATTCCAATAGTCCGCTTATTAATTTCTTCACTACTAATATTTCCGTCCCCATCAAAGAATCGTGAACAAATGTCACCGACCGATTGTTTTTTGAGTAAACTCGTTTCATCCTTATCGAAATAACCTAATCGGAATAATAGCGCTTCGTCTCGCACTGTTCCTACAGTGAAAATTGCAATATTTGCTTGTTTCCCCATTTCGATAATGTGATGAATATGTCGATCCTGCTCTACTAATTCTTTTGTCACTGCATTATCAAATATAACTGGAAGGGGTAGATTTCTTGGCGTCGTTTGAAAAGCATCTGCAAATAAAGCTATCGTCTCATTCGCATATGTATTTACACTCGAATGACTAATACCACCCTTTAACTGGACAACTTCTACACCTTTTACATGTTGCGGTACAATTTTTCTAGCGATTTCATACATCGTCATTCCCCAACTTACCCCAACGATATCACCAGTTTTAACCGTCTTTTCCATATACTCAGCTGCATATTTACTTATATACTCTGTAATCGTTGCATATTCTGGCACTGGAGAAAATACGACATGTGCCTCTAACAAGTTATACTTTTCTTTCAGTAAATTCCCAACGTTATCTAAATCAGCAAATGGATCGGCTATACTAATTTGAACAAATCCTTTTTCTTTTGCGTACTTTAATAATCTAGAGATAGTCGGTCTTGAAATATTTAATTTATTAGCAATTTCTTGCTGACTATAATCTGATTGATAATATAATCTTGCAACTTCAACGCTTAATTGTTGTTTATCTTTATCCATAGTAACTCGCTACATATCCTTTCCTGTATTTCCTTTTCGTTACAAGCATTATACAGCTTTATGCAAAAAAATTCGACTCCCGAATTTTTTCTAACTGAACTTCTACTACACTTAATTTATGTAATGAAAACTTATTGTGTAGATTTACAAACTTAATATAGATACGCTTGAAGCATGTAAATTGATTAACATTTAATTCGCATTTTTTCTGCAGTAACGATAACAAAGCCGTTCAAATTGCATGATAGAATCAAGTTATTGAACATAGAAAAGGTTGTATATGAGGCCTAGGATATTAAAGACTTTTTTCTCATTCCTATAGAATTTCCATCCGTTTTTCTGTAAGAGTTAGTAAAGAGACCATTTTTGGTCTCTTTTTCATGCTTTTTCTTAATTCCATACGTAATGTCATTTAAAACCTTAGCTTGATGGGCATATGTGGTGACTCCTATTACATAAACGCCCCTGTTATTTTATAAAGGCGATTTACTGGAAATTAAGTTAAAACGCCAATTATTACATTGCATAAAGTTACCAGGAGGGTATTCGAATTCGGATTCGGAGATTAATTCGAATCCAAGCTTCCGACAAATTGCATTTGAAGCTGGATTGTCAACTGAGGGGAAAGCATGAATATACCTATACTTATTCTCAGCGGATGCTTCTTCTATCGCCAACTTTACTGCAGTTGTCGCTATTCCTTTCCCCTGAAATGCGGGAAGGACGCTCCAGCCAGTTTCGTACACACTTTCATCATTCCAATTATTTTGCCAATAGCCAACAGAACCTACTGATTCTCGTTCTGGTAACAATAAAATGCTAAACATACATCCTCTACTAACCAGTTCAAGGTACCGTTTGTGTCGCTTCAAAATTTGTTCTTCATTTTCTGGACCTCCAAGATGCTGCATCATCACTGGGGTGTTAATACGATAAAGTAAATCAAGGTCCTTGTCTTCCCAAGGTTTAATTTGAATAATATGATTGCTTCGTTCTAAAATTTTATTCATCCCCTTACTTTTTTCTTTCTTTATTTTTTCTTTACGGTAAGCAAAACTCCTTTATCTGTTCCATTAATCTGCACCGTTAGACAATAAGTAAAAATGAAAAATAGTAAAGGTTTTTATTCTCAAAATTTATTATAGATCATATTTCAATCATTCATCTTTTAGAGGCAACCTCCACATTTTTTTAGTCATCTAAACTACCTTGATTTTTTCTTATAAAGCAAACCGATCAGGTTATTGAGGAAGTCATTTTTAAAGTTCAAATTAGATATATGTATAAAATTAGTATGAGGGTGTAAAATCAATTGTAAAATAGTAGTTGTAGAATAAATAAAAGAAATAATCAATAGTGATTATTTCTTTTTTCATATACATATTTATTTTTGGAAAAACAATCTCACTCCAAATACTAATAATACAGCGCCCGTAATCCCCTCTATTGTACGGTTCACTCTTTCTTTTCTTAAAAAAGTTCTTAATTGACGTATGAGTGAGATATAAAGTAAATACCATACCGCTGTCAAAGTCGTAAATGTGACTCCTAATAAAAGAAATTGGAGGAAATGATTTTGATTATTTACAATAAATTGGGGTAAAAAACTAAGGAAAAACACAGCAGTTTTTGGGTTTAAAATTGCCGTAGTAAATCCTTGCCTAAAGCTTTTAATTGCTCCTATATCCTTAGAGTTCATTTCTATTGAACCTGACATATCTTCTTTTTTATGCAAGGCACTTTTAATTGACTTTACAGCTAAATAAATTAAATAAACAGCCCCAGCATATTTTATAAATGTAAATAACATAGCAAATTTCATTAAGATAGCAGAAAGTCCTAACGTAGCCATTATTGTATGAATCATCATTCCAGATATCGTTCCTAAAACAGTCTTTATCCCACCATTTTTACCATGCGAGATAGTATTTTTTGTAACTAGTGCAAAACCAGGACCAGGCATCATTATGATTAACATTGCTGTAAGGATAAATAATAGATAATTTTCCATGTTCTAGTATTTCCTTTCCAATTTTTAGTTTTGCTTACAGTATAGCTTTTTTCATTACAACATTAAATATAAAAGACTTGATCAGGGGATCCGATAGGAAAATGCGGATTTACAACGATAAGGAAATTCCAATATTAAAAACCCAACTTTTCAAATGCTTCCACACATTCATTAACCAAATCAGTTAATTCTTTACATGCTTTTATTCGCTTATTTCGTATCCACGCCCCTTACTGATAATGCATTCTTCTGTTCATTCATCATTCATCATTCATCCTCCTCCAAAATAAAAAGCACCCGAATGGATGCTTTTTATTTTACTCAAAAATGTTACTGTAACTAATTTAATATTTTTGAAGTCTTCACTTAAAAATAAAGTTTGTTATCTTCACTTTTGGCAATAGCCTTTAAATCTTCTCGAGGAGCGCTCCATACTACAAAGGAAATATCTTGTTCTTTATTATTTAATGTTGTAATCTCCTCTTTATCGTTTCATTAATCTTACACTATATATAATATAATTAGAGGTTGCTTTTATGGCAAAAAAGAGCAACCCATTAGTTACTCTTAAATTACAAAAACTGGAATCCTAAGATATAGGAATATACAGGATTTTAAAAAATAGGAATTATAAAAGTCATAAATAATCTTTATTCTGGTGTTTCCGCACCTTTCAACGTACAGCAGAAGAATATAATATTACCCGACTGCCTTTCATTTGCTCTACGCTCAAAGGAAAGGAAAACCCTTCCCCGTATATGAAGTTACTATTAAAAAGTGGAATGAGCCCACCTTTTTATTTTCACATAAGTTCACCACTTAAATATTTATATTTTTTCCTTTTAAGCAGAAAATAAATATTACAAAAGAGTAACCATGCATCAGTTATCCTTTCGTCAACCCCTTATCTTTTTACAGTAATCCCCTTTAAAATCAAATTAGGTCTTACTCTCAATTACAATTGTCTTGTCCCGATGAACATTTGAAATATTTTTGGTCATCAAACTGACTATTACTAAAACTACAATATTCACAAATAAAGCGATAATCCCTTCATTCAAATCTTTAATAACCTGAGGAAAACCAGGGAATAGTTTATCAATACTAATATTTCCTAAGTCCATAATTGAGACTAACAACCCTCCTGTAATAATCCCAGCAAACGCCCCTTGTTTAGTCACAAAGTTCTTTCTCATCAAACTCGCAAAAAATGCAGGAGCGAGTTGTGTAATGAAATTATAAGCAATTAGAGCTAGACTAAACAGGGTATTCCCTCCTTTAAAGGTCAAATAAATTCCTACAAGAGAAATAAATGGGACTAAGTATTTTACCAATTTACCAAGCTGCATTTCCGTTACAGATGGATTAAATACTTGATATATATTTTTGGCAAGCAATGTTGATATTGCCATTAATAATAATGAACTTGGTACTAGTGCCGCTAACACTCCCGCTCCGCCAATTACACCAACAAACCATGGGTCAAAAGCTTGTTTAGACAGTTGCAGCAAGATAGTATCAATATCACTACCATTTAATCCTGGCATCCGCAAGATTGCAGCAAATCCAACGAAAAAGGCAAATAGTAAAATTAATTGATACATTGGCATTAAAATTGCATTTTTTCGTAATGCTCTTTCACTTGATGCAGCAAAAATGGGGGGAAAACCATGTGGCCACATATAAAATCCAATAGAGCTTAATATTACTGTTGATATATACCATGATATACTCATCCCCTGTTCAGGAAGTATGGTAAAGTTCGGTTTTACTTTTTCAATTGCCTCATACATAGGTTGAATCCCACCATAATAATGAATAGGAAAATAAAGTCCTAAAAATACGACAATCCCAAGAATTAAAATATCCTTTAAAATCGATGTTTGCGCAGAGCCATGAATACCAGAAACCATCACAAAAACAGTTACCCCTATCGCTCCAAACCAAATAGCTGTTGTAGAAGATATAGCACCGTAAGATGTTGCAGAAACGATATATCCTAGTCCCTTCAATTGCAGTACTAAATAGCATGTACAGGCTATTACACCAATAACTGCAACAAGTACCCCAAGATAAGGACTTTGATATTTTTTCACAAAAAAGTCCGACTGTGAAACTAACTTATGTTTCTTTGCATACCTCC
Organism: Bacillus sp. BC08; assembly: GCF_054326875.1. Lineage (NCBI taxonomy): Bacteria > Bacillati > Bacillota > Bacilli > Caryophanales > Bacillaceae > Bacillus > Bacillus sp. BC08. Next base: position 387,560 of record NZ_JBTGPA010000037.1, on the reverse strand, counting down.
AAATAACAGGAAAGGTCCAGTAGGAGATTACCGTTGCTAAACAACCATATGTTATGATACTAAAAATAGATCCCCCCTCTCCATAAGCTGAACCACTTGCCCCTAAAAAGGTAAAGGTCGTATACATTTCGCCTGCAGACAGAAGGAAAATCAACAGGGCTCCCATTCCACGACCTCCAACCGACCATTGCTCTAAATCCATTTCTTGCCCCTTTGTAGCACGAATACTAATCAAAATAGGGATGACGAAAAAACATAAAATGAATAACACTGAAATATTCATCTTGAATCCCCTTTCCGGTTAATGGGATCTATTTTATAAATAATCGCTAAGATAACTGTAGTTATAAGTGACCAAAGTACAATCCAAAAGTGGAAGAATGGCATTCCAAAAACATAAGGATTTACCTTATTTGTAAATAAAGCCCCTACAACAAACCCTAAGAATGGAATAAAGCTAAGCCAATGTATGATTTTCATACTTTTATCCCCCTAATACGCTAGGTTTAACATCTTATAAGTACCGTGAACTAATAACTGTACTCCATATCGTAAAGCTTGTTCATCAATGGTAAATCTGGGATGATGATGAGGATAGACAATTCCTTTTTCTTCATTACGAGCCCCTATGAAAATATAAGATGATGGAGTCATATATTGGTAGGCAGAGAAATCTTCACTCCCCATAATTGGTTTTAAAATCTCTCGATTGTCTTCACTAAATACTTCACATACTGTCTCATCCATCAATCTTGTTACTTCTTCATCATTTATAGTCGGAGCATAGCCAAACTGATAATTGAATTCATATGTAGCTCCATGTGCTTCTGTAATTCCCTTTACTATTCGTTCGATAAAAGTTGGAACTTTTTCTCTTAATTCTGGATTAAAACTTCTAACAGATCCCCCTATGCTTATCTTATCTGGAATAACATTAATTGCACCTCCTGCATTAAACTGAGTCACTGAAATTACAAGTGTTTCCTGAGCGTCTCGATATCTCGAAACAATGTGTTGGAGATTAGTAACAATTTGAGTTCCAATTACAATGGGGTCAATCGTTAATTCAGGTTGCGATGCGTGTCCTCCTTCACCTAACACCGTAATATTAAAAGTATCTGCTCCAGCCATCATTGGACCGTAACTTAAGCCGATCTTACCCACAGGAAGCGCCGACGACAGATGACTTCCAACAATCATATCTACTCCATTTAGTACACCAGCTTGTACTAACTCTTGAGCACCACCAGGTGGAAGTTCTTCAGCGTGTTGAAATATAAAACGAACCTCCCCTTTAATTTGATTTTTTAATTGTGCAAGAACCCATGCCGTACCCAGTAACATTGCCGTATGTCCATCATGTCCACAAGCATGCATTACGCCTTTCTTCTGTGACACAAAGTCAAAATCATTCTCCTCCACAATTGGAAGCGCATCCATATCTGCCCGTAATGCAATTACCTTTCCTGGCTGCTTACCAATTAAACGAGCCATAACACTTGTGTTTGTCGGACGTGAAATTTCTAGATTACCAAAGCTTTGTAGCTTTTCAAAAACAAATTGTGCAGTATTTTCTTCTTGAAATGATAGTTCCGGATATTTGTGCAAATGCCTCCTCCAACTAACAACTTCACCTTGAATATTTTCAATTAAATTATGAACTCTTTCTATTTGAGACATGTATTTCAACTCCTTTTCAATTTAAACTTCATTAAAAATTCTATTTTAGGTGTATTTAAGGAAAAAATTCCTTAAATGAAGTATATTAGTTATTAAAATAAATTTCAATATTTTCAGATAAATAAAATATTGTATGAATTACAAAACAAATAAGCACCCCTAATGGATGCTTATAACAATCGATAAATTTTACTTGGTCTCCCACGTGTTGCATAGGTCTCTTGCCCGATACATTGTGCCAATTCAACCTCGCACATATCCGTAACAATACGTCTCACATTCCGTTCTGTCATCTCAAGATGTGTCGCTAATTCCTTTGTTGTGAAGCAATTCCATTTCATTTTATCTATAAGAGCCGATATTTTTTTATACGTTTTCACACTTATATTTCCTTTTTTTAATTTCTCTAAAAGGAATTCACTTTGGGTACGAATTGTAAAACTTAATTCTTTTTTATCACCCGGCGATTCAACAATTGTACCATCATCTTGAACAATTACAATCCCATGCTTTTTCATTCCCTTAGAATGCTGAATTGCACGAAAAGCATTAATTTCTGCCGAATATGCAGTCTCACCAAAACCAATTCCAACGGCAACAGTTGTATCTGCTTCAAACGCTAATCTCTGAATAGCATCTTGCAGCATCTGTATTTCTCTTTCAATTGCACCACGAGAGCTAAAAATCATATATCTACCGTTGCCCTTATCTGAAACAGACCCGTTAATTGTTTCACCAAGCTGAATCATTATTTCTTTCAATCTAATCTCCAAGTATTGCAAATGATATGGAGTCTTCATTTCCTCCGCGACTTTATTAAAATACTCAACTTCAATGATTTCGACACCAATTTGTGCATCTTTAAAATAGGCGGCTTTTACTTTCTCAGAAAGTATTCTGAGTGTCTGGCGAATTTCCATCTTACTCATCGACATTCTATAAGATGGAATTCCACGCTCTCTTAGGGAATCACATACTGACGGGAAACAAGTTAAGACTCCTGATATTTTTCCTTTTCCCCATAAATCCATGTGAAAATTTAATAATTCCTCCATATCAATATCCAAATCAAATACTTTCGTATAAATCTGTGGCTTCTTTATATGTAACTGTGATAAAGCTTCTTCACTAATATTATTTAAAGACATTGTATCGATACTTAGTTTCTCAATAATTCTCCCCTGTTCATAAATCATCTCTAAAAGAGATTTATATAAGCCTGATTCTGTAGCAGGAACATAAACCATTATTTTATCGGTGCCTATATATTTTTTTGCAATTTCATAGGGAAGCGGGCCAGAAAAAAGCCACGCATGGACATGAGGAGTATATTCATTTACAATTCTCTCTATTTCCTCTATTTGTTCATAGGAATAAGAGGTAAATTCCAACTCATGTTTGTATTCTTCTACCATGCCTAGAATCTGATCTATAGAAGTTTTTAAACCGATTAATCCAACTTTATACATACTATATTCACCGCCTTTACCATATATATGTACTCATATTATATAGGATACATACAGTATACTATAAAACTTAGACTTAGGACTTACGATTATAAGGCAGTTATCCCTTACCTACAGTTCTAATTTTATACCTTCTCATTTTCCGACAGAAGATCTCTCTCTTGAAAATGCGGAGGTATAAAATAGTTACTCTAAAACATCCTTACTCACTCTTAACTCGATAGCAACATAATACTTCTGAAATATGCACATTAGTAAGAAGGCATTCGTCTAAATACCGTTTTTAATCAAAACGTATATATAAATCATCCTCCCTCTCGCTTCATGTCACCATATGTTAGAGATACATAGAAAAAAAAGAGCAATGTATAGCTATCGCTCTTTTTAACTCTCATATCAAAATGTTACTAGACTTTTTAATTTTCACATATCCATCTAAGTACTGACCATCAATTACAGCTGCATAAGCAACCAGTTCATGTGTCTCTTCATTTTTATATAAATTTAAAATTATATATCCCCAGACTGAAACTTTGCAATACCGTCTGCACTATTCCCGTGAGCAATCACAAATCCATTACCTGCCGTTACCCTAGATGCTATTCTATTTATTTAATATACCGATTTCATAGCGAGTATAAACATGAAATAAACTTTATCTATTCACCAAACTCATGGCCATTCAAAGTGATTCATCCTAATAGAGGTATCTACTTTTGGATACCAAAAAGAACCCTTCCGTTTCGGTTAGGTTCTCTTTGGTATACTGCTTATAATGAAATTATCCTCATTATTTTCGGTCCTTATTTCTTCTTCTTTTAACTCCTAAATAAAGTACCCAAATAATTACAGCGAAGATCAAAATACCTACCACAATTCCCAATAAGTTAGAAAAAACATAGGTAATGAACATAAGTGAAAATATAACATGAATCATCGCTACAATTATTGATACAACTCTTACAGTTGTAGGATCCATATCCTCATAGTTATCTTTCAATATATCTTTTAACCATAGCCATATCATTACAATATTAAAAACTAAACTTAAAAGATTTATCGCCAATGTCCACATCATGTCTAAACTTTCCCGGCCATTAAATATACTGCTATAAAAGCCTTTTACTGTTTCTATTCTTATTTCTTGAAATCCAAAAATCGCCACAATACCTATAATGATTACAATTAATGAACCTACTGATTTTCCTAAACGATTTTTAAAGGTATCTAACACTTTCTCCATAATATCTCTCCTCGTACTTTTTATGATAAATACGTTAATAGGTGAATCACACCGTAAAATTCCTCTATCCTTTCATCTAGGATAATCTTTATAGTAGTTTGGTGTTATTCTAACTTCCCTACAACAATTGAGTGCATATAAACCTCATCATTGACAAATCCAATTCTACTTCATATTTTTTCATTAGTTTCTAAAATTCATTTCCCCTTGCCCCTCACATTAGACTATCATAAAAGCTATTATTTCTTACATGTTTAATGAGTTTCTTCTGTTGCTTACTTTTTTTACACTTTCATTCCAACAAAATAACCATCATAAGGATCCATTGCAAATTTTATAAAGAGTATAAATAGAACGAAAGCACTCAGTTAGTCGACTTAAATGATAAATAGCCCTGCTTTGGATAAACAGAGCTTTTCATCAAAAGTAGTGCTATGTATAATAAATGCACTAGGGTAGGGTATTTAAACACCTTTCAACATACAGCGTATATAGAATATTGATTTTGAATTAGCGTATTCGTTATCAACGTACTGTACGCTCAAAGGAAGAGAAACCTTTTCCACCAGCATAAAATATTTAATTTTCAAGTGCGAATATATTATTCGCTTCTTAATAATTACACGTATTTAACAATTAATAAGAAACTTAATTATATTATAACAATCCTATCAAAAAAATCCCCACTATTTTTTCTTGATAACATGCAGTTTTACAATTATAATGCAAGGCTTTTATATTTCATATAATATTATAGTTCTGTTTAATGAATATTATGTTTATTGAAATTCCCCCCCTTTACTTCTGCTACATCATATATCGTAACAAAGGCTTTTTGATCAATCTCATGAATAATTTCTTTCATTTTACTTTCTTCTAAACGGTTAATGACACAACTGATTTCTTTAAATTGTTCATTCGAATAACCGCCGTAAACTTCATTATAAGTCGCACTTCGACCTAAGCGATCTCGAATTGTCTCTACCATTAGTTCAGGATTTTTTGTTATTATATGGAAAGTTTTAGAGCCACTTAGCCCTTCTTCAACAATATGAATTACTTTCGAAGCAATAAAATATGCAATTGCCGAAAGAAAAGCCCCTTGCAAGCCAAATACTGTTGAAACAACAATAAAAACGAACAAGTTTAAAAATAAGATGAGGTCACTTGTCCCAAAAGGTAATTTTCGAGAAAGTAATACAGCCAACATATCGATTCCATCTAATGCACCACCATTACGTAAGGCCAATCCCATACCAAAACCGATAATAATTCCCCCAACAACGGTAACTAACAACGTGTCGCCATGAATAATAGTTGGTATGCCGTGCATAAGAACAGTACCCACTGCTAGTGAAGCAATACCGATAATCGAATTAATGGCAAAACTTTTACCAATCTGCTTATACCCTAACCATACAAAAGGGATGTTAATGACTGCGATTAGAATTCCTAATGGCAATCCAAATAATTTCGAACTAACGATACTTAATCCTGTCACACCACCATCTGATACATTGTTAGGGATTAATACTGACTCTAGTCCATAAGCGGTTATAAGTGCTCCTATAATAATCATGACTTCTTGTGACACGATTTTAAATTTATTGCGCCTGTTCTTTTTGTATGTACGCATTTAATATCCCCGTTTCACACTATTTTTACGATTCATTACTACACACTTTTATCTAACAACTTTTCTCATTATTTTATAAACATATATATTTTAATGTGAATCCAGGGGAAAATTCTTGATTTGTATTAGACAATTCTATATGTAAAGTTTTATACAATCTGCATCTATTTCACACAAAACAAAACCACTATGCACATAGGATAGTGGTTTTATTCCCTACATAAAGAAATAAGTAACATATCGCAAATTACCCATCATTGAGAAGCAATTCTATTTTAACAAACTTTAAAGGTAAATTTAAAAACATTTTTTCTTTACAAGGAGAAATTTTACACTTCTGATCCAAACAACTATAGTTTTATATAAAATTCTATTATCATTACGGTACATGAAATTTCACTATCTCTTTGATAAATAAGGAAAACATGCTTAGTAAAGTATCCCCCCACCAATCCACTCTACATGATTCCGTTATCCATTAAGCCTTTAATAATTTTCGTTTCTTGTTTGCCATCTTCTCTGCTTTCTCCAGGTAATCCAATTGGTGCTGCGCAATATTCTTTAATTCAAATCGTGTAGGATTCTTCGCTTCAAATGCTATAGCTCGTCCCTTATACACACCGTTATAATCTACTGTACTCTTAGCTTCATAGTAACCACTTAATACACGGCCACCTTTGCTTTTTAATACCTTCACAGGAGTCGGACGCTTGTTTATAAGCGCCCCCCTCTTTGATACATTTCATTCGATAGATTAATAAGCTTTTCAAACGCCATTCCACGGTTACCTCGTCCCATTGTTATTCCTCACTTTCCATTTAAAGGATCACTTTGTTTGAATTCTCATAAAACATTTTTTAAATTCCTCAACATTGGAAATAACTATATAATAAAAAAGATTAAATATTAGGAGTGCTATAAATGTCTGATAAAATTAAACTTTTTATTGTAATAGCCGTTGCTTTATTTTTAATGTTTTCCATAATATCAGAGTTTAAAAAACCTCAAAAAGATATGTTTTGGTTCTCGATTGACGTAATGTTTCTCCTTGCAGCTTTTTTACTAATAAAAGACTATATCGTCAAACATGTAACATAATCGCTTGAATAAAAACCCAATATTCCGTCAATAATATAGCTAGGCGGTAGCCATAACTTATTTAATGAAGTCCCTAACCTTTCTCCTCTCCCCCTTTTGGAGAACCAGCCGAGCAGTTAGCTTTTGCTAGCTGCTCTTTTATTCGTAACCATTTCAAACAATTTTTCGTACAATAAACCAGTCCTTTCTTATAATTTGAGTTCGTCGCCTTTAATATAAAAATAGGCTTAAATCCTATAGCTTTTTCCAGTACCACTCATATTATTAAAATTAATGTGGTTATCAAGTCGGAGAAAGGCACCTTAGGGTGCCTTTTCTTTATTAATGGACGCTCCTCCTTTTAGAAATATATACTTTGAAAACCTTGAAGTATTTGAAAATCAATTTTATCTGCTTTTGTCCTTTGAATTATAAAATCCAATCCATTATTAACATTATCTGCATATTTAGGCATTACTTCCAGAGTATCTGCCAATGGTTTGGTGAAATCATCCCAATGTATTGGAATAACAAGTTTCGGTTGCACCTTTCCTACCGTTTGTTCGTAATACATATTTAGAAACGTACTTTCCTGCTTGCCTAATCCCCCTACTCCTAAAAATAAAACATCAGCTTGAATATTATCTAATCCCCCTTCTATATAGTTAGCACTTGGCTTAACAAGGAAAGCTTTATTATTATGTGTAATTAAGAAATCATATGAAGAGTCCTCATGATAATCTAAAGCTTTAGCTGGTTGTTTTAATGGCTTCGTTATTTTTTCTCCTTCGTCAAAGGTTGGTGAATGTTTTGACGGAAGGACAGTGATAGTAAAGTCACCAAACTCTATAGCCTTATTTATCTCGTATACAGACATCTGTTTCTTATTTATACCACCACCAAGACCTACATTGATTGTTGATTCTGAACCATATACATATGTTCTAGTTCGTTTAGCAATATAAGCTAAATCAAATGCATGATCATAATGTGTATGTGCGATAAACAATCCCTTAAGTTTATTATTATCAACCCCTATTCTATTAAAAACTCTATCTACAGTATCTTCATCTGTTTTTAAACTGCTAAACACTATCCTTGGTAAAGATGGCCTAGAAATAAAACCATCAATCATTAATTGTGTATTACCATCATCAAATAATAATGATGATGTTCCTAAAAATGTGACCTTTACCTCTCCTTGATTCAATACTTTTTGTATTGTCTTTGGAGCATAATATTCCTTGTATTGCTGAATATCTGCTGAAGGCGTTAAAAATTTATAATAAACAAAAATGGAAGCAATTATCACCAATACGAATAACCCTATAAAAATACCCTTAACTTTTTTTCTTAATATATATTTCAAAAAACAATCTCCTTTTCTAGACATAATATATTATTAACACATATTTTACAGCGATATTACCGGATAACCAAACATATTCATTCCATAAATGGGGTACCACCACATCTCCATCAAAATAAAAAATTGTATCCATAAAACACAAAAACGCGATTCTTTTTGTAGAAATATACAGAAAGAGTCGCGTTTTCGTATGAGTTTATCGATTTCTGATGAATTACAATTGTTTTCTAAAGCATTACAGCAACTTAATATTACCTTTCTCTTCTAAATCTTTCTTTTTCACGTATCCCCTGATCAGGTATTTCAAACAGTTTAATGATAGGACAATACACAACGCAAAAGATAAACAGTTCTGAATCACAATCCGGCGACTCTTTCTATAAAGTCACATCACTTCCCCATAAAAGAAAGTAATTACAGTTTTGTAGATTTCAAAAGTATAATTAACTGTAAATTTCTACTATAAAAAATATGACAATTTATAAAAAAAACGAAAATTACAACATAAATAAATTGAAGATTTTTTACTAGCCATTACAATCTTATGTTTGTAAAATAAATTCAGGGTATTTTGTAAAGCTATGTAAATTTTTTAGGAATAGCTTTAGGAGAGACAATCTATGAATATACTTGTATCAAACTTAATTTATAACAAATCTGCAAAAAGAAAAATTCAAATCCTTGAAATACTAAGTGGAGAACAAAAATCCATATCCTCCATTGAATTGGCAAAACAAATTAACTGTTCAAATCGGACTATTACAAGTGAAATTAGTGAACTTAATATTTCGCTTCCTGAAACGTGGGATATAATCGGAGAAAAATCTAGGGGCTACATGTTACAAAAACCAACAACTGATAGTCTTTCTCCAATTATTATGTCATCCATAAAAGACAGTATGGTTTTCAAAATCCTTACAGAAATATTCATAAATAAGTATTATTCTTTAGAAAAGTGGTCACAAATTTTATATATAAATAAATCCACATTACGGAGTAATTTAAAGGATTTTGAAAAAACTATATTAACTCCCAATAATTTAGAATTTAAACTAGGCTTGATTAAAATTAACGGAGAAGAAATCAATATAAGATTTCTTTATAAAGCTTTTTTCTTTAGTATAGAACAGTATACAAACGTAATTTCACTACCAAACGATTTAACGGAAAATATTAACAACACCCTTAATTCGCATAATGTAAAAATAGATTCTAATTTATTAAAAGTAATTATTTATGTCTCTATTCAGAGAATTATTGGCAATCATTTCGCAGATACTAAAATTAAGTTCCCTGTTATTTTTACATTTGAACAATCACTTTGTTTCAATGAAATAATTTCTATCATTGAGGATTACTGTATGGTGAACCTACCTCAGGACGAAATAGACACATTAAATCTTGCTTTCTTTCTTTGTTCAACTAGTATTACGCAACAAAAAGTCAAAACGCTTAAATATCTTGAGAAAAAAAACGAAAACTATTATCAAGATTTTTTAAAGCTTGTGGATATGATTATTTCTAATAATAAAAGACATACTATCAAAAGTGACCATTTAAAATCAGAATTATGTATCTATTTTTATAAACTTTATGTTGCTAAACAGTATAAATTCTCAATGGACTGCTTTTATACACAGCCAAATTACCTAGTTCCCAGCTTAAAAGAAATGTATGATACAAATCATCTTATTATTTCTAAGTGGAATACTACTATCAACGAGAATAAATTTAATGAAAATGACATTAGTCACCTAGCACAACACACAATTCATATTCTTTACTCCACCTATTCCAGAAAGAATGTATTATTTTCTTTTTCAGGAAATCCAGCGTATGCAAAACTTGCCAATATGACTTTAAAGGCACACTTTGAAGAGTCTATAAATATTCATTTAAACCTAGACAATTCAACAAAATACGATCTTATAATTACCAATGATAGAACAACTTCTTACCCTAATAATTCACCCATTTATTTCATTCATCAATTTATTACTAAAAGAGATATCCAAGATATGAATGATTTACTATTTGATTAAAAGTTCATGTCATAACAACATGGGGTAGCAAACCCTGATTTTCTTCCAAATAAACCGACTCACGCAAAAAAACAAAGTGAGTCGGTTTATTCTTGACATAATGAAATGAATTTTAACACGCAAACGCATATAAATGAAAGATAGTCACAGTTTAATAAACTTCAATTATTATTTATTATTTAGCAAACAAATGATTTCCAATTTGTGCCACAGTTTGACGTGTTGTAATCCATTTGTCAGTGGATGTTTGAGGATTATAGAAATAGAGCCAATCCGAATTTGTTTCTTTAGAAGTGAGAGCCTCTTCTACTGCCATTCTTGCTTCCTGAGTAGCAGGCTGATTAATCCTACCGTCTGTAACAGGAGTAAATGCATAACCGTTTTTAATGGGTTCATAAATTACGTCTTTAATTGTATTTGGAAAGCCATTAGTGTTAACCCGATTTAACACTACCTTTGCAACCGCAACCTTCCCTGCATAAGGTTCCCCTCCTGCTTCTGCATTTACTAATCGAGCCATTAAGTCCACTTCTTGTAATGAAATACCAGTATTGATCTTTAAGTGCTGACCGACAAAAATATGATTTTCGTCTATTTTATTGTTTTGTTTTATAGCCTCTATTGAAACCTTATATTGTTGTGATATAGAACTTAATGTATCTCCGCTTTTCACTTGGTAAATTGCTTGATATGTATTAGTTGAAGCTGTTGAAGTATTCTTTTGAACATACTCGTTTGCAGTTGACGATCTTGGTACTGTTAAACGTTCTCCAATATTAATTTGATCATTTGCTTTGCTATTAGCTTGTTTAAGTAATTGTACGGATACTCCATATTGTTTACTTATCGCTTCCATAGTATCATTCTTTTGAACCGTATAGACTGTTGAAGCTGCAGCCCCTACTGGATTTGATATTATTGTAATCATTGCTGCAGATAGTGGTAACCAGGTTTTCACCTTACATAACTTCATTCAAAAAAACCTCCTAAAAATATTCAAATAAGCTTAATTATGTTTAAGCTAAAAACAAATTAAGCTAGTTATAGGGTAACAAAACATATAATTTAAGTCATTGCATTTGTATTTCTATATACATAGTTGAATTGCCGATGATATTAAAATGCATGTTTATATTTCAAGCATTACTATTCTCATTAATTGTATTGAAGCTATTTTAAATACCTATTATTAATCTAGTCAAAAATATTTCTTAATTAGCTACAAAAAAAACAAACATACATTGGATATGTTTGTTTTTTTGTATACAAATTTTTTAGACACATGAGACGAATACCAAAGAAAAACTTCTTATATTTATTCTATCAAAGTAATTCTTCAAAAAAATTAATGATTTTTCTCTTGATACGGAAATTTCGCATCAGATTATTCTTATTTTTCAAATCATTTTTTAAGAATACACAAAGGTACATCATTGATTCTAATAATAATCAATTTCGAATATCTTAGTTTTTCATATTAGCAAAAGTAAAGGAGGAAGCAAGATAGATTCTCTATTTATATCGGAAGAAACCTCTTCTGGCTAGGAATGCAGAAGAGGTTTACAATAAGGGATCTTGCTCTTGCAATTTTTAAGGAGACAACATATTTAGTTGTCAGTTATTATTATTACACAGATCCTTTTCAATAAGTTTTCTTAAATTTCCTTATTAGAGGAAAAAATGAAAACGTTTAACAACTCCCATTAAGTTATAATATAATTGCAAAGATGGGAAAGCAATAATAGATATTATGACACGGAAAAATAGCCGATACTCAATTCGAGTACCGGCTATTTTTGTATTTATATAGAAGACTCACTAAATTAGTGAATTTTATTAACCCTACATATTTTCTTATATTAAATGAAAATGCCTCCAATTCCAATTGGAGGCATTTTCAAATCAAGGCAAAGTAGAACGTTTTCTCTTACTACTTGAAGTGGATACTATTAATTATCATATCAAGCTATCTTTATTACATTATGATTATTATAAGACAACGTGTTTATTAAAAAATAGATCATGTTATTTCTCAGTATTCAATAAAGATTTCCCCACCATAGCAGCAGCGATTCCACCTAAGGTTGGAGCAATAATGAATACCCATAATTGAGAAATAGCTTCTCCACCAGCAAATAATGCCGGTGCAAAACTACGTGCAGGATTCACAGAAGTTCCTGTTAATGAGATACCTAATAAGTGCACTAATACTAAAGTAAGACCAATTACAATTCCAGCTAAATTAGTAATCCCCTTGTTACCAGTTACAGCGATAATAACTAAAATAAAGACAAATGTTAACACGAATTCAACTATGAATGAACCCGATGCCCCTAAATTTCCAAAACTATTCTGACCTAAGTTACTTAATGTCATGCCCGATGATTTTAAAATGGTTACTAAGGTTACAGTTCCTAATAAAGCCCCTAAGATTTGTGCTACTATATAATACGCAAGCTCCTTAGCCGTCATTCGTTTATTTATAAACATGGCAATAGATACCGCAGGATTAACATGGCAACCAGAAATTGTTCCAATGCTATATGCCATAGCAACAATTGATAATCCAAAGGCCATCGCAATTCCTAAAATACCGATTCCTTCCACTCCTCCACCTATTACAGCTGTTCCAGTTCCAAATAGTACCAACACAAATGTACCAATACATTCAGAAATTGCTTTGTTTATCATGATTTTCCTCCTTTAAATATGCATGAAACGATTTTATAGGGTTTTAAATCGTTTCATGCTAATTAAGTTCTCTTTAATAGAACTACAAATTAAAAAACATTCACTTTTATTACAAGTGAATGCTTTTTAAAACACAGTGAATAAGATACTGAACTTGAATAAATACAATACAGTTCATAAAAAACTCAATTAAATTATAACAAACACAAAATAGTATTTTCGCTACATTTTTTCCGGTTAAGCGGTAAAATTATAACGAAAATTATTCATTTTGACTTTTTTATCCTATCATTACCAATACCTATTCCACTAATTAATCTACATTACCTATAATAAACTTCTCATATTTAAGAATAGTAAAAAATTCATAAGTAACCTCTGGTTCTACATAGATTACTGTTTTTGTCTGATTTCCTATTTCTATTGTTACTACCGAATTTCAGTATACAACATGAACTTATAGAAACAGTAAAGGTTAATTCAAATGATAAATACAAATTTTAATTCAATTACTGTCACCTTCCGTTAACTTTCCTGAAAAGTATATAATTGGGGTTTTTGTTTTAGTTAGAAAACAAATGATTAATAAATTTTTTAAGAAGATCCTTTTTGACTAAATGTTTTATTACTGGATTCGTTTCTATTTGAATGACTTCCATTCTTGTCATCTGAAGCTTAGACCCTATTTTCTAACAAGATAGTTATAACTGCAAAAGAACGTCCTTAACGTAAGATGCAACTAGACTTTCAAACTAAAAATTATTAACATACGCATCTCACATTACTTTGGATATTGCCTTCTTATAATCCAATCGTTCTATTCATTACTTTTTTACGCTTTACAAAGGAAAAATGTATAACAAAATGGATGACCTTAATTTGTTATACTTACTTTAAATATTTTATTTGAGAGATATAAAGATGAAATAATTCAGGACTTATAACTGGGTTTTAATCGTCGATAATGAACAAATCGCTTTCAAATCTTCAGAAGTGTTGGGCATTAGCAAGAGGATTGTAGAGATATAATACCAGGATATTAAGAAAATCAAATTTAAGAAACCTAAGTCACTAACTAACGGTTATATTCACTTCGAATTGATTAGTAAATCGGGTACAAAAAGAACTAAATTAGAAGTAACAAAAGAAGAAAACGCCGTATTTTTCACAAGGAAGCTAAAAAACTGGTTGAAAGTCATCTGTAAACGAAGGAGCATAATAATGAAAAAAAAATTACTTACAGCATTAACTTTTAGCGCATTACTTATAGGTATGGTTGCTTGTAACCCAGATGAGAAAACTACAACTGAATCAAAGTCATCTGAACCTACATACAAAAAGGATGAAACAAAACCAAAAGGGAAATTAGCATTTCAGGATATGACTACAGATCAATATCTGCAAAACTACAACAATATTAAAGATGATTCAACTAATCAAGGTATTCAAATACTACCTTTTAATCTTGAATATGAAAAAAGCACTGAAACTCATCGTTTTTATTACACAAAAGCTGAAGATAGTACATCAGAAGCTAAATGGGTTAGTGTGAGCCTGAGAAGAGATGATAAAACAATTAACAGTATTTTATATAATGGCGCTCCAGACCTAGACACTGTTAAAGCCATGATAAAAGCTACAGGGTTAACATGGTCAGACAAACTAGATAGAATGGTTGAAGGAAATGAATTTAATAAAGATAGCAATGAGATAGTAGTTGATGCTGTAAAAATCTCTATTTTCGGAAGTCCTACTACTATCAATGTTTCAATCGATGCACCGGCAAGCATTTAACATGGTTAATATCAATTCGGAGGAAGGTACCTTAGGGTATCTTTTTTCCCTATTCTGCTGCAAATGATTAGGGTATTACAATAATAATAAAAAAGAGCTGTAAAATATATTATTTTTATACAAAAATAATATATTTTATAAGATTGAAAACAATTTACTTATTTCAACTTCTACCTTTACTTTGTTTAATAATTACTCTTTAATTTACTTGGAGAATACCATTTTAATTCAAAAAATGATTTCGTTACATTCTTTAAGACCATTGAAACTTTCTTAACATTGTTAAAAATGAGGGGATCGGCTTGAAAATGGACTTAGCGTTGTAAATCCGCATTTTTCTGGTGGTACCCCATCAGAAATTCATCTATGTTATTAGTATCAATTTGTCTAAATGTTATTAATAACATAGATAAAAAACATAGAAAATTTATATATCAAATTACAAGTCCACTTCTCACAAAAAACAGGATGAAAAATAAACAGGGGAACTAGTCCACTGTTTATTTCGCCACACCTTCATGTAATTTTTCTGTATAATCTTTTACATCTTTCCAGCTATCTTTCGCTGTATGTAAATCTTCTTTTATAAACGTAAATTCTTCAGGGCTGATTCCTTTTACGTTTTGTAGTAAATTATTATATTTTGCCCCTACTGTATACCATTGATTTGATATATTTTGCAATGCTGTAATTGCTGCATCAATCGTTTCAGTCATATTTGTTGTTTTATTTTTTACATCTGTCAAAATTGCAACTTCTGCTTGTGCGCCAGAAATTCTATCTTTTAAATTTGCTATTTCTCTTTCTGCATTTGCGATATCTTTTTTCGCAATGGCAATCATCGGTCCGCCAGCAAGACATGTTATTAATGCAACGCAAAGTACGCCACCAGCAATGACCATATCATTACTCTTTTTGATTGAATCGTTATATGTATTAATTTGTTGTTCTAGAGCTGGAATACCAGCATTCGTACTTGCCAAAATCGAGGTTAGTTGATTTGTATCCTCTTTAAAGCTATTTGTGTCTTTCGCCATTCTATCGCGAAAGGCTTTCAAATCTCCTAATAATACATCTACCTCATTTTGATTCTTTACAATATCCGCATACAACTTTTCTAAATCCGCCTTTAACTTTACGCTATCTTTTTGATCTATCGCAATTAGCATGCTATTATAATACGCTTGAAAAGTATTATTGTAATTAATAATATTTTGATCCGTTTTCATAATTTGCGGCTTCATATGATCTAACCAATACATCGCGTTAATTTTTGCATCTCTTTGATGCTGAATCATATTTCCTTTAAACTCACCATTAATGGAACTTATTTTACTTAGATCAGTCTCTTGCTGATTTTGAATTAATTTTGCATATGAGTCCATTGCGAATATGCTTGATGTCGTTTGCGCCATTACATCTTGGAATCCAGCTGGCCCTAACGAATAATTTTTCACACTTTCTTGCAATGTTTTTACGTTTTGTTCTTCTGCAAAAGGATGTAAAGGAAATGCGTTACTCGTTGCCACCCCAGCAATCATTAACGTTAAAAGACATTTTTTATAAAATCGTTTCTGCATTCTTTTCACCTATTTTCTTTATAAAGGTATAAAAAGCTCCTGCTCACAACTGAACAGGAGCTTCAAATCTTTCATCAATACGTAACGCTCTAACGATTCGTATTTAATTAAGCTTTTTTCGTATCTACTACTTTAATATCTTCAGCATAAATCTTTTCTGCATAGTCTTTAATGTTTTTCCAGCTATCTTTCGCAATGTTTAAATCTTCTTTAATGAAAACAAGGTCGTTTGGACTAATTGAATCTACATTTTGAAGTAAAGAATTGTATTTTGATCCCATTGTGTACCATTGGTTTGAAATATTTTGCAACGCTGTAATTGCAGTATCAATTGTATTTGTTAAATACTCAGTTTGTGTTTTAATGTTCGTTAATCCTGCTACTTCTAATTGAGCAGTTGTAACTTGTCCTGTTATTTTTTGAATTTCAGCTTGTGCATTATCAAGTTCTTTCTTCGCTAATACGATACCAGCTGTACCACCGCCTACAGCTGCTGCACCACCTGCAATTAATGCGACTCCTAGCGGCGTTCCTGCACCTGTAGCAATAACTACTGCACCACCAATAATTGCAATTGGCCCTAGAGCTGTCGCAACTGATGAACCGATAATAATTGCATTATATTTACTAATCGCTTCATTGTACGTTGTAATTTGATTTTGCAGAAGCGGAATTCCAGCATCTTGACTAGCTAATATAGATGTAATTTGATTCGCATCACCTTTGAAGTTTTGCGTATCCGATGTCATTTTGTTTCGGAATTTCTTCAAGTCTTCTACTAACTGATCTACTTGTGCTTTATTTTCATTAATACTACTTGATAATCTAGTTAAACCTTTCGTAAGAGTCGCCTTATCTTTTGCATCTACCGCAGCAACTAAAGTATCATAATAGTTTTGGAATTTCGTATTGTAGTTAATGATATTTTGATTCGTTGAAATAAGCTGTGGTTTTAATACATCTAACCATTGCTTCGCATTTCCTCTAGCTGTATCTTGGTGCTGAATTACTTTCCCTTTTAAAGCCGCATCAACAGACGATACATTACCAAAGTTAACATTACCTTGTTTAATAATTGTTAAAGCGTACAGATCCATTACTAAAGCGTTTGAACCTGTTCTTTCCATTGCATCTTTTAAGCCTTCTGGTCCTAATGAATATTCCTCATAATCATTATAAGCTTTTGCTACCGTATGAATTGGAGCTTGTTTCACTGTATTTTCAGCTGCATACGTATGGGCTGGCATGATGTTTCCTGCTGCAAATACTGCCATAAGTGCTGATAGAGCCATTACTTTATAAGGTTTTTTTGTCATTTTTCTTCTCTCCCTATATCGTTACTTATTTTTAATGTACTTCAACGTTTGTAACGTAATCTTCAAATTGATTCGTTTGCTTATTCATTTCATCACTTACTTTTTTAATTTGGTTGAAATGTTTTTGTAGTAAACTACTGTCTGTATACGTGCCTTCTTCAACATTCTTTTGAATTTGGATCATATTATTATTTAAAACTTTCCAATCCGTTAATAACGTTTCTAAAGTTGAGATTTGACGATCGATTAGTTCTGTAAAGCTACTTACTTGATCTTCAACGAATGTAATTTGTGTCGCCTCTGCTTCAGTTTGTGATAACTTTTGAATAAGTGGTAGTAGCTCTTTTTGCTTTTGCTGAATGCGAAGAGCTGCTTCCCTCGTTTGACTATCTGCAGCATTTACAATTTCATTACTTAAAGTACCGATAGAAACAAAATCAATTGTTTTCGTTTGTGCAGTTTGATTTGTAATTGTAAATACTTGTTTACCGATATTTATAGAACCCTTAATAATTTCTTGAGGTCTATTCAAAATAGTAGTTAGTTCAGCTTGAATTTCCCCTTGAATTCTTTTAATATCTTCTCTTAACTTCACAATATCTCCACTTGATCCTTGTAGTGTTTTTATTGCTTCATCAGCTTTAATCGATAAGTTATTGCTATCTTTGTCTAATACCGTTTTAAATCGATTTAACTCTAATAAATCTTGCTCCATACTCTCTTGGATGCTTTGTACTTGCAATTGTAACTTTCCATATGCGCCTGTAAAATCTGCTTTTGCTTGTTCATCTTCATTTACGTTTCCTGCGAGTTCATAGAGCTTACTATAATAGCTATTAAATCTAGTACTATATCTCATCATCTCTTGATTTAAGTCAATTAGCTTCGGATTATATTCATCAATCCACTCTCTTACATTTGCCTTCGCAAACTTTTGATGATTCGTCAAACTACTCATCGCATTCACCTTAATGTCTGGCTGTTGTAAAATAACTAATCCGTATGCTTGTATTAGTGGTGACTGTGATCCTAACATTCTAATTGAATTGGATAATGTATTTGGAGCAATTACATTTTGTGCATATACTGTTTTCACTTCTGTTTGCCCCTCCTTAGCGTAAGCGCTTACAGGAATGAAGCAACTCGTAGATACTGCCGTAACCAATAACCCTGTAATTAAAGTCTTTTTCACTTTAACTCCTCCTATGTATTAGTAACTATTACTATCGCATTTTATTATTCTATTTTCTTACACATAATTTGAGATGGTTAAAATAGAGAACGTTCTCACCGCGATCCATGTATGAACCACCTTTCTCAACCTTTATTGCTACAGTACTTACTTATTGTTATAAAACATTTCATATGTGATTAGTATGAATAATATTGTATAAAATTTCTATTTTATAGCCATTTCCATATTCACACAGTGAATATATTACATGAAAATATTATTCATTATAAACTAAAAAACGTACGTCAATATGAAATTCTGTTTTGTTTTCATGTAAGTTTTGTACTGTAAGGTCATTTAAACACAGCTATTTATATAACGTAAAGAAGTATTTTCACTCCCTTTATTTTCAAGCTTTCCTGTCCTTATTTCAAAATATAATCCGCTTCACTATTCCAATTGAAATATCCATATATCACAACAAAAATCTCTACTTATTCACAGACGTAAAAATTATATAAATATATCTTTTAGGCTCATATGCAATTATGCATAGCGTATACACAAAAAGGATAGCTTCACTTTCATGAAGCTATCCTTAAAAAATCTTCTTACTTTTTTAAATGATATGGCACTGTCGTAATAACAACATTTCTTTTATAAAGTAAATACGCACGAATAAGTAAACTAGATTGGTTATGAAGAATGTTATGCCAACCTTTTTTCGGAATGAACTGTGGTATAACGACTGTAACTCGGTAATTTGATTCACTCGCTTTATATTGCACTGTATCAATAAACTTTGTGAGCGGCTGAATAATACTTCTATAATGCGAATGTAATGTAACAAGTCTTACTTCAGGTTGCCACTTCTTCCATTTCTCTTCGAATTTCTTTTCCTCTTCTCTGTCAAAAGCAACATATACAGCGATAACTTGATCTGCAGAAAGAGCCTTAGCATAATTCAATGAATTTTCTACTACATGAGTCATACCAGCTACCGGAACGACAATTACATTTCCCTTAATCGGAACAAGTGGCTCACAAGTTTTTAAACTTAGTTGGTCTCCTACCGCATCATAATGCTTCTTAATTCGGTGGAACAAGAAGATTATAACAGGTAAGAAAATAAGAATCGACCATACTTGTGCGAATTTAGTTAAAAAGAACATACTCATTACGATAAAACTAATAACTGCACCAATCAAATTAATCGATAATCGTAAAATCCATCCTTCAGGTTTTTCACGAAGCCATTTTAATACCATACCAGTTTGAGAAAGGGTAAACGGAATAAATACACCTACTGCATATAACGGAATTAAATGTTCTGTTTGGCCTTGGAAAGCTACAATTAAAATAATCGAAGCAATTCCAAGTATAATAATACCGTTTGAGTAACCTAGGCGATCTCCTCTAATCGTAAACATTCTCGGTATGAATTTGTCTTTTGCAAGGTTAACTGCTAATAATGGAAATGCAGAATACCCTGTGTTAGCAGCAAGAATTAATATTAAAGCAGTTGTACCTTGTATGAAATAATACATGAAATTACGCCCAAAAGTTTGTTCAGCAATTTGTGAAACAACTGTTACTTCTTTACTTGGAGTAATTCCGTAATAATAAGCTAAGAAAACAATTCCAGAAAATAAAACTGCGAGTAATGCACCCATTGCAAGCAATGTTTTCGCAGCATTGTTAGGTGCAGGATCTTTAAAGTTTGGAATTGCGTTAGAGATCGCCTCAACACCTGTTAAAGCCGAACTACCCGATGCGAATGCTCGTAGCAGTAAGAACAAACTAATTCCTGCAACTGGTGTTCCAATCGGCGTGTGTAAAGTCGGTGACACGTGACCAGTTAAAATATTATAAATCCCTACCCCAATTAATATAAATAGTGCTAGAACAAATAAATAAACTGGATATGCTAAAACGGAAGCTGATTCTGTTACCCCTCTTAAATTTAAAATAGTAATCAATATAACAAATATAATCGCAATGATTACATTATGTGCATGTAAGCTAGGAAAAGCTGATGTGAGCGCGTCTGTACCTGCTGAAACACTTACCGCAACAGTTAAAATATAATCGACTAATAAAGATCCTCCAGCTATTAACCCTGGATTCATCCCTAAATTTTCTTTTGATACAACATACGCTCCCCCGCCATGCGGATAAGCAAAAATAATTTGACGATAAGATAAAATAAGGGCTGTCAATAACACTAATACCCCAACAGCTATCGGAATAGAATACCAATAAGCAATCGCTCCAAGACCTGCTAAAGCAATTAAAATTTGCTCTGGTCCGTATGCAACCGATGACAATGCATCAGAAGATAAAATAGCTAACGCCTTCGTTTTATTAAGCTTTTGCTCTCCTAGCTCAGTTGATTTTAACGGTCTTCCAATTAAAAATCTTTTAATAGATGAAACCACTGCTGTCCACTCTCCAATAATTTTGTACGAACGATGCTGCTTGTTACAGCCAGCAAACTATTTCTTCAGAAAACAAAAAATGTCTACAAGCCATAGCGAAATAGACTTGTAGACATTATTTTTTTTGTCGCACAAGCTCCACCTTCCTTCTCAATATAACGCTTACGAGGTTAGCTGTCGGATTCGGGCCTATGAGTAGCCCTACCTTTTTCAAGGATTCACCCCATTGGATTAAGAACTAATCCATAAGAACGGGTCCCCCGCACCATGCGGTTTCAGCGATTTAGAAAATTGAAACTGTGGATTATAATACTCCTTTATTTTCAAAATGTAAACAAAAATTTTTAAAAAGAAAAAATTTAAATGATTGCGCATAATCCGCCGGTAAATATACATAATGAATACTAAAAAATCGATAAAGGAGACCCACATGTCTAAAGAAAAGAAGCCTATTTTTTCCGATTCCTATTTAGATGCGTTAGCAAATGAAATTAATCAATTATACGGTAAACGTGAACAGGAAATAAATTTGACAGATAGAACAAAAAGAAATAAATAAGTTGTCATAAAAAAAGAAAGCAATACACTTATATATTGCTTTCTTTTTTATTTTTTCATACATCCAATTCTATTGCTGATTTGTTAAGGAGCAGTTCTTCATACACTTTCAAATTTTGATATACCGCTCCCAATAATGGTGCTTCTATAGAAAATTGTTCTGCTGGATCTAGTAAGTATCCTTGTAAATGCTTCCGATACGATAAACTTAACTAAATCTATACAATTCAATCAAATTTACACGAGTTAGTGCTTCATCGTGTTCTCGCAGCCCCAAAGGGACGAGGGGTATAACACTCCACACGAGGCAGTATCGTTACCTCCTATTATCAAGTATTCATTTTACCCATCTTGATAAATTTATCGACGCATTTACATCCCTATCGTGATGGCTATTGCATGAAGCACAACACCACTCACGTATTTTTAAACTCCACTGTCCTTCTGGTTGAACTGAATGGTCGTATTTAACTCCGCAACATGAGCAAATCTTGCTTGAGGCGAACCATTTATCAGCTTTTACATACGCAATGCCATACTTCTCGCACTTGTATGACAAACATTGAAAGAAGAAGTTTAATTTTTGAAATGAAAATGCTTTCGATAGTTTTTTGTTTTTTAACAGGTTTGAGATAAATAAGTCTTCCACAACAATTCTCATTGGTTTGGTTTTCACCAATTTAGCTGTTGCTTGATGGATATGGTTATTTCGGATATTCGTAATTTTCCTAGATAACCGCAGGTGCTCAGTTTTCGCTTTTTCATATCCGGCAGATTGAATTTTTACACCTTTTTTAAATCTCCTAGACATATCTCTTTGCGCTGACTTTTTCCTTTTCAAAAGTTTTTTAACCTTGGCATCTTTGTTTATATTTCGTTCTTTCATACCATTAGAAGCTACAAACAGCTCTTTTAAACCAACATCCACACCAATCGACTCATCGGTTAGTTCTTGTAATTCAAAGTCTTCTTGGAATCCTACACTCATCCACCAGTGACGACCATCAAAGGTAACTCTTGGATTGGATGGTTTTTTGTTTCTTGGTAGTTGCTGGCTTGTTTTCACTTCTCCAATAGACTGAATATGAACTACTTTCTTTCCTATAACCAGTCTTTCATAATTGGCATAAAATCCTTGGATTACATCTTTTTTGGATTTATAAGAAGTTTGATAACCATTTTTGTACTTTTTGAACGAATGTTTTCTCGCCTTATCAAAATCTTTTGAAGCCTGTTTAGGAACTTGTGCGTTGATGCCATTTAACCACTCATATCTCTTTCGCTTCTTGATCTTTGTAAATCGTTTCTGTAAAGCTAACTGTGAAACAGATTTTCCAAATAGCTTATAGTATCTATCACTCATTCTTTTACAATAGTTATAAGCGAATCTTGCAGCACCAGCATGGTTTCTAAGCACTTGTTCTTGTTCAGGCGTTGGAATCAGTCTGACTTTCTTCGCTAATATCATCAGAATGTAACTCCTTTAATGAAAGATTTGTTCTTCTGAATCGTAGCGTGTTCCACCAGCATTCTCCTTAGACTACTCGGATGCAAACCTGTTAATTCTGATACTTGACTAACTCGTGAAAATTTCATGATTATTCTCACCTCATTGAACCTAACATAGCACGTACGTTCGGTATTTTCAATGAAGTTTGATAGATTTAATAAAATTTATCTTGTTCAACTAAGGGCGCAATTCCTTAGCCAGTTCTCTTATGAACTTCTCATGTTTTCACATGAGCGCAGACTATATGTTTATCTCTTTAGAGATAGAGGATTTTTCCACCACCGTAGGCTTGTGGTGTACTCTCGTCAGTTATACGAGATAGTCGTTGAACGTTCATCTTATCCATTTTGACTTAGATGATTCGAGGCGGAAGACCCATTGTTCTAGTGTTTAGGATTTAACCTTGCACCATCTGATTGATTTTTTCTGCTTTCGCGACATTCACGCTCGCCATTTCTAGCCACGTTGTAGTTCAATCAGCTTTAGGGATTGCCCGCAGTTACCCCTCACTACTAGCCAATCACTTGACTAGCAGGGCTTACTGATATATTTAATTAACTTTGGTTATAATTGGTTAAATAAATCGTAACAGTTAGTTACCCTTCAATAGACGCACCTTTTTCCATATCCCGCTGCATCGATGACTTCATATCGTACGAAATTTTATCAATTGTTTTCATATGTTCCTGGACAATGTCTTCCTTAACTGGTGCCCCTATATATTTCATAATTTGCACACATTCTTCAAATAAGTTTTGGATAAAATCGCGACCACCTTCGCTACCGCGAATCGGCCCTATCGGTGCACGCATCAATGTCGTCACACCCGACATTACAGTAATGAATAAATATTTATGCCACATATCTTGTGTAATATTTTCACTTAATACAAAACTAGATTTCGTACCTGCAAATGCTTTAGAAATATGCTGTATTCTCTCTGAATCTTGAGACTTCATTTCTCCAAATACAAGTCTGTTGGCAGCACTCGTTTGTACTATTTCTCCTTGATCGTTGAGCGTCGTCTCAATAAAGCATAAACCGCCAATTACTTTTTCTTCGCCGAACTCCTTTTGTAATAGTGATACATGGGCAATACCATTTAACAATGGAATGATGACCGTATTTTCACCTACAAACGGCTTCAAATCTTGCATTGCCTCGTTTAAGTGATACGCTTTTGTTGAAAATAAAATGACATCAAATGGAGCAGTTCGATTTTCCTTCGTTATTAATTTCGGTTGGAAGGAAAAATCTCCGTTTATGCTTCTAATTACAAGTCCTCTTTCCTCCAATTGTTTTTTCCGTTTACTACGAACAAGAAACGTAACATCCTCTCCCTTTTCTACTAAGCGCCCTCCAAAAAAACCTCCAACGCCTCCAGCTCCTAATACTAAAATACGCATACAACATCCCCCTTTTCAAAATACAATTTTATAACATTTCGTATACATAACATTATACATGTCCCCTACTAAATAAGCTGAATTTTCATACTCAATCAAATATAAAACAGTGGTTATTTTCAAATGAATTTGGGCATGTTGTTTTTATAGCATATATGGAAAGGAAACAATGTTAATGGAGGTAATACAAACAATCGAGGAAAAAGATGTAACAACAGCCATATTTCAATTTATATTCCCGTTTTCTTTTAAAACTGGATATGAACAAAATATGTTCCCTTTCTTACAGAAAAATGATTTTCACCCTTTTCGACTTGATCATCTTGAAAATGAAAATACATACTACGGAAAGTTTCAAGTTTCACATCAAAATATGGAAGCTTACTATCTTTCATTTACAAATAAAATACTCTTTCCTCACTCAGCACATCAAAAAGGATTGCAGCGCTATTCTAAAGACCTTAACTTAGCTGGACATTTAACAACAAATTTGATTTCCGTTCCATTCAAGATTCATTCTATTGACGTAACACTTTGTCCTTATGAGCTTGGATTCTTAACAATTCGGACAGAAGTAGAAACCGCTCCAAACATGACATTATCAGAAGCAATTGAATTTGCCGCCCGCTTCCGTGTACTTGAAACTAAAAATGGTACAAATGAAACTATCTGTATCGAATGTAATGGCAAACAATATTCACAAGTAGAGAAGCTCATATTCGGCGATTTATTTCATGGCTTAACAGACTTCTTTGAGAAAAAGAGATTGCGGAGCTCTTACTTTCAAACATTCCCATTCTTTGAAGATCAACGAATGTATGTACAAACTTTATTATCTATAAACAAAGAGTCGGACCTTCATGTAGTTGATGTATACCGAGCTTCCAGTCTTTCCGGATTAACAGACGATGGTAAGCCTTATATTAGTGCAAATAATGTTCCTTATATTCAAGATTATTTAATAAAACATTCTTATCAAAGATGGGCTCCTAATCGCTACTTTATTATGGAAGAACATATTTTCACATGTATAACAAACGAAGGTGAACACGAATTCTCTAAACTTGCTAGTCAAATGTACGGGGAGTTTTATTACGCCTTATTATTGAATTTATTTCATAAAGTTGTTTTATTAAAAATGGCAAATGCTTATGCTGAGTTAAATATTGAGCAAGATACAAATGAAATAGAGAAATTAATTTATTCAATCAATTCATTTACAGCGAATTACTTTTCTTTAGAGCTAGTATCCCAATCACAGAGTGAAGATATTTTCTTCCGCTTAAGAAATCTATTTAACATTGAAGTACTATACTCAAATGCAAAACAAAATCTTGATAGTTTATTTAAATATCAAGAAAATGTCGCTTCTAAAAAAGATAGCCTTTTACTATTAATTTTAACGCTCTACTCTGTAGTAGGCCAAATGTTAGGGTTTACTATGATTGATCTTTTAAGAAACACTGATTCAAACAAAATATCGTCACCACTGGAATTTTTCGCACTTTTAATAGCAATTAGCGGTATCGTCATTTCACTTATTTTAGGTACGCAAAGTTTATACCAATGGAGTCAACAACATAAACGAAGAAAAGCATGGGTAAAACAAACTGTACTTTCTGCTGTAAAAGAGAAAGATGATAAGAAGTAAAGAAGGTTATTTTCAAATTACAAATACGTGGCAGGATTCAGTAAATGAAATTTTCATGAGCGATTTTTACAATATATCGAATTACTGACAAAAGAAAAACTACATAATAAAAAAAGTACTCCAATCTAAAACCTGGAGTACTTTTTTATTACACTAATTCAGCTTACTTCCCTGCTTCGATTTTCTCTAATGCAGCAGCTACTTGCTCTTCCGTTAATTCATGTTGTATTACGTAGCGGTTACGTGGGCTTACACGACATTCATGAGAACATGCACGTAAATGTTTCGCTTCGTTTTCTTCAGAACATAAAATCTTCTTATTACACTCTGGATTTGAACAGTTTACATAGCGCTCACAAGGTTCTCCTGAAAAGTGGTCTTTACCAACAATAACATGTTCTTTTTGGTTTACTGGTACAGCGATACGCTCATCAAACACATAGCATTGTCCATCCCAAAGCTCACCTTGTACTTCTGGGTCTTTTCCGTACGTTACAATACCACCGTGAAGCTGACTCACATCCTCATAACCTTCACGAACTAACCAACCAGAAAACTTCTCACAACGAATTCCGCCTGTGCAATACGTTAAAATCTTTTTACCTTCAAGTGTTTCTTTGTTTTCTCTAATCCAATCTGGTAATTCACGGAATGATTCAATATCAGGTTTAATCGCACCTTTAAAGTGTCCTAAATCGAATTCATAATCATTTCGTGCATCAATGATAACTGTATCTTCTTGTTTCATTGCTTCATAAAAATCTTTTGGCTCTAAATACTTACCAGTAATTTCTTTTGGATTAATGTCGTCTTCTAAACGAAGTGTCACTAACTCGGGACGAGGACGTACGTGCATTTTCTTGAATGCATGCCCTTCTTCTTCATCTATTTTAAATACGATACCGTCAAAACGTGGATCGTTGTTCATTGCTTCCATGTATTTCTCAGTTTGCTCTACAGTACCAGAACAAGTTCCGTTAATTCCTTCTTTTGCTACAAGAATTCTACCTTTTAATTCAAGTGAATTACAAAATGCTAAATGCTCTGCCGCGAATTCTTCTGGATTTTCAATTGTTGTGTACATGTAATATAGTAATACTCTATATGGTTTTGTAGTTGCCAATGTGTTTCTACCACCTATCTAATTTTTAAAATCATGTATAAGTTAACGTTCATATCAAAACATATATAATAAGAAAATGAATCCATTTTCTTCTCTTTATACTATTTTCTATCAGTTAACAAAAATAAAAAACAAGATTACACACCAAAACCCTGTGGTTATGTTGTAATCCCAATATATTATATATCATACAAATGCAATTCCATCAATTAATATGCTGGGTTATCGGCTTTTTGTTCACATAAATTTCAAAAATAGCCCTTTAATTCATTATGTTTCCCCACGTCATCACACCATAAACTCCCAATTTTTTATTACACGACACCATCCATTGCAGCAAGGCATATAATTTGCACTAAGGAAACATTTATGTTCAAATAAAAATATCATCTAATACATCTAAATGTATTGAAATAAACAATAAGAATACTTACAATAATTTCATCAAGTTAACATTTCAAAGGGGAAAACTACTATGAATAAAGATATATCAAAAGATGAACAAGTCCCTTCTCAAAGCACAACTGTTCAATCCGCACACTTAGCTTTAAGTGGCGAAACGAAAGGCTGGAAACGACTGTTACCGTTTTTAGGACCCGCTTTTATCGCATCCGTAGCTTATATTGACCCTGGTAACTTTGCTACAAATATCGCAGCTGGTTCTCAATATGGATATTTACTATTATGGGTTATATTCGCTTCTAACTTAATGGCGGTATTAATTCAAACTTTATCAGCTAAATTAGGAATTGCTACAGGAAATAATTTACCGGAAATAGCTCGCGAGCACTTTCCAAAACCTGTGTCTATCGGCTTATGGATACAAGGTGAACTCGTTATTATGGCTACAGATTTAGCTGAATTTATCGGGGCAGCACTCGGATTGTATTTATTATTTGGAATTCCTATGTTACCAGCTGCTTTAATTACAGCAGTCGGATCATTTATTATTCTTGAGTTTCAACGCAGAGGATTTCGCCCACTAGAAGCTATTATTACAGGGATGATTTTTATTGTAGTAATAGCATTTGGGATCCAAGTTTTTTATGCAAAACCCGAATTAAGTCCCCTTCTTTCAGGACTATTGATTCCGAAATTCCAAGGTGTAGACAGTATATTACTTGCAGCAGGGATATTAGGCGCAACAGTTATGCCACATGCAATCTATTTACATTCTGCATTGACACAACGCCGCGTGGTTGGAACAACTGAAGAACAAAAGAAAAAGATTTTCCGTTTCGAATTTATTGATATCATTATTGCAATGGTTATCGCTGGAGCAATTAATGCGAGTATGTTAATTGTTGCTGCTGCATTATTCTTTAAAAATGGCTTGCATGTTGAAGATCTTGATGTTGCTTTTAATCAGTTCAGTACTTTAGTCGGTCCAGTATCAGCTGCTTTATTTGGAATTGGGCTCTTATCAGCAGGACTATCTAGCTCTTCTGTCGGTACAATGTCAGGTGATATTATTATGCAAGGTTTTATTCGAATGCATATTCCTTTATACTTACGCCGCTTTATTACAATGATTCCACCTTTAGTTATTATCGCTTTAGGTGTAAATCCAACTTACGCTCTAGTCATGAGCCAAGTCGTCTTATCATTCGGTATTGCTTTTGCATTAGTACCACTTATTATGTTTACAAGCAATAAAAAAATTATGGGTGCACTCGTTAATCACCGCATAACAACCTTTATCGCTTGGATCATTGCTGCACTTGTTATCATTTTAAATATTTTCTTACTGTATCAAACATTTGTAGGGTAATAGAAAAAGGTATTCCAATAAAACTGGAATACCTTTTTTCATTACCACTTATGTATGTACCTCTTTCTGGCATTATCGCACCTTTCTCAGTTCGAAAGTAAAGTGGTAATCCTTCCGAAAAAAACATGCTCACCTTGGATGGATCCTGCCTTTGATGATGAATATGTAAATGCGGCTCACTTGAACTTCCAGAGTTACCGACTTGGGCAAGAACATCTCCTTCATTTACATGTTGTCCTTCCCTCACTTTAATTGATCCTTGTTTTAAATGGGCAAGAATCAAAAATGTCCCTGATTCATCTAGTCGTAAATAAATATGATTCCCCGCCATTGACTGAAAATCATCCGATCCTGGAACTACATCTTTTTCATCATTATTGATAGATACAACTGTTCCAGAAGCTGGTGCCATTACTTTCGCTCCATATATTCCATAATCCCCTAAATTACTACTTTTCACTTCAGCAGGCGGAATAAGAATATCATATGCCCATCGTTCATTTGGTTTTATAGCATGATAGTTCGTTTCTAATCGATCACCGCCCCAGCCCACTAATGCTCGTTCATTCAGAGGAAAGCGAACGACTGCTTTAGGACTCATAGATTGTACATCTGCTGGGTAAGCAAGTCCCCCTATGTTAGCAAACCATCCTAAAGGCCAGGCTCCAATTATAGAGAAAAGAACGATGAAGAGTAGTGTTCTATCTATTCGCTTTCTGAAAATGCCTTTCCACAAAAATAGTAATACTGAACCTATCAAAATAAAGATTGATACTAAGCTAAAGGCTTGTAACCCCCACCAAACAATGACTGATATAACACCATGGGCTAAATAAACTACACTCCAACTTATAATTAAAAACGCTACTAAAATTACTAATACATATCTCTTCCACATGTTGTACCCCCCACCCTCATATCTTTGTTCTACATAATACGAAGTGAAAATTACGACATATAAAAGAAATACTTACGATTTTCTTACAATTCTTTATAATGCGGTAAAACGATGGTAAAAACAGTTTCTTTCTCATTACTGCACACAGTGATATCCCCTTTATGGAGCTCTGCTATACTTCTCGCAATTGCAAGTCCCATTCCTTTTCCACCTGTATAAGAGCTACGTGATTTTTCGCCACGATAAAACTTCTCAAAAACATAAGGAAGGTTCTCTTTCGGAATGCATTGTCCAAAATTTTTAATTTCTATTTCAACATTCATGTCTCTTTTAGAAATTCGAATCAAAATCTGTTTTCCGTCTTTCCCGTACATAATACTATTACTAATTACATTTTCGAACAGCCTCACCATAAGCGCTACATCCATTTCCACATGTAACTCCTTATCACCATTAATACAAAAGCTCATATCAGCATCATCTAGTTGTGGTACAAAATCAATCATGATTTGTTCAATGAACGCTTTCATATTTACTACACTTTTATGTAATTCAATCTCCCTATAATTTATTTGACAATATTCTAATAAATCATCTACTTGATTTTTTAATTCATAACTTTTTCGCTTTAATATACTTACATACTGTTCACATTCTTCTCTATTTGAATGAAGCTGATTTCCTAACAGGTCCGCATAACCGATTAGAGATGTTACAGGTGTTCGTAAGTCATGAGAAATATTGCTAATCATTTCATTTTTCGTTTCCTGCGTTTTTTTTTCATTTTCGATAGACTCTTTTAAACTTTTAGCCATCCTATTAACATTCGTTGCTAATTCACCAATCTCGTCATTTTTCGAAATAGGTATATGTATTTCCAAATTACCATTACTTATTTCTTTCAAGTTCTTATTTATTTCAGATAACCTTTTCATCATTGTTTTTGTCATGAATGCAAAATATATTGTAGTAAAAATTAAAAAAGCTATTACATATAAAAATGAATATTTTTTCTCTAATTCGGTAACTTGACCATATATATTTCCAATTAATATTTGAAACGTTATTATACTTACAGTTGCTAATAAGATGCTACATATGAATGCGATAAAAAACTTAGCTCTAATACCTTGTAATGATTTAATCTTCAATTTTATATCCGACTCCCCAAACATTTTGAATAAACTTCGGTTCTTTTGGATTCTCTTCAATTTTATTTCTTAATCTTGCGATATGAACCATTACTGTATTATTACTTTCATAGGCTCTTTCTTTCCAAACGCTTTCATATATTTCTTCAATAGTGAACACACGATTCTTTGCAGCTGCCATTAAGTACAAAATATCATATTCAGTTTTCGTAAGATTGATCGTTTCTCCATATAACATTACTGTTCTAGACACTTCATCTATTTCTAAACCTCTAATGTTTATTTTCTTTTCTATTACTTGGACAGTATTTTGATTGAAATATGTATACCTTCTTAATTGAGCCTTCACTCTCGCTATAAATTCAATTGTACTAAACGGCTTCACAATATAATCATCTGCGCCAGTACTAAATCCAATTACTTTATCTACATCCGATGATTTTGCGCTTAAGAACATAATTGGTAAACTATGTTTCTCTCTAATCCTTCTGCACAATTCTATCCCATCCATGTGTGGCATCATAATATCCAAAATAGCAAGTTGAATACTGTTATTATTTATGATTTCTAAAGCCTCTTCTCCGTTATGAGCACTTAAAACTTTAAAACCTTCTTGCATTAAATTCGCGTTAACAAATCGAACAATATCTTGATCATCATCTACAATTAAAATTGAGTTTTTCTCCATATACAAACCTCTTTTTAAAATATATTTCACAATCAATTTTATCATAAATTAAAACCATACTTCCCTCTTGAATAATCTTTATTTTCAGACTAGATTATATAATAACAACACATTCTAGTTTCAAAAGAAATGGAGTGAAAGCATGTTTCCTATATTGAAAACCGACCGACTCATTTTAAGAGAACTTACCGAAGAAGATGCACCGAGTATACTACAATGCTTCTCTAATACTGACGTACTGCGCTATTATGGCCAAAAACCATTACAAGATGTTGATCAAGTGAAACAAGTCATTCATAACTTTAAACTCAGTTACAATGCAAGAAGCGGTATAAAGTGGGGAATTGAATTAAAAAACAAGAAAGAACTCATTGGTACCATCGGTTTTCACGATTGGTCTTCTGAGCATAAACGGGCCAATTTAAGTTATGCCTTTTTCCCTGAATACTGGAGAAAAGGATATGCGACTGAAGCTGTTTCTGAGGTTATATCATACGGTTTCCATACCATTCACTTAAAGCGTATTGGGGCAATTGTATTTCTTGAAAATGAAGCTTCCAATAAAGTGCTATTAAAATTAGGATTTGAAAAAGAAGGCGTTCTAAAAAATTATATGTATCAAGATGATATCCCCTATGACACGAATTTTTATTCTTTATTAAAATCGGTTTAATAGAATGCATGCGTAAAAAACCTTACTTTTAAAAAGTAAGGTTTTTTGTATTTATTAATTTAGGATATAAGCATTCTTATAAGTATAAATACCACCAAATTGATGCTTCTCAATTCCTTTTACATAATCCTTTTGTACGTATGCTGAGCCCATTTGATAAAGCGGTGCGACCGCAGCATCCTCTAATAAAATACGCTCGGCCTCTTGCAATACTTTCCATCTTTTCTTCTGATCTAGTACTAAATCGCTTTTTGCTTTCTTTATTAATTCATCGTACTGACGGTTCGAATAATTCATTTTGTTATTCTGATTATCCGTCGTAAAGAGTTCTAAATAACTAATTGGGTCTTTATAATCCGGTCCCCAATTTGCCATAGATATATCGTAATCTCCTGTTTGTTCTAACTGTAATTTTTGCTTAAATGGCTGTTGTTTAATTTGTATCGTTAATCCTTGCAAATGCTTTTCTAAGTCACCTTTTATATATTCTGCCATACGTTTTGCATTATCTTGTTCATATGTTAAAAATTCGAGGTTTACTTCGTCTACTCCCAGTTCTTTTTTCGCTTCCGCCCAAATCTTTTTCGCATTTTGCAAATCATATGGAGAAAGATCTCCATTTTCTTTTCTAAATTCTTTGCCAGTCTCTTCATTTATATGACCAGCTGGTACAAGTCCGCTTGCAGACTTTGCCCCGTTATTAATAAAGTGAGCAACGAAATCTTCTTTATTTAACGCTAATGAAATAGATTGACGCACCTTTTTATTTGCTAACGCACTATTTTTCTCATTAAAACGTAGCATAGCGATTCCAGGATCGCTCGACATATGTAATTCCTTATTCCCTTTATACTTGTCTACAAATTGAGAATTAATAGGCACCCGGTCTAAATTACCAGCTTCGTATAAATTAACAGCCGTCATTGTATCCTTTACAATTTGAAAGTTTATCTCGTCTAATTTCACTTTCTTTTCATCCCAATATGTAGCATTCTTCTTTAATTGAAACTCTTGTTCATGCTTCCATTTCTCTAATACAAATGGCCCATTATATATGAGATTACTAGTTTCCAATGCATAATTCTTTCCTTGTTCTTTCAAAAATGATTCATGCTGTGGTAAGTATATCGGCAGTGCTAATAACTGTAAAAAATACGGAATTGGCTGTTCGAGTTCCACTTCTAACTTATAATCATTTATCGCTTTAACACCAAGGTTATCAAGAGCCATTGTTCCTTTATTAATTTCTTTCGCATTTTTCACATGAAAGAGCATGTATGCATATTGAGACGCTGTTTCAGGGTTAATTGCACGTTTCCATGCAAACATAAAATCATTTGCTGTCACACTGTCTCCATTTGACCATTTTGCATCTTTACGCAAATCAAATGTATATTTTTTACCATCTTCACTTCTTTTAAACGATTTTGCTACCGCTGGAATAGGCTGATCTTGATCATCTAATACATACAAACCT
Organism: Bacillus sp. BC08; assembly: GCF_054326875.1. Classification (NCBI taxonomy): domain Bacteria; kingdom Bacillati; phylum Bacillota; class Bacilli; order Caryophanales; family Bacillaceae; genus Bacillus; species Bacillus sp. BC08. Next base: position 353,145 of record NZ_JBTGPA010000037.1, on the reverse strand, counting down.
TCAAATATGTTTTGCATAACGTGTGCTGATGTACCATCCATCGTTTTCGCAGTATCAAGAGAAGGAATTTCTTCTGATACTGTTACATTTAATACTTGTTTTTTTGCCTCTGCGTCACTTTTATTTGCTTTATTATTACAAGCTGTTAATAATAAAGTTGTAACAAGTGCCATTACCATTAAATGGCTCTTTTTTAGCTTCATGAGTTGTTCTCCTTAAGTATAAAATATTATAAAGCGTTATATATTATAGCAGAAATATGAATAGAAAGATGCGACATTTTTTTGAATATTTATTCGTTCAAGAAAAAAGCGATCCTTTTAAAAAAGGATCGCTTTTCCTTAATAAAATCAAAACTAATTGTGCCCTCAATTGTATGAAGGAAATGTTCTTTCGGAACTAACTCTTCAACAGAAACTGATACACATTCGTCACAATGATTATTAAAGTACCACCCTAAGAAATCTCTCCTTATTCTCTTTTTATCCGTGTTAACACATAAAAAGAAGTTCAGATAGAAAGTGGTATTTGACAAACCTTATACACTTAAGGTTTTTGTAAGGATCAAGTAAGAAAAACGAGAGCTTTGTTTCGTATAGTCAAAATATGAAGTGAAGGAAGAAAGAGAGATTAAGAGTTACCAAAGTTATTAAGACAAAATCAGCACGGTTGGTTTTAGATGAACATATCAATGGATTAGGCCTTTTTGCACCAGAACCATAATTACCATGCCTGTTTTTACCATCACATATTGGAGGTTAAAATATGAATAAGAAAAAGAAAATACAAAAAACAGTACTTTCCTTTACCCTGCTTTTTTCTTTTGGCATTTCATCTTTCCCGCTTACAACAGCTATTCACGCAAATACACATGCGAAACAATCTACAGAAAAGGAACGAGTCTCTTTAACAGAGCGGACATCGTTATTTTTTGAATATCTCCAGCAAGGTAAGTATGCAGAGGCACTTCAGTTGACGTCTGCTGCTTTTCAATCTAAGTTTACAGCAAACACATTACAAAACTGGTGGAAACAAAGTGACTGGAGCGGGATAAAAAGTATGGGAACCCCCGTGATAAAAGAACGAAACTTGGTCCATCTGACGGTGGAAATTCCAGGAACCACCCAAGGAGCTACCATACCGTTACTCCTTAAATTCACACCTGGTGGGAAAGTAGATGAAGTTGGGGTAAGGACGCCTCCAGAATCTTATATTATCCCGCAGCCTAGCTACGATCAACCTGCTTCCTATAAAGAACGTGAAATCGTCATTGGAAGTTCTACCTATCCGTTACCTGCCACATTAACGGTTCCGAAACATAAGCCTGGTGAAAAGGTACCCGTAGTTGTTCTTGTTCATGGTGCTGGCATCCATGATCGCGATAGTACATATCTGGGAACAAAAATCTTACGAGACATTGCGGTGGGCCTTTCGTCCAACGGAATTGCGGTGTTACGCTATGAAAAACGCACCTTTGAACACGCATTAAAGATGAGTGCAGAACCGGTTACGTTAGACCGTGATACTACAGATGATGCCATATATGCAGCAAAATCAGCAGCGCAGCAGGAAGGCATTGATCCAAATAATATTTTCATTCTCGGACATAGCCAAGGTGCTGGCACAATGCCACGAATACTGAGCAAAGCGCCTTCCTCACTTGTTCGAGGAAGTATCTTACTCGCACCACCTGCACGCCCTTTGACTGACACTGCCATTGATGTGAGTCAATACCTTGGGGCGCCAAAGGAAGTAATCGATGAACTAAAAAGACAGTTCGCTTTTATCCTGGATCCTACTTTCGATCCTGACCATCCGCCAGCTGGCTACAATTTTCCATTTCCGTCTCCTCATTTTATGTATGATGTTACTAGGTGGCGTCCAGTTGAGGAGGCAAAATCACGAAAAGAGCCTTTGCTGATTCTGCAAGGGGCACGCGATTATCAAGTAACAGTAAAAGAAGATTATACAAAATGGCAGGAAGGACTTTCAAAACGCGGGAATGTTCAGTTCAAAGAATATCCGAAATTGAATCATTTCTTCACGGAGGGTGACGGGGAATTGAGTCTTCCAAGTGAGTACGAAATCCCTGCAAATGTTCCCGAGTACGTCATCCAGGACATTATTGCATGGGTCAATGAAACAAAAAAATAAGAAAACATCAAAATCCTTCATGCAATCATTATTGCGTGAAGGATTTTTTGAAACTAGTGATTTTATCTAAACCATTCTCTTCTGTTTTATTAATCAACACTCATAAAAAATTTCTCCTTTCCCTCTTTTTATCAGTGTTGACACATAGCACAGGCAAAGGTACAAAAACAGGCTGTGGAGAAAACCTTCTCCACAGCCTAAAAATATCTATCTTTGCAAACCTCGTTTATAACGACTCGCTTCAAATATAATACGCTCTTCATCTAATGTTTTACATTCGCCATTCCAAACGACACGTTTTCCGTTAATAATAACATCGCTAATATCTTTTCCACTAGCAGCATATACAAGGTGCGATAATACTTCGTCTGCTGGTTGTAAATGCGGCTTATTAGATGGGTCAATCGTAATAAAATCAGCACACTTTCCAACCTCAAGTGATCCTGTTTGTTTCATGCCGATTACTTCAGCAGCTCCTTTAGTCGCAAGTGTAAGAGCTGTTTCAACTGGTAACGCTGTTGCATCTTGATGAATACCTTTTTGTAATAATGTTGCAATGCGCATTTCTTCAAACATATCTAAATTGTTGTTAGAGGCCACACTATCTGTTGCAATTCCTACTTTCATTCCTGCTTCTAGCATCGCTTTTACATTCGCTATACCAGAACCTAGTTTTAAATTACTATTCGGGTTATGTGCTACTCGAACATCATGTTCTGCTAAAAATGCACGCTCATTTTCATTTAATACTACGCCGTGCGCAATAACCGTTGGACGTTTAAACAACCCGCAACTTGCTGCATATTCTACTGGACGTTTTCCGTACTGTGCTTCAATATCACGTACTTCACGCTCTGTTTCCGAAAGATGAATATGAACCATCGTTTGATTTTCTACTGCAATACGAGCGCACTCTTCTAACAGTTCTGTGGAACATGTATATGGACTATGCGGTGCAACCATCGTAGTTAACATGCCACTTTCGTTATAGTAACGCTTCACATATTTCTCAGCTTCTTCGATTGCTTTCTTTTCATCGTCTTTCGTTCCGAAGCTAAATAAAGTTCTTGAAACAGCAGCTCGCATTCCACTCTTTGATACCGTTTCCATAATTGCATCTTGATCTACTCCAATTGGATTAAACATGTCAGAGAATGATGTTGTACCACTTTTCACCATTTCAAGTAATCCTAATTCCGTACTAGCAACCGCAAGCTCTGGAGTAAACTGACTTTCAAGTGGCCAAATTCTCGTCTCCAACCATGGTTGTAATAACATATCATCGCCAATACCTCTTAAGAGACTCATTACAACGTGTGTATGTGTATTTACAAGCCCTGGTAAAACCCACTTTCCTTTCATGTCAATTACTTCATCTACTGCAAAATCATTAGCGAATTCTCCGCTCTTTACATCTATAATTTGATCATTTTCTACAATGATATATCCATTTTCTATCACTTCGTTTTGTTCATTCATCGTTACGATTGTAGCGTTTACATAAGTTGTTTTCAAAAGTATTTCCCCTTTCAACTCTATGAAGTTCCCTTTAATAAGTTACCACCATTATAGTAACTTATTAAAGATTAAGAGTCAAAAGATAATTTCAATTCTTTCATTATCTTTTCCTTCAAAATGCTATATTGTTTTTCATTTGTATCTGCAAATGCTTCTTCTCGATTTGATTCCACATCCAAATAATTCAACCTTTCATTGAACTGAGTTTCTGTAAAATCAAACCTCTGTCCAGCTATACAGTTATAAAAATGCCACACCTCCCCTACTTTTGTCTTTTTGATTTTTCCTCCGTATATATCTTGAACGACTAAAGCAGTTACACCACACTGTCCCTTTGCCGGATTCTCAATAGTCCACTTTGAACTTGTTTCAATCGACCATGATTTTATTAGTGCTTCATATATCCTTTTTATCTTTACATCATCCATTCTAATCTTCTCCTACTATTAATTGTTTTACACATCATATTTCAAAAGAGGCAGTAAACGATCCTCAAAAACCGTTGATGGTGTCTCTCCTATTAACTTCGCTCCCATCTTCAAGTAAAAGCCTTTTGCATTCGGATCACTATCAATCGTAAAACTTTTTATTCCTAATTCATTTGCTTGTTGTATTACATACCCCCAAAGTATTTTCCCGTATCCTTTCCCTTTGTAACGAGGATGAATGTACAGGAAATCAAGAGCTTTATCATTACGTAAAAATGAGAAAAATCCAATCTTCGTATTATCGTTTTCTAAAACATATACAAAATTATTATTTATGTACTCTTCTGTAATTGTTAAATCTTCCTTACAAGCAAGTATGAATGCTTCACTATAGTTCCACGTTGCTTTTGAATGTAGTGCGAGTTCACTTAATTCATTTGCTTCACTTAATAATGCTTTTCTTATCTTCATGATTCTTTCTCCTCACCTTTGATATATAAACTATTAAAATGATTCGAAAATTAATTTAAAAAACCTCTTATTTCCGTAAATAAGAGGTTACTTTTATAATTCTTCATAATAGGTAAAAATTTCAAAAAAGAAAAAGAACGCCATTCCTGAAAATTGGCGTTCTTTTTCTTTTAACCTTTATGGCATAGTATTTTAAGAATCATTTTTACACTTCTATACAGTTTCTACTACCTCTTCAAGCATTGTTCCATTTTTAGCATAATTCGTATGCCAAGAAAAAGCTTTTTCTAAAACATGAGGAGTTTGTCCACCTCTTGCTTGTGCTTCTTCGAAATAAGCTTTTAGCTGGTCACGATACATTGGATGTGCGCAATTCTCAATAATTAGCTCCACTCTTTCTCTTGGCGCTAGTCCTCTTAAGTCCGCATATCCTTGTTCAGTGACGATAACATCTACATCGTGTTCCGTATGGTCTACATGCGAAACGAAAGGAACGATACTTGAAATGTTACCACCTTTTGCAATCGATTTAGTAACAAATATAGCTAGACGTGCATTTCTCGCAAAATCACCAGAACCACCAATACCATTCATCATCTTTGTACCTAAAACGTGAGTAGAGTTAACATTTCCGTATATATCTAATTCTAAAGCAGTATTAATCGAGATTAATCCAAGGCGACGAATGATTTCAGGATGATTAGAAATCTCTTGCGGGCGCATCATTAATTTGTTACGATATTTTTCAAAGTTAGAAAATACTTGTTGCATTTTCTCTTCAGAAAGCGTGATCGAGCAGCAAGAAGCAAAATTAACTTTCCCAGCGTCCATTAGATCAAAGACCGCATCTTGTAAAACTTCAGAATACACTTCTAAATCTTCAAACTCCGAATCTAGCATGCCGTGCAATACTGCATTGGCAACTGAACCAATTCCCGATTGTAACGGTGCTAAACTCTTTGTTAATCGGCCTACTTTAACTTCTTCTCGAAGGAATTCTATTAAATGTTGTGCCATAATGACAGTTTCTTCATCTGGAGGAACAATTGTCGATGGTGAATCCAGTTGATTCGTAAACACAATCCCCTTCACTTTTTCAGCATCAATTGGGATACCAATTGTTCCAATTCTATCATCCGTTTTTACGAGCGGAATCGGAAGTCTTTCCCCTTGTTTACCTGGTTCATATAAATCATGTAGCCCCTCTAGTTGCGTAGATTGAGCCATATTCATTTCAATAATAATGGACTTAGCATTTAAGGAAAATGCTAAGGAATTTCCAATTGAAGTGGTTGGAATAATCATTCCATCTTCAGTAATCGCAACCGCTTCCAAAATAGCGACATCTATACCCATAACGTCAGCACGAAGTAACTCTGCTGTATGAGATAAGTGCTGATCCACAAATAAAAGGTCTCCGTTATTAATTCCTTTTCGCATAGTCGCATCGGCTTGGAAAGGCAATCTTTTCCCTAAAATTCCTGCCTCAGCAAATAATTTATCTACATCCGAACCTAAGGAAGCTCCCGTATAAACATTTACTTTAAAAGATTTATCATTTTTAACTCGATTTACAAGTGCAAACGGGACTGCTTTTACATCCCCAGCACGTGTAAATCCACTTAACCCTAAAGTCATTCCACTTTCAATCCATGAAGCTGCTTCTTCGGGTGTAACTACGCGATCTTTTAATCGTTGATCCCTAATTCTATCTAAATTATTCTCCATATGTAATCCCTCTCTTAATGAATATTCATAATTATTTTACACATTAACACCATCAAAATAGGGGTTTTCTTACACAATGCCGAAAATTCAGATAAAACAGCGGATCTAGGTTCTAAAGCAGAAAATTTTAGAATCCTAGAAGCTTACGAAAATAACTAGCGTATGATTGACTCACTGGTACCCTCTCTCCGTTATCCATAGAAAGTAAAAAAGTAGAATGCGTATCAGGGTAAATCGCTTTAATATGATTAATATTTACAATAAAAGAACGGTGACATCTAATAAAGGAATCTTTCGGCAGCAAGTATTCAAATTCTTGTAGCGAGTACTTATGTGTTCCTGTTAACTCTTCTGAATTTACATACGTCTTTTTATCTTTAGCTTCTAAATACATTACCTTTGAGAAAGGAACCGGAACCCATCCGTCTGTTGTTTTTAAAGTAACGACTGACTTTCCATCCGTTAAAGCCGGATAAATTGCCGTCACGCACCCTTCAATCTTCCCATTATTTGAAAACGGTACGGCCATTCCATGATATGGAATACCGAAAACATCCCGGTTAATAAACTCAGAGGCTTTTTGCTTCGTTACCATTGCTTTATGAGCAATCGTCCCTTCCTTTATAGGATCACCAGCGCTAATCTTTAAATCAATTCGTTTACTTGGCCGATAATAAATATATTCTTTCGTATTCGAAACGGCAATTGATATTTCATCTGAAAATAATTCCCCAACTACATCTAGTAGTATACCTAACGTTTTATCTTCCATAGTATGAACACCTCATTTACTATTATACTACTGTTATGATTTGAAAAACCGTTCAGCATTTTGAACGGTTTTTCAAACTATTTAGTTCACCTTAGCCCCATAACATCTTGCTACTGCAACTGCCTGTGCTATATCTAATTTTACATTTTTCAAATCAAAACTTGTAAAATCAATTCTATCAACTATCGCCCCTTTTAAATTTGCACCGCTAAGTTTCGCCTTACCTAATTGTGCACCGGTTAAATCCGCTTCACGTAAATCTGCCTTTTCTAAATTACATTCATATAGGTCCGCTTCCATGAAACGTATACCCTTTAACATTTGTTTACTTAAGTTCGCAAACCTTAAATTCGTATATGACCAATCACCCGATATGATAGTTATTCCGTCTAAATTCGCTTCTTCAAAATCAGATCCAGTCATTTTACATTCTTCAAACTTCGATACGAATAAATTCGCACCAACAAACTTACAATTCGCAAATGTAGTTCCTTTATGGATAGAAGCGTTAAAAAGAGAACCGGTAAAATCACATTCTATGAAATTACAATTTTCAGTAGATACTTCCGATGCATCTACCCCTCTAAAACGGCATTTTATGAATGTACTATTCTTCAATTCCTCTTCTTTAATCAAGACATCTTGAAAATCTATTTCTACATATTCTTTATTTACAAATTCACTCATAGCTACTCCTCCATCTCCTTAAAGAAACCTCACTTCAAAAAAGTGAGGTTTCTTCTCATACAATATGCTTATCTAACCAAGAAATCAAATCTTGAAATACTTCATCTCGATTTACTTCATGGAACATTTCATGTCTGCCATTTTCATATAAACGCAGCGTTACATCTTTCACTCCACATTTTTTATAGTTTTCATATACTTCTTTTACACCTTTCCCCATATCCCCAACAGGATCACGATCTCCTGAAAAAATATGTATTGGAAGGTTTTTCGGTGTTTTTTTGAACTCTTCTAGTTTATTTACTTCTAATACACCAGAAAATAATTCTCGATAAAAACTCGTTGTACAAATGAATCCACATAATGGATCCGCAATATATTTATCTACTTGACTGTTATCTGAAGATAACCAATCAAATTTTGTACGATTTGGTTTAAAGTGTGAATTGAAGTTTCCGAAAGATAAAAAATTTAACATTGGACTTTTCGTTTTTTCCCCGCGTAATTTCATCTCAATTGTCGCTACTTTATGACCGATACTTCCTAAAATCCCTGGATTTCCACCAGTTCCTGAAATAAGGAATCCATCATATAATTCACCTTTCAGTTGCACAGCACGTCTTGATAAAAAAGAACCCATACTATGTCCAAGTAAAAATAACGGGCATGTCTGCTCTTTTCTTATCGTTTCTGATACAAAAATAACATCAGATACAGCCTTACTCCAACCTACATTTGGTTCAAAATGACCATAATCTTCTTCTCTTTTCACTGTTTTCCCATGACCTTTATGATCATGTGCATAAACACCATACCCTGCTTCTAATAACGCAGCAATAAAATCTGTATAAACACCTGCATGTTCTGTCATACCATGTGCAATTTGAATAACCCCTCGCGGATCTCCTTCTGGTAACCACTTACGTAAATAAATTTCCGATCCATCCAATGCCGTAACGAAACTTTCCTGTACGTTCATTTCGTCAGCCCCCAACTCTATTATGTATATCAAAAAGTGAATATCCATTCATTATTCTTATTATGTATTATATGCAATTGCCTTCATTATGACAAATGACTCACTTTTCCAATTAGCTCTAAAACTTATATATTGACGAACATAAAATAAAATTATATAGTTACTTACATAAAGTAATTATAATATTGTTTGGGAGGTTTCTAATATGATGCCATCATTATTTTTAGCACACGGATCACCAATGCTCGCTATTCAAGATACAGAATATACAAGTTTTTTAAAAACCCTTGGAGAAACATACAAACCGAAAGCAATTGTTATTTTCACCGCTCACTGGGAAAGCGAAGTATTAACGATTTCTTCTTCAGATAACGAATATGAAACAATTTATGATTTTGGAGGTTTTCCTCCTGAGTTATACGAAATCAAATATCGTGCGAAAGGCTCTTCTAACATTGCATCTATGTTAGCAACAAAATTTAAAAATAAAGGTATTCCAGTCCATCATAATATGACGAGAGGTTTAGATCATGGCTCATGGACACTTCTGCATCGCATGTATCCAGAAGCAAATATTCCTGTCGTCCAAATATCAGTTAATCCATTCCTTCCTGCAAAAGAGCAATTTAAAATTGGAGAAGCACTTAAAGGACTTGGACAAGAAGATATTTTAATAATCGAGAGCGGTGTTACCGTTCATAACTTACGAGCTTTGAAATGGAATCAAACGACACCCGAACAATGGGCAATTGAATTTGATGATTGGATTATTAAACATATGCAGACTACTGATAAAGATGCATTATTTAATTGGGAGAACAAGGCCCCTCATGCACAATTAGCAGTACCAAGAGCAGAGCATTTCGTTCCTTTATTTATCGCTATGGGTAGTGGTGAAAATAACGGTGAAGTCATTCATCGCAGTTACGAGCTTGGTACATTAAGTTATCTTTGTCTTCAATTTTAAAGAAAAGGATGAAGCAATCGTTGCTTCATCCTTTTTTTCATTCACTTAGTTAACTAACTTCCAAATGTCGTTTCTCTGATATCTCTTCGTTCTTATTATGAAAATAAACCCAAATGCACGCAATAAATAATAGTGATGATGTAGAGAAGAAAACATATTGGAAGCCCGCATGTGCTGCAATTTGTCCACCAAGTACTGGTCCAATCATATTTCCTAAAAACTGAAACGATTGATTATATCCAAATATTCGTCCCGTTACATGGGTTGGTGTATGTTGTTTTAGTAGAGTTTGTACGGAAGGTAATAATCCTGCTTGTGCGATACCTAATAAAAATCGAAGAATTAATAGTTGCCAAGCTGAGGTTACAAATGCTTGCGGGATAAAAATAATTCCTGCAGCAAACAACGCTACAACTAACGTTTTTTGAGGACCGATTTGATCTGATAATCTTCCTAGTCTTGGTGCTGCCAAAATAACTGCTAACCCTGTCGCTGACATAACGGCACCCGCTATTGTTTCAATATGTGCAGTATGAGGACCTACTAAATTTTTCACGTACAATGTAACAATTGGCTGAACAGACATATTAGCAAGTTGAATAATAAATGTCGTTACAAATAAACTAATAATTAAATGCTTTGCTGGAACCATCGTCCATACTTTTTTCGTTTGTACTTTTTTTGCTTGAGCGGAGTGATTCTCTTCATGTAGGAAGAAAAAAACGATGAGAAAAGAAAGGAATAAAAAAGCTCCTGTAACAAGAAAAACATGGCGCATTCCAATTAACTCAGACAAATATCCTCCAAGTAATGGACCAAGTAAAGAACCGCTCACGCCACCAGTTGAAATTGTGGAAATTGCCCATCCTGAATGTTCTGTCGGAGTTTCTGCCGCAATAAATGTCATCGCCGTTGAAAGAAAACCAGATACTGCTCCCATTAAAAATCTTAGTGCGACTAGTTGATACACATCCGTTACAAATCCCATAAGCGTCATTATAATAGCCATACCTAGGCTCGCACGAATCAGCATCAATTTCCGTCCATGTATATCACCAAGTTTTCCCCATATTGGTGATACGATCGCACCCATTAAAAATGTTATACCAAATGCAAGTCCCGACCACTGTGCAATACTTGAAGTGCCAGTTACTCCTAATTCTTCAATATAAAAAGATAAAAAAGGAATTACTAAACTCATACCGGCTGCAGTGGTAAAACAACCTAGCCAACAAATCATCAAATTTCGTTTCCAGCTGGCCATTTTCACACCTTCTTTCTTTAGATACCCATTCTACACCCTTTCTTGTAAAAAGTTTAGTAATTTGCTTTACTTGTAAGATTTACTACATAACCCGCTATTTTCTATTAAAAATCACTACATCTCTACATTATTTCCATAAAAAAACCAACTCCCCTATATGGAGTTGGTTACTTATTCTCTAACGGTATTAAACGCGCATTACAATTTCTCTCATAAAACTCAATCGGACCTGCTTGTCCAATAATTGCGTATTCATATCCATCTTGCTTCATACTATGTAAACAACGATGTAACAATTGCTTCCCTACACCTTTCACACGATTTTGCTTTGCTGTGCCCATTGGACCAAACAATCCTTTCTTCCCTCTCACTACATCATAACAAGCAAAACCTACTATCACTTCTTCTTGTTCTGCTATATAAATAGGTAAATTGTCTATATATGTACGAAATCCATATTCTAGTGAACGTAACCAACGTTCACCAAATTCCTCATTAACAAAACTTGCTAATTGTTCAAAATCAGAAGCGTTAGCCTTTCTAACAGTACAAGCTAAATCATTATAAGTTGGAACAAAACATTTTAGATCAACCGCTAAATCTCTTGGCTCAGCTAGAATACGTAATATATCTTTTTGTATTTGTAGATTTTCAATAAACGTATCCGCGCGAAATAGTGCATATATAACATGTCCTTCATTCATTATTACTTGTTGAAAACGTTCCATACGTTTCTTCGCTATTTGTAAAATTTCTAGCACCTTATAAGATACCTTATATTGTCCTATTTTTTTATACTCTTGATCTGGTAAATCGTATTGTTTTCGTATCGAAAGTTTTTCTAAAAAATCCGTACCAAAGTTACGAAACAAATACATATACAACTCGCTGCAAACTCCAGTGCCTTCTTTACAGGTGCCAACAAACAAGTGAACTGGTTGAATAATATTATTTTTCGCCTCTTCTACTGCAATCTGCAATATGTTATGAACACGTTTTGTAAATTGAAATTCCTCCATATGTACCTCCATATGTACCTTGATCCCCTACTACTTTACTATTAAACCGTAACCGTAAATAAGTGAAACAATTACTCCAACTACCAATATACCTGGCAGTAAATTTGCCACTTTAATTTTAATAATACCAAGTAAGTTCAATCCAATAGCGGCTATCATAATACCACCTGTTGCTGTCATTTCCACTATAAATTGATTCATTAATGCTTTCGGGACCAAACTATTAATTTGTGTTGCAAAAACCGCAATACCTCCTTCGTATAAAATAACTGGAATCGCCGAAAATACTACGCCAATTCCTAAAGTTGTCGTTAATATAATAGAAATAAATCCATCGATAATCGCCTTTGTAAATAAAATATCATGATTTCCGCGAATCCCGCTGTCGAGTGCACCAAGTATACCCATCGCACCAATGGCAAAAATTAAAGTAGCTGTTACAAAACCTTCTGATATGCTCCCTTTCCCTTTCGATCCAACTTTATTTTCTAGCCAATCTCCTAACTGTTTTAACTTTCCCTCTAATTGTAGCCATTCCCCGATGACGGTACCAATTACTAAACTTAGTATGACAACAAGAAAATTTTCACTTTTCAATGCCATTTGAAGTCCAAGCACAGTAACCGCTAAACCGATTGCATGCATAATTGTTCCCTTCATGCTTTCTGGAATTCTACTAAATAATTTACCTAGTAAAGTACCAAATATAATACAAATACCATTTACAACTGCTCCTAATATAACCATTTCTCATTCTTCACCCTTCGAATTCTTTATTTCTATATTTTGGTTTATTCATTGATTTACAGGTTATCTATATGTTAACTTAATATTGAGAATATTAACAAATGTTTTTCACAACATAAACCGCAATTTTTTGTAGTTATACATAATGTGAAACTTTAATTAACGTGAGTTTTATTGCCCTCAAATTGCGGTATAAACTCAAAAGGGACGGTATTTATGAAAACTTTACTAAAACGATTTCTGTTAATAGCCTTTTGCATTACACCAATTGTTTTATTAGTTAACTACTCTTTTACTTCAAAAGCGAAAGACAAACCCGATTTGCAAAACAAATCTAGTAAAACCGCTTCAACAAATGAAAAGAAAATAGAAAACCCGGAAATCACACTCACCTTCTCTGGTGATACAATGTTCGATTGGCAATTACGTCCTGTAATCGAAAAAAACGGGGCTGATTATCCATTCCAGCATGTAAAAGAAGAAATAACAAAAGCTGATATTTCTTTCGTTAATTTAGAGTCAGCATTTACAATGAGAGAAAAGAAAGCTCCTGGACAACTGTTTTGGATTAAAAGTGATCCATCCACTCTTCAAGCGATAAAAAACACTGGGTATGACATCGTAAATATCGGGAATAACCATACACTTGATTATGGGCAAGATGGATTATTAGACACGATTTCTCACGTAGAAAAATTAAAGTTCCCTTACATTGGAGCCGGAAAAAATGAAAAGGATGCATATACTGCACGAGAAATGACCGTAAAAGGGAAAAAGTTCAAATTTCTTTCCTTCGTTCGATTTATGCCTGATACGAATTGGATAGCTGGTGACAATAAACCTGGTGTTGCGAACGGATATGATTTAAATCTCGTAACAAAAACAATTAAAGAGCAAAAGCAAGATGCAGACTATTTAATCGTCTATATGCATTGGGGCGTTGAAAAATCAAATCGTCCGGTAGAATACCAAAAACAATATGTTCCTAAAATGGTTGAAGCAGGAGCTGACGCGATTGTCGGAAGTCACCCACATTGGCTTCAAGGATTTGAGTATTATAATAAAGTTCCTATCGCTTACTCATTAGGAAACTTTTTATTCCCAAGTTATGTGAGCGGGAAAAGCGCCGAAACTGGCGTATTAACTTTAACTTTTAAAGGAAAGGATGTCCAAATGTCATTCAATCCTTACATCATTCGCAACAACCAAGTTTCTCCTGTAAATGAGGAAGAAAAGAAAAAAGCTTTACAATATTTACAAACGATTTCAACTGACGTAGAAATTGATGATACAGGGAACATAAAAAACAAACGGAACTAGACAACGCAAGATCTATTTCTCTGTAACATACTTTACAGAATAGGTGATGAACATGCTGAAAGACTTATTAGAAAATATAAGTTTGTTAGAGAATATTTATAAAATATCTATAGCCGTTCTACTTTTATGTTCATTTTTCTCTGTTAGATTTCTAAAAAAAATAAAACGCGAGCGAAAACTTACTACCTTTGAATTTACTATGTATGTAATTATTCGCATTGCGATACTCTTTTGGTTAACTAGCTTTATCCTTCTTGAATATGGAAAGTATATAGTCTGATTATAAAAAGATAGATACAAGCAGCATTTCCGCTGTTTGCATCTATCTTTTTTATTTCAGGTACAACTGTATGTTTCCTCTTTCCTTCTATTAAATAAGTAAATCAAACAAAACAGGATTTTTATTAAGCTCCATAAATTGAATATTATTTTCTTTAAAACGAGTAATTAATTGCTCATAATCCTCTTTATGTTTTAATTCTACGCCGACTAATGCTGGACCATTTTCTTTATTATGTTTCTTAATGTATTCAAAGCGCGTAATATCATCTTCTGGCCCTAATCCTTTATCGAGAAATTCTCTTAGTGCACCGGAACGTTGCGGAAATTCAATGATAAAATAATGCTTTAAGCCTTCGTAAATGAGCGAACGTTCTTTCATTTCTTGCATTCTATCAATATCGTTATTTCCACCACTTAGCGTACATACAACTGTTTTACCTTTTATTTCATCTCTATATAAATCAAGCGCTGCAATGGATAGCGCACCCGCCGGTTCAGCTACAATTGCATTTTTCTTATACAGTTCTAAAATCGTCGTACAAACCTTTCCCTCTGGTACTAAAACAATGTCATCAATTACATCTTTACAAGTTTCAAATGTTAACTTTCCTACCTTTTTAACAGCTGCCCCGTCAACAAAACTATCTATTTTCTCCAATGCGACATTTTCATTTTGAAGAAAAGCCTCTTTCATAGATGCAGCTCCCATCGGCTCTACACCAATAATCTTTGTAGCAGGACTAACACCTTTCACATATGTACCAACACCTGATGCTAACCCACCGCCACCGATTGCTGTAAAGATATAATCCACTGGTTTCTCCATATCATGCATAATTTCAACTGCCACTGTTCCTTGACCAGCAATAACATACGGATCATCAAACGGATGAACGAACGTCATTCTATTTTCCTCACAATAGCGCTGTGCCTCTTGGAACGAACTATCAAATGTATCACCAACTAATACAATTCCCGCAAAATCGCCACCAAAAAACTGTACTTGCGATACTTTTTGTTTAGGTGTCGTTGTCGGCATAAATATTTTTGACGGAATCTTCAATAAATTACACGTATAAGCAACTCCTTGTGCATGATTGCCAGCACTTGCACAAACAACGCCGTTTTGTAATTGTTCTTCCGATAAACTTTGAATTAAATTGTACGCACCACGAATTTTGAAAGAGCGAATCAATTGTAAGTCTTCTCTTTTTACATAAACTTCACAATCATATTTCTCAGATAAAACTGTATCACGTTGTAACGGTGTTTTAATAACGATATCTTTCATGCAATTATGAGCCATTAAGATATCTTCAATTTTCACTCTCTCCTTTAGCTTCTGCACCATTTCATATCATCCTTATCTCTTTTAAATTGGCTCAATCGAAATTCGGGATTTTTAGGACTGCACCTGTATTCGCCGATGTTACCATTTGTGCATAACGCCCAAGCCAGCCAGTTTTCACTTTCGGTTCTGGTCGTTTCCATTCTTTTTTACGCTGATCTAATTCTTCATCACTCACTCTTACTTCTAACAATCTCTCCTCAACATCGATACAAACGATATCTCCTTGTTCCAGAAGTGCAATCGTTCCGCCCGCAGCTGCTTCTGGTGAAATATGCCCTACTGAAATACCACGTGAAGCACCAGAGAAACGTCCATCCGTTAATAACGCAACATCTGCACCTAATCCCATACCAGCAATCGCTGACGTTGGTGCTAACATCTCCGGCATACCAGGGCCGCCTCTTGGTCCTTCATAGCGAATAACAACTACATCGCCTTTCTTCACTTTCCCAAGCATAATGCCCGCAAGCGCCTCATCTTGTGAATTAAAAATAACGCAAGGTCCTTCAAACCGTTTTACTTCGGTCGCTCCGCTTTTAATAACTGCCCCATCTTTCGCAAGGTTTCCTTTTAATATACGTAATCCCCCTTCTTCACTATGGGGGTTTTCGAGAGAATGAATAACTTCCTTATCTTTAATCTCTGCATGAGCAATATTTTCTCTTAATGTTTGCCCAGTAGCAGTAATACGGTCTAAATGAAGTACCCCTTCTTTTCGACTCATCTCTTTCAAAATTGCACTAATCCCGCCTGCTCGATCAATATCTTCCATATGCCAATTGGAAGCAGGGCTTACTTTACATAAATGTGGTACACGTCTTGAAACAGCATCAATACGGTTCATATCGTAATCTAATCCAGCCTCTTGCGCCAGCGCCAATGTGTGCAACACTGTATTTGTTGAACCGCCCATCGCCATATCAAGCGCGAACGCATCATCAATTGCTTCTTCCGTTACGATATCTCTTGGCTTAATATCTTTTTCAATTAAAATCTTTAATTTCTCTGCTGCTTGTTTAATTAATTCTTCGCGTCTTGGATCAATGGCTAAAATACTTCCGTTACCCGGAAGAGCTAAACCTAACACTTCACATAAACAATTCATAGAGTTCGCTGTAAACATACCGGAACAAGAGCCACAAGACGGACAGCCATGATCTTCAATATCCTTTAATTCTTCTTCTGAAATTTTACCAGATTGATAAGCTCCTACTCCTTCGAAAACAGAACTTAAATCAACAACGTCTCCTTTTGACGTTTTTCCAGCCGCCATCGGGCCACCTGAAACAAATACAGTTGGAATGTTAATACGAAGTGCAGCCATCATCATACCAGGTGTGATTTTGTCACAGTTTGGAATACAAATCATGCCATCAAACCAATGTGCATTTACAACCGTTTCTACTGAATCTGCAATGATTTCACGACTCGGAAGCGAATAACGCATACCGATATGCCCCATCGCAATACCGTCATCTACTCCAATTGTATTAAATTCAAATGGAACCATACCTGCTGCACGCACTGCTTCTTTAACAAGTTTCCCAAACTCATTTAAGTGCTTATGACCTGGAATAATTTCAATAAAAGAATTACAGATAGCTATAAACGGTTTATCAAAATCTTCATCTTTCAAACCAGTTGCTTTTAATAAACTACGGTGCGGCGCTTTATCAAAACCTTTTTTAATCATGTCACTTCTCATCTTGTCAAATCCCCTCTTACGTATTTTTCACTTACAATCACTTACTCTATTTCTTTACTAATTCTTTCGGTGCATGAATCCAGCTCATCATTTCACGAAGCTCTGCCCCTACTTTTTCTAACTGATGATTTTGCTCTGCTTTTTTCATCGCATTATATGTTGGACGCCCAGCTTGGTTTTCTAAAATCCATTTCTTCGCGAATTCACCTTGCTGAATTTCTGTAAGTACTCGTTTCATTTCTTTCTTCGTTTCATCTGTAACAATTCTCGATCCTGTTACATAATCTCCGAACTCTGCCGTATCTGAAATAGAATGGCGCATGTTCGTTAAACCACCTTCGTACATTAAATCAACAATTAACTTTAATTCATGTAAACATTCAAAGTATGCAATTTCAGGACGATATCCGCCTTCTGTTAATGTTTCAAAACCAGCTTTCACAAGTGCAGTTACCCCGCCACAAAGCACTGCTTGCTCTCCGAATAAATCTGTCTCCGTTTCTTCTTGGAATGTCGTTTCAATTACACCTGCACGTGTACAACCTACACCTTTTGCATACGCAAGCGCTACACGTAATGCCGTGCCCGTAGCATCTTGATTTACTGCGACTAATGCTGGAACACCATTTCCTTCTTGGAATACACGGCGAACGAGATGTCCTGGGCTTTTTGGTGCGACCATCGCTACATCTACGTAACTTGGCGGATTAATTTGTCCGAAGTGAATATTAAATCCATGTGAGAAAAGTAACATTTGCCCTTCACAGAGATTTTCTTCTACTTCTGCTTTATACACATGTGCTTGCTGTTCATCTGGCAATAACATTTGTACAACTTGCGCGGTTCGAACCGCTTCTGAAACAGACATTACTTCAAACCCATCTGCTTTTGCTACTTCAAAAGACTTACCAGGTCGAACACCGACTACAACTTCCACACCAGAATCACGTAAATTTTGTGCCTGTGCATGACCTTGAGATCCATAACCAATTACCGCAACTGTTTTCCCTTGTAATAACTCTAAATTTGCATCTTTCTCATAATACGTTTTCATATTCCATACACTCCTTATAATTTATTTACTTGCAGTACATCAATTAATTTTTTCAACTGACCAACAAGTAATGTCGCTTCATTTTCAGTACAAATTGCTGTGAGTTTCATTTCAGAAACGCCACTAGTATCTCTTTCGTTTAAATGTAAAGAAGAAATATAATAACCACGCCGAGCAAAAATTCCACTTATACGTAATAAGACGCTTGGCTCGTTATGAATAACGAGTGAAAAAGTATGACTCATTCTTCCCACCTCTTCATAATCATTTCGTTATTCCCTTTGTTTGGCGGAACCATCGGAAATACGTTTTCACCTTCTTCTACACAAAAATCAACTACGACAGGACCTTCATGAGCAATTGCTTCTAACATCACTTGTTTCGCCTCGGTTGAATTCGTCGCTCTTAATCCCTTCACTCCATAAGCTTCTGCCACTTTCACAAAATCTGGCGAGCCGATTTTTGATTCTGACAAACGATTTTCATAAAACATTTCTTGCCATTGCCTTACCATTCCTAAAAATTTGTTATTTATAATAAATACTTTTACAGGAATATTATTTTCAGCAATTGTTTGTAGTTCTTGAATGTTCATTTGAAAAGAAGCATCGCCCGCAATACAAATGACGAGTTCTTCTTCTTTTGCAAGCTGAGCACCAATTGCCGCCGGGAAACCAAACCCCATCGTTCCTAGTCCGCCAGATGTGAGAAAAGTCCGTGGATTTTTCGCTTTATAAAAATGCGCAGCCCACATTTGATGCTGCCCTACTTCTGTCGTAACAATCGCTTCACCATTCGTTACTTCACTTACTAGACTAATCACATGCTGTGGTTTTAACTCCTTTTCTTTTTGGTTATAGGATAGTGGGTATTCTTCTTTCCATCCCTCGATTTTCGTAAGCCATTCATCTGTCCGTGTATCAATCGGCATACGTAACAGAATGTGTAACACTTTTTTCACATCTCCAACAATCGGATATTCCACAGTTACATTTTTATGAAACTCCGAAGGATCTATATCAATATGTACCTTTTTTGAATGCGGAGAAAAGAGTTCTAATTTTCCTGTTACACGATCATCGAAGCGAACACCTAAAGCAAGTAGTAAATCACATTCTGTTACTGCCATATTTGCAGCGTACGTTCCATGCATGCCGAGCATTCCTAAAAATAATGAATCTCCTGGCGGATATGCACCAAGTCCCATTAAGGTGGAAACGACAGGAATACGGTTCTCCCTCGCAAATTTGATGAGTTCATCAGATCCACCCGAATGAATGACACCTCCTCCAATATAAAGAAGTGGGCGTGTAGCTTTTGAAATTTCTTTAGCCACCTCTCTAAGCTTTATACTGTCTGGCATAGGCTCTATTTTGTATCCTGGAATCTCAATTACTTCATTATAAAAATTTGTTACCTTTTCATTTTGAACATCTTTTGGAATATCAATTAATACTGGTCCTGGTCGACCGCTTTCGGCGATGTAAAAAGCTTCTTGTACAATACGTGATAAATGATTCACATCACGAACTTGATAATTATGCTTCGTTACAGGTACTGTAATCCCGACAACATCCGCTTCTTGAAATCCGTCTTTTCCGATGAGAGGTGTTGCAACTTGCCCTGTAATGACAACTAAAGGAATCGAATCCATATAAGCATCTGCTAAGCCTGTAACTAAATTTGTCGCCCCTGGGCCAGAGGTAGCAAAGACTACCCCGACCTTTCCAGAAGCTCTCGCATATCCTTCTGCCGCATGAATGGCAGCTTGTTCATGACGAGTTAAAACGTGCTTCAAACCACTTCCGTATAACGCATCATACACTGGCAAAATCGCTCCGCCTGGATAACCGAAAACGGTGGTTACACCTAAATTCTTCAAGCATTGAATAACGTGTCCAGCTCCTGTCACTTCTTCACAATGCAATTTCTCACGTGTTGTATACTGTTGCTCCATTTCAATTAACTCCTCTCCCTACCTACAGTAAGCTTTCCGCTAATCCTGGAACACGTACTCCTCTTTCTCTCGTTAACTTTTTAAATTCCTCTGTCAATTGTTTCGTTACACTTCCTGGTTTCCCATCTCCAATTTCTCTTGAATCAACTTTTACAACTGGAATTAATTCTGCTGCCGTTCCCGTTAAAAATACTTCATCTGCTACATATACGTCATGGCGAGTAAACGGTCTTTCCTCACACTGAATATTAAGTCGCTCACATAACTCAATCACACTATTTCTCGTAATACCTTCTAGCGCTCCTAAATAAGAAGGAGGTGTTAACACCTTTCCATCTTTCACAACGAAAACATTATCTCCAGATCCTTCACAAACATATCCTTGTTGATTTAACATAAGTGCTTCTAGCACTCCAGCTTGTGCCGCTTCAATTTTTACAAGTACGTTATTTAAGTAGTTCATTGACTTAATACGTGGGTCTAATGCATCTGGCGTATTACGTCTTGATGCAACAGATACAACGCTTAATCCATTATCGTAAAATTCCTGTGGGAATAACTTTAATTGTTCTGCAATGATAATAACGCTCGGTTTCACACAACTTCTCGGATCGAGCCCTAAGTCACCTTTTCCTCTTGAAACAATTAACCGAATGTAAGCATCAGCATACTCATTTTTTTGCAATGTTTGTAAAACTGCTTCTTCCATTTCTTCAACCGTCAGCGGGATTGTAAGTAAAATAGATTTTGCCGATTCATATAATCGTTTTACATGTTCTTTTAAACAAAATACATTTCCACCGTAACTACGAATCCCTTCAAATACACCGTCTCCATATAAAAAACCGTGATCATATACTGAAACAACTGCCTTTTCTTTTTCTACAAATTCCCCATTCATATAAATGTACTGGTTTCCCATCTCACATCGCTCCTCTTTTTTTCTCTCTATTTTTGCAACCTATTTTTATATCGATTGCTGAGATGAGCATTTTTAACAGAATATTCAGTATATAAACCTTAAAAATATACTCGTCTCAACAATCGATTACATACATACTTGTAGCAATCCATTGCTGAGACGAGGGAATCGTGGTACCACTCAGCTTCCTTACACTTCTCACGAAATATAAGCTCTGCAAGTCCAATTAGACTTTTGTTTTTCTATCGGAAACAACTCCGCTACTTTTTACTAGTTTTCAAAAGTAGTACTCCGAGGTGATTTTCAATGATGAAATTGTTACTACCCTCACAGCTTTTGGGCAGCTCTCTGAAACAATTTTTATCATTTACTCTCCTCTTCTACGCATTCTCTTATTCTATTTTTTAAAATAAAAACTCTCGCCTCAGCAATCAACTACTACAATTTAGTAGCTTTGATTGCTGAGGCGAGAGTTCCGCGGTACCACTCAGCTTCCTTATACTTCTCGCGAAATATAAGCTTTGTAGGTCCAATTAGACCCCCGTCTTTTTACCGGAGACGATGCCGTCGCCCTCTACTCAGTTTCCCTTTCGCAAGCGATGCTCTGAGGTGATCTTCAATGATTCGATTGTTACTACTCTCACAGCCTAGGAGCAGCTCTCTGAAACGATCATAACCATCTACTTTCCTCTTCTTTGCATATGTAACATATAAAGTTAGAAAATTCTTAATTAACTTTTATTTGTTAAACGTATTATAGGACGTTGTTCTTTTCATTGTCAATATATTTTCAGAAAATATTTTTAATAATACATATATTTTCGAATCTTTTTTATTGCGCAATAAAACTTTTTGTATAATACTATATAAAACATATATATTTAGGAGGATTACAGCAATGTCCGAAAAAACATACGAACTCGCAACCTTCGCAGGCGGTTGCTTTTGGTGCATGGTAAAACCATTTGATGAACTACCTGGTATTCATAAAGTACTTTCTGGCTATGCAGGTGGTCATGTAGAAAACCCAACATATGAACAAGTAAAAGCCGGTACATCTGGTCATTTAGAAGTTGTACAAATCACATTCGACCCTTCTATTTTTCCATATGCAAAATTACTAGATTTATATTGGCCACAAATCGATCCAACTGATGATGGCGGACAATTCTTTGACCGTGGTCCATCTTATCGCACTGCTATTTTTTATCATAATGAAACGCAAAAAGAGCTTGCTGAAAAATCAAAACAAGCTCTTGCAGAAAGCGGTATGTTTAAAGACCCAATCGTAACTGAAATTCGCCCGGCTGCGCCTTTTTATGAGGCTGAAGAATACCATCAACATTTCTATAAAAAGAACCCAGAGAAATATGCTACTGAGCAAAAGGAATCTGGGCGTGAAGACTTTATAAAAGAAAATTGGCAAAAAAAATAATAAAAACGCATCATACTTTTTAAGTATGATGCGTTTTTATCTTTGAAAAAAGTACCATGCAATGATAAGAACAACCGCTGTTAATGTCCAAAGTATGATTTCATTTTTCACTCTATTCTTTTTCTTACTCATTTCTTCTCCTCCTCATAGCTATCAATATGTTCAAGGTTTCCTCTGTTTAATTGTCCACCTTATATACGTGAATACATCCTTACAAATTTTTATAACAAGACCACCAATGATTCCGATTGCAATTGAAATTACTAACGTCTGTCCAAAACTAAAAGTTTTTGTATATGTTATGTAGAAAACAATACACACAAGTAAAATATCTGGTAAAGAAAATAGAAGCTTTTTAAACAATTCTTCACCTCTCCTATGTTTTTTTATAAATTATATCGTCTACTGTAGATTTATAAAATTCCATTTAGACACTCATTTTACGAAAAAATAAGAACCTCTTTTTAAAAGGGATTCTTATCTACATATCCTATTCCATAATTACTCCTAAAATATAATAATATTACTAGTGATTTATTGTAAATTAACTATTTGCCAGGCAATCGGATATTACGCCAGCTACTTACGTCGCATTGACCGTATGTATTATCACCTACTGCTACCACCGTGCCGTCTGATTTTAGGCCGACTGTATGTGCACACCCCGCCGCTATCGCTACAATATCGTTCCAATCGCTTACATTACATTGATCATACTCATTCCACCCTACAGCCGCTACAGTACCATCTGATTTAAGAGCAATGGTATGCTTACTCCCTGCCGCTATTGCCACAATATCTTTCCAGCTGCTTACATCACATTGACCATGTTTATTATTACCCACTGCCATCACTTTGCCATCCGATTTCAAACCAACAGTATGAAGATAACCGGCCGCCAACGCCACAATACCACTCCATTCGCTTACATTGCATTGGCCATATCGATTATTCCCCACTGCCGTCACCGTTCCATCCAATTTAAGACCAACTGTATGCCAGTCACCCAGCGCAGCCGCCACAATATCTCTCCAGCTGCTTATATTACATTCTCCTTCTTTATTTCGCCCCACCGCTATTACCATGCCATCCGGTTTAAGACCAATAGTACGACGCCACCCTGCCGCAACCGATACAATATTATTCCAGTCTTTCACATTACACTGATCATGCTTATTCCATCCCACTGCTTCCACAGTATGATCACATTTCAGAGCAACTGTATGAGCATTACCGGTGTTCGTCGCCATATGAACATTGCCCGCTGCAACAGCTTCTATGTCATACCAGCCACTTACATTGCATTCTCCTTCTTTATTTCGTCCTACTGCTACTACCGTGCCATCTAATTTCAGAGCAACTGTATGACCACGCCCCGCTGCTATCGTATCTTTAGGCCACCGTTTCGCTTTTAACATCTCTTCTTTCGGTGAAATGTAATTCATGTTTTACCTCCTTGCATATGAGTAACTGTATCCAATTAGATATTTTTATCTAATTTCATTATAAATGACCCGACTTTTTTTATAAATTTACAGCTACAAAAGAAGCCTATTATTAATTCTTTCAAAAATAAAAACCTCCAGTTTAAATACTAGAGGTTCCTTCTTTATTTCTTCAATCGTTCAATAAAATCGTTCAATTTATCAAGTGATTTCATATTCTGATTACAAGCTACACCATCTTTGCAAATATAGTTTCCCTTTTTAACGAAAGTTCCTTGTACATCACCTTTAATTTCAACTAAAAACATTCCTACTTCTTCATGCCCATGACATAATGAACAAATGCTTTTTTTATTTAAACTTTGGAACGTACCTTGCAGACCAACAAACTTATTTTTATCATTTTTCGCTATAATAAATTTCCTGCTTGACCCTTTATCAATCCAGCTTAAATAAGATAATTCTTTCATATCCAGTTCTTCCATATCAGGCAGCTTTAACTTTTTCGCTTTAGGAAATAATTTTTTTAATGTTTGCGCTGTAACTTCCTGAAACGGAATGACATACGGATTTATTTTCATTAAAAACGATTCTGCATCTTCTCTATTTTGAACTGTTAATACCGTATCAATTAACTCTTTCTGTTCATCCGTTAAATTCTCAAATACATGTATTATCTTTTCAATCGCAAGTGATTTTAACGCTTGAATGACACCTCTATCATTTGCCGTTGCATGCCCATTTGCTAAAATATAAGCTTGTGATTTTATAAAATTGTATTGATCACTTCTAATAAAAGCTTCCATCTTTATCACTCCATACAAATTGTTAATCTAGTCTTATTGTATACAATGATTCAGCTTTTTGATATGTAAAAGATAACTTAGAAACGAATATTACATACATCGATTATGTTCTATCGCTTCATTTCCTGACAAAAGAAGCCATCGTCTGTTTTCCATTCAGCATATAATACATCCTCAAATTTAGTAATCCCTCTTTGCTTTATTTGCTTATACAGCCATCCTTCATCAAAACCAGCCTCCCTCAAATTATCTTTCACTACTTTTCCATCACTAATTAATGAAATTGGTAAGTATACAGGCTTATGTTTTAAACTTAAATCATTTATAGTAGGAGATTCATATTTGCTCTTTTTCAGTACACTTATGTTTCCGTTAGGTTCCAATATCATATATTCAACTTCTCGAATTGAAAAAATATCTTTTTGTTGCCTAAGCATTTGTTGTAATTGATTAATATCCAAATGATTTGAACTTAATTGTTCTCGGTCAATCTTTCCATTACGAATAATAATTGAAGGATATCCTTCAAAAAACCTTCTTGTTCCTCTTATTTTTTGTGTTATCACTTCTATTGAATAAATTAAAATTACCCAAACAAATACTGAATATAAAATAGACCACACTTTAATTTTAGGATCATATATTGAATTTCCAACGAGCTCACCAAGGACGATAGCAGAAATAAAATCAAAGGGGGTTAGCTGAGATATTTGTGTTTTTCCTAGTATTTTTGTAGCAATTAATAGAACAAAAAAGCCAACTAAAAGCTCTATCGTTATTTGTCCAATATGATTCATATATGTTCACCTTTCTGCTTTTCACTCAAATGTTCTATATTCTATTTAGTAAAAAAACGGCATATTTTTCTATTATCTTTCCCACTCATACGCAATATATCCAATAAATACAAAGCAAAAAGAGTCTAGTTCAAAATAATATTTGAACTAGACTCTTTTATCTTCATTTAGAATACACTATCTTTTTAATCGTTTCTCCGGATAGAAAATACTCCTCTGCAAGTTGATGAACGGAAATCCCACTTTTAAACGCGTCTTTAATCGCTTTATTTCGTTCATCTAGTTGTTTTCTTCCTCCAGATCGTGTACCCCATTTATAATGTTTCGTTTCTTGTTTTGGAATATAAATTGTTTCACCTTGTATATACTTTTGAATTTCAACAATTAAACTTTCTGGTAAAACTGTCGCAGCTTTAACGTATTTCATTTCTGCTCGCCCCTTATTTTTTATGATTCATTTCAATAAGGTGCAAAGCCAAATATAAAAAATGATACGAGCTCATTTAGGCGATTGTATATTACTTGTCTACCTCACGCAAAGTATCGCCATTTCCATACTTGGCTTTGCATGAGACGCTGCAGTGTCTGGCAATTGAATTATAATCGCCATATAAACACCTCCTAATATACCTTTTGCATTTTATTATATGATAAATTCCTTCCCCTTGCATCCACATCCTTTTTAAAGCATGAAATTACTTAATTTGATATAATACTTTTTAGTCCAATCCAAAAGTATAGTGAGGTTGCTTTATGAAAAAGAAAATAATCATTACAATCGTTACATTATTCATTATTACCGTAGCATTATTTGGAACATACAAATTAATGAACGCAAGAAGTTTTCAATTATTTGGAGATTTAACAAACCGAGTAGAAACAAATGAAAAAGTGATTGCTTTAACTTTTGATGATGGCCCTACGAACAATGTAAAACAAATATTACCGCTACTAGAGACATACAATGCAAAAGCTACTTTCTTTTTAATCGGAAATGAATTAGAAAAAAACCTATCGTTAGGAGAAGCTATCGTACAATCTGGACACCAAGTTGGAAACCATACATATTCTCATAACAGAATGGTTTTTAAAACACCTTCTTTTATTAAAGAAGAAATAGAAAAAACGAATTCATTAATCCGCCAAACAGGATTTACAGGCGCAATCGATTTTAGACCACCTAACGGAAAAAAGCTAATTGGGCTGCCCTATTATTTAAATAAAAACAATATCGAAACAATCACATGGGACCTTGAACCTGATACCTTTTATAAGTCTGCCGCTGATAAAATTGAATATGTTAATAAAAATGTAAAACCAGGTTCTATCATTTTACTGCACTCTATGTATGATGAATCTAATGAAAATTTACAAACCATTGAAGGTATTTTAGACTCTTTATCTAAGAAGGGCTATCAGTTCGTAACAGTAAACGCACTGCAAAAAAGAGCAAAATAAAAAGGTAGCGTATCATACAATGATACGCTACCTTTCTTTTTAAATAATGCCAAGTACATTTAAGAATACGATAATAATCGCAATTGGTGCGATAAAGCGAAGTAAGAATAACCATAATACGAATAATTTATAGCCTTTATTTTTACTTACACCAAGCTCTTTCATTAATACATCTTTCTTCATTTTTAAAGGAACGAAGATAGAAACTAATAAAACACCAAGTGGCATTAGTACGTTACTAACTGCATAATCCGCTAAATCAAAGACTGTCTTTCCAAAAATCTTCAGATCACTTAATATACCAAATGATAATGCTGATGGTACTCCAACAACGAAGATTAGTAACCCTACGATTAAAGCCATTTTTTCACGTTTCCCTTTACCTTTTGCAGTTAAAGATGCAACGCTAATTTCTAACATCGAAATTGCTGATGTAATAGTAGCAAAGAAGAATAGTAATAAGAAAACGATGAAGAATAATTTTCCGAATGCCATTTTACTAAAAATAGCTGGCAGTACGATAAATAAGAGCCCCGGTCCTTGAGA
This sequence comes from Bacillus sp. BC08, assembly GCF_054326875.1. NCBI lineage: Bacteria > Bacillati > Bacillota > Bacilli > Caryophanales > Bacillaceae > Bacillus > Bacillus sp. BC08. The sequence continues at coordinate 325,333 of NZ_JBTGPA010000037.1, read as the reverse complement.
TGGTTCCATTCCAAATGCGAACACTACTGGGAAAATTGCAAGCCCTGCAAGTAATGTAATCACAAGCGTTAAAGCTACGATAGAAAATGCTGAACGTGGTAAGCTTTCTTCTTTCGGTAAGTAAGAGCTATACGTTACCATAACGGCTACCCCGACAGATAACGAGAAGAACGATTGTCCCATTGCATATAATATGATTTCTGATGTTACATGTGAGAAATCAGGTTGTAAGAAGAAACGAACTCCTTCTCCAGCGCCATCTAACGTAAGTGCACGAACGATTAAAACAAAGAATAAAACGAATAATGCTGGCATGAAATATTTATTTACTTTTTCAACACCATTTTGTACACCTTTACTTACGATGAAAATAGTAATAAGGATGAATAATAGCTGTGATCCAACTGCTAGATACGGATTGGAAATGATTTCACCAAACGTAGCTTCGTATGCCCCATTTCCTTCCCATAGTCTACCTGTAATTGCATTCCATAAATATAATAAAATCCAGCCCCCTACAACACTGTAGAAAGAAAGTAATATGAAACATGTTACAATCCCTAATTTCCCTAACCATGGCCATAATGTTTTTGGTGCGATTTCTCTATATGCATCAACGGCCTCTTTTTGTGTACTTCTTCCGATAACGAATTCAGCTAATAATAGCGGTAAACCAATTAATAATGTGAAACCGATGAAAATAAGGAAGAACGCGCCGCCCCCTCCAATTCCGGCCATGTATGGGAACTTCCAAATCGCTCCAAGACCAATTGCTGAACCTGCTGCAGCTAATACGAAACCTAATTTCGATGTCCATTGCTGTGAATTCATTTGTTAATCTCCTCTCTATCTCTTTTTCTTTGTTACAATTCGGTATTTATATTGTTCTATCCACACTCTTTTCTAATACGTTCACTTCCTCCCTACTAATAAAAAAACGCCCCTACGTAAATACGTAGGGACGACAAAAATATCGCGGTACCACCCTAGTTATGAAGATACAACAAAGTTAGGACCTAAATAAAAAACGCCCCTACGCAAATACGTAGGGACGATAAATTATCGCGGTACCACCCTAGTTATGAAGCCACAACAAAGTAAGACCTAAATAAAAAACGTCCCTACGTAAATACGTAGGGACGATAAATATCGCGGTACCACCCTAGTTGTGAAACAATCTTCACCACTTTATTTGATAACGGTATAAACTACCGTCTTTCATTTCCTCATAATGTGAGATTTATGAAAGATGCTCCAGGACGAACTTCATGAATAATCTATATACTGATTCACACCAACCATCAGCTCTCTGAAATAGGGAGATATTCACTACTATACCCTTTCATTGCCCAAATATTATTTTCCGAATTGATTACTATCATTTTTATCATACATTAAAAATAGTGTCAACTTATATTTTGAATTTTTATGTATTACATTCTATTTAAAAATGTAAAATATGACTTTTAAATAAATAATATTAGAATATTTATGTTCCATACTATATTAACTACTCTAACAGGTTTATAGTAGTATACGATGAATGCAAGACAGCACGAGTAGGAGGAAAGAATTTTGTCTACTTCAAAAGTTTTAAAAGGTACCGCTTTATTAAGTGGTGCAACAATGATATCACGTATATTAGGTTTTATATACTTCTTCCCTTTTCAATTATTAGTCGGAACACAAGGGGTCGCTTTATATGGATATGCATACTCTTGGTACGGTATTTTATTAAGCTTCTCAACAGCTGGTATTCCTATTGCCGTTTCTAAATTTGTTGCAAAACATAATGCGCTCGGTGATTATAGTACAAGCAAAAAATTATACAACTCAAGCGTAAAATTAATGCTGTTTATGGGCTTTTTAGGGTTTTTAACTTTATTTATTGGAGCACCGTACATATCACAATTTATTATTCGCTCAAAAACGCCAGATCCACAATTTATCGCTGACGTAACACTTACGATGCGAGCATTAAGTTTCGCACTTATTATCGTACCAGCTATGAGTGTTACACGTGGTTATTTCCAAGGTTTTCAACATATGAAACCAAGTGCTGTTTCTCAAGTCGTAGAACAAATTGCGCGAGTTGTTTTCATTTTAGTTGGTAGTTTTATCGTCTCAAAACTATTAGGAGGTTCAATCGCCTCTTCTGTTGCAGTTGCTACGTTTGGCGCTGTTATCGGGGCACTTGCCAGCGTTTCGATTTTAATGCTGTACTGGAAAAAATATAATAGATTAAAGCCTCCCGAAGGAGAACTAAAATCAAGAGCATCGAATATACCATTAAAAAATATTTATATGGAATTACTACGATATGCAATCCCAATTGTATTTGTCGGCATTGCAATTCCGCTCTATACGTTAGTAGATCAATATACTGTAGCTGATGTCCTTAGAGCGATGGGAGAGCCGTTAGAAACAGCGAATGCAGTGTTCGCTTATATAACGAACTATGCCCAAAAGTTAATTATGATTCCAGCTTCACTTGCAACCGGATTCTCATTAACGATCATTCCGGCTATAACGAAATCTTATACAAGCGGGAAACTAGAAGAATTACAGGAACAAATTGCAAAGATATTTCAAGTCTTATTATTCTTCACTATCCCAGCTGCATTCGGTCTTGCTAGTATCGCTTACGATGCATTCCGTATGGTTTATGTAAATCCTGAAATTGCACTTGGTGGATCGCAATATTTAATTTCATTTGCACCTTCTGCTATATTAAGTGCGATTTTCACAGTTTCAGCAGCTATTTTACAAGGAATCGATTATCAAAGAAAAACGATGATTGCTTTCTCAGTCGGTATTCTCGTTAAAGTTTTAGTAAATACACCGCTCTTACATTTATTTGGCGGACACGGTGCTGTAATTGGAACCATTCTTGGATACCTCGTTTCCAATCTTATTATGTTGTATTGCATCATTAAGTTTGCGAAATTTAAAATTGATGAAACAGCAAAAACAGTACTTCTTATTACAATTTACTCCGCAGCGATGTCTGCTGTTGTAATTGCATTAAAAGCTATTTTAAAATGGTTAATTCCTGGACAATCTTATATGGAATCACTTCTCATTGTTGTTATATGCGGCGCTGCAGGAGGAATTGTTTACCTTTTATTCGTCCTAACGAGCGGACTTGCTTCACATATTCTCGGTGATAAGATTCAACGATTACCCGTACTAGGTAAATTAATTAAATAAAAAGAAGGGGTGTAACGCATTGTTACATCCCTTCTTTTTTACTTCGCATATTGAATATGTTTTTGTTGTTCAGCAATATGTAATTCTGGAGTATGTTGTTCTACTAAATGTAATAATTCTTCGATTAACACCTCTAACTCCTGTACACTATACTCCGGTTTCCCTATTAACGTATTCGCCATACGCTCATATAAGTTTTCAGGCTTAATACTCATTCGTTCCACATTATTCGGCATCCATTTAAACGCCGGGTGATGCACATACATTCGGTTTAAACCAAATAAGACCCCAAATATATTTCTTTGTACTTCACAAATAACATCATATAACATAAGCCAGTCTTTTCGTTTTAAAAGCGCCTCTCGATTATGCCAGCGATTGCTTAGCCAAAGATTTTCTGAAATCATCTGTTTCGCAAGGTCTTCTGGATATGGTACCACTCTATCTTTTAATTCATTCACTTTCTCGTCTCCATACAAACTAGCACCGTCATGAACGGATGACACGATACATTGTTTTTCATAACTTATATCATATTGATCCACCACATCCGAAATAACTTTCTCTACTGTTTCTGTTAAAAAGTTACTAATTTCTAATTTAATCCCCTCTTTTGTCAAATATGTTTCCGACCATTCTTCTTCCTCGTAAGGATGATATGACAAAATTGTTCCACCAATATGATTAATAGGCCCTTTACGATCCTTATCCTCTGGTGGTGTTGACCACAATATATGTAATTCTATATCTGAATGTTCATCTTCTAACTTTCTAGCTACTGAACCTGCTAAAATAACAGCCTCCACTTTCGGATTCTTCCTATAAATCTCCGACATTTCTACTGCTTTCTCTTTTAATCCCACTTTATTTCCCCCTAAAATTGCAGTACACCCTTACTTTTTCATTTATCTATTTCGATATTGCGCATTGTATTCCCTTTTCAAAGTTCCACTAAATCATATTTCTACCCAATAACGCTGAACAATTTCACCAGTATGAGAAGAAACTACTTCATTTTCTATCACACCACCAACCTTTTGAATCGTTTTAGCCGAAGCAATATTAGCTTTATCACAAGTTATTAACACTTTCTGCAATCCTAATTTTTGTGCTTCATCTAATGCAAGTTCCAATTGTTTTGTCGCGTAACCTTGGCGACGTTTATTCGGATGAACACTATATCCAATATGACCACTTTCCCGCAATAATTCTTCGTTTAATCGATGTCTAATATTCACAAAACCTATAAGTTCCCCTTTTTCAAAGCTTAAAAATTGGCTAGATGGTACTCGATTACCTTGTAAGTTTTCTCCCACTTCTTGTATACTCACTTTTTCAAACCATTCATCGAGAGAATCAAAATTTTGTAAAGAACTACTGCCATGTGGTTGTTCATCCACATGTGAAAATGCCTCTCGATACTCCATAATTAGTTCGCTATATTCATTTGTCGGTTTTAATAGTTTCATTGTGTTTCTCCTCTCTTAATAACCTATAACAAACCCCTTAATAGCGCTATTTCACCATTAAGGGGTTTCTATCATTTTCATTCAAATAATCCCATACTCAAATAACGCTCACCTGTATCAGGTGCAATACATAAAACTTTTTTACCAGCGCCTAATCGTTTTGCTATCATAATCGCTGCGTAAACAGAAGCTCCTGAAGATGGCCCAACTAATAACCCCTCTTGTCTTGCTAAGTTTCTCATTGTCGTTAAAGCCTCTTCGTCTGCAATTTGAATAATTTCGTTATACACTTCTGTATTTAAGTTTTTCGGGATAAATCCTGGACTTGTTCCTACTAATTTATGAGGACCTGGAACACCGCCTGATAAAACGGGAGATCCTTTCGGTTCTACTACTGCAATATATAAGTTTGGTAGTTTTTCTTTTAACGTTTCTCCAGTCCCTGTAATCGTCCCACCAGTTCCAGCTGTTGCTACAAATGCATCAAGCTCCCCATCCATTTGTTCATAAATTTCAAGTGCAGTCGTATAACGATGAATATTCGGGTTCGCTGGATTTTCAAATTGTTGCGGAATAAAACTATTTGGTATTTGCTTTTGTAGTTCTAACGCCTTCGCAATTGCTCCTGGCATTCTTTGTTCTGCTGGTGTTAAAACTACTTCTGCGCCGTATGCTTTCAATAAATTTATACGCTCTTTTGACATATTGTCTGGCATAATTAAAATCGCTTTATATCCTTTCGCAGCTGCATTCATTGCTAAGCCTATTCCTGTATTTCCACTTGTCGGTTCAATAATTGTATCTCCTGGTTTGATAAGACCATTCTCTTCTGCAACGTGCAGTAAATTATAGGCAGCACGGTCTTTCACACTGCGTGACGGATTAAACATTTCTAGTTTTACATACACATCTGCTGCGTCTTCTGGAATAAATTTAGATAATCGGACGACAGGTGTATCTCCTATTAATTCTGTAACATTTTCACATAATTTCATAGTGCATCTCCTATTCTATCGTTTTCTTATCACTTGGTAATAACCAAGAAGTAAGTCCAATTAATGGTAGACAACTACATAGTAACATAATAAATTGTAGACTATATATGTCAGCCAATTTCCCAAGAACTACAGAACCTAAAGCGCCGAGTCCAAACGCAAGCCCTACAATTAATCCAGATACCATCCCTACTTTTCCAGGAACAAGCTCTTGCGCATAAACAACAATTACACTAAAACTACTTGAACTAATAAAACCGATACATAAAAATAGCGGTACGACCCACACGAGCGAAACGTGAGGTAATAAAAGGGCAAGTGGCGCCGAACCTAACATTGAAAATACAATAATTGTTTTCTTTCCAAATCGATCCGCTAACGGTCCACCAAAAAAAGTTCCTAATACACCGGCAATCATAAATGCGAATACGAAATACTGGGCATTTTTTATAGATAAACCGTAATGCTCAATTAAGTAAAATTGATAAAAATTCCCGATACCAGCACCGTACCAAGAACGTACAAAAGTAAGAAAAACAAGAAGTATAATAACAAATTTAATATGTGTACTTACTATCGCATTTTCAGCCTCAAGCGCAGCCCTCTTCTTTCTTCTTACAGCACCAGTAGCTAATTCATTCCTATACCAATTTGATACGAAAATTAATAATACAATTCCTACCGCTGCAAATGCGGTAAAACCTAAAGAGCCAATTTGGCCAAGCGGAACGAAAATTAAAGCTGTAAAAATAGGTGCTAGGGAATTCCCTGTATTTCCTCCTACTTGATAAATCGCTTGCGCTAAACCTCGTTTTGCACCGGCTGCCATATAAGCAACTCGAGCCCCTTCTGGATGAAAGACTGCGGAACCTAATCCGATAAATAAAACAGAAATAATAACAATAATAAAGTTCGGTGCAAATGCAAGTCCAATCATCCCAAGCATACTCGAAAACATACCGAGCGGTAATAAAAATGGTGAAGGCTTCTTATCAGAATACATACCAAAAACTGGCTGCATAATCGATGACGTCATATTTAACGCAAACGCAATCCACCCTACTTGCATATAGGATAAATTCATCGTTTTTTCCAAAATAGGAAACAGTGCCGGCACAACTGCTTGCATCGAATCATTTAAAAAGTGACCGAAACTAATCGCAAATAGTATTCGATATATAGTCGGTGTTTCTATCGTATTTTTTTTCGAAACTGCCTGCATATATGAATCTCTCCTTCCTGTACAAAATATATATTTATTACAGCAAGTGTAATAAAGTAAAACTTTAACCTCGGTAAATTCTGACTTTTGAAACATTTCTATTCTATACTGGTTTCATTTCTTTTTCCAGAAATATCACTTCTTACATAATATATTTTTTCTATACGTTTTATCGGATTTATTTATAGAAATTTTCTATATTTTCTTTTATACTAAGGCAGAGATGAAGGGAAGGTTGACAAATATGAAGAAAAAAACAAAAGGGATCGTTGCACTCTCAATCACATTATCTATGTTTTTAACAGCATGTGGTCAAAAACAAGAGGCAACAACTACCGGGGAAAAGAAAAAAGAATCTTCAAAACAAGTATTAAATATTGTAGAAGCTGGGGAAATTTCTACACTTGATTCGTCTATCGCAACCGATGGGTTTTCTTACGCTGCTTTAAACAACGTAATGGAAGGATTATATATGCCTGGTCCTGACAATAAACCTGTTCCTGCGGCAGCTGAATCATACAAACTGAGCGAAGACGGAAAAACATATACATTTACATTACACGATTCAAAATGGTCAAATGGTGATCCAGTAACTGCTCATGATTTTGAATATGCATGGAAGCGTGCCGTAAATCCAGAAACTGCTTCTGAATACGCACATATTATGTTCGATATTAAAAACGCAGAAAAAATAAATAAAAAAGAATTGCCAATTGACTCATTTGGTGTAAAAGCAATTGACGATAAAACACTTGAAGTACAGTTAGAACACCCTGTTCCATACTTTTTAGGATTAATGGGATTTGCAACCTTTTATCCTCAAAACAAAAAGGTTGTAGAAGTACAAGGGAAAAATTACGGACTTGAAGCTGCAAATGTAGTGTATAACGGGCCGTTCCAATTAAGTGAATGGAAACATGATACAAGTTACAAAATGACAAAAAACCCGAACTACTGGGATAATAAAAATGTGAAATTAAATGAAATTAATGTAAATATCGTAAAAGATACTTCAACAGCTGTTAATTTATTTGAAAGTAAACAAGTAGACCGAATTACGATTAATTCAGAGTTTGTTGATAAATATCAAAAAGATCCGAGCTTAAAGAAGATGGAACGTCCTTCTATGACGTTTTTCCGATTTAGCCAAAAAAATTCTTTATTAGCAAACAAAAACGCTCGAAAAGCTATTTCGCTTGCTTTTGATAAACAAGGAATCGCAACAACAATTTTAAATAATGGTTCTATACCTGCGAATGCATTCGTTCCGAAAGGATTTGTAAAAGGACCTGATAATAAAGATTTTCGTAGTACAAGTCATGTCAAAGTAGAAACAAATGTGAAAGAAGCTAAAACACTATGGGAAACTGCGAAAAAAGAAACAAATTTACAAAACGCTTCTCTTTCCATCATAACAACTGATGAATCTAACGATAAAAAAATTAGCGAGTTTTTAAAAGGTGAACTAGAGAAAAACTTACCTGGCTTAAAAATCACATTACAGCCTCTTCCAGTAAAAGCATTTTTAGATCGTGAAGGAAATGGTGACTATGACATTTCACTTTCTACATGGGGACCAGATTATCCTGATCCTACAACATTTTTAAATATGTTTGTCACTGACGGACCGTTTAATAAAATGAGTTATTCAAACAAACAATACGATGAATTAATTGAGAAAACGAGCTCTACTTTAGTAACTGACTTACCGGCACGTTGGAAAGCGTTCCAAGATGCTGAGAAAATCTTACTTGAAGATGATGCGGCTATCGCTCCAATCTTCCAATCAGGACTTGTATATTTAGAACGTCCAACAGTAAAAGGTGTTGTTGTTCGTCCATTTGCAGGAATTTATTCTTATAAGTGGGCCTCTATTACAGAATAAGAAAAAGGCGATCCTAAAACATATTAGGATCGCCTTTTTTATTAAATTGCAAAACGCTTATACTTTTCGTAATCGCTCGTCTTACATTCTACTTCTAGTTTCGTACCTTCGTTTTCATAACTCGTAGATAGAACGTGCGCATGATTATTGAAATAAGAAACTACCTGTCCTTGATCATACGGAATTAACATTTCACACTTCGTATACTCTTTATAGATGTGTGAGCGAATCATTTTTACAAGTTCTTCAATTCCAACGTGTTTCTTCGCTGATAAATAAACACGGTCTTCTTGTACTTTCGGAATTTCAACGTCTGCCATATCTGATTTGTTATAAGCATAAATGGTTGGAATATTTTCTACTCCAATTTTCTTTAACGTTTCATTTGTAATATCAATTAACTGTTCGTAATTTGGATTTGCGTAATCTACAACGTGAATAAGTAAGTCCGCTTCCGCTACCTCTTCTAATGTTGAACGGAACGCCTTCACAAGATGATGCGGTAATTTGCTTACAAATCCAACTGTATCCGTTAATAAAAATGATTTGTTATCTGGCAAATCAATATTTCGTACCGATGTTTCTAACGTCGCGAATAACATATCTTTTTCAAATACTTGCTTCTCTTCTGTACCATTATAAATCTCAAGCATCGTATTCATCGTCGTTGACTTTCCTGCGTTCGTATATCCTACTAATGCTACAACTGGTACTTCATTTTTCTTACGCTGCTTTCGCTGCGTTTGACGCTGGGCAACAAGTGCTTCTAGATCTTTATTTAAAACTGAAATTTGTTCTTCAATTTTACGACGATCTAACTCTAATTTCTTCTCACCGACACCTTTATTTTTCGTACCAACTCCGCCGCTCTGTCTTCCTAACGATTCACGAAGACCGATTAAACGAGGCATCATATACTGAAGATGCGCTACCTCAACTTGCAACTGCGCTTCTTTCGTTTTCGCACGTTGTGCAAAAATATCTAAAATTAATATGGTACGGTCAATTACTTTACAATCTAAATCCGCTTCTAAATTTCGAATTTGTGAAGGAGACAATTCGTCATTAAAGATTACCATATTCGCATCTACTTCATTTACGTAGGCTGCTACTTCTTCAATCTTTCCTTTTCCAATATAATGTGATGGATTTACTCGTTGTAAATTTTGCGTCACTTGCCCAATTACTTCTACATCACAAGCTTCTGCAAGATTTGTTAACTCTTCCATCGAATATGCAAAATCATCTTCATTACCTAAATTTACTCCAACTAAAACTGCTCTTTGTAATAATTCTTCCATATATTTATTCCTCCATTTCGATTACGTAAAATAAAAAACACAGGTTACTGCCTGTGTTTTCGTAAACGGATAAGGGTTCACCAAAGAAATAGAAGAAAGTTATACTTTCATCCTATCTCATAGTCAAAAAGTCCCAAGATCATATAGGCATCCACAATAAGTGTTCACCTATGCGATCCCATTCTATTTATAAAGGCAAAACAAAAAGAGGGCGTATTCGTCCCTCCCTCTTTTTCACATATAAGCTTAATAAAGGGTTCCTTTAAAATAGGCAGACCAATCCCGTTCACTCTGTACACAGACAGAGCCTTTGAGCGCTATTCAATTATTGGCACAAAGTATTGAGACGTAATCTGATTAAGATCAAAGGAAGCCCCTCCGTTCATTTAAGTTACATAAAGTGTAGCATAAGTAATTCGCTTTCACAAGATTAAACCACCTATAGAAACCGAAAGAAAATCTTTATATATTTACTTTAATCGTCATTTTTTGCGCGTTTTTCTTACAATAAAAATCACAAGAACTACTATCAGTAACAGACCTATAGAAAGAGTAACAACTTGCCACCAACTTAAACCTTTCAACATGTCATCTTTTAAATCGACTTTCTTCGTCGGAACAGATTCTTTTGCAATTTGACTTAAAGCCACTTTGTCCGCTCCTGCCTCATCTAATCTCTTCGTTCCACTACAACTATGTGTGTGTAATTGTTTTTCAGATCCTCTTTGAGAAGAATATACTAAGTACTCTCCTCCCTCTAAAAAGTGATACACACAATCCCCACCATTTGTATACACAATAATTTGCGAAGACGTTGTCCCTTTCCAAATTCCCTTCACTTCAAATAATACTTCAATCCCAATCCCTTCTTTCCTTCCAACCTCAATTACCTTCCCCTCAAATACTACATCGTTTTTTTGAAATGCATCTTCTGCTGATACGTTAATACAATCACAAGCATAAGATTTCCCTGGAAAAATAATAAGAATAACGCTACAAATAATGACAACAGGCAATATATACAAAATTCTTTTCAAAGAGCCCAACTCTCTTCATAATCAATTTTAAAAACTTATCGTATATTATTTTTACACCACTCGCCAAATTCCTTCATAGTAAGTTAAGGAGTATCACTTCAATACAATAAAAATCTTTATTGACATTTTTATAACCTGATATTAGTATCAGGTTATAAAAACAAGTTAGGAGATGTTCCTATGCATTCTAAATCTCGTATTACTGCAATTGGTACTTATGTTCCAGATCACATATTATCTAATAACGCTTTAGAGAAAATGATTGATACGAATGATGAATGGATTGTACAAAGAACAGGAATGAAGGAAAGACGAATCGCGAGCGAAGACGAATACTCCTCACACTTAGCCATTAAAGCAATTGAAAATTTATGTACAACTTTTAAAAAGAACTTAGAAGATATAGACTGTATCATCGTCGCTACAACAACCGCTGACTATTTTTTTCCGAGTGTCGCATGTCAAATACAACAACACTTCAGCATACCTCATACAATTGCATTTGATTTAAATGCAACTTGCGCTGGTTTCACATATGGATTGCACGTTGGGAATAGCTTAATCACTTCTGGATCACATGAAAAAGTACTAGTCGTAGCAACAGAGACATTATCTAAAGTTACTGATTACACCGATAGAACGACTTGTATTTTATTTGGCGATGGTGCTGGAGCTATTTTATTAGAAAGAGATGAAAACAAACCAAGCTTTATTGCTACGCATATGGGAACAAATGGGCACGGTGGTATTCATCTATACCGAACAAACTTATCTACTACTATGAATGGTACACCACTGCAAACAAATGAAAAAATCGTGCAAAATGGAAGAGAAGTATATAAATGGGCAACACGCACGGTGCCAGCAGGTATAAAAGAACTATTACATACTGCAAATATGCAAATAAATGATATAGACTGGTTCATACCACACAGTGTTAACTTACGAATGATTGAATCTATTTGTGAGAAAACCGAAATTTCAATTCAAAAAACTTTAATGAGTGTAAAATACATGGGGAATACATCTTCAGCTTCCATTCCACTCGCTCTAGATTTAGCTAGAAAAGAAGGGAAATTAAATAACAGAGATACACTTTTACTATATGGATTTGGCGGTGGTCTTACACATTTAGGACTTATTATAGAGTGGGATTTAAACTAACATTTTTCTTTTATACAACTAACTACAAAAAAGCTGCATTCAAAGATTGGTTATCTCTCTTTGAACGCAGCTTCTTTTATCTTAATTTTATTTACCTGTCCGAGTCCATATCACAACAGGAATCAGCATGAAAGCTAAAACTCCTCCAGCTAATGACAATGCCGCATAACTTGAATTCGCTACTACCATACCTGACATCGCTCCGCCTGAAGCTCCAGCTAGCGCAATAAACACATCTATCTTCCCTTGTGTTTTTGCACGTGTGGAAGGTATAGTTGCATCAACAATTTGAGCCGTACCACTTATTAAACCGAGGTTCCATCCTAATCCAAGTAAAGACAAAGCAACAATTAATAGTATTAAAGAATCACTCGGAGCTATTGCAGCTATGACACCTGCCGCTAGTAAAATTACTCCACCAGCTATACTCATCGTAGTTCTTCCAATTTTATCAATTAACATTCCCGTAACGAGAGATGGAAGATACATTGCACCTACATGAAAACCAATCACTAGTCCTACTGCACTTAATCCATGACCGTGATGCCCCATATGAACTGGTGTCATCGTCATAATTGCAACCATCACAATTTGCGTAAGTATCATTACAATTGCTCCAACAGTAATACCTCGTTTGTTTTCTGTCGCTTCTTCTGTTACTGCTTGCCCTTTATATGTATGTTCTTGTTTATATGTTTCTATCATATTTGCAATAAGTAACGGATCTGGACGAAGCATAACAAATAGAACAAGACCGGCTAGTATAAATGCTGCTGCCGATAATATGAAAGGACCAGCAAGTTCAGGAATTCCAATTGAATGAGCAAACCTTCCCATTACTCCTACTAAATTGGGACCTGCGACTGCACCAAAAGTCGTCATTACCATCGTAATACTAATAGCAGTTGCTCTTTGCTTCTTATTCGCTAAATCCGTTCCAGCATAACGCGCTTGTAAATTCGTAGCTGTGCCCGCGCCATATATAAGTAAAGAAACTAGTAAAAGAATAATACTATTTGTTAAAGCTGCCCCCACAACTCCAATAGCTCCTAATCCACCTACTATAAAACCTGCTGAAAGCCCTATGCGGCGACCATGTTTTTGCGATAACTTCCCAACAAAGAAAGCTGCTACCGCAGATCCCATTGTAAACATAGCTGCCGGCAATCCTGCATATGCATCTGTCCCAAGCATTTGCTGCGCAAGAAGTGCACCTACTGTAATCCCAGCAGCCAATCCTGCTCCGCCGAACATTTGTGAAATACTTACGATTACTAATGTTCGTTTGTATAATTTTTGTTGCTCTTCTTCTGTATATATATGATTACTTATTGAAGCATCTGCTGTATCTATCATTTTCTCATCCTTTCTATAAAACTAATACCTCTTGTTAATGTACTATAGAACAACAAAATCCCCAAATTTAAAATACTAAAATTTATTTATACATGTAAAGAACCCCACGGTTTATGTTTTCCCATTACCGAGGGGTTCCCAAACTTACAGGGTAACTCTACTTTATATTTCATATGTAAACTCTGTACTATTTTACAACTGCATCTTCATTAGCTGCAAAACCCTCTGTCTTTCCTTCTTTTATTTCATAATAATACGAAGGTAATTCTATATTATGTTCTAAGAGATAATCCTCAATTAATGAAATAATCACTTTCAACGTTTTCAATCGAGCGTATAATTTATCGTTACTCGCGATAATTTGCCATTTTGCATTTGGCTTATTTGTTTTTTCAAACATGTCTTCCATCGCTTCAACATACTCGTCCCATTTTTCACGGTTACGCCAATCTTCGTCTGTAATTTTCCATTTTTTCAAAGGGTTGTTCTCTCTATCTTTAAACCTCTTTAATTGTTCATCTTTACTAATATGATAGAAAAACTTTCCGACTATATAATAATCATCTGTTAATAGTTTTTCAAAATCATTAATCTCATCATACGCTCTCGTCCACTCTTCCTTTGTAGCAAAACCTTCAACACGCTCAACTAACACACGGCCGTACCATGAGCGATCAAAAATAGTAATTTGCCCGTACTGAGGTAGTTTCCGCCAGAAACGTTGCAAGTAATGGTACCGTTTTTCATGAGGCGCTGGTGCTCCAATTGGATTTACTTGGAACCCACGTGGATCAAGGTGTTCTGTCACTCGCTTAATCGCTCCGCCTTTTCCAGCCGCATCCCAGCCTTCCATAACGAGCATAACTGCGATTTTTTCTTCTTTTACTATTTGCTGCAATGCTAATAAGCGTCTTTGATATTTTTCAAGTTTCTTATTGTACTTAGATTTCGATTCAATTCTTTTCGTTACATCTACTTTAGCAAGAACTCCATTTTCCATAAAACAAATCCCCCTTGTTGTATGACAATGTTATTTTAACGTATTTTTGGAAATTTTTTCATAATTATATTCCTTTTGACTTATACTTCAAATCGAAAACCGAAATGATAAATCACATCCGTAAATACTTTATAGTACATCATTAACGAATGTATATTCCCCTTAAATCCCAAAATAAAAACAACCATCATCTTCTACATAAACAAGATGATGGTTGTGTGAATTGAATAAAAAAGCTCTACACATGTTAACTATTCTCGATAAATATCTTCTAAGATTATATATTCATTGACTTTTCCTCACATCGATTCAACGCTACATAACAAGCTCCATATACACCAGCATCATTATGTAATGATGCTAAAACGATTTTCACCTTATTTTGATAGATTTCCATTATTTTGTCATAGAACCTTTCTTGAATTTGTTTCAAAAATGGTTCACCTTGCCCTGTAATACCTCCCCCAATAATAATTAATTCGGGGTTAAATATATAAGTAATATTTACTAAACCAGCAACAACATACTGTAGAAACTGTTCATATACATTTTTCGCCAACCACTCTCCTCTGTACATACGTTCTATAATTTCTTCACCTGTGATTGTGCCTATCTCTAGCCCTTGAATTTTGGATGCTTCTTTATACTGACGAATCAACGCCGAAGTCGATGCATATCTCTCATAACATCCCTCTCCGCCACAACTACATTTTTCTCCATTATGAACAATTATCATATGACCAAGCTCTCCAGCTAGCCCTTTCACTCCCTGAAGCATTTTGCCATTTGTAATGATTCCACTACCAATCCCGGTTCCAAGTGTGATTAAAACTATATGTTCCTTCCCCTTGCCTGCCCCTTTCCACATTTCACCGAGACAAGCTGAACGAACATCATTTTCAACACTCGTAACATACCCTGTCTTACTATAAATATAATCTGCTATTTTTGTACCGCTATATCCCGAAATATTGGCAGAATACAGAACTTCCCCTTTGATATTATCGATAATCCCACACGATGATACACCTACAGAATGAATTTTATAGCTCTTTTCAAACTCATATATTACTTCACAAATACGATACAAAATTTCTTTCTTTTGATTTTGTACTGGTGTTGTTATTTTCCCTTGTTCATGTACTATTCCTTGTTCATCAATCATTGCATATTTTATAAAAGTTCCTCCAATATCAAAACAAGCAACGTACCTCCCCATATTTCTCCCCTTCCTACTTTTAGACAATTATAATTTCATTATAGAAATTCTCTACATTTTTAAGCTGTATGTAACCTGTTATTTCCTCAGCTGCGTTAGCCATTCCACACGCCACTGAAAAACGAAGTGCATCCTTTATCCCATACCCCTTTGCGAGTGCTAACGTTATTCCTGCAACCATTGCATCACCTGAGCCAACAGCATTGATAGTTTTTATTTCTGAAATAATCGCCCTTATGCTTTCATCTTTCGTAATAAGTATCGCTCCTTCTCTTCCAAGTGATAACAAAACATACTGCACGCCCCTCTCGCAGATTTTAGTTGCTTCCGTAATCATTTCTTCCTGTGACACACATTTTTTTTGAAGCAACTGGCAAATTTCTTGCCTGTTTGGTTTAATTAAAAATGGTTTTCCTTGTATGCCATGCAATAATGGTTCTCCACTTGTATCTAATATGAATTTTTTACCATTTTCAGCTGCCTTTTGTGCCAACTGCTGATAAAATGAATTTGGAATACCCTTAGGTAAACTTCCCGATGCAACAATAAACTCAAAATCTTTTACTATCCTTTCATATTTTTTTATAAAAAGAGCTATTTCATCCTCTGAAATAGCTGGTCCTGCTTCTAATACTTCAGTAGCTGACGCAGATTTTTTTGTGATTAACGCTATACAATTGCGAGTTTCTTCTTTAACGGAAACAAACTCATCAATAATTGATAAATCTTTCAAGTTTTTTCTTATGAACTCACCATTACTACCACCAAGTAACCCGGCTCCAGTTACTTCTTCTCCTAGCAAACGAAGTACTCTCGATACATTAATGCCTTTTCCACCCGCAGTTTTTTCATAGTCTTTCGTGCGATGTACTTTGTTTAGTTTTAATTCTCCTAATTCATATCGCATATCAACAGATGGATTCAATGTAATTGTCGCAATCATAAGAATATCTCCTTACACACGATTTAAACTTTTGCACATCTTTATTTTATCTGCAGCAACCCGTTTCATCGCCATAATTGCATCTGAAAAATATTTACGCGGATCATTTTCTTCTGGATGAGAAAATAAATAATGACGTAATGCTGTTCCGAATGCAATTTTTAACTCTGTTGCGATATTCACTTTACAAATTCCTAAACGAATCGTTTCTTGCACTAAACTGTCCGATAATCCGGAGGCACCATGTAATACAAGGGGAATATCAACTTGCTTTCTAATATTTGTTAATCTTTGTAAATCTAATTTTGGTTTCCCTTTATATAGTCCATGTGCCGTTCCAATTGCAACTGCCAATGAGTCAATATTTGTACGTTCTACAAACTCTTTCGCTTGGTAAGGATCTGTATAAATTGAGTTTTCCACTACTATATCTTCTTCTATTCCTGATAATTGCCCTAACTCAGCCTCTACTGTTACTCCATATTGTTTTGCATACGCCGAAACTTCCTGAACAATCTGAATATTTTTTTCAAATGGATGATGCGAAGCATCAATCATAACAGAGCTAACTCCTAAATCGATACAATTTTTAATATCACTTATATCTTCATGATGATCCAAATGTAGACTAATTGGTATATCATATCGCTTTCTCGCTGCTTCAATCATATGCAAAAGATATTCTTTTCCCATATATTTTATCGTGCCTGGTGTAGCAGCTATAATAACAGGTGACCTAAGCTCTACTGCGGATTCAATTACAGCTTTTAAAGTTTCTAAATTATGAATATTAAAAGCCGGAACCGCATAACCCTGTTCTTGTGCATTTCTCAGTATAAATTGAGTTGAAACAAGCATACTCTCAAATCCTCTCTTTATTCTTTTTATATTTCATTTCTCCCCCTACAACTGTTCCTATAAGATCTAAATCCTCTGTTAATATAAGAAAATCAGCTCTTTTCCCTGGTGCTATACTTCCAATTTCATTATCAACTCCAATACTTTTAGCAGGAATTAACGATCCCATATGAACACATTCCCATAACGATGCATTTGTCCATTTCTCCATATTCTTCACACCATCAATAAATCGAAGTGTACTTCCCGCTAAAGAACCCGCCTCTGTTCGGGCAATGCCGTCTTGCACTTGGACAACAAATTCTCCTAAATTATATGTGCCATCCCCTAATAAGCCCGCTCGCATACAGTCACTAACTAAACAAGTTTTGTCGTATCCTTTACATTTATATAAAATATTCACTACGCTTGGATGTACATGATGTCCATCTGCAATGATTTCACCATACACATGCTCAGTTGAGAGTACCGCTCCAACAACGCCAGGTTCACGGTGATGTAATCCTCTCATTCCATTAAACGTATGCACAAAAATCGTCGCTCCTGCTTGAATCGCATTCTGGCATATCTCATAGCTTGCATTCGCATGACCAATTGCTACACGGACATTCTTTTTCACAGCATGACGTATACAAGCAATAGCATCTCTTCTCTCTGGTGCCATTGCAATTTTTTTAATGGTCCCTTCTGATGCAACAATCCACTCCTCTAACATTTCAATGGTTGGATCAATAAAATATTTAGGATTTTGTGCACCTTTATATACCTCCGTAAAACAAGGTCCCTCAAGAAAAGATCCAATAATACTTGCCCCTTCTACCCCTCTTTTTTTTGCATGAGCTATATTTTTCAAAGCTCCCATTATATTTTCCGAAGAATCAGTTAATGTTGTAGGCAAAAAGCTCGTAACACCATTTTCCAATAACTTAATAGAGATATTGTTTAACGATTGATATGTGCTATCCATGACATCATGTCCCGCTACACCATGAATATGTGTATCAACAAATCCTGGAGAAATAATTCTACCTTCAAAATCCATTACTAACGCTCCGTCTACTATTTCTTCAACATGTTTTAGAAAGTATCCATTTACAATATGTAAATATCCACTTTCACGAACACCATCTTCTAGTAGATATATAGATGCTTTGACGTAGTAGTTCATAAATTACTATTCCTTTCCTTTATAAGGATGTACTGTTACCCCTTGAACGATACGATTTACACTTCCACTTGGACAAGGGTTATCTGGAGTAATCCCTAATGCAATTGATTTATATAATGCTAAAATTTGTCCGTATAATATATAAATAAACGTAATATACATGTCATCTTTTAGATTTCGTCCTTCATTGCATAAAAACGTATTACAATGTCTCCTTGCTTCTTGATTATCTTGATGTGCTATAACAATAATCTCGCTCCTTTCTTTCTCTTGAAAAATCTCTTTTAATAAATCAAGATCATATTTTTTCGTATACTCATCATTAGATAAAAATAATACAACAACTGTATCCTTATCTAAAATTGATTTCGGTCCGTGCCTAAACCCAAGGGGGGTGTCAAACATAACTGGGATACGACCAGCAGTTAACTCTAGAAATTTTAAAGCAGCCTCTCGAGAAAGCCCTTCAAATACGCCTGATCCTAAAAATACAATTTTACGAAATTCTTTTTCTGCAATTCGTTGAATTTCCCGTTCTTGTTTTTCGATAACACCTTTTCCTAATCTTACAATTTCCATAATGCTAGGTTCTAAAAGATGGATATGATTATAGTTACATAACATAAGTGCAGTTAACATCATAGAGGTAAAACTTCCTGTCATTGCGAATCCTTGATCATTTGCCTCCTGCGGCATATACATAACAAAAGCGTTCTCTTTATGTTGAAACTGCTTCGCTAAATTTCCTTCTTCATTACATGTTAAAATAATATGATAAACTGAACGAATAATTTGTTCTCCTAATTGTACTGCCGCTAAACTTTCTGGACTATTGCCAGAGCGAGCAAAAGATACTAAAATTGTTGGGATGTCTGGCTGAAGATAGTAATAAGGACTTGAAACTATATTTGTTGTGGGAATACTTTCAATATGCATTTTCTTTAAATCTGTTATTCTTTTTATATATGGAACAATTGTGTCTCCAACAAAAGCAGATGTCCCTGCACCAGTGAAAATAACTCTCACTTGTTCATGCTTTCTTGAAATACTTGAAAAGAAACCTATAATTTCATGTTGCTTGCTTTGAAAATTCAAATATACTTGCTCCCAAAGATCTGGCTGTTGTGCAATCTCTTTCGCTGTAAAACATGCTCCATATATTTCTCTTATTTCATCATTTGCATGTAATAACATTTGAGAACCCCCTTAATATTAGTTCATATCTTATTACGTCATCATTACCAGTTGAATTACAATAAGTATAACCATACTTATTGTAATTCAACTGTGTAAGTAAATTTATCTCCTCTTGCAATGGTTTGCGTGTATTCGATTATATTTTCTTTCGCATATGCAATCCGTTCTAGAGATAAAGATGGTTCATTCTTTTCAACTTGTAGCCATGTTGCATGCTCTTTTTCTGCTGCAATCGCTTTGAAACTTTCCACCGCGCGCGTGATATGGACTTGATATTTTGTACGAAAAATCTCGTACATTGGTGTTTCTTCTAATTCTTTCTTCGTTAAATATGGAAAGAACTTTACAGGAATATAAGATGTTTCAAATAGCATCGGTTCTTTATCAGCTAACCTTAGTCTTGTAATTTGATATACCTCTTCTTCATGATTAAGATTCATAATTTTCGATATTTTTTTATCGCAATGAATTATGGAAAATGATACGACTGTTGATGATGGAACCTTTCCAAATTTTTTCATTTCTTCTGTGAAACTATAAAAGCGAACAAGGCTTTGATTAAATACACGAGGTGAGACAAAACTCCCTTTACCATGTTTTTTATAAATATATCCTTCTTTTTCTAGTTCTTGCATTGTCTGTCTTACTGTCGTTCTACTTACATCATGAATCTCACATAGCTCGCGTTCTGATGGAAGCTTATCATGTTCTTGTAAATTCCCAGTTTCAATTTGCTCCACAATAATATCCATTAATTGGTAGTATAATGGTGTTCGATTATCTTTTGCAATCATGTTTTACTCCCTCATCTATAAAGTTGTTATAACCAGTTTACGGCTATTATATCGAATGAAAATAGGAATTACCATCACTTTCTCACATAGAAAGATAAGCTTATTCCAACTGTTAAAATTTACTTTAATCGTACATTTAATTTGTTCCTTTATATGCGCTCTTCTTATTTTGCTGGATTCATCGATTCTTGTAAGTCTGTCACATATTGCTTAAGATTTACTGTTTCACCCGTTATTCTTGATCTTTCAGCGGCAAAGGCAATCAAATGACTATTTGCCGAAATCATTGCAGACGTTAAACTTTCTGTTTTATTGCTTTTTACCTTTTCGATAAAATCATTCATAATTGCATTATCTGCTCCCATATGTCCACCTTCTATTGTTTCTGGGTAAATCGTTTCAACCTCACCTGAAAAATATTTGACCTTCAATTCATTTAATACATCATGACCATGAATTTCACCATGTGTTCCCATAATTTTAAACGTACGGCAACACTCTTTCGTAAATGCAGACATTGTAAAAGCAACTGTTACATCATTATCAAATAGTAAATTTACTACTTGATGATCTACAACATCATTGTCACAATGGTACACACAACGCCCATAAGGTCCTTTTTTTAGTGCCTCCAGTCTATTTTCAATGCTTGTATCAATAGAAACTACATTCGCTGGCCATTCATCTCTCTCGTGTAAATACCATTTTAAAGCAGAATATTGGCAGTTTTCTTCAACTTCACAACCATCTGTACAACGTAACGTCGAACCCTTAGGTGCATGTTCGGATTTAAAATGAGTCAAACTTCCAAAAGATGAAATCTTTTCACACTCTGCACCCACAAGCCATTGTAGCACATCCATATCATGACAACATTTTTGCAAAATCATTGAACTTGATTCAGATTTATTACGCCAATTCCCTCTTACAAAACTATGCGCTTGATGCCAATGACCAACATTTTCATTCCATTGAATTGAAACGATGTCCCCTATCTTCTTTTGATCAACAATTTCTTTTAAAGTCCTATAAAACGGTGCATACCTTAATACGTGACATACTGTTAATAATGCGTTATATCTCGTGGCAGCCTCTGCAATTTCCAATGTCTCTGTAGGGCTTGGTGACATTGGTTTTTCTAATAAAATTTTGTATCCCTTCTCAATCGCTTGCATAACAGGTTTATAATGAAACCGGTCGGGCGAACAAATAAGCAATACATCACAAAGCTTTTCTTTCGCTAATAACTCTTCCCATGTTTCAAATTGCATATCTTCCGAAACGCTATGCATTTCAGAGAATTTCTGTCTTTTTGCATTATCCAATTCTGCAACCGCAACAAAAGTTATCTCTGTTGGATGTTCTAACGCGTAAGAAGCATAAGCGTACATTCCACGACTTCCTGCCCCAATTAATGCCGCTGTAATCATTCATATCCTCTCCTATTCTATTATTCTTATTTTCCACCTGTAATTGTAATTCCTTCAATAAATTGTTTTTGTAAAAAAACAAACAATAGCAACATTGGTAAAATCGCTAAAAATGATCCCGCCATTAGTACCGGATAGTTTGTTGCATATTGCCCTTGTAGTGAAGATAAACCAACTGACAATGTCATCATATCTGGTGAATTATTTACAATCATCGGCCACATCAATTCATTCCAAGACCAGAGTGTTGTAAATATACCAAGCGCAATTAAACCTGGTTTCGCAAGAGGCAGCATAACATACCAATAAATTTGGAAGTGATTGCAACCATCTAATCTTGCTGCTTCTTCTAGTTCCTTTGGAACGCCCATAAAAAACTGACGTAATAAAAAGGTACCAAATGCACTAAATAACCCAGGTACAATTACCGCTTGTAATGTATTCAACCAATCCAGTTTTACCATAATTAAATATTGTGGAAGCAAAAACACTTGAGCCGGAACCATTAGGACGGAAAGAGTTAGTAAAAACAGTACATTTCTACCTGGAAATTGTATTCTAGCAAAAGCATAAGCTGCTAATGAGCATAAAAACAACTGCCCGACCGTTCTAGCTATTGTAACAATTACAGTATTCATCATAAATTTAAAAAATGGTAATAAGTTGAATATTTCTGTATAGTTACTCCACATAAATTGAGATGGGATAATAACTGGTGAAACTTGAACAGATTCTGTATAAGTTTTTAGAGACGTTAATATCATCCAAATAAAAGGACCAATGGTTAATAAGGCACCTATGATAAGTATTGCATGAATCATAATTGTATTTTTATTGACTGCACCTACTCTTTTATTCATCATAATGCACCCACTTTTTCTGTAATATCATTTGAATCGCTGTAATGATTAATATAATAATTAATAATACAACTGCTATGGCTGCCGAATATCCTTTCTCATTTAAAATAAAGGCACTTTGATAAAATAAATAAACAATAGATTGTGTATTTTCAATTACATTACTTGTTCTACCAATCATCATAAAGATGAGATCGAATACTTGAAATGCTCCAATTAAAGACATAATCGTTACGAAGAAAATAACTGGCGATAAAAGTGGCAATGTAATCTTAAAGAAAATTGTAATTGGCCGGGCTCCATCCATAATTGCCGCTTCATAGTATGTTTTAGGGATGTTTTGGAGACCAGATAGAAAAATAACCATGTTATATCCTATCCCCCCCCAAATCGCAACTATAATAATTGAATATAATGCAATGTTAGGGTTGGTAAGCCAATTAGGACCATCAATTCCAAACCATGATAACATGTAATTGAGTAACCCATAGTCAGAATTATAGATCCATTTCCATACCATAGCGATTGCAGCAGGCATTGTAATAACAGGTAAAAAATATAATGTTCTATAAAGGGATTTCCCTTTAATGTTTTGATTTAATAGCACCGCTAATATGATGGATAAAAATATACCGATTGGAACAGTAAGCACGATATAAATAAATGTATTTTGAAAAGCCTTTCCTAAATCTTTATCAGTAAACATCTTTTTATAGTTTTCTAGTCCAATCCATTCATAGCTACCAAACGCATCCCACGCTGTAAAACTAAAATAAATATTTTGCACAATTGGCCACATATAAAAAATGAATAACCCTAACATAGTTGGGGCAATCATGACATATGCCCATATATAATCTAATTTCTTTTTCTTTTTATATTTTTTTTGTATATGTGTGTTTTTTTGCTCCACTACCTTTATTGATAGATCCTCCATCTCTTCACTCCTCCCATAATTTTTGATTTAAAGCAAGGAGAGGATCCCTCTCCTTATTTTTTAGAAAGAACTTCATTTGCTTTCTCTGTTAATTCTTTTGTTGCTTCTTCAACATTCAATTCTCCTCCCCATACCCTTTTTAATACTTTTGTTTCTTGCTCCCATAAAGCTCCTGTATTTTTCACACTCGGTAATGGGTAAGAATATTCAAGACCAGTGATATACGCTTGTAAATTCAAGTTTGGAACGGATTTAACCCACGCTTCTTGTGTTCCATTAAAAGCAGGAATGACTGTTCCAGTTTCTGCAAACACATCTGCTGCCTCTTTAGAACCTAAATATTTCACAAATTCCCAAGCTGCATCCGGATATTTTGTTTTCGCTGAGATGACATTTGCTAGACCATGAATCATAACAGCTCTTTCTTTCCCTTTTGGCATAACAGCAATATTTAAATCAGGATTTTTCTTATATTCTGGTACCATCCAAGGCCCGTCAAAAATCATCGCTACTTTACCTGATAAAAACAAATCAGATGCTGTTGTCTCTGTCATTTGAGCAAATGTTGGTGATAATCCTTCTTTAATAAAACTAATGTTATAATTAAATGCTTCAATTGCTTGTGGTTTATTAAATCCTACTGTTTTTTTATCTTTAGAAAGAACATACCCTTTATTTTGATAAATGAGATCATAATAACCACCTTGATTTCCCATTGCTGCTGCAAATCCCCAAACACCTTTTTCCTTTTTCGTCAATTGCTTTGCAGCTTCTTTCATTTTCTCCCAATCCCATGAATCATCTGGATATGCTACTCCAGCTTCATCAAATAATTTTTTGTTATACCAAAGTGCCGTTGTATCAAAATCTTTTGGAATACCGTAAGTTTTATTATCTACTGTATATAAATCAACTAAAGATTTTGGGTAATTTTCCAATTTATAATTATCTTTTTTCGCTTTATCATCCAAAGGCATCAATACTTTTCCCGAAGCGTATTTCACGACATTTGGTCCATTCATCCAAAATACATCCGGCAATGCATTTCCTGTTGCTGCCGTTTCAAGCTTCTGAAAGTACTGTCCGTACGCTGTTAATTCTATTTTCACTTTAATATTCGGATGTTTTTCATTAAACTGTTGAACCACTTTCTCCACTGCTGGTAGTTGTTTCTTATCCCAAAGTGCATACCGTAATTCTATCTTTTCATCTTTAGATGACGTGTTAACTTTTTCGCCACTGTTAGAACATCCTACTATTACCAATAGCAATGTTGACAAAAAGAAAATAAACCACTTTTTCATCCCTTTTCCTCCTCTAGAAACAATCATCTATATAACAAAATCCTTACTTCTGTTTCTTGTAACTCACTGACAACAAATCAAACTAATATAATCAACTTTACAAAAGATTTGGAGCACCTTATAAATAAAGCGTTTACAAACGAATTTTATTCATTTATAAAAACAATGCTCTTCTCTCCCTTCCTATCAATTTTAGTAGACTTATGTCATTACCAGTTGAAGGAATAAACTATCATTGATATATTATTTATACATATACCAATTCGATCACGACATGATGTTGTCATTACCAGTTGTTATGAAGTATAACACTATCACTTTTTCCTCCGCAATATATTTTCTGAATTTTTTAAATTTTTAACACAAACTATGTCAATCCATTATCCCTATAGCATTTGTTATTAATAAATAATATAAAGATAAGGAGTGTTCATATGATTCAACAATTAAAAAGATATTACGATAAAGATATAAAAATTAATGAGGCCATACTTTCTGAAGAGTACAGTTGGTTTTTGATTGATGGGAATAGAGTAGGAATTCGTAAATCTCGCTTACATAAACAAGAGTGTCAATTACTTTCATCCCTCTTAACCCCCCTCCATACTGACACATGCTATGAAACAGAAATAGAAAAGTATTGGTACGAAGCATTATATCAGAGTAAAGATATTCAAATAACATCTGTACGCTTTTTACATTTCTTCACAACGCACCCTATAACGGAACGAGAAGAATTTCATAATGCTTTACATTCAATACTTGGTTTTGATAATCCTACAATATGGGAAACTTCACAAACTGGAGTCCTCATCTTAACAGAAAATATATCTGAATATAGCTTGCAAACAGCCCTTGATACGCTGGAAACAGATTTTTTTATATCCTTATCCTTTTTTGTCGGCAGACACTACACCCATACCAATCAAATTTCTCACTTGTATCAATGGGAACGAAATTTATTTTCTTATCTTTCTCCCTATCTATCAAAGAAAATTACATACATTGAACAACTCCTTCCTTATCAATTAATGACCTTATTACCAAAAGAAAAGAGGGAAAAATATACAAATCATTTATTAGCACATGTTTTCAATGATAAAGAGCTAATAGAGAGTATTAAAGTATTCTTCCAATGTAATTTAAATGTATCACTTGCGGCCAAACAATTATATTTACACCGAAATACTTTACAGTATCGAATTGACAAATTTATTGAAAAAACAGGATTGAATATAAAAACATTTGAAGGTGCTGTGGCTGTCTATTTGGCTTTTCTTTCTTTGAACATCTCGTAATTTTGCATAAAAAAATTAACATTTTTTGTGCAACTTGCCAATTCACCTTACAATCAATAAACCTTATAATTCAGTTAATTATAAAAATAGGGGTGATGTATAATGGCCGAACTCGTATTAGATCATATTTTCAAATTATATGATAATAAAACAACTGCTGTTTCTGATTTCAATTTACATATTCAAGATAAAGAATTTATTGTATTTGTTGGTCCTTCTGGTTGTGGAAAATCAACTACTCTACGTATGATTGCAGGTTTAGAAGATATTTCTAATGGCTCATTTTATATTGATGGTAAACTTATGAATGATGTCGCTCCAAAAGATCGTGACATTGCAATGGTATTTCAAAATTATGCACTATACCCACATATGTCTGTTTACGATAATATGGCGTTTGGTTTAAAATTACGAAAACTACCAAAAGATGAAATTAATCATCGCGTAACTGAGGCGGCAAAAATATTAGGTCTTGAAGATTATTTAAAGCGAAAACCAAAAGCATTATCAGGTGGGCAGCGACAGCGTGTTGCATTAGGAAGAGCTATCGTTCGTGACGCAAAAGTATTCTTAATGGACGAGCCTCTATCCAATTTAGATGCTAAATTACGTGTAAGTATGCGTTCAGAAATTTCTAAGCTTCATCGTCGTTTAAACACAACTACTATATATGTAACACATGACCAAACGGAAGCAATGACAATGGCATCACGCCTTGTTGTGATGAAAGATGGTATCATCCAACAAGTTGGTACACCAAAAGAAGTCTATGATACTCCAGAGAATGTTTTTGTTGGCGGATTCATTGGTTCTCCGGCCATGAATTTTTTTACTGGAACATTAAAAGATAACTATTTTCATATAGAAAACATTCGTTTTAAAGTACCAGAAGGACAATTAAAAAAATTGCAGAAAAAGGGATACAACCAAAAAACACTTATACTCGGTATTCGTCCAGAAGACATTCACGATGAACCAATTGTCCTTCAATCTTCTCCCGATTCAACTGTCGAAATTAATATTGAAGTTGCTGAATTATTAGGTGCTGAGACTATGATACATGGAAAACTTGAAAATCAAAGTTTTGTCGCACGAATTAATGCTCGATCAGAACTGAAAGCTGGCGATAAGCTTTCAGTAGCCTTTAGTTTAACAAAAGCACATTTTTTTGATAGTGATACAGAAGTGCGTATACGTAACAATTAAACAAGCTTAAGTGGTTATCCTAGAGTCAGACGTACGAAAAAAGCTGTGTAGTATGGCCTCTACACAGCTTTTTCCTCTAATCCCCTAAATATATTGAATATACTATTTAACGTTCTAATGAGGGCATTCTGCTCTCAAACATTTTGATGTCACTCATTTTATTTTCTCCTTATATTCGCAGGGCTAAGGAGTGATTGTCCGTGTACTTAAAAACAAATGAACGCGATTAGTATCACATAACATTGCGATACTAACCATATCAAGCTCGTTACATATCCCTTCAACCAATACTTTGAAACACCCTTCTATAATCATTTATTTCGGAAAAATTAAACAAAAAACCTGAAGAAACTACCTATACTTTGGATACTTAAATTACCACGGACCTTACGATTTTTAGTAGCATTCCGGATCCAGCTTCCCTTTCATTCTATGCCTAAAGGCAATCGGCTTTCTTGTTGGGAAAAAGCTGTACTAACACTAAGTATAAGCGTAACAACTAAGATAATAACTCCTAATCCGATATTCACAAAACAAACTCTTACATTATATGGTATACCCTTTCACAAAAAGAAAATAATAATAAATAAATCCGTTACAGAATGGGAGCTCTCTAAAAATGAAACGAAAAATATTTTCTCTCTTTGCACTAATCTGTTTAGCACTACCAATACAAGCTAGTGCATACACATTTCAATCACTACCAATTGAATCAAAGTCTAAACAGTGGTATATCGAAATTGATAAATCCCATAACGCAAACAAGCAAGCAGTGCAGCCAAAACAAGGTGTATACGATACATATCGCTTACTCGTAAAAAACATCGGCAATGATGTGTCAAACGTAGCTGTAGAAATAGTTGATAACACCCCTACCTCTAAAGCTACTTTTAATCCTACTTTGCTAAATAGCAACGTTTCAAAAAATCAGACGAGCTTTGACTACATTGTATTCCCTTTAGATTTTAACAGCCACAATTTCAAAGTCGTCATCACTTGGGAAGAAAAGAATTTCTCTTACAACGGTCATCCGGTAAATGAAGGGAAACAAATGAAACAATCATTTGTATTTAATGAAGAATAAGCCCTAATTTGATTAGGGCTTACTCTTCATTTACAAAACCAGATTGAATTGCTTCTGTCACTTCTTTTGTGATATCCAGTTTTGTTGCATCGGTGCTAATTTTCTTATGCCAAATATATACGGAAGGCTTTTCGTTACAAAAATGTTTTATTAATACTAGTTGGTTATATGCTAGCTTATTTTCTCTATGGGTAGCAATATAGACTGTGAAATTTTTTGCTTCAAAGATCTTTTCCTGCAAAGTGTATTGGCTGTCCAATTCCTTTACGACTATATCGTTCAAGTTTTTTATCATCATATAAGTCGTTTCCCCCTCCCTTATATCATCAATCAAATCTTCGAATACTCGGTACACATAATGCTACTCCAATTGTTACAAGTACTAAAATAGCTAATGTTATAATCGTTATCTCGCCACCTATGACAGTAGCTAGCCATCCTACAACCACATAACCTAGTGGCAATAAAGCAAATGAACCTAACATATCAAGGCTTGCCACTCTTCCAAATGCTTCTTCTGGCACAAGCTCTTGTAAACTTGTTTCCCAAATGAGTCCAAATATCATCATACCGAAACCTTCAATTGCCATTAATCCAATTAAAACAGGTGCCCAAGTAATAAACGGCATTATCAAAAGCGCACAACCACTTATTAAAACACCACCATAGGCAAGTAATCCCCGCTTAGGCCACCGCTCCTTCCCACCAAAAATAAGTGCGGCAATTACAGCTCCAACACCAGAAGATGCCATTCCTAATCCATACACGTATGCTTCAAAATGATGATGAACATTAAATAACCATGGAATTAATACGACGATAATGCCGGCATAACAAATGTTTACGAAAGAAAAAACTAAAATTGTAACCCACAGCCACGGATGACTTTTTAAAACGAAAACACCTTCCATAAACTCTTGTTTATAATCAATCTTTCTCTTTTCGATGGGTTTTACTTTTTTAAACTTTATTTCTCTTAAAAATATTAAACATAAAAATGATAGCAAATATGTTACTGCATCCAGTCCAAATCCTATTCCGGCAGATGCAACTGAAACAATCAATCCTCCAAGAGCCGGCCCAATTAGTCGTATACCTTGATTACTCATTTGCGTTAATGCATTAGCTGCATTTCGAATTTCCGGTACAAATACTTTCGCCCTTACAGCCGCATATGCTGGCTGAAATATCCCTTCCATAAGCCCATATAACGCTACGAGTACGTATAGAAGTGGAATTGTTAAAACGTCCATAAATATAAGCGTTGCAAGTAATAGCATTAATATGCAACGAAGTATATCTGTAAATAACATTAATTTCACTCGATCAATTCGATCTACTACTAATCCAGCAAACGGTAACGCAAGAATATTAGGAAGCATGTACATCGCCATAGTCATTCCCATTACAACTGTTGAACCAGTCAATGAATACACAACGACCGGCAAAATAACCATCGTTATCGAACTACCTAAAGTCGAAAGTAATTGCCCAATCCACAAAAATTTAAAATGTGGTGACGCTTTAACTGGCAATAACAATTTACCGACATAACTTACATGTTTCTCTGTTCGTATTTCTCCTTGCATACTGCTCTCCTCTTTTCAAATTAAGTTAACACCAAATATAAAACAGAAAATTCAATCTTTAACACTTTAAATTATATATGAAACTGTTAAATTATTGGTAAAAATATAAAAAAGGTGTTTTCATAAATGAAAACACCTTTTTTTCTATAATTTTAAGTTCTTCTTCAATGTCCAATACTTTTCTTGAGCATTTTCAAATGAAAATTCTACCCAGCCGTTTGGATCTTCACGATATACATTTACTTTCTTACCATTTTCTAATTTCCCAACTTCATTTTGTGTAACATTTGGTACACTCTTAATTGGATTGTTAAACGGGAATGGAACTTGGTAGTAAGATCCTACCGATTGAACTGTAGCTTTTGCATCTTTTGCATAATCTTTATATGGAATCGCTTCGCCTAGTGCATTTACATTTAATGTATTAGGATTTTTCGCTAATCGTTTTACATTTTGATAATCTTTGTTATTGAAAGGCTTAATACGTTCCATAATATTAGCTATTTTTCCAGCCCATGCTTTATCTGTTGCATACTTAACATTCATATCAGGTAATGTGTAACCATTGAAATGAGGAGCGCCTTCTTCTAAGTAGTTCTTTCTTACATAATCAGCATTATACGAAATACTTTGCCCGTACGATGGTAAATATTTTGCATATGCAAATGGATCCCAATCAAATGCCTTTAGTCCAAATAGATTATGTTTACGATATGCAATTTCTGATTTCCCGTAACCAGATTCTAAGATTGCATGTGCAGCTAAGTATAATGCGCTCACACCATACTCATTTTGTGCTTGAATAAAATCTTTACCCGTTCCAATAAGCGGACTGTCAGGATGCCATTCTTTAATAAAATTATCAATCTGTTGTGCCGTTATATTAGATGGTAACGTTACATCTAGATTGATATACGATGCCATAGCGTTATATAAAAATTGTGCATATTCCTCACGCGTTAAAACACTATTTGGATTAAATGCACCTGCTCCATTACCTGCAGTCACGCCGTTAGACTCTAATGCACTAATCGCTTCACTTGCCCAATGATCTTTCGGAACATCATTAAATGTATGATCGGCTTTTACTTTTAGTTTAAAAGCTTTCTGTAAAATTACCGCCATTTCAGCACGAGTTAAAGATTCTTTCGGTCTAAATGTTCCTTTACCATCACCTACGAAAATCCCCATATCTGTTAAAGTTAAAATTTCTTTTTGGAACATTGTTATTCCTTCGCTAATATCAGAGTATGGATTTTTATAATCGCTTTTTGCTTCTGGTTTTAATGCACGATATATTAATGCGGCTACTTGCTCACGATTTACAACATCCCCAAAGCCAAACTTACCATTATCATATCCTGCAATAATTTCTTTTGACGTTAAATTAGTAATTGCTTTATATGACCAATGATTTTTCGGTACGTCTGGAAATTCTTTTTCAGCTGCAAACGAAGTTGCTGGAGCCATCACTACTTGAAGTGCGACTGTCACTGCTAACACATTAGAAATAACTTTTTTCATATTTTTTTTAACACGTTATGTATATACTTGTCCCGTGTTAACTTGCCTCCCTTTATCGTATAATTTTCCCTATTAAACTAACAAACTCTTAATTAGTCAACAGTAAAAGTATACGTGATAAAAATAAACTAATCTACCATTATTTTATTCATAATTAGTATAATACGATATATCTTTTTATCCTGATATAAAATTACAAAAACTTACATAAAAAGCCCATCTCTATATAGACGATGGGCCTAGCAATCAACATTATTATTTTGTTAAACGAGATTTTGAAACATCAAAACCTTTCCACTCATAATAATCTAAAATACCCGCAAAAATTGCCTCAGCTGCTATTTGTCTTCCTGATTCTGAAGCTAACTTCTCATAATCCGCGCTGTTATCTAAAAACGCTAGCTCCGTTAATACTGCTGGCATCTCATTTTCTCTTAGTACATAAAAGTCTTCTGGTTTCACACCACGATCTCTTGTATCTAGAGCTTTAACTAATCGCTTTTGTATTTTATCAGCTAACATATAACTATCTTTTTCACGCTCAGTTAATTCTTTCTTTTCAGATCCTTTATAATAAAAAGTTTCTGTTCCATGTCCATCATGTTTTTGAGAAGCATTTGCATGGATACTTACAAAAATATCTCCATTATGTTCCTTCGCGAAATCCACACGATTTTTAAGGTCTTCTCCTTGTTTTTCACCAAGACGAATATCTGTTTCACGTGTTAACATCACACGGAATGGAGTTTGTTTCTCTATTAAACTTTGTAATCTTTTAGATGTATCTAATACAATATCACTTTCATGTAATCCTTGTGTCGCTTTCCCAGGATCTGTTCCTCCATGACCTGGATCAATAATAATCATCTGTTCTACTAAAGGGTTGCCTATTTTAAGAGAATCTGCCTTTTTAATAAATTGAGCTGCCTCTGCTTTAGTTAGAATTTTTTCAGGCTCCCATCTGTCACCAGTCCCAACAGAAATACCTAATTCAACTAGGATGTTAGCTTTTGCTTTACCCCAACTTTTTTCTAGATCACTGAATTTAGTTGCTGGAGTACCATTTACTTTAGAATCTAATTTGTAAGCTTCTACAATAAGAGAGGCCATTGAAACTCGGTCAATTTTCCCAGTTGGATCAAATACACCTGGTCCTTTCCCTTTAACAACACCAGCTTTTTCTACAGCTGCGATGAATGGAGTATACCACTCGTTTTGAGAATCACCGAAAGATGGTTTAGCATTTTTATCGATTGGTAAGTTTAAGATTTGAGCCATCATTGTAGCTGCTTCTGCACGAGTGATTTCTTTTTCAGGCTCGAACATTCCTTTATCGTTACCTTTAACTGCACCTTTATCTACTAAATAGTAAATAGAATCTTCTGCCCAATGTTTAGCTGGGACATCTGGAAATTTTTTTGTTTGTGCGAAACTACTAGATGAATAAGATAATATACTAGCTGCGATTACTCCTGCTGCGATTATTCTATTTTTCATAGAATATATTCCCCTCTCAAGTACAATGTATTTATGTAACAGACTAATTATAGTTCTGAAAATTAGTAATAGTCAATTGTAATTTGTATAATTTTGTATTATTATTGTATTTTTTGTCATATATAACTATAGTTAAAAACTATAAGGTTTTATAAGGGAGAGATTCATATGAGCAACAATTGGAAAGATATAGAACACCGTATTTACACGATGTGTATGATTCAGCGGAATAACGAAGTATTGCTAATACAGCGCCCCGATCATCTAGGCTTCCCTGGCTATATCGCTCCTGGCGGAAAAGTAGATTTCCCAGAAAGTATCGTTAAAGCTGCTACACGAGAAGTAAAAGAAGAAACTGGATTACTTGTCTCAAATTTAAATTTTAAGGGATTAGATGAATACGTAAATCCGAAAGAAAATGTTCGATATATGGTATTTAATTATTGGACAGACTCATTTGAAGGCGAACTTCTTATGAATCCTCCAGAGGGCGAATTATTATGGGTACCAATCGATACAGCATTAAATCTTCCTATGCAAGATTGGTTTAAAGAGAGATTCCCATTATTTTTTGAAAAAGGTACGTTTGAAATTCAACGCGTCTGGGACCGAGACTTAGATAAACAAGTTGCTATGACAATTACCCATACATAAAAAAGCTTGGAATCTCTCCAAGCTTTTCCTACTTCTCCTCTATTTTCTTAATCTCATAATCAATTTCTAAAAACTTAACTCCAAATATCCACATTCTATGATTAGCTTCTAATATGTGATCCGTTCTCTCTGTAATAATAAATGTCTCTGCTAACGGTAAACGTATTGTAAAGAAATGAGTATGTAAATAAATACCCTCATCTCCCTTACCATTTTCTCTTAGCTTACTAGTAATAATTAAATCATTACTCTTATTACATAATTTCAAAACCCCCGTCATATTTGAATATGGTAAAGGTAATGCAATATTCATATATGTCTCGTTCATATATGTATGCTTTGAGTAAAGAGCTACAAATATAGATTCTCCTGCTTCATTTTTTCTCAGCCAAGCCCTTACATTCTCTCTTCCATCCTTTGCATCTATTATCCCAATGATAGAGCCTTGCATCGTTTCCCACTTGCCGCCCATTCCTAAATGTACTTGACCTACACGCTTACTCATTTTCTCATAACAAAATGCAACCGGGCGGAACCAGCGAGTCCATTTAATATGCGATTGTAACTCATACTCTTTTGTATGTTCATAAAACCGAATAATACTTAAAGGAACCTTCGCCATGTTAAATGCCTCACTATGAAAATCATTCATATTATCAACTAAACCTTTGTATTCCTTGCTATCTATTAAATTTCTGTTATGTAAAAATGCTTCCCCAACTGTCGTATTTCCTCTTAACCTGCTCATTGATTTCCCGTAATATTTATAATTCGGAGCACTCTCTTCAATCATCCAACCGACAAATGCTGGTAACGCCACTCCAATTCCATTGACAACACCGTGAATCCAAACCATTTGAGCAATTGTAATCGTCATTACATGTTTCAAATTCCCATATGAATATATAAGTGAAAACATAATTGTTACCATGAGTGTACTAGACGATATGATCAGAAGAACCTTTGCACTGATAGCATTAAATTTCGTGCGCCAAACATACATCCCATAACCATAAATCGCACATAAATATAGGAACACTGCAAAAAATTCAAATACTCTTGAGTACGTAATTCCTATTGCAACTGTCATAGGTGAAATGATTATGATAAACATAATAGCATCATATATTTTACTTCTCTTTTCTCTTTTTCTCCCAATGAAACCAGCTGATAACGGCAATAGAAATGCCGAATAATGAAAGTGTGCAGCGGTAAGCAAAACAATTTCAGAACTAAAATGCATAATGGAAAGTTTTGCTACTGAAGCAAAAAACCAGAAACCACCTAAAAACAAATACATAAACGCACTATCAATAGCCACCTCTTCTAACGGTTTCCAGCCTCTTTCTAGTAATCTACTTACACCAAATAACGCAACAATTCCTGTATATACAAACCAAAGTAACGCAAAGAAATAGTGATTTGTTACGAAAGCTAGCGTTTCACTAATTGCTGCGATTGGATATAACAGCGATACCAGTTTATAAAAGAATACATATGATCCATTTCTTGTTTTCTTATCAATGATGTAAAATGACATCGGTATAAATAACAAAATAGATAATAAAATAATTGCTTCCACTGGGTTTACATTTGACCACTCACATATTAGAAAAATAATATAACAAGCAAGTCCAACTATTATATTTTTCATATCATTTATTTCCTCTCCACAAATGTTCCCTTATATGAAAATAATGAACCAATTAACGGATTTCGTACTTGTACATGAATTCGAAAGCATTGTAGTGTTTCATCATAACTTTCTACAATGTTGGCATCCCCGTATAAAAACGTAGGTAACGGAACTTTCCTTCCAAACATGTAAAACCATTGTTTCTTTGAAGAAATATGCATTGCCCCCACCTCATCAATATGAAAATGCAATGTAGAAATAAGTATATGCGGTTCACCAAAATAATCTACAATTTCATTATTCTCTTTATCCCTCTGCATAATAGCGTTAAAGTATCTTTTCTTATTATGAAAATAAAAAGTACGATTCCACCGCACAAGTTCATTTCCATGTTCATCTCGCTCAGCGGTATTATGGATTGTAAATGGCACTTCCTTCCCCCGCTCAGAGAAAAACATTCTAAACTTCGATGCAATTTTTAATATTAATTTTACGAAAATAGAACCTCCGTAAATTTCATCCATCTTTCCTTCTCCAGTAAAGCACTTTTCTTCCGTAATCTCATAGCGTTTCTGTAATTTCGGATGAAGTTTTTTATAAGAATCCCCTAATAGTCTTTCATACATATTAGCCATACATTATCCCTCTCTCTTCCTCTTACAATTTTTTGCACTTGGCAAATTCGTGCTGTTTATGTAACCGACAATTGATAACCCCATTAGTAGAACATTTAATGCAATTGGATTAAACGGCTCTGTAAAGCTTACGATATTCGTAAATCCTGCCGAAATCGTTAAGGCTATTAACATAAAGATATGTACGACAAATACTTTTCGTTTCGGAAATGGCAACAGCCATAGGACACCAAAAATAATTTCTAGTAATCCCATTATTTTAAGTACAAAAATACTATGTTCAGTTGAACCAATCATCACAGATAGCATTTTTAGTTCTTCTGAATGAGTAAACACTAGTTTCGGCACTATTCCTTGATACATCCATACAAATGCAAATAAAAAACATACGAGCCAGTATGTCATTGTTCTTCTAATTAGTAATCTAGGGTGCAACCCCTTCTCTAACCATAATTTTAAAGCATCAAAACTCCAAGCAGTCGCCCAGCCCAATAACGGCCGAAACATATAGATATCTATTACATTCCCTATACGACCAAATCTCGTATTATAATCATATTGTGTCTCAAAATGAATGTGTTCTTTACACGGTGTATACCTCCAATAACCACGCCCTATTTGAATAAGTGATAATTGATTATCTGTCCAAAATTTTAAAGAAGAAATCCGTTCACCCGTTTCTTTTCTTATTTCTCCTATCGATTCCCCTTCACCAGCTATTTCAAGTCCAAATCCGATTTTCGTTTTATATAAAAACTTCTGCGGTTCTCCTTCTTTTTTCTCTAAATATGAAATTTCAGTAAAGCGGGCATCCCACTCTGTATGTATGTTTGGCTCTTGCGTATATTCCCATAATTTCTCCATTGTCGTTTTCATTTCTGCCGAAACATAAATAGGCTTTTTCCCCTTCATTCTTCCACCTCCAATACACTATAAATTTAATGTACATGCTATGAATTTATTTTGCTACGCTTTTCACAAACTCCTCCAAGAAAAGAAAGAATTTTTAAAACTTATACAAAACACTTGATTCCCCGAAAAATTTAAATTATTATAAAACAAATGTTACCAACAACTTCATAAATCAAACACTCTCGCCTAAAACGTGAGATAGAGGTTGCAATACTTATGATTATTCTAATGGAGACACAGAGATGTCTATGAAATTAGATGAAAGGAAGTATTGCCGAAATCGATAATTTTCTCTGCATTTATCGATTGGGGCTGTTTTCGAATAGAAACAGAACTGTCATATGTACAGAAGTGTATGTATGAAGAGCTATCTACAAAAAAGAGATATCATTTTTATGATATTCCTTTTTTGGCGGTTTTTTTATTAGCTCCGTTTTCTGTTTCCCTTTTCCTGTAACAGCACCATCCTCACTTATTTGAGATGGTGTTTTTTGTTTTTCTCTGGTAACTACAGGAATATTGGGATTTATATATGTCCTAATCTATTCTTAAAAATGGATGAAAGAAGGAATTCGTAATGGAAACGATTGTACAAAAATTTGGTGGCACTTCTGTCGGAAGTGTTGAGCGTATTCAACATGTAGCAAATTTAATTATTGAAGAATATGAACGAGGACATAGTATCGTCTCTGTCGTTTCGGCAATGGGGAAAAATACAGATGAACTTGTCGCACTTGCTAACGCGATTTCAGAAAATCCGAGTAAACGCGAAATGGATATGCTTTTATCTACAGGAGAACAAGTAACGATTTCATTATTAACGATGGCACTACAAGCAAAAGGTTATAACGCGATTTCATTAACAGGATGGCAAGCTGGTATTACGACAGAATCTGTACATAGTAGTGCACGGATTACTGACATTCATACAGATCGAATTCAGTCTTATCTTACTGAAGGTACGATTGTTATTGTAGCTGGCTTCCAAGGAATTAGTGGAAAACATGAAATTACAACGCTTGGGCGCGGTGGTTCTGATACAACGGCTGTTGCATTAGCTGCTGCACTGAAAGCAAAAAAATGTGATATTTACACAGATGTGACCGGTGTATATACGACGGACCCACGAGTTGTAAAAGATGCTTATAAATTAGATGAAATTTCTTATGATGAAATGTTAGAACTAGCGAATCTTGGTGCTGGTGTATTACACCCACGTGCTGTTGAATTTGCTAAAAATCATAGTGTTATTTTAGAAGTTCGCTCAAGTATGGAACAAGAAAATGGAACAATTGTAAAAGGAGAATGTAACATGGAACAACAATCAATCGTTA
Source organism: Bacillus sp. BC08 (assembly GCF_054326875.1). Lineage (NCBI taxonomy): Bacteria > Bacillati > Bacillota > Bacilli > Caryophanales > Bacillaceae > Bacillus > Bacillus sp. BC08. The sequence goes on along the minus strand of NZ_JBTGPA010000037.1, from coordinate 286,615 downwards.
AAGGTATTGCATTTGAAGATAATATTACACGCGTCACAATGAAAGGTTTGGAACAAGGTGCACTTTCAACAGTTTTCTCTACATTAGCAGCGGCACATATTAATGTAGATATCATTATTCAAAGTATTACAAATGAAGGAACTGTTCATCTCTCCTTCTCAATCCATTCTAATGATTTAAAAGAAACATTAGAGGTATTAGAGCAACATCAAGAAACATTACAATATGAATCAGTAGAATATGAAAATCATTTAGCAAAAATATCAATTGTAGGATTTGGTATGGTCTCTAATCCTGGTGTTGCTGCGAATATGTTCACTACTTTAAAAGAAGAAGATATCCATATTAAAATGGTAAGTACATCAGAAATTAAAGTATCAGTTGTTATTGACCGCCTTCATTTAGTAACAGGTGTCGAGGCACTGCATCAATCATTTATGGCGAAAATTGAGCCTTTCGTGCAGATGAGTTAATTTCTACTAGTAAAACTTAAAATAAATTATATGAATCTATTTCCTTCCTATATTAATAGAAATAGGATGGGAATATTTTGCGGGGAAGTCGAAGTTATATTATCGAATAGAAACTACATTATCAAATTCTTACAATAATAGCATTCACGAAATAAAGTTCATGCGTATATCAGTAGTAGAAGGTTTCCGAGGTTTTGTTCGTTAACAAAATGTTTATTCTATACCCGAAAACACCTTGTCACATTTTCCTACACTGTGACAAGGTGTTTTTTGTTTAGAAGGAACTTTAGTATAATTATGAGGAGAATTAAATAATAAATTTCTACGTATAAGGAGATAAAAACTATGGCAAACAACAAATTACTAAGAATGGACAATGTCAGCATCGTTGTAGAATCTCTTGATAACGCAATCTCTTTCTTCGAAGAGATTGGATTAAAACTCGAAGGGCGAGCTACTGTCGAAGGTGAATGGGCTGGGCGCGTAACCGGACTCGGTTCTCAGTGCGTAGAGATTGCTATGATGGTAACCCCAGATGGCCATAGCCGAATTGAACTTTCGCGCTTTCTCACACCACCTACTATTGCAGATCACCGGACAGCTCCTGTAAATGCCCTCGGTTATTTGCGCGTTATGTTCACCATTGAAGACATTGACGAAATGGTATCTAGACTTACTAAGAATCATGGTGCTCAGCTCGTTGGTGAAGTAGTTCAGTACGAGGACTCGTATCGACTCTGCTACATTCGTGGAACCGAAGGAATTTTAATCGGTTTAGCGGAAGAACTTGGTAACAAGTAAGTAATGTTTTACTGAAGTAAAAATATTTGAAAGAATTTTACGCTTAATAAAACTTAGATTTTGAACCCCGTCCTAACTTTAGAACGGGGTTATGCTTGTTTGAACTTTTTAACATACTATCAATACCTCAAAATTATTATAAAACAATTCAATTGCTTGTTATACTCTTTCCTAGGAAATATAACGGACTCTTATCACTTTTTATCATATATATCTTTTCTTTAAAAAAACGATCTGAACTCATTCAAAATAACTTTCTTCACGTCAGAGTAAAAAACCATCATGAATAGTGCTATTCCTAATAAGATTTCTTGCATTCCTTCATAATCAACGAAAGCACTCACAATTAGCAAACCAAACCCAATCTAAAAACCAAACTCATTCTCTTTCTCAAAATCCTCATCTTCATCAATATGTATTTTCTCTTTTAAATTTTGGTTCCCTTTTATTAAATCATCGAGCGTAACATTATACATTTCGCTCAATAAAATCAAATTTTCAATATCAGGGCAACTTTTATCATTTTCCCACTTACCCCGCTTTAACAGGCAGTAAATCTCATCAAAGCTTTTAAGCACAATCAAGGCAACCAGATGCGATTAACTGCCTATAAAAGCCCGATTGGTTCAACTAATAATCAGTAGGATAAATCACCCACTGATTAAAGTTTCACTTTATACACTGCTTGCCTCGTTATACCAATCTTTTTAGCAACATCTTCCTGCGAAAACCCATTTGACTCTCGTAGTCTTTTAAGTTGTTGTCCTAAGCTCATAACGTCCCCTCCTTTAACAAATTATGACATAATAGGAGATAAAAAAGAAAGAAACTATTGGTACAATCCACTGTAAACCATTCGTTTACACCATAAAAAAGAGAGAATAACTCTTTGAGTTATTCTCTCTCTTCTATTAAAACAGATGAATGTTTTCTTTCTTGCAAGCTTCACGTAAATCGTCAGGCCATACAGAAGATTGAACTTCACCGATATGTGCTTTTCGTAAGAAGTACATGCACATTCTTGATTGTCCAATACCACCGCCAATTGTTAATGGTAGTACGTCTTCTAAAATACCTTTATGGAAATCGTACTCACGTTTGAAATCTTCACCTGTTTTCGTTAATTGCTCATCAAGTGATTTGCTATCAACACGAATTCCCATTGATGATAATTCGAATGAAGATTGTAATACTGGGTGCCAAAATAAAATGTCACCGTTTAATTTCCAATCATCATAATCAGCTGCGCGCCCATCATGCTTTTCACCTGAACGAAGTGCATCACCAATTCCGATAATGAAGACTGCACCGTGTTCTTTTGCAATTGCGTGTTCACGATCTTTCGGTGTTAATTCTGGATATTTATCTTCTAGTTCTTGGGAAGTGATAAAAACAATTTCTTCTGGTAAATACTTTCCAAGGAACGGATACTTTTCAAATAAGTGATCTTCTAAATCTTTGAATATTCCATAAATTGTTTGTACTGTTTTTTGTAAGTAATCTACAGTACGCCATTCTTTTTGAACGATTTTTTCCCAATCCCATTGGTCAACGTAAATGGAATGTGTTGCATCAAGTTCTTCATCACGACGAATCGCGTTCATGTTTGTATATAAACCTTCACCAGCTTCATATCCATATTCATGTAATGCGAATCTTTTCCACTTCGCTAGTGAGTGAACAATTTCTAATTCTTCTCCTGAATGTAACATATCAAATTCAATTGGACGTTCTACACCGTTTAAGTGATCGTTTAATCCTGATTTTTTCGTTACGAATAATGGTGCAGATACACGGAATAGTTCAAGGCGTTTTGCTAATTGATCCTCAAAAAATGTTTTAACTTCCTTAATTGCGATTTGAGTCTCTCTTACTGTCATTAATGATTGATACATGGTGGTTTCCTCCTAAAATGTTTGGATGTTGTGAAAAGAAGCCAACAAAAAAAGCCCTTCTTTCCCAAAAAAACTGGGACGAAAGACTTTGGTTCCGCGGTACCACCCAAATTAGCAACAGAGGTTGCTCACTTATACAGTACGGAGATGAAATATCTCGATACTGTTCTTCTTGTAACGGCGAAGTTCCCGGCTAAATCTACTTTCCTGTAAAGGATTTCGGTTAGCAACTCCAGGAGGTTCTTCATAATAGGCTTCGTATCAGGCTCACACCACCCCTGACTCGCTTAGACTACATCCTACTACTACTCGTCCTTTCATAGTCGTTTTGTTGTCACATCTCTGAAACATTTTATTAATGATTATTCTATACAAAAAATAAAGAAAGTCAACAAAAATTAAAAAATATTTTTCAATTCTTTATTTTACGGCTTTATTGATTGTTTTCAATATAACGGCTTTACTTCTTCTGTCTTGTCAATCCAAAAAATGTTTCACTAACCGAAACTAACATATACACAACAAGTAATGTAATCGTTCGAAATATAGAATCCGCAGTATTTCGTATTATTTTCATTTTCTTTGTAATTCCTTTCAGTTTAAGTGCAAATTCGTGTTATACTATAGCATTCAAGCAGTTTATTTTTACTTAAAGTAAACATAGTCATTTATAAAGAGTATTTTCTAAATCATTGACTATTATCAAATAAGATTTTTATATAACGGAGTGATCATATGAGTAAAACGAAAGCAAAACCAAAAAAAGGTGTAGGACAAGGTACAGGAAGTAAAGGGTGGAACCGTTGGCAATCAAGTGCAAAGAAAAAGGCAGCTGCCAAGCCATACAAAAGTAAAGGCACAAAGAAGTAATCTAAATAACATTTGATTTCTTTACTTTGTACAAAACAAAATATAATTATTACAACAAAAAAGCTATGCCCTCATACATTTGAAGGCATAGCTTTTTATATTAGATCATTAAAATATCTCGAATTTCTTCCTCAGTAATTGAGGACAATTTCTCTTCTCCCGGCTCAATCACTTCAGCGATTAAATTTTTCTTACTCTCTTGCAGTTCATGCATTTTTTCCTCAATTGTTCCGTGAGCCACTAATTTAATAACTTGTACCGTATTTTTTTGTCCCATTCGATATGCTCTATCTGCTGCTTGTTGTTCAACAGCTGGATTCCACCATAAATCGTACAATATAACCGTATCGGCACCCGTTAAATTAAGACCCGTACCACCAGCTTTTAAAGAAATGAGAAATAGATCCCCTTCTCCTTCGTTAAACCGGTCACATAGCTCTACACGTTCTTGCGAAGGTGTATTTCCGTCTAAATAAAAGTATGGAACAGCTTGACGGTTTAACTCACGACCAATAATAGACAGCATCTTCGTAAATTGAGAAAAGATTAAAATTCTCTTACCAGTACTTCTGCATTCCTCTAATATCTCTAACAGTTGCTCAAATTTAGCTGAACTCCCCTTGTAATCATCAACGAATAAAGCGGGATGATTACAAATTTGTCGTAATCTCGTTAAGCCAGCTAAAATTCTAATTTTATTTTTACGTAACGTATCTTTATCTAAATGCTTTAACGTTTCTTCCCTTAATTTCGCTAAATAAGCAGCATATAGTCTCTTTTGATCTGGTAATAACTCCGATGACTGTAAGTGCTCTATTTTATCTGGAAGCTCCTGTAATACATCTTCTTTTAGTCGTCTTAATACGAAAGGTTTTACGCGCTTTGCTATATCTTCTCGCCTTAAATCACCGAATTCTTTTCTTCCCGGTAATAATTCCGGAAAGACGACATAGAAGATAGACCATAGCTCTTCTAATGAATTTTCTACAGGCGTTCCCGTTAGTCCGAAACGATGCTCAGCTTGAATAGTTTTCACTGCTCTTGCAGTTTGCGTTGTAGGATTTTTAAACGCCTGTGCTTCATCAAGAAATAGTGTATGAAACGGCCTCGCATACGATCTTATATCTCTTCTCAGTAACGGATATGACGTAATTACGACATCAAATTCCGCTACGTCCTTTAAAATTTTTCGTCGTTCTGTTTGATTTCCATCTGCAATAACCGCTCTAATATGCGGGGCGAATTTTTTCAATTCACTAAACCAATTGTAGACGAGCGAGGACGGTGAAACGACTAATATAGGTAGCTTCTTCTCCCGAATTTCAGGCAAAACAGAATCTATAAAAGCAATACTTTGCAGAGTTTTTCCAAGTCCCATATCGTCTGCTAAAATACCGCCAAAACGGTAATAGGCAAGTGTTTTCATCCATTCGAATCCGTATACTTGATACTCTCTCATTACAGCCTGTAAAGTTTGCGGTACTGTAAACTTTAATTTTTTCGGGTTTTGAATGCTTTCAACTAAATCTTGAACAGACTCATCTAAACTTAAAACATGACCTTCGTGAAGTCCGTTCATCCATTTTACACTCCGAATAAGTGGAACATTCACTTCTTCCCCATGTAAAAATTCTTTTCGAATACCTGATTCTTTTACAAACTGATTAATTTCATTAAACTCTTTACTTTCTAGTGATAATAAAGAACCGTTCGCTAATCGGTAATATTTACGTTTCTCTTCAAGAGCGACTAATACACCTTTAATTTCCGCTTCCGGTATTCCTTTTATATCAAAACGAAATGATAACCAATCAATTCTTTCTTTTCTTCTTACTCTAATAAGAGGTGCTGTATCCCCTTTATGAATGCGTAATTTGATTGCTGTTGTCGCGTAAATATCAACTAAACCTTTTAACGTTGGAACGACATGATATAAAAAGTTATACTCAGCCTCTTCATTATGCATAAAGTAACCACCTTCTGTTTTCGCGAAGGCACTTTCACTCATAACGTCTAAAATCTCTTTTTCCTTTTTCTCATCCCGATTAAAAACAGACGGCTGCCCGTCTTCTTCTAGCGGATTAATCACGACATTGCCATAATGAAATTCAAGACCTGCTAACAAGCGATTTTTCACTCGATCTAAATATAGTTTTGCTTTTAGCGACGGTGTTTCAACATGATCTGATATTACTTCATCAATGCGTACCGTTCCAAGTTTCATTAATCCTGGTACAACTTTCGCTACGAAATGTTCCATCTTACTTTCAGGAATATAAAACTGATTGCTATTTGAGCGACTCATCATCTTTTGTAGTTCAATAAGTCGCATACAATCTTCCATAGGTAAATGATATAATTTCCCATCGTAAAGAGCGTTGTTATACATGTCCATAACTTGAACACGATGTAGGCCGTCTATATGAAGTGTGAATCCACCATTATTTCCTTTCGTAAACTCAAAATGTAATGGTAATAAACCGTTTGACATTTGTAAGCCATGAAACAGCTGCTCATTTTGTTTCAGCTGTACATACTCAACTTTAGTAAGTGAAGAGAGCATATCTTTCCACGAAGCTGGCGGTATGAATATCATACTTTCATCTTGTTTCGCATGTACTTCTAACGCATCTTCATACATTTTTTCATTATGATACATTTTAATCAGCTGCTGAATAACCGCATCCGTTTCTTGCCTGAAGCTATGTACATCTGGCGTGTATGTAAATTCATTGGAACAATGAAAAGTTTCTCTTTTTTCTACTTTAGAAAGAAATTCTCTAATATGCTTTATAAAATATGTTTTCGCAAGTTTTAACTGAATTCCAAGAAGGGCCCCACCACTTTTCGTCGCTACTGGTGAACATATAAACGCAACATCTAATATTTCACGTGTATCAAAACGGTGTTGTTTACTTTTGGGCCGCAGTGGTTTGTCTGCAAACAACTGAAACATCCCATTCGTTAATTGATCACTTCCGCTCATATTTTCACTACTAGCAGGGAGCATGCCACCCGTTTGCTGATTATAATTTATTTGTATTAGTACGGCTGCAACATGTTGACAGTACGTTTGAAAAGACGCTAACGAAGGACAACTACATCTCGCAACTACATCACCTTTTTGAGCTTTTGCTACTGTAACATGAAAATCTTCATTCCCTTTTACTGTCGCCTCACAAATTTCTTTCGTTTCATCATAATGATTCACGATTACTTTATTTGATTTATAATAAGCTTCGCCTCTTTTATAGGAGGTCTCTCCGCATACTTCTTTTATAATCGATTTATTTAATGTAAAACTCATTGTTTTGACACTTCCTTAATGTAAAACCATTTTCTCTTACTTAACATTTTACATGCTCTACGAGAAAATATAAAATATTGATTTAACAAAAAAAGATGCTTATTTATAAGCACCTTCTTCACTCTATCTCCATCAACCGTTTCGCTTCAAAATAAAGCACCTGAATAAATTTCTTCGTATTAATTCGTATATGGCCAGAAGTCGCTATTTCATCCTTTGTCATTTCTGTCATCCGTTTTCTAACTACAGTGAAATCAAAAAATTTCGGAGCATAGCTTTCAAATTTCGGATTTGAAAAGTCTGTCAGTCCAAGGGAAGCTAAATGATTCAATGATTGATAAATCGCTCTTCTTACACGTTGTTCAGATGCTTTTCTCTCCTTATCTATATCTGCATCCGAAGCTATATGATCTACTTTTTTGACTGTTATTTGATGAAAAATATCTTTTAACGCAGGAAATCCAAATTCAAATGTTTGCGCCTTTTCTTGTCCGTATAAATATTCCAGCATACTAAGTAAATCTTTACTTCCGTTCTCTCCCGCAATACCGAGTTCCGCTAGTAAGAAGCGTCCTGAATCCGATATCTTCTTTCCTTCTTGCATTGTTTCACTACGTATTTGCGGCTTCTCCCACTGAAACACATTATTTAATGATTTTTGAATGTCATATATAGAGCGTTCCAAACGAATACGCTCCATCACTTTTCGTACAACAGATACTACTTCTATTTTATTTAGTGGTTTCGTAATATAATATTCCACACCAAGTGTATATGCCTCACCAATGAGCTGTTTCGATTCGACTTGAGAAATCATAATAATTTTCCCATTGAATGAAGGCGCTATATGGCGAACTGTTTCAATGCCATCTCTCATCGGCATTAATAAATCAATAAATAAAATATCTACTTTTTTATAATTTAGCTGTTCCGCTTCAACAAAAGCTCCATCTTCCGATTCTCCAATTACTTCCCCAAGATCGCCATCCTCAATAATTTGCGAAAGCATCGAACGGAAAACTTCATCATCATCTACGATATAATAAAACAAACCTATTCCCCTTCCCGCTTTAAACTGCACTCCGGTAAACAAACGATAAACTTACACCCTGTTACAGTTTCATTGTCTTCTAATCTTACTTCTCCGCCAAGCTCTGTTACCATTTCGTGTATGTAAGAAAGTCCAATACCTGTTGACGGTGTTCCTGTTTGATCATACTTGGAAGTAAACCCGGGCTTAAATACTAATTTTTTATACTTTTGTGCAATACCAGGGCCATCGTCAATTACTTCAAAGATTACATGTTGATCTCGTTTATATAACTTAATATGAATGAGACCTCTATCTTCAATTGCTTCTACTGCATTCGCAACTAAGTTATTAAAGATTGATAGCACTGTATACACGTGATATGCAGCGTGTTCACCTTTTATATGTTTAGAAAAACGTATATCTTTACCTAGCATTTCAGCATACTTTTCATTTATTCTTACAATCATTTCTGTAAGCTCATGACCTTCTACATACTCCGCCACATTTTTATCTAATAACAGTTTAGATAATCCTGCAAAAATTCTTTGATTATCCTTTTTTATTTCGTGCACTTCTCCTGCTATTTTCAATGCTGCTTTACTGCTAGAATCATTTTTCTCCTGTAAATTTCGATATAGTTGATATGCTTCTTGTGTAATTAACTCCGCATTTTGTAACGTTTTTTTCAAATGAACTGATTCTACATATAAATTTGAAAGGTGCATGAACATTTTTTCATTTTCTTTTCGGACTTGCGATTCTTTTAATTTCGTTTCATATAAAATCATCATATTTAAAAAGCCTAGTGCAAAAAAACTACGGAAAATAGCAATAATGATAAGTTTATTTACCTCAGAAACTGTTATCGTTGTACCAAGCACGACCATATGATAAATCGCTAGTTCTGACATACTTGCGATAATTTCAATTGTAATTCCAAGGCAACCAATAACGATTGGTTTCTGATGAAATTTATTTACCCTACAAAATGAAAAAAGACTTCCATAAATAAAATAATAAAAGAACACAGGATAACGCAAATAAAATGATTCTGTCATATGAAATGAACCTTGCATAACCCAGTCAAGACATACACGGAATAAAACGACACATATACCGACAAGAATACCCGCAGCCGCTGCTGGTATTCTTCTTAAAAATAGCAATAAAAAGAAGAAAAGCGGTGTCCCAAAGCTAACACGAAACGTATCATTAAAAGGATGAAAATTAAGCTCTCCAGCAATCGGAACAACAACCATTAATATAATTAAAAGGGATATATCTTTCTTCCATAACTGATTCCAATTCAAAGGTGCCACTTCCTATACTTTTTGTCAGTAGTAAAAGTGAAAGCCCGCTTATATAATAAACGGGCTTTATTTCTATATTCTAACCTTTTCTACCGCTTTTATTTGGCGATACTCTGGCTCCCAGATTGCTTCTTTCACTGCAATCTTGATATCGTTATCACTTAAATTCTCTCTAGCTACACCTTCTGCAACAGCAACTTTCGCTACTTCAATTGCAACCATTTCCGAGATATTACGTAACTCTTCAACTTCTGGCAAAATAGGTGCTCCTGGCTGACTTGTGTCTACCATGCTTGCAACCGCTTCAGCAGCTGCTGCGAACATTCCATCCGTCATGACGCTTGCACGTACAACAATTGTTCCAAGGCCAAGCCCTGGGAAAATAAGTGCATTATTTGATTGTCCAATCACATACGTTACACCGTTATATGTAACTGGTTCAAATGGACTTCCTGTTGCTACTAATGCTTTTCCTTCTGTCCACTCGATTAAATCAGCTGGTTTCGCTTCAGCAAGTGGCGTCGGATTCGACATTGGTAAAATGATTGGTCTTTCTACGTGAGAAGCCATTTCTTTAATAATCTCTTCTTTAAATGCTCCTGCAACCGTTGATGTACCAATTAAAATTGTCGGTTTTACATGTTTCACAACTTCAGCAAGTCCGATCAAATCATTTTGTTTCCACTCACTTACTTCCACTTCTTTTCGTGCATACGGCATTTGGAAATCAAGAAGATCTTCCATATTATCTGTAACTAACCCGTTACGATCAATACACCAGAAACGCTTATATGATTCTTCTTCTGATACGCCTACGCGGACCATTGCATCTCTAACTTGATCTGCGATACCGATCCCAGCCGTCCCAGCACCAAATACAACAACGCGGTGTTCACTTAACGGTACACCTGAAGCTTTCACTGCCGATAATACAGCAGCAAGAGAAACTGCACCTGTACCTTGAATATCATCATTAAATGTACAAATATCATGACGATATTTATCTAAAATTTTTCGTGCATTTCGAGAACTAAAGTCTTCCCAATGTAATAGTGCTTTCGGGAATTGCTTATTTACCGCTTGTACAAACGTATCAATAAACTCATCGTAAGCTTCACCAGTTATACGAGGGTGACGATTTCCAATATAAAATGGATTATTTAATAGTTCTTCACGATTTGTACCTACGTCTAGAATTACCGGTAATACACGACTAGGATCGATTCCAACCGCGGCCGTATAAACAGCTAGTTTTCCGATTGCGATGTTAATACCACCAACGCCCCAGTCACCAATTCCAAGTATGCCTTCTCCATCTGTTACAACGACTAAATCAATATTTTCTGCTGTTGCACCAATATTGGCGAATGCTTCTTCAATACCTGACGGATCGTTAATTGATAAATACACACCACGTGGTTTACGATATTCATGACTATATCTTTGAATTGCTACACCAACAGTTGGTGTATATACGATCGGTAACATTTCACGTAAATGATTTGTTAATATACGATAAAATAATACTTCATTTCGATCATGCAACGCTGTTAAGTATACATTCTTTAATAAATCATCTGGCTGAGAACAAAATTGTTCATATGCTCGGCGTGCTTGTTCTTCTAACGTTAAAACTGCTGGCGGTAATAACCCTTTTAAACCTAATTCTTCTCTCTCTTCTTGCGTGAAAGCGACCCCTTTATTTAAAAGTGGTGTTGATAATACTTCTACTCCTCTTAATGTCGTTTCTAATGAACCATTAGAAGCTACTGTAAACTTACTCATAACATCCCTACCTCTATTCATATATAGCATTTCTATATTGTAAACAAAAAAGAGGGGCTTGTCCCCCTCTTCTTTTAATTTTTCTTTAAAAGAGTTGCTCCTGCAATCCCTGGGTGTGTCATTTCGAATGGATCTAGAATTAACTCTAAGTCTTCTTGTGACAATACACCATTTTTCACACAAAGTTCTCGAACGGATTGCCCTGTCGCAATTGCTTCTTTCGCAACGCGAGCTGCTGCTTCATAACCGATATGAGGGTTCACGGCTGTAATAATTCCTACACTCTTCTCAACATACTCTTTTAAGCGATCTTCATTTGCTTCAATTCCTTTTAAGCAATTGTCTGTAAAGGCACGGAAACCATTATTCATAATGCTAATTGATTGAAGTAAGTTGAAAACAAGTACTGGTTCCATAACGTTTAATTCTAGTTGTCCTGCTTCTGAAGCAAGGCAAATTGTATGGTCGTTACCAATTACTTGGAACGCAATTTGATTAATTACTTCTGGCATAACAGGGTTTACTTTCCCTGGCATAATAGATGAACCTGGTTGACGAGCAGGTAGCATAATTTCCGCTAAACCAACGCGTGGACCTGATGCCATTAAGCGAAGGTCATTTGCAATTTTAGACATATTCATCATACAAACTTTAAGTGCAGCAGACACTTCTGTGTATGCATCCGTATTTTGCGTTGCATCTACTAAGTCTTCTGCACCAACAAGTGGTAGTTCACTAATTGTAGCTAAATGTTTTACAACTGCTTCAATATATTCTGGATCTGCATTTAAGCCTGTACCAACTGCAGTTGCTCCCATATTTATTTCATATAGATGTTGACGTGATTGCTTGATACGTTTCATATCACGTTCAAGTACACGAGAATACGCTTTAAATTCTTGCCCAAGACGAATTGGCACAGCGTCTTGTAAATGTGTACGACCCATTTTAATAACATGATCGAACTGCTCAGCTTTTAATTCAAATACATCGTGCATATAACCCATCGTTTGTAATAAACCTTCTAATGCGTTTAATGTTGCAATATGAATCGCCGTTGGGAATGCATCATTTGTTGATTGCGCCATGTTTACATGACTATTTGGACTAATATAATGATAGTCTCCCTTTTCCATTCCTAATAATTCAAGAGCACGATTGGCCATGACTTCATTTGCATTCATGTTCATTGAAGTACCTGCTCCGCCTTGGATTGGATCTACGATGAAATGATCATGCCATTTTCCATCAAGAATTTCTTGAGCGGCTTCTGCGATCGCGCCGCCCTTGTTCAATTCCAATCTTCCTACATCTGTATTAGCAAGCGCTGCAGCCTTTTTCACAATTGCGAATGCTTTAATTAAGCCTTCATGGATTTTATATCCTGTAATTGGGAAGTTTTCTACTGCACGCATAGTCTGTACGCCATAGTATGCATAGTTTGGTACTTCTTTTTCACCTAAAAAATCTTTTTCAATTCGAACACCATTTTTAACTTCAGTTAATGTTGCCATGATTATTCACTCCTTAACGATTTCTTATGCTGCTTTTGTTTCTTTGACTGTTTCTACATATTGTTTTGCTTTCTCATTATCGAATTCGCCTTCCCACTTCGACATAACAATGGCCGCTAATGCATTTCCTAATACATTGACAGATGAGCGAATCATATCTAAAATGCGGTCAATTCCCGCAATTAACGCGATACCTTCTAGTGGTAATCCCATTGAACCTAACGTTGCTAATACAACAACGAATGATGCACCTGGAACTCCCGCCATACCCTTGGATGTTAACATGAGAACGAATAATAACGTAATTTGCTCTGTCAGTGACATGTGCACACCGTACATTTGTGCAACAAACAATGCCGCTAACGCTTGATAAATAGCCGATCCAGTCAAGTTAAATGTATAACCTGTCGGAATTACGAAAGAGGCAACTGCCTTTGGACAACCGAACTCTTCCATTTTTCTCATTATATTAGGTAAAACAGCTTCTGAACTTGCTGTCGTAAATGAAAGAATAAGTTCTTCTTTTAAAATTTTCATTAATGTAAAAATGTTTACGCCAACCATTCGTGCATTAATACCTAATACAATCACAACGAATAGTATAACAGTTACGTATACAGCTAGCACTAGTTTTCCTAAAGGAAGTAGTGTTGCTACACCAAATTTTGCAACTGTAACCGCAATTAATGCGAATACACCAAATGGTGCAAATTTCATAACTTGATTTGTAACCCAAAACATCGCTTCGAGTACACCTTCAAAGAAGTTAAAGACAGGCTTTCCTTTGTCTCCAATTGCCGCAACTCCTAAACCGAATAATACGGAGAAGAAAATAATCGGTAATAAGTCACCTTGTGAAATCGATTCAAATACATTTTTCGGTACAATATGAACAATCGTTTCTGCAAAGCCTTTCTTCTCTGTTGCATCTGCTGTTTGTTTATAAGAAGAAATATCACTTTGCTGTAAATTACTCATATCAACGCCAGTACCTGGCTGGAATATATTCGCTGCAAGTAATCCCATTAAAATAGCAATCGTCGTAATGATTTCGAAATAAAGAATCGTCTTCCCGCCCAGTTTCCCAAGCTTCTTCATATCTCCTACACCAGCTACCGCAACAATTAATGCTGAAATAACAATCGGTACTACAATCATTTTAATTAAGTGAATAAATATATCCCCAATTGGTGTGATATAAGAAATCGCCGTTTTATTACCATAGAAGATTGCCCCTACTACAATCCCTAAAACAAGTGCAACAAAAATTTGTGTTGCCAATCCGAATTTTTTCATTTATGTTCATCCCCTTTATGCGAACGCTTTCATTTCCTATTTATAAAAGCTTACACACACATCATATAGGCGAACCTACAAAATCATACAAAAACCTACAAGTTCGTCACAAAAAATTCAAAAATTTTTCTTCTCTTTTTCATTGACACCTTTTCATGAAAAAGAAATAAAATATACTTGATAAGTAATCAGATTGTTTCGTATAATCAAAAAGATATATACTTACAACAAATCGAAGCGAAAAGGAGTGGATGGTATGAAAAATTATGTACAAAAATTCGACCTATCTTCTTCTTTTCTTTTTCATTTTCTTAAAAAGGAACAAAGGCATTTGCCTTTGTTCCTTTTTTATTGCGATCTATATAGGGGGAATTGTTATGAAGCCATACAAAAGAGTCTTAATTAAATTAAGCGGCGGCGCACTTGCTGATCAATCCGGAAATAGCTTTAACTCCAAACGATTAGAACATATCGCAAACGAAATTATATCCATTATTGACTTAGGTATCGAAGTATCCATTGTCATCGGCGGCGGTAACATTTTCAGAGGTCATCTAGCTGAAGAATGGGGAATTGACCGTGTAGAAGCTGATAATATCGGTACGTTAGGTACAATCATTAATAGCTTAATGCTTCGCGGCGTTTTAACAAGTAAAACAGATAGAGAAGTACGCGTTATGACTTCCATCCCGTTTAATGCAGTAGCAGAGCCTTATATTCGCCTCAGAGCAGTACATCATTTAGATAACGGTTATGTTGTCATTTTTGGCGGCGGTAACGGGCAACCGTTCGTTACGACAGATTATCCAAGTGTTCAAAGAGCCATTGAAATGAATAGTGACGCAATATTAGTCGCAAAACAAGGCGTAGATGGCGTCTTTACTAGTGATCCAAAACATAATAAATCAGCGAAAATGTACAGAAAACTAAACTATAACGATGTGGTTAGGCAAAACATTCAAGTCATGGATCAAGCCGCTTTATTACTTGCCCGTGATTATAATTTACCCGCACACGTCTTTAACTTTGATGAACCTGGAGTAATGAAACGAATTTGCTTAGGTGAGCATGTGGGGACATTGATTAATGATGATGCTTCATTGCTTGTGCATGAAAACTAATTATTTCTCATTAAAAAAGGATGTCTATAAAAGACATCCTTTTCCATTAACCTTTATAAATAAAAATCCACTAATCCCGCAATTTTCTCCTTACAACGCTCCCAAAACGATAACTTCTCAAAAAATTCTTTCGTCATTTCTTTTGAATCATGAAAATCCTCCGTTAACGCCTCATTAACTTGCCCTACAATTGAACCACCATGAATATACAAGTTCATTTCATCATTTATATTGAAACTTCGTGAAGTAAAATTTGTTGTACCGATAACAGTTAGTTCATTATCAATTAACATTAGCTTCCCATGAAACATCCCTTTTTTATAACCATATACTTTAATTCCATTATTAACAGCTTGACGAATATACGGATACGCCGCCTCTTTAATAAGAGGAATATCTGGTTTATATGACCAAAGTATTTTTACTGTAACACCACGTTTTTGCGCTTCCATTAAAGCATTCATTAATTCTTTATTTGTCGCTATAAAATAAGGTGTTGTAATGACAATTGAATGCTTCGCTTGTTTTATTAATTTGATATATGTTTCAGCGACGTGATGTCCATTGTAGCTAGTCATCGTATGTAATGTGTTCCCTTTACTCGCTTTATTCGTACTTCTTTTTATATGTTCTTTCGTATCTCGTTTCCAATCTAAAGCGAATTGTTCTTCTAAATCTTTTGCTCCTTCTCCTTTAAGCCGTACATGATAGTCACGCCAATATCCAAATCGCTTATCTTTTCCTAAGTACTCATCTCCTATATTAAAACCACCTGTATAGCCAATCTCCCCATCAATCGTCGTAATACGGCGATGATTGCGATGGTGAAGTGAATAAAATCCAAATGGCAATTCAGGTTTTCTACTATATGTAAAATGTACACCACTTTCCCGCAATTCATTTATCATCTTTCTTTCGAATGATAAATCATTAATGCGATCAACGGATAAATAGACGTTTACCCCTTCTTTCGCCTTCTCTTTTAATAAGTTTAAAAAAGTATGGCTACTTTTATCATCCGACAAAATATAAAAATACGTGTAAATAGATTGCTTCGCCTCTCTTATATCAGTAAATAACTGTTTATAAAATGACTTCCCTTCTACATATAATTGAAAATCACTATGATGAGGTGCATACTCTGTCGGCATATTTTTCCCGGCTTCCATTTTTCTACCTAAAGTAACATCGATATGCATCCAAATTAAAATAAAAACGAAAATAGTAATTACAATAGAAGTAACTCGCAATATTTTTTTTATCATTTTGATTTCCTTCCGCTCCTTTTCTTTCCACCCTTCTATTTTGTCATTCAAATTTAGATTTCATGCTTCATACAAAAAAAGATGCGACTTAACGTCACACCCTTTTCATATTAAACAAAGTTTCTCGCATCATTATTTCTTCCAAACTTATAAATAGCAATTAAGAAGAATGCTACCGCAAAGGCAATTAGGATTAAAATATTTAAATACAAATCTGAAATTGGAATTCCTTGTTGTAGTTTTGATACCGTATCTAATAGCCATCTCTGCGGAAGAAAATCAGCTACTTTTTGCACTGCTTTCGGCATAATGTCATACGGAAAATAACATCCAGCCAGCAAACATGTCGGTACAATAATCATATTTTGCAGTGCATTTGCCGATGCTGAGTTTTTCGAAAAAGCGACAAGGACTAACGATATTCCAATCGCTATTAAAGCAAACAGCATGAGTACACCAATCATCACGATGAAAGGCATATTGATATTCGTATGAAAAACATTTGTTAGGAATAAGATTGTAATTAGAATTTGTACTGTTAATAGCATCATATTTACCCCGACATTAGATAATATGAATTTCTTCCCATCTATCGGCGTTGATATGAGTCTAAAATACGTTCTATTCTCTTTTTCTTTTAAAATCTGACCAGATAAGTTCGCTGCTGAAAACAACATAAACATAATAAGATAACCCATCGATTGGTTTGTCATATCTTTATTTTTCGAAGTATCTTCTAGCGTTTCAGTTTTCATTTTAAATGCACTTTTTTGATACCCAGCGTACATAGTATCAAATGTACTTTGATCTGTTCCTGCTACTTTACTAATAGCCGCTACATTATCAATATAATTGTATAAATATGATTTTATAAATCCTGTTACTTGATCACCTTTAATCGATGAAATTTCAATATGAGCTGGTTTCCCTTCTCGAACACTTTTTGAAAAACCAGAATCTAATGTAATAACTCCATCAAGTTTTTTAGAAGTGAGTTTATCTTCTACTTCAGATTCTTTAATTTTACTTACCTTTACATGATTTAATCCTTCTAAAAATTTCACCGTATCATTTGCTATAGATTGATTTTCTTTATTTATAACCCCGATATTTAACGTCCCTTGCCCCACATTCCCATACATTGAGAAGGAGATTAGCGTTCCGATTATCGGCAAACTAATAATAATGAATAACCCTTTTTTATTTTTCAAAAGTACAGATAACGTTTTTTGTATGAGCCATAAAATATCTTTCATACTATAGCCCCTCCCGTCTACGTAATGCAATAATTGCTATTAATAAAAAGAGTGCCGAAATGCCAAGATTTAAAGATATTACCGGCAGTGCTGCTCCTACATCATTTGCATAAATAATTTTCATAACAGCTGTGTTTGCCCAAGTTAATGGTGATAAATTCGTAACGACGTTTTCTTCTATTACGAAATATGCACCACCAAAAATAGAGGCTAATTGCACAACTACAAGAATAATCGCTCTCGATGATTCAGCTGTTTTCGTAATATATCCAATCCCTAAACCGAAGCTAATTGCTAGAAAGATTTGTGTTAATAAAATAATAAATATGATTCCAAGATGTTCGCCCCAATTCGCTTGAAATACAAATTTGCTAAATAACATGACAAGTAATACGCAAAGGGCATTTGCTACTAGGCTACCTAGTACTTTTCCAATGAATATTTCAGCCTTACTTATAGGTGCAGCAATGAGACGATCTCCTGTTTTACGTATTCGTTCTCCTCGAATTAAAGAACTCGCTCCCATCCCAGCATATAGTGCTATCATCGTCGTCATTACAACCGCATAGTAATCCATAGAACCTGGTTTTTTCGCAGCTTGTAAAGATGTTTCTTTTATATAATCATTATGATTTCCATTTGAAATAACTGCGCTCACCTTACTAGGATCTACTTTTGCAACTTCGGTTGCTACATTGTACTTATCAACAAATGTTGAAAGCATGCCTTCCACAATACTTCCCTCAATACTACTTTTGTCACTTCCGTAAAATTTTGCACCATCTTCATTTAATTCTACATAAGCAGCATATTTATTTTGCTTCACTTCTTCTTTCCCATCTATACTGCCTGAAGCTTTTTTAAAATGAATACCCGATTTATCGATTTCTTTCGTAAATGCTGCAAACGATTGAGAAAGTGTGCTACTCGCTTCATCTTTATACAGCACTTGTATATCCTTAATCGATTGACTATCACTATTAAATGCATTCGTTAACGCTGTTCCTAACACAAGCATAAGCACAATCGGAAATGCTAACATAAAAACTAAAGTTCTTACGTCCCTGAAATCTCTTTTAATATGCATAACTGCAATATTGAAGATGTTCAATTGATGAACCTCCCTTTACCTTTTCTTCATTTACCTTTTATTTATCTCGTAAGTTTCTTCCAGTCAACGTAAGGAATACTGTTTCTAAGTTTGGAGCCTGCTCCTCTAACGAGCGGATTTCAATATCATGATTAATGAAGTGCTGAATAATTTTATTTAAATTGTTTACTCCTGCATCCGAGTTTACTTTAATTACGTTCTCTTCAATTTGAACAGCTTTCACACCGTTTATCTCTTTTAACTGTTCTACATCTAAATTTTCGACTGACTTCACTTCAACCCAAATATCTTTCGTATCAGTAATAATCGCTTTTAACTGTTCTTTCGTACCTTCTGCAATTACTTTACCGTGATCTACAATTGCTATTTTCGTACAAATCTCTTCTACTTCTTCCATGTAGTGGCTCGTGTAAATAATGGTACTTCCCATCTCATTTAATTTTCGAACAGACTGGAGAATATAGTTTCTTGACTGTGGATCAATTCCAACTGTCGGCTCATCCATAATAATTAACTTCGGTCTATGAGCGATCGCACAAGCGATATTCAGTCTTCGTTTCATCCCACCAGAAAAGTTTTTCGGGTAACTTTTATGTTTATCACTAAGCCCTACAAACTGAAGCGCTTCCTCTACTCTTGCGTTTAGCTCAGCTCCTCTTAACCCGTACAATCCAGCAAAGAATTTCACATTTTCATAGGCAGTTAACTCTTCATAAATCGCAATATCTTGCGGAACGATACCGATATTCATTTTCGCAAATCGACTATGTTTCTTTATATTTTTTCCTAATATACTAATTTCACCTTCATTACTTCTTAACAACCCAGCAATCATATTTATCGTTGTACTTTTACCAGCACCATTTGATCCTAAAAAGCCAAATATCTCTCCTTCTTTAATAGATAAAGACATATTATCTACTGCGATGAAATCACCAAATTTTTTCGTTAAATTTTTAATTTCTAATGTATTCATCATTTCACCCCTATTTCGGTTTCTCTGCTATCATTATAAACAAAAAAAATGAACCCGCTCAGTGCAGAAGTTCATTCTTTTCACATGAGATTATTCACTTTTTTCATATGAGATGATTCATCTTCGTCCCATTCTCTTATATCGGCAACAGCATTGTTACTGAAAAACCACTTGTTCCGTCTACAATAATTTTTCCGTTTACTGATGCTGTTCGCTCCTCCATCCCCATAATCCCGAGACCTTTCTTAACGAGAGTTGCACCTTTTCCGTTATCCTTCACTTGCACTTTCACCATCTTGTTAAGTACATGAATATCAATTGAAATGACTGTCGCATCAGCATATTTCATCGCATTTGTTAATGCCTCCGTAACATTTTCACCGATAATCTTCCACTGAATTGGTGAAATCATATCTAAATTCCCTTTATATACGAAAGGAATATTTATATCATGCTTACCGGCAAATTCCTCTATGAATAATTTCATACGGTGAATACCAATTTGCTCAGTTGGTGGCTTCATATTTTTTAATGTAACCCGAATACTTTCAATTCCATCTTTCGAAATATGAATTGCATTTTGTAATAACTCGGCAGATTTTTCTTTATCTATTCCCATTAATCTCTTTGCTGCTTCCATTTGAATTAGCGCTCCTGTCATCGAGTGGCCAATTTTATCATGAATTTCTTGTGAGAGCCGGTTTCTCTCTTCTAACTTAAATGTGTACTCTGATTGCTTTATGTACTCTTTATTTTCATGTAAGCTTTTCGTCAGCCGCTGCATATCTTTTCGCATCTTATCATTTTGTGATTCAAGCTTTAATACACGCGATATATACCGTTCTGCCATAGTTAATATTATGAAAGAAAATGCAACAATTAATCCATATGTCATTCGAATACTTTCATCTGTAAAAATAATAGGAACCATCATCATGATAAAGAGCTGCCATTTCTTCTCTATATATCGAAATACAAGTTCATATAAGTTCAATGGTAAAAACAAAATAAAAAGCGGATGAATCTTCCATGTAAATAACATAACTACGCCAATTGACACAGAAGTTAATATGTTTTTGTACGTATCTTTTTTAAATATAGAAATCAGCACATTTACAGAAAGATATAAAAGCAAAGTGAGTATAATCCATGGTAAGTTCGCGACATTTAAATAAATGTAACTAAACACAATATATATAAAGACAATTAATTTACTTACAATTAACCAAAATTCCATATCTTTAATCTACTTTCCCTGTTAAGTAATAAATCGCAATTTGTGTACGATGTTCAAGTCCCGTTTTCCCTAAAACTGATGTAATATAATTTGCAATCGTTCCTTCTGATATGAAAAGTTGCTTTGAAATTTCTTTATTCGAGAAACCTTTCGCAATTAATGCGATAATACTAAGCTCCCTTTCTGTAAAAAGACTTGTATCTATTTTACATTCGTTCTCTTTGCTTTCCGTTAAATTGCACTTAATTTTATCAAGCACTACATCTTGCATAACAGTTTGACCGTTATATACTCCTTTTATTGCATCACGAATACGCTCTGGATCATTATTTTTTAATAAATAACCTTTCGCTCCGTTTTTTACTGCGTCCAAAATATATTCATCATCATCGAACGTCGTTAAAATTAGCGGTTTCGTTTTCGTCTCTTCACAAATGAATTTCGTCGCCTCTACCCCATTCATGTTTGGCATACGAACATCTAAAAGAGCAATATCAACGTCGTTCTTTTTGCAATAGTCCACTGCTTCTTTCCCATCATTTACTGTATCTACCACTTCGAACTCTTCATATGTATTTAAAATAATTTTCATGCCTTCTCTAATAAAAGAGTTATCATCTGCTATTAATATTTTTATTTTCATGTTTGTTAGTATGGACCTTCCCCTACTAACATTCACATCCTTTCTTCCCGTAACATTTCCCACTTGCTCATTATATACTCCTTTTTACCATTTTTTCACACCTTTTTTCATATAGCCTCCTTTCTAAAAATATATTATTCTTTTTTTACAACATGTGTAGGGTGACCAGTCATTTCTTACGTCTATATAATAGAATGCGTCAAAAAGGAGGGAGAGACCCATTGAGGAAAAACAATTAATTGAAAAAGCACAGCAAGGAAGCGAACATGCTTTTCGTATCCTTGTGCAAACATATCGTCACTATATTTTCCAAGTTATCTTTTCTATTTTAAGACATGAAGAAGATGCGAAAGATGTTACACAAGAAGTATTCGTAAAAATTCACGCCTCTCTCCCAAATTATCAATTTCGCGGATTAAAAACGTGGATGGCGCGTATTGCCACCAATCACGCTATTGATTATAAGAGAAAAAAAGCTAGAGAAAACGAAGAACTCTCCTTATGTAAAGAAACTGAGGAAAATATAAAATCCTCTCAAAATATTGAGGCTTTATTATTGACGAAAGAGCAAAAATTACTCATTGCTCAAAAACTGAGAGAACTTCCCGAAAATTACCGCGACGTCGTTCTCTCACATTATTTAGAAGAAAAAAGCTATCAAGAAATTGCTTTACAAGAAAACATCGAAGTGAAAACAGTCGAAATGAAACTGTATCGGGCAAGAAAATGGATTAAAAAACATTGGAAGGAGGAAGAGTTTCTATGACGCATTATTCAAAAGAAGATTGGCTCAATTATACTTTAGATTTTTTAGAAAGCAATGAACGTGAATCTATGGAAGAACACCTTTATGAATGTGATCATTGCTTAGCGCTTTATATGGAAAGTATTGATGATCAACATGAAAACCTTCCAATGATAAATGATGATTCATTTACGAACGAAGTTATGAAGCAAATTGATTTTGAAATGCTACAACCTAACGAAAATATAAAAACAAACTCACTAAAGCGAACGATTATTCACTACATAATTGCAACCGCAGCTACAATTATTTTTATGGTAAGTGGTTTATTCCAATATATTTTCACAGCAACATCAAATTTCGAGAAATCTTCAAAACATAACGAGTCTTCTATCTCACAACAAATTGTAAACAAATCGGGAGACATACCAAAAAAGGACGGAGGTTCAAAGCATGAATAAAAATCCCTTTTTAGCACTTGTATTAGGGCTAATTCCCGGGCTTGGACATTTATATTTAAAGAAATTTGGACGGTTTATTTTATATAGCGGAGGGGCTGTATTTCTATTTATCTTCGCAGCATTTTGTACAATAGCATTAGGAGCGCGTGATATAGCTTTTCTTTCTCTATTTTTACTAGTCGTGTTATGGGCGATCAATTTATTAGATTTAGTTATCACTATTATTAATCAATCGAAAAAACAAGCAACCGGAGAATTTACAGAGTCCTCTAAAGAGAGCGAACGATTTTATATCATTCTTCTATCAATCATCCCTGGACTTGGACATTTTCAATTAGGACTTATGCAACGTGGACTGACATTTTTAGTAGCTTGCACAGGAATCGGAAGTATGATTATTTTCGTTGCACTTTTAACATCGCAAGAAAGTTTCCTAATCTTCCTTATTACATTACCTGTTTTATGGATTTACAATTTCTTCGATGTTGTTCAGCAGCTCCAGAAAAAAGAACGTGGCGAGCAACTAGATGATCGTACTATTTTCGAAGAGTTTGAAGAGCATCGTGAACAAGGAAAGAAGAATAAAACATTCGCTTCTATTTTAGCCATGTTCCCCGGAGCAGGACATATGTATTTAGGTTTACAACGCCGCGGCCTTCAGCTTATGGCAGCCTTTTTACTTTCAATATATTTACTCGATTTATTAAGACTTTCTGCGTTTTTATTTTTAGTTCCAATCATTTGGTTCTACAGCTTCTTTGACGCTTTACAGCAAACTGCAAAGTATGGAAAAGAACGTGTACATGACGAACCTATCATTGATTATTTTATCAATCATCAAAGATGGATCGGTATTGGGTTAATTACACTCGGTGGTTATTATTTATTAGATCAAACACTCCTTCCTATTTTGAATGATTACTTTGCAACTATATTTAACATTCATCTTAGCGAGCTATATTATCGCTATTTCCAAACATCTATCGTTGCACTCCTCTTAATTGGTGGCGGCTTTAAATTGTTAATTGGAAATAAAGAAAACAAAGGTGGTACAAAAGAATGAGAACATGGCGCGTTGGAACATTTTCAATGGGACTTTCTATTATTTCATTAGGTTGCTTCTTACTATTTTCAGTTATAAAAGGTACTGAGGTATTAGATTCCTTAACAGCATGGTGGCCTGTTTTACTTATTATACTTGGCGTGGAAATTTTACTATACCTTCTATTTTCTAAGAAGGAACAATCCTTTATTAAATATGATATTTTTAGTATTTTCTTTATCGGCGTTTTAGGAAGCGTTGGAATTGCTTTTTACTGTTTATTATCAACTGGATTACTAGATGAAGTTCGTCATTCTATTCATACCACTCGCCAAACGAGTAATATTCCAAGTGGACAACTTGATATACCTGAATCTATCAAAAAAATTGTAGTGGATGCAGGACAGTACCCTCTAACAATAGAGGGTACTGATACAAATCAAATTCACCTTCTTGGAACATATGAAATAACGACGAAAGCTAATGAAAAACTCAATTTAAAACAAGAAGATTTCCTTTCAGTTCAAACAGCTGGGGAAACGATGTATATCACTTTAAAATCATTACCAGTTCAACATACGTTATGGAATTCAGCACCACAGGTCAAACCGACACTCGTTCTTCCGCAAAATAAAAATGTAGAAGTTCGTGCTTCAAATAACGAACTATCCCTTTATCCAGGTCAATTACAAAATAATTGGTTTGTACAAGAAAGTTCACATGTATCTGTTCATTTAACGAAAGAAAGCGATGTATCTGTAATCGCCGTAACAAACAAAAAAGAAGCACACGGAAACACACCTTGGGAACAAGTTGAAGATTTAACGAAAAAAGAAAATAATTCTTCAGAAGAAAATCCAGAATTCAACGAGCAAGAACATTGGTATAAAAATTCGATTAAAACAGGCAACGGGACGTACAAGTTAAATATTGAAAAAGCTTATAATATCAATATGAGTATAATTGAAAAATAAAAACCTTCCACAATTGTGGAAGGTTTTTCTCATATAATCGCTTTAATTCCTTCTAACACTAATCCAATCATAAATCCGCAAACAGCCCCGTTTACTCGGATCCACTGTAAATCTTTACCGACGTTATTTTCAATCATTTCGATTAACGTTTTATCATCTAACTTATCAAGGTTTTCTTGTACAAGTTTTCCGATTTTCGAATGATTCTTTTCAACAAGTGTGACAACTTGTTTTTGTAACCACTCTTCTATTTTTTGTACAGTCTGTTCATCTTCTTTTATTTTATTCATTTGTGTTTGTAAAAATGGAATAACATATTTATCCGTAAATTCTTCATTTTTCACAAAAGTAATTGCCCTTTGTTGTACTTGCTCCAGCATCTCTTTAATTTTGTCAGTAGCATTCCAATTGGCAATCCATTTTTCTTTCCAATTTTCTAATTCTTGTAGTAACGCTTCATTTTCTTTTACATTTATAATTTCTTGGCGAATTTTTGATAAGATAAGTTGTCTTGTGCTATTATCTGCATCTTGTAAGCTGTTAATATTGCTAATAATGAATTTCTGCAAAATGCCGCCAATTTTATCTTCATCTACAATATTCATAAACGATTTCAAAGTAAACTGTAAGAATCCATCTACTTTTATGTTTTCCATCGCCTTCATACCTAAGCTTCCGAGCTGGTAACGCGCTTCATCTTGCGCTGTCCAATCTTTCACTTTTACTAAAATGTAATCCAGTGTCTTTTCATCATATTCTTGCACAACTAATTGATCAACAAGCACTTGTAAAATGTTACTTGTATTGATTGTATGCAAATACGTTTTTAATTCTTTTTCAATAATAACCGCTAATTTTTCCGTATCTATTGTTACAATCGCTTTCTCCGCAATCGTTACAATCCCTTTTTTCACAGCGTCAGACTGCATTTCTCTCTCAGCAATTTGTAGCACCATTTGCGCTAACTGCATTTCTTTTACTTTATTCGTAATACTTTCTTTCGTTAGCCACTCATTTTCTAACGTATGAATGAGCCCCTTCGTTACTCGTTTACGATTTTTAGGTAATAACGCTGTATGCGGAATTGGAATTCCCATCGGATGACGGAATAATGCTGTAACTGCGAACCAATCCGCAAGTCCGCCAACTAACCCAGCTTCAAATCCCCCTTGAATAATCTCTCCAGCTACCGTTCCTTGAAACGGGATAGAAGCCGCAAAACCTACTCCCATAACCCCAAGCGAAATACCCGCTATATATTTAGTCTGTAATGACATCGTATACACATCCTCTTATTATGTAAAATAAAGCTTTTTGTTATATTGATTTGATATTCGTTCTTTATATCTATACTATAATGAACTAATGCGAAAATAACAAAGAATTTATAATCATACACGTTTTCCTTTATTACTATTTAATTAATATCGGTTTTGAAGAGGAATTTTATATTAGAGGATACTATTCAAGAGGAAAACCATATTCTTTAGCTATATAGAGCTTATAGAGGTCTCAACACATCGCTATAAAGCTAAGATTTTGCACTATCCATAAAGCAGACATTATCCTTTCTGTAGAATTATAGGAAAAGATGGCGCATTTTTTATTTTAGGTGTGATTTCTTTTTATTAGCTTGATAGCGATATGGCGCTACCTTTTACTGAATTAGTTTTCTCTAATTTTCTAGCTGGACTATATCTCATTTCTTTTCGTTTGTAGATATTAATGTTTACCAAAATATCCCTAAATAAATTCTTAACTTTTAATTAACTTGAAACATGTATTTTTTATAACTTTTATGCACCGATAAGATAAGTCCCATCATTATCATATTTGAAAATAGTGAACTCCCTCCATATGATAAAAAAGGAAGTGCAATTCCTTTTACCGGCATCATCCCAACAATCATACCAATATTTTGGAAGATTTGTAGTGTTAAAACACTAATTGCCCCAGCACATAATAATGTACCAAACAGACTCTCTGCTGAATGAGCAATTATAGTTATTCGATATATAAGAAGTAACAAGACCAATATAACGAAAGATGCAATTATAAATCCGCCCTCTTCAGCGATAGTAGCAAAAATAAAATCAGTATGCTTTTCAGGAATATATACACTTCCTTGGCTGAACCCTTTCCCATGTAATTCACCACTTCCAACTGCTAAAAGAGATTGTTGCGTTTGATACCCTTGATCTACATTTTCAACTGGATTTAGCCAACCTTTAATACGTGATTGTTGGTGATCTTTTAACTTAATAACCAATTCGTTAAAGAAAAAATCTGGATATCTTACGTATATAAATATTAACGTAGATAATATAGTTACCGGAATGACTGTAAGAATTGCAATTAATTTCTTTTGAATCCCTGATATAAATATAATACTTGCAATAGCTGCAGCATATAAGAACACCATACCTGTATCTGGCTGTTTATATACTAGAACAATGGGGGGAATTGAAGCTAACATAATTTTCCCTACCAATAATAAATCAGTTTTAAATGTCCGAATCATAAACTGGGCGTTATGCTTCACTACTAAATTTGCGACAAATATAATTAGTGCAATTTTGAAAAACTCCGATGGTTGAATTTGACCGATGACAGGAAATTGAAACCATCTTTTTGCGCCTAATTTAACGGGAGTAAACGTTGATTCCGGTAATATTTTTAATATAACAATTGATGCAAAACCAACAATATACAGTGGCCAAGATAACTTTTGCCATTGATCCCAATCAATACTTGCAACAATTATTAACAGTACAAAACCAATTATATAGTTCCTACCTTGCTGCAATGCAAAGTTTGTGCTTCCATACTGACCAGTTTGTTGACTACTATAAATTGCAGTGATACTAATAATACAAAACATGCATAAAATCAAAAGTAGTTTTTTATCTAAATTCCTTAATAATTCTATTATTTTATTCATGAAACTCTCCTAAAGTGCTCAATAAATTCCACTTTTCATCATAATTACTAGCACTCTTTTTATAAATTTTTAGGTATACAAAAGGATTCTTTTGCTCAAAATTAATTCCCCTCAAATAAGAAAATTCTATATAATGTAATTAGTAGCTATATGGCATACTTTTTTAAAACTTCGAAATGAATAAGCCTCATAGCGTACTCCAATCCGAGATAATTGTCGTAAACGATTAGGATATATACCTTTTACCAATATTTCACTAGAAACCTTTTATATACGCTAAACGTTCAATTACCTTTAAAAAGGATTCTAGTGAAATTTGGCCAGGTAGTTCTTTTAACCAAGTTAAATATCGTAAAACACTTAATTACATAGCAAAACCTAGTTGGTTATAGCACCCTCGATAGAGATTAATGATTTTTTGTCATGCTGACTAGGGGTAAAGCATGTACTTATTCCCCATTCGCTAATATCAGAGGAGATTTGCATATAAAGCTATGAAATATTATTTAAATTTAATTGTTATAATTTTCAAATTTTTTTGTATCTAACAGATTATAATCTTGGAAAATGAAACCTAAATGAATACGGCGGAATAAAGCTAACTTATCATCATTCATCTGTACGATGTCTTCTCCAGTAATTAATATCTCGCCATTTGTCACATTATCAATTGTAGAAAAGACGTTTAATAGCACCTTTTTACCAGACCCAGAAGTTCCCATACTGCCAATGAACTCACCTTCTTGCGCTTGTAAGTTAGTCTCTTTTAAGGCTTCACATTCATTTCCACCTGTGCCATATACTTTTTTTATATTTTCCACTTCTAATACTCTTTTCATCTCTATATTCCCCTCCTCTTCAATATTTTGCGAAAATATCTCCCATCAAGCTTATCTCTTTAACTATTCTTATTCATATCGTAGGCAATCAACTGGATCCAATTTAGATGCTTTATTAGCCGGAAGTATACCAGCGACAATGCCGATTGATATTGATATTCCAACAGATAGTAGACCAAGGTTTATAGAAATAATAAGTGGCCATTCACCTATGAGTGTAGCTATCCAGGCAATGATAATACCTAATCCAAAACCAATCGCTCCGCCCAATGCTGTTAAAATACAAGCTTCAATGAGAAATTGCATTAGTATTTCCCCTCTTGTTGCACCAAGTGCTTTTCGAACACCAATTTCACGCGTGCGCTCTGTAACGGATATAAGCATGATATTCATCACACCAGCACCACCTACCATTAAAGACATCCCAGCGATACAAGCGAACACCATTTTCAACTCTCGGGATGTTTCTTCTAGTCCTTGACTATTTGTTCCCGTATCCACCGCTGTAAATGGATGCTCGAATTCCGGTGATTTCAATTCATTTAATACAGATAAAGCTTGCTTCTCTACAGTTTCTCTTTCACTAGGAGAAGATAACTTAATTTGCACTGTATCATACTCCTCAACCCCTGAAATCAGCGGTACATTATCAATCGGTGTATATCCTGAATACGATTTAAATTGTCGATTCGAACTATCCTCATGTTTGTACACCCCGGCAATCTTATATGGTTTTCCTTTTATATCTATATATAAATCATCTTTCCAAGTATCAAATACCTTTGTAAATAAATCTTCATGGAGAATTACAATAGGAATTGGTTTTTTTAGCTCATCCTCCGTTAACTCACGTCCATGTACCATTTTTATTTTACGGTCCTGCATAAAATTACCTGTTCCCGCAAACAAATTAAAAGCAACATCTTGTGACCCCGTATATGCTTTTACGTTCATACTCACATCTGGATACACATCCTTTACACCTGGTATCACTTGTAATTGCTTTACCATATCTGATGTGATTTTCGCTTTCTCTAATGGGAAATCCGGATTGTAATACTCTATATTAATCTCATCCATATGGTTGTTCTTCTCAAACTCTATTTGCATCTTTGCAGTTTGCCCATCACCCATTGCAAGAATCGTAATAATTGCAACGATTCCAACAATAAGTCCCAGCATCGTTAAAATGGATCGCATTTTATGTGCAAAGATAGAAGATATAGCCATACGTATATTTTCATGTATATTCAAATTTATTCTCTCCAATCCTGAACAATATTTCCGTCTCGAATAACAATTCGACGTGCTGCGGCCTCCCCGATTTCACGATCGTGGGTAATCATAACAATTGTTGAACCTTGTTTGTTTAATTCGTAAAATAGATTTACAATTTGTTCACCTGTTTTCGTATCTAGTGCACCTGTTGGTTCATCTGCCAAAATAAATTTCGGGTTATTTACAATTGCGCGTGCGACTGCAACACGCTGTTTTTGACCACCTGACAATTCATTTGGAAGTTTGGTATCGTGATTAGCTAAACCAACTTTCGTTAAAGCTGCTAATGAACGCTTTTGCCTTTCTTTTTTATCGACTCCGGCGTAAATAAGAGGGAGTTCTACATTTTGAAGTGCTGTAAGTCTCGGTAATAACATGAAGTTTTGGAATATGAATCCAATCTCTTTATTGCGAACATGTGCGAGTTCTGTTTCAGACATGTTTGAAATGTTTTGACCAGCTAATTCATACATACCCGACGTGGGCTTATCTAAGCAACCGATGATATTCATTAATGTAGATTTACCAGAACCAGACGGTCCCATGATAGAGGTAAAATCTCCTTGATTCAGAGTCACATCAATTCCATGTAAAATTTGAATAGATTCTGTACCATTTTGAAAAGATTTGGTAATTCCCTGTAAGTTAATCATTGAGCGACAACCTCCATACCATCTTTTAGATTTACAGTAGGTTCAGAGATAATCTGTTCACCTTTTTTCACTCCAGCAACTTTTGCTTCACTACTTGTTTCGAATTCAACCTTAACAGCTTGTTCTTTTGCTTTTCCGTCTTTTACAACAAAGACAACATTTTTATCCCCTTTTTTCAAGATGCTAGCTTTTGGGACGATTGTACCTGTTGCTTCGCCAGATTTACGCATTACATATACATGGAATCCGTTTTGTAATTCTTCATTATTATCTAATATAACAGTGAATGGATAGTTAGAAACTGTCTTGTTTTCATCCATACTTTTTAGTGGTGTAGAACCGATTTCTGTTACTTTTCCTGTCCAAGTCTTGCCAGCAACAGTTTTTGAAGAAACCGTTACTTCTTGTCCCACTTTCACGCTAGCAAGCTCGTATTCAGTTAATTGACCTTTCACTTTAAACGGACCATCATGACGGAGTGTAATACCGCTCATACCGTTGTTTTCATTTGAAGTTGTAACAATATCATCAATTACACCATCAGCAGGGCTTGTTACAGAAAGAGTATTTACTTTCTCTTTTGCTACTTTAATCATTTCATCAGCTTTTTCTACTTCAAACTTCTTCATTTCAAGTTGTGATTCTAATTGTTGAATTTCAATTTCTGATGCCTTTACTGCTTCCGCAGGAAGATCCGTATTTTTATCTTTTTGTAGTTTTTGTTTTGCTACATCAATTTGTTTTTGCTGTAATGTTACCTCTTTTTGTGCAATTCTCTTTTGCATTTCTACTTCTGTTACGCCTTGTTTAACAGTTGGATCATTGTATTTAAACAGAAGCTGCCCTCTCTTTACTTCAGCCCCTTTTTGAACAACTAATTCATACGTACCTTTTGTTGGATCAAATGAAATGGTTTCCATTCCATTTGGAATCACTTCACCAGCAAATTTTTGCTGATTCTCTATTTGTTTTTCTGTTACTTGATATACTTTAGAGGATATAACCGGTTCAGATCCCTCAGCAAACGTCATATACGCTCCAAATCCTATACCAATTGTTACCACACCAACGATGACTACTTTATTTACTTTCTTCATATTATCCTCACTTTTTCCTATATTTTATTTTTGGAAAACATTATTTCTTTTTGGGTAATTAGTTAATTTTTTCGGGAATTCTATATAAATTAAATTTAAAAACATAAACATCTCCTTTTTAAAATCATCCTGTTACAAAAAAAAAACACTTTTTATTTCTAATTTCTTCTTGACCTAACCTATGTATAGGATAGAAGAAATTAATTAAATAAAAAGTGGGGTAAAAATTAAATATTTATTAAATGTTTAAATTCTCTTCTTTTGGCAATCTCACTTCAAATATTGTTCTCATTACATTACTTTCAGCAGAAATCTTCCCATTATGTTGCTCAACAATATTTCTAGCAATAAATAAACCAAGTCCCGTACTGTTTTTCTGCACTGTTCTCGCTTTATCGCCTGTATAAAACATATCGAAAAGATAAGGTAACTCTTCTTCAGGAATGCTCTCTCCATAATTTACAATCTGTACAACAACGTCTCCATCTTCACTGTATCCATTCATATCAACGAATTGTCCTTTATTTCCGTATCGAACCGCATTTGTTACAAGATTTTCAAATACACGAGCTAACAAATTCCCATCACCATTAATATATAAATGAGGTTTAAGATTTAATCTCACATCTAATTGCTTCTTTTCCATTAATGGGTATAATTCCTCATCCAGCTGTATGAGCAATTCACTTATATTAATGGATTTTTTATCTAATTTTTGCACGCCATAATTCATTCGTGTAATTTCAAACAACTCATCAATTAAACTTTCAAGCCGCTGCGATTTTGCAAATGCAATTGTAGAATAATATTTAATTTGTTCCTTCGTCAAATTCTCCTCTTTGAGAATTAAATCTAAATAACCTAGTACAGATGTTAATGGTGTTCTTAAATCATGGGCTAAGTTAACAACGAGCTGATCTTTACTACTTTCTGCAAAGTCTCCTCTTTCAACCGCTTCTTTTAATTTTTCACTCGCGATATTAATTTCGCGTGCAATATTGCTAAATTCATCATTTGATGAGATATGGACTTTATTTGTGAAATCTCCTTTTGCAAGATGATGAATACCAATAGAAATGGCATCAAAATATTTTAAATATGGTTTTGTTGAAAAGAAAAAGAAGAAAATTGATAACAAGGTGAAGGGAATGAAAGCAAAATAATTACTTTCACTAACCAACCTACTTGCTACATAGTCTTCATGACTAACCACCTTCCTAAATGAGAACCCTAATGTTTTATGAATTATATATGTTCCACCAGCTGCTAACACCATACTTAGTGCGAACAAGGCAATCATTTTAAATCGAAAACTTTTCATTAATTTAGCCATTGAAAGTATAACCTACTCCCCATATCGTTTTTATTAACTTGTTCTTTCTTCTATCTTCTCCAAGTTTCTTTCGTAAAGTACGAATATGCACCGTAACTGTATTATTGTTATCATCATAATAGTCATTTGTCCATACTTGCTGAAAAATATTTTCAAGACTATATACTTTCTTTGGATGACTCGCCAATAAATATAAAATATCGAACTCTTTTGGAGTTAATTCTATTTGCTCTCCGTATACATGTACCGTTCGTCTCTCAAAATCAATAACAACGCCGACTACCTCTAAAACGGATTTATTCTCCTCTTCTACTTTCGGTTGATTTAACGTAAGAAATCGGCGAAGTTGAGCATTCACACGTGCTACTAATTCAATTGGCGTAAAAGGTTTCGTCATATAATCATCTGCACCTATTACAAGACCTGTCACTTTATCGAAATCAGATGTTTTTGCGCTTAAGAAAATGATCGGCATATGATGTTTGGCACGGATTTGACGCGTCACCTCATAACCATCCATTTTCGGCATCATGATGTCTAACACGACTAAATCGATTGGCTGAGATTGAATAATTCGAATTGCCTCTTCTCCATCAGTTGCTTTCACAACCTGGTATCCTTCTTTTTTTAAATGTATCCCAATTAACTCAGTAATTTCCACTTCATCATCAGCTATTAAAATTGTAATGGGTTTCATTTTATTCTCCATCACCTTTCACTTTCATATATTTCAATTTAAAACTTGATTACTCTATTTATGCCACCTGTAAAAGTACTAAAGTCTAATTCATTCTTTTGGGAGATAGTTTAAAATCCTATTATTCCTTTGAGGAGACAAATTATTTTAGGATTTTTTGAATGCTATGTGTTGCGCCAGGCTCTACAATTTCACGTTTCTACATCGAAATCTTTCATTTGCAGGAGGGATGCAAAAAATCTCTTTAATAAATTTTTTTCAAATACCTTACTATCTTTAATTTAATATTTTCGTTTTTCATTTAATTATTAATTTAATGAATATTAAACTTGGTGAATAAAATAGTTAAAAATAACTATTTTATTCACCATTTGAAATTTAGTAAGTTTTAGTTCCTATTTTATTGACGTAACATCAAATAATTTATTATTTATAAACAATTCTATAATACGAATAAACAGTTAACACATAATATCCGAAATAAATTATGCAATATACACCGCTACTAATTAAAATAGGAATTATGATATTAATAGGCAAGTCGTTAATAGGCAAGTCGTTAATTATTCGTAAAGCAACTAAACTATGAACAAGTCCGATTATCAAGGGTAAAATAAAACTAAAGCGAACTTGTTTTGAAATTGAAGTTCTTACCTCTTTTTTCGTAACACCAATCTTACGAAGAGTCTCATAATATCTCTGATTAGCATGCGCTTCAGATAATTGTTTGTAATAGATAATAGAACCTGTTGCCATTACAAATACGACCCCTAAAAAACTTCCAATAAATAACATAGTACCATACGTCTCCATAACATCTAAATTTGCTTTATAGAAAGTATTGATTTTAACATCATCATCATCAGGTACTATCTTTAATAAACCTTCAGTCAATTCTTTACTATCCTTTTGCTGTGTTACATCAATATTTTTTATAATATAGGTCTGCTGTGTTTGCTTAACCATTTCATAGAACTGATCAGGTACAATGACAACCAAATCCCCTAAATTTGTTAGTTTACGAATTTCGATACCCTGGATGACAGATATTTTCGGCTCAACTTCAAGGGGGAATTGAAGTCTATTTCCCTTTTCAAAATTCTTATCAGGCTGTAGATTATATATAAATACTTCTCCTGGATTTAAGTTGACTTTCTTCACTCCCATATTTTTAGCATTCTTATTCAAAATAGATTGGGACATAAGCTGAAAATCATATGATATTTTATAAGGGGGATTGGATAGACTTGTATTTCCTTCCACCTCAAAAGGCCCTCCCTTAACTGTTACCATTTCAACTTCAAAATCACGGATAATTGAATTTTTTTTCTTATTCTCTTCGAAAATGCCCTGTATGCGCTTTTCAATTGCATCCTCTTGTTTTTTATATGAAAAACTGTACGGTGCCTTGCTTTTCGCTTCAAATTTCGCTTCAAAATAACCTGATACAACAGCCCCAATTGCTGTTAAAGATATGGCACTTAATATAGCAATTGTCGCAAGTAACTTTGCATTTCCTTTTACTCGATATATTAACTGTGAAATGTTCATTATGCTCATACCATTATAAAACATTTTTCTTTTACTTCTCATTTTCTTTAATATAACAACTGTATAAGACGTGAATAGTAAATATGTTCCAAGTACAATTGCAATCAAAATAATAACCGGGATATACATAGGTTCCGGATCCATAGGCTGCTTCACAAATTTTACGATTTCACGAATAAAAAAGGCTGACAAATAACCTAATCCAATTAAAATAATGCTCATGTATGCCATGATTCTTGATACTTTTGGCATACTTTCCCCTTGATGATCAGCTTGAAACATCTCAATTAAAGAAAATTGATAAATTACGTGAGAGTTTTTCCACGCAGTATATAATAAAATTGCTAAAAAGACTACGGATGTATCTATTAGCGATTTTATAGAAAACTCAAAATAAACGGGTACCTTTAATTTCATTAAACCCATTAGTATTTCTAAAGCTAACTTTGAACCCCAACTGCCAATTAGTACTCCAATTACTAAAGCTACGCTCCCCATTATTATGGTTTCACAAAATAACATTGTACCGATTTGTTTTTTAGTTATACCTAGTAAAGAGTATAATCCTACTTCTTTTTTACGCTTCTTTATAAAGAAATTTGTAGAGTAAATAATAAATATGGCAATAAAAACAATGAGAATCACTTTTGCAGATTGAAGACTGCTCTTAACCACCACACTATCAGTCAACGCTGCATTTATTTGAGTATTATAACGAAGTGATGCAAACATAAAATAGATAACCATACTCGCAGTTAGGGATACAAAATAGAGTATATACTCTTTAAAATTACGTTGTATATTCCGCTGAACGATATCAAATAACGTCATCAATTGCACCTCCAGAAATGACGGACATTACGTCAACTACTTGTTGGAAGAACTGTTTACGTGTTAATTTCCCGCGATGTAATTCTTTACATGACTCACCATCTTTAATGAAAATCACTCGTTTACAGTAACTTGCCGCAAACGCGTCATGCGTTACCATTAAAATTGTTGAGTTATCCTGTTCGTTTAATGACTTCATACTTTCTAATAAATCTGTTGCTGATTTAGAATCAAGTGCTCCTGTTGGCTCGTCTCCAAAAATCATACTGGGATTTGTAACAATTGCACGAGATGCTGCGCAGCGCTGCTTCTGTCCTCCAGATACTTGGTATGGGAATTGATTTAAAATATGATCAATCCCAAACTTCTTCGCAATTTCCAAAACGCGTCGATCAATTTCACTCGCTTCCACTTTTGATAGCGCAAGTGGAAGCGCAATATTCTCTTTCACCGTTAGCGTATCTAATAAATTAAAATCTTGGAAAACGAACCCTAAATGATTCCGGCGAAATAACGCCAGCTTATCATCATTCATCTTCCCGATGTTTTCTCCATCAATGAAAATCTCCCCTTTCGTCACAGTATCAATTGTTGAAAGAACGTTTAATAGCGTCGTCTTACCGGATCCAGAAGGTCCCATAATGCCAACGAACTCACCTTCTTGCACTTGTAAGTTAATCCCTTTTAAAGCCTCAAATCTATTTCCACCTGTGTCGTATACCTTTTTTATCTTTTTTCCTTCTAATACTGTTTTCATTTCTTATCCTCCCTTGATTCAATACACATATAAAGGATATAGATAATTAATTAAATAAAAAGTAAGGAAAACATTAAATTTCCATTAAATTTTTAATCTACTTCCATTTTGCAATCTTATTTCAAACCATGCTCTTAGTTCTTTATTTTCAGTGGAGACTATCTACTTATGTAGTTTAAAAATCCCCATAACAACATTTCATTCATGGTATATAAATTAAATCTACTTAAAATATCTTTCTATAAATGATTAAAAGATTAACTATACTAAGTTCCTTGAAAACTACCAACAACTTGTAAAAGTGATTCAAATCATTTTATAAACGATTATTTTTAACGAATAGCTTTATAAATAAAAAATTGGATAATTAGGGTAATAAGTGCAGGGAGAATACAAAACGTGGCAAATATTTATGGATATGCACGTGTAAGTACATAAGGTGATGCTTTCTTCAATCCTATGATAGCAACTAAATAAGTTAGATTCTTATCTACTATAATCACACGAAGTTTTGACGCATGAAAAGACTGCAAAGCTTTTTGAATATGTCCACTTGACAGGGATAAGACCAAATTTTAGTTCTTCTAAATAGTAACCATATACAAAAAAAACACTCATACCGGTAAACACTTAGGTTGATAGAGTCATATTTTGTTCAGTTATAACTCTCTCATTTATATGGGGTATATAAGTACCTTGGTCAAACCCCTTCTATTTTATAATTACATGGCTGTTAAGCCGCCCGATGAAACTTCCGACATTTTGCGTTATTGACACTAGCAATTCAGCTGGCGCAGTTTTCGCTAACGATGCAAGCTCTTTCATGGAATGCATGAATTTTTCATCATCATCTTACGACAATTGACAGCCAACTAATATGAATTTTATTTTTTCTTCTAATATAATAGCGGGGTAGCACATTTCACCTAATTAGTGAGGGGAGAAAATTCATGGCATGGGACATCAATCTAATATGCTTGAATTATAATCTTTGTAAGCGCTAAAAAATAATTGCTGAAATAAAAGCTAAGCATATAATCAAAAAAGGACAAACTCTCTAAGGTGAAAAGTTTGTCCAAAATTATAATCTATTTGATTTAACAATATAAAATTCAATTACGATAGAAATCTTTCTTTGTTCATATCCTACGATTTTCGCATGAGATCCAACAATAGTGAATTAGAATAATGACTTAATACTTGCTAGGACAGTAAGGATACCTATAACAATAACAAATACATTGCTCATCTTCCCTCTATATTTAGCTAGTACAGGCACTTTACGAATTGCATACATTGGTAATAGACATAAGATAGCAGCAACTAACGGACCGCTAAGGGCATCAATAATTCCAAGAATACTTGGATTTGTATAAGCAACATACCAGCATGTTAATACGACAAAAGTAAGAATCATTGTCTTAACTGTTTTCTCTCCTAAATCTTTCCCACGTTTTTTACCAGACTTGATAATCATGTCACGCATTACCTCATATGCTCCTATATAATGGCCAAGGAAAGACTTTGTAATAGCCATAAACGCAATGATTGGAGCTGCAATAGTGATTACTGGCGAATTAAGCTCATTAGCAAGATATGAAAGGATTGACAAGTTCTGTTCTTTTGCCACCTTAAGATCATCTGGAGTCAAACTTAAAGTACTGCTCCAAACAAAGAACATAACAACAGCGAATGTCATGATATAACAAACTTTTTGTATTTGCGCACACTTGGCATCAGTAGCGTCTATTCCATACGTAGCTCTCTGTTTCATAACGAATGAAGAAATCATAGGAGAATGGTTAAACGAGAATACGATGATTGGTAGAATCATCAATATCGTTCCCAAATATCCTGTTCCTGTTGAAGCAGTAGAAACAGCTGAAAAGCTAAGCATTGACGTATTCCACTGTGGAATTAAAGATATTGCGATAAACAGTAGAGAAGCTATGAAAGGATACACTAGCATACTCATGATCTTTACAGTAATATCTTGACCAAAATTTAGTATAGCGATAAGACCAAGAACTAATACAAGTGATAAAATAGCCCTTGGAGGCTCTGGCATGTGCAATTGATGTACGATAAAACTACTTGCAGTATTTGTAAGTGCAACCGAATACATCAGCACGATCGTATAAATTGAGACGAAATATACAATGTTAAAAATGATACTTGCTTTATTTCCGAAATACTCTCTTATTGTGCCTGTAATCCCCTCATCGGCAGAATTCGAAGCGTATATCATTTTAGCAAGTGCCCTATGTGAGTAATACATAACAGGATATGCAAGTATAGTAATTAACAGCAATGATAATAAACCACCTGAACCTGCATTAATAGGTAAGAAGAGTACTCCTGCTCCAATTGCTGTTCCAAATAGACTCAATGCCCAGGTAGTATCCTGTTTATGCCACTTTTTAGGGTCTAGATATTTCTCATTTTTTACTGCAGTATTATCAACCTGAAATTCTATGTTTTTTGCAGTATTCCCATTCATATAATAATTCCTCCTAGTTTCCTATTCTTACTTCTCTATTTTAGGCATCGGAATATAGACCGTTCTTGAAAAATGAATTGCTTATAAAGTGCGTCACATCGTATATCCTTCTTCTAAGTTAATCTAAATCAAAAAATTAGCGAATCATAAACCTGACGGGGGTGTTACCACTTACAAAATGTTTCAATTATATAGTAGTATATTTTATTAGTAATTCCCCCAATATACAGACACCCTTAGGCGAGCAATAGAGAATAGATTGTTAACTTTTTCACAATGTATCCGATAATTGTTCATTGTTTTGATTGTTTCTCTCCAAATATTTTATTTTTAATTGCAATCCCTGTAGGTGTAGCTGCAATTCCACCTAAACCTGTCTCTCTTAATTCGCGAGGCATCTGTCTTCCAACTCTATACATTGCTTCAATAACTTCATCAGCATTGATGATATTGTTTACGCCGGCTAATGCGATGTCCGCTGCTGCTAAAGCATTTGCCGTTCCAATGGCGTTTCTCTTTACACAAGGAATTTCTACTAAACCAGCGACCGGATCACAAACTAAACCGAGTAAATTTTGTAATGCAATCGAAAAAGCTTCCGAAGATTGCTGTGGCGTTCCACCTGCAGCTTCTACCGCAGCTGCGGCCGCCATTGCTGAGGCACTGCCTATTTCCGCTTGGCATCCTCCGTACGCTCCTGAAATACAAGCATTGTTTGCAACTATTGTTCCAAATAACGCTGTAGTAAATAGAAAATGAATCATATCTTCATGACTTAACTCCAACGTATCTTTAATACTAAATAGAACTCCCGGAATCGTCCCACTCGCACCTGCTGTTGGAGTTGCACAAATAGCTCCTAATGCAGCATTTACTTCATTAACACCGATAGCACTTTGGATCCCTAACACCATCAAATCTCCAGAAAGAGTTTTCCGATTTTCTCGATAGTTTTTAATTTTAACAGCATCCCCTCCAGTTAAACCAGTTGGAGAAAATACCCCGTCGCCCTCAATACTTTTATTTATAGCATTTTGCATAGTCGCTAAATTTCGTTCCATTTTACTCCAAACTTCTTCATAAGTAGATTTAGTTTGTTCAATTTCCTGTTCAATTGCTAATTCATAAATTGTCTTTTGGCTTTTATTAGTTGCATCTATAATTTCTTTTATGGCCATATACATATTTTTCACTCCTCAATGTAACTAAAGAATAATGAGCTTAGCTATATTGCTTAAATTCCCCAATTCCTCCTGGACATTACCAGGCAATAGCGAATCCAATGCGAATGCATACAAAAATTTACCATTTTCTTCCAAACTATGAAAGTTATTAATTTCTACATCATATTGTTTAAAAATCCTGCGTAAAACAAATTCAAAGTCAGCTCTTTCGGAAATTGCAATAATAACCGGCAATGGTCCCTGCAGATCTAAACTAAATCCGTCAACTTCAACATGTTTGATTTCAATTAATCCACCGCCGACAGAAATACCCATCGTTCTAATACTTCGGTTTTCATCCTCTAAATATACATCTGCCGTATTTGGATGATCAGCAGGACTATCACCCGCTTTTTCAATAAAGGTAATGTCAATTCCTTTAGATTCTGCTATTTTAATAGCATCTGGCACTTTGCTGTCATCGGCTGCAAATCCTAATATCCCAGCAATAATCGCAAAATCAGTTCCATGTCCTTTATGGGTTTCAGCAAATGATTCATAATACCTAACCACGACTTTTTTGGGAAGACCTTGAAATAATTTATTTGCAACTGTTCCAATAGCCAAAGCTCCTGCAGTATGTGAACTCGAAGGTCCTATCATTACCGGCCCAATCACATCAAAACAACTTTTGTATTTAACAACCTTTTTTTCTTTAATAGATGCTACATTTATGTTCATATAAGCACCCCCATAATTTATGATTTTAATTGCAGTTGAAACTAAGTCATTTGAATAATTAATTCAAAACAAAATCGTATTGATAGCGCTTTCTTTTGATGTTGAATAAATTTCCTTTCTGATTACACATCCTTTGTAGAGTAATCGTATCAGCATGTCCAATTTAAGAAAGTTACTTGTAAGGTCTTTAGAATTTTTGCACCAAAACTAGGTTTGATATTTTATCTAGAGGTAATCTACTATCTCTCGACGCCCTCATTATAACTTGTATATTTATGAATTTAATATTTTTTTATTTTTAGAAAGATTGAATAAACAGAATCTTGAATGGATAATAAATTACAATTAGCATGTAGCAATTGTGTCCTTTGTTTGAAGCTGTATTAGTTAGTAGAAAAGTAAAGATAGCACAGATTTCCTTTCATTAACACCTTGATTATATTGGAAAATCATTATAAAGATACTTATACTATCCTTTGTTGAAACATCTTATTTTAGACGTAAAGCTGTTGCAATAACTAATTATTGTAGATGGAAAGTAATATGTTAATGAAATATAAAACCATATACGCATAATAATTATATATCACGCATTAATATTCAAATTTTAGAAAAAAATAACTTTTCTTCATAAGTCTTTAAGTACTACTTTGGTACTATTTACTATTATAAAAAAGAATGTTAACTCTTCTATATAGGTTATATATACTTTATTCAAAAATCCTAATGTATTTAGATATTTAGAATTGCTTTCTAAATAAATTTTTATATCACATACTCTCTTAATAGTTAAATTAATCGTTACAATTGAACTAATTTATATGTTAATCCTTGATTCATAAAATTCTCTCCT
The DNA here is from genome assembly GCF_054326875.1 of Bacillus sp. BC08. Lineage (NCBI taxonomy): Bacteria > Bacillati > Bacillota > Bacilli > Caryophanales > Bacillaceae > Bacillus > Bacillus sp. BC08. The sequence goes on along the minus strand of NZ_JBTGPA010000037.1, from coordinate 244,266 downwards.
AGCCTATCTATTCTAGGTAAACTAAAGGAGTTATACAAAGCGAAATATCATCAACATAAAATTTATATAAGTAATCTACGATATTTTCATTTCTTTCGAAATTAATATTTAAATATTTTTCTTATTTTTTTCAAATTGTATTTTCATTTACTATTTTATTTATGGATAAGAAATCATTATTTGTTCCCTTCTGATAGCTTTCTACAGTTACCTTTAGAGGGAATGTATCATTTCATTAGGATAATACCATATTAAATTGGATAATGTAGTATCATTAGATTCTTTAAAATCACTAAAACTCTCTTAACATTGTTAAAAATGAGGGAATTGTCTTAAAATTGGGTTTAGCGTTGTAAACCCGCATTTCCCTTATGGTACCCCATAACCATCAACTTAAGAATTTTTATAACACCCTCAGGATGAAAATCCCGTGTATTTTTGACAGAGAACGACTTTTTTTCATTTGGGAGGTATTTCTTGATGAGCATATGGTACCACCAAATGCCCATCACCCAAAAAACGAAAATGAGTTCATCTTCTCCTAAGTAGCCTTGAGAAATGAACTCATTTTATATCTATCAATATTTTTTTTCGATTAACTGCGAACCCGTCTGATAGTATACTTTCATTACCTCTTTTGGAACCATACTCCCCCCAGTTCCCCACACTATATGAATACCTTGATTCAATTTTTTGGTTAAATCATTATTTGTTATATATCTTTTTCCTTCTTTATACAATTTAATTGGCCCAATCATACCCGCTAATGCTGATGGTTCCAACTCTATCCCCTCTGTATCTACTAATCCTTTTAGTAACTTGTATAGATGGTTATCGCTAACTGTATATATACCACTTAAAAATGGCTCTATTGTTTTACCTACAAATCCAGATGCTCTTCCCACGGCGAGTCCGTCTGCATCTGTTTTATTGTCAATCCCAAAATCTTGCACAGATATTCCATCATGCAACCCAGTCATCATACCTAATAGCATACAAGGGGAATGAGTAGGTTCTGCAAAAAATACATGCACATTATCTCCATACATTAACTTTAAACCAAACGAAACACCACCTGGGCCTCCGCCTACTCCACATGGCAAATAGACAAATAGAGGACAAGATTCGTCGACTTTTATTTGAAGTTCCTCTAATTGTGCATGTAAGCGCGCAGCAGCTACAGCATAGCCTAAAAATAAATGTCTTGAATTTTCATCATCGATAAAATAACACATTGGATTCTTATCAGCTTGTTTTCTTCCTTCTTCTACCGCTTTACTGTAGTCCGATTTATATTCAATAACAGTAACCCCTTTGCTTCGAAGTAAATCCTTTTTCCACTTTTTCGCATCTGCTGACATATGAACAGTTACATTAAATCCTAACTTCGCACTCATAATTCCAATGCTTAAACCTAAATTTCCAGTAGAACCTACTGCAATAGAATAATTTGAAAAGAAATCCCTGAACTTTTTACTATCTAGTACGGAATAATCATCTTGTTCATGTAATAAATGATGTTCAAATGCTAAGTCCTCAGCGTGTTTCAGTACCTCGTATACCCCTCCTCTTGCTTTAATAGATCCTGATATTGGAAGATGACTATCACATTTTAATAGTAATTCTCCTAATATAGGTTGCCCGTAATTTTTCTCTAAAGACCTCTTCATAGAAGGTATCTTCACTAAGGGTGATTCTATAATACCGCCTGTTTCTTTCGTTTCCGGAAACACTTTCGCAATGTATGGTGCAAAACGATTTAATCTTTCTTCTGCATCTTTTACATTCTCTTCATTAAGTGGCGAATCTTTTATTGCCGTTTCATACTTTTCCATGTTCGGATTCAGCCAAAACACTTCTTCTGTTTCGATTAATTTATTTATTAGTGGATATTGCTCTTTTAATTTCTCTATTTCCCTCATTTTTCTTCCTCCTCATAACCTTGTAGCTTACGATTCAATAAATTATAATTAAATTAATTTTAATATAGTTTAACACAAATTATTCACTTTAGTTAATTTTAATTTAATTTATTTAAATATAATTTAATAATTAGTAAGGAGCTTTTCATTATGGAAAATATAGATATTGGTAAAAAGATTGAAAAACAAAGAAAAGAAAAAGGTTTAACGAGCAAAGAACTCGCAAAGATGGCAGGTATTACACCTTCTATGTTAAGTCAAATTGAGCGTGGATCTGCTAACCCTTCTATCCAAACATTAAAAGTACTCGCAAAAGCGTTAGATGTTCCAACATTTAGCTTTTTACTTGAAGATACAAATACTGACGATTTAATTGTACGTTCTCATAAACGAAAAAAAATGATTATTGATAATTTATCATATGAATTGTTATCACCTGATTTCACAGGAAATTTAGCAACAGCAATTATGACTGTTCCGCCAAATACAGCTTCATCAGAAAATGTACTAGAACATAAAGGTGAAGAATTGGCATTTGTATTAGACGGAACAATTACATTGTATTTAAACGAAGAAGAGTACACTTTAGAAACTGGTGATAGTGTAAAAATACCCGCTTATTTAAAACATAAATGGGTAAATCAATTCGAGAAAAACGCCATTGTTTTATTTTCTGTTACTCCGCCAATCTTTTAATATAAAATAAAAAAGATAGCCACGCATGGATATACTCCATATGTAGCTATCTTTTTACTTTTTCGGTACCAACAAAATTCCTAAACTAATAATAAAGAAGCTCATTATTTGCTGTACTGATAAACCAAATACAACCGAGTGTTGTTCACTAATAAGCGAAATAATAATATGAGCAACACCCTCAACTACTAGAAAAACACTTATGTTCTTTCCATTTCCGAGTCTTTCATTTTTCATCCATAACAAGCCCATTATACAAAGGGCAAGAATGATCTCGTATGCGAAAACGGGGTGATACAAAAATTTAGATTCATATACTTTCACACCCCAAGGCAGTGTCGTTTGTATGCCTACTTTTTGGTGGAATAGAAAATAGAAAACAATACTCATACATAGTGCAATAGGCAATGCATCAAGTAAAATACGAAGCGAAAATTGCTCCTTTTTACTTTTCCAAACAATGTATGCACTCGCAATTACGCATCCTACTATCATATGCTCCATACTTCCTATAGCTAATAGTGCTTGCACTGGCGACCTAAAAGCCCATACTGGATTTAAAAATGCCGGTGCAAATTTCCATACAAATACGATGATAAGAAAAGCACTTGTTACTGCATCCATCATTTTTTCATATGGTACACTTTCGTCCTTCATCTTTCTTTTCATTAACATAAATCCAAATAGACTTCCAATGATAAGAGATACGGGTTGTAACCTCACGATCCACTCCATTAATACTAAATCTCCTTAACTCTCAATTAATTTCTTAAATTTCTCTTCTAATTGATCTGGAGGTAATACACCTCGTACTTGCTCTACGATAATTCCATCTTTATTAACAAAAAATGTCGTTGGTAACGAAAATACTTTATAATCTAATCCAGCTACTCCGTCCATATCTAGTAAAACAGGAAACTTAAACCCGTGACGATCTGCAAACGCACTCGCTTCTTGTACTGGATCTCCAATTGTCGCATTTACCGCAAAAATTTCAACATCCTTTTTATATTTATCATACATATGAACTAAGTCAGGTGCCTCCATTTCACATGGGCCACACCATGATGCCCAAAAATTAATAAGATATGGTTTTCCTTTTGCATCATTTAACGAATGCAGCTTACCGTCTAATCCTTTTAACGTTATGTTCGGTGCTTTAAATCCTACTTGTGGTAACACTTCTGTTTCTTGTAACTCCGCTTGTTTTGCTTTTCTTTCTTTTTCTTCTTTTTTTGTATTATAAAAGTTAACCCCGGCCCAAATTAGTGCCCCGGCCAGTATAATCGCAATTAGTTTCTTCACTTTTCTTCCTCCTCATTATTAAAAACCTGTAAATCCACCAAACAGACGAATAAAGAATGCTGTAATTTTTGTCATTTGATTTGTATACAGTAAAATACCTGTTATAATCATCATTCCACCGCCAATTTTCATCATGACATTGGCATATGTAACAATCCATTTTACCTTCCCAATAAAGAATGCCATCACGAAAAACGGAACCGCAAACCCAAGAGTATACGCTGTAATATAAAGAAGTGCACCTTCAGGATTCGTCGCCCCAAGCATGAGTACAGCTGAAAATATCGGTCCAACACATGGCGTCCAACCCGCTGCATATGTCATACCGACTAAAATTGAGCGAATATATCCAGTCGATTTACTTCTATACTGTACCTTTTTCTCTGCCATAAGCCACTTAGGCTGAAACAAACCTGTCATAAACAGCCCCATCAAAACAATGAAAATCCCACCAATTTGTTGAATCAATTTTTGGTTAGATGAAAATGTTATTCCAATCCAGCTTACTGATAAACCTAACGCATAAAATATTACCGAAAATCCGATCATAAAAAATACGGTATGCATAATCGCTGATTTTTGCATCATTCCACGATTATCTTTTAAATCTTGAATAGAGACACCTGTAATATATGATAAATAAGATGGATATAGCGGTAAAGAACATGGTGATATAAATGACAATACCCCTGCCCCAGCTACAAGCCAAATTGTTAAATCTGCTGCATTCATTTTATTCCCCCTAAATACACTACACTGAGTAGTGTTAATTCTTAAAAAAAAGAGGCTATATGCACTCTCCGACAATAAGTACAATCGATATACAGAATAAACCTAATGTTACATATACCGAATTCGTATGTAATGGAATATTAAGCTTTACGACTTTTTCATTTAACACTTGCTCGATTCGTAAATTTATTGCTGTTTTTGCAAATGAAGCTATCACGCATCGATTTTCCATTGTCTTTATTTTAATTATTTTTAATAATGCGCTACCTAACTCGAATTTAGATTTCATTTTTCGCATTGCATATTTATCTGCAGCTAACTCCTGATACACATGATAGCGTTGCAATAGCCCTTTTAATATCGGGATGTATATCATTCCTTCTGCTAATAACGTAAAACAAAATAATTTTAACGGATCTCGATTAGTTTGATGATATTCTTCATGGAAAATAATTGCATCCATTTCTTCATCTGAAAATGTTTGAATCATCCCTTCTGACATGACAACTTTCGGACGAAATAACCCAATTGTAAATGCCGCAACTTCCGAGGTCGGCAATATATATATTTGTTTTCCTTTTCGAATGAAAGGGATAAGTACTTTTTGTAATTTTTTACTATAGAAAAATTGTCGCCAAATTCTGTTGCATACTATGAGTACAGTAAGTAATAGTAATCCAGCAATTATAATACGAATGAGCGATAATTCCTTCATATGTTGTTCTAACTGAAACAAGCAAAACTTTGAAAGAAAGAACGCCTTATTTTGAAACAGAAATGGATATGTAACGTAATACACTAACATACTGAAAAAGAGAGTACTAACAATTACTGCTAACAATATGATTTTACGCATTTGCCATTTCATTTCATTGATCCTCTTTTTTTAACTGATTCAATTTGTCTTCTAATTTTTTTATTAAAGTCGGATCAGCCTGCTCTAACTCATCAAGCATATGAGTGACAACTAAATCTCCAAATTCCCCCATCAATTCCTGTGTCATTTTCTTCGTTTGATTGGATAAGAATTCTTCTTTTGTTTGCACAGCACGATATATGCCACTTCTTTTCACAGTCTGTTTTTCTAAGTGAAATTTCTCTACTAACCTGTTCATAACTGTCATGACCGTATTAAAATTCACAGGTGATTCTTCACTTAATTTCTGCTGCACTTCTTTAATCGTAATCCCCTCGGTAGACCAGACAATCTCCATAATTTTCGCTTCAAGCGGTCCAAAGAAATGATTTAGCCCTTGCTCATTTAACTTATAGTTTTGAGTAAACATCGTATGGCTCCTTTCACACTACGAATTGTAGTATAAATTAAATGAAAGGTCAAACACGAATGATATGCACTAAAATTCACTACCTATAAATCAGTACCCCGTTCTATTCATCGTAAACCTAATTTCTCTCCAAATGTATCAAAGAGATACTGCTCTAATATTTGCACACTAAACTTCTCATTATGTCCAAGTGCAAATAATTCCCGATCTTTCACTACAATCGTATCTAACGGAATAACGACATTATCCACTATTTTTGTAATTTCAATGATGTTACTTTTTACATTTACCTCTGTTTTAAATTCAATATTTTCTAATACGATATGTGAGCGTCTTCCTGATGCCAAAAAAGTAAAGTTAGGATTTTTATAAATGCCAATTTCACTCTCTAATGGGTATAAATACTGAAAAATGATATCTCTATGTCCATCTTTTATTATTTTTTCATCCTTCTCATCATCTAAGTATTCTTTCACCTTCGTTGTAAATTCAAATCGAAAATCCACTTTTTTCACGCTCCCTCTATTCATTCTATATCAAATAAATATATTGAAATAATTTTACCATATTGCGGTACAAGTTCCTATTAAAAGTAAAAAGCACTTTTCAAACCCCTATTTTTTCTAATTCTTTTTTTAATTCAATATTAATTATTGCGTTGTTATATTAATTTAAACATATTTTTCCTATATTTTGAAACAATAGTATGAAATATTATATATCAATAAACTGTTTCTAATTCATTTTTCTATTTAGCTCTCACCACCTTTACTATTCCGATATACTGAAACTACATTTTCTACTTATTCATTACATAGAGAAGGAATGTAAGTCTCTTCTATCGAATTTTTATATAACGAAAATGATTAGGTGGTGCTTTACTATGAAATTAGCTGTCATTGGTGGCGGTGACTTACAAGATTCAAATCACTCGCCTATTAATGAACGACTTATAGCATTAACAAATAAACAGTATCCAAAAGTATTATTCATTCCTACAGCAAGTCATGATGATGAAAGCTATATCAAACTATTTTTAGATACGTTCGAAAAACAATTACACTGTGAAGTACAAATTTTACGTACTATAGCCGATACGCCTTCTAAATATGAAATAGACGAAATGATTCAATCAGCTGATTTAATTTATCTCGGTGGCGGGAACTATATTCACATGCTTACACAATGGAAAAAACATAAACTAGATGAAAAATTATTATTTGCTTTGCAACAAGGAACGCTCATCGCGGGGTATAGCGCCGGTGCTATGTGTTGGTTCACATCTAGTATCCGCTCCGATTATGAAGATTCTGGTTATATAGAGAGCAACGGCTGGGGGATTGTGAACAAAAGATTTTGTCCACATTATAATCAATTAAATAGAATGAATGCCTTCCATTCCTTTTTACAAAATCATCAAGGTAATATAGAAGGAATTGCACTAGAGGATAATTGCGCTTTATATATTACAGAAGAATCTTTTGAAATTATCGGTGAACCTGAAAAAGCGTGGGAGTTTTATATGAGTGATAACAAACTCATTAGACAACATTTTGATATCACTTTAAAAAGCTATTTATAAAGTGATACTTTAATCAGCCCTCACCAATCGGGCCTTTAGGGGCAGTAAGACTCCCCCCTAACTTCTTTGCTCCGGCCGAATTTTGAGGTGGGAGTCTTACTGCCCGGCGAATAGCGGGATAAACCTACACTTACAAAAAATGTCCCTAAGTATAATAACTTAGGGACATTTGCATGATTTAGCTCACTAATCGTGTAATTCGTTTCTTCTGCCATGAAAGCTTATAATATGCATACTGTAAAATTAAGCTGACAATAAATGCTGCTGGGTATCCAATCCATATCCCTTCTATACCAAGACTTGTATGATAAGAAAGGTAATACGCTACAGGTACTTCAACAAGCCAAATTGATACAACGCCGATAACAGTTGGCCATAATACTGTACCACTTGCTCGCATTGTCGCACTAATAATTTGCGCATGACCGAAAATTAAATAGCTCCATAATGTGATCATAACGAGGCTGTGAGCAATATCAATTGTAGTTTGACTCGTTAAAAATAGTGATAGTATGTCTCTTGAGAACAAGTAAATAAGAGATATTAGCACACCACCGATGACATAGTTCATAATAATTCCGGCCTTCACAACTTTCTGTAATCGATCAAATTGATTTGCACCAATTGATTGTGCTGCAAAAATGGAAACTGTAATACCGAGGCTAACTGCTGGCATTTGTACATAACTTGCAACTTGATTCACGACGCCATATGCTGCCGTTGCATCCGAACCGTAACGATTTACAAACGCGATGACCGCAATTTCAGATAATGAAACTAATATCATATTAATACTCGCTGGAATACCAAGTCGTAGCAATAGCTTCAATAACTCCCCGTCCATGCGAAGATATTTCCTTACCATACTATCTAATTGTAGTGGGTGATTTTTCTTCTTTAAATACACCAACATGACAATAAACGTAATAACTGTAGATATAACAGAAGCATACGCTGCTCCATACACATCTAATTTCGGAGCTCCTAACCATCCAAAAATAAGAATTGGTAATAAGATCATATTTAGCGCTGTGCTTACAATTAAAAAGTAAAATGGCGTTTTAGAATCTCCTGTACCTCTCATAAATGTTGTATATGCGAAATATAAAAATAAAACTGGCATCGATATAAATAATATCCTTGCATAATGTACACTTATTTCAATAATATTTTCTGGCGTTCCCATAAGGCGCATAATATCCATTGCAAAAATACTGCCTACTATCGCCAGCACAACTCCAATAATAAATGTAAATGTCAGCGTCGTACCAACGATAGCTTTTAAACGATCTTCGTTTTTAGCGCCAAACGCCTGACCAATTAAAATAGAACTACCTGAACCAATACCAATTACAAATGAAACGAGTAAGAAAAATAGAGGGAAGAATGCTGATATGGCTGCTAAATCATTCACTCCAAGCCATCTTCCTACTACTACCATACCGAATAATTGTCCAATCGATTGTAATACATTACTTAATAGTAACGGTACTAAAAACATGGACATCGACTTCCAAATCGGTTTACTCTCACTTTCTAACTTATGTGGATCCGCATCTTCTTTATTGTTATCTGTAGGTGGTTTCAAATTTCATTTCTCCTTTTATTAAAAATCTATTTTTCAACTTCTATCTCTTTGTATAGTTATTATAATAATGTGCTTCTATTCATTTTCTTGTCCGTATGATTATAACTTCACCCAATATTGGCTTCCATCAGCTGTTCTATCTAAAAACCCATATTCGATTAAATATCTTCTTAACGTTACAAAATCCGGATATACACTTTCTATGACAGTATTCACTTCTTTTTCAGTGTACTTTTTATTACTATCAAACTTCGTCACTAAATGGCGTAATATAATTAATTTACGCTTTTGCTTTTTCGGAAATTTAGAAAGCGGTCCATCTAATCCTTCTGTAAAATGTGCTTTTAATACTTCATCATTTTCTTCTTCTGTTATATTGTAGCGATCATCTACCATCGTCGCTGTTCTATGAATAGGTACAAATTTCGTTTGTAGTTTTGATTTTTCTTCTGACAGTTCCATTAATGCTAAAAACACCTTCGCTTGCTTCATTTTCTCTCGAAGTGTAAATCGATGATTGCGAATGGTTGAAGTACTTCCACCATCCATCTCCTTTACAATCTCTTTATCATTCAGCCCCATATGGAAAAACTGAACCATTTTCTTTTGCAAATCAGTTAAGCCCGTATACTTCTTATCAAGATTTAATAAATAATCAAACATAGACGTATGTTCATTTTGCACATGCACTTGCACAAACTTCTCAGCTTCATACAAAACTTGATTATCTTGATAAATTACACCCTTAATAAACGCCTCTCCACAAGCTAAACAAATATATTCCTCTACTTCCGTTTCAAATACATACCCTTTCTTCAATTCCTCAACCGAAGCATCCCAAAACTTCTCTGAAATATCACTCATACTAAACACTCCTTTAAAATGTTTATCTAAAAAACAGACATTTTCCAATAACGTTTGCTATCACTTCATCATCTTAACATACAATAAATAAACATTTCAATGTTTCGTTTACCCATTTTATAAACTTTTATAAAAACATCTATTAAATAATCCTACAAAAGGACTTAAAGCAACGAAAAGCGAATGTATTTAATAAGTGAATTTCTAATTGAAAGAAGTAAAATATGTTATTCAATATTTAAATGATAACAACCTCGTTCAACATGGAACCGGTACTCACTCATTCCAAAACTTTAGCATTCAATTGTAACTACAAAAAAGGTGTTTCCATATACGAAAACACCTTTTACCCATTATATATTCTATTTGCAATCTCTAGTAAAACTTTACTTACCTGTACGAATATATGCTTTAGGTTTCGATTTTCAACAAATTTATTAGCACAACTACCCATAATCATCATACAACTAATTATGACTAACACTAACTTTCTATTCTTGTAAGTCACTTTATGTCACTCCACTATTAAAAAACTTCCTTTGAATTTACCCCATCAAGAAATTTTACATGAATAATAAAACGTGTGAATATGCAATTCTGCATATTCACACGTTTTATTACGATGTTGTGATTTAATTTAATTAGAGTACACGTATACTGAGGTGACTAACTTGAAATTTAAAGCGAAAAAGAATCCATTTCACGTCATTTTCATTACATTATTTATCAGTATTTTTCTCGTTTCACTATTCTTCCAAAATGAAAATTCTATTTTTTTCACTCTCATGATGCTGTTAAATATGGTGAACCTTTCTTCATTCTATTTCTCTCACTACAACGTAACGGAATCCTCTCTTGTTTTAAAACATGGTTTCATATTGCGTATTGAAATTCCATTTGAAGATATTCGTCACATTAAATACTCTGGTAAAACACTTCGCTCTGAAAAGTGGACTAGGCAGCAATTAGAAATCCATTACAATTTATTTGATACTGTAACAACTTTCGTACCCAAAGAAGAAGAAAAATTCATTGCACTCTTAAAAGAAAACTGTCCACAAATGAAAGTATTGAATAGTCCTGCTAACAAATAATATATTTTGGCACTTGCAGTAATACAAATGGAAGACATACAAATATATCAAAAAAGCCAAGATTCTAAACAAAGAACCTTGGCTTTTTTTATTACTCTTTCGGAGCAATCATTTTGTTCGGATCGACAATTTCATCAAATTGCTCTTCAGTTAGTAGTCCAGATTGCAATGCTGCTTCTTTTAAAGTTAGCCCTTCTTTATGAGCATGCTTCGCAATTTTCGCTGCATTTTCATATCCGATATGCGGGTTTAATGCTGTAACAAGCATTAATGAACGATTTACATTCTCTTTAATTACTTCTTCATCTGCTTCAATACCCACTGCACAATTATCATTAAATGAAACAATTGCATCAGCTAATAAGTGAGCGGATTGTAAGAAGTTATATGCAATAACTGGTTTAAATACGTTTAACTCAAAATTGCCTTGGCTCGCAGCAAATCCGATTGTTGTGTCATTTCCCATCACTTGCGCTACAACCATCGTTAACGCTTCACTTTGCGTTGGATTTACTTTACCTGGCATAATAGAGCTTCCTGGCTCATTTGCCGGAATAATAATTTCGCCTAGACCACTACGCGGACCGCTTGCCAGCCAGCGTACATCGTTAGCAATCTTCATTAAATCAGCAGCTAATGCCTTTAATGCACCATGCGTATATACAACTTCATCATGGCTCGTTAATGCGTGGAATTTATTTGGTGCAGAAATAAATTGCTTACCTGTAAATTGGCTAATTTCCTCTGACACCATCTCACCAAATTTAGGATGAGCATTAATACCTGTTCCAACTGCAGTACCACCAATTGCAAGCTCTTTCATATATGTATTGCTCTCTGCAATCATACGCTCTGTTTTTTCAAGCATGCGATGCCATCCGCTAATTTCTTGTCCTAATGTTAAAGGCGTTGCATCTTGTAAGTGTGTACGACCAATTTTTATAATATGTTCAAATGCAGTTACTTTTTCTGCTAACGTTTCTTTTAATTTCGTAATTGCTGGCAATACCTGATTTTCTACTGCAATTACACATGCTACATGAAGCGCTGTCGGAAATGTGTCATTTGAACTTTGAGACATGTTCACATCATCATTCGGATGAATATGTATGTCAGATCCCTTCTCTTTCAAAATTTGATTCCCACGATTCGCAATTACTTCATTCACATTCATGTTTGACTGTGTACCACTACCCGTTTGCCATACGACAAGTGGAAAATGTTCATTCCATTTCCCTGCAATCACTTCGTCAGCTGCTGCCACAATTGCTTCTGCTTTTTCTTCTGATAGCTTTCCTAATTTTTGATTGCTAAGTGCTGCACTCTTTTTTAAAATCGCAAATGCTTTTACAATTTCAAACGGCATTTGCTCTGTTCCAATCGGGAAGTTTTCTTTACTACGTTGCGTTTGTGCTGCCCATAATTTATCAGCTGGAACTTTTATTTCTCCTATTGTATCTCTTTCAATTCTGTACTCCATTTTTTCATCCCCTTGAAAATAAAATACCTACATTTCTCATTTTAACAGACTTTCACCCAAATGATAAGAATTCTCACTCGTATATATGAAAAAAATACCTCCTGCCATCGCAGAAGGTATTTTTTTATGATACTTGCTTTCCTTTTTCAACGTCATCTACATACCAGATGAATTTGCCTGTATATCCGTAAATAACCGCCAAAATTAATGAAACAAAGCTTAACCACATAAACGGAACGTATGAGAACGTTGCTACACCTAAAATTCCAGCCATAAAAATACCATTATCCGACCACGGAACCATACCAGAAGTTAACGTTCCACCTACTTCTGAGTTACGCGCTAATACACGTCGGTCTATTTTTAATTTATCATAGCTATCTTCCATAATTTTCGGTGTTAAAATTAGTGATACGTACATCGCACAACCAAATATATTCGCTAAGAATGCCACGATTAATGTAGACAATGTTACATTACCAGCAGAATTCAATTTCTTCTCGAATTTCGATACGATTACTTTTAAAACACCTAGTTTTTCAAGTAATCCACCAAATCCTAAACCGAAAATAATAACCGCCACTGAACCAAGCATACCATCAATTCCACCACGGTTTAATAACTTGTCAACAAACTCGACACCAGATTGAATTGAGAATCCGTTATACGCTGTTCCGATCGCCTCTCCAAAGTTCATTCCTTGGAAAAGAGTTGCCCAAATCGCACCAATTAAAGCTCCCATTGCAATTGTTGGCATAGACGGTTTCTTCATCGCTAATAGTACGATAACAATGACCGCCGGAACAAGCATCCATATTTTAATATCAAATTGCTTTAATAAAGCTTCTTTTAAAAACTCTACTCGATTCAAATCTACATTATCGCCGCCATACATCCAACCAGCTACAGTAAACATAATGCTAGTTATAATGTAAGCTGGAACATCTAATACGAGCATAGCTCGAACGTGAGCAATAACATCTACTTTCGCCATAGAAGCTGCAAGAACTGTACTATCAGAAAGTGGTGATAATTTGTCGCCAAAATAAGCTCCTGAAAGAACTGCACCAGCAACAAGCGGAAGTGGTAATCCAAGCCCTTCACCAATCGCCATCATAGCAATACCCGCTGTTCCTACTGTTCCCCATGATGTTCCTGTCGCGATAGAAGTTATCGAACAAATAATTAATGTTGCCAGTAAGAATATGCTAGGGTGAATAAACTCTAATCCATAATAGATTAATGTTGGCACTACGCCACCAGCAATCCAAGTTCCAATTAAAGCACCTACTGCAACTAAAATCAGTATTGCTTCTAATCCGTTAGAAATCCCTTTCGTAATTGCATCTTGCAATTCTTGATAACGAAATCCTAATCTTAATCCAAGCGCAATTACTAAAAACCATGAAATAAATAGCGCTAATTGAATTGGGAGATCAAAAATCGTTTGGAAGGAAAAGACAACAGCAAGAAATAGTAATAAAAGAACTATGATTTCTAGCATCGATGGTAATCTTACACTTTTCATTTTTTTCTCTCCTTACAAGTCGATAACATGACATATGTCGTCTTACATGTATGTAATATACAATTAGCGAAGACAAAACAAAATTTTCATATTATTTCGATTTATTTTTCCAGTATAATATAACACCTTTTCTATTGTAAAAGTAGATGTTACTTTTCGCAATGGAAAATATAAAAAATGTTACATTTTTATATAGAACACTCCAAAAATAACTTTTTTAATATTTGCCACAACAAAACTTTTTACTATTATCCTCACTTTTAAGGTCTACCATTTGTCTCCACAAAAAAGCACACATCATTAAAATGATGCATGCTCCACTTTTATTTATACATATTTTGTATTTCTTCTTTATTTTTAAGTATTTCCACAAACTTATCGTTACAACCTTTCGGAAACAATACTCCGAGTCCATATGAATGCTCAAACTGAAAATGAGGGTACTTCGCTTTGACCTCATCCCAAAATTTATACACGCCGAAGTTTCGCTCTTTCACCTCAATATCATGAAATAAAACAATACCGTTATTCGCAAGTTTCGGTAACCATGTTTTATAATCATGAGAAACTGCTTCATACGTATGATAACCATCAATATGCAACAAATTTATCGTTCCATCTTGAAACTGATCCACCGCCTCGTCAAAAGTAGACCGAATTAAATTCCCTATTTGAGGATAACTCGTACTCACGAATTTACTCACTATTTGAAAAACACCTTCTCCATATGGACCTGTATGCTCATCTCCTGCCCAAGTATCTACAGCAAAGCATTTTGTAGATAAGCCTTCATCTTTTATCCCTTGGCAAAAACTGAAAAAAGAAGCTCCTAAATGAGTACCTAACTCAACTAATATTTCTGGCTTTTCAAATCTTACTAAATCATAAGCAAAGTTTAAATGTCCCACCCACGCAGAATTCATTCGAATATATGGACTATATTGATCAAATTCAAATATTGGTTTATGAGTAACCCAGCTCATCACATTTCTCCTTCTACACATATTTTTAACAAACCAAATTACTCTTATCTTTATTTTTTTATCCTCTTGATTATGATTTAATTTTATAATTTTATCTCGCTTTATTTAACCTACCCACTTGTATCGTAAAGATGACTGGAACTACTACAATTCCCACCTCACAACACAGAAATTTCAGTTTATTTTTTATACAGTTCGTGATATATTGCATATTGTATTCAAAACCTATTTTTAGAGAAAGGAAATAAAACTATATGGATCCAAATCGTTTAAAAGGAATCATTATGGTTGTAATTGGTGCTTGTTTATGGGGACTGTCTGGAACAGCTGCACAACAACTTTTTCAATATGAACACGTTTCTACTGAGTGGTTAGTTACAATCCGATTGCTTATATCGGGGGCTATCTTGCTTATTATTTCATCATTCGGAACGAGAAAAAAAGAAATATTCGGCATATGGAAACAAAAATCTGATGCTATTAAAATGATTTTGTTTGGCCTATTCGGTATGCTTGCTGTACAGTACACGTATTTCGCTTCTATTAAAGAAGGAAATGCCGCCGTCGCAACATTATTACAATATTTAGCTCCTATATTCATCACTGTATACTTACTTTTCAAATGGAACGTTCGTCCATCAAAAATTGATTTTATTTCAATTGCCCTTTCATTAGTAGGAACTTTTCTCTTACTAACAAACGGGTCTGTTCATAACTTGGCTGTTTCTACACCAGCTACTATTTGGGGGATTTTATCTGGATTATCTCTTGCTTTTTATAGTTTATATTCAAAGGGATTACTAGAAAGATGGTCTTCCTCTGTTATCGTTGGATGGGGCATGATTATTGGGGGGATTGGTGTAACGATTGTACAATTTATTTCTACGAAAAAATTCATTTTATTATCAACTATGAAATATGTAAAACTAAGTACCCTACCACTTATCACATTTGTCGTCATTTTCGGGACACTTATTGCATTTTATTTATACTTAGACAGCATACGATACTTGACTCCGAAAGAAACGACATTATTCGGATGTACAGAACCACTCGCAGCTATTATTTCTTCTGTAGTTATATTACACGTACCGTTTCAATCTTTTCAGTTACTAGGGGCTCTTTGTGTCATTGTAATGGTGCTTATCTTAAGCCAAAAACCAGATGAAGGAAAACCCGAATTAAAGCCTATTCATGAGAAAAAGGAAAATATACAATGAAAGGATTGAATTCACTATGCCTATCCCTCAAAATTATAAAAAACAAGGACGAGTTTCGGCAAAATCACTCGTGTTAAATCAACTACAAGATTGGATTATTGAAGGTGTACTGCAGCCTGATGAAAAAATCAATGATGGGGAATTGGCTGAAGCACTAGGCGTAAGCAGAACACCTGTAAGAGAAGCACTTCAAATATTAGAACTTTCTGGATTAGTGGAAATGGTACCTGGGCAAAAAACAAAAATTGCTCCTATTAAGTTAGATGACATACCTATCATTTATGAAACGATGGCCGGTCTTCACTCTATTATAGGAAAGCAAGCACTTCAAAATATTACAGACGCTGATCTGAAACTACTTTCTGAAATAAATGATGATTTTCAGCGCTCTATAGAGAAGAAAAACGCAAAACAAGCTTTAGAGCTAGATATACAATTTCACAATACAATTTCTTCTATTGCTAAAAACCAATATATTGAACCATTTCTAGAAAATATGCAACTTCACGTTTTACGTCTTGAATACTTGTTTTTCCAAAACTTCGTTCCAGCAAGTCAATCTATTGAAGAACATCACTCTATCATTCAAGCACTGCAGGAGCAGGACGAAAAACAAATGGAACAAATGATGTCTCAAAACTGGCTCCGTCCAATGAAAGAAATATCAAAAATAATTTCTACGAAATAATAATAGAGCTGGTTACACAAAATCGTAACCAGCTCACTTTTACTCATCTATATAGCTATGCCTGAATATCTGCATAATCTTCCATATCTTCGTACTCTTTTTCCAATTCCTCTAAAGATAGCTCGTATAATTGTCGGTCGCGAATTTTAAACACACCTGCTCCAATTAACTCATCGATTATATGCCTCTTACGATTTTCAACAGCAAAACGGAGTTGACTACTCATCTTTTAAAAAACTCCTTTCTACGATCATTGAAAATGATAATCTTTATCAATTACCACTTTTGATTATAAAAGATGACTCTTTATAAGTAAAGTAATTTCATGAAATATTTACCTTACAAAGTATTTGTGGCCACATTATATATATGTATGCCGTGCGAAAAATGTTATGACACATTTTCTTATCCTTTTTCTTTCATACTTTGCAAGTTGTCTCACCATGATTAAATTCACCATCTATTTCTACTTGAATGGTGACATGTTCTACATGAAAATTTTCCTTTAATACATCCGTAGCCTCTTTTAATACACTTTGCGTTTCATTATCTTTAATAATCAAATGGCAAATTAATACTTGAAAATCAGATGTGACAGACCATATATGCAAATCATGAACTTCTTTTACAACCGTAATATTTAATAATGTACTTTTTACCTCTTCAACATTTATGTGCTGCGGTGCGCCTTCCATTAATATATGGACCGTATCACGTGTTACACGCCATCCACTAGTAATGACTAAAATAGACACAAGAATACTAGCAATCGCATCTGCAGCAGTCCATCCGAAAAATTTAATACATAGCGCTGCAATAATCGCTCCGACTGATCCTAATAGATCGCCTAATACGTGTAAGAAAGCACTTCTTAAATTCAAATTGCCCTTCACATCTCCGCCTCTCATTAATATCCAAGCTGATAAAATATTAATAAGTAGACCAAGTACGGCAATAATGAGCATCCCATTACTAGCAATCTCAACTGGTTCTGTAAAACGGCGAATTGCTTCAATAAAAATGTATACTGAAATGACAATAAGAACGACACCGTTACATAATGCCGCTAACATTTCGACTCTCTTATATCCGTATGTTTTGGCAGCTGTTGCTGTTTTTTCTCCAAGCTTAAACGCAAGTAAACTTAAAGCTAAAGATACCGCATCACTTAACATATGCCCCGCGTCAGATAGTAGTGCTAAACTATTTGTAACAAATCCTCCAATTACTTCAGCAATCATAAAACTCGTTGTTAGTACAAAAGCAATTAGTAACGCCTTTTTATTGTTAGAATGACCGTGATCATGTGAATGTCCCATACGAATACTCCTTTAAGTGCAATATCTGTATGTTAGTATGAAACAAACTCCCCATCTTTATCCCGCTTCCTCTGTATACACACTTCGCTCTTTTTCAAACAAGTCCTTTTTCTCAAATAAAAACAAGACTACTTCTTTTTTATTTTCATATTGTTTACTAAAGAAAGAATTTTTAAGGAGGGGACGAAATTGAAAAGATTATTTCTCTGTATGGAGCGTGAACTTGTTGTTGTAAAAGAACAATATGGTAACTATGAAGCATCCTATCACTTACAAAATATGCAACCTACCTGTATCGCTGTTGATCCGTTCCAACAAAACCGTGTATATTGCGGAACATTTGGACGAGGTTTATGGTTAAGCGACGATGGCGGAGATTCATGGAGACCGATTGGAGATTCCTATCGTTACTTTGATTTTCCAAATGAAGATGGTATTTTACATTCTTCAATCACTTCCATTACGATAAGCCCTAATGAACAAATTAACGGCTATGGCGTCGTTTATGTCGGCACAGAACCGAGCGCTTTATTCCGTTCAGAAAATGGCGGTGAAACGTGGACTGAACTTAAAAATATGAAATCATTATTATCTTCTTATACGTGGGCTTTCCCGCCTAGACCTTTCACCCATCATGTTCGCTGGATTACAGTTGATCCAAACACCCCAAATACAATCCATGTTTCAATTGAAGCTGGTGCTGTTATTCAAAGTAATGATAAAGGGCATACATGGATTGATAAAAAATTTGGTGCTCCTATCGATGCTCACCAATTGCTTATGCACCCTGACGCTCCAAATCGCCTTTATGCATCATGTGGTGACGGATTTATGGGCGGACCTGATCGTGCATACCTTGAAAGTTATAACAGTGGAAACAGCTGGGTCTCATGCAGCGAAGGACTTGAACATCATTATTTATACAGCATGGCTATCGATCCGGCCGATTGCGATACAATTCTCGTTTCTGCCGCACCAAGCGCTGACCTCGCTCATCACCGTATTCCTTATGAATCTTATATATATCGTAAAACGAAAGATACTCCGTTCGAGCAATTGCAGCAAGGTCTACCATCTGCAATCGGTACAGTCATTTCGATGTTTGCGACAAACCAAGCAGAGCCACATACATTTTACACTTTAAATAACAATGGCGTGTTTCAATCCAATGATAGCGGCAAATCGTGGGAACAACTAAATATTCCTTGGAAAGATGAGTATAGAACGCAGCATCCCCATGCGTTACTCGTAACTAGTTCTTAACGAAAAAAGACTGCCTAATGGTTTTAGGCAGTCTCTCTTCTATTTCTTTAAATCAATTACAATATCATCTAGAACAATATTTTTACTCTTCGCTTCTTTTTTCGGTACTTCAATTTTCTTCTCTTTTCCATTCACATACTCCACTCCACCATGATTTTCAGGTGTATGCACTCGCAAGTGCACACGAGGTGTAACGATAAGCTTTGTTGCATTTTCGTTTAACTTTTGGAATGTAGCACTCCAACTACTTTTATGTGGCTCTGCTACTGTACTAGTTCCGCCATTTCCTTCACCAGCATATTTATTTCCTAAATCATCTTTTATTTCTAATTCCACATCAGCGCTATCCCATATACTTCGTAATGCCTTAGATTCTTCTTGATTGTAAAAAACAATAAATGACATCGGATTTACTTCCATTTTTTCTATATTTACTTTTATTAATTCATTTTCAGAAACTCCATTAACCTTTATTTCCTTACTATCCATTGCCTTTAAACTAAGTGCGAAATTCCAATTCCCCTTAATTGAATTACCTTTATAATCCATCTCAATTTCTTCCATATCCCACCAAATATTTGCAACATCTAACCTTTTACTACTATTACCACTCATCGTAGTCATACCTACGTACTTTTTCTCTCCAACTTTTGTTACTTGAGAGCTTCCTCCCCCGCCATTAAATCCCATCACCTGTGGATATCCAAATATATTTGGCTTCTCCCCTAAATCTTTATTACTCTCAATAGAGTATGTGATTGTAATTGTTCTACCATCGAACACAGCATCATTAATTGTAACCTTAACCCCATTACTCTCTCTCGTCATATTCAATTCAGTCGAAAACTCTTTATAATTTTCATATAACCCTGTTCTACCATTATCTAAAAATCGGAATATATCACCTACAATTGGCAATCCCCCTGCATATGTAGGAAACCCAATACCAAGCGTCGCAACTGATAATCCTACTAAAATAGATGCAGCAGCAACACCTTTTTTCCAACTTTTCATCTTTTTCTTCGTACGTATCGATTGTTTTACATTGCGCTTCACTTTTTCTTTTTCAATTTCAGAAGCCTCAATTTCCTCAAGTTCTTTTTCATCTATATCAATATTATTTAATAGTTCATAAATGTCTTTCATATGGCACTACCTCCAAAACTAATATTCGTAGTATTTTGTTGTAGTTTCTTTTTCCCACGGTACACGCGATTATCGATCGCTGCCCGAGTTAACCCTAACTTGTCTCCTATTTCTTCTGTCTTCATACCGAGAAGATATTTCATAATGAACACCTTTTGATCTAACGGTTCTAATTGATTAATAAGCTTTAATAACTCTTCCCTATCTTCCATAACGATTAATTCGTCTTCCGCTGACTTTTCCGTACTAATATGAAACTCATCTGAAATAATTTCTACTTTTCTAGTCGCTTTCCGGTAATAATCAATCGCTTTAAATTTCGCAATCGCCGCAATCCATTTTTTAAAGTCACTTGGCTCTCCATGAAATTTATTTGCGTTATTCCAAATGGAAAGAAATATATCGTTTACACATTCCTCTATGAGTCCATCATTTTGAACTGGAAGTAGAACTTTGTGCGTGATTCCTTTTATGAGTGGTAAGTATGTATCGACAACAAATTCTAGCGCATCTTCTTTTTGCCGTTGTAATCTTTTTATAAAATTTTTCTCATTTGATTTCATGTAGCGATTCCCCTTATTTTTTTGTAAAAGCTTTTACACCCTATATAACGTCTTACAAAAAAATTTCTCTCATCTTTTTTTATTTTTTCTATGTTATGGAATACTTTCCCTTAGCCATTGTCTCACATACCTATGTATTACAAGAAAATTTTCTCAAGTCTTCCTTTTAATTCATGTAGTACACTATTTATATAGTCACTCTTTAACTTAGTGTATATTTTATTTCATTAATTTACTTTTCAACATTTTAAATTAGGAGATGAGATGTGTATGTGTGGAATTACAGGTTGGGTAGATTGGAAGGAAGATCTTTCAAATCAACATGTTATTTTAGAAAAGATGGCAAATAGTATTCAGCATCGTGGTCCAGATGCTGAAGGATTTTGGTTTTCACCTCGTGCGGCCTTTGCACACCGACGTTTAATTGTTATTGATCCAGAAGGCGGGACGCAGCCGAAGACATTTCGTGCTGGTGATTATACGTATGCTCTTACTTATAATGGAGAAATTTATAATTTCCGTGAGCTTAGAGAACAACTCGGGAAATGTGGTCATGCATTTGAAACGCATTCAGATACAGAAGTGTTACTACATGCTTATTTAGAATGGAAAGAAGATTGCGTACAACATTTGAATGGAATTTTCGCTTTTGCCTTATGGGATGATCAGAAGCAACAATTATTTTTAGCACGTGATCATTTAGGCGTAAAGCCACTCTTTTATACTGAAAGAAATGACAGCATTATTTTCGGATCTGAAATAAAAGCGCTATTAGCGCATCCATCTGTTCCTGCTGAAATTGATTCGGATGGCATAAACGAAATATTTGGATTAGGCTTATTTCGAACTCCAGGGTGTGGCGTCTTTAAACATATTCAAGAAGTACGTGCTGGACATTCTATAACGTTTACACGTGATAAAAAAGTAGTTAAAAAGTACTGGAATTTAGAAAGTAAAGTTCATATTGACTCTATTGAAGATACATCCTCACATATTTTATCTATTTTACAAGATACAGTAAAAAGACAATTAATTGCCGATGTTCCTCTCGTTTGTATGTTATCAGGAGGATTAGATTCTAGCGGGATTACTGCACTAGCGGGGAAAGAATTTGCTGCTGAAAATAAAACACTTCATACGTATTCCGTTGACTTTGTAAATAGCGCAAAAGATTTCGAGCTGACATTTGCTCGCACTGGTTTAGACGCTCCTTGGGTAAAACGCGTTTCTGAACATGTAGGGACATCGCATCATGACATTATTGTGAATGCTGAAGAATTAGCAAATCACTTATTCGTTCCCCTCCGTGCAAAAGATTTGCCGAGTGCTGGTGAAATGGAAACTTCACTATATTTACTATTTTGCGAAATGAAAAAAGATGCAACTGTAGCTTTATCTGGAGAATCTGCTGATGAAGTATTCGGCGGGTATCCTTGGTTTCACCAAGAAGAATTACTATATGTAGATAAGTTTCCGTGGCTAATTAATTGGAAGAATACTTCTCCTCTTCTACTAAATGAAGTAAATAACCAATGCAACTTAGAAAACTATATTGATGCACGATTCCAAGAAGCGATACTTGAAGTACCTACTCTTGAAGGCGAAAGTAAAAAATCCGCCAAACAACGTCAAATGTTTTATTTATTTTTAACGAGATTTCTCCCTTTCTTACTTGACCGTAAAGACCGTATGAGTATGGCTGTAGGGTTTGAAGTTCGTGTACCGTTTTGCGATTATCGATTAGTTGAATATTTATGGAACGTTCCTTTCAACATAAAAAGCATTGATAATATTGAAAAAGGCATTTTACGTAGAGCACTGCAGCCTGCTTTACCTGACGATGTACGTAATAGAAGAAAAAGTGCTTATCCAACTTCACAAGATCCACATTATCTGCAAACAATCCGCCATTTATCACTCGACATGTGCAGTAATAAAAACAATCCTATTTTCTCACTTATTAATCATGCCACATTACTTGCCGTTGCCGATGAAAGCAATAAAGAAATTAATAATTTTGAAGCAAGAAGTACTATGGAATATATGCTTCAAGTAAATGAATGGTTAAAAACGTATCACATCCATATCGCTTAACAAAAAGGAGTTCAGGGATAAAAACCTTGAACTCCTTTTATCCCGCATTAACGGGCAGTAAGACCCCCACTGATTAAAGTTTCACTTTATATTAATTAGCGCATCGTTTATTTTCAGTATCAATGGACCATCCAATAATTGTGGCACAATCTCTACCTTTCCACTGCAGTACATTTTTTAATACTGGTTCAATCTGCAAGCTATTTCCGTCGTGCAATATTTCTACTAAAGATTGATCATCATCAAACCTTTGTTTATCACACTCTAAAATACCGTCCGTTGCCATTACAATATGATTCATTCCTTTTTCTAATCCTCTTACACCTGACGTAAAGCAAGGTGTATTTGCCGCAAAAATATTTTTTCTACCGATATATTCGTAATTCTTCCGTTTATTTAATCGCCCTTTACTATTCTTTGTTTTCTCAGAATGGAATAAATATGCGAAACAATCACCAACTGATAGCCAATATAAAAATTCGCCTTTTCGCAAACAAATTAAGCATGCAAGTTCCTCATCATCTTGATCACATTTTTCAATAAACAACTCATCTGTAAATAACGCTAATAAGTACATATGTGTATGATGAAAAGCTAAATGTATCGGGTAGGAAAATAACTCTTTTAATTTCTCTTTTCTTTCTGAAATTGCTTCTATTATATAATTTATATTTTTTGTTTTGTGGTGTGTATCAAAAATCATAACAAATTCAAATTGTAATTCAGGATCCCACCAAGCAAGCACCGCATCTCCTCTTTCATATGCATCACTTTCTTGATTCCCCCCATATACGCCGACTGAAAGAGGACCACATTTTTCAACATGTATTTCATCTACATACATCTGTTCATGACTCATCCATTTGAATGTATTCACAGCTATCATCCTCTCTCTTGCTAAATGTATACCTTTACACATAGATTACCTTATATTTCAATAAAAATAAACTTTTTCAACATTTTCCATCCAAATAAAAGGATTTTATTTCTAAACTAACGAATATATCTTATTGTACGATATAAAAATAGGGGGATTTATCATTATGAAAGACATCAATCAACATTGGGAGAGTATTTATTATCACTTACGATACGAATATGAAGACAACCTTTCCCATCAAGCTATTCGTATTTTACAAATCGTTTCTCGTGAGAAAGATATAACAATTGGAAAAGTCGCTACTGAGCTTAGTCTCTCTCATAACACAGCATCTGAACACGTAAAGCGCCTTATTCAAAAAGGATTTATTATAAAAGAAAGAAACAAACAAGATGAAAGAGTTGTGAACCTTACATTAACGAAAGAAGGCATTGAAGGATTAGAAAAGCATACTTTACTAGATAAAGAAAAGATAAAAATATTAGAATCTCAGTTATCAAAAGAAGAACAACAATTAATTGAAAAAGCCTTTTCGTTATTAGCGAAGGAGGCAAAATATGCATTTCCTCGTTAAAGTAATCGTTTCGGCACTTATTATCGGTGTGATTACTGAAGTCGCTAAACATTACAGTGCGATAGGCGGCTTTATTGCTGCCCTTCCACTCGTTAGTTTACTAAGTCTATTTTGGATTTCTTTTGAAGGCGGGAACAAACAAGAATTAAGTCAATTTGCGATAGGCGTATTATATGGATTTCCTGCATCCGCACTACTATTATTTATCGTCTATATTGGGTTAAAAAATTCATTTTCACTTAGTACATCTGTCCTGTTCGGTATAGGTGTTTGGTGTATCGTTTTCGCTTGTCAAAAATTATTTCAAGCTTAGTTAGGAGGGTTTATTATTTATAAACTTGTAGAGGTATTGGGGCAAACTATAGAAGTATATATAGCAGGAAGTAGTAAACAAACGGTAGTCATTCAAACCGGAATGACTTGCTCATTTTATGATTGGCTTCCTACTATAGAAAAGCTTTCACAGCACTTTACAGTCGTTTCATACCATCGCCCAGGTTACGGAAAAAGTGAACTAGGGAATCATTCACGTACTACATTACAAGTAACAAAAGAACTTCATTTGTTGCTACAAAAACTGGATATTCACGAGCCAATCATTCTAATCGGTCATTCCTATGGCGGCCTATGCGCACAACATTTTGCGATGTTATATGAAGATAAGCTGCAAGCACTTATTTTAGTTGATTCTACTTCCATGAACTTACACCGACTAGATGAACTTCATTTACCAATTTCTGATCAGACTGACTCGGATGATATGTGGCTTCAAAAATATAATACGTATTCCAAAATGAATGTAGACATGCTTTATAATGAACTAAAATCTATACTCGTTAATCAATCAAGACAGTACATTGAATTTTCTACCTCGCCTCTATTATATAAAGCGACAGCTTCTGAACTATGTGAGTGGAAAAATTGTGCCCGCTTAATAAAAGAACTATATAAAACATTAGAAACACCTTTAATCGTTATCGGTAGAGACCCTCAATTTTCTATTACTCAGTTGACTGAAGGTGGCATGCCAAAAGAGGAAGCGACGCAACTTGAATCAATGTGGCAAGAACTGATTCATGAACAATTACAGCTCTCGATACATGGCCAATATATACTTGCCGAACATGCTGGTCACGGAATCGAAATTGATCGACCAGATATCATTATTGAAGCAATTCAATCTCTATAAATAAAAAAAGGAAGCAACTAACGCTGCTTCCTTACTTATCTATTCATAATCTTCTTCATCATCGATTTCTTCGTAATACGAATTCCCATTACTTACATATATAGGGCCATTCGCAACGTCAATACGTAATACCCATGCCCATGGCACAGCTAGACGCTTATGTATTGCTCGCCAAAAGCTCATTGATTTTCTTTCGTACTCCTGGAACTCCTGAAGTAACTCTTTGTAGGAGGAACCGTCTAACTGAATATTTGCTTCTAGCAAACGAGAATGGGCATAGTACTGCAGCTCTAGTTCAGCAGCAATTTCCATTTCTTCTTCCGTTGCCATACCAATAATTGTTCCATCTGCTGGTGCAATTTCATATACGTTGTGAACTTCAATAAGCCCTTCTTTCTCTTTCTCAAACATGTAAACAGCCTCCTTTAACACATAATTTTTATGTTACAAAGTCATACTTCTACAATAACTTCTCTCTTTCCTCTTTTTTTGATAAACTTTTACAAATTATTTATCCCGCATGAACGGGCAGTAAGACCCCCACCTCAAAATTCAGCGAAAGCAAAGAAGTTAGATGGGGGATCAACTGCCCGTAAAAGCTCGATTGGTGAGGGCTAATAATCAGTGGGGGATGAACAAAACCCCCACTGATTAAAGTTTCACTTTATCTGATAATCTGTAGACTGTATTCTTTCAGCAGAACTGAAACAATTATTATCAAAAGTTAATTTATACACATCAGGCATATGAAGGGTTTTCCAAAACTGAAAATCATATTTGGAATCAAAATAATTCATTAGTAATACCATAATATTCCCATGAGTACCTATTACAATATTCTTACCTTTATATTTTTTTAATATACTTTGCATACATGTTACAACGCGTCTTTGTGCTACATCATTTGATTCTCCGCCTTCGTATGCATAATTCCAATCTCCCCACACTTTCTCCATAGCAGCATTAAAATCCTGTACCGGCTCTGTACTTAATAACCTTTCACGTAAATCTTCTTCTATTTGTATCGATACATGATATGTATTCGCAATTCCTTGCACAGTTTGAATTGCTCTTTTATACGGGCTAGAGATCACAACATCAATATGTTTATCTTTTAACAAGCGTGTTACATTCTCTGCATCACAATGCCCTTTTTCAGATAAAGGCCGTTCCCGTTCTTCTTTTGTATATGTAGAGTGGGCATGGCGAACGAAATATATTGTCGTCATTCATTCATCCCCCTTTTCTGTTTCTATCCAAATTCAATACATTACCATCAAATTCCTTTACCTTTATAATAAGCGCTGTCAAATTTGAATGTTGATTTTCATATTAATAAAAGGGAAACACCTCTATGGTATTTCCCTCATTTAAAATAGACTACATTCAATTAAATAGTTTATCAATTTTATTTCTGTCGTATTCTAATATCCAATCATTATATGTATGATAAATATCTCTAATTGTATTAGGAGAGGTAGCTAATACATCACAACCCCTATCATCATAAACGTGAAATATAGTATTCTTGTTAATATTTATGAAATACACCCTATGAAAAATACGCGGTTTTATTCCCATATCTTGATTACAAATTGCTTTTAGCATAGGAATGTATTTCAAGTCTGAAACTTTACATTTCAAAGTATATCTATGAGTTTTATATACCCCGTCTTCATCGTCTTCTGGAAAAATATAAGGGATTGTATTTTTCTGTAACTTAAACAGATCGGACTTCTCTTTTACATACTTAGAAAAGATATTCAATTTGTGTTTGAAAATTTCACCGTCTGCATAGTCATTTGCATCCACTACGATATAAATATCATCTTCTGTTGCATGTAAAGACTGAAATAAAGTAATCGCTCTATTATAAACGCCTTCTAAATATGGGCAGTTTTCATAAATGTTATTGCAATCATAGTTCACACCTAATCTAAAGCGAATACCAATATCCCCATTATAAAATAGAGGTGGTCTAAGTTCTAAATTTGGAAACGTTTCAAGCATATACTCATTCAACCTCATCTCAACACCTACCTTTAATAGCATCTTGTTTACATAATAAAATTATTCTATTATAATTTATTTTTGAATTCCTCACTTGTTATAATGTCTCTAATAAAATAATCTACATTATTTCTCAGCTTTTGATATGCAACTTGATCTTCTATATCGTTAAACATAATGACAATTTCTACTTTATTCAATTATTATAATTATAACGAATTAAATTATAAAATTATACAAAACAGAGTAACTCTTCCTAAAAAAGAAAGAGTTACTCTATTTCACATGATGTTATTTGCCCATTTAACGTAACGATTATATTTGAGTCGTCACTTTGTTTACTATCTGTTAGTCGATTGGAGTTAGGAGGACCAATTACAACTGATTCCTTAATTGGCGAGAGGTCCTTTCCTAGTTTTTCTGCACTTACACCGTATGCAGCTTGAAATACTTCTGGCGGTGTTAATCTAAGTATGTCTGATCCTTCTGCTGTTTCAAACTGATCGTTATTGAAGAACAAATGTAATTGTACTTCTTCTGTTACCGCTGTGATCCAATGCCACCATCCCATTGGAATAAAGACAGTTTGCCCCGCTTTTACATGATAATCTTGCAATTGATTCGTTTCCGGATTTAAAATGGAAGTAACTGCTTCTCCTGATACAACAACATCCAACTCCCACGCATTCGGATGCCAATGCGGTTCTCGCATATGCCCTTTCGTCATAAATAAATCAACAAATGCTCCACCTATCATCGCTGGTAACTGCGTTGACGTAACTTCATATGCAACGTTTTTCTCATCCCTTTTAAAAAAGATATTTTTTCTCGAATCAAAGAAAAGGTTTGGAGTTCCTGAGCTTTTCTTTAAATTTTTATTATCTGGAACATAACCTGAACTACTCATTTTATCCCTCTTTTCCACTCCGAACATTTCCACCTTCACATTGTATCGTATGGAAAAAATGTATGAATGTGCCTAATCATTCACATAACAAAAAAACATGCCTTCATGATGAGAGCATGTTTTGTGATATCCTTCACATTGTTTAGTTAAAAAATAAACTTTTTACTTACCATGATGTAACATTAAATCACTCAGTTCTTCTTCAATGTGATTTAATTTCGCAACGCCTTCTTTCCATTTATGAATATAACGTGAAACCCCAACGAAAAATAAAACGATAATTGTGGAAAGAATAATACCATATACGATTGTTACAGTACTCATAGTTACACTTCCTTATAATTAGTAATGTGGTTATTAGTTATATTTTTATTATAAACCTTTTTCTTTTAAAATACTTCGATTTCAACTTTTTGTAACAAAATTGATTTTTCTAACATTTTGTTCATGAAAATGGCATATTTTTCACAAATTATACAAAACTTCACCATATGTACTATTACCATATGAGTTATATTATTTAATAGAATAAAGGGGATGATATACTATGACGACTTGGTTTATTGTTATGTTAGTTGTATTTGGGGCATTTAAAATTATCGTTTCTAGTCTTCCTAACTCTGTTATTGAATCCATCATTAGCAAGTACGAAACACATCCACAACTTGAAGAAGCGAATGCGACTGTTACAATCAATGGAAATAACTTAGAAGGCGAACAAAAATCCAAAATCATTCATGATTTTAACGAAGGATTATTTTTAGATCGCTATTATGCACCACCACACAATGAGGGCACACCTTTAATTATCAATGCAAAACGCGGTAAAAAGGATTTTATCTTTTACATTTATAGTCATGAAGAGCATGTTGATGTTGTAAAGCAACATAAAAAGAAGGTAGTTGCTTATAGTTTACGCTCTAAAAACCTTCAAAATAATGATATGTTCGTGTCAGCTGATTTAGCTTAATACTCCTATATTAGAAAAAGGAATCCATGGCATATGGATCCCTTTTTTACTATTCACTGAAAAATAAGCTCTGTCTTCAAACTATCTTTCGGCAACAACCATCCTTTTTGTTCTACATTCCTCATTAATAATTCTCTTTGTTTTGTTGTAATACTTTCCTCATTTGTTTTAAACGACACTTCTATTACGAAATCATCTTCTATTTTCCCTGTATTACTTAATGGCCAAACTTCAATGTTCGTTTTTATATTTCCAAACTCCCCTGTATACCTTTGCATTAATACAGGGCCGTAAATACGAGAGTTCTTGAGCATTTCTTCTCCCCAATTCGTATACAGCCATTTGTTCATTTTCCCTGGTAATTTTTCTATTAACATGTTTTGAGCGGCTCGTTCGTTTGGTAAATCAAGTACTCCATATCCTTTAGCACTGTAACTTTTTTTATTTGAAATACTTAACGTTTTCTTCTCAAATCCCCAATCTACTTCTGCCTCATAACTATCAGTTTTACTATCAAATCCATCCTTTTTAGCCACTTCTAGTGCATCTTGTATTACACCATTTTGAATGGGATATCTTTTTTTATATGTTAGCTCAAAATCTTTACTAAATTCTTTCTTTCGAATTCTTGCAAACCAACCTTCCTTACTTAAATCTTTATTTGCCGTATCTAAAAATTGCACTTGTATTCTTTCATAATTTGTACCAGTATGGAAATATTCTAGTACCTCTTGATTTATTTCTTTGTTATAACCTAATACTTGTTCTGGCTTTAATAATAATTTCACTTCAAAACTAGGTTTCATCGGACTGGCGGCAAAGCCTTCCTTAACGTTATAAAGAAAACAACAAAAGAAAATGCTTGCGAATACAAATACCTTTTTCATATACCGATCCCCTTTACATTTTAAATAACTTCTATACGTTCCATAGTAAGTGAATACACATTTTCATACCCTGCCATGCTAAGCTTTTCCTGCAATCGATCCGTATCTTCTTTCAAAGCGTGTACTAACACCGTATGTTCTGGTAATAGTGTATTTAACATTGCCTTAACGTCACTTATACTTTGATGAACTTTATACGGAACTCGCTTCACCCTACATCCTTTACCTATACGTTCTTTCATAACCTTTTCCGCAAAACTCCCTTTAGCAATATGCCCAGTAAAGATAATAGAATTTCGTTCTTCATGCCGAAGTTGTTCATAATATAACTGAGCTCTTTTCGTTTGCATATTCGCATCACTCATTACAACGATTCCATAACTATTTTGCGTACCGATGTCATGATCCATAACGATTATGTTTCTCTTTAAACTCTCCATAAGCTCTTCAAGTTCTTCATTGTTCTTGATCCAATCTTTATATACGAACATCTCTTGAAATCCATCCAAAATTTCTTGATCTACTATAATGGGAAGTTCTTTATATTCTTTATATTTTTTATACAAATACAATACAATATCTTGCGCCCTACCAAGCGGTGGCAATGGCAATAATGCTATTCCTTTCTTTTGCGCAACTCGTTCAATTTCTGTACACAATTCGTTTACTCTTTCATGTTGCGAAACATCGTCAGTATGATAAGCGGCATCTACGATTGCCACTTTTATCCCCCCGCGCAGTTTCTCAGGTAAATTAGCTCGTAATATGTGAGACTCAGCTGAATAATCGCCAGAATAAAATACATATGTATGACTCATATCCACTAAAAACCAAACAGCCCCTAATACATGCCCACTATACCCCCATTGAAACCGCAATGTAGGTGTAATCTGTATCCATTCATTTGGATCACTAATCTCATCAATGTATACATAATTTAAATCTTTAACATTTTGGTCGTTATAAGGTACATTCCATCCTTGCGCCAAATTGTAGTTTCTCCATTTTTGATAATAAGCGGGAAGTTGCTCCTTCGTATAACGAGTCGTCCAAATTTTTTTCTTATATCCATACTTTGCCAATAAAGGTAATCCCATCGTATGATCTTCATGAATATGTGATAAAAATACTGCATCTAAAAATGGTACAACTTCCCTCTCTATTTTTGGATAACTATCCTCATATGATCGATTAATCCCACAATCAAATACTATTTTCGTCTCTTTATTTTTTACGAAGTAGCAGGAACGACCATATTCTCCCGCTCCTCCCCATACTTCTACCCTCATCATGCTACCCCTTTTCGCTTTTGCTCCATATGTTGCAGAAGTAATAAACATACTGTTGTAAGTCCAACTGAAACGACAGCCATCGCCATTCCAATAGATACTTCTCCTTGTTCAAATTGAGCGAAAATAAATGTTGCTGACGTTTCTACTGATGGAGGTAGTACGAGAAGCGATGCTACTAACTCTCTTATCGAGATTGTAAATGTCATCGCCCATCCGGCAAGAATACCCGGGACAATAAGAGGTAATATTATTTTTCTAAAGATATAAATATAATTCCCAGAAAAAATACTTCCTGCCTGTACAAGAGAATCATCAATTTGCCCGAGCGATGCTTTTACATACTGCACCGTATAAGGTAAAAAAAGAACGACGTACGTTACGATAACCATGACTGGTGTATTGTAAATTGATAGGGGCATATAGGGTGAATTCCAAAATAAAATAAGCCCTACAACCATCACGATTCCTGGTACCATATTCGGTAACATACCACACATATCAAGCCATTTTTCAGAGGACTTTTTCCCCTTTCGGATCATAAGCGCCAAAAATACTCCAATGATTACCGCAATAATCGCTGTTATAAGCGAAAAAAGAAAACTGTTCCATAAAGCCTCTAATCCTGGAGATCCAATTGTAAATAATGCTTCATAATGGCTCGTTGTAAAGTTGTTTAACTGTAAGCCGCCGCCTCTTAATTTCGATAATGAAGCAATCAGTATAGAAAAATACGGGATTCCAATTGATACGATTAATAAACCAATTACATAAGCCCATGCTACGACCCGTGTAAATATAGACAATGTATACCTTTTAGATTTCACACCTTTTCCACTAACCATTGCATATGAGTACTTTCGATTCAATACATTTTGCATATACCAAATGAGCATACATGCACTAAGCAATAAAGAAGATAATGCTGTTGCACTACTAAAATCAATCGGCCAACTCGAAATAAATTTATGAATCTCTGATGTTAATACATGAAATCCTATTCTACGTCCGAATGTAGCCGGTGTTCCAAATTCAGCAATCGTCTTTACGAAAATAAGTAAAGCACCCATTACATAACTTGATACTAATAACGGCAATATTATTTTTCTTAAACGATAGAAAAAGCTTCCACCATGAACTGCTGCAGCTTCTTCTTTACTACTCCCAATTTGAAGTAACGTGTTTTTCAACATGAAGTATAAGAATGGGAATAAATGCAGACTCATAATTAAAACCATACCTCCTAAACTAAAAAACGAAGATGAAATCGTCTTTAGCATCGGGAAAAACTGCTCGAAATAGCCGTTCGGCTGCATGAACAAAATCCAGCCCATCGATCCAATATACGGCGGAGTCATAAATGGAATCATAAAAACAATATCCAACTTACTATACTTTCCAACATCTGTTTTACTCATGATGAATGCTAATGGAAATGCAAATATGGTTGCTCCTATTACTACGAGTACACCTAAAAGCATCGAGTTTAGAAAAATCCCCGCTAATCCAACGCTCTGCATCACTTCAAAAGGCTTTAAAAAATTCCAACTACTATTTTCATATACACTAGAAAATAAAATGAGAAAAAGCGGAACGACGATTAACATCGCCACAAGTAACAGCGCTACCGTCATTCCAATTTGCCTTACTGATACGAATCGATTTACCATGTAATCACCATCTTATTGAAATACTTTCTTAAATTGTTTTCCTATTTCATCTTGTTCTTTCTCAACTGTTTTCCAATCAATATTTAATACTGGAATCTCTTCTACATTCGGTCTATTTTCAGCTTTTATATCTGTTCTGCCCGGTAATAAATACGCTTTAGAAACTTGTTTTTGCACATCATCTGATAATAAATAATCAATAAACTCTTTTGCACCTTCTACATTTTTACTATCCTTCATAATCCCTGCTGCACGTGGACTAATAACTGTTCCGCTTTTTGGATAAACAATATCAACCGGTTCACCCTTTGCTTTTGCACTGTACGTCATATAATCAACGCCCGCAATGACCATATCTTTTGCACCTGTTACTACTGGATCTAACGCTTCTTGATTTGCCCCCGCTACTGTAACTTCATTTTTCTTAAGCTGTTCAAATAAATCCCATCCATCTTTTCCATTCTTTTTCACATATCCTGTTACAAAGTCTAACGCGGAACCTGAAAGTGCTGGATCTGGAAGATTCACTTTTCCTTTCCATTCCCCTTTCGTTATATCACTCCAATCTTCAGGCGCTGTCTTCACATTTTTTGTGTTATACACAATTCCTAACGCTGACGCACTATATCCAAAATAATGTCCTTTATCATCCGACCATTCAGTACGAAGCTTATCAGCTTGTTTCGCTTCTTTATAAGCTAGCGTTTGCCCATCCTTTTTTAATCCTTCCATCGCTGGTAATGATGCAAGTACGACTACGTCAACGACTGGATTTTTCTTTTCAGCTTCCATTCTCGCTAAAATCTTACCTGTTGTTCCTTGAAACATTTCTACTTTTATACCTGTTTTCTTTTCAAAGTCCTTTTGAATCTTTTCTGCTAATCCTTTTGGTCCTGCACTATATACAACAATTTTCTTTTCATTCGTATTTTTACTTTTTGCATCTGCATTTCCTGTCTTTGAACTACACCCTGTTACTACAGCAGAAAATAATAAAGTACATACAAATAAAGACTTAAGCGAACTGAATTTCTTCATACGATTCTCCCCCTATATGATGAATACATTTTTTTGACACATATAACGATACTGGTTTACCGATGCTTAATTTACTATTATGATAAGCTGTCCATATCCCAAGTGCGCCCATGTTTACTTTCATTTCATACCGTTCTCCTACATATGTAACGTGCTGAATTTCACCTGTATACATTTCGCACACTTCATTTTTTGTCCAGCTTACATGTTCTGGACGAACCATTTGTTTCCCCTCTACAAGCCAATTTGCTTTACCAACAAATTTTGCAACAAATTCATGAGATGGCTTCACGTAAATGTCTTCCGGTGTTCCTTTTTGTAATACTTCTCCTTGTTTCATGACAATAATTTGGTCTGACATTGACATCGCTTCTGTTTGATCATGCGTGACATACAATGCCGTTAAACCGATTGAATGAACGATATCCATAAGCTCTAATCGCATTTCTTCTCGCAAAATTGCATCGAGTGCACTCAGCGGTTCATCAAACAAAATAAAATGCGGCTTTGTTACAATCGCTCTCGCAAATGCAACACGTTGCTGCTGTCCACCAGAGAGTTCATGCGGATATCTTTTCTCCATCCCTTGCAAGCGAACTCGCTTTATTGCATCTTCTACTTTTTCCCGATATTGATTCGTTTGCTTTGTAGCCCTTAAACCAAATGCAACATTTTCAAATACTGTCATGTGCGGCCATAAAGCAAAATCTTGAAATACCATCCCGATATTACGTTCATGAGGAGATGTTTTTATTTTTTTGGTTGAAGAATGCATGCACCTATCTCCAAAATATATTTCACCTTTATCTGGCTCTTCCAGTCCTGCAATCATTCTAAGTAAAGTCGTTTTCCCACACCCAGAAGGTCCTAACAATGTGGTGAATTCACCTTGTTTCATAACAATTTGTAACGGTTTTAACGCCTGCGTTTTTCCAAACTTCTTTTCTAATCCATGAATTTTAATATCCATCGTTTCACCTCTTTCCCCTCACTCTTAACCTGCTTTCATTCTATCTGGAAGATTTATACTGAATGTTAATGTACTGTAAAGATTAAATTAAAAAACTTCTAATAAACTATTTATTTCTATAGATTTTTTCTATAGTTAAAATAAAAAAGGCGGCAACTCATAATGAATCTCTTAAAATTAGAAATTGTAGTACTTATTAAGAAGTATAAAAAACTTACGATAGTTGCAGAAAAACTTGGTGTTAAACAACCTACTATTACATTCCATATAAAAAGCTTAGAAGAGGAACTTGGTGTTCCTTTATTTGAATTACGTTCAGGAAGATATTTCTTAACAGAGGCTGGTGAGGCATTGCATCATTATGCTTGTAAAATAGATGCACTTATGAAAGAAGCTAGACGGGTCACGCAAGAGTTTAAAGATTTTCATAAAGGTGCTATAACAATTGGCGCTAGTTATGTACCAGCGACTTATCTTTTACCAGAAATTATTCACCAATTTCAATGCGAATTCCCAAATATAAAAATAACAATTATGGTAAAAACAGCTCCTGAAATTCGAGCGATGCTACAAAATCATGAAATTGATCTCGGGATAATTTCTGCGGCACCGTTTGATGAATCACCTTTAAAAGAAACAAAAATAATACCTGATACACTTGTTCTTGCTTTCTCTAAAGAACATCATTTTTCAAAAAAAGAAAATGTATCATTACAAGATATCGAAAAAGAACGTATACTATTGCATCGTAACCCATCTACAACGAGAGATTTACTTACGCAATGGATGTTAGAACATAACATTACGTTCCAATCTGAAATTGAATTAGATTCATTAGAAACGATGAAACAAATTTTAAAATATGGTAATGGCGTTGCTTTTATTTCTAAACTCGCTATTGAACAAGAAGTACACCGAAATGAACTATGCTACATACCCATCCCTGGATTTGAATTTCAACGTAACATTTATACGATTCATCATGAGGACAGATGGAATTCTAAAATTATTTCTTTTTTACTACATAACATCACTTCTTATGCCGCAAAAAATTAAAAGGCTGTCGTTATGCACGACAGCCTTTTAAACTATAACTCTATTTATTTTTCTTCGCTTCAATTTTTGCTTGTGCCTCTTCAGCCTTATCTAATGCTTCTGAAACTTTCTTCTCTTTTTCTTTCACATCGTCTATACTATCGACAGCTTTAATGAGTTTATCGATTCCTTCTTCTTCTACTTTTCTCCGCTTTGCTACTCTTTCATTCACTTTCTCTTCTACATCTTTTGCTTTTTGAAGCATATTCTCTGCATTTGATGTTACAGCTGTTTCAAGTGCATCGTCTTTTTTCATTTGCAACACTTCATTTGCAATGTCTTTCGCTTCTAAATACTTACCATCTTTTAATGCTGTTGCTCCGTGATCCATTTTCTCGGCCATTTCTTTATATGATTTCGCTTCATTTCCTGATTTTTCTTTTTCCGCTTTATCAAACCACATCGTTGCATCACTATATTTTTCATCTTTCAATGATTGCATACCTGTATCAATATATGTGTCATAATTACTACATCCAGCCATTACGACTAACAGAAAAAGCATAACAAAACTTAATTTTTTCATGATGTTTTCTCCTTTTCTTTGCCTGCTCACTTTACTGTAACACACATGAAAAAGAGTTTCAAAAACTAAAATACTAATTCGGTCATTTTTATTATGATAAGTCAAATTTTTATTATTTTCTTATTATTAAGCCGACACATCTACTTGTTTTTTCGCCATATGTTGCTTTACCCCAACTAATACAACTAACAATAAACCTCCGCCTAATGTCACCATAACAATGCTAGTAGGCAACATATCTAATAATAATCCATATACAATCATACCGAGTGGTGCGATTGCAGTAGCAATTGTTTCAAGTAGGCCAAACACACGCCCTAAATAGCTCGGATCTGTCGTTTTTTGCATATGTACTTGCATCGGAATATTTACAATCATAATTGCTATACCCGTTAACATCATAAAAGCAATATAGTAAATAAAACTTGCCACTTTTGGAATGGTAACTAATAATGGGAAGACTGTACATAAACTTAAACCCGCAAATAAAAAAAGTCCTGTATAAATAGAACGAAACGGATTTTCCACTTCTTTACGCACTGATAAAGCAATCGCCCCCATTAGCATCCCGACCGCTAACATTCCCTCTACAGTACCGAGTTGCCTTGAAGATAAATGCAATGTATGGACGATAATATATGGAAGTGCAACGGTTAGCCCACACGCAAAAAAGTTTACCCACAGCGCTATTTTCATTAAACCATATATTTCATGCTGTCGTTTTACATATGAAAAACCTTCTTTTATACTCGTCAAGAAATGCTCCTTACTTTCAACCATTTCTTTTTTATATAAATCAAATACAATAAATAATTGCAAAATAACCGCTAAAAAGAACGTGATACTATTTAATAAAAAGAACAACTTAATGGAAAAGAAACCAAATACAACTCCGCCAATAATCGGCCCTAAAATATTTGATAAAGAAGCTGCCGTTTGATTTAAAGCACTCGCTTTTTGAATACGTTCCTCATTTACTAAACTCGGAATAGACGAAGTTAATGCAACAGAATAAAAACTGGCACAAACTGATAATAATGCTGCTGAAACATAAATAAAAAGAAGTGATGGTCCAAATATAGTAGCAAGAATAAACATAATAAGCATCGTTAAGCTACTTAATAAATCAGTGCCAATGACAAGCCATTTTCGATTCACACGGTCAGCTACAGCACCCGCAATCGGACCACAGATCATCCTTGGAAGTGATCCGCAAACAAGCGTAGTTGCAAAACCCATTCCTGAACCAGTTGTCTTTAAAACGTATAACCCCATGGCAAATGTATAAATTCCTGCCCCCAATAAAGACGTCATCTTTCCAATCATCATTAAAATAATATTTCTTGTTGCAATCTTCATTCTTGTATCATGTTGTCCTATACTTACATCTCCCATAATGACTCTCTCCCCTTAAAAGTTAAATTGTGTTAAACTTATTATATAATCGACTTTCCAATTTTTACAACGAAAAGTTAAATAAAATTTAACTTTCCAATTATAAAGGAGCAATAATATGGCAACTCTCGGTGAAAAAATTAAAGCGTTACGTAAAGAAAAAAAACTTACACAAACAGAGCTGGCAGGTTCGAAACTTACAAAAAGTATGCTTAGTCAAATTGAAAATGGAAAAGCTACACCTTCTATGAAAACATTACAATATATCGCTGAAAAACTTGAATGTGAAGCGAGTTTTTTATTAGAAGATGATGATGGAGAAATTGTAGAACTCATTACAAAAATGGAGCAACTCATAAAGGAAAACAAATGTGATGAAGTGTACGAGACTTTACTACCTATCGTTCAAAAAGAGCTCCCTTCTACTTTAAATACGGCTCGTATATACAAACAATTCGTAACTGCTGCGGTGATTATGAAAGATTACAACATTGAATCTTACGTAGAAAAAGCTGTTTCTATTTTCGAAAAATATAAGTTATACCGAGACAGTACGGAAACAAAATTAAAATTATCTTTTACGATATTCACACGTAAAAAGTATGCAGAATGTTTACAACTTATATCTAATATTAGAAATGATTATGAAGAGAAACATTTAGAAATGGATCTTATTATACATATTGATTTATGTTTATATGAAGCCATCATATTACTAGCATGTGGCAATTATGAAAAATGTGAAGAAACGATATTAGAGACACTCGCATTTTCAAAAAAACATCAAGTATATTATAAAACTGATGTTTTTTACCGGATTTTATCTTACCAAAAAGTCATTACAGTTGATAAAGAGCGTTATTTATATTACATAAAAAAATCTGAGCAGTTTGCCATTTTTACAGAAGATACGCTATCCATTGCGATGACTAATATTTTAAAAGCCTACTACTACAACACGATTACTAATGAATATACAATCGCATTAAAACATCTAGAACAATATCGAGAAAAACTAAAAGATCAGCCCATTTTTCAAGACGATGGATTGTATTATCTTGAAAAAGGAAAATCTTTATACGGATTAAAACGTTACGAAGAAGCTTTAGAAGCATTGGAACGTGGTATTATACCAGATTATATGAACCATCCATTGGATCAATCGTGGCTTACAACAGCAGGTGCATATCGTGCACTTTGTTACGTCAAACTGAATGATAAAAAAAGAGCTCTTGAAGAAGCAACAAAAGCAAATGAAATGATACAATCGTATCCGGATTCTATTTTCTCTGCATTTATTAAAGAAACATTACAAATAATACAAAAACTTTAAGAATGTCTCGAAATGGTATATTATTCCTCTTTTTTAGCAAAGATAATAATGATGGGAGGAATATAAATGAATATACAACGCGCAAAAGAGCTCTCCGAGTCATCTGAAGAAGCCAATGTCAGTTTTCAAGGCATGCCTGTTATGATTCAACACGTCGATGAAAGCAACGAAACCGCCCGCATATATGAAGTAACAAATCCAAAACGCGAATTAACTGTTCCAGTTAATAGCTTAGAGGAAATATAAAAAATGCCACTTCGATTTTGAAGTGGCATTTTTCTTACTTTCATATAAATTCTCTATCCCCCTTGTTTTACAACAACTGAAAAAATAAGAATCTTCTACTTCTTTTCTTTTTTTAACCTGCTAAAATACAAACTATGAATGAATTATTCGCACTGTATATTAAGGGGGAAAGATAATGAGATTTGATTTAGAAAAAAACAAGCATTACTATGCAGTTATATTCACTTCTAATTTATCAAATGATACGACAGATTATAGTAGCGTTGCTGACAAAATGGAGGAACTTGCAAAGCAGCAACCTGGATTTTTAGGTGTAGAAAGTGCACGTGATCAGACAGGACTCGGAATCACCATTTCTTATTGGGAATCACTTGAAGCAATTGACAATTGGAAACAAAACGCCTTACATAAAGAAGCGAAAAAAAGAGGCCGTGAGCAATGGTATGAAAACTTCCATCTGCGTATATGCCGTGTTGAGAAAGAGTTTAAGTTTCATAGAGATACATTGTAACGATGAAGAAAAAATTAGCTCTCGTTACTGTTCATGAAATATATGGTGTGAACGACCATATGCATCACGTTACCCAACACTTCACTTCATCTCATATAGATGTATTCTGTCCTAATCTTCTACAATCGCAACATGCATTTCATTACAGTGATGAAGAAAAAGCATATCATTTTTTTATGAATCATATTGGATTTGATGATGGAAAAAAGAAAATTGAAGAATTTATTACTCGTCTTTCCAGTCTTTACACACATATTGGACTTATCGGCTTTAGTGTTGGTGCTACCATCTCATGGCTATGCAGTAACAATCCGAAAATAGATTTTATTATTGGATGTTATGGTTCCCGTATACGTGACTATATTCATATAAAACCAACATGTGCTACCCTACTTATTTTCCCTGAAAAAGAAGCTAGTTTTTCAGTATCCTCTTTAATTCAAACATTGCAGGAACAAAATAATCCTTTACTAGAAATACAACAACTACACGGTGAACATGGATTTCTAAACCCGTACACTGAAAAATATAGCGAGAACTCTACAAAACAGGCATACAATATAATAGATTCATTTCTTGCAAGAACAATCTTATAAAGTGAAACTTTAATCAGTGGGGGTTTTCTTCATCTCCCACTGATTATTAGCCCTCACCAATCGGACTTTTATGGACAGCCCGACCCCGCCTAACTTCTTTGCTTTCGCTGAATTTGGAGGTGGGGGTCTTACTGCCCATTAAAGCGGGATAAAGGAGATGTAAATGACACTTACATTACTCTTACTTCTTTTCATATTCATTGCCTTTTTCGCAGCGCTAACTATCATTTTTATAACCATAAAAAAAGGGGAGTTTTTCAAGCGCCCCCACTTACAATCTATTATTGTTTGTATTTTATTTTTTACAAATTGGATCTTATATGTAACAACTTTTTATACGTTACTCCCCGAGAAAGTTAGCGAGTTCATATTCTTACCCATTTGGTTTTTCCTTTGTATTTTAGGTTGTATCGTTTTCTGGCGGGAATGGAGAAATAATCGTGTGTTCTCCATATGTATCAGTTTTCTTTCTTTTATTAGTTTTCTATTTGGGTTATTGTTGTTAGTTCTTTCGGGGATGTAATTGATGTAAAGAGGATAACATACCTCTTTACATCAATTTTTTTCGTTCCATAACGAAAGGGATTGTTAAATATAATGCATAAGCAATAACCATCCAAATGGTAAATGATATGATTTGCTGTGAGGAGAATTGTGAAAATAGCTTAGAGGAATGATATAAGATGTAAGAATCTAAAATTAAACCGATTGCTGTACCGCATATACCTAACTTAATAACTGCATATTTCGTAGTATCTAGTTTTTGGTATAACCACATTACAAAGTATAAAGCTATAGCTGTTCCTAATTCCAGATACGTCAATTGTAGAAAAAATCTATTTGAAGTGTATTCTAATAAAACGGAAGAACCGAAAATAATGAAGAATGCTGAGGCAAAAAACCAAATGCCAATCGAAAATAAAATAGTGAGCCAAAATCTATTATTCACTGACATTACCTCCCTTTTGTAGCACTGTAAACTTTTCCAAGAGCATATATAAATCACCATATACTTTCTCTGTAGAAAATGATGGATTGAATAATGCTTGCAATGCCAATCCGTCAATTAATGCATTACATAAAACGCTCCATGTTTCAGTTGAAATTTCAGATGTCATTGTATCTCCTATTTTTTTATTTAACACTTCTTTTAATTCTTGATTTTCATAATGTAACAATCCACCAATTTTTTCTTTCATCGCATCATTTTGTAATCCACTAGCTACTAATTGAAAAAACAAATGATGATACATTGAATCTTTCACACATCTACTTTCCGCAGACTGTAAAGCCTTCTCTAACTGTACATCCTTTCCTATTTGTTCCCATGACGCTTTACAAAACGATTCAGTTACTTCAAGTAATAATTGATCTTTCGTTTTAAAATGATAGTATACAGTACCTTGCGTAACTTGAGCACTCTCTGCAACTACTTTTAATGTCAACTTTTCCATCCCGTTCTCTGCAATAATTGCTTTTGCTGCTTCTAGTAACTTCTCTCTATTAACAACATTCGGTTTTGCCACTTCTACGCCCTCCTTTTAAGTTAGTTG
This sequence comes from Bacillus sp. BC08, assembly GCF_054326875.1. Classification (NCBI taxonomy): domain Bacteria; kingdom Bacillati; phylum Bacillota; class Bacilli; order Caryophanales; family Bacillaceae; genus Bacillus; species Bacillus sp. BC08. Next base: position 201,274 of record NZ_JBTGPA010000037.1, on the reverse strand, counting down.
TATAACTAACTTAAATTATACAGAAAAATCAGATAAAAAAGAAGAAAGAAAAGCCAACAATCAACTTTTCTTCCTTCTATGTTTACCTTTAGTTTTCACTGTCACTGATTCGCAAGGTGTGTAATATATTTGAGGTGTCGCCTTATCAACAAACATCATAAACGTAATGAAGCCGATAATAAAGAAAATAAACAACGTTAACAAAATTGCGCCTATCGTTAAAAGTATCATAACACCACCCCTATATCGTTCATGTTATTACACCTTTCGCTATTAAATGAGCGTAATCCTTTTTAGAAAAAGAAACGTAACAAAATAATCACAATCACTCCGGTTAATACTGTACCTAATAAACTACGAGTATATATCGCTACAAGAAATGTTGGGATTGCTGCGATAAGGTAATCCCACTGCATCGTCTCATGCATAAATAATACTTGTGCTAAAAGTGCTGCTAATATTGCAATTGGTATGTAATTTAACCATTTTAAACCCCAGTCTGGAATTTGAAGTTTGCTAAATACGAGTAGAGGTAAAATACGTGGCACGAGTGTGACAGCTCCTGCCGCTAGTAAAAGTAATATTACGTCCAATCTCATTTCCATTTTTCAATCACAACTCCAATCGTCGCAGCTAGTAATGTTGCGATAATAACCGCTATACTATCTGGCATAAATAAGTGTGAAACGTATGCGATTATAATCGCTACAATAGCAACAGTAAGATGAATTGCTAGTTTCGGTTTACTACTTATGAGTTGAAGTACAAATAACCCGATAAACATTGCTGGTAATGCATAATCCATGCCATACGTATGCGGATCCGGTATCCACTCACCAAATAACCCACCAATAATGGTAGCAAGAATCCAATTTAAATATGCTGTTACATTTAATCCCATCATCCATCTTTCGCCTACATATCCTTTTTGCGCTGCATGCTGCACTGCAACGCCGAATGTTTCATCTGTAATTTGAGAACCGATCATTACGTTTTTTAGTAGAGGAAGTTTCGTAAAGTACGGCGCGAGCGCAGCACTCATTAGAAGGTGGCGTAAATTAACAAAAAAGACGGTGAAAATGATTGCTGAAGCAGGCGCACCAGCTGCATACATACCAGCTAATATAAATTGGGCAGAACCTGCATAAATTAAAGTGGACATAAACGCAATTTCAATGATGGAGAAACCTGCTGTTTTTGCAATTACACCAGCTGCTATACCGATGCTCAAATAACCAAATACAGTCGGTAAACAATCTTTTACTCCTTGCTGAAATGTATCATCGCTCTGCAAAGCTACATGTGCCTGAGCTTTACTCATCCATATCATCCTCCATTCCTTCCATCGTTCTTTTTCCTGTTACGACATGAACTAAATCAATATTTTCACGCCATAACGTATCTAGCTTATCAGCTCCAAATTCCTTCGTGATTTCTTCAACCATAATATCGTGCCGCACATACTCTGTAGCAACAAGAACTAAAGCTGGGTCATACGTTGTAACGGCCCATGAAGTACTATCATTTGAGAAGTTCGCAATTAATACTTCCTCCCCATCACGAGCAATAACGGTTAAATGACCATCCATTCTCTTTTCAACAACGTGGGGCGTCATATAATTATGGTGAAACGTCGCGCCTATTTTTGTATGTGGAGCACCAAATAAAATTGAAAATATATGTACACCTTCCTCTTCCTTTTGATGAATATATGGTTCAATTTCTTGCACTTGATCTTCCCATACAGAAATCCATAGCTCTTCCTTCGCTCTATTAATTATATTGCATATTTCTTTTACAACACGATCATTGGAGCGAATATGCGAAATTACATCTATTTGTCGCTCTTGTTCTAAACCATTTAATTTTTGGTCTAAAAATTCAAAGGACTTTTCAAAATCTTTTCGCATTCGATTCATTAACTCCGTAGCTGGTACTGGTACATATTTCACTGGTTCAGTAGGAACGATATGCACCGCTCCTTTATCCATCAATTTACCGAGCACTTCATAAATCATCGAACGAGGTACCCCTGTTTGTTTACTCACTTCATACCCTGTTACTGGGGAATGTTTTAGTAGTCCAATATATGCTTTACATTCATACTGGGAAAAACCTAACTTTTGTAATTCCTTTATAATTTCATCCATCGGCAATCCCTCACATTCTATATAACTCTCATTTCAAAACGATACATATATATTAGTAGTTATTAGTATACCTACTAATATAGAAAAACAGACACACAAAGTCAATTGATAATTCTGAAATTTTAACCGCAAATAAAAAGCCTTCTTATGAAAGGCTTTTAGTACATACTATTTCACTTATTTTAGCTGCAACGTATTTGATAAATTCTCCTCCAAATGCTCCCGTAAAGTAGTACCTGTATACTCTTCCCTAAATAAACCAGCTTTCACGACTAAAGGAATAACTTCACTAAAGAATAGATTTAGTGACTTTGGAGGTCCTCCTGGAATAGCAATAAATCCATCTAACGCTCCCGTCTCAAACCTATCCATAATTTGTTTCGCAACGTCTTGCGCTGTACCAACCGCAACCCAATGAGCCGATCCAACAACTTCTGGTCGTTCCAGTATTTGTTCCAGTGTTGGTTCATTTTTGATAATGAAGTTCCGTAATAATTCAGCGTGTGTTTTACTGCGAACAGTTTGATCCCGACTTGGCAACATTTCTTCCGTAATCTTACTTTCTAGCGGCATCTCTCTCGCATCTAGTCCAAGAACCATTTCAAGTAACGCATATCTCTTCTCTTTTGTGAGATGTTGATGTGCTTGTCTATGCATTTCTAACGCTTCTTCATATGTATCACCAATAAAGAAATATAATCCAGGTAATACGCGTATATCATCTTGCTTTCGGCCATGCTGTTCTGCTCTTCTTCTTAAATCTTGACGCAGTTCCATTCCTGACTCTACATCTGGCGTTGCAGCAAAAATGGCATCCGCAACAGATGCAGCAAAATTCCGCCCTGACTCTGAAGCACCAGCTTGGAATAATGGCATTTCCCCTGAAATGTGCTGCGGAATATTAAGAGGACCTTTCACCTTAAAGTATTCGCCATTATGCTCAATAGGCTTTACCATCTCTCTAATCACATCAGGGTTATCTACTTTCAATACTTCATTAGGATGACTTTTCCAAAGTTTTCTTACTAACGCTGTACATTCTGCCGCTTTCGCGTATCGCTGCTCGGATGATGGCATCCCTTCCTCACCAAAGTTTTCAGCACCGTCAATGGATGTAACAATATTCCACCCTACTCGGCCGTTACTAATCCAGTGTAAAGATTGTAATTGCCTCGCTAATATATATGGTGGATAAAACGAAGTCGAGGCAGTCGTAACCACTCCAATTTTTTCTGTTGCATAAGCAATAGCTGTAAATAGTAATGTCGGATCTAAAATGACATTTCCTTTATTGCGAGCAATTAAATCTGGGTGCGCCACTAAATAATCCGCTTTAAAAACAAAATCTAACTTAGCCTTTTCTGCCTGTAGTGCCAACTCTACTTGCTCATTAATTCCCGAATTAAATATACTATCTTCTTTCTTTCTCAAAATTAAACATAATCCAATGCAAAGTTGTTTTTTTGTAGACATACACACCATCCCCTTGTTTTTAATTTACCTAGTTAAACAAATATTGCTGTCATTATAAAATTAGATAAAATGATAATGATTATCAATATCATTTTATGGTGTGACTGTAATAAAAGCAATAATAAAAAAAGACTCCCACTAATGGGAGTCTCCTATCTCAATATTTCATTCGCTTCTTTTTCATAAATTTTATCAAATGAAGTCATAACACGTTGTGATGCTGAAATCATTTTTTGGTCTGTCATAAGATCAGCCATCTCTTTCGTCATATCTACATTTGAATTTTCTAGCATATGGTTTTTTACTAAGCCTGTTCCATTCGGTAAATCAGCAATGTTCCCTTCTGCTAGTGTAAAGCTTTTGTTCTCTCTTTGTACGAGACGATTATTCGCTTCTGCACCTACTGTTTTTGTTTGCAGGCGAGCAATATTATTTTGTGTTACCGCATCATATAACGTACCGTCTGCTTGTACAGCGACCTTTGCTCCTTCAGGAATACGAATACGTTCATTATTCTCTCCCATAACAAAAGCACCAGATGATGTTTGCAAATAACGATCACTATTTAATGTAAAACTACCGTCTCTCGTTAAAAACGTTTCATTATTTTTAGATGTAACGAAAAACGAAGCTGTGCCAGCAGTTCCATCATCTAAAAAGAAATCTGTATCACTATTTGTTATTTGTATATTTCCTTGTACTAAGTTCACATGCGTTGCGGCTGGTACTACAGCGTAATCAGTCGAACCGATATTTGTCACAGCTCCATCACCACGGCGATATGTGTCTTGTACATCAAATACTTTAGAAGTCATATTTTCTGCTTTAAATCCTGTTGTTTGAGCATTTGCAACGTTATTCGAATGAACATTAATACGCTGCATGTAATTCATCATACCCATAGAACCTATATAAAGACCGTTCATACTCGCTTGAATAAGGCAGTTGCCTTATCCTTCACCTCTCTTCTATGATGTTTGCAACATTTGTTTCGCTAAATGTTCAGCTGTAGCGATATGTATATGTTGCTTCACGTCTTGCCCATCTGTCATTAATACAATTGGAGCTGATGATACTGCTGGAATTTTCAATAATTCACCACTACTTGCTGTTTCATCAAATTTCGTAAATACGATACCATCAATATGAATATCTTTAAAATTCGTAATGATTTCAATCATATCTTTACTTTTCATCGAAGCTGATAACGTTAAACAAATGTAATCTGGCTCTACTTGTCCCATTGTTTCAATCATTTCTTCTACTGTTTCTGACGCACGATAATTTTTTCCGGCTGTATCAATTAAAATATAATCGACGCGAGCTTCTTCTTTAAAATACGTAAGTGCTCTTGTCATGGCAGCCTCATCACGGACAGCGATTACTTCAAATCCAATTGTCTTTACGTAATCTTGCAGTTGCTGTACTGTTCCAATGCGTGAATGATCTGTCGTAATAAAACCGACCGTTTTTTTCTTACCGTGAAACTGCCATGCCATTTTCGCAAGTGTCGTCGTTTTTCCAACACCAGTTGGACCGATTAATGCAATTGTTTGTACTTCTTTTTCAAATACGTTTTCCGTGTTGAAATGAGATCTCATATCTTCCAATATATATTCGATCACTTCTTCTTCTGTAATCATCGTTGCATTCTCAAACTTCACTTTTAACTTTTCAGCATATGCATGAATGAAGTATTGTTCTACATCGTTTTGCTCTAGCATGCGAATTACTTTTTGAATAATAAATGGTACAGATTCTTGCTTTTCTTTTTTTACAACTACTTCTTCTTTCTTGACAGGAACGACTTTCTTCACAGGTTTTTGCTTTTTCGTTACTTTCGTTTCTTCCGTCTGTTTCACAACGACGATTCCTTTTTCAAACAACTTTAATAGTTTCTCTTTCTTTCTTTCCCATTCTTCACTATTTCCTGTTTGCATCGCCGAATATGACATAGGGGTCGTCACGTTTTCTAAATTGTGCAGTACCGTTTGAATTCCATTCGCCTTCATAATTTGTTCTGAAGGGTCATTCACAACATCCATTAATTGTTCATGAAATTGGGCTGCGCCTTCGTTCACTTCTTCCTGTTTATCCTCTGGAAAAGCAACTAACATTTCATAATTCTTTTTCCAAAAAAACGGGATATTTCGTTTTACACTTTCATCGACAACGTAATAATAATCTGTACCATATTGGTCAAATAACTTTCGATACAATTCATTTTTCGAAGCTGCTTTTATACGCATTAACGCTTCTTTCTTTTCTGTACTTTCCATTACTTCACCCCCTACTATTCAATATAGGCAATTTGATCTACAACAATTTCTGGTGCTAATTCGCTAATACAAAGTACTTGCGCTTCTACTTGATAGCGCTCAAGGAGTCTTACAATCGCAAACCTGAAATCTTTTCTACGCGTTAATAATACTGGTTCTCTTCCCATTAACCTCGCTTGTTTAAATACGCGTTGTACTTGTTCAACGACACGCGATTCTAAATCTAAATCCCAGTTTAATAAGTAACCTTGGTATGAATTATTTACAACATCCGCATCTAACTCGATTGAATCTGAGAAGAGCGCCGCGTATATTTTACCGTCAGGATTTTTTGCATTTTCACAAATTACTTTTGAAATACATTCACGGACGAATGATGTTACACCGTCTACATGATTTTGATAAATTTCTTTTCCGTCAATAATACCTTCGATAATAGTTGGTAAATCACGAATAGAAATACCCTCTTTTAGCAATTGTTTAATAACATTTTGAACGAGTGATAAGTCGATTTCTTTCTTCTTAATCTCTTCTAATAAAACGCCGTTATCGTTTTCAAGCGAGTTAATTAAGTCTTTTACATGTTGACGCTGAATTAACTCATGAAGATTACGTCTAACGATAACATCTAAATGTGTAATTAATATGCTAAGTGGCTCTAATACTTGATAGCCTTTCATTTGTGCATCTTGTACCATATGCTCTAAAATCCAATATCCATCTTCACCGAAAATTGGATCTTTCGCTGGTTCTGCATCTAAATCGGCCATTACATTCGGTGTTTTCAATGCTAATAAGTAACCTGATTTTAAAACTCCTTCAGCTGCCTTCGCACCTTTAATGCGAATAATGTAACGTCCGCGTGGTCTAAAACTCGTATTATCTTTAAAGTTAATGCCAGGAACGTTAATACCAAGATCGGTAATAATCGACTTCCTCATGAGAACAACTTTATCACGAGCGGTTTCCCCATTAATCTTCTGCTTTACAAGTGCTGCTAAATCTAAACCTAGCTCTACAATAATTGGATATTTATCCGTAAATACTCCAAATGAATCTTCCACTTGTTGCAGTTGCTCATCTTCGCCTTGAATCATTTCTATTTCTTTTTGAAGCTCGTCTTCTTTTTCTTTCTTTATTCGGTTTTTATTACGAATTCCTAAGAAGATAATTGTTCCACCAACGAGTGCGAATGGTAGAAATGGTAGCGGAGTAAAAATACCCATTGCAATAAATAAACCACCAAGCGCATATACAACGACTTCATGTGCTAATAACTCTTTAAAGATACCTTCAGTTACCGTATCAGGTGAACCGTCAAATACACGCGTTACGATAATACCTGTTGAAATCGCAAGCATTAACGAACCAATTTGGTTTACGATTCCGTCACCGACAGTTAACTGTGTATAGTGAATAGCTGCTTCAGCAAAACTCATGCCCTGCTGCATCATGCCGACAATTAAACCGAAAATAATGTTTACGAATAAAATGACGATCCCGAAAATAACGTCCCCTTTAATGAACTTCCCGGCACCATCCATCGCCCCGTAAAACTCTGTTTCCATATTTAACTTTTTTCGTTTTGCCTGTGCATCTTTTTCAGTAATAATACGCTGATTTAAATCCGCATCGATTGACATTTGTTTCCCGGGTAAAGAATCAAGTGTAAAACGAGCCGCAACTTCAGCTGTACGAGACGCACCGTTTGCAACGATAAACTGGAATATGATTAATACTATAAAAATAACGATACCAATTAATAAGTTCCCGCCAATTACGAACTGGCCAAACTCTTCAATAACATGCCCCGCATTTCCGTCTGTCAAAATCGCTCGCGTCGTCGATACGTTAATCGATACGCGGAAAATCCCGATTAATAACAACATCGTTGGAAATGACTTTAATTCATCCCACTCGTTAATACTTGTTGCTCGCATATAAATAAGCACTGACATACTTAGTAAAAAAACGATAACGATATCAAGTATAAATGGTGGAAGTGGAATTAAGAGCGCCACTACGAATGACGCTGCTAAAAAGATAGAAAAATAGGTTCTTGCAGAATCTATCTTAAACACAAGAGATCTCCTCCAACCGCGCTATTATACTTCAAGTTCATTCGTTTGAATTAAATAGCGCATAACTTCAATTACAGCTACGTATAAATCTTCTGGAATCGTCTCATCTTCCTCGACTTGATAATATAAAGAACGAGCAAGCGGACGGTTTTCCACCATTGGTATTTCTTGTTCGCGGGCAAGCGTTCGTATATATAATGCGAGCTCATCTTCCCCTTTTGCAACGACAATTGGTGCTGCATCAACCTGTTTATTGTACCGAAGTACGACCGAAATATGAGTCGGGTTGTTTACAATAAACGTTGCACCATCCATCTTTTTCGCAATTGTCCCTTGCAAGATCGCATGCATAAAGTTTTTTCGTTTCCCCTTTACTTGTGGGTCCCCTTCATTATCTTTATGCTCTCTTTTTACTTCTTCTTTTTTCATCTTAATATCTTGTTCGTACTCCCATTTTTGATAAATAAAATCAATAATAGAAAGAACGATTAATATAATTAAAATAGCTAAAAAGATAAATTTAATTTGCCTAATAATTTCAGTAAGTGACGCAGTCCAGTTAAATCCAATCATACTAACGATTTTCTCTAAATTCTTTTGAAAGAGAATGTAAGCGACGTAACCGATTAATCCCATATAAAACAGTGATTTCAAAATATCTACTAAACTTTTACGACTAAACAATCTCGTAAAATAGTTTTTTGGGTTAATACGCGACGCTTTCGGCTTAATGACTTTAGAAGAAAATAAGAAACCGACTTGAATCATATAATTGAATAAATGAAAAGCGTATACGAGTATTAATATCGGAGCTGATACTTTTAGTAATAAAATACCCATTAAATAAAAATACTGTGTTGAATCTGTATTTTTTCCAATTTGCTCAAACAGTACCGCGACAGAATTTGCAATCTCAAACCCTAACCAATCTCCGAAAAAGTAAACGACAACTGCTAATACAAGTATGGAAAATAAATTATTTAAATCTTTACTCCGGGCAATATTCCCTTCTTCACGCGATTTCTTACGCTTCTGCGGGGTGGCCTTTTCTGTTTTATTATCCTTTGCCATGCGCGTCCCCCTACTTCGTTAAGAAAAAGTTAAATAGTTTCGTATATTCTTCAAGCAATACATCCGTCATATTTTTAAACACATAACCGAGCATCGGTACACTCATCGCAATAAACAAAATACCACACGTAATTTTAATGACGAATGCATTCATAAAAATATTTAATTGTGGTGCATTTTTTGCGATTAAAATAAGAACAAAGTTAATGATGAATAAACTTCCCATAAGCGGAAGAGCAATTTCAACCGCTGATGTAATCGCAAATAATAACGTTGCGAGTAGACTATCTAAAAAACTAGTCGTCAGCAATTTTGAAATCGCCTCTGTATATTGAAACGACTTTAAAATCGTGGCAACGAAATAATTAATGCCGCCAAGTGAAATAAAAATAATGAGGAAAAATATATCAAAAATGGTTGATAGTAAAGTAGACTGTGAGCCTGCATTTACATCAAACAAACTTGCCTGTGATAAACCGATATCGAAGTCTAAAATATGCCCTGCCATTTTTGGAATATTCCACAGCATTTCTACAATTTTTGAAAGCGATAATCCGATTACAATTTGCGTTCCTGCATAAGCTGCAACGTCCCAAGTTGTCTTTATGTGAGAGACATCAACTTGATCGGCCACTGTAATTGAAAGAGCAAGTCCAACTGTAACCTTTGCCATCGCTGGAATGGATCGACCTGAGAAAAACGGTAAAAAATATAAAAATGAAGTAATGCGGCAAAACGCAAAAAACGTCGCCGCCCATAATTCCATATTCATTTCAGTTCACCTATCTTAGTACGAACGCAATAGCGATGGGATTTTATCAAATAAATCTAAAATAAGCGTCGTTAACTCTTGAAACATCCACGGACCTAAAATGATAATAACGAGTACAATACTCGCCATTTTCGGTAAAAACGTCAGCGTTTGCTCTTGAATTTGCATCATCGCCATAATGACAGCGATGATAATAACGACAATCATACTTACACCGGCAACCGGCATTAAAATCATAACCCCTTTATAAAAAAAGGTTTGAAAAATATCTATAATTGGTGACGTATTCATTTATATGACTCCTATCACATAGCATCAAACGCTTCAGGCGACCGTTTTAAACATAATGTCGACGATTTTTGTATATCCACCTAAATATACGAAAACGAGTATTTTAAATGGTAAACTTAAAATCATCGGCGGTACCATCATCATCCCGAGGTACATTAAAAGTGTACTAATAATCAAATCTATAAATACAAACGCTAGATAAATGAACATCCCCGTTAATAACCCTTTTTGAATTTGCGTTAACGTAAAGGATGGTACGAGTGTAAATAAAGAAAGATCTTTCAAATCTTTCGGTAACTCTTCTCCGCGCACTTTCAGCATCATTTTTAAATCGTGCTTATACGTATGCTTTGACATATATTCTTTCATAATCGGAGCTGTCGTCTCCGCAGCTTGACTTACAGTTATTTTCTCTTTCGTCATCGGATCCCACACATCGCTCTTCAGTTGCCCAAGTACAGGCTGCATCGTAAAGAGTGATAAAAATAACGCAAGTCCAACAAGCACTTGGTTCGGTGGTAAATTCATTACCCCAAGTCCTTGACGTGTAATCCCAAGAACGATCATAAAATAAGTAAAATGTGTAAATAATAGAACGATAGAAGAAGATAATGATAAAAGGGTAACGAGCGCAAATAACTGTACACTTGAATTACTCGTAAACTCTTTTCCATTTTCGAAATTAATAAAACCGTTTTGGGCCGCATACGCTGGATTTACAAAAATAATTGAAAAAACGATAGAAAATACGAAAATAACGGCTAATAATGATAACTGTTTCTTTATTCTCATGATGGATCCTCTACTTTTTTCGTTTCACTCTTCACCGCATCTTCTAGCGCTTGTTGAAACTGATTTCCTGTTCCTGTTAATTGCACAGACTGTACACCGTTATTACTAATAACAGTAAACACTTGTTTGCCGTCTACTTCAAATAAAAAGGCACTCGTTTGATGATTTAAATAAACGCCGTCTTTCACTTGAATATGGCCATTTTCACCTTGTTTAAAAAACTGCTGTTTGCGCGTCTTTTTCGTCATATAATATGCACCGTAGCCGAGCGCACCAAACAGTAAAACGACTTGAAATAAGGTCGTCATATACGACATATGACTCCTCCTCTACTCTTTATCTAGCATTTGACTTTGCGCTTTCATAAGCGCAGCTTGCTTCTTATCAGCTTCAATTTCAGAAATGATAATACCGAACTTCTCGTCCATTACGATCGCTTCACCGATGCCGACTTTCATATTACTTAAATACACATCTACTTTATGTCCTAGGTTTTTCTCTACTTCCAGAACATCGCCAACTTTTAACTGTTTCACATCACCAAGCGTAATAGATGACTTTCCAAGCTTTACACCAAGTTCAATCGAAATATCTGAAACAGTATCAATATGTGCTTTACCCGCTTCATTTCGCTTCCCTGCAAAATCTTCTAATCCCATTAATGACACAGGAGATACTTCATGCTTCATATGGATCCTCCTACTCTACAAAACTTTTAAATAAGAGCGCCTTACGCGTTCCATCTTTTCCAATAAAACAATTAAATTTATGCTTTCCATCTACAAAACCGAGTAATTCATCCGAAACTTTCGTATGAAGCGGAATAATATCGCCTTCTTCAATTTGTTCAATCTCACCCATTGTCATCTTTTGCTCGCCAATTGCAACGTGAACAGGTTTGTACACTTGATTTACTTTCACTTCCACTTCAGACGTATACTTTTTACGTTTATCCGAAGAATGTTCCACAATATTTTCAGATGTTAACTTATCCATAATTTCTTCAACAGATAAGAACGGAATTCCGATGCGTACCGTCGTATCCCAAAACTCTGTTTTCATATTTACATTCAATAATGAAATAATATCGCTTGCTGTCGTAATTTTTAATGCATTCGGGTCTGTCTCCGTCGTTACAAATTTTGGTTCAATCGCAACAACGCTTTCAAATGATTGCTCTAAGTTTTTGCAAAGGAGCATAAAAATATTATCCAGTGTTAAAAACTCAAATGCGGTAAGTGGTCTGCGCATCGTAAAGTTACGCTTACTATCTCCGCCAAGCCAACATTCATGAATGTAAATAACGAACGCTAAATCAATCTCAATGACAATTTCTCCAAGCTCTGGAAGACCAAGATCAATAACGCAATATAAATAATAATCTTTCGGCATTTTCTCCACATACTCACTCGTAAATGGAACTTGCTCAACCGTTGAAGGCTCTAACTCAATCGGAATACGCATACGCGCTGACAACGTCTGTGACGTCTGTTTACCAAATGTAGAAGCAATTGCTTGCAAGCTACGTAAATGTTCAACACCGAACTTCTCCGGTCTATTAAAATCATACTCTTGAAATTTATCTTGCTTCCCTGCTTCTTGTGCGAAAGCTGGCATTTCCTCGCCTTCATTTACCGCCTTCAGCAGGGCATCAATTTGCTCTTGGCTTAATTTTTCGCCACTCATGACAATCCCCTTCCCTACCCTTTCAATTCAACGATTTCAACGTACATCTTCCCGTTTTTCGTCAAAATCTTTCCGGTTCCAATCTCTTCATTCTCAAGCATAAGACGCACCGTATTTTTCGTTGAATTTTCAAGACGATACAATGTACCTTTCGTTATATGAAGCAAATCTTCAATTTTCTTTTTCGTATTTCCGATTTCAAAATAAATTGTTAACGGAATATCATCTTGTAATTTCAAATCTAGCCAACTCCCATATCATGTTCACGAAAATTTCATGTTCTCTCTATATATGAAACTTCTTATTTTGAAACGTCGATATTTAATATTTTTTTAATATATCCTTGCGTTTCTTTAAATGGCGGTACGCCCCCGTACTTTCTCACATTACCAGGACCTGCATTATAAGATGCAAGCGCTAGTACAAGATCGCCGTTATTTTTCTTCAAATAACCGCTTAACTCTTTCACGCCGCCCTCAATACTTTCAGCTGGTGAAAATGGATTTTTTATACCCATCTCTTTCACATTCGCTGGCATAAGCTGCATAAGACCCATTGCACCTGCATGTGACACCGTTTTCGGATTAAAATTAGACTCTACTTCAATCATTTTTTGAATTAACGTTTTCGGAATTCCGTATGAACGGCTCACGCGATCAATAATATCCTCATACTTCCCTTCATTGGAAGAACGTATTTTTTGAATATTATACTTCTTCGTTAATTCCCACGTATCAGCAGCCTCATTTTTCGTTTCTGGGAAACGTCGTTCAAACTCTTTTTGTGCGACTTGCACTTCATCTACGTTCTTCGTTTCAGCCTTTTCTTCAGGCTTACTCGCTTCCTCTACTTTATGAATAGATTGTTCCAGTTTATTTACAACCGTTTCTATTTTCGTAGATTGTACCGGCTGACTCATATCCTCTACCTTTGCCGGCTGCGTAGTACCCTTCGTCTCATTCGCAGGTTCACTCTGCAACTTCTCTTGAAAACGACTACTAACGAATGCTTGTGGACTACTTAGCTTTTGCTGAATTTGTCCTTTCTTATATGCAAGCACTTCTTTTACTATATTTCCAACTATCATAATATCACCTTTTCGGTAAACAAAGATAATCTAATATTAGAGTTTTTTTTTAAAGTTTGCAATAATCCTTTTAATAATATTGTAATAAAAAAATGAATATATTGTTAAACTGTTATTTTTTTATATTTATTAATTCGAATTTTTAGTTGACACCCGTTGTAGCAAGGATTACAATAAATCTCGAAATTGATTTTTTCGCATATTACCGTTTTTCAATTTGCAGAAAAGTCAATATAAAAAAATGGGGGTTTCTTAACATGAGAATTAATACAAACATTAACAGCATGCGTACTCAAGAGTACATGCGCCAAAACCAAGCAAAAATGAGCAATTCTATGGACCGTTTATCAAGCGGTAAACGTATCAACAACGCTTCTGACGATGCAGCAGGTCTTGCAATCGCAACTCGTATGCGTGCACGTGAAAACGGATTAGGTGTTGCAGCTAACAACACACAAGACGGTATGTCTTTAATCCGTACAGCTGACTCAGCAATGAACTCAGTATCTAACATCTTACTTCGTATGCGTGATCTTGCTAACCAATCTGCAAACGGTACGAATACAGATAAAAACCAAGCAGCTCTTAATAAAGAATTTGATGCATTAAAAGAGCAAATCAATTATATTTCTACGAACACTGAGTTCAACGATAAAAAATTATTAGATGGTTCTAATAAATCTATCGCAATTCAAACATTAGATAATGCTGATACTAACAAGCAAATTAATATTAATCTATCTAATACTTCTACTAAAGCATTAGAGATCGATTCACTAACAATTAGTGGCTCAACTCCTATTGCAGGCAAAACAACAATATCTAAAATTACAGCTGAACAACTTGAATCTGCAAAATCAGATATTGAAGCATTCACTAAAGCTCAAGAGAATTTAGCAAAATTAACAGCAGGTACCGACGATGGTTCTGGTACTATAACAGGAGCTAGTTCAGAAGACGATATCAAACTTGCTGTAAATAACTTTAAATCTGCCTTTGAAAAAATGCAGCCATTAATGAGTGATGCAGATATCACGACAGTTCAAACTAAAATTGATGAATTTAAAGAAGCAGCTCCTACTTTAAAAGCTGCTCAAGATATGGGAAAAGCTTTTACAAAAACAATGGAACCTACTGTGGATAAAGAAATTACTAAAGCAGCGACTAAGCCAAATGCATCTGATGCGATTGCTGCAATCGACAAAGCTTTAACAACTGTTGCTGACAGCCGTGCAACTCTAGGTGCTACATTAAACCGTCTTGACTTTAACGTAAACAACCTTAAGAGCCAAGCATCAAGTATGGCTTCAGCTGCTTCTCAAATCGAAGACGCTGACATGGCGAAAGAAATGTCTGAAATGACTAAGTTCAAAATCTTGAACGAAGCTGGAATCAGCATGCTTTCTCAAGCAAACCAAACTCCACAAATGGTTTCTAAATTATTACAATAAACCATTTGAGTTAGTTTCCTGAATAAACCTCTCTGCTTGCGGAGAGGTTTATTTTTTCTATATAGATAGATTATTTATAAAAGCTTTCTTTTTATGTGGAAGAGAGCATCTGCGATGCATAGAAGCGGTCAGTTCTTATCTTGATCCTCTCTTATGTTAAAACACAAGTAACAAAAATAAGCATAAGCCTTTTTATCTTTTCATAACCGTTTATTAGCTTTAGAACACTAACTATATCAATTTATAAGGAGTGTCTATAATGCGTATTGGTACGAATGTTTTGAGTATGAATGCTAGGCAATCGCTATATGAGAATGAGAAGCGTATGAATGTTGCAATGGAGCATTTGACAACTGGTAAGAAGTTGAATCATGCTTCTGATAATCCAGCTAATGTTGCAATTGTGACTCGTATGCATGCGAGAGCAAGTGGTATGCGTGTGGCGATTCGTAATAATGAGGATGCGATATCGATGCTTCGCACAGCAGAAGCTGCCCTTCAAACTGTAACGAATGTTTTGCAACGTATGCGTCATTTAGCTGTTCAATCTGCAAATGGTACAAATTCAAATAAAAACCGTGATTCACTAAATAAAGAGTTTCAATCTTTAACAGAACAAATTGGCTATATTGATGAGACGACTGAGTTTAATGATTTATCCGTATTTGACGGACAAAACCGGCCTGTTACGTTAGATGATATTGGTCATACAGTAAATATTACGAAACATATTCCCCCTTCCCCTACACAACATGACATCAAGATTTCAACAGAGCAAGAAGCAGGAGCTGCGATTCGTAAAATTGAAGAGGCTTTACAAAATGTATCACTTCATCGTGCTGATCTTGGGGCTATGATGAATCGTTTACAGTTTAATATTGAAAATTTAAATAGCCAAAGTATGGCCCTAACAGATGCTGTATCTCGAATTGAAGATGCGGATATGGCGCAGGAAATGAGCGATTTTTTAAAATTTAAATTGTTAACTGAAGTTGCCCTTAGTATGGTTTCGCAAGCAAATCAAATTCCGCAAATGGTTTCCAAGTTACTACAATCTTAAAAAATCATCTTCCTTCTTTGAAACGATTCCATACAAAACAAAAGGGAAATACATATAAACTATGTATCTCCCTTTTATTTTGTACCCAAATTTTATTACTGCGTTACAGTCATAACCTGCCCACTACGATCAACCATAATTTTCATTTTACCGTCTTGTGCGTTATATAACCCTAATTTATGCAAATCTTGTTTACATTCTTTTACGAAGAAAGGTAATGTGCGAATCTGATTAATATCAGAGCTCGTAATGAAATGAATTAAATGATGCGTCATTTCTTTTATATCATGAACAAGCTCTTCCTTTTCTCGTTTTAGCCTTTCATTTTCAGCCTGTAATACATGTAATTCGCCTTCAAGACCACGTGCGTTCTTTTCATCTTTTGAACGCTCTGCAGCCATGCTAGAAAGCTTATAAATCCCTTCCATGAACTGATGTAGTTCATGCTCTTTTCTTTCACTATACTGGCTAATCGTTTCAAAATTATCAACAATACCAGATATAACTGTTACAAGACTTTTTTCACTCTCTGTATTTGGAACTTCTTTTCTTAATTCTTTCTTGTTTTCTGTTTTCATCTCAACAATTGGTTCTTTTACAGGCGTATATTTTCGCTTTCGTCCTGGTTTTTGTTTTTCAACATTTTCAAATGGTATTTCACATTTTTTTAATTTGTAATACGTATTTTGTAATTGACTTGCTGTTTTTGGAAAAAGATTTAGTTCTTTTTTACTAACGTATTTTGAAATATTAATAATGTTTAAACCGTGACGTTGGGAAAATTGATACACTTCATACAGTAACTCTAGCTCAGACTTTAGCCATGTAATTGTTGATTTTTCATACGCCCGCATCCCACCATTTTTTTCTATATCTATTTGAAATAATACCATTCTATTATGTAAATCAACTAGTTCTTCATATTTTACTTGGAATTGTTTTTCTATTTTTTTAAATTCCTCTTCTAGTTGCACATCGTTCATTTTATTATTTGACATGTTTTGTAAAAGACTTAATACATTGATTGCTGTGTGGTGATACATAATCTGTGTCACTCCCCCTCATCCTTTCACAATTCTCATCTGACTCCCATGTCTTCTCAGAAAATAGCAATTTTTACATATCCATATTATAACATTTCAAAATTATCTGTCAAATAATAAACATACAAAAATATATAGAAAGTATAGAAATAAAAAAAGATTTTTTAATTAATATGTATAATTGCATATTAATTACATCTAATTATATTATATGGTATTTCGGATGTATTTTCACCGAAAAAGTTTGTGTTACCACGAAATATTACTAAAATTATCCAAAGATACATTTTTATATTTTCAAATCAAAAATCTTCAAATGAAGATTTTTGATACTTACAACTACAAACACTCCAAAACATTCCATCTTTCCGCCTATACAGAATATAGAATACTAAAAAGGAACTAACCAATTCTACACATGGCTAGTTCCCTTCTCTCCACTAGAAGAATAGAGTTGTAAATAGTGTCTGCAAATCCTCAATCAAAGTCTCACTTCTTCCACTTACCTAAAACTACTCCATATCTCAAGTCTCACATCGCATGGGGCTCTATTAAGCACTGACCGCACCACACATGGCTAGTTCCTCTATTCCTATAAACAGAGTAGAGTTATACTCTAACTCTACTAAAACTATCCTGGCCACTCTCTTGTCCACTTCACCTAAAACCAGCTCCATACCTCTGGTCTTAACATGGCATGGGGCTCTATTAGGCACTAACCGCCACCACGCATGGCTAGCTCCTCTATTCCAGCTAAAAAAAGCGCTTTTCCAAACTCTTTTACAACACTAACTTATCAACTAAACCAATTAACTCTTGAATATCTGGCTTACTTACTTGAGCATTCGCCCCCACAGCTTCGCCTTTATGGAATAATTCATTTGTAATTAGTGAAGAGAAAATAACGACTGGTAAACGATTCATTATTTCACCATCTTTAATTACTTTCGTTAAATGGTGTCCATCCATTTTCGGCATTTCAATATCCGTAATTAGCAAGTGAATATGTTCAAACATTTTTTCGCCTTGCTCTTTCGCTAATTTTTCAATTTGTGCTAATGCTTCTGCACCATTACTGAAGAAATTCATTTTCGTATATCCAGCTGATGATAATGTTTCTTCTAATATTTGGCGAAGCATCGCTGAATCTTCCGCAATATAAATCACTTTTTCAGCTCGATCTGTTTTTTGTTCTAATTTTGAAAGGGATTTATTATCATAACCAGTTCCGCTAATTTCACATACAATTTTCTCGTAATCTAATAGTAAGATGATTTTTCCATCTAGTTTTACAATACCAGATGTCGTTTCTTCTAGTCCCATAGATAATGAAGCTGGTTCATCAATTTGTTCCCACGAAATACGTTGAATACGATGCACTTCATCAACACGGAAAATAACTTTCATTTGATTTAACTCTGAAATAATAAATTTCGTTTGATCAAGTGGCTTTGTCGATTTTAAATTAAGAGCCGTTGCTAAATTAATAACAGGTAAAATTTCACCACGTACTTGAACAACACCTTCAACTGCATGATGAGATTCTGGCACAGTTGTAACAGGGAATGGATTAATGATTTCACGTACTTTCATTACATTAATACTAAATAGGTTTTCACCAACAGTATATGTAACAATCTCTAATTCATTTGTTCCGCTTTCTAATAAAATACTTTGTGCTTGTGACATAAAGGTGTCGCTCCCCTTCCATTAATTCCGTATATCTAATTATTAAGCTTTATAAAAGAGAAAAAGTCAACTACCTATATACAAAATATAGATAGTCGAACGATTTATTTTAAAAGACGCTTAATCGTGTATAAACGAAGCAAGTGCCTCTAATAACACTTCTTGTGCTCCTACAATTTCTGTCGGCATTGCTTCCCACTTTTTTGCAAGCTCCGTTTCTACTCGTATTCTTAGCACCGAATCCATTTCTTCTAGCACATATTCTTTCGTCGCTATATCAACATCAAGTAGCGCAAGCGCATATAATTCTGGATCATTTAGTTTTTTAAATAATTGTTTCAATATAGCTGGTGCTATATGTTTTAATTTTTCAATATGAATTTCCTTATCCGAAAATAGTAACTCATATTGAATGAACGTAACATTTTCTTTAATCACTTTAAAATAGCAATTATTTTTTTTATCATTTACAAAGTAACCGTTCGGATCTGCAATAATACTCTCTACTTTACGAATTAAATCTGGCAAACTACTCGCCGCCATTACAGTCCGCTGCTCAACCTCACTCGGCGAAATGAATGTAACGCGATACTTATTCTGCGCCATCCTCCTCACCTCTCCTTTTATAGAAATCTATCTTCACAAATAAACTTATTAGTCCATCTAACACGCTAAGACCACAGGTATTATTCATACTACACTTCGCTTAAATCTTAAACTAACCTAGTAAATCCCCATATCTCTGGTCTTAAACAACAGTCGAGCACCCACATAAGCAACCGCCAGGTGTCCTCTCTCAAAACCTAAAAAGGGGCTTTTAAAAGCTTTTTAAGAGCTTTTCAACAACTCGATGTTATTGAACCAAAATGCAATCTGCTGATCCGTTATCCCTGATAGTGTAATAAAAAACTCACGGCACTTCATCTCGTCCTTAAACAGTTGATACTTCCATTCTCCTTCGCTACCAATACTTACGAAATAAAACTCATGAATACGGCCAATAATCGATTGCTTTTCACCAAATGAATATGGAGGTACTTGCTGAATTTCAAATTGATCAGGTAAATATATATGCTCTTCTCGTTCCATGTTTAACACTTGCTCGGCAAGTTCACGTTTATTTTCGAAAAAAGGCAATTGTAAAATTCGCTCTTGTCTTGTCGTCATACGAATAAAAAACCCTTTCTACTACATTACAATTTTTCTTTATGATATATTATCGAATTAAGTTTACAACTTCATTTAATACTTCATCTGACACTTTAATTACTTTCGCATTTCCTTGGAATCCGCGTTGATAAAGCATTAAGTCAACGAATTCTACAGATAAATCTACGTTTGAACTTTCTTTTGCTGATCCTCGTACATTACCTGCACCATTCTCACCAGCAACACCTACCCCTGGAATACCCGCTGATGGTGTTGCAACGTAATTTCCATTCCCAGTTTTCATTAATCCACCTGAATTCGGGAATGTAGCTACAGCTAGTTGTCCTACAACTTTCATACTACCATCCGAATATTTCATCATAACGAAACCACCATCAGAAATAGAATAGTCATTTGCAATTGCAGCTGGACGCCCCGTTACTTCTGTTGTAGAAATAGTTTTCCCTGTCGGATAATTTGTTAGACCACTTAAATCCAGTTTCAATCCCTTTCCAAAAGGAATATCAATCGTTCCACCTTTAGTAATTTCACCAGTTACTGGATCTTTTTGTACAGGTTCATCTGTTTGCTTTAAATTCCCTAATGTATCAAATATAAGAGGTTTATTCTCCGGCATGCCTTCAATAGGCTTAAATTCTTTGTCGTTTTTAGAATCATTTCTTACAGAAACTGAATATGTATATTCACCTGCCTTCGGCTTTTCAACTACTTTACCATCTACAGTCTCCGATTCAGTCTTTTGCTTAATATTTACACGTAACGTTAACGAGTTCCCTTCTGCATCAAAAACTGTGAATTCGTGAGATAATGCATTTTGGTTCCTAGGAAGGTTTCCACTTATTGTCGCTTTATCTGTTTGAATCCCACCAACAGCTGATCCCATTGGAATATGAATTGGGCTTGGTCGTGAAGAAAAATCTACTTCTTGTGTTCCTGTTTTTACACCATAACCTAGTACATACTGTCCACCTGTATTTGTAACATAGCTATCTTTCGATACACCAAAAGACCCTTTTCTCGTATACTCTACATTTCCACCGTTACGATCACCAACTAAAAACAAACCGTTTCCTTCTATCGCTGTCTCCATCTTATCACTAGTTAAAGTAATAGAACCATCACTAAAATCTGTAGATGTCCCACTGAATTTTACACCGTTACCAATACTCTTTGGATTCGTGCCAGCATAAGCACCATCACCACGTGAACCAACCGTATTATTATATAGTAAATCATCAAAAATAGCTTTTTGCTTTTTATATCCAACTGTTTGTGCATTTGCAATATTATTTGAAGTAACACTTAATGCATTTTGTGCTGCATTCATCCCTGTAATACTTGTATATAACGCTTTAATCATAACCTTTGTACACTCCTTTTATTAATCTTGCTTAACCTCTTCATTTTTTTCTATATCATCTTTCTTCTCATCTTCCGGATTAGTTTCTGTTATCGGTTTATCAGAAACCCTCTCTATGAAACGAAGTGAGACAACTTGATTATCAACAATAAGTTGCACATCGTTATTTTCAGCAAGTCGAACTGTTTCCACTTGACCAGTCACTTGCTTTCCATTATTGCTTACACCTCTAACGTACTTTCCTAAAAACTTCATCCCTCCATCAAGAGCCGTCGAATACATCGTTGATTGCAGTTTATCTACTGCTTTCGTCATATTCTGTACTTGCTCCATAAGCGATAGCTGTGCTGTTTGGTTCATCATTTGGTTCATATCCATCGCATTAAACGGGTCTTGATGTTGAAAGCTTGCTAAGAAAAGTTTCAGGAAATCATCTTTATCCATAATACCGGGTGTTTTTTGAGTACTTGCTGATACTCCGTTTGCTTGTTGAGCTGTCGACTGTGCACCAGTAACAGATGCGTTTTTTGTTTGTGCTCCTGCTTGTAACGGAATATGATTTGTACTCGTTGTATTTAATCCAACTGTTGGCACACTTTATTCCTCCAATAATCCCGCAAATTCTTTTGAATGTTGTTTTTCATGTTTCGTACTTGCTAGTTTTTGTTTTTGTCTTTGCTCTTGTTCTCGCTGTTCTTTTCGATTTTCATCTTTATCTGAATAGCTAATTTGAATATTTATTTCTTTTTCTTTTAACTTCAGTTTCAATTCATCAAAAATGATTTCAACACGTTTTTTCGCATCATGTTTTTCCATTTCTACGTGAACATCAATTTGATCTCCATGTTTTTTCATAAACACCGTTAATGTACCAAGTTTTTCTGGATTTAACTGAAATAATACACGCTCTTGTTTCACTACAAATTTTTGCAACGCTTCTACTTGCGCTTCCATTTTCTTTCCTAAGTCAGGTAATGTAACTTTCTCAGCGCCACTATTTGATTTTCCTATTTGATCCGTACCCGTTGCTTTATTTAGTAACTCCGCACCCGTTGAACTAGAATCCTTTAACACATCACCTTCCGGCAACTCTATCTTTACATCATCGCCCTCAGCTTTTGGAAGATCTACATCTAAGTCTTTGGAATCTTCTTGTTTTTTTGCGATATTACAAGTTTCTGTTTCTACAACTTTCAATACTTGCATCGTTTGCTCTGGCATCTTTATTTTGTCTAATGCCATTTGCATTGTATCTTCTAAACATATAGCATTTTTGATATTTATATTTGAAAGGAGCTCTTGTAACTGCTGTAATTCTGCTGCGGGTAATTCGTTAAGTTTTATATTTCCATATTCTTTATACAGCTCTTGTATTTTTTGTATGTATTGATATAACAATTCTGGCTGCACACGTAATTGCTCAATTGCAACCATTTGCTCAGATACAGCTAATAACAACTGTTCTGTCTCTTTTTTTTCTTCTTTCTTTACAATTGGTTCTTCTTTCGTTGCTGATTGTTTAGAAAGAATATATTCTTTTTTTTCTTCTTTTGGCGCTTCTTCTCGTTTCATTTTCTCCGTTTTCGGCTGCTTTTTATTTTCCATTCTCATCGTACGATCGAATGAAGAATCTTCACTTTTTGATTGTACTTCTAGCCCTTTTTCTTTTTGCGGAGGTAAACTTTGTTGCACCGGTAATACAGACTGTATCACTATATTCACCTCATCCATTCATACACATTTTCAAATCAAGAAGCATTTTTTCTTCCTGCTTTTCTCTTACTTTCGCAAGCTTTTTACAATCTTCTTGATACATCTCATCAATGACACGTTCTTTTTCTTTTACTTGTTCTAAAAGGCTTTCATTTTTTTGAATAAAATCTTCCGTTTTTTTAATTTTCCGATTCCATTCTTCTATTCTTTCAGGTGAAAACGTATGTGAGGAAAGCATACCAGCCATTATACGTTGCCCAGTTTGTACGACTTTACTACGCGATTTTACTACATATAAATCATATTCTTTTTTTTGTTCTATTTTTCTTTTTTCAGCTGTTAATTCATACACTTCTTTCAAAATCTGTTCTTTTTCTTGATTTATTTGCAATTTTATCGTGTCGTACTGCTGCTTATTCACCTGTTTTTATAGCCCCTTCCTATTATAACGCTCTCTTTTTCTATTATATAGTTTTTTTCCAAAAAAATCTGTGAAATATTAAAAAACAAAAAAATAAGACCTCTTGGGCAGAGGTCTTATACTGTATGGTGCATCGCTTCAACAATATCATCAAATTGGAAACTATCAGATCGACCTTGTTTTAAAAACGTATTTATACCTTCTACTTTGTTTTTACATTCAAAAATATAAGCATTTTCTGCATTTTCTTGAATCGTCCCTAATTTAAAATACAATTCATTTTCTTTATAAACAGATAAGATTTTTCTCATTTCATTTGCAAGTTGCCAATGGTTAGATGACACGATTTCTTCCATAATCCTACTTACTGAATCTAACACTGAAATGGCAGGGTAATGACTGAGCGTTGCAAGTTCACGTTTTAATACAATATGCCCATCTAAAATACCACGAGCTAAATCTGGTACAGGACCGTTTAAATCGTCTCCATCAACGAGTACGGTATAAATACCTGTTATAGATCCCTTTTGTGTTTTCCCAGAGCGCTCTAACAGCTTCTTCATATAACTTTCCATTAAGAGTGTTTTACCACCGATTGGCAACTCTTTCACAGCAATATCAACACTTCTACGCGCATCAGCAAAACGAGTAACAGAGTCCATCATAAGTAGTACGTTATTACCTTGATCACGGAAATATTCAGCAATAGATGTCGCAAGCTTCGCTGCACGAAGTTGCATTAGGTGACTTTCATCTGACGTCGCTACAACAACGACGCTTTTTCGCATTCCTTCTTCACCTAATTCTTTTCGAATAAAGTCTTTTACTTCTCGGCCACGTTCTCCTACTAAACTAATAACATTAATGTCAGCTTTTGCGTTTTTCGCAATCATTCCGAGTAAAGTAGATTTACCAACACCAGACCCAGCGAAAATACCAATCTTTTGACCGATGCCAATTGTTAGCATGGAATCAATTGATTTGATTCCCGTTTCAAATACATCGGTAATTTCTTCACGTTCAAATGCATGAATAGGCGGGGCATCTAGTTTTATTTTTTGTAATGGAATATTCTCTGCATCCTCATTTAGTACTTCGCCATTTGCACTTAACACTTTTCCGAGTAAATGATTGCCACGAGGTATAACAACATCTTCTGCAATTAGTGTAACTGAATCTCCGTAACATACTTTTTCTGTTTGTTCAAATGGAAGTAACATGTTGTTCTCTTTTTCAATTGCAATTACTTCACATAAGACGCTATGTTCTCCAACGAGACAAACATCACCGATTTTCGCCTTTGGCCCTTTCGCTACGAAAAATTGTTCTTGTACACTATGAACTTTACCGACTTTCGTATAAAACGGCGTTTCAATAAACGTATTCCATTTTTGGTTTTCATTCATTAATAGTCGAGTCATACATTTTGCTCCTCAAATAACTTCTCTTCTTCCCATTTCTGGCGAAGTTTCGCAAATATAGGTGCAAATTTAAATTCAAAGAACTCTTTCTCTTCTTCAAGTACAAATTCACCGTACTGTAAGGAGAAATCATATTTCCATTCTACTAATTGTAGTAGCCAATATTCTTTCGTATTTTCCTTTTCTTCTTGAATGCGTTCAAACGTTTCTGGATGTACTGTAATGACTAATTTTTCAAACGAAGTAGGCAACGTTTGAACGATACCAGTTAAAATGGGTAACACATCAAGCGATCGTGAATCTACCGCTTGATTCACGATTTTTTCTGCTAGATGAAAAGATTGATCCCATAATAACTCTGTCCATTCATATGCTGTTTCTTGTTGTTCTTTTTGAAACTGCATACGTGCTGCTTCCATCTGCTCCATTTGTTCATGAATATGCATTTGAAATTCTTCTTTATCTTGCAATAGCTGTTGACGCTCTCGTTCTAGCATTTTCTGCTCTTGCCTTAGCTGATTCATTTCCATATGTAACGATTCTTGCTGCGCGCGAAGTTCTGCATGATCAACTTGTAATTCTTCCTCTTCTATATGAACTGCGGCTGGCTTTGGGTATTGTAATTCATACGTTTCTTCAGAAAAAGAAACAGAATTCTTCGGAATTCTGTTTTTAAATAAGGACATCATCTTCACCTCTTTGAACGATAATTCTTCCTTCCTTCTCTAGCTTTTTCACTGTACCCGTAATCGTTTGCTGTGCCTTTTCAGCATCCGTCATCTTAAGCGGTCCTAAGCCATCTAATTCTTCTAGAATCATCTCTTTACGGTTTGAAGACATACATGTAAATAATTTCTCTTTAATCTCTTCTTTTGCAATTTTAAGTGCTTTCGCAATAACACCATTATCTGTAATTTCCTCTAACACACGACGAAGTGCAAGATCTTCAAGTCCGAGTAAGTCTTCAAATACAAACATGTTTTCTTTAATTTTCTCAGATAACTCATAATCCATTTCATCCAGCTTTTGAAAGACTGTTTTTTCAACACCTCGTGAAACGTTATTTAAAATGTTTACTATTGTTTTCAAGCCATCTGTTTTATTAATTGCATTAAACGCCATATTATTTAATTTTGATTTTAATAAATCCCCAATTTGATTTATTAATTCACCATCTACTTGCTCTAGCTTCGCAATCCCCATTACCGTTTCTACTCGCTTATGATCTGGTAATCTCTCAATTAATTGAGAAGCAAGCTGCGGTTTAATATAAGAAGCGATAATCGCAATCGTTTGTGGCGATTCATCATTAAGTACAGTGAGAAGTGGTTCTAAATCCGCAAGTGAATTTAAGAATTCAAACGGATTATCTTTGTTATACCAAAGATCTTCTAATAATTTTTCTAGTTCGTCTTCTGGCATATTTTTAAATATGCGACGAATATATTCTTTATCCGGAGTCACTAGGTTTAATTCTTTTACATTAAGTTCATACAAGAACTCCCCTAGTACATTTTCTAACGTTTCCGGTTTATATACACGAAACTTCGCAATTTCACGAAGTAATACTTCTTTTTCCTCAGCGGTCATATATTCAATGACTTTTGCTGCCACCCCTTCTTCTAATGTACGAATAAGGATGGCAGCTTTTTCTTTGGAGGAGATTTCATCTAACATCGTTGTTCCTCCCTTACTGTCCATTTAACCATTTTTTAATTACTTTTGCAGTTCCTTCTACATGTTCTTTCGTAGCATCCTGCACTTGTTCATCTAATGTCGGTTCTTTCGGTTCTTCTGGTTCAGGTTTTGGTTCTGGTACTATTTTTTCTTCAGGAATTTCCATAATACTTTCACTACTTGCAGCAATTTCCTCTTCTGCTAAGTATTCTTCATATTCCTCTTCTTCTTCTTCTTTCTTTCTCTTACGTCTTGCTAAGAAGAACCATACTAGACCACCAATCGCTAATAAACCAGCTGGAATTCCACCGAATAACCACCAGTTTATGCCGCTTTCTTCTGGTTCTTTCTTCTTCTCTTCTTTCGGCTGATCAAACTGAACAGTTACAACGTTAACTTGACCGTTTGTAAAGTTTCCATTCGGATCAGCTTGAAGCCCAGCAGCTGTGCCGATTGCTTCTTTGAAAGTAGTCATATCTATTTTTCGTTTTACTAACGTATCGTTGTCTACCCATACTACAACATTTGTTTTCGTTAATTCTGGGTGTTTCTTAATTGTTTCAACTGTTTTATCTATTTCATAGTTTTCAATTTTGTTACCATTTTTATTATCATAGACGATTTTACCATTTTGATTATTGTTCGTACCGTAGTTTGGTACTTCGCCGTTTGCTGTAATACCAGCGCCTTGTTTCGTCTCTGCTCCTTCTTGTGCAGTAGAGCTTTCTTCTTGCTCTTGTTTACTACGAAGTACACCTTTATCACCATATTTTTCTGACTGGCGAGTAACTTCATCATAGTTTACAGACACTTTCGTATTCACTTTATATTCATTCGGTTTAAACATCGTCATTAATGTTGCATCAATATCTTGCTTTAATTTACCTTCAATTTGTTGTTGCATCTCTACTTCTTTTTCATAAGAAGAGGAACTAGTAGAATGCGCTTCATCTGCCCCTTTTGAGATGACACCTTTTTTACTATCAATCACACTTACTTCTTCTGCTTTCACGCCAGGAACTGCTGCACTAATCATTTGCTGTATACCCGCAACTTGATCTGCCGTTAATAATTGGCCACGCTTCACACCAACCGTAATCGCCGCTGTCCCTTTTGCTTTTTCTTCATCAAAAATTGTCTCTTTTTCAGGTAATGTAATTTGAACATTCGCCGTTTCAACTGTCGCAAAGTTTCTTACGATATCTTGCTCCAATTGCTTTTTCGTACCGACAATTTGCTTCATTTTTTTATCTTGCTCACTTGAACCGAGCGAGCTTTCTAATAAAATTTCCTCACCGCTTTTAGAATTAAACGGTAAGCCCATCCCATTCATTTCTTTTCGAACCCATGGAGCATCATTTTTTTGCACACGAATCGATCCATCGGCCGCTAACTGATAATCGACACCTAACTTTGATAATTCTGCTGTAATCTCTTGCTTATCTGCATCATTTAAATTTTGATATACAACAACATATTTATCTGGCAAGGTGAAGTATAAAAGTGCTCCTGTTACAATCGCTAAAAGCGCAGCACCGATTACTAACTTATGCCACGTTTTTAACGATTGGATAACATTTTTCATCTTTTCCATTTAAACACACCCGTCCACTTTCCTAAATTTGCATATTAATTAGTGACTTATAATTTTCAATAAGATTATCACGTACGAGAGCAGCCGTTTTCATTTGAGACTCAGCCTTCTTCTGCTGAATTAAAACGTCATGCGTTTCTCCTACCCCTTTAGTTAGTAAATCATATACCGCTGTTTGCGCATTGTTTTGTGTTTGATTCATATCTTCCAATAAATCGATAAACTTTTTCCCCTCAACTACTGATGTTTGAGAAGTTTTCGGTGCACCAATTGACTGAATTGCTCCAAATGGTTGCGTATTTAACATTGGTTGGATTTTCATATCACTATATTCCCCCTTATCCTCGGCCAATTTCTAAATCTTTATCAAGCATTTTTTTATTCGCATTTAATACACTTGTATTTGCTTCGTACATTTTTTGGGCAACCATTACATTCGTCATTTCAGCAGTCACATCAATATTTGGATAACGTACATATCCTTCTTCATTTGCATGCGGATGTGTTGGATCATACACTAAGTTTTCAGTTTGATCTGCTTCAATACTTTTTATTTTTACCCCATTAGTAGGAGACCCATCTAACATATTTGCAAAACTATTGTTTGATTCTAGCACTACACTACGACGCTCATATAAATTCGCCCCCGGAGCAGCCGTTGTATTTGCATTTACAATATTGTTAGAAGTAACTTCCATCCACTTTCTCGCTGTCGTTAGCCCTGAGCCACTTGCATTAATTGCCTGAAACATCGTTGTCTCTCCTTCTACTTTTAACGTCCGCGTGCCGCTTGGTTAATTGCATATTGTGTATTAATCGCGTTAATTGAAATACCGTATAACTGATTTGCTTTCATTAAATCTAGCATTTCTGTCGTTACATCCACACTATTCCCATCTTTATTCGTTTGCATTGATTTTGTTTGAATCTTTGCATATGTATTTTTCGTATTTATTGTCGGTAAGTGCATTTCATTCGTTTGATATAAATCCGGATTACTCTTTAAGTCCGCAGCATTGTTCTTATATAATGCACTACTTTTATTCATTTGCTCAGCAAATGTTACATCTTGTGCTTTAAAGCCGGGTGTATTCGCATTTGCAATATTACTAGAAACAGTATTTCGTTTCGTCACTAAATAATTCATATAATGCCCTACATCACTCACTAAATCTGGCATATTCCACACCCTTTCTTTTCTAATTTCATGATCCACTGATGGAAGTTTCATTTCATTATTTATTTTCTTATATGTGTTTATTAAAATATTAACAATCATGTACCCTTACATATTTTATTCCATTTTTCCATTGTTGTCTTTAGAAAAATACAAAAATATAAAAAAGAATACAAAAAAACTGTATACACGTAATAATCTATGCAACATTTCAATATATAATCTACAAACTAAAGTTCATTTTTACATTATTTAGATTACTACTTTTTTTCATTACAGTCATAAAATGAAACCTCAATCAGCGGAAGTCTTTATTTAAACAAAGTAATGGATCCCCTCCTAAAAGGGGAATCCGTTTCTAAACTCTATCATTAAAATTTACCGTAAAATGAATTAGCTTTCATACGCCCATCATTTGTCATGATCATTTCTTCTAAAATCTTTTGCTTATCTCGAATATGCTGCGCCGCCTTAATAATGAATGGACTTACTTCTGCTGCAACTTGCGCACGTGTTTCTTCATCCAATGTCATCATCCAGCGATTTAACATTTCACTCTTCTCAGCAAACTCTCCATCTGACACTTGCAATTCACCGATTTCATTAAAACAGCCGACAAACGTCCGATAAATATCATTGTTCATTTTCAAGTGCTCCGCGGTAACCATCTATTAAATCTTGTAACACTTTCACAATCGCATCCATGTCTTTTGCTTCACGTGTTACTTTCATCGTTTGAATTTGAATGCTAATCCAATCGTACAAGCCATATAAACTATCATATAAATCTTTCGTAATTTCAGGATTTAATTGAAGCTTTAATTCTTCAAAAATACGTTCTAACTTTTCAAGAAGTGCATCTCCTTCTTGTAGTTTAAAAGTATGTAACAGTTCTTCTAAATTACGAAACTCTACAATACATCTTTCATAAATAAAAATTGTATTTTTAATTGGATTACTCGTCATAATATCATTTTGCATATAACGTTGCCATGCTTGCATACGATCACTTCCTTACCTTTCATTAATCATCACTTTTTTGTTTTGTCATTGCTTTAATTGTTTTTAATTGGCTATCAAGCGCTGCTAATGTACTCTCTAGCTTTTGATACTTCTTCACAATTTCATCTTGTTTTTGCAAGTTTTGCGTTTCAATATCTTTAATCTTTTTATCTAAATCACTTACACGTGAATCAATGTTTTTTACTCGTTCTCCAACTACACCTTTATCACCAAATAACTTATCAAGTGGCTCTTCCATCATTTTTCCTAAACCGTTAGAACTAAAGAAAAATTGCTTCGCTGCATCCGGTTTTTCTTTTAACGCTTTCGTTAATGCTTCATCATTAACTTCCATCGTTCCATCTTGCTTTAATTGAATACCAAATGAGAATAAGTAATTGCCATCTTGTGAAAATGTTACAACATTGTTCATAGCTTGACGCACACTTTGCATAATAGCTTGTCCTTGGAACGCCCCGCCTTTTCCAGCAAAGATATCCACTGTAGAAACAGCTTTATTATAATCTGCAACCATCTTTTTAATAATATTTGATGCATCTGTTACGTTTGAGTCACTTACTGTGAATTTTAGATCTATCCCTTTTGCTTTTGGTTCTGTTGTTGTACCTGCATCTGGTGTTCCTTCTACTTTCGGCTCAGTTACTTTCAATAATTCAATTTTCACACCTGGAAGTGTTTCAATTGTATTGGTAGAGCTCTTGCCTTCGATACCATTAATCGTATATTCAGCATTTTGCGCTTTATTGATTACATTAACCGCTACGCCATCCTTATTAGCTAACCCTATATCTTGAAACAATGTAGATGTATTGTCCTTAAAATTAATTACTCCATCTTCTCCCTCTTTTTTTGAGGTCATAAAAATTTTATTTCCAAGCGTATAAGCTGATACACCATAATCTCCATCATTAATTTTATTAATTAAATCTTTATATGTCATATCAGATGTTACTTTTAATTCTTTACCACCTAGTTTTAATGTTTCATCTCTATTAAGCTTTGCATCTACATCAATTTCTTTAGAAGCTATTTGATGACGCTGTGCAAGTTGTGTAATTGTCATATTGAAAGTGCCGGCAATCGCACCACCATCAGCTTTTACATTAATATAACCGTCTTGTGATGTTGTTACCTTTTTCTCATTTCCTTTAAAGGCCGCTAAGTTTTTAAAAGTTTGCGTAAAAGAGCTAAATTCTGATTTTAAACTTGTATATAATAGTTTATCTTGTGAAAGTTGGTTCTTTTCATTAGCATAAGGCGTCTTTCTCATATCTAACG
Organism: Bacillus sp. BC08; assembly: GCF_054326875.1. Classification (NCBI taxonomy): domain Bacteria; kingdom Bacillati; phylum Bacillota; class Bacilli; order Caryophanales; family Bacillaceae; genus Bacillus; species Bacillus sp. BC08. The sequence goes on along the minus strand of NZ_JBTGPA010000037.1, from coordinate 169,515 downwards.
CATTCATTTCTAATTCAACGAAGTTAGAAGTATCGATCATATTATTTCCGAGGTTCCATATTTGTTGTCTACCACCGATACCTGTCATTGTTCCTGCCATAATTTCTCACTCCTTATAGATTACATGTAGTCTAAAATACTCGTTTTACTCATCGTACTAACAGCTTTTAACGTAGCTTCATACGTTGCGTTTATATAAGCTAAATCAGAAATGGCTACCGCTAAGTCAACATCCTCAATTTCTTTACGGTTTTCTTGAAGCGCTAAATTTTGCTCGCTTAAAATTGTTTTAAATGTCTCCATTGTGTTCATTGTCGAACCAACTTCAGTTGTACGGTTAATGATGCCATCTAAGTTTTTCTTATTTTCTCCTAATAACGGCTGTAACGCTTTTTGGTCACCGCTTTGCATCGCTTCACTCATCTGTTTTAACGTTTTTATAACAGGGGATAATAACGCTTCGCCGTTACGAAATGCTTTTAATTCATAACCGTCATTTAGTTGCCAGTTCACATCATTTTGTCCACCTTGATACGTACCATCTTCTGTAAATGGTGGCTTCTCTGCACTATCACCACCGAAAATATAACGACCTTGCTCTTTCGTATTCGCTAAATATACGACCTGTTTTAAAATTTGATCTATCTCTGCACCGATTGCCTTCAATTCTTTTTCACTATTCGTTCCATTTAACGCCTGAACTGTTAATTGATCTGCTCTCGTTAAAGATTTAAAAACACCTTGTAAAGTATTTTCAGTTTGTGTTAATACATTTTTCGAATCTGCTAAATCTTTTTGCATTTGTTCAATATTCGCCAATGAATGTTGAATCGCAAATGATTTACTTGCTGCAAGTGGATCTTCACTCATAAGAAGGTTTTTCTTCCCTGAAGTTACTTGATTTCGGTGGTATTGTTGTTGCACATTCAAATCCATTAACTGATTCTTTGCCCAGCTTGCATTTTGAAATGTAGATACTCTCATTTCTATCTCCTCCTTATATATTTCCAATCAATTACTATCACTTATCGAATAATCGAAAATAGACTATCAAACACTTCATTCATCGTAGAAATTGCTTTAGAGTTTGCAACGAAATATTTTTGGAAGGCCATTAAATTAACCATTTCCTCTTCCATATTAACGCCTTCGACACCCATCTTTTCTTCCTGAATCCCCTCTAATAAATCCCCATGAATTTTTTGATATGCATTCACTGCACTTTTATCAGATGCAATACCAACTACGAATTGGTCTAATGCTTGTTTATAAGAAAGACCTTCTTTATATTCTCCATCTGTAATTGCTGCTAGTTTATTTGCTGTTTCAGCTGATATTTTCATTTTCGAAACATCTTTTGCAAATTCCGGGTTTAATTTCATATCTTTCGCTTGATCTCCAACGAAGAACTCTTTCCCCATTACTGTGTTCACTTCATTCTTTACAGAACTCATTAATTCTTCAAGGTTTTTCTTATAACTAGCAATCTTCGCTTTCGTATCGATCGCTGATTGGATTGCTCCACTAGTTAAAGGAATTTCCGAACCGTAAATTTCAGCAGTCATTGGCTCTTTTTCTTTATTTAATTGAAGCGGATATGTATCTTGTCCATTTACTGTTAAAACACCATTCATTCTAACACTCGCGATATTAGGATTCATAGATTCATAAGACACTTCTATATTTGCATACTTAGACATTTCTGTAATGATACGATCGCGTTCATCTAAAAGCTGATTTGGTACTTGTGTACCTGCTTGTCCAATTTTTTTATTCGCTTCCGCTAAACTAGCAGCAAGACGATTAAATTCATTGACATGCGCTCCAATATCTTCTGTCGTTTGTGCTTCTGCTGTATCTAAGCTTTTCGCCAGACGATTTACTTGACTTGTAAACTTCCCAGTTTCAGAAATTAATGTATCGTAGTAATTTGGTTGTTCTGGATTCTTTGCAACTTCACGAAAGGCATTGAAGAAGCCATCCATTAAACTAGATAATGAATTCTTTCCTGTCGTTCCAGCCATAGACTCTACACGTGATAAAGTCGAATTCATGTAGTTGTAGTAAGAGAGTTGAGATAATTGATCGTTAAACTGTTTCGTCTTCACTTCATCTGTAATACGGTCAACACCTAGCGTTTGTACACCGTAACCTATTTTTTGTTCCGGTGAATAGCCATGACTTGCTCCAGCCGATCCGTAATTCACCATTTGACGCACATAACCAGGCGTATGAATGTTAGATAAATTTTGTTTCGTCGTTTGTAATCCCATTTGTGCCGCTAACAAACCCGATAACGGCGTATTATAATCAGATAGTCTCATAATGTTTCACTTCCCCTTTACAATAGTTCGTTCATAAAGATTTGTGAATTATTGTTTCGCTCTAAATTATATTCAGAAACGGAATCCACAATACTTTCTGTAGTTTTTAATAGTACGTTTAAGTAATATTGATTTTTCAAAAGAATCATTTTTACATTCTCTTCTAATTCAGCTACATTTTTTTGTAATTCTTCCATTTTTTCAATTTCTTCGTTAGAAAAATGCGAAAATAATGCACTTACACGAAATGATTCCACGCCCTTTTCTTTACAAAGCTGAACAACCATTTCTTCAAATGAACTTGATAACTTTTTTAAACCATCAATGTACTGCAATTGCTCTACTTGTAACTTTTGAACTGCATTTACATTTTTTTGTTTCAAATTCTCATATATTTGTTCTCCAAGCGCTTGAATGTTTTCATATGCTTTTTGAATAATAACGAGCTTTTCATATAATTGTATGTACATATAGCTTCCTTCCCTTTTATAAGACTAAATTTACAATTAAACCGTGAATTTCTCCAATTTGATTTAACATTTCTAAATGTCCCGTTTTCGTATTAATTAAATTCATAACATCTTCTAACTCATTTAATCCCATTTCCGCCTGTTTCACAATCGTCATTTTCTGTGAATATCCGTAACGCGGATGACGAGACATGACATCTTTATATTGCAATACATTATCTACGTAAAAATTCAAAAATGATTTTACTGTATTTTTGTATTCCATTACATTATCAAGCGTTAATTCCATTTCAATTTTCTCTTTAATTTCTCCAATGTTATCGACAAATGCTTCCATTTGTTCTAGCAATTTATCTTTTTTCGGATCTGCATGCAAATTATCCGAAAATGCAAGTCCTGTCCTGACATTTGCTTCTTTCGGCATTTGAGTAGCAGGCGGTATATGCGATAAAATCGGATTATGTGAGATCGAACGCAGCATATATATCACCTATTTATTTTTTTATTTCTTCCTAAACTTAATCGTAAAATCCAGTTATTTATAATTATACTCTGAACACTAATATTTTGCAGTTATTTTTTATAAAAGATATGTTACAATTTAGCATGAGGTGGCACAAATCTATGAATATTTTTCTTTGTGGTTCAAATCAATTAACAGCATTAGATCAAGAAGAAATAAAAAAATTTTTAACTGACTATGCTCACAAACATAAAATTTACATATTATGTTATAAATCTATCGAAAATGAGATTCTTCGTTTTTTCATCGAAAACGAAAGACTCGCTCAAAATTTATGCCTTTACACGCTACAACCGTTACAAGCATTAACAGATGAATTCCAAGAGGTCGTTGATTACTTAAGAAGACATGGAGCCGAGTATGTTACTTTTGATCATCCTTCCGACTCCATTTACCGATCAGATTATATGTTTTTTGTAAAACAAATAATCGAAGATACCGATTTAGTTCTCTGTTTTTATAATGGGGACAAGCATACATCTGTCATTCCCGTTGACGTTGCAAAAGATGCAGGAATTGATGCTGTTATTTATGATTTACCTGGTTTACATGAAAAACAGATGAAGAAAAACTTTGAACAAAAAATCCGTATGATGTAAAGGGGGAGGCACAATATCGTTATTGTGCCTATTATAAATATGATAATTGAACAAGATTATGATCATTTTATCGCGAGTTTTAAACAACAATTTAATATGGATATTGCTTCATATAAACAAGATAGAATGCGTCGTAGAATCGATGCTTTTATCTCGAGAAAAGGTTTTGAGAACTACACTAATTTTTTAAGTAATTTACGTACCGATCAAAATTTATTTTTAAGTTTTATTGATTATATTACAATTAACGTTTCAGAATTTTTCAGAAATAAAGAACGTTGGCAAACGTTAGAGACGAAAGCACTACCAAAATTACTGGAACAAAATAACGGAAAATTAAAAGTATGGAGTGCCGCTTGCGCTGCCGGTGAAGAACCATATACACTCTCTTTAATTTTATCGAAGCATCTAGCTCCATTTCGTTTTGAAATACAAGCAACAGATCTTGATTTTCACATTTTAGAAACTGCAAAACGCGGTCAATATACAGAACGTTCTTTAAAAGAATTACCTACCGATTTGAAAGAACGTCATTTCACAAAAGAGAATGATATATATTCATTACATCAAAACATTAAGCAAAACGTTACGTTCAAACAACATGACCTGTTAATGCAGTCGTTCGATACAAATTACGATTTAATCATTTGTCGCAACGTAATGATATACTTTACTGAAGAAGCAAGGGTAAAACTTTACGAAAAGTTTAGTCGTGCTTTACGAAAAGGCGGCGTACTATTTGTTGGTAGTACCGAACAAATTTTAACACCTGAACGTTATAACCTTCAGAGATTTGATACATTCTTCTACGAAAAAATATAAAAGAGGTCGTCACAATGTAAAGTGACGACCTTTTTATATAACTCGAATTAAAATAATAGCAACAATCCATACAAAGAGAAAAAGAAATGTCATAGACCATTTATGTTCTTGCATCGTTTGTTTCAGGGCCTGTGATAATTGTGTCATATTCATTTCTGCGAGCGCTCTCCATACACTTACATCCCGCTCTTTAGCAGTGCGATCTGTAACGTTAATTAAAATAGTTTCGTTAGACAATTTCGTTATGTAAGCAGTAATAACCGTTACCATTAAATTTATATTTCCTTCTGAAGAATCACTTTCCACTCTAGAAAGGAGTGCACTTACATCCAATAACGGAATATGTACTTTTCTACCAAATGATAGTTGTACTTCAGCAAAATCATACGTCCCATCTAACAAAGGAAGCTCTTTTATATGCGCCTGCTTAACAAGCCCTTGTAAACTTCTCATTACTTGTTCAAATACTTTTTCTGTTTGCTTCCCTTCTCCAGATAACGTATGCAACTTTTTAAAGAGTTGCAGTACTGTATCCATCTCTTTAGAAAGCATTTCCTTCATAACCTTTCCATCACCTAAACTCGCAAGTAAAATCCCTATTTCATTATTTTTCGAAATAATCTTAGACTGTCCAGTAAACACTAGATTACTATGCTTTCGTTCTTTCTGGATTTCATGTTCCGAAATAGCTGCAGGCTGTTTTAATGGTTGTAGCGTCTTATTTTCAATTGTCGTACGTTTAATCTCCATCTAAGCGCCTCCACTACTATGAAATTATTAGCCCCATTCTTTATTACTTTTTAAAACTAAAAACAATACGAATAAACCTGACATGATGGCAAATACATTAGAGGCTTGTATTCCCTGTTCACTTTTAGCTTCTTTCTTATCTTCTGGCTTTTCTTTTTTCTCTTTCTTTTTCGAAATGACTTGATTGTTATTATCTTTATCTATTTGTGCCTTCGCTTTATTTACTTCCTTGTTGTCTGTGAAAGGCTCTTTTATAACATAAGTAATTTTTTCTTTCTCTTTCAATGGTTCTTTTATACGATCGTTTACTTTCTCTTCTTTTTTCGGAATTTGAACAACTGGCGGGTTTTCTTCTGGAAGCGGGAATTCTTCTTTCGAGTCTTCCTGCTTCTCAGGTTCTTTCTTATCTTCTAATTTATCTTCTTTCTCTCGTTCTTCTACCTTGTTATCCTCTTCTGTTTTTTGCTCCAAAACAGAAACGATATACTCACTTGCCTCAACCAGTTTATTGCCGGCCGCATCCACTATCTCTACAACTAGTTCGTATGTGCCAATTGGCAACGTATCCGTTATTTCAAATACTTTTTGCCAATCCATATCACGCCTATTGTAATCTAATAAAAAGGTAATCTCTTTATTTTCTTTCCCCTTTAATATCACATGGACTTCTTTCACAACTGATTCTACGTCTGTTGCCTTCACTCGCACACGTATAGAATCGCCTTGTTTTCGTTCAATTACGTTTCCCTTCGTCTCATCAATCGTAACTTTATGCAACTTCGGTAACTCTTTATCTAGAGTTGGCACTTCATTATTTATACGAATGAGCGGGACTTTCACTTCATTTTCTACAAGCTCTTCTTTCTCATTTTCTTTGTAACTTTGAATGAGCTGAAGATTCCAATCACCTTGTAAATCAAAAGTCTCGACCTTGTAGTTAGCAATCCATCGCTTCGTTTCCTCTTCATACTTAAACGATAGTATTCTTTCTTGTTCATACTGATCGCCGTTTTTTGGCAAGCGCAAAATACCTTTTATACTTTGAACATTTTGCTCTTTCGGTTCTACAATAAGCCGCACTTCTTCGCCAACTTTTAATTCCGGCTTATTTACTGTAATAACCCCTTGATCCGTCTCTATCTTTTTTTCGATTTCTTGTTCATTTGCTACTTCTTGTTGTTTCTCATTATCTTGCTTCATTTCTTCTTGCTCTGGCTGCTCTTGAACTTCTTTATTTTCTTCTTGCACATTCACTTCATTTAATTTTTGTTCTGGCACATCTTGCTCTTCCGCCTGACTTTGCAGCGGGAAGAGCAAGCATACATGTATGCATAGCCAGCAAATTAGAAAGACCTTTACGCTTTTCATCTACTATTTCAACGCCTTATAGTGATTTCGTCACTTTTACTCCGAAAAATCCATCTACATTTACAAGTTCACCATACGCTACTAATACATCATTTACATAGATTCGAATTGGTTCATCAATATCTTCATCTAATACAACGGCTTCATTTTCTTGTAAACTTAAAATATCTTGAATTGTTTTCACTGTGCTTCCAAATACAAATTTCACATTCATTTCTACATTTTGTAAGATGGATGTGTCCATGTATACTGGTTCCATTTGTTTTACTTCTTTAAATTCAATAGGTTGCACAACAGGTTCTACAATTTTTTCTTCTTCAATTTCTTCCGTAACAATCTCTTCTTCCTCTTCCAGCATTGGATATAGAAGTCTTCTAACCATTTCTTTCGCTTCTGAAATCGGTAAAATTTGATACATTTTCGATTGAAGCAGGTCGCCAATTTCAAGGTTGAACGTAATTTGGACGAGTTCGTCCACTTTCATTGACTCTCCCAAATATTCCATTTCTTCTTTTAACGTTACGAATTTAACATTTGGCGGTGTCATGTCCATTTTTTCTTGAAACATTTCTGACATCGCCGTCGCAGCATGCCCCATCATTTGGTTCATGATCTCTTTAATACCGCTCAGTTCTAATTCACTAAGTTCTTTCTCTGGATCAACTTCTCCTGTTCCCATCATCATTAAATCTACCATTGTTAAAGCGACATCTTTCGTAAATACGAATACATTCTCATTCTTTAGTCCTTCAACAAAATCAACATTTAAAATAACAAATGGGACTGGTACTCCGTCATAATGACGAACATTGATTGATTCTACATTGGGCGTGCTAATTGTAACTGGCTGATTTAAAAGTGTTGACAATACTGTTGAAGCGGAACCAATTGAAATATTTGCAATTTCACCAAGGACATCCTTCTCTTCTTGTGTTAAATGCTCTTTTTCAACTTCTTCTACAATCTCAGTTTCCACTACTTCTGCTGGTTCGTCTTGCTCTTCTACGTCACCAGATAATTGCATCAATTTATTTACCATTCGTTTCGCATGTTCAACCGAAACAATTTGCACAAGTTTAGAATTTACAAGATTATCTATCTTTAAATCAAACGATACTTTAACAATCGTTTGATTCCCATCGATTTCAGAGATTTTCTCCATTTCTTCTGATAACTTTACAACTTTAATTGTCGGCGGAGACATATCTACTGTATCTTGGAAGAATTCAGACATAGATGTAGCTGCGAACCCCATCATTTGATTCATCGCTTCTTGTACAGCACTTAGCTCTAATTCACCGAGTTCTTTTCCGTCTTCCACTTCACCTGTTCCCATCATCATTAAATCAGCAATGGATAATGCAACATCTTGCTTAAGGACAAGAAGGTTTTCCATATCTAATCCTTTTGTAAAATGAATGTTTAATACAACGTGTGGAACTTCGACGTCGCTTGAATCATATAAATCTACCAATTCTATACGAGGAGCAGTAATGCTTACTTGCCTATTTAAGATTGTTGATAATACAGTCGAAGCTGAACCAAATGATATATTTGCAATTTCGCCAAGAATATCGCATTCTTGAGGCGTTAAATGCTCATTTTCTTTTTCTAGCACAATTGTGCTCGTATCCCCTTTTGTGTGTTGCTCAGGCATTTTCTCTGCCTCCTCATTTCTGTTTTTCTATCAAATGATATAAACTCTCATTTTATTTTAACAAACTTATTATATAAAACGTTAATATGTATTTATTCCCATTTTTAGATTAGTAACGATTAACCAAAAAGCTCCCCAATTGTATACAAGTGGGGAGCTTTCCTTCATTCCTATTATAAACCTTCTGGGTTTAAAATGAGGACCACTCGTCCATCACCGAGAATCGTCGCACCAGAGAAATAGTTAGAACTCTCTGCAAAGAAGTCACCTAATGACTTTAGGACTATTTCTCTTTGACCGATAATTGTGTTTACAATAAGTCCATAGCTGCGATGTGTATTACGAACAATTAACACAGGAACCATTTGACCATCATATGACGCAAACGCCTCATCTACTGTTTTCTCACCAAATACAGTACTTAAATGCTTCACTTCAATAATTTGATTACGGTAATTTAACACATCTTTTCCTTGTAAGGATTGGATGTCTTCCCTCTTAATCCGAATTGCTTCAACAATATTACCAAGAGGGAAAGCATAACGTTTATCATTCGTTTGAACAAGCATAGATTGAATAATAGACAACGTTAATGGCAGTTCAATTCTAAATGTACTACCTTTTCCTTCTTCAGAATCAATAATTAAATGTCCACCTAAACTATGGATCGTATGTTTCACTACATCTAATCCAACGCCACGCCCAGAAAGGTCTGATACAACTTCAGCTGTACTAAATCCTGGTTGGAAGATTAAATCAAATACTTCACGGTCCGTTAATTTATTTGCCTCAGATTCTGTTACAACACCATTTTTAATCGCTTTTTCTAATACTTTCCCTTTATGAATACCATTTCCATCATCCGTAATTTGAATAACGACATGATTTCCACTATGAAACGCTTCTAATTTAATCGTACCAGTCTCATTTTTACCTGCATCACGACGTTGTTCAACAGTTTCAACACCGTGATCAATTGCATTACGAATTAAATGAACGAGTGGATCACCGATTTCATCAATAACAATTTTATCAACTTCGGTGTCTTCACCTGTAATTTGTAAATCGATTTTCTTCCCTAAATCTTTCGCTAACATACGTACCATACGTGGGAAACGATTAAAGACTGTCTCAATTGGCACCATACGCATGTTTAGTAGTACATTTTGAATATCTTTTGAAATATCACCTAATCGATTTAAATGCTCAATTAATTCCTTATTTTGAATTGCTTGTGCCAATTCATCTATGCGACCACGCTCAATTACACTTTCTTCAAACATGTTCATTAATCTTTCAATTTTTTCTAATTGAACACGTATGGAACGATTTTCTACTTTACCATTTTTCGTTTTTGCAGTGCTTTTAGCTGGTGTAGCATTAGCAGATTGTTTAGATACTTCTTTAGTTGATTCCACATGCGTAGCCGCTTGTGGAACTTCTTGTACGACTTCTTGTGTAGCCAAAACTTCCGAAACTACTTCTTTTGATGTATGTCCTTGCTTCACTTCTACTTTCTCAATTTCAGAAACATGAAGCACTACTTGTTTTAATTCTTCTTCACTTTGATCAGTATCCATAAATACTGTGAACTCAAATCCGAAAGCATCTGCTTCAATTTCTTCAATACTTGGAACTGTTTTTTGTACATTTCCTACATTTTGCAGTGCTTCAATACACATAATGGCACGTACTGCTTTTAAAATAGCTTGTTGCTCAACAGTTATATGCACTTCATGTGAAGCTGCATCATCGTTATTTATAGTTTCTTGTTCTATATGTTCAGCAGGAATTTCTATATTGCCGTTCAATAATGCTTCTAATTTCTGTTTCGTTGCAATTACATCAATATTGCCCATTCCACCTTGCTGCACATCTGCAACCATCTTCTCTAAATTATCAATGCACTCAAAAATCACATCAATAATCTCCGCATTTACAACTATATTCCCATGACGAATTTCATCTAAAACGTTTTCCATTTTATGCGTTAAATCCGCCATTTCCGTAAATTCCATACTCGCTGACATACCTTTAAATGTATGGGCTGAGCGGAATATTTCTCCCACAACATCCATATCAGTGGGATTTTGTTCTAAAGTTAGCACATTTTCATTTAGCGATTGTAAATGTTCTTCTGATTCCTCAAAAAATATATTTAATAGATCTGTTTGCATTTTAATCCCCTACCTGTCTAACAAACATTTCATTTATGTATAACAATTTAGTGTTTTAAAGCAAGAAAAAAGGGGGCCTCACGCATATCCGCTATCAATGTTTAGATTCCTTGTGGCACCCCTTCTATATTAGCTGTTTGCTACTTTTGTTAAAGCTTCGATTACACGATCTGCTTGGAATGGCTTTACAATAAAGTCTTTTGCTCCACCCTTAATTGCATCTAATACCATACCTTGTTGTCCCATTGCAGAACAAATAACAACTTTTGCACTTGAATCAATTTTAATAATTTCTTTTAATGCTTCAAGTCCGTCCATTTCTGGCATAGTAATATCTAATGTAACTATATCAGGTTGAAGTTCTTTATACTTTTGAATTGCCTCTACTCCATTTTCCGCTTCTCCGATTACTTCAAATTCAGAATTACTTTTTAATAAGTTTTTAATCATTGTTCGCATGAACATCGCATCGTCTACAACTAAAATTTTATGTGCCATTCTTTTTGATTCTCTCCTTCTATGTATAAATATATCTTAATATTTCACCTTATCATTCTCACTCATTATACAAAATAAAATGATAAAATTTAATATTTTTTTAAAAGAATTTTCGTATTTTTATTATTTATTATCAAAATAACAATATACTATTCTTTTATATAAATGACAACGCGACGATTTTTTTCCCAATTTTGCGGTGAATCATTTGGTACTACTGGCTTGGTATCTGCATATCCTACCGCAGCTAGCCTTTTATCATCCACATTATACACTTCAATTAAGTGATGAATCATATTTGCCGCTCGTGCGGAAGATAATTCCCAGTTTGAAGGGAATTTATCGTTATGAATCGGTCTACTGTCTGTATGTCCTTCTACAACAATGGGGTTTGGTACCGATTGGAAAAATCCAACTAATTGGCTTATTATCTCTTTCGCCTCCGGTTTAACATTCGCATCACCCGTATCGAATATTAAATTATCTACTATAACGACACTTACCCCTGTGTCCTCTCGGTATACGTTCACTTGACTAATACCGTTATTATCCACATATGCTTTTAACTTCTTATATAATTCATCCATTCTTTTTTTCGAAATCATTTTTTCATCATTTTTTTCATGTGAAATATCTGGTATTGTATTTTCCATTACTTTTGCATCTACTTGCTCCGCGTCACTAAACTTTTCAAGCATCTTCGACAATTTTACTGCATCCTGCTTTGATGTAGCAACTAGTAATACAAAGAAAGTTAATAATAACATCGTTAAATCTGTAAAAGTCGTCATCCAACGAGGCGATCCCTTTTGCGGTCGTTTCATCATAACCATACCACTCCTTGCAATATTAGGCTGCTCGTTTTACTTTTTTTATCTTTGTTTCATATACGTATGTATCGAGTTTCAACTTTAATTTAGAAGGGATTTGTCCACGATACAATTCTGAAATTGCTTCAATAATAAACTTCTTCTCTGTATATAGATCGTCAATACCACGATACACTTTTTCAGCAAGAGGGATTGCAATCATATTTGCAAGTACTGATCCATACAATGTCGTCAACATCGCAACTGCCATCCCTGTACCAATTTGCGATGTGTCTTGCAAGTTTTGAAGCATAATGATAAGACCGATTAAAGTCCCTATCATGCCCCAAGCTGGAGCGAAATCACCAATTTTATCTAATAATGCTGCACCTTTTCTTAACTCATACACTTCCGTTTCAACATCTTTCATTAACACTTCTTTTAATTCCGCTTCATCGTAACCACTTAACATTAATCGAATTCCTTTTTGTATAAAAGGATTGTCTACTTGCTCTCCATCAACTTCTAAAGAAAGTAGGCCGTGTTTTTTAGACTTTTTCGAAAAATCAACAAACAAATCCGTTAACTGTTCTAAATTTTCTTCTCTTCTATGTAAAACAGTAAAAATACTTTTCGTATATTTTTTTATTTCTCCAAATCGATATGCCACAATAATTGTGGCAGTTGTTCCCCCTATGACAATTAAAATAGATGAAACATCTAAAAAGTTTTTAAAAGCTTTTATTCCACCGCCGCCAAGCATAATTGCCGCTATTACAATAGCAAAACCTACTATTATGCCAACTGGGCTAGAAATATCAAACTTCCTTTTTTTTCTTTCTGGTCTAGCAAATCCTTGATTTTCGTCTCCCATATTCCTGCCCTTCCTTTTTCATTTTTATAAAACATTTTTTTATTTTAATAATGCGTTTTCACATATAATAAGTATTATACGCTTATCATCTGTTTATCGCAATATACTCATAGAATTGACACATTTCATTTCCATATTAGAATTATAGTATGGAAATATGAGGAGGATTACGATGGAACATAACATTTTACAAGTCATTGCACTAGCAGAAAAACTAAAATATGAAATGCGACATAGCTGGCTTTCTAACGGACGTCAAGAAAGTGTTGCTGAACATACGTGGCGCATGTCTCTAATGGCCATTTTAGTTGAGCCTTATTTAGATCAAAAAGTAAACATTGAAAAATTACTTAAAATGGTTATTATTCACGACCTAGTCGAAGCTGAAGCTGGTGATATTCCTGCTTTTGATACAATGAATAGTCATGAATTACAATTACAAAAACAAATAAATGAGCAAGAAGCAATTTTAAATATTAAACGAACATTAAAAGGTTCTCTCGGTGAGGAATTATATGATTTATGGATGGAGTTTGAAGCGAAAGAAACGTACGAAGCAAAAGTAGCTAACGCACTTGATAAGCTTGAGGTAAAGATTCAGCATAACGAAGCTGATATTGATACGTGGCTACCAATTGAGCATAAAATGACATTCCAAGTAGCAAAGCATACAAACTTTGATTCTTTCCTATCTAAATTACAAAAAATGATTGAACAAGATGGAGAAAAGAAGTTACTCGCTGCCGGCATTGACGTGGAAGCTTGCAAACGATAATGAAAAGACACTCAATTTGAGTGTCTTATTTCATTATCGTTGATACAGCCTGCTTGTAAATCAGTTGTTGTTTTCCATCAACTAACATTAAAACGGTAAATTTGTCTACCGCAACAACTTCTCCTACTATTCTAACGCCACTCTTTAAAAAAACTGTAACAATACCTTTTTCTTCTTTTATTTGTTTATATAACTCTTCTTGTAAATGTTCCAAATACTGTTCTCTCCTTTTTTTACAAAATATCTTAATATAAAAAACTACAAATTATTTATTTATGTACTTTATCTTTTACATTCATAAACTTATTAATAAGTATATCTAAATCTCGGCTAAATAACAAAACTTTATCATGTTCCAATCCATGTCTAGCAACAAGTTGGATTAGCTCTTTCTTTTTGTTTTCTATTTTATTGTGTAATTTTCCCATCTCCATCTCTTTACTAAAACTCCCTTTTCCCATAATATTACTTGTAAAATTATAGTACAAATCCTCTCATAAAAAAATATAAAAATGGTTTTTTTTGCAATTTTTATATTTTTTTATGAACAAATTGCAAAATATATACAATTCATTCACATATTCCTTGCCCAACATACAATCAAAATGACCATACAGGCGTTTGTCTAATTACAAAAGAGACTGGCTCCTTTTCCATACAAAAAACATACTGTATATAGTAGTCCATGAATTATATAGATTAACTTACTCAAAAGGAGGAAAACATATGAGCTATGGTGGAAGTTGCGCTGGTTTCGGCGGTGGATTTGCTTTGCTTATCGTACTATTCATCCTTCTAATCATCATCGGATGTAGCTGTTGGGGTGGCGGCGGATACGGATACTAATATATCCTATCCTTAACAAATGAACGAAAAACTATACGAAAACAGCTCATATTTGAGCTGTTTTTTCATACTTTCGTATGAATTAATATCCTTCTTTTTTACGATTTCAACTAATAAAAAAAACGTTTACTATGAAATTAAGAAATACTTTACTAAGGAGGATTACAATGATTAAAGGTCTTTACGAAGCACATTTACCTGTCAGTAACCTAGAGATATCAATACCTTTTTATGAATCACTTGGACTGAAATTATATAAAAGAGGAGATGATATTGCTTTCTTTTGGATTAAAGAAAATGAAAGTTGGCTCGGCCTTTGGGAAGGCACAGAATACAAAGTTAATTATCATCCCTCTTTACGACACATCGCCTTTCAAGTAAGCTTACATGATTTAGAAAATGCGATTCATTGGCTAAATCAAAAAGGCATTTCAGCACGAAAAGATTTCGGAATGGAACCAATTGAACCGATTGTTTTTCCAGAATTAGCGCATGCCGCCGTATACTTTAACGACCCTGACGGAAATAGTTTAGAATTGATTGCACAATTACCTGTTGGACTTCCTACAGCGGAGAAAGTGTATTTAAGCGAGTGGAAAAAACAAGTTCAAGCATCATCATTACATAAAGATTAATTTTGTTATGTCAGTTTCTTATTCCGCACTTCTTAAAACAAATAATAACTTCAAAAAACTATTTTACGGTCAAACGTTAAGTGTACTCGGAGATTGGTTTCATACTGTAGCTATATTAACATTCGTCTATAGCATAACGGAATCTCCGTTTATGATCGCACTCACCTTTATAAGTAAAGGTTTGCCTCAACTTTTGCTTAGTCCTTTCATAGGAGGGATTGTAGATCGTTTTTCTAAAAAGAAGATTCTGATTTTTACCGATATTTTACGAGGCATAATCGTCCTCACTTACTTATTTGCATTATATAAAATTGAGATTATTTTCATCTCTAATATATGTTTATCCGTACTTTCTTGTTTATTTGAACCAGCTAAACAAACAACCTTAAAAAATATCGTACACCAAAATCATTTCGTAACTGCTAACTCCCTTTCTAGTACAATGAATGGCTTTATGTCTATTATGGGGGCTTCTTTGGGTGGAATCCTTGCACAATCTTTACATATTGAGTTCGCTTTTTTAGTAAATAGCCTGTCATACTTTATTTCAGCCTATTTTATTTATAATATGAGCGTCCCTTCTCATGATACTTGTAATAAGAAAAAAGCATTTTTTACTGATATAAAAGATGGTTATACATACATATTACAAACAAAAATCATTTTAACCTTAATTCTTGTCGGCATTTCATGGGGCATTATCGGCGGTGCTTATCAGCTACTTCTAACGATCTATGCCGAAAAAATTTTTCACACGAATATTGGAATTTTATATACGGTTCAAGGGGCTGGGCTTATGATGGGAAGTCTCCTCGTTAATCTTTATATATCTCATAATAAAGAAAGAATGAAAAAAGCATTTGGCTGGGCCTACTTCCTACAAGGAATTTTCTTTCTCGGATTCATTTTATCCGATCAGCTTATTGTCGGTATTATTACATTGCTCTGTATGCGCATAGCAGGAGGAATCATCGTTCCACTTGATACGACATTACTTCAAACTTACACGAAGGAAAATATGATGGGTAAAGTTTTTTCATTCCATTATTCCATTTACGGATCTCTTATTCAGTTAGCTATGTTTTTTACAGGAGCGCTTTTAGAAGTTCTTTCTCCGCAAGTTATTGGTACCTTGTTAGCTATATGCTGTATTTTTGTTAGTTTTATATGGCTTTACCTATTTTATCGCGGGAAACTGAGTAAAGAATCCACTATCACTTAATAGCATGTTTATGTACATGCTATTTTTATTCATGTCGAAATATAAAGGAAAAAGGCGATTTATTTTCCTTACGTTCTAATTTTTTAGAATGTACAATAAATTTAGACTATAAGAAAGGGGATGTCATAATGTTTGACGATAGACTTACTATTTCAGCTGAGCAACAGAAGCTCATTTCCAACGCAACTCGCATTCAAATTCTTCACCTTTTAAAAGACGAAGCACTCACTGCAAAGCAAGTAGCTACTAAACTAAATAAATCTGCTGGTAGCGTACATTATCACGTTCAAATTTTATATGATGGAGGGTTACTTGAATTAGTTGACACGAAAGAAAAACGAGGAATTATTGAAAAATATTATAAGGCAAAATCTGCTCATTTCTATATTGAAGAAAGCGGCACAGAAGGAACGAATACAGGTAGTCATATTGTATCTCATTTATTTTTAACTCCAGAGGAATTACAACAGCTTACTTGGGAAGTTTCACAAGTTTTATTACGCTGGGAAAACAAAACTGCTCGTCAATCAAACTCCGAAGAGGAATACGCTATTTCCTGCAGGATTAAAAAACAATGAAAGAAAGGTCCAGCTGCTCATGAAAAATAAATTATTATTATTGTCGGGAACAGGAATTTCTCGTTTAGGTGATTTTATGTATCTCATCGCCCTAAACGTAATGGTGTTAAATAGCACAAACTCCCCTGCTGCTGTAGCAGGATTATGGATTGTAGGTCCAATTGCGACCGTTTTTACAAAAATATGGTCTGGCAGTATGGTGGATCGATTAAACAAACGATCCATTATGCTCATCACAGATATAATTCGAGCAGCTCTCATTGGCTGTATTCCACTATTTGATTCTATTTGGGCCATTTATATTTTTATCTTTTTGACTCGTATTGCCACATCCTTTTTCGATCCAGCTTCATTTTCTTATAGAACAATGCTCATACGAGCTGAAGAACGCGCTCAATTCAACGCTTGGAATAACTTTTGTACAAGCGGGGCTTTTATTATCGGTCCAGCCCTTGCTGGAATACTTCTCACCACGTACTCAGCATCCTTTGTAATTTACTGCAACTCACTTTCCTTTCTACTTTCTACTATTCTCATTTATTTCTTACCAAACATTACACTACAAACAAAGCAAAACGAAGAAGTTGCAAATACTTTCGTACAAACATTACGAAGTGATTGGAAACAAGTTTTTTCATTCGCTCGAACTGAAACTTACATCATTCTCATATTCGTTTTATTTCAAGCTACTATGCTTGTTTCTATGGCACTCGATTCACAAGAAGTTGTATTCACAAAACAAGTACTGTTTTTATCCGACATGGAATATAGCATGCTTGTTAGTATAACTGGTGCTGCATATATTTTCGGTTCATTTCTTGTTTCTCTCTTTGCTAAACGATTACCGATTCAATATTGTATCGGATTCGGTACTATATTCACAGCAATAGGTTATGTAATTTTCTCCTTTTCAAATTCATTTATAGTCGCGGCAGGCGGTTTCATTTTACTGGGCATTTCTTCATCATTCGCTGGTACTGGCTTTATCACATTTTATCAAAATAACATCCCGGTTCATATGATAGGACGGATTGATAGCGTATTTGATTCCGTAAAAAATTTCATCCAAATCTTTTTCATTTTAGCAATTGGGGCATCCGCACAATTTCTTTCTATTCAAATTACTGTAATCAGTAGCTCGTTACTCATTCTTTTCCTTTCCTGTTTATTAGCACGCCGAGTAATGACCCCTTCACGTGAAAAATATTTTAAAGCTACAGGATCGTCATTGGAATATTAAATGCAACATAAAAAGCGGCTATTTAGCCGCCTTTTTTCCCGTATTAAAGGACAGTAAGCCCCCACTGATTAAAGTTTCACTTTATGTTAAAATATGTATTGGATTTGATTATGTAGGAGGGCTATTTTGGAGATTATATTCATTTTCATATGTATTATATTAGTAGCTTCTATTTTACAAACGAGTACCGGTTTTGGCTTTTCTATTATGGCAACACCTTTCTTACTCATGTTATTTCTACCACAAGAAGCTATACAAATAAATATCATTTTATCATTAATTATTTCCATATCACTTATTTGGAAAATAAGAATGGACATTGATTTTATTCTACTGAAAAGATTAATTTTCGGTAGTATAGTTGGTGTACCTTTTGGTATTTTAATTTTCACCTCTATTAACATCAACACTTTTAAATTAGCAATTAGCGTCCTGCTCTTACTATTAACGTTGATGCTAATATGCAACTTTAAGATTCAATCAACAAAATCTAGAGATTTCATAGTTGGCGGATTATCTGGTCTTTTAACGACAAGTATCGGTATACCAGGACCACCTCTGTTGCTTTACTTTACAGGAACTGATACGAAAAAAGAGAAATTGAGAGCAACCACTTTAGCTTTTTATCTATTTATATATTTCATTAGTCTACTAACTCAAA
Source organism: Bacillus sp. BC08 (assembly GCF_054326875.1). Taxonomy (NCBI): domain Bacteria; kingdom Bacillati; phylum Bacillota; class Bacilli; order Caryophanales; family Bacillaceae; genus Bacillus; species Bacillus sp. BC08. Next base: position 150,687 of record NZ_JBTGPA010000037.1, on the reverse strand, counting down.
TACTCTTTACTGGCACAAACAAAACAATTTGGGAATCAAGTTTTTATGCTATTCCAATCGTATTTCTAGGTTTGTATATAGGTCAAATTATTTTCAAATGGCTTAATCAACGGATTTTCAAAATATTTACGTATATCCTTTTGAGTTGTACGGGTATGTATCTTCTTATTGAGAGTTTACATTTGTTATAGTAAGCTTTTCAAGATAATAGATGCTTTAGATTGTACAAAAACATATAGACTTAAACGATAAAAAGCGGCTATTATACCGCTTTTTATTTTCAATCCTCGATTCCCCTTTAGCAGCTCCCCTATACTTATTCGAAGACAATCCTATTTCTCCTCCAAAAAAGGCAGACCTGCATGTAGGTCTGCCTCTTTACTCATTTCTTATTAAATCCTTTTTCACTTAAAAAGTCTTTCATATGCATTCTTTTCTCTTTAGACATAAACGAACTCATTGATTCTGTCCACGTTACATTTTTATTGTTTGATGATCTTTCTTTGTAATACGAGCTCATCGTTTCATCATATTCGTTTAATAATTCATCATATTTCTTTTCATCATATCCATTTTCATGAAGGATTGCTGCTACTGGTAAACGTGGTTTCACTCCATGATTTTCATCTGGTACACCGACTGTCATTCCGAATACAGGATATACTTTATCCGGTAAATGAAGCAATTCACTCACTTCTCTCGGATTATTACGAATACCACCAATATAACAAATACCGTATCCTAACGATTCTGCCGCTAACGCTAAGTTTTGTGCGAAAAGTGAAGCATCTACCGTCGCAACGATAAAGTCTTCTACTCCTTCATGTTTTATCTCTGTACTATGCTGTTCACACGCTATTTCAAGGCGTTTTAAATCCGCACAACAAACAAAGAATGCTGCGCAGTCTTTCACGTGACGATTTCCGGATAACTCTGCTAGTTTAGCCTTTAGGTCTTGATCTGTTACATATATAACAGAATACGCCTGTACAAAATGTGAGGAAGCGGCATGCTGCGCAGCTTGCACCATTCTTTCCACTACATCTTTCGGAATTGATTCTTCTTTATATTTACGAACTGAAACGTGTTGCTCCATTTTATGTATAATCTCATTCATGAAAAACACTCCTTTTTTCTCTTCATAATGAAAAATTAACACATCTTTTTCAATATTCACAACTTATAAGCACAAAAAGAGCAATTCTTTTTGAATTGCTCTTTTTAACATATATATTATTACGGTAAATGAAATTATATCGACTTAACGACAAACTCACATCAAATTATGCCTTATCTTATTACGCTGTTTTCAAAACTTTAATACCTTTTACGATATTCCAAATGAAGTAATAAATCCCTACAAGAATGAATACTGCATATGTGATCATGATCCCAATTCCAGCACCATCAGATTGATTGAAGCTTAAACCATATATGCCCGATACTGCTAATCCACCAACTAAAATCGCATACGGGAAAATATGTGACCAAAATGCTTTTTTCGCGTGATATTTCACTTCATCCTCCGCGACGAAGTACACGATAATTGGCAGTAAAAATGGTGCAAAAAAGATACTAAAGTAACATAGGGAAGATAATATATTATTTCCTTTCATCCGATTCACCTCTAAATATTTTTTGTTATCTTCATTATGTCAGGAATCCATTCCAGAAACTATCGCTTTACCTTTCATAAACATGACATCTTTGTAAGATTTTTATCAAAAATAATCCCGCCTAGATTTCCAGGCGGGATTACTTTTCTCTATATTCGATTCATAAACCAATATTGCGTAATAGCTAAATACTCTCGTATATTCGATGGAATGACAATTCGCTTCGGTGTTTCGGCCGGAAGACCTTCTAATTGTAATCCTTGTTTTGCTGCTATTTTTTTCGCTCTAAACATATGGAAATCGTTTGTTACGATCATTCCTTTTTCCATATTGCCCGGAATTAACGGTTTTGAGAATGTAATATTCTCATCTGTACTTGTTGACTTATCTTCCATAATAATGCGGTCTTCTGCAATTTTTAGTTTCATTAATCCATTTTTCATTGCTAATGCTTCTGAAATATCTTCGCCTTTTCCTTTCCCTCCAGACACAATCGCAATTGTTTTTTCATGTGATTGTAAATACTCAGCTGCTTTATCAATACGATATTGCAATGAGTACGACGGTTTCGTTCCGTTTACTTTCGAGCCTAATACAATTATATAATCCGCATCGTAGGTAGCATTCATTTGCCCATGCTTATAAATATTATATTGTAAAAATCCCGCATAAACGGCACAAACCATTATAATTCCTATTATATACTTAATTATTTTCTTCTTTCTCATATCCATATACCCCTATGTTCTTTTCTTCTTTCATGATAATATCCATTTATTTGTTTGTATACAGACAAATTCCAATTCACCCTAATTTATCCTCCGGAAAGTAATATTTATATTTTCTTTCGGGAACAGTAAGTACAACTTTGCACGAAGGAGTGTCTCTATTGCTTCTCTTTTTATGTAACGTATCGTTCTTTTTTATCTTATTTTTACTATCACTTAAGATGCTCGGTAAATCTGCTTTAGCACAACTAACTCCTCATGATTTTGGTGCTATTATCTTTTTATCTTATTTAGCTTTTCAGGCCATACCAGTCTCTGGTGCTTTGCAAGCTTTTCTCGGTATGGTCGTTATTACATGTTTGCATTTACTTCTTACAAAATTAAGTTTACTAAACAAACTAAATCGTTTTATTCTTGGACACCCTATCATTTTAATTAAACATGGTGATATTATTTTTGAGAACTTACAAAAAAGTAGATATCCAATTGCTGAACTACTGTCTAACCTTCGCGTCGCAGGATACCCAAGTGTTCATGAAATTGAATATGCTATTTTAGAAGCAAACGGAGCCATTAGTATTTTACCAAAGCGTGAGCTTGTACCATTAACTCCAAAAGATTTGAACATAGATGTTACGTATGCCGGATTACCCATTGCCCTTATCGTTGATTCGCAAATTCAATACGATAACTTAAAGTTAATTCATAAGGACGAAAAATGGTTATATAAAGAATTAAAAGAAAAAGGCATCACTAATATTAAAAGCGTTGCTTTCGCATCTGTTCAAGAAACAGATGGATCTTTTGCGATTAGTTTAAAAGAATAAAAAAATCCCCTCACTTGCTCAAGGGGATTTTCTTCATTATATCGCTTCTTTCTCTCCCGCCATATTTAATGGAACAGGATGTTTCATACGATTCATCGTAAATACGATAATCGCTGTCAATACTTCAGCTACTGGCATAACGAGCCAAATTCCATTTATCCCAAATAATTTTGGCATAATCCATAATAATGGAATAATAAATAGTAACCCTCGACTCATTATAATCAGCACTGATTTTGTCGTTTGTCGCACTGATTGGAAGTACTCTCCATACACAATGTTATAACCTAAAAATACATATTGGATAAAGAACAAGCTAATACCCGTTAATGTTAACTCCAACAGCTCGGGGGATTGGACATCAAATAAACCAATAATATATTTCCCGAAGAATAATCCGACAATTATTGCAATACCACCGAGTACTACCGCAATTTTTACAGCGAACTTTAATCCTTCGCGCAATCTCTCTGATAAATTTGCGCCGTAATGGAAACTAGCGATCGGTTGTAATGCTGCTCCAACACCGAAGAATAATAGTAATGTCATCGCATGAATACTATTCACCATCGCATAAGAAGCGACTCCTACTTCTCCCGCATATTGAACGAATGCAATGTTAAAACCGATTGTTACAATTGCAACTGTACTTTCTGCTGTAAAGCTCGGGAAACCGATTATCATAATTTGTTTAACTGTATCCCATTCAAAATGGAATTTCGTCCACTTTAAAATACTACTTTTTCTAAAGAAGTGCGTTAATAAGACAAGGAAGCCAATTGCTGCTGAAAGAATAGTCGCTGAAGCAGCACCTGTTACACCCCATCCAAAGATAAAAATAAAGATATAGTCAAACACTATATTTAATACAGCCGTTACAACTAGACCTGCCATTGCTAAATTAGGATTTCCATCATTTCGTATAAATGTACTTAAAATATTTTCTAAAACGTATATCATTCCAAATGTTAATAACACATGTAAATAGTCTAACGCATACGGTAAAATCACTTCATTTGCACCGAATAAGTACGCTATATCTTCTATTCTCCATACGCAAATTGCTGCTAAAACACCTACGATAATTACTGCTACCGTCATAGATTGCGTAAAAATAGACCTTGCTCTTTCTACTTTATTTTCACCTAGTGCAATGGAGTATAACGTTGCCCCACCCATTCCAATCCATAATGAAATAGAGAAGAAAATTGAAAAGGCTGGAATAGCCACGTTTACTCCTGCTAAACCGTTTGCTCCAACTCCCCTACTAATCATAACCGCATCAATCACAATATTAACTGACATTAACACCATTCCAAGAACGGCTGGTATTAAATATGAAATAAATAAACTTTTTATCGGTTTTTCTCTTAACTTTTCTGTTGTTTCCATCATATAAATGCTCCTTTTTTCAATGCTCTGTTCACAGTTTAAACCTTAAAGTTACTTGAAGGTCAATAGAGAATTTGAAAAATAGGTAACTTAATTATTCTGTTTGACGTCAATTTGTAATGATACGAGTTCTACATCTTATTGCTTTGTTTTTTCATGATAGGAATTTGAATTTCAGTTACTTGCTCCTCTGGATTTTCTGTTACAGACCAATCAATTAATGCAATCTCAATCGCATCTCCACTTACTTCGTATCCTTCTTGATCAATATATTTCATTAATTTCTTATATGTTTCATCCGTTTCTTCATATGGGCCGTGATGGTATACACAAGCGAACATACCTTCTTTAATTTCATCTGAGCTATGTACTTGAAAAGGCATGTAATCTAAAAGAATGAAAACACTACTATATGCTTGAAACTCATTTTGCATTAATCCTTTTTTCACAACTGTTACACCGATATCTCCAGAAAATAAGCTATCATCCATTTGTCTCATATTTTTTTGCAGCGAATGAATATAGTACTCAAACATATCATCCGTCGTATTCGGGGCAACCGCGATGGCTGTAATTTTCCTCTGCGGGATCTCTTTAATTACCATTTGTTCAGCTTTTGCTTTTGTTGCTTCCTTAATTAAATGAATTCTATGCTCCATTTTCGCCAAAGCATACTCAATTTCTCTTTGTTTTTTCAACATCATTTCTTGTTGTTTTTCCAGTAAATTGAGTGCATATGCTGGATTTCTTTCATCAATATATTTCTTAATTTCCTTTAATGGAATATTTAATTGGCGTAAAAACTTAATCGTATCTAATAGTGAAAATTGATCGATTGTGTAATAACGATAATTCGTTTGCGGATCTACAGTAGACGGATGAAAAATACCTTTTTCATCATAATAACGTAATGTAGATTCTGCTATATTATGCATTTTTGCCATTTCTCCAATTGTAAAGCGTTTATTTAATAACATATGTCCTTCTCCAATTCATAAAAAATGTCACCTTGTTTCTTCTTATTATATAGTGATTTCCTCCATACCTAAATCGAATCCTATCATGAAAATCTGCTATTTTTTCATTGATTTTTCATACATTTTATTATATATTAATTACAGGTTCAAATTACAAGTTCAAAAGAACTCGTAATCAGATCCTTTGTTTAATGGGTTTTACATATTTTCATTAGGCAAATTCCGAGAAATCGTATGATAAAAATAAAAATGATGAGGAGAGGATCCGATGGAATTCGAATTTTTCTTTCAAATTGCACTTATTTTATTAAGTACAAAGCTTGCTGGTGATCTTAGTGTTAGACTAGGTCAACCTTCTGTACTCGGTAAATTAATTGTCGGTATCGTTATCGGTCCAGCTGTATTAGGTTGGATTGAAAATTCAGAACTTCTAACACAATTAAGTAATGTCGGTGTTATTCTTTTAATGTTTATGGCAGGACTTGAAACAGACTTAGAGGAATTAAACGCAAATCGTAATTCTTCTTTAGCCGTTGCACTCGGAGGTATCATTCTTCCATTCGTAGGTGGTTACGTTGCAGGTCTTGTTATGGGAATGGAACAAGGAAATGCAGTATTTTTAGGATTACTTCTATGTGCGACAAGTGTTAGTATTTCCGTACAAACACTTCGCGATTTAGGAAAGATGAAAACACGTGAGAGTACAACTATGCTGGGCGCAGCTGTATTTGATGACATTCTTGTCGTTATTTTATTAGCATTTGCAATGAGCTTCTTAGGTACAGACGATGTTAACTTAACAATGGTTATCTTAAAGAAAGTTGTATTCTTCGCTTCTATTATTTTAATCGGATGGAAAGGTGTTCCTGCGATTATGCGCTGGTTATCACCACTTCGCGTATCTGAGTCTATCGTGAGCGCGGCGCTTATCATCTGTTTCTCATTTGCATATTTCGGTGAGTTATTAGGAATTGCTGGTATTATCGGTGCTTTCGCAGCTGGTATCGCTATTTCTCAAACGAACTACAAACATGAAGTAGAAAAGAAAGTAGAACCAATCGCTTACGCTATGTTCGTTCCAGTGTTCTTCGTAAGTATCGGTATGAATATTACATTTGACGGTATTGGTAATCAAATTTGGTTCATCCTAGCATTAACAGTAATCGCTGTATTAACGAAACTAATTGGTTGTGGATTCGGTGCACGAATGACTGGATTTGACGCTAAGTCTTCTGCCATTATTGGTGCCGGAATGGTTTCTCGTGGTGAAGTTGCACTTATCATCGCAGGAACAGGACTTTCTTCAGGCCTATTAGCACAAGATTACTTTACAGCAATCGTTATTGTCGTTATTTTAACTACAATGATTACACCACCAATGTTAAAATACACTTTTGGTGCAAAAGATAAAGCAATGAAAGCAAGTAAATAAATTTTATATATAAAAAAAGAGATTGCTATCTTATAAGATAGCAATCTCTTTTTTATTTTATCTTTACACAATCCCGTTCTTTTTTAACCATTTTTCAAAAAAATTCGGGCTTCTTCATCATCCATATCATTACGAAATGAATACACCAAAATGCCGTAATCATCTATATATTCACCTAGTTTCATTTTCTCCACTTTCTTATAAAAATCGCTTGCCTCATAGTGCGGAATATATGCATCCCAAACTGGTTCATTTATTCTTTTGTACGCCGTCACTTCTAAATCATATCCATCTTCATAATATCCGATGTGATAATGTTGACTAGGATCATATTTCTTCATAATAAATTCCCCTCCCTTTGAAAATGTATTATATTTCACATAATAAACAAAAGCGAGCTGTATATTACAGCTCGCTCGATTCATTAAATACGTTCCATCGCTGTCTTCAACGTTCCAACAACAAAGGCAATTTCTTCACCTGAAATAACAAGTGGTGGCGCTAATGTTAGGACGTTATTATATCCTGCTGTTGTCATGCCGTTTCGTCCTATAATTAACCCTTTTTCTTTACAAGCATTTACAACACTTGCAATTTTGTCGTTATCAATTGGCTCTTTCGTTTCTTTATCATTTACTAGTTCGATTCCAACTAGTAGACCTTTCCCTCTAATATTCCCAATAAGTGGATGCTCTCCAATTTCTTCTTTTAATTGTTCTAATAAAAGCGAACCCATTTGTGCAGATCGCTCAATTAAATTTTCATTTTCCATAATCTCTAAGTTTTTAAGTGCTAATGCACAAGCTGCAGGATTTCCACCAAATGTATTAATATGACGGAAGAATTCATATTCTCCCTTCCCTTTAAATGCTTCATATATTTCTTTTTTCACAGCTGTCGCTGATAATGGTAAATATGCGCTCGTAATCCCTTTTGCCATCGTAATAATATCTGGCTTCACATCATAATTCATAAATCCAAATGCTTTCCCTGTACGTCCGAAACCGCAAATCACTTCATCGCTAATGAGCAATGCACCGTGTTTTTGACACGTCTCATGAACAGCTTTCATATAGTCTTGTGGCGGCATTAATATGCCTCCGCCCGTAATAATTGGTTCCATAATAAAAGCTGCAATCGTTTCACTTAACTCCCATGTCATAACGCGATCTACTTCTTTTACACATTCTACATCATAAATGTTCTCTGCTTCTATTCCAGGCATACGATAACAATCTGGCGGCGTTACATGTAAAAATCCTGAAGCAAATGGCTCATATTGATATCTACGCTGCGCTTGTCCCGTCGCTGCCATCGTAGCCATTGTATTTCCATGATACCCGCGGTAACGTGACATAAATTTATAACGATGCGGTTCACCTTTTTGCGCATAGTATTGCCTCGCTATTTTAAAAGCTGCTTCGTTCGCTTCCGAACCACTATTAGAGAAGAAAATAACATACTCTCCTCCAAGCCACTCATTTAATTTTTCAGCAAGCTTTATAGCTGGTTCATGCGATTGTGACATCGGAAAGTATGATAATGTTTGTAATTGCTTATATGCCGCCTCTGCGAGCTCTTTTCTGCCATATCCACTATTCACACACCAAAGACCACTCATACCATCTAAATATCTTTTCCCTTCTATATCTTCAACCCAGCACCCTTCTGCTTTTGCCCCTACCATTGTACTATTTGGACTAAAGGGACGCATTCCGTGCCAAACATATTGCTCATCTTTTGCTAACAATTCATCAGTCTGTTTCGTTTTCATCATTTCTTCCACCTTCCATAACAACTTATTTTTCACAAAAGCTGCGCTGGTGCCATGATGATTTAAATTTCTCCCTACTTATTTTCATTCCACAAAATTAAGACAAAATCCTACTTACACTACAGTAATATTTACAAGAAAAAAGAGCTTTTCTTATATATCGAAAAGCCCTTCTCTTTTTAATGGGAAGATGCATCACTAATACCATGACCAGTATTAGATTTCACAAGAATCTCATCAAATTTCGCTTCATCTTCTTTCTTACTAGATAACACGGTTCCTAAATATGCAGCAAGGAATCCAAGCGGAATGGAAATAATTCCAGGTGTCGTATATGGGAAAATCGCTTCCCCAACAAATATAGCTTTTCCAGCTACAGGGTTCCAAACATTTGGACTTAACGCTACGAGAACTATTGCTGATACAAGACCAACAATCATACCAGAGATAGCACCTGTTGTATTGAAGCGCTTCCAATAAATTGTGAATAATATAACTGGTAGATTTGCACTCGCTGCAACTGCAAATGCTAATGAAACTAAAAATGCTACGTTCAATGTTTGGGCAAATAACGCTAGTATAATGGATAATACCGCTACTCCAATAGACGCATAGCGAGCCATTGACACTTGCTCTTTTTCCGTTGATTTCCCCTTGCGAATAATTTCATTATAAAAATCATGTGCAAATGCTGATGCTGCTGTTAATACAAGTCCCGCCACTACAGCTAAAATCGTTGCAAAGGCAATTGCTGATACGAAAGCAAATAAGAAATCTCCGCCTAACGCTTTCGCTAATAAAGGTGCTGCCATATTACCAGCAGGATTCGCTTTAATAATCGCCTCATTCCCTACAAATGCCGCTGCCCCAAACCCTAAGAAAATTGTCATAATATAAAATGCGCCAATTAACCACGTAGCGTATACAACAGATTGACGTGCTGTTTTTGCATCACGTACTGTAAAAAAGCGAACAAGAATATGTGGTAATCCAGCAGTACCAAGGACTAGTCCTAAATTTAAAGACAGTGTATCAAGACCATCTTTATACTTTACTCCTGGATTTAAAAATGAATCTTTTAATGGTGTAGCTGTTTTCATTTGAGCGAACATTTCAGTCACACTAAAATTAAATTTTGAGAAAACGATAACAGAAATAATAAATGTACCAGCCATAAGTAATACAGCCTTAACAATTTGTACCCAGCTCGTCGCAGTCATTCCGCCAAAAATAACGTACACCGTCATTAATGTACCAACGATTAAAACGGATGTCGTATATTCGATCCCTAATAATAATTTAATAAGTGCACCCGCCCCAACTAGTTGTGCAATCATATAAAAAATTGAAATCGTCATCGTATTAAGCGCTGCAACGCCGCGAACTTTTTTCGCATCAAAACGCGCCGCAATCATATCTGCTAACGTGTACTTCCCTAAATTACGAAGTGGCTCTGCAACTAAGTATAATACAACTAAGTAAGCAACTAAGAAACCGATACTATAAAAGAACCCATCAAAACCAGTTAACGCGATCGCTCCAGCTATACCAAGAAAAGACGCAGCAGACATATAATCTCCCGCAATAGCCAGACCATTTTGCCAACCAGTTAATCCCCCTCCAGCTGTATAAAACTCGCTCGCATTTTTTGTTTTCTTCGATGCAAAATAAGTTATGACGAGCGTACCAAGAACGATGATTAAAAATAGTGCAAATGCAGTTGTATTCAAAGTCAGCCCCTCCCTTTTTGCATATCTTGCAGAATGTTTTGAGAGATTTTATCAAAGGATTCTGCTTTTTTGCTATACATCATACATAATGACCACGTCATGATAAATTGTGCAAATGCAAACACCCATGCCCACGTAACATCCCCAAATGCTGGTGTATTGAGCACCTTTGAATACGATGTTAAAATAGGTAATGCAATAAAAAAGCTTAAAAAGAAAATACTCATCGGAACGATAAACTTCTTTTTCGTATTTAATAGCAATTGAAATTCTTCTGACTGAACAACCTCTGTATAATTGACCTTATTTTGTAACTTACGTGCTGACGTATCATCTCGTTTCATTCTCCAATCCCCTCTCTTACTAGAAATACAATTCCCCCTTGCATAGCTAAAGACTAAATTTTATAAATATTCAGAAACTTATTTTCATTTTAGACAATCCATACATTCCTGCAAAGATTTTTCGATAGACATTTTTCGGCATTTTCCCCTAAGTTTTTAATATACTTTTTCAACATAAAATTTACGTACTGCAATCTCATACTAGTCAAGATGTGATGCTCATTAAAATCAAATAAAAAAGTAGTGCTTATCGCACTACTTCTGTCTTTTTCTCTTTTTCTAAATTACGAGCTGTTTCGCTTAATTCAACGTCTTTCCCATCTTTAAGCGTTCCAAATAGGAAATCAAATACTGGATTTGAAACACCAAACCAAAACTTTTCATTTTTATAATGGTGTAATATGTGCTGTTTTTTAAGCCAGCGCCCAAACTTTGTGAACGGACGAATTGGCTTATGTGCAATATAATGTTTCCATTCATAAACGAGAAGCATAATAATCATTCCGATTCCAAATGAAAGTGTAATAGTAACACTTTTTGTTATAGCGTATGATATAAGTAAATATATAGTAAAGCTAGGTATACTAAACCATACAGGCAAGAATAATAGTTTTAAATCATCTGGATATACGTGATGATCATAATGTAATCTTCTTAACATTTTTAATAAAAATACGTTTTTTGGTGGCTTTAAGTGAAATAAAAATCGATGTGTCATATATTCGTTAAGCGTATAAAAAACAATTCCAAACAAACACGCCAACATACCGATCCATGTGAAAAATTGCATTTTTAAAATAATGATGAAAATAAATAAAATACTATACATAATAACGATATCATGTTGTAAAAAGAACTCTTTCCCCACTCTCTTCATCTTCCTTCCCCCTTTTCCAAAAAAACAGCCGCAACATATCGTTACGACTATTTCTTTTATTTTTTATTTTATTCTATTCACTTTACAAATTTGCCTGCTGCTCTATTGTCGAGAAAAAATTGTTCGATCCAAATATATTTTGCTTTGGAATAATATGTTCCACCGCAAACACTGTTACTTCTCCTCTTTGCACCTCTCCAATAATGAGCCCAAATACTTCATGATTTACCGCAAACGTTGGTTGCTTTGTTTGTAGTAATCTTGCTGCAGTATGAAATACCGCTTCATATAGTGGATTCCTATCAGTGATTTCTTTTCGGATTTTTGGTGCTAACGTAATAATAATTTCTTTTCCGTCAATAGTGGTTCGATACATAAAAATCTCCCCTTCAATCTTATGTGAACAACTGTAAAGCTTTGTATGCAAAATGGATAGAATATCCTACTAAAATAATACCTGCTCCGGCTGTTATATAGCCAAGTGCTTTTTGCTTTAATAAAGTTCTGCCAAAATGGACAGAAAAAGCAATATTTAAATTCCATAAAATAATACCAACGATAATACAAAGACTGTACAAAAAGGCTTCTTGTTTCGTTACTTTCGTAAGCAATGAGCTAAGTGTACTTCCGTATATACCAAACCAAAAAACAAGATTTAATGGATTGGATATCGCAATTAAAAAACCTGCTATAAACGATTGTTTAAGGCCACCTACCTCTTCCTTTTTATATTCCATATTCGTGTGGGAAATTCCTTGTTTTACACTTTGAAACCCTAAATAAAATAATAAGAAAAACCCTGTGCAATACATAAAAGCTTGTACATATGTATACATAAACACAGAAGATAAACCGAAGTAGATGAGAAGCATAAACAAAATATCCGCAGTCATTCCACCAATTCCAACAACCCACGCATGCCAAAAACCTCGTTCAATTCCTCGTTTTAACATTTCAATATTAATCGGACCTACCGGCGCAGCTAATGAAATACCTAATACAATTTGTTGTATAATCGCTCCAAACATCGCTCTATCCTTTCTACTTCCTTTACTATTAAGTAATGATGTAATGATTAAAAATAGACTAGCTTTCATCAAAATATTTACTACTAAAATACCCTTTTTTATCCAAAATATACAAAAGAGCCATCTGGATGATGGCTCTTACTTTTCCAACTTATGAAGAAAAGGACATTTTCCTTTTATCGGCTCTACATCGTCTCCTATGAAATATTGTTTCCATTCCCGATGATTTGGATCACCATAATGACTAATATTAGGATGCTTCGGCAGCTGATCCCACTTTTCAACTCGATCTCGGACCGTTTGTCTTGAATATGCCCCTTTAGGACGATCCCCTTCTAATCCATCAAAGATGGTGCGTGGTTGAAACCCAATAACGAGAGAATTTCCTAAATGCCTCGTTTTTCGTTGTTTATAAGCTGGCGCATTTCCAAATGCGAATATCGGTTCACCACCAAATGAAAATTCCCATAAGTAATGGTCTGGATCTTCAGGAATTTGCTTCGGCCATGTTTGATCATCGTTTCCATGTAAATATTGTAGTATTTTCCAAAAGTAATCACGATAATATTCCAGTGATTGTTCCCCACATTCCGGTTCCACAAAAAGAAAAAATCCTCTTCTTACAATTGGGCGCTCTTTCATTAACTCTAAAAAGGATAACATTGTATGTGGCAAATGACTCCAATCATTATGAGAGAGAAATGAATAACGAAGTTCATTCTTTTTCAAAGCTGTTAAGCCGAAATAGCACGGAAAAGTTGGTTCTAGCACGACACTCGAAAAATTTTGAAATTCTTTTGTAACCCAATTTGGTATGTCAGTTCTCGTTCTCATTCCTTCATTATCTAATAAATAAGACTCATTCATTCTTTCTTTCACCTCATTATGTATAGCATTCAATTAAGAATATTACATACTCGGCCTGTCCTATACCTATTTAAAAATCTGGCTGAAAAATTATTTAAAAATACAAAAAAATAAAATCGCTTACTTGACTAAATTCTACCAATTCGTGTATATTTAAATTAATCATTTAGCAGAATATTCAAGATTATAGCATTTTTATTTTATATTATCTTTCAAATGAATTTCACTAAATGAAAAAAGCAAATGTTTTTAGGAGGAATTGTAACATGCAAGGAAAAGTAAAATGGTTTAACAACGAAAAAGGTTTTGGATTTATCGAAATGGAAGGCGCTGACGATGTATTCGTACATTTCTCTGCTATTCAAGGTGACGGCTACAAAGCTTTAGAAGAAGGTCAAGAAGTATCTTTCGATATCACTGAAGGCAACCGCGGACCTCAAGCTGCTAACGTAGTAAAACTTTAATCCAACATATAACAGGAGGTTACCTTATTTGGTAACCTCCTTTGTTATTCCTTTGTATATTTCCGTTTTACAGAGCAAAAACTATGTGAAATGCGCAATATATAAAGGAGGAATTATCAATGGGATCAGAAGTAAATGATTTTGAAGAAGTGAAATTCCGTGTAGAAACAGCACAAAAAATGGTAGGGTCAGCGACAATTTCAATGGATCCAGATACATTAGAGCATGCGACTACTGCTGTAGAAGCCGCTCGCTCTCAGCTTGAAATTATGAAATCTGTTGCGACAGATTTAGATGAGCCATTTTTAATGAATGAGGAAAAGAAATTAAGTAAATGCGAGCATCAATTAAATGAAGCAAGACACTAAAAAACATCCAGAGAATTTTCTCTGGATGTTTTTTCATGATAACTGTTCTCCATACTTTTTCAATGTTTCTCCAACTGTACATTGCCTAATACAAAAGGAATGAGCATAATACTTACTATTTGTCTTTCGATTATGTTCTCTCAAGAAACACCCTTCACAATACGTTTCTAATAAGTCATTTACCTCTGTAATGAGTTGCTTTTTATCCACCTTTGCACCTCTCTATTCGGTTATTTCTTTATGACTATCAATGACTGTTCCTTCTAATGCTTGCGTAGCTAATTGATGCGCTTCTTTATTTTGTTTTCTAGATATCGGCTCACATACAAGTTTTAATTTCATTTGCTTCGCTTTTTGTTCAATTTGATCTAAGTAATGATTTAAATGCTCATCATAACATGGCCATTCTCCAGCCAATTGCTGCAGTACAACTTGAGAATCACCGCGAAGCGTAACTGCTTCATACTTAATCCCTAATTCCTCGAGTATATTCATTCCGTATAATAATGATGCATATTCCGCTTCATTATTATCATATATACCTTCTATATATGCATTACGGCGAATTCGGTATTTTGTATTTCCTTTTTTATAGTATACACATATACCTACTCCAGCTTCTTTCGTCTGAACATCATACCCCCCATCAAAATAAACAAGTATTTCTTGGGGCTCTTCCTCCACTTGTTTACTCAGCTTTTTCATTTCCTTTAATGACCATTCTGCATCCATTTCATCATAAAATGATAGTTCTTTCACTCTTCCTGTTTTCTCGAAATCATCTGCAAATTGTAGTACATCTTCTATGTTCATATAATCTGTCGTTAATTCCGTCTGCAAACCGCGCTTTGTTTTATACAACCAATGAATTTTATATTTCATACTAGATTCCCCTTATATAAGACTTCTTATATGTAGCCAGCTAATGAAAGCCTCACTTTATTTTATTATATTGTATCAAGAGTCACAGCATTATATTCAATGTGATTACATACAAAAAGAGCTATCCCTATAGGAATAGCTCTTTCATCTATTACATAAATCTTTCAAATTGTACTCGTTTATTAATCCAGTACATTACAGGCATACCAATTGCCATGACAACAAATTCACCGATTGCACATGTTAACCAAGTCAACATAAATGGTAAATCAAATGCAAGATGAAGCTCAATTGCAATCATAAACATTGTAATTGTAAAAATAACTGTATTAAAAATCATACGAGCCCAAACACCTTTAATAAATCGCATAGAAATAATCGTTGCAACTAATGCAAGAATAGATTGCCCTACTCCAAATACTAAATCGTAAGCGATCATTGGTGAGAAAAAGAGATTTGTTAAAAATACACCTAATACAATTCCGTAAATTGCTTTCTTATTAAATACAACAAGATGATTAAACATCTCTGAAATACGAAACTGTACATTCGTAAAGCCAAATGGCTGAATAAGCATAGAAACAGCAATATATAATGCCGCTAAAATACCATTACCGACTAATGTTCTAATATTCATGACAAAATCTCCTTAGTTTTTTTACGTGGGATGGTCTCGAACCACGTTATTCGTTTTTTAAGCAACAAGATTATATTCTACGCAATACACACTCTTTCGTCAATAGATTCCTATCATTAACTACCTTTTTTCTTTTAGACAACGTATAATAAAACATATGAAAGTTTTAGGAGGTTTCACTTCATGACAGCAACAATTCAAAATAAAAAAGTGATCGTTTCCATTTCTGACAAAGGTGCAGAATTACAAAGCGTTCGCTTAAAAGAAGATAACACTGAATATTTATGGCAAGGCGATTCTACTTATTGGGGGCGCCGCGCACCAATTTTATTCCCGATTGTCGGCCGATTAGTAGATAATACATACTACGTAGATGGTGAACCATATTCTTTAACACAACACGGCTTTGCTCGTGACCTTACATTCTCTGTAAAAGAACAAAGTGAAACGAAAATCACTTATATTGTTACTAGTAATGAAGAAACATTAAAAAAATACCCATACGAATTCGAATTACTCGTTTCTTATGAGCTAGACGGACAAATCGTCCATGTAACATATGAAGTAAATAACCCTGCTTCAAAAGAGATGTTCTTCTCAATCGGAGCACATCCTGGGTTCAACTTCCCCTTATTAGAGGGCGAAGCATTTACAGATTATCATTTATCATTTAATGGTTCTGAACGCTTAGAAACAAGCGTATTAGAAGGACCTTACCTTTCAAGCAAAACGCAATTAATCGCTGAAAATACGAATGAATTACCACTTACATACGATTTATTCAAAAATGATGCACTTATTTTTGAAAATATGAATACGGATGAAATCTCTATTCGTTCTCATAAACATAATAAATTTGTAAAAGTAGAATTTGACGGGTTCCCATTTGTCGGCGTATGGACACCAGGGGAAAACGCACCTTTCTTATGTATTGAACCTTGGTACGGGATTGCTGATGAAGTAAATCCAGCAAAAGATTTCAAGGAAAAAAAAGGAATTCAATCTTTACAAGCGAATGAAACATTTACATGTCGTTATAGTATTACAATCGGCTAAGTTACTCTATCCCCTACTTAAAAGGAAACATATAAGTAGGGGATCATCTTATCATTTGGAGGTTTCTCATTTTGATTGAAGTATATATTGATGGTGCATCAAAAGGAAATCCTGGTCCTTCTGGTGCAGGCGTATTTATTAAAGGGGTGCAACCAGCTGTACAATTATCATTGCCCCTTGGGACAATGTCCAATCATGAAGCAGAATACCACGCTTTACTTGCTGCATTAAAATATTGCACGGAGCATAATTATAACATTGTCTCTTTTCGTACAGATTCGCAACTTGTCGAGCGAGCTGTCGAAAAAGAATACGCAAAAAATAAAATGTTCGCACCACTATTAGAGGAAGCACTGCAGTACATAAAAAGTTTCGATCTCTTTTTTATTAAGTGGATTCCAAGTAGCCAAAATAAAGTAGCTGATGAATTAGCTAGAAAAGCTATCTTACAAAATTAACGGGGGTATGGGTGTGAAAAAAGATTGGATTGCTCCTCTTGCTTTATTATTTGTCTCTTTTATTTGGGGAGCTACGTTTGTTGTCGTTCAAAATGCTATGTCTTTCGTGGGTCCATTTACCTTTAATGGTATTCGCTTTTTATTTGCTGGAATTATTTTATTATTCGTTCAAATGATTTTTGCAAAAAAAACTACAAAACAAGATATAAAACAGAGTAGCCTCGCTGGATTAATCGTTGGATTCTTCTTATGTGTTGGCTATGTTTTACAAACATTTGGCTTACTTTATACAACTTCTTCAAAAGCAGGTTTCTTAACAGGACTTAGTATCGTTATGGTACCCATTTTGTCTTTTATCTTTTTAAAACAAAAAGCTACTATTTTTATCGTAATGGGCATTGCTGTAGCAACAGCAGGTTTATACTTATTAACAGCTGGTGATTCTTTTCAATTAAACATTGGAGATATACTCGTTCTCGGTTGTGCAGTTGCTTTCGCTGCTCATATTCTTGTTAACGGCTTCTTCTCTAAAAAAATATCACCTTTATTATTAAGCACGTCGCAAGTATTAGCTGTCGGCATGTTTTCTTCTATTTGCGCCTTTTTGTTTGAAGATTGGGAAAAATTATTTTCAATAGCACTATGGACGAATTCTTCCTTTTTATTCGCCCTATTTTTAACTTCTCTATTCGCAACATCCATTGCTTTTTTCATTCAAACATCAGCGCAAAAACATACGTCTCCAACGAGAGTAGCAATCATTTTCGCAATGGAGCCCGTTTTTGCTGCCTTAACAGGCGTTCTCGTTGCAAACGAACAACTTTCTGTTTCTGCTATTATCGGATGCCTATGTATTTTCCTAGGCATGGTTTTTGTTGAACTACCTTCCAAAACAAAAAAAGAAGCGCAGGCTGCATGAAGTTACGCTTGTAACTTCCGCATAAAAGCCTTAGCGCTTTTTTTATCTGTAATTTCTTCTTCTTTCAATCGTTCTAATAACGCAACAAAATAACTCCCATCAAACTGTAATTGATGTTTAATTGTCGCTTCTATTGCTGCGTTCACAATTCCATCAGATGCACCAGTATATCCTTGTCCGAACATAATAAATCCTTGTGCTTCTTCTGATAATTTAAATCCTTTCGTATGTAAGAATGAAAGATAATCTTCTACTGTCTGCATGTTATTCCCACCTACTCAAAAATTCTCCATCTCCTATCATACATGTTTTTACACGCTATGAGAATGAAATTTCTTTGACAACTTTGTAAATCTATCGTCTACTGCATAGACAATAGAGGATTTCCTTGCAATATGAATGAATATGTATAGTGGAACTTATTTCATATTAAAGGGGAGACACGATGAAACAAGCACTATTAATTATCGATGCGCAGCAAGAATTAATGGATGGGAATGAACAAGAAAAAGAAGTTTTTCGTAAAAAAGGGTTATTATCTACACTAAATACAGCCGTACAAAAAGCGATAGATTCAAATGCCCTTATTGTTTTCGTAAGAGATATCGATGTTGCTTCTGGCAGCGGAGAAGGATTTGAAGTACATAATCAAATTAAAGTACCTCAGTCTGCAATCCTTATTAATAAAGCAGCAACAAACGCATTCTATGGCACTTCTTTACTCGAACTTTTAAAAGAAGAAAAAATTAACCATATCGTTATCGGTGGATGTAAAACAGAACATTGTATCGATACCGCTGTTAGAACAGCTACTGTACAAGGATTTGACGTTACATTAATTAAAGACGGTCATTCCACAACTGATTCTAACGTATTATCTGCAGAGCAAATTATTGCTCATCATAATAAAATTCTACATGGACATTATAACGTGGATCATTTTTCAATGGTTAGAGGTGTCGAGGAAGACCTTTTTCAACCTATTCATGATCAATATCGCGATTAAGTTGGCTATAAAAAAGAATCCTTCATTCAGAAGGGTTCTTTTTTATCCAAAAATTTGTGCTGCAATACTATACAGTTCATTATTCCTTTTTAATAATTTATCGCTATTTCTCATCATAATTGGTGGTGTATGAACCTTTTGAAAACCAGTAACCTCTAATTCTTTCATAAAACCTTTCTTTCCTTCTGGTACATCAATTCTTAATTTACCATGATGCTCTCTTGCTAAATCATGTACAATCCTCATTGCCATCGCATCGTTTCTTGCAACGACTGGTCCTATTATTTTATTTTCTGATGTTTGTATACTTAAACCGTAACCTAATACATTTTGTTTGTTGTCCTTTACAACGATGCACTGTTCACTTTGTATAATTCTTTTCGTTAAAAATGCTTTTCTATTTGTTCCAAACGCATGTTCATCTAATTTTATTATTTCTTCTAAATCACACTCTTCATACTTCACCATATAATCTTCATTTCCTACACAATAATCATTCACATTGTACGAGTTACATATGTATTTAGAAACATAGCTTACTGCCCTAAATCCTAGTTTTTCATATAACGACTTTCCTTCATCCGTAGCAATAAGCATAATGGGAGTTTGAACCGATACGCTCTTCATGCATGCATTCGTTATCGTCTTTCCAATCCCTCTCCCCTTATAATCTGGATGTACAATGACCATTCCGATAGACGCTAATTTCTCCCCATATAATATAATTGCCGCGCTAGCAATAAGTTCCTTTCTCTTATTCCACACACCGTATATAATACCTGAATCAAAAATAGTCTCAATTTCTTCTTTATTATAATCCCACCCAATATTAGAAGATAATGCTACAATATCACCTATTTGTTCTTCCCTAAGACGCTCCACCTTAATTTCCAATTCAAGCATACTCCATCCCCTTATCTAGACATTTAAATCATTATTACCAAATCAACTTGTACATGTTTCCCTTTATTTGTCACACACATATCCTATTTTGACCAAGACTATATTGGAAATGAGGTGACAACATGCCCATTACGAATCGATTTTCTACCACCACTAACGGCGCACTCGCAATTACAGGTAATACACTCGGGTTAAGTAAAATTAGTAATCAAAACCGTGCTGGTACAATCGGGGCAATTGGTGCATTCGTAACTACGAATACTGCTTTACAAGTAACGACTTTTCCTGCTGGTACAACATTAAACTATACACAAAATAGTTCTACCGCTATTTTAAATATCCCTGCTGGTAGTACTATTCTTTACGCAGAACTCGTTTGGGGTGGAAACTATTTATCTCGTGATCAAAACATTACGAGTGTATTAGGGAACCCTGTTTCTTTTACAACACCTGTGTCAACATACTCAATTACCCCTTCAACCGTTACAGCTTCTAATCAAACATTCGTTTCTGGATCTGTCACATTTGGATTCTATACACGTTCCGCAGATGTAACATCCCTCGTTCAATCTGGAGGATCTGGCTCTTATACAACCGGCTCTGTCCCTGGACTTGTTGATCCTTTAGATGCTTCTAACGGAGCTATCAATTCTTCTGGATGGACACTCATTGTCGCTTATCAAAACGGTTCCTTACCCGCAAGAAATTTAACAATTTACGTAGCCGGTAACCGTGTTTCTGTAGAAACTGGTAGTGCAGATGTATCTGTTTCAGGGTTTTTAACACCTGCCGGAGGACCTGTAAGCGGGAGATTATTTATAAGTTCTACTGAAGGGGATGCTGATTTAACTGGGGATCAAGCATTATTTGGACCAAATTTCAGTTCATTAAATGCTTTATCCGGGCCAAATAATGCTGTAAATAATTTCTTCGGTTCTCAAGTAAATAATGCCGCCGGAAATTTAGATACAACCGGGACATTTGGAACACGAAATCAAAGCGCTTCTACAAGTACAAATATCTCCGCAGGAAGGCAAGGCTGGGACATTACTTCTATTGATATTTCTCCTTATTTAACAAATTCCCAAGTATCCGCCGCAATCCGTTTAACAACTAACGGAGACGCGTATATGTTGAATACAGTCGGTTTACAAATCAACATAAATTCACCTAACATACAAGCAACGAAAAGCGTGAATAAAAGCGTCGCTGCAATTGGAGATATTCTCACTTATACCGTTACTATCCCTAACACCGGTCTTCTGCCTGCTAATAACGTTACTTTTACAGACATACTCCCTAACGGCACTTCCTTTATACCTGGCACTGTCACGGTAGATAACGTACCACAAACAAATGCAAATCCGGCTGCTGGTATATCTCTTGGAACCATTAATAATAATTCTTCTCGTACAGTAACTTTTCAAGCTACTGTCGTTTCTCTTCCAAACCAAAACCCTATCTCTAACACTGCTAATATTACATTTCAATATACACCAATTGCCGGTGGAACGACTTTTAATGGTCTTGCAACAAGCAACTCTGCAGGAACACAAATTAACCTCGCAGATATTAATGGCACAAAATCAGTTAACAAAATATTTACTGATATTGGAGAAACGTTAACTTACAGTATTGCCTTAGCTAATGTAGGAAATATCGCGGCAACGAACGTTATATATACGGATCCGATTCCTAGCGGAACTACTTTCATTCCAGGGAGTGTAACTGTTAACGGGGTTACTCAAGCTGGCGCAAATCCCGCTACCGGTATATCAATTGGATCTATTGCTGCTAATTCTACGACTACGGTTTCATTTCAAGTATTCGTTCCTTCTATCCCGCAAACAAATCCAATTTTAAATAGTGGTACAACAACTTATCAATACATTCCTGTGCCAAATCAACCGGCAGTAAGCGGGACTGATACGACGAATATTGTCTCCACTCAAGTGAATAATGCTACTGTAACAATGACGAAAGCAGTAGACAAAAATTTTGCAGATATTGGTGACACACTAACGTACACTGTTTCCTTTACAGGTACAGGTAATACGAATGCGAATAACGTTATTTTTACAGATGTCATTCCTACTGGAACAACTTTTGTTCTCAACAGTTTAACAATAGATGGCACGACACAAGTTGGAGCAAATCCCGCTACTGGTGTGAATATAGGATCTATTCCAACTGGTACAACAAAAAATGTTTCATTTCAAGTAGTAGTAAACACAATACCCGCGTCAAATGTCGTATCTAATGGATCCAGCGCTTCTTATCAATATACCGTCAATCCTAGCCAATCACCCACTACAAAAAACATTTCTTCTAATCTCGTTTCCACTCAAATTAACAATGCGAATTTAACATTAACAAAATCAACAAATAAACAATTTGCCACAATTGGCGAAACGATAAGTTATACAATCCTCATTACAAACAGTGGAAATACAGCTGCTACGAACGTGCAACTAACAGATCCACTTCCAAATGGAACGATATTAACTCCTGGTACTGTAACACTAAACGGAGTTTTGCAAAATGTAGATTCTCTCATTGCCTTACCTATCGGCACAATTCCTGGCGGAGCTACTTTTACCCTTTCTTTCCAAGTAACAGTCATCAATATTACCGCCCAAAATCCTATCATTAATAATGCTTTCGTGTCTTATCTATATACTGTAAATCCGAGTTTACCACCAACTTCAAAAACAGCAAATTCTAATTCTGTTACATCAACAATTAGACTCGCAAATCTTCATGCTTTAAAATCTGTAGATAAAACATTTGCGGAAGTTGGAGATGTATTAACTTATACCTTTGCTCTTACAAACGATGGAAATGTTGCGGCGAACAATGTAGTACTATCCGATTCAATTGCGAATGGTACTGCCTTTGTGCCAGACAGTGTTATAGTTAACAATGTTGCTCAGCCAGGTGTTACACCAGCTAGCATCAATATTGGTAGCATCAATGCTAATACTACAATTACTGCTTCATTCCAAGTATTAATAACTAGCATCCCAAATCCAAACCCTATTTCAAATAGTGCTTCTATTTCCTATAACTTTATCGTGGATCCAAATGCTTCCCCTGTAAGTAAGAACACAACTTCAACCACTACATTTACTCAAGTGAATGACGCAAATGTCATTTCAGACAAAGCAGTGGATCGAGCGTTTGCTACCGTAGGAGATATATTAACTTATACCATTCTTTTAACGAATGCAGGAAGCGTTACTGCTGATAGTCCAACTTTCGTAGATACAAATCCAGATGGTACTACCTTTATCCCAAACACTTTCCTTATTAATGGTGTACTCCAAAATAACGCCGATCCAAATGTCGGTGTTCCGTTACCTTCCATTCCTGCTAACGGCTCACTTACCGTCTCTTATCAAGTAACTGTCACCTCTTTACCCACACAAAACCCAACAATAAATTCATCTAGTACACAGTATAGCTTTATTTTAAATCCGGGCGACCCACCAACTATAGAAACATCTTTAAGTAACACTGTAAGTACACAAATCAACTTAGCAAATGTAGTTATTGTCAAACAGGTAGATTTAACTATTGCAGATGTTGGGCAACCGATCACATACACAATTGCCCTAGCTAACCCTGGAAATACTCCAGCAAATAATGTAGTCGTTACCGATATACTCCCTCCTGGCACAGCTCTCGTACCAAATAGTACTTTTATAGGCGGCGCTTTACAGCTAGGTGCGGATCCAAGTGTCGGTCTTCAAATTGGTACGATTCCAGCAGGCGGCATTACAACAATTGTTTTCCAAATTAGTGCAAATAGTTTACCTTCACCAAATCCAGTTCAAAACAGCGCTGCACTTCAATATAGCTTTATCGCAGATCCAAATTTACCTGCTGTTGTTAGAAATGCTACTAGCAATATAGTAACGACACAAATTAATACCGCTAATATTGTTGCTACGAAACTAACGAGCACAAATTTCGCTGATGTTGGTGATGTCATAACTTATGCAACAGTTTTAAGTAATAATGGCAATATACCTGCCTCCAATGTAACGTTTACAGATATCATTCCAGCTGGTACTATCTTCCTTCCTAACACTGTAACGATTAACGGTGTTCCTATAGCAAATGCAAATCCTGCTAACGGGATTCTTATCGGTACGATAGGAGCAAATTCATCACGTACTGTTGCATTCCAAGTTTTTGTACCAACTATTCCTGCTTTAAATCCGATTACAAATCAATCAAGCACTACTTTCCAATACACGTACGACCCATCCAAACCAACTGTCATGCAGATGGTGGCATCTAACACTGTACAGACAACTATTAATAACGCCTCTATTACCGCTACAAAATCTGCGGATAAACAGTTTGCGAACGTAAATGATATTATTACGTATACGACTACTTTAATGAATAACGGAAACACACTTGCATCAAATATAGTATTTACAGATGCTATTCCAAGCGGGACGTCTTTTATTCCAAATAGTGTAACAGTAAATGGTACTCCACTCTCTAATGCAAATCCAGCTAATGGCATAGCAATTAATCCAATAAACCCCAATGCAAATACGACCATCTCGTTCCAAGTGCAAGTAAATTCCATCCCGAATCCGAATCCAATCCAAAATCAAAGTAACACAACGTACCAATATGTCGTAGACCCGAACTTACCTCCAGCATCCGCCAATACACTAAGTAACGTAATAACAACTCAAATTAATAACGCTACTATTATCGCTACGAAGTCAGTGAATACACCGACAGCTGCAATTGGTGATATTGTTACCTATACGATTGCAATGGCAAATACGGGTAATATCCCTGCTAGTGCAACCGTTTTAACAGACGGACTTGGACCAGGTGCATCCTTCATACCGAATTCCGTTACGATAAATAACGTTTCTCAACCTGGATTAGATCCTTCATTAGGTATTCATTTAGACGATATTTCACCAGGAGGAACTACTTTTCTTACATTCCAAGTAAAAATTCTTGAAATTCCTCCTAGCGGTACTTTAACGAATAACGCCCTTGTAAATTATGAATATACAGTGAATCCAAACCAAACACCTGCTGTTGGAAGCACTGTAACAAACACGACTGCTACCCCAATTATTGACGCTACTTTAGTTTTAAATAAAAATGCGAGTACAACTTTCGCTACGATTGGTGATACGATTACATTCACTTCATCTGTTACAAACACAGGAAATACTACTGCGAACAACATTGTTTTTACAGATACAATTCCAAACGGTACTGCCTTTGTCCCAAATAGTTTTAAAATAAACGGTGTAACCGTCCCGAATGCAAATCCACAAAACGGTATTAATATTGGTAACTTGAATTCAAATGCATCGATTACAATCAGTTTTCAAGTAAATATTACAACTCTTCCAAACCCTAATCCAATTCCGAACAAATCATCTCTTCAATATAGCTTTATTGTTGATATAAATGAGCCGCCTGTTTCACGAACAGTTCAATCCAATAAAACTTTTACACAAGTAAATACTGCCTCCGTTATCGCAACAAAAACTGCAAGCAGTGCATTTGCCGCTGTTGGAGATACAATTACGTATACAACTACACTCACTAATAACGGAAATACTACCGCTAACACACCTGTTTTTATCGATATATTACCACCTGAACTTTCATTCGTGCCTGATAGCGTACAAATTAACACTATCCCACAACTCGGCTTTAGACCAGATAGCGGAATTTCTTTAGACGCAATTCCAGTTGGAGGAACGACAACAATTAGTTTTCAAGCGATCGTTGGTTCAATACCAGCTACAAATCCAACGTTGAATCAATCTAGCACGACATATTCTATCATTGTTGATCCTACCCAGCCGCCAGTGACAGAAACAGCTACAAGTAATCCAACTTTAGTGCAAATTAACGAAGCAATCATCCAAGCAACGAAAAGCGTGGATCGTCTATTTTCTGACATCGCTCCTGGAAATTCATTTTTAACGTATACAGTTTTATTAGAGAATATAGGAAACACAACTGCTACGAATATCATTTTTACAGATCCAATTCCAAATAACACAATATTCATAGAAGATAGCGTTCGAGTAGGTGGAGTTTTATTACCTGGGGTAAATCCAGCAAATGGAATACCAATTGGGGATATTATTGCAGGAGATTTTACAAACGTCACCTTCCGCGTGCAAGTAGTTAGTATTCCAAATCCAATTTTCACAATTGGACCTGGAGGTCCAAACTCACCGGTTGTAAACGGCGCTTCAATTGATTATCAATTTATGACAGGACCTAATTTACCACTTGTTTCACGAAGTACAACATCTAATCCTGTTTCGACACAAATAAATTCTGGAGAAGTTGCACTCGTTAAATCTGTAGATAAAAATTTCGCAACAATTGGGGATACACTTTCTTATACAATTTCATTAAGTAATCCTGGAAATGTAGCATCACAAAATGTGATATTTACTGATATTTTACCTGAAGGAACAACATTTATTTCCGGAACTTTAACAAATGATTCTGGTACACAGCAAATTGGAAATCCTGGGAACGGAATACAGATTGGAAATATAAACCCAAGTGGAACGACCGTTATTACTCTCAATGTACTTGTTACAAACATTCCAAGTATAAATCCAATTTCGAATTTTAGTTCTGTGCAATTTGCACATGTGGTCGATCCTAGCCAACCTGCCGTAACACAAACGAATATATCTAATGCAGTTTCAACAACAATTAATAGTGCAATATTAAATACGACAAAAACTGTTGATAAATCTATTATTTCCGTCGGTGATACACTTACGTATACAACTACGATTACGAATACAGGAAATACACCTGCTACAAATATAACTTTTACAAGTGCCATTCCTCCTAGCACTACTTTCGTACCGGATTCAGTCACAGTAAATGGCATCCAACAGCTTGGTACACAGCCAGCACTTGGAGTAACTATACCAAATATCGCTCCAGGTGATACAGTAACTGTTACTTTCCAAGTAAATGTTATTTCTGTTCCCCCTTCAAGCTCGATTATGGGTAACGATACGATTTTATACTCTTACACTGTTGATCCAAACGGAGCTCCTGCTACTACTTCTACTTCAACGAATATTGTTACAAACCCTGTATTAGATGCTATGATTACGATGATTAAATCAGTCGATCAAACACTTGTAACGCTAGGTGATACCATTACCTATACGACACTTTTAACGAATAGTGGGAATACAAATGCTACGAATATTACGTTCACTGACCCTATTCCAGACGGTACAACGTTCGTTTCGGATAGTGTCACAATAAATGGCATCACACAACTTGGTCTTAATCCTAATACAGGCATTACAATTGGTTCGATTGCTCCTAACAGCTCAATAGCAATAGCATTTCAAGTTACAGCTACTTCTACTCCAGTTCAAAATCCTATTGCCAATTCCGCTAGTGCTTCTTACACATTTATCGCTGATCCTAATGCCCCTATTGTTTCAAGAAATGTTACTTCAAACACAGTGTTCACTACAATTAACACAGCTACCATTCTTTCATTAAAACAAGTCGATAAATCCTTTAGTCGTATTGGAGACACACTCACCTATACTGTTACTTTAACAAACAATGGAAACTCATCCGCACAAAATGTTATTTTCTCAGATACATTGCCGAACGGAACTACATTTATTGCAAACTCATTTTCTATTAACGGGGTTCCTCAAAGTGGTGCGGACCCATCGAATGGTGTAAATATTGGGCCTATAACAGCTGGCTCTACAGTAAATGTTTCATTCCAAGTAAACGTGGCGTCATTACCAACCGAAAACCCAATTGTAAATTTCTCATCAACATCGTATCAATTAGTCTCACCGCCTGATGCAGAAACTTCAATTAGTAATCCTGTTTCAACGCAAATAAAAGAAGCTATATTATCCATGACGAAAAATGAAAGTGTCCCCTTTGCAGATATCGGGCAAACTGCTTTTTATACTACTTCTATTTCAAATATAGGAAATACGGATGCGACTAATATTGTGTTTACAGATGTATTACCAAGTGGATTCACATTTGTTCCTAACACATTAACTGTCGATGGCATTTTACAACCTAATGCGGATCCAAATACAGGTGTATTACTTGCAACACTTCCACCAAATGAAATATATAGTATTGTATTTCAAGTTACGGTTAACAGTATCCCACCTATTAATCCGGCACCAAATACAGCATCAACGACGTATGAGTTTACTGTTGATCCTGTTACCCCTCCCGTTTCAAGTACAGCTAATTCTAACACTACGCTTCTTCAAATAAACAACGCAACTATTATTAGTACAAAAACAGCAAATCTTACTTTTGCAGATGTTGGTAATACAATAACATTTACACTCAACCTTCCTAATACCGGGAATGTGATTGCAACTGATGTTACCGTTATCGATATACTTGATAGCAATTTAAGTTTCGTTCCAAACAGTTTCACAGTTAATGGGCAAACCATTCCAAATGCTGATTTATCTACTGGTGTAAATATCGGTTCAATTACTGGTGGAAACACATCAATCGTCACATTCCAAGCGATCGTTTTAACCCTCCCAATCAACAATCCTATTTCTAATTCGGCTCTTACCACTTACCGTTATATTGTTGATCCAGATCAGCCGTTCATTTCAACTTCTAATCAATCTAATACAACGACAACACAAATTAATAGCGCTATCCTTACTGCACAAAAAAATTCAAATGCGGAAACAGTAGATATCGGGCAGGATATCGTCTACTCCGTTACAATTACAAATAGCGGAAATGTTAGTGCAACGAATGTTATTTTTACCGACCTTATTCCAGACGGAACCTCCTTTGAACCGAATAGTTTTACACTTAACGGAACTACCATCCCAAATGCAGACCTAATTACAGGCGTTCCAATTGATGATATCGCGCCAAACCAGTCTGTCATCGTAGCATTTCATATTAGTGCCGATGAAATTCCGCCTATAAATCCAATTTCTAATCAAGCTAGCGTTAGCTTCCAGCATATCGTTAATCCAGCTAATCCTCCTGTTTCAAAAAACATTACTTCAAATAGTGTTACAACAACAATTGAAAGTGCTATTTTAACTACTACTAAAATCGGAGATAAAGCTTTTGCAACGATTGGTGATACGATTACGTATACAACTACGATTACGAATACTGGAAATATTCCTGCCAATAACGTTATTTTCTCAGACCCGATACCATCGTGGACACAATTTGTTGCAGGATCAGTTATTGTTGATGGCACTCCGTTACCATCCGCTTCTATCATTGACGGTATTGGCATAAATACGATCATTCCAACTCAAACTGTAACAATCATATTCCAAGTTCAAATCGTAAGCAATCCAACAACATTCACACCAGAGCTCCAAAACTTAGGATTTGTAAACTTCCAATATAACGTAGGAAATGCATTACAAGCTCAGCCTGGCAATGTGGAAACGAACGTCTTCGTTACTTCTATTAATTCAGCAATACTTTCAGCCGTAAAAACTGCTAATACTGCCTTTGCAAACATCGGCGACACGATCACTTATACAGTTTTACTTCAAAATAGCGGCAATACAAACGCTACGAATGTAAATTTTTCAGACTCGATTCCAGCAGGAACGACTTTTGTTGAAAATAGTTTCACTGTAAATGGAAGTACCATTCCAGGTGCAAATCCAAATAACGGAGTGAATATCGGAACCGTTAACGCGGGTAGTTCCTTAACTGTTATTTTCCAAGTCATAGTTACATCTACTCCACCTTCGAATCCGATTACAAACGTTGCATCTATTCAATACGAATTTATAGTTAATCCGGCCTCTCCTCCTGTTACAGGAACAATAAATTCTAATAATGCTTCCACACAAATTAATAACGCGACTGTTACAACTGTTTTAGAAGCAAATCGTACAATCGTATCTATTGGAGATATCATTACGTACACAGCAACATTAACGAATACTGGAAACTTCCCTGCAAATTCTGTATTACTCATTAACGGAGTTCCTGAAGGGGCATTATTTGTTCCCAATAGTGTCACGCTTAACGGGATTTCACTTCCAGATGCAAGTCCAACTCTCGGTATTCCAGTTGGTATTATCGCACCAGGTGATTCTGCTACTATTACGTTCCAATTTCTTGCAAGTTCTAATCCACCGCAAGGAGCAATTATAAATCAAGCACTTACAAGTTACACGTATATTGTCGACCCAAGTCAACCTCCAGTTACAGCAACATCTTCATCAAATACGGTAAATACAGCTGTCGTTGATGCATCGCTATCTGTAATTAAAAATACAGATTCCCTCGTACAGTCTACTGACGGTACAATCACTTACACTGTAGTCGTTCAAAATAACGGGAATACAACTGCAAATACAGTTACTTTAACAGATTCGGTCCCAGAAGGAACTGTATTTATTCCGAATAGCGTAACCATAAATGGCGTTTCAGCTCCGGGTGCTGATCCAAACGTAGGAATCTCCTTAAACGCCATTGCACCTTCAGAAATCGTCACCGTCACATTCCAAGTTATCGTTCAATCCATTCCAAGCGTGAATCCAATTTCTAATATAGCCCGTATTGACTATACTTTTATCGCCGATCCAACTGCTCCTATCATCTCTCGAACGATTACGTCTAATCCAGCTTTCACACAAATTTCGGATGCGAATGTTCTTTCTTTAAAAGCAGTCAATGCACAACAAGCAACAACCGGTGACATTTTGACCTATACGATAACGCTAGAAAACACCGGAAATATTCCAGCTACTAATCTCATATTTTCAGATACGCTTCCAGAAGGGACTACATTCGTAGAAAATAGTTTTACACTTAACGGAACAGCTATACTGGGTGCAAATCCAAATGCAGGTGTTACTTTGCCTAACCTAGTAGCAAACGCTACTCACCTTATTTCGTTCCAAATTCTTATTAACGATTCATTCTCGCAACAATCGATTACAAATCAATCTAATACAACATATACAATTCAACCAGACCCAGGGCAACCGCCTATTACTGAAACATCTACAAGTAATATTGTCATTACAAATTTCGTGCAAGCACAATTGACAGTTACAAAAACGTCCAATCCAATCACTGTAGATATTGGCGGAACTATACTTTATATTTCTGAAGTGAAAAATACCGGAAATGTTGACGCAATAAATATTACTTTTACAGATGCTATTCCAGCTGGGACTACATTCGTTCCAGACAGTGTCACAATTAACGGTGTACTTCAGCCTGATGCAAATCCTGAAAACGGAATACCAATTGGAACGATTCCACCAAATAGTTCCAAAACGATACTATTTCAAGTACAAACAAATAATCCACCTACTGAAACCGAAATTGTAAATCAATCATCTGTAAATTACCAATATGTAAGTATTCCTACAGCTCCACCAGTGAATCGCTCTGCAAATTCTAATATTGTTACAACATCACTTCAAAATGCAAATATTATTTCTGTTAAACAGGCGGATGTTACTTTCGTATCCATCGGGCAAATTGTTACCTACACAAATACACTACAAAATATAGGAACTGTTCCAGCTAACAATACGTTGTTCATTGACAACATTCCAGAAGGTACTATATTCATTGAAGATAGCTTATCAATAAATAATGTTATTCAGCCTGGTGTGAACCCTGAAAATAGAGTAACCCTCGGCACGATACAACCAAATGAAACAGTCACTATTTCATTCCAAGTACAACTTACAAATATTCCAGAGGGCAACACAGTCATTAACATTTCAGACACTTCGTATGAATACCAAATTGACCCTAGTTCTCCGATTATTCAGCGTAGATCATTATCAAATGCAGTAAATACTGAAGTGCGGACGGCAAATGTGAGTGCCATTAAATCCGCTAACAGATCTATTACACGCATAGGTCAAATCATCACATATACAGTCGCAGTTACAAACGCTGGTACAGTACCTATTACAAATACTCTCCTAATTGACGCAATTGCTGCTGGCACCACATTCGTTCCAAATAGCATTCTTGTAGATGGCATACCAAGACCTAATGAAAATCCAATTACCGGAATCACCCTTGATATTATCCTTCCAAACAATACAATTATCGTTACATTCCAAGTAAATGTAGTCTCTATACCTTCTCAAAATAACATTAATAATATCGCCGTCATCCACTATGAGTATCAACCAGACCCAAGCTTGCCACCAATTTCAGAAACGACATCTTCCAATAGTACAAATATACAATTTATTGATGTGATTCTTATCGCTACAAAATCTACTAATAAAGTATTAGCTAATATTGATGACACCATTGAATATACAGTATTCATTCAAAATAACGGATCCACTACAACTAACTCCATCTTTTTTACAGATACTATAGAGGATGGAACAGTATTTATTCCGGGAAGTGTAATAGTTAACAATACTGCACTTCCTGCAGCAGATCCAAATATCGGCTTTTCCATCCCTAATATTACGTCAGGTCAAGTGACTACAATAACGTTCCAAGTGTCCGTTACGAATTTACCTGCTGTAAACCCAACACCTAATACTGCAAACATCGTCTACGATTTTATTTTCAACCCTGACTTTGCACCTATTCAAAAATCGACTACTTCCAATACTACTTTCGTCCAAATTAATGACGCTGATATCGTTTCACTGAAAACTGTTGATTTGAATTCTGTTACGATTGGTGACATTTTAACTTATACTACAACTTTAACGAATATAGGAAATGCAGATGCTACTGCTGTTGTATTTACAGACAATATTCCTGTTGGAACAACCTTTATAGACGGTAGCGTTTTAGTAAATCATATTCCTCAGCTTAACGCGAATCCAAGTACTGGTATACTTGTAGGAACGATTGCTCCTAACGCTTCTATCCCAGTCACGTTTTCCGTTACTGTGTTAGCTCTTCCAGCTAGCGGTCTTATTCAAAATCAATCCACTTCTCGTTATACAATTAGTGGCGAAGAACAAGTATCGACTAGTAATATTACCTTCACTGAAGTTATTTCTGCTAATGTAATTGCAACAAAAACAACACCTATCCAATATGCTGACCTACAAACGATTATCCCTTACACAATTTCCATCACAAATAATGGGAATATACAAGTTGAAAACATTATCGTTACAGATATCATTCCAGCAAATACGAGCTTTATAGAGAATAGTGTTATTGTGAATGGAAACGCTCGTCCAAATGACAATCCACTTAACGGGATACAACTTGATAACATTCCGCCTAATACAACAGCAACTATTCTATTCCAAGTACGAGTTACTTCAATTCCGCAAACCAATCCAATCTCTAACACAAGTACAATTGAATACCAATACACGTTACCGAATCGACCACCTATTACTGAAACTATTATTTCATCAGCTGCCGTAACAACAATTAATCACGCAAATTTGAATAGTAATAAAGTTGTTGACCTTGCATTTGCAACAATCGGTGATACGTTAACGTATACGATTACACTCAATCAAACTGGTAATGTTGCAGCAAATGATGTAATCATTCAAGATATGATTCCTCAAGGTACTACGTTTATAGAAAATAGCGTCATTGTAAACGGAGAAAATCTTCCGGGAGTTAATCCAGTAAGCGGTATACCAATTGGTCCTATAACTGTTGGCGGAGATGCTAATGCTTCATTCCAAGTTTCTGTAACTTCTATTCCAATACCAAATGAACTCAACAACAACGCAATTACTACCTTTAACTATATAGTCAACCCAAATAACGTACCTGCTACGAATACAACTACAACAAATACCGTCACAACAACTGTGCAAAATGATAATGTCTTTGCTATTAAGTCCGCTAATGTAGCGAATGCCTTACCTGGTCAAACTTTAACGTATGCAATTACAATTACGAATAACGGTAATATAACGATTGAAGATCTTTTTGCCATAGACACCGTACCAGTAGATACAACCTTCGTTACGGGTAGCGTTACGATTAACGGAATCAATCAACCTAATGCAAATCCTGAAAATGGTATTACGTTAGGAAACCTTACTCCTAATGAATCTGCTATCATTACTTTCCAAGTAACAATATCTCCTTCAACTCTCCAATCTACTATCAATAACGATGCTTCTGTTTCCTATACTGTTACCATTAATCCGAATGAACCGCCTATTACAATCACAAAGCAAACAAATACCGTTACAACAACTATAATAGACCCAATGGTTCGAATTAACAAAACAGCCGACACATCTATCGCCGTTATAGGAGATGTTATTACATTCACATTAGAGGTATTGAACCATTCCCCTATTCCTACGATAAGTACTTCTATTTTAGATACCATTCCAACTGGTACAACATTTATAGAAAATAGCGTAACAATTAACGATACTCCGGTACCAAATGTTCGTCCAGACACTGGTATTAATATCGGCGCCCTACCTGCAGATGGAGTAGCAACGATAACATTTAAAGTTCTCGTCACTTCTATTCCTTCAAACAGTACAATTATTAATTCCGCAACAGTTACAGCCGCATTCCAGTTGACACCACAAGATCCAATTATTACTTTTATTGTTAATTCAAATATCGTTCGTATACCAGTTCAATTTATAACTGCGACAGTAGTAAAAAACGCTTCCGTCAGCTTAGCTTATTTAAACCAATATTTTGATTATACGGTGCGTATTACGAATACTTCTGATATTTCACTTTCAAATGTTTCATTACAAGATACCATTCCAGCAGGTTTACAATTTATGAACGGCACTGTCTTTATTAACGGCGAACGCTCTCCACTAGCGAATCCGAATATCGGCTTCCTAGTCGCTACTAATTTAGAACCAAACGAAACAATTATCGTGTTATTCACAGTACAAGTGATAAGCCCGCCTATTACTAATGAATTTAAAAACACGGCGAATATTTCATTACAACTTCAAGTTTCACCTACCGACCCACCAATTACAGTAACCGTTACAAGCAACGAAAATATCGTCACCTTTATTTCAGAAAATCCAAATGAAACACTTCCAAATTTAAATTGCTTCTTTGACGGGGAACGCTTTATACGCATCACTCCTCGAAATATACGAAATTACTTTTGGGCTTGGATTTGGTGGAAATAATAAAAAAAGAAAAAGCTTGTAGTTTAGATACTATCCAAACTACAAGCTTTTTTCATATGCAAAATTATCATACTCAATTACTAGCAACTCTGTATGCTACATGTCGTTTCTCAATTCTTTCTTCAATTTCTTTCATATTTTCTTTATTATTTAATAGTGATTGTTTATTTTCAATTAATAATTGTTTAAAAGATTTTCTCACTTTTTTTCTCATTTTCATTTTCCTCCTTGGGGGATGGTTTATATAAAAGATAAAGAGTTATCTGGTTGTTCTTATAATAATGGATTGTTGTGAATTCTATTTGAACTTCATATGAAAATTCCGTTTATTTTCTGACAACTTTGTGAACATACAAAAAAAGAAAGACCGATTCATTTTACTTGTAATCGGTCTTCCTAGTATTTATAGCATATTGATTAATATTTCAGGTCTTCCCCAATTCATTTCTTCACAAACGAATCTAAGTTTTTCTTCATCCATTGTGTGTAATCCTTCTTCTAGTGAACATGAAATTGGAACTTCACAGTGAATTTGTGCTAATTGTAATGAAATATTTAAGTTCTCTAAATCAATTTCAATCTTTGTACGCTGCGCTTTCGTTAATGATGCTACATTTTCTAGTACAGTTGCTACTGTTCCGTGCTCTTGAATCAGTTTATACGCTGTTTTTTCCCCGATACCTTTTACACCTGGGTAATTATCGCTCGTATCTCCCATGAATGCTTTCGCATGCACGATTTGCCAAGGCTCCACACCTTTTTCTTCCATGATCTTCTCTGGTGTGTAATATTCGTAATTTCCAATTCCTTTGCGCAAGAGCATAACTGTAACGTTCTTATTAACAAGCTGAAGTAAATCCGTATCGCCTGTTAAAATATATACTTCTGCTTCATTGCAGTATTGTTTTGCAAGCGTACCGATACAATCATCCGCTTCATACCCTTTCATACCGATAACTGGAATAGACAATTTCGCAGTCATTTCTTGTACTAAATCAAATTGCGGAATTAATTCTTCAGGCGGCGCTGCACGATTCGCTTTATAATTTGAGAACGATTCTGTTCTAAATGTCGTACTACCCATATCCCAGCATGTTACGATATGTGTCGGTTCAATTGCTTGCATAGCTGTTAATAAATGTTTCATATAACCATGAATCCCGTTTGTAGGGGTACCATCTTGTCGTTTCATAAATTGTCCGTAGACACTTGTTGCGTAAAAAGCACGAAATAATAGTGCCATACCATCAACTAATAATACTTTTTTCATAATCCCTCTCCTACTACAAAAAATAATAACCCCACGTTATCACGTAAGGTTATATAAATAGATTACCATTCTACGTTTTTCAACTTTGTCTATTATACATTGTTTTTGTATATTTAGCATCAATTACACATTAAGACATTCTACTACAACAAGTATGAAGAATTCCTGAATACGTATTTTTCCCAGTCGAAACAACTACAGCCTTTGCGTTTCCGCCAACAATATACGTCCCTTTGAAACATACGTTTTCAAGTTCAAGTGGATTATAGTCTTTCATTCGTTTTAAAGGAATAAATCTTTTGCGCTCAAGGTGATAGCAGCTTTCAAATTTCTCAATATTTGTATCTTTTCCTGTTAGCACAGATTCATTTACTAATAAATCATTCGCATAAATGATACGTACATCTGCTGGTACTATATCACCTTCTGAAAGAAAAATCATATCACCAGGAACAAGCTCTTGTACTGGCAAATTCATCATTTTTAATTCACCGGTTAACCCTGTTACACTAGAACATTCTACTCGAGACACAATAATTTTCTCACATTGTGATCCATCACGCACATGTTGTTTTGAAAAACCTGGAATCATTCCACTTAGCTTCATCATTACTTCCGCAATACGCGCTCTTTTTGAAGTTAATTCATTTCGGCCGTATACTTGAATGCGTTTTTGCGCCTCTTTCATAGATAATCCGTCTCTTGTTGTTTTAAAATACGCAAATACAGATTTTACATCTCTCGTTGCGATCTCAATTAATAAATCTTTATTTTTTTGAAGCATTGTTTGTTCTTTCATTGATTTTTTACTTAATTTATATGACGTGTTACCCACAGTTTTGTTTGCATATAACATATTATCGTCTCCTCCTGTACAACATAGGAAGAAACGCTTTGTTTCTCAATTTATCCACTTTACCGTAACAGTGTCTAGCGCTTAAACATGCATATAAACGCTACATTATGATAAATATAGAGGGAGGAACAAGTCGTTTCCTGCCTACATCATATATTTTTGAATTGAAGTATATGGGTAACGGAACCGAGTCAGAATTTGACATGCTCCTCACCTCCTCATTTAATTTTATAGTTTATACTATGAAATTACTCATAGCTTGGTAACAAAAAGACCCTTACTCTGAAAAGAGTAAAGGTCATGACATACACAAATAAACGATTCCTAATAGAATTAGAAATCTACGGACCTCTCCCTCGCCGAGTTTTAGCACTGTATAGCATAGGTACATTACCAGCTACGTTAAGAAAAACCTTAATTCGATCATTCCTGTTGACCCATTGGCGTCTCTCGACATTTTTGGGCAGTAGCATTTCTCTATACAGGAGCCTCACCTAACAGAGACTTATTTTTATTACATAGAAAATGTTACTCTTATTTAAAATAGATGTCAACAGTAGCCTACAATTTTTTCGAAAGGTACGGCAAACTAACGTATATAAAAATAAAAAACTTTACGTTGAGCGTAAAGTTTTTTAATAAGTTATACAACCTGCAATTACAATCCCAATGGAAAGCGATAAAAACATAAGAAACAGACCGACTGCTTGATTATCTTCTTCAAGACTTTTGTTTATATTAAAGCGTGGTGTAAGCCACTCAGCTAAATAATAAACAATAATTTGAGCCAAAATACCAACAGCTCCCCACGAAACCATATCAAGAAGTGAAATGGAATTAGCTGCTGTCGAATATAAAACAATAGCTAACCCAAGTAATCGTCCTCCAAGCACATAGCTTACCGCCTTATTTCCTTGAGCCATTAACTTAAATTCTTTTACTTTCGTTGTCACTTCCATTAGGAAAAGACCAATGCATAAAAGACCCAGTGTTACTGCTAAATATAATAAAAAATTAATCATATACTTTCCCCCTTTTTATCCCTACCGGTAAATAGTACGATTCATTCCCCGTAATTTTTTCCCCGGCGCGAATACCGATACTGCTCGCTTTTCCAGCAATTAAAAACGAACCAAACACATACGACAGTTTTTCTATCCCTTTCTCTGTTTCCAAGGATACGACTGGAAGTTCTGTATACTTTTGAAATATCGGCAGTGACGCTTTATACGTTTGGTATACATTTTGAATCATAATATTTTCGTCCTTATCGCGAACGGTAATTGTGTCCCCTTCTCTACCAAATGAAGGTTTTTGAACGAAAGAACTTTCTCCTAAAAATAAATCTGGTTCTAAATATGTAGGTAACATATATTCTTTAATCCACTGTTGTTCCTCATTTGTATAAAAAACATCTTCTTCTGCTAGCCCCCAAA
Organism: Bacillus sp. BC08; assembly: GCF_054326875.1. NCBI lineage: Bacteria > Bacillati > Bacillota > Bacilli > Caryophanales > Bacillaceae > Bacillus > Bacillus sp. BC08. The sequence goes on along the minus strand of NZ_JBTGPA010000037.1, from coordinate 111,685 downwards.
TTAGACACTGAATTGATTTTGGCTGAAGTAAAAATGCCGATATAGGATTAACAATAAAAAGCTTCCCTTCTTTTACAAGTTGCAACAGTTCCACACCTACCAAATCTCCTGTTTCAGGATCTTGGTCCTCAATTAAATCTTCTATCGGATATGTTTGACGATATAAAACATCAATCGGTACTCCATCACTATCCACTAAAGCATCTTTTGTAATTCTAAGTTCTGACATTGGCACTGCTTTATTTTCAACATGGCATAACTGGCTCAAATACATAGTCGTATTCCAATCCTCAATATGTTCATGATGTGCTGTAAAAACAACATTTGGGTTATCTATTCCCTTTATTGCTTCCATAACAGCTTTTGTAACACCAGAAGATAGTAACTGTTCTTGCCCCAAGTTCGGATCATCATAGCCTAGTTTTTCACAAACTTTTCCATTCATTTGAAAGCATTCCATAATAAAAGTTGGTGTATCACTATTAAACTCAAGCATTTTAATTCGGTTATCACCTGATAAAACGAAATCAAAACGCGAAATAACAGATTCAGGATATAATCCTTTCATTCTAATGAAGGATAAGCTCGCAGTAGGAAATCCAAGCTCAAGAAGCTGTTCGTCACTTAAATTACGCAAAAGTCTAGCAGTCTTAAAAAATATTTTCCCCATTCGTTCAGTTGCTAATTGCAATTGTTTCATAATCTCATTTGTTATAGAGAAAACATGAAACAAACTATACTCACATTCATATAAATCCGACCAAAAATCCGGATATTTCGAATAAAACTCTTTTCGATCCCTTATGTATTGCGACATATGTTAGCCCCCAAATCCTCCCTTTGAACCGCTTCCAATTCCCCCTTTAAATTCGGCAGACGATTGATACGATTTAAACGCCGATGAATTTTTAAAAGTGGATTTATTTTGATAGTATCGCCCACCATAGAAATAATGTCCACGATAACCTGAACTACTATCATCACACTGCCATACCCCAAGTTCATCATCCCAATCCCAATCTGAACAACTCTTATCATTCGGTTTTGGGGGAAGATCTTGTGCGCAACCAAATAAGGTGCCAGTCATTAAAGACGTTACGACACCACCTACTAGCCATTTCGTTTTTGTCACCTTCGCACTCCCCTTTTTAAATTCTATTCCTATTATATAGGATGACATGATAAAGTAGAAGAAAAAGGAAGAAGAGGGATAAAATGCGCTTAGAATATCGACTTAATGATGAAACGAAAGGGTATCCTGCTTTATGGAACTACGCAAATATTTCTAATTCTGAAATTATCGCCCGCATGACTTGTGAATATTTTATAAAAGATAAAAATACATATGTTGTTACTGCAACTTCAGTAGATCCAGACGGCACAGCAGTTATATATATTCAACAAGAGACTTTTTCTAACGACCCTTCAGATCCTACTTACTTCCACATCGGTTTTGAAATTAGAGAGCTAAAGGATACGAGTTCAAACTTGATTGAAAGTAAAGATGTATGGAACTATGAAGAAATTTTACCATCTCTTCATTCAGATATTATATATATTCAGCGCGACGGCATGCATATGGAGTTCACTTTAGATTCAAGAGAAATTGATGAAGATAGAAAATGCTATATTTATTATGGAAACTTCACAGGTGAATCGAGATAAAGTGAAACTTTAATCAGTGGGGGTTTACTGCCCATTAAAGCGGGATAACATGGATACATTTATGCAACAAAAAAACCTTACGTATAAAACGTAAGGTTTTTATTTAGCCCCACATATGCCGTTCTCTCTAGATGTCCATAAACCTGCTCTCACAGGTGGATGCTCTCACAAATGTTTGTAACTTCCTTCTTAAAAAGATGGCATGTTAGCTACATTTAAATATTGAACTTCCATATTAAACTTATTGGTTTAAGACATACATAAGCTACGTACACCATAGGAATTTTATATAATGTTAGTTGAAATAAGACCCCCGCACGTGCCGCTCCTCGTAAATGTCCAAAAACCCGCTACTCGCAGGTGGATGCCCTCACAGTTACCGTACATCTTCCTCCACTAGGAAGGCTTGATGATGGTCGCTAAATATTGAGCTTCCGTATAACTAACATCGGTTTTAGACATAAATAAGTTACGTACACCGCAGGATGTATTATTTACTTGTCGTTATATTATCACATTGTTTCCAATGTGTAAAATACAAAGTTTTTCGAGCAATTTCTTGCTTGTGACCTTATTTTAATACAAATTATTTTTGCATGCAAGTGATTAATCTTCTTCTTTTACAATTTGATTTTCTGGATAAGAAATCCAATCACTCCAGCTACCTGCATACAATTTAACATTTTGGAATCCAGCTAATTTCAATGCAAGAATATTTGGACATGCTGTAACACCAGAACCACAATATACAATTGTTTCCTTATCTTTCGAAAGATTTTGGAATCGTTCTTGTTGTCCAGCTTCATTCTTAAATTGTCCTGATTGGACAATTCCATCCTTCCAAAAATAGTTTACTGCTGTCGGAATATGCCCTGCTTTTGGATCAACTAGTTCCTCTACACCAGCATAACGTTTTGGTTCTCTAGAATCAATTAACGTAACATTTGCACCTGCATGAATATTCTCTCTCACCGTTTCCATCGTTACAAGCATATGATCTTGTACATTTGCTTTGAATGCTTTTCGTTTAGCAACAGGAATTTCCGTTGTTATCGGTAGTCCATTCTTTTTCCAAGCTGGAAATCCGCCATCTAAGATATATACTTTCTCGTGTCCTACATAGTTTAATAACCACCAGAGACGAGAAGCATTTGCACCTGCTTGACTGTCATATGCAATTACTGTCGTATGTTCATCAATACCAGCTTGTGAAAGCTTGTCTGCAAACTCCTCAATATTCGGCAATGGATGGCGACCACCATGTTCTGTTACAGGACTTGATAAATCTGAATTTAAATCAAAATATAATGCATGAAGAATATGTTCTTCCTCATACTTTTCTCTACCCCAATTAGGATTCGCTAAATCAAAACGACAATCGATTATACGGACATTCTCATCTTCTATATGCTCACGTAACCATTCGACTGTAACTATCATCTTTAACGACCTTCTTTCTGTTGCAAACGACTTACATACTCCATAACCATTTCTTCTGTAACATATTTACGCTGCAAGGTAACACCATTTTTTGCAAGAGCATTAATTTGCTTTGTTACAACATTAATGACATCAACCGAAAATTCTTTCCCATTTGACGCAAGAGATACGGCTGCTTCAATAGCTGCTTCACGCTGCGCATCTAATTGCAAACATGCTTTTACGCTTTCATTTTGTTTACGAGAATGTGCTGTAATTGCTTTATGTACTTCCATCTTCTCTTCCCCCTAAATAAGTTATACGTTCTGATTCAATTCCATTGCAAGCCGAATCATATCACGGCATACAATCCCATTTTCAATAATCTCTTCTTCATAATGCTTCGAAAAGTAATCAAAATCAATAGAAAAAATACGAAATCCACATTTTTGATATAAAGCAAGTTGTGAAACACTAGAATTGCCTGTACCAACTTCAAGTTTTGACATACCATATCCTTTAGCAGTTTCTATGGCATGACTTACTAACTTCTTCCCAATCCCTTTTCCTTGCAAATGCTCTACAACCGCAATATTCATAATTTCCATCGTCTTCGGCCTTGTTTCCAAAAGAACATATACACCGATAACACTCTCCTCTTGCTTAGCTACATATGTTAAGCCTCTTTGTACATATGCATCAATTTGCCCCTCACTTGGATCAGCAAGCAATAATAACGGTTTCGGTATAGCTTCTTTCGAAATATACTCTATTACTACACTCATAAAAAATTCCCCTTTCTCTATTGTTCTAATCCCTCCTTGTCTACCATAAGTAATAGAAAGGAGGGATTCACCATGGACAACAATGAGAAAAAATGCAACGTCATCTCTATTGATGGAAAGAAGAAGAAAAGCGACACGTATTCCTATCCAAAATTAGTAGTAGAAAACAAAACATATGAATTTTCTTCATTCGTCTTATGCGGTGAAACACCAGACGGCAGACGACTCGTTCTTACTCATATGATTTCTACCGATGAATTTGCTGGGTTTGTCAAATCTTTAGATACAGTACTGCAAAAGAAAATTGAACGAATCTTTTTCTCATAACGACTAGATTACATAAATTTCTTTTTCAATCTCCACTAACTGCTTTCGCAATTGCTCTTTACTTTGTTCATATAGTGATACATCAATCGTTTCAGCCAATGCAAATAATATACTTTCATAGTAGTTCATCACATCTTGCTGCATCACTTTTTGGAATAAGTTCCATTTCATATCCCATTCTTTCTCATAATGATGAACAAATAAATCTTTTTCATCAGCTACATAGTTTGATACGAAAGGCTCTAATACAACTTTAGCCTCTTCTTGCATGAAAGCTTTATCATTTTTTTCAAAAAAGCTTTTTTCATTTTTAAAATGTGCCAATGCTTTTTTGAAATCTTTTATTTCAACTGACGGGAACGGTTCTTTATGTGTAATATCTTTATATTCATAATCCACTGTTCCACTCATAGAAATTGATTCATTTTCTACTTTACAGTTCACCACAATTTCATTCTTTGCACGTTTCATCGCTTCATCTATCCATTTTTCAAGACGTAATGATGTCGCACGCATTTCTTGTAATAAATCATGCTGAATAAATGCTACTAATTCCATAACGCACTGTTGCAACTGCACTTTCACATTTCCATCTGTTCGCAGCGATGCTGGATTAATAAATTCAGTAAACACATCGTTATAGCGTAGGAATAGACGCTGGTGCACGTAATACAGCAATTCTTTCACTTCATTTTGCATCGCCTGCTCTTCAGCAAGCACACTATATGATGAAATAATATGAAGTAGTTGATCACGCTCTGCTTCATATTTTTTCGTTTGCTCCTCTTTCTCTTCATTCCCCTGTTTTGCACCATTTATCATATTTACTAAAAGCTGATCTGCGCCTTGCAATGCACCATATAAAGCATGAACAGATACGAGCATTAAATCTCTCATCATAAAGGATGTAAATGATTCCTCGAACTTAGCAATCCCAGAGTTTTGTAAAATACCGTACTTCTCTTTTTCAATATTCTTTCCTTGTTTCTCTTCAAGCGCACATAAACTTGAAATTGCAAATAAACGCGGATTTCTAATACCGTATTGCAGTAGCTGGTCTGCGATATACCCTTTTACCATTTCAAGTTCTTCTTCAGACTCTGCTAAATCGGCCGCATTAATTAAGAAGAACATTTTATCAAGAGCAAACGTATCCTTTACACGACCAAGCTGGATTAAAAATTCACGGTCAGCACGAGAGAACACATGATTATAATATGTTACAAATAAAATAGCATCTGCATTTTTAATATACTGGAACGCAACGTCCGTATGGCGGGCATTAATGGAATCCGCTCCAGGTGTGTCTACAAGCGCTACTCCTTGCCTTGTTAAAGCACAATCATAATACAACTCCATGTACTCAACAAAACATGATTTTTCTTCATTCGCTACATAATCAGAAAACTCTTCTAATGTAACTTGTACTTGCTCTCCTAAATGAGTAGAAACCGTATCATACCCTTTTTGTACCGCTCGTAAAAAACTAAATGTTGTTTTTTGCTTCCCAGTTGGTGAAGGATATTTCATAACTTTATCAATTTGTGCTAACGCTTCATCTAACGTAGTAATCTCATAATGAAACAGCTTATAAACAGCTTTCATATCTTCTAATAGAGCTTGCTTTGATTTAAATTGAACAATTACTGTTCCATGTGGTTTTTCCTCTGTAACTGGCAAAATTTGATTAATCGTTGCCGTCGTCGGATTTGGTGACACAGGAAGTACCTTCTCACCAAGCAACGCATTGGCAAATGATGATTTCCCAGCACTAAAAGCTCCGAATAACGCTACTGTAAATTGTTTCGTTTCCACACGACGCCTTTTTTCTATTACCTCTTTCTGTACGTGTTTCAGCGCTGGCAATGGCTCTAATATCGTTTCAGCTTTCTTCACTTTCTCTAATATACGCTGAATATTTAAAGCTACCGTTCCTTTTATCTCTTCCTCACGAGCCATTACGTTACCGTTTACGCTTTCCTGCTCTTGTAGTGTGAATTTCTCACTAACAATTTGTGTTTTACTTTGCAATATCTCCTCTATTTGCAATCCTTCTGGTGTAGCAATACGCTCATGCCAAACATTTTGCAAATAACTTTCATATGTCCCAAAATTGTTACTGTATTGCAATTTCGTTTCTTTTGCCGTTTGCAACATCGTATATTTTTCTATCTCTTCTTCAATACGAGCAACTTCTTCCTTCACCTTTTGCTTTAAAACGACTGCACTTTTATCAAAAATTTGCCGTGCTTTTGTAAAATAACGTTTCTTCAGTTCATTCGCTACATCCGCTGTATAAAGAAGTAAGTAATCACCTGTGAAACCTGCACCTTGTTTAATGACTTCGGCTAACATTTCTGGTCCAAAAGCAATTTCTAATGCATATATGTCTTTCCCAATTTCCTCTGTAAACAATCCTTCTTCTTTTAAGAAGGTAACAAGAAATTCTTTCACATGGAAATCAAGTTGCGTTTCAACAGTCTTTTGCAAGGCCGAATAAAAAGCATCTAAACGTCTCTGTTTTTCTTGCTCCGTCTTTCCTTTCGCAAATAGCAAACCGACCTTAAACTTAGTTAATTTCGTTTCTAAATACGCATTTGCCAATTCTCTCATTTCAAATGGCATTAAATACGCGTTATCTAATATAGCTTGTAAGCCTTTTATAAATTCGTTTCTCACATGAGATTCTTTACTAGCCTCGCGATGTTTAGTTTCCGTTAGCTCTTCTTTCTTTTCAACTATCTCTGAAATGGAAAGCGGTGATGCTAACTCTTCCTCATATTTCAAAAGAGCTTTTTCATTTTCAGAAAGAATAAACGATAAATGTTCCCCCATTAAATATTCTGTTTCTCGCTCCATTCCATCTCTTACATACTGCTCTTTTTCTTTCATAATAGAAGTAATTAATGTTTCTAAGCTTCCAATTTCATTATGTGTATGGTTCATCATTCGTAATGAAGTATAATACACTCCATCTACTTCAATATCCCAGTTAGAGAACGATTGTTTTACACTATCTTTATAATCCTCAAACGATAATTCATTTTCTTTATGTTTATCTATTTGATTTACAACGAGATAAACCGTTTTATTACGTTGTTTCAATTCTTTAACAAATTGTAAATTCACTTCCGATTGGACGTGATTATAATCCATCATATAAAAAATTACGTCTGCTAGATGCAGCGTTGATTCTGTCGCTAGTTGGTGGGCATCATCTGTTGAATCAATCCCTGGTGTATCAACTAACATAACACCCTCAGGAATTGGCGCATCATTCCGATAAATGTGAACACCAATTACCTCATCACCGTCTTTACAAATTTGTTTTAATTCTTCAGCTGAATATGCACCGTCATACTCGTACTGTTCTCCAGATTTAACCGTTACAACAACACGATCCATCCCTTTTTCAATTTTGACAACGTTAGCGCTTGTCGGAATTGGACTTGTTGGTAACAACTGTGCTTTATATAGATGATTCATCATCGTTGATTTCCCTGCAGAGAAGTGACCGCAGAACGCAATCATAAGCTGCTCTTGCTTATATTTTTGAATCACCTCAAACAACTTTAAACTATTCTCTGCATCGCCGTGTTTTTGCCACTCTTCATAAAAACAAACAAGTTTTTTCATACCGTTTGTCTGTACTATGTTTGTCATCCCCTTGTTCCCCTTTATCCAAGATGTATATACTTTTCCCCGCTATTTGCGAGCTCATAATCAACGGGACATACATCCTCTCATTGATTACAGTTTCACTTTACTATCATACTAAATTTTCAGCATATTCTCATTAAAAATAAAAAATCCCTTTCATTCTTTTTACAAATGAAAGGGATTTTATGTCATATCACTCATTTTGCTGTTCCTACTCCATTTAAAACATACTTTGCAATAACTGCATATACAGCAACTGTACCTGCTACTAATGCATATACCATACTCATGCACCAACCTTTTTTGATAATGATTATCACTTTTGAATACATTTTATCATTAAAGAGAATCATTATCAACACTTTTCATAAAGAAAGCCCCTTATAAGAAGGAGCTTTACTGCCTGTTTTGAAGAAGGTTAAAACTTGTTGTGCACTCTTATTATATCTCATACTACGCAACTTAATAGTTAAAAAAAATGGAAATCTACCCTATACCCTCCATCTTACATTTTGTATAATAAAAGGGAATTAATTAACAAGGAGGAAAATAATGACACAAAATATTGCGCAAGGCGAGAGGATACACTCCATCGATATTATTAGAGGAATAGCTGTACTAGGTATTTTTCTTGTTAACTGGCCTGTTATCGCTGGGATTGACTCACGTGATCTTTCAGGAATTTATGAGGGGCTAGATAGCTATATCCGTCTGTTTTACGATATGTTTATTCAAACAAAGTTTTATACTATTTTTTCATTTTTATTTGGCCTAGGCTTTTACATTTTTATGACTCGTGCTGAAGCGAAAACAGATCGTCCAAAAACTTTATTTGTTCGTCGCTTACTTATTTTATTATTATTTGGTTTCTTACATTACGTTCTTTTATGGGACGGAGACATTTTACATACGTATGCAATCGCTGGATTTTTCTTATTTTTATTTTATAAGAGAGAACCTCGTACCATTTTAATATGGGCAATCGTTTTATTAAGTATTTTTCAGTTTCTTATGCTAATTGCTAGTATTGGTATTGCCTTCATGCCAAAGGAGGAACTTGGGTTATCCTTACCAATCATGCCACTTGAAGACTGGGTGTCACAAATACAAAATCGTTTCCATGCATTTTATGCTGATGGAATTGGACTAAACGTATTCATGCTCCCAGAAACAGTTGGGCTATTTTTACTTGGTTTATATGCCGGTAAAAAGGATATTTTCCGCCGTACGAAAGAGTTAGATCCAAAGCTTAAAAAATGGCAAATTATTATGTTCATTTTAACATTGCCAATGTGGTTCTTCATGGTCCGTTATTTCTTATCAAAACCATCTTATGAACCAATTTATATGCAGGCCTTTACAATGTTTAGCGGAAAGACATTATTCATCTTCTACATTTTCACGCTCATGCGTTTATTACAAAAAGAAAAATGGCAAACATTATTACGTCCATTCCAATACGTTGGTCGAATGGCGTTAACAAATTACATCTCACATACAATTGTTACGTTACTTGTATTCGGACTATTGTTCAAAAATGATTATCTTGCTCCATTATGGGTAGGACCGCTATTCTGCGTCGGTTTCTACACGTTACAAATCTTTATTAGCCGCTGGTGGCTGTCACGTTATCAATACGGTCCACTTGAGTACATTTGGCGTCTTGGTACGTACGGGAAAATGATGCCACTTAAAAAGAAAAGCAAGGTCTCATAACGAGACCTTGCTTTTTTTACGCTTCTCTTACTGCACTTTGTATAGAAACTGGCTCTTCTTTTACTTTCGCTTTACGCTGCGGCACCATATTAAATACGATATTTAAAAGTACTGCTGACGCACTTCCAAGTACAATTCCGTTATCTGTTAAAATACGAATATTTTCAGGAAGTTGTGAGAATAATGTTGGAACAACTGTAACTCCAAGTCCAATTCCGACAGAGCATGCAACGATTAATAAATTTTCTTGTCTTCCAAAATCAACACTACTTAACATTTTAATACCATATGCCATTACCATACCGAACATTGCTAACATTGCACCGCCAAGTACTGATTTCGGAATGATTGTTGTAATAGCTGCGATTTTTGGAATGAACCCAAGAACGATTAACATACCACCACAAGTATAAATAATAACGCGATTTCTTACTCCAGTTAATTGAACAAGTCCTACGTTTTGAGAATATGTTGTATATGGAAACGCGTTAAAAATACCACCTAACACCATCGCTAATCCTTCTGCGCGATAGCCTTTTGTTAATTCTTTTTCACCGATCTTTTTATTGCAAATATCAGATAATGCAAAGTAAACACCTGTTGCTTCTACAATCCCTACGCAAGCGACTAAAATCATCGTAATAATTGGCGTCAATTCAAATGTTGGTGTACCGAAGTAAAATGGCTGAATACCATGGAACCAATCAGCCTCTCCAACTGCTTGCAAGCTTACTTTCCCCATAAATGCTGCAACGATTGTACCAAATAAAAGACCTAGTAAAATAGAGATCGAACGGATAAACCCGTCAAAGAAACGATACATAATGATAATAAATAGTAACACACCAAATGCTAATGCTAAATTTTCAAGACTACCGAAATCCTTGCTTCCTACTCCTCCAGCCATATCATTAATTGCTGCTGGAACAAGTGTAACTCCAATTACGGTAACGACAGATCCTGTTACAACTGGTGGAAACAGTTTTACAAGCTTTCCAAATAATTTCGCAAAAATAACAACGAATAACCCGGCAGCAATAATTGCCCCATAAATAGAAGACACGCCGTATTGTTTTCCGATTGCAATCATCGGCCCAACCGCTGTAAATGTACAACCAAGTACAACTGGGAGTCCAATACCGAAAAAGCGATTTGATAATGCTTGTAAAATTGTCGCAACGCCGCACATTAATAAATCAATTGAGACTAAATATGTTAACTCTTTTTGATTTAAACCAAGTCCACCGCCCACAATAAGCGGAACGATAATTGCGCCAGCATACATAGCAAGCATATGCTGCATACCAAGCGATGCGATTTTAAATGGATGTTGCTTCATCGCTTATTTCACCTCCGCAGTTTCATGCTGTACAAATGTAACTGTGCCGTTATCAAGTGATGCAATTTCTGCTAGTGACTCAACACGAACTCCTTGTTCACGCAGCTTCTTTCCTCCATCTTGAAATGCTTTTTCAATAACAATACCAATACCTGCAATACTTGCTCCTGCTTGCTCTACTAAACTCATTAAACCTAAAGCAGCCTGACCATTTGCTAAAAAGTCATCGATAATTAAAACGCGATCAGTTTCATCGATATGATTTCGAGATAATGAAATTTCATTCGTTTCTTGTTTCGTAAATGAGTATACGTTTGCAACGTACATATTATCTTGTAACGTTAACGATTTACGTTTTCTTGCAAAGATTACTTTTACACCAAGCTCTAATGCAGCCATAACTGCTGGTGCAATGCCTGAAGATTCAATCGTCACGATTTTTGTAATGTTCTCTTCTTTAAAACGTTTAGCAAATTCTTTTCCGATCTCTTGCATAAGTACTGGGTCAATTTGATGATTTAAAAATGCATCTACCTTTAATACGTCACCAGATAATACCTTTCCTTCGTTCAAAATCTTTTCTTGTAATACTTTCATGTTTGTTCCCCCTCTTATGCAATAAAAAACTCCAAAAGCCGCCACCACTCGTTACAAGTGAGAGACGCGCTTTTGGAGTTTCGCAAAAAAGAATGCTAAACAAGCAAATATATTCGTCCTCACTCATAGTCAAAGTATTTACGGTACTTCGGTAGAAACTTGCAGGCCATATCCCCGCGATTATATGAGTGTAGCTAACTATTTATTTTATAGAAGGATTATAACGCACTTTTTACATTTTGGAAAGCGTTTATTAAAAAAACACGTACAAATTTTATAAAAACACTATTTTCGTTCGAGTTTTGCAAACTCTTACATTTCTTATTAAAGCGTCGTTAAAATGATTGGACCATCTTTTGTAATCGCAATTGTATGCTCATATTGAGCTGATAATTTACCGTCCATCGTTCTTGCAGTCCATCCATTTAAATCTACTTTAGAGTAGCGCATGCCTACATTTACAATGGGCTCAATTGTAATTACCATTCCCTCTTGTAGCTCAGGCCCTTGTCCCTGTTTACCAAAATGAAAAATCGCTGGTTCTTCATGAATCTCTTTACCGATCCCGTGCCCTGTAAAGTCTCTTGCAACAGAAAAACCTTCATTTGCTACATAACTTTCAATTGCATAGCCAATGTCCCCTACATGATTACCGATTACTGCCTGTTCAATCCCTTTATACAAAGCATTCTCAGCTACTACTAATAACCTTTCTGCTTTATCAGAAATTTTTCCAACTCTATACGTCCAAGCAGAATCTGAAAGACCACCATTTAAGTTTACTACCATGTCAATTGTTACAATATCGCCCTCAGTTAAAGGAATATCGGCCGGAAACCCATGACACATTTCATCGTTTATAGATGCACATATCGTATATGGATACCCGTTGTAACCTTTCTGCTGAGATGTTGCACCATGCTTTTCTAAATACGCTTCAACAAACGTATCAATTTCTTTTGTCGTAATACCTGGTTTCATTATTTTCGCAATTTCCCTATGACATGAAGCAAGTAATTTCCCAGATTCGTGCATCAAATCTATTTCATTTTTCGTTTTAATTGTAACCACGCTACCTCTCCTTGCTAAAATACTATTTGCTACTAACACAAACATTTCCCAAAAACTTCCCAATTATAAAACCAAACATCATTTTCCCTATTTTCTGAATGTAAATTTTTATTTCATTCGTTTTTTAGGTATTACATCTAGTATTTTTTATTGATGTTTATTTATAAACAAAGTATATTGTTACTATACTATTAAAAGGAGGATTGTTAAAGATGATGCACGCAGGAAGACTACGTCAGCAAACTTTGAACAATAAGTAACTTAATATGTTCAAAGGCTCTGTTTTCATAAAGCAGAGTAAACGGGATTAGTCTGCACATTTTTAATAATCTTCAACGGAAGAGTACACTTTCCACATGAAGAAAGGCAGATATATGTCTGTCTTTTTTTCGTATATTTCTTCATACAAAGAGAGGCGTTTATTCATTATATCCTCGTTTACTCTTAACCACAGACAGAAGCCCGTCTGTGGTTTTTTTATGATTACATTTTCTCATATCTCGCTACTTTAATCATATTGATGTAGTTAGAAACAATTAGTAACAGAAAACATGAAAATTAGAATAAACATTTGGAGGAAATATAAATGAATACACTTAAAGTTAAACAATTAGCAAATATGGAAGGCCTAAATATATTAGAAGATTCAATAGTAATTAATGAATCTGGCGTTGACTTTCAAGTAGCACACGTTAAAGAACAAAACGGGGATAAATGGATACTAAGAATTCCTCGTAGACCAGAATCTATGAGACATTCCCACCGAGAAAAAAAAGCATTAGAACTCATGAAAAAACATGCAGAATTCCAAGTTCCTGATTGGTCTATATTCTCTGAGGAACTAATCGCTTATAAACAACTAAGTGGCGTTCCTGCCGCTACTATCGATATAGAACGACAAGAATATGTATGGAACTTTAATGAAAAGAATGTACCGACTGAATACAATATTTCATTAGGAAAAGTTCTAGCGAATTTACACTCATTACCTCAACAAAAATTTAACAATATAGGTGTTGAAATGCTTACTGCTAATGAATTAAGAACTTCTATGAAACAAAGGATGAATCGAGTGAAGGAACAATACGATATCAATCAAAACTTATGGGATCGTTGGCAAGCATGGCTAGCTGAAGACTCTTTTTGGCCATCTCATGTAGGAGTAAAGCATGGGGATATACATCCAGGTCATATCCTGATTGATAATAAAAATAATGTAACAGGCTTAATCGATTGGACAGAAGTAGGGGTTGCTGATGTTTCAATCGATTTCACATCTCATTATCTGCTCTTTGGGAAAGATGGACTAACAAATTTAATTCACTCTTATGACAACGCTGGCGGTAAAACTTGGTCAAGAATGGATGAACATATTATCGAACTTCTAGCAACGAGTGGTATCACTGTTGCTGAATACGCTCAAGTGTCAGGTTTGAAAGACATGCATGAAATAGCTGTACACATGCTAGCAACTGAAAGTTAATGAAGTTACAAAAAAACAGAAGAAGATTCTTCTGTTTTTTTATTTTTTACATATATAACTCATTCTCAAAAACTCAAAACAACTACCATTCGTCTTCTGAACAAACGTTCCAACTGCTTCAAACCCTGCTCTTTTATACACTTTGATTGCTCTCTCATTAAATGTCGCTACTGATAATGTTATATAATTGCAACCATATTGTTCTTTACTAAAAGCTAGTCCAGCGTTTATGAACTGTAATCCAAATCCATTTCCAGTTATATCAGGTTTCATTCCAAGACCTATATCAACCGCTCCATCATTTATTTTACAAACAGTTAAAAAACCAATTAGAGCGCCATTTTCCTTCACAGAAAATGTATGATCTCCTCTACTGTCTCCCGCTAAAAACTCAGCTAAATCTTCTTCATCTGCCTCTATATCGTAAAAGGAATATTCCCCTTCATAATGCCAGTTATATGCAATTTTTTCTGCTTCTTCTTGCGTCATTACTGTATATGTATAAGTCATTCTTCTATCCCCTTTAAAAAAAGAACTGCAATTAAGCAGCTCTTTTTTATAACTCATAAATTTCTTTATACTTCGCTTCTAAATAATCCGCTAAGTAGTTTGCATTTAACCCTTCACCTGTCACATCTTTTAAAATTTCAAGTGGCTTTTTCGTTTTACCGTATTGGTGAATATTTTCTGTTAACCATTCACGAATTGGCGTTACGTTTCCTTCTTCTAATAATGCATCAAAGTTCGGAATGTCTTTTAACATTCTTTGCTTAAATTGCGCTGCATACATATAACCAAGCGCATAAGATGGGAAGTACCCAAATGAACCACCAGCCCAGTGAACATCTTGCAATACACCTTGTGCATTGTTTTCCGGACGAATTCCTAAATATGCTTCCATCTTATCATTCCAAGCCGCTGGTAAATCCTTCACTTGTAATGTACCATCAAATAATTCTTTCTCAAGTTCATAACGAACCATAACGTGAAGCGGATACGTAAGCTCATCTGCTTCTATACGAATGAATGATGGCTTCGATTCGTTAATCGCATCATAAAACTCGTCTACTGATATATCATTGAATTGGCCATCGCTATACTCTTTTAATAAATCATAATTTTTCTTCCAGAATGATTTATTACGACCGATAAAGTTCTCAAAGAATAATGATTGTGACTCATGAATCCCCATAGATGTTCCACTACATAGCGGTGTACCTTCAAATTTCTCAGCAATATTTTGCTCATATACAGCATGACCACATTCATGAATTGTTCCAAACACAGCCATACGGAAATCTTTTTCGTCATAGCGTGTCGTAATACGAACATCCCCTCTATTTAATGTAATCTCAAATGGATGTACCGTTTCATCAAGACGACCTGCTTCAAAGTCATAATTTAATTGCTTTAATAGCTCTAATGTAAAGTTTTTTTGTTTTTCTTTTGAAAAATGTTCTGATAAAGCACTTGTCTTTAATCTTTTTTGTGACTCCGATATTTCTTTTACGAGCGGAACGATACGCTCACGAAGCTGACCAAATACGTGATCTAACACTTCTACTGTAATACCCGGCTCATACATATCTAATAATGTATTATATTTATATGTTTCGTAACCCCAATATGTAATGAATTTCTTTTTAAATTCAACTATTTGTTCTAAATACGGACGGAACATTTCGAAATCAGATTTTTCGCGAGCTTCTTCCCACACACTTTCCGCTTTCGCTTCTAATTTCACATACGCTTCATATTCCGCTTGTGGAATTTTTTTATTTCTATCATATTCTTTACGACATTCTTCAACCATTTTCTTCGTCGTTTCAGAAATTTTATCTTCACGTATTAAAGCTTCAAGTTCTGTTAAATAATTCCCCATCTCATCTGAAGTCGACATTACAAATACTTCTGATGAAAGCATACCAATTACTTCTGAACGCTGATCTACACCTTTTTTAGGCGCACCTGTTCTTAAGTCCCAAAACATTAAGCTTAATGCTTCTCCGTAATTTTGTATCTTCTTCACATATGTTAAAAATTGTTTTTCTACTTCATATGTAGCTACTGTCATCGTATAAAACCTCCCTTTTCTACCTCAAACTTAATTCGACATGGAAATCTAAATTCCTTTTATAATAGAAAAAAAGCTTGGCAAGCGCCAAGCTTTCTCCTTATAATTCTTTACCTTCTACTGGTAGTACGTTTTTCACCGCTTCTATCACTTTCTCATCTTCTGTATCAGATAAGAAGATTGATATAGCACCTTTATCGTCGCTCGTACGAATTAAACGTCCAATCCCTTGACGAAGACGTAAAATCATATATGGTACATCTACATCCCAGAACGGATCATTTACATGTTTACGCTTCGCTTCAAATACAGGATCGTTTGGAGGGAATGGTAATGACCAAATGATAACATGTGATAATGATGAACCAGGAATATCTAAACCTTCCCATAAATGAACGGCACAAAGTACAGTCTCTTCTTCATTTTGGAAACGAGAAACGAGCTGACTAATTTCTTGATCCCCTTCATATAGGAACGGAACGGACATTTGTTCTTTGCTTACATATTCTTTAAACGCTGCAAGTTCTTGTGTTGTACGGAATAATACAAGTGTACGTCCATTTGTTTTCTGTATATTTTCAAGTGTATATTGACACTTTCTTTCCCATTCATTTTCTTTCGTATGCGATAGTAAGTTTACTGCCATTTGCTCCTCATAATCAAACGGTGAGGCAACTGAGAATGATAAGTAATCTTTTACCCCTAGGCTATTTGCTGTAAATGCGAATGAATCGTTATTAGATAATGTAGCAGACGAGAAAATATACGGGATTTTCTTCGAGAATACTTTCTCTTGTAATACTTCTTCTACTGCACGTGGCATAATCACTAACGTGAAGGCTCCATCACCTTCTTCACCCCATGTAATTACATTTTTCTCGTGCATGAACAGACGAAGTGAATGTTCTAATACATCTAGATGTTCATCAACGATATTTAAGTCATACGTGTTTACTGTATGCATTTCACTTTCAAATACTAATGCATCGCCGACTTCACCAATTTTCGCATAAAGTCGCTTCGCTTCAGCAGTTACTTTTTCTGTCACAGTAATTCCTAAACGATCAGAACCGGCAATTTCCTTTTTATTTTCTTGTAACACATCAAAGAATCGCTCTGTTTGCCAAATTGTTTCTTCTACTAAATGTGCAAACTCTTCACGAATATCGTTTTGCAACAATCTCGTTAAAAGTTGCTCCATCATCGTCTGCTTTAAACGATACGTTAAAGCTTTTTGAGCTGCATATTCTACAAGATGTCCTTCATCGAATACAACGCAGCTACTTTCTGGTAATAACGGAATTTGCCCTTCACGTTTACGAGCATCGTACGTCCAAATATGATCCATATAGAAATCTTGAGAACAAATAATTAAATCTGCCGCTTTACGATAATGTTCACGAGAAAGAGTTTGACCACAGCGATGACGAGAATCACAAGTGAAGCAATCTTGGAAGTAATCCCAATTTACTTTTGACCATTCCTCATCATTTAAAAGAGGAAATTCTTTTCTGTCACCGTAGTGAGTAAAGTTTTGCATCGTACCATGATCGAATACAAACTGCGGTAATTCGTAATATACATCTTCAATTACTTCTGGAGCTCGTCCACTCATAACATCTTCAAGTTTACGTAAACATAAATAATTATCCATTGATTTCGCAAGTCTTACATCAACAGATAGTCCTAATGCTTCAGATAACTTAGCAATGTCCCCTTCTTCTTTCACAAGCTGCTCAATTAACGTTTCATCAGCACAAGCGATAATAGCTGGTTTTCCAGTATAACGCGCATAGCAAATTGCATATAGAAGATATACAATTGTTTTCCCTGTTCCTACACCCGCTTCTGCGAACATTACTTTCTTTTCTTGGAAAGCACGCTCTAATTGAAACGCCATAAAAATTTGTTCATCACGCTCTTCAAAGCCTTTTTCCGGAAGGATATCGTAAAACACATCTCCAATCCATTCATTCAACTTATCATAAAAATTATCTTGTTTTCCTACTTCAAATGGTAATCTCTTCTCAGTAAACATCCTTAGCCTCCAACCAAAAAGTTTTTCTATAAAAAGATATAACAACTGCTACTCATATGTGTGCAGCCACTTTCCCCTGTTGCCATACATAGAAATACACGAAAAAAAATTTTCCTTTCGAAAAAGGAAAATTTTTTTCTATATTAATGACTTTAAATACCGTTTATCAATCGCTGTTTCGTGTGAAAGAGCTGACAAATATTCTTCTTGTGCTTTTTGTATTTCATCTACAATCGTACCTTGGCTATCCACTTCTTTCCCGATCTCATCATACGTACGATGAATAGCTTTTTGAATCATCGATAATTGGAAACTATCCATATCACGCCCTCCTTTACGCATTACATAATAGCCAGTATATGCGCGCTGGAGGAGTTTTATACTATGAGTTACGCGGTGGACGTTTTCCGAAGTATTGGTAGTAATCTGTACGGATAAATCCATTAAACAGTTTACGTTTCTTCGATGCATCTTTTCCGTAACACTTCTCAAATGCTTCGTAGCTTGTTAATACATACGCTGACCATGTGTCTAATGGGCGGAATACTTGTCCCATTTCTTTGTACAATTGTTCAACGAGTGCTTTTTCACTTAAACGTTCTCCGTATGGAGGATTCGTTACAACATAGCCATAATCCTCTTTTGTCGTGAAATCTTTTACTTGCATTTGTTTAAATGTGATTAAATCACCTAAACCTACTTCTTCAGCGTTATCTTGAGCAACTCGGATCATACGATGATCGATATCTGATCCAATGATTTGTAGTGGTTGATTGTAATTCGCTAAATCTTCCGCTTCTTGACGAGCTTCACGCCAGTTTTGTTTACCAATCCAGCCCCACTCATCTGATGCGAAGCCACGGTTAAATCCTGGTGCAATATTTTGGCCAATTAATGCTGCTTCAATCGGAATTGTACCTGATCCACAGAAAGGATCCACGAAAGGACGATCTGGCTTCCAGTTTGTTAACTTAATTAAAGACGCAGCCAATGTTTCTTTTAATGGAGCTTCCCCTTGATCCATACGGTATCCACGTTTATGAAGTCCAACACCACTTGCATCAATTGTTAACGTTGCAATATCCTTTAGCATTGCGATCTCAATACGGAATAACGGACCATCTTCTTCAAACCAAGTTGTACGTTTATATGTTGTTTTTAATTTTTCAACGACAGCCTTTTTAACGATACGTTGGCAATCCGAAACACTGAATAACTCAGATTTTAATGATTTACCGATTACTGGGAACTCTCCATTCTCTGGAATATAATCTCCCCAGTTTAATGCTTTCGTTTTTTCAAACAGCTCATCAAATGTTGTCGCTTTGAATTCGCCAACTTTAATTTTCACACGGTCCGCAGTACGTAACCATAAGTTCGTGCGACAAATCGCCTTTTCATCTGCTTCAAATGTTACTTTGCTGTTTTCCACTTGGCATTCATAACCAAGATCACGAACTTCTCGGGCAACTAGTGCTTCAATACCCATTGCCGCTGTTGCAATTAAAGTAACTTTTCCCATTTGCATTCACCTCTTATGTATAGTCAAACAATAATTAATAGCAATTTGTCCTATTAATCATTACATTTTACGAAGAAATTTCTCATTAACCATTTTAACTCATAATTTATAACTTCATACAAATAAAAAGCCCTCCTCTAACAAAGGAGAGCTGAGTTATTTCATAGTTGGTTCATAACGTTCTGTAAGCCATGTTCTGTTCCTTTGTACTGCAAACGGCCCACGCCTCGTACTCCGGTGGCAATCATCTATCTACAGGTTATACAACCTGTCCTTTCCCATCGTTCATTTCCTTGGAAAAGATTCCCCTACCATTATTTGGGTTTCTCGCTCGTGGGGTTTACCTCGTTCCACTCCTATCATTTCTTCAAGGACTTCGTCACTGTGGCACTTTAAAGGTAGTCAAACCATATCCGAAAGGACTTAGGTTTTTTCCCTGCCGTTAAACCAGCCTTACAGCCAGAATACCCTAGCTTATGAATTGGCTAGGCACGAACACTACAGCCATCTCAGGCCGTGCGAGCATGGACTTTCCTCTACAACGTTGGCGTTGCAGCGATTACCCAAACGTTATGACATCCATTAGTATAGTGGAAACAAAAAGATTTTGCAATGTTTTTTTCTATGTAAAATGCTTTAACCTTTTTACCACTAGAAATTATTCGTATAACTTACTTCCAAATACAGCTTTTTCTAAATTAGATAGACGTTTTAAAATGTCCGTATTCGTGTTGTTATATACAGGTTGTGCAACTGGTGTTTGTACAACTGGTTGTTGTGGCACTTGCGTTGCTACTAATTTTTGTTCCTCTAATTCACGCTTTAAACGAGCATTTTGTTGCTTTAATTGATCAAACTCTTTGTGGAAAGCTTCATAGTCTTTAATGATCATATCAAGAAACTTGTCTACTTCTTCTTGTTGATAGCCTCTCATGCCTGTTTTAAATTCTTTTTCTAAAATATCTTTCGCCGTTAATTTAATTTTATCCGAAATCATTTTCTTCACCTCAAATTTTTGCCAAAACTTTCATTACCTAAATTTTTTCAGAAACAATGCCTTTTGTCAATCATATATACGAGTACTATATTACATATTACTCAGCATTATTCCACTGTTCCTCTTCTATTATATCTTGTAAATCAGAAAAAAGAATAAAATAACTGTGATAATTTTCTATTTCTCCTTTTTTCTTTGCTGCTTCTACAATATATTTAGGACTCCCTGGTTTTTCTTCATCATATACAGCTAAAAGTGCATCACTTTTTTCAATAAAAAATTGATTTTTTAATTTAAATTGCTCTGGGCTTTCGTACTTCCGTTTCGTAATACTATCAATATGATCTGCTTGAGAGAGAATATATTCGTAATATTCACGGTTATCTTCCTTCCAACTTTCTTCCTGTTCTAAAAACGGAGTAAATACCGCTAATTTTAAATCTGGATATTCTACTTGAATGTCAAAAACAACTTCAGCAGCCCATAATTCGACCCCTAGCTGTCCACTTATTATCACCCATTCCAAACCTTCTTCTACAAAAGTAGTTAATTTTCGGTGCAATGCTTTTTTTATACAGTCCACCCCTGGATGATCATTTTTAAATATACCAAGTTCAAACGGCTTATATCCCGTTATAGCAATAACTTTCATATCAACACTCCAATTACAAAAAAAGAACTAGCATTTCGCTAGTTCTAACATATCATTTACTTTTTAAACATTCCACCAACGTTTGGTCCAATATTCGGACCTACTGGTGATACATTGTTTGGTAAAAATGGTGATACATTTGGCCCGAATGGAGATACGTTTGGTCCAAATGGAGATACATTTGGTCCTGGACCAAATGGAGATACTTGATGTCCATGATGACCATGATGACCATGACCACATGGTCCACATCCGCCGCCGAATCCTGGATCAACCGGGTCTACAACATTTACATTCGAGTTTGTTTGCGGGAAAAAGTTTTGGTTTTTAATTTGTTGATGGTGTACATGTGTTGTATGCGTCGGGAAAATGTGTGGCACCACCGTTGTCGAAAAAGAATGTGTTACGCATTGTTTCGTCGGATGAATGACAGGAGCAGTTGTACAAATAGGTCCTGTAGGCTTATGCCCTCCAAAGCAAGGATGACAATGATGCATAGTTTTTTCTCTCCTCTCTCATAAAAAAAATCTGATTACACTTTACAATATGAGAAAGGAGGTTAAGCCGCTTGTTATATATACCCATTTATTACAAGGAAATTTGTCTAGTCCCCACTTCCTATACAATGTTTTTTATAGACAATCCTTCAAAATTACTTACCAAAAAAACCTCCAACTTGTTTTACAATACCTGTCACTTGATTCATCGCATTCATCATTTGTCCAGCTGTATTCATCATTTTATTTACATCATAGTTACCATCTGAGTTTTTAAATTGGGAAACAAAACTAGAAAATTGACTCGGTTGCTGTTGTTGTTTTTGTTTATTCTGCGTCGGATACGGTTGTTTTGGTGGATAAAACATCGCTTGTTGATTTCCATAGGGAGATGGTGGTGGCATATAGTATTGTGAATTCATATAAGTTTGTTGTTGTTGATCCATATAGGGCTGCTGCTGTTGCTGTTGATTCATATAAGGTTGCTGTTGCTGTTGCTGTTGATTCATAAACGACACTTCAAATGGCTGGTAATAATTTTGATTTCCATAATGAGGCTCGAAAGGATACATATTATACCGTAAATATGTATCCGTATTATATTGGTACATATTTTGCTGTGCATATGGATTAGATTGCTGATATACGTTTGGTTGTTGAAACATGCATTCTCTCCTCCTTCACATAAGTTTCTACATATATAATATGTACCAGTAAAATAATATGTGTGACGGAGTATCTGTCTATTTTTGTCGGAAGTTTAAATTTTTAAAAAATTAAAAAAGAAAACCCTTCCATGCTATGATAATGAAGAAGAAGATTCTCATGGGGGAGGAATCAACATGGTATTAGGGGATTTAAAACAAGCGTTTTCTCAAAAAAAGGGGTATTACACAGAGAATGTAAATGAATTGTTAGACTTTGCGAGACATTGGTATCTCGAAGGAAAAATATGCATTTCAGATTACCGAACATTAATAAAAGAATTAGAAATAAACGGTGCAACAAAACCTACAACATTGACAGAAGCATAAAAAAAACAAGAGGGTTTCCCCTCTTGTTACTTACATTGCTCAATTATATTTTGCAAAGTATACGAAATGGCTTGATGTGTTTCAAAGAATCGCTTACCTTTACCTTTATTTACAAAACATTGCAATACATTTGTCTGTAAATTATCGTACACTTGATCAATTTGCTGTACATGTATATACTTCGGTTTTTCTTCCTTAATCCATTTATAAGCTAATTCTTTCCACACTTTTAACTCCCCATCTACCATATCCACAAATGGTTTCATATCCTTATAAAAATCGTACTCAATCATTTCTCTTTTTTTCACATTCGCTTCATTATTATACTGCATGAGTTTTTCTGAAGATTGTATTAATGCTTCATACTTCATTTTATTCCCACCTTATTATGCACTCACTACGACGTTTTGAAATGCCTTCACCCAATTCCCTTTTTCTTCGTGATGCACTAATTTATTTTCCATATGTTCAATATGCATTTCTGTTATTTCTATCTTATTGCATATTTTTTCACTCTTATCCTTCAATGCATGATTCGTTCTAATCCCTATATTCATTTCCAGCAAATCGAGAGAACTTAACATTTGATCCATTGTTTTCATTACATCTTCCTTCTGAACCATCGCCATATACAAAACGCCCCCTTCTTTGCTTTTCCTTTGTCATGTAATTTCGCCGAATGATTCCTCACTCCTGCCCACATGACAAAACTAGTTGTTATTCGTCAAAGAAATCATTTTGTATGTCATTGATAGAAATGGTAACAATACAAAAAGGAGGTGTATGAAAATGACAAAGAACAAAAACGAAAAAAAGAAAAAACAAAACAAACAAAATAAACCCGAGACTGGCAATCCAAAGTTAGATGGTCCAAACTTCCCTGCTACATAAAGTGAAACTTTAGCACTTTTACAAAAAGCTAATTTCTGGAGCATCCTTAATCTCTTATGTTCATTACGTTTTGAGATTAAATTTTTCGCACACATGGCAGGATTACTTCTCATTAAGAAGTCCCGTCTTCATAAATGAAGACGGGACTTCTTTGTTATTATATCACGAACTCATCCATCCTTTTAACAAAACGATTTACAATAGAAGCAACATAGATTTGCTCCCTCTTTCTTTTATACCATTCTGTTATATCAACTTCCCCCTTATACTCTTCCAGTAAAAACAACTCATGTATTTCCGTATCTCTACAAAACCAATCTCTCATACTTATTTCCTTATGTGCAACGACAGGATAAACCTCTCTAAGGGCTGGCGTACAAGATTTTCTAACTTCTCTTACATAACATTCAAAGTCTGCTCTTGATCCTGTGTGTATAGTTTGCAATGCAAACCTATGGAATAAACTTTTATAATTCGGATGAAACAGTAAATCCGCTAATTTCTTCCCTAGTTCTATACGCTTTTGTAACGTTTCAAATTGATATACTGAAAACCCATACATCCCCCCTTCAACGGTTGGAAAAATAACAGCACTTATATGAAGCATTTCTTGCAATTTAAAAAGTGCAGTATGAAATACATGTTTTTTAAAATATGTATTCTCAATAACTGGTTTTTGAATTTTATTTTGCTCATTTATAATAAGCGCTGTCATGAGCCTATTTCTATCTTTTTTCTCCCAAAAATATATCCATTCTTTTTCCATAAAAATTGATACGTTGAAATATTGTAACAAATGGAATAGCGGTACTTGCCTCCTCTTACTTTCTTCGTATAACAATAGCTGAGGAAATGCATCTAAAAAAATAACCCAATTCGCTTCTTCATAAGTCAGAAATAAATGTTTTTTTACTGTTTGAGGTAAAACAGTAGCATAAAATCGCCCTTTTAAATCAGTCATATTCCATCCCGCATTTCTTGAGACCATACTTGCTAAAAAAGCCCACCTAATTTCACTATTTCTTACATAATATTCTTGATAGGACTGTGTTCGAGAAATGTTGTCCATATTAGCTAGTTCTATTTCCCTCTTAATGTTGTAAACGATTGTTTTTTCTTCTTCTGTGCAGACCATATCTTTACGATATTGTTTAATTTTCTCATAATCTTTCCAAGTAATCATAAATAAGTCATCATACCTTTCTTCAAAAAGGTCACATCTTTTTTCATTTTTTGTTATAATCACCTTTGTAAGTAATTCTTAGCAAGTTGGGAGTGGACACACTATGACCATTCGTTACCCAAATGGAAAACGGTACAATCAAGCTTCACAACCTCATAAAACACCAATTAAAAAACATACTTATAGTAATAGAGGTATGTCCCTTGAAGAGGAATTGAATGAAACAAATGAATATTACTTAACCCATAATATTGCATGCGTACATAAAAAACCTACACCTCTTCAAATTGTAAAAGTAGATTACCCCGCTCGAAGTGCTGCAGTGGTAAAAGAAGCGTATTTTAAACAACCTTCTACAACAGATTACAACGGTGTATATAAAGGGAAGTACATCGATTTTGAAGCGAAAGAAACAAAAAATAAAACCAGCTTTCCACTTCAAAACTTCCACCTTCATCAAATTGAACATATGAAGCAAGTAATCGCTCATAATGGAATTGCATTTGTTATTATTAAATTTACACTTTTTGATGAACTTTATTTATTAGATGCAAAACATATTATTGCATTTTGGAATCGTCAAAATACTGGTGGAAGAAAATCGATTACGAAAGAAGAAATAGAAGAGCATGGATCTTTATTATCGTGCGGTTATCACCCTCGGATTGATTATATCCGTGTACTAGACACGGTTTATTTTTCGTGATAGAGTCATCACTAAGGCTCTTTTTTCGACTTTTGGGGAGAGAATGAAAGGTAGGAGAAAGTATAATGTCAGATAATTATCGTTCTCGTACAGAACGAAATCATGTAAAAAATCAAAAGCAAGAAACAAATACAGAGAAAAAACCAAAGAAAAAAGGCTCCTTTTTTAAAAAATTCCTTATAGGTTGTCTACTTCTTGGTATCGTTGGTCTTGTAGCTGGCGTTTCCGCTTTCTTTGTTATGGTAAAGGATGCTCCAAAATTAGACAAATCAAAACTTGTCAATCCTTTATCAACAAAGTTTCTTGACAAGGACGGGAACTTTTTCTATGAATACGGTGCTGAAAAACGAACCCATGTTACGTATGATCAAATTCCAAAAGTAGTTGAAAATGCATTCCTTGCAACTGAGGATTCACGTTTCTATGATCATAATGGAATTGATTTTAAACGAACTACAAAAGCAGTTATGGAAAATGTCACTGGAGGATTCGGATCTCAAGGTGGTAGTACGATTACACAACAAGTAGTCAAAAACTATTTTCTAACGATGGACAAAACTGCAAAGAGAAAAGTGCAAGAATGGTACCTATCTTACAAATTAGAGCAACAATATTCTAAACATGAGATTTTAGAAATGTACTTAAATAAGATTAATTTAGGTAACCGTTCATATGGTATTGCGACAGCAGCACAAAAATATTATGGTAAAGATTTAAAAGACTTACAGTTACATGAAGCTGCAATGCTTGCAGGTTTACCCCAAGGTCCTAATATTTATGATCCAACAAAACCAGATAACGTTGAACGAGCTACACAACGTCGTAACGTCGTATTATCATTAATGAATCGACATGGTTATATAACAAAAGAAGAAATGAATAACGCAGTTAAAATCACAGTAACAGAGGGTCTTCAACCATCTTCAGAAATAACGGAGATGAAGTATCAAGCATTTTTAGATGCGGTTGTAAAAGAAGTTGAAAAAGAATATCCTGATGTAAATATCGGCTCGGATGGTTTAACAATTCATACAACACTTGATCAAGATGCTCAAGATTATGCTGAAAAAATTATGGATGGCAATCTTATTAAGTATCCGAACGATCAATTCCAAGGATCATTCGTATTTATGGATACACAATCTGGAGAAGTTCGAGCAATTGGAGCTGGGCGTAAAGAAAGCAAGTCTACTTTCAAAGGTCATAATATGGCCACTGATTTAAAACGCCAAGTTGGTTCAACAATGAAACCAATTTTCGACTACGGACCAGCAATTGAGAATTTACAATGGTCTACATACCATCAATTAAATGACTCAGAGTATACGTATTCCACTGGTAAAAAAATACGAAATGCAACAAATAGTTACAAAGGTGACGTTTCACTACGTGAAGCTTTGAAAAAGTCATTAAACATTCCAGCTTTAAAAACAGCCCAAGCGGTTGGTCTTCCTAAGTCACAAGCGTTTGCTGAAGGTTTAGGTATGACATTTAAAGACGGCAAAACATATGAATCAACAGCAATTGGTAGTAACGATAGTTCTCCATTACAATTAGCCGGGGCATATGCAGCCTTTGGTAACGGTGGGAACTACAATAAACCACACTTTGTAAAAGAAGTTATCTTCCCAGATGGGAAAAAGAAAAGTTTTAAACCGAAAGAACAACGTGCGATGCAAGACTACACAGCTTACATGGTGACTGACGTTCTTCGTGACGTAGTAAAACCTGGTTCTGGCGGTACTGGTCCAACAGCATACGTTTCAGGTGTTGATGTTGCCGGTAAAACAGGAACACAAAACTTTGATGAAGATGTTATTAAAAAATATGGTATTCCAGCTGATGCAAACAGAGATAGTTGGTTCGCTGGATATTCGCCGCAATATACAATGGCTGTTTGGACAGGTTACGAAAAAAACGGCCCAGAAAACTACATTAGTGATCGTTATACTAGAATTGCGCAACAAATGTTCCAAGTAATGATGAGCAAATTCGCTACAGATAACTCACGTTTCGAACGCCCTTCTTCTGTACAAGAATTAAACGGTGAATTGTACGTAAAAGGTGCTAAGAAAGATGCAGTGAAACAAATTAAAGTAGATGCACCTAGTGGTCTTAATGTTACTTTCGATGGGGCTAGCACCGTTACACTAAACTGGTCTGGACCAGCAGAAGTTGATGCGTATGCAGCAAGCTATAAAGCGACTGACGGTTCAAGTGGTAGCCTATCAATAAGTGGTACGACAGCTACTCTTGGTGGTATTAAACCAGGCGTTACTTACAGCTTCTCTGTAGTAGCGAAAAAAGGCACTGGAACAAGCCCAGCAGTTGGAGCATCCTTCACTGCGCCTGGCGGAACTCCAGATGCGAAGAAAACTGATGAGGAAGCTGCCAAAAAGAAAGCCGAAGAAGAAGCTAAGAAAAAGGCTGATGAGGAAGCTCAGAAAAAGGCTAATGAAGATAAATTAAAACAAGAAGAAGCCAAGAAAAAAGCTGAAGAAGAAGCTAAGAAACAACAAGAGCAGCAACAACAAAATACAGGTGGAGATACACCTCACGCAGACGGAAATGTTGTTACAACAGAGTCTTAATACAAAAAAAGAAGTCCTTTCTCTTAACGAGAAAAAGACTTCTTTTTTGTTATCATTTTCTTTACATATAGCTTTTCTATTTCAATATACAACTGCACTAACTGAATGTAGGAATGATAATTATTCGGTTTCTTTATAATAAACGAATATCGCTCCATAAAATTAACTGGTTGTACTTCTAAATTACTCGTATAAGCTTCCAGTTCATTCAAACTATGAACAGGTTGCTCATTTAGCCAATATACAATCGATAACAAATGTGCCGCAAAAAGAATCATTGGACCTTCAGCTTCTTGCTTATTTCTGTTTCGAAATAGTGTAGCGATGTTTTCATGCTTACTTTTCCATACGTTCAACAGTATAGGAATACTATTTTCAATTTCATTCCACGGCTCATCTTGTCTTTCCATATCATATATAAAGTAAGTATTTTGTATGATTTCTTCAAAAGATTGTTCTGTATGATACGTAATCGAATCCATACTTTCTTTAAAAAATGGTAAGCATCGAAATTCTTTCGGTATTTCTATCACTCGCTCCATCCTTTATTTCACCTTCATTCGTTTCTTTCCTTCACGACATACTTCTAGTAAAGGGCACTCTTCACATT
This sequence comes from Bacillus sp. BC08, assembly GCF_054326875.1. Lineage (NCBI taxonomy): Bacteria > Bacillati > Bacillota > Bacilli > Caryophanales > Bacillaceae > Bacillus > Bacillus sp. BC08. The sequence continues at coordinate 82,828 of NZ_JBTGPA010000037.1, read as the reverse complement.
GTGGTCGCTGTGCTTTACAGTGATAACGCCCAAAGAAAATCATACGGTGATGTGTAACGCTCCATTCATCCATCGGAATTTTCTTCATTAATGTCTTTTCTACTTCTAACACCGAATCTTTCCATCTACAAATCGCTAACCGTTTACTCACTCTCTCTACATGCGTATCAACAGCAATTGCCGGAATGCCATATGCTACCGAAACAACTACATTTGCTGTTTTTCTCCCTACCCCTGGTAACTTCGTCAGCTCGTCACGGTCTTCTGGAACTTTTCCATCATAATCATCCAGCAACATTCGGCACAATTTTTGAATGTTTTTTGCTTTATTTCTATACAACCCAATAGAACGTATATCTTGTTGTAACTCTTCTAGGGAAACACTTAAATAATCTTCTGGTGTTTTATATTTTTGAAATAAATTTTTCGTCACTTTATTTACAAGTGCATCTGTACATTGTGCAGATAATGCCACCGCAATTACTAATTCAAACGGATTATCATGAATTAATTCACAATGTGCTTCTGGATACATATCCGCCATTGTGTCTAAACAATAGCGAATTTGCGTTTTATTTAACATATACTTCCTCCTACATTACTGCTCCAACCAATTATAAAAAGGCACTTTCCCAGTAAATTTCGTCTCTTGTTTTGTCGTTTGCTGCGTTCGTTGTTGATTTTCTCTAAATTTTCGTCCTTGGTTTTGGGCTTGATCTACTGTTTTAATACCATTCTTTTTCCACTCAAATAAAATACGATCAATATATCGGAAATTAAGCTTACCACTCATTACAGATTCCCTGAGGGCCGCTTGAATTAAATTCGGATGATGTTGATCTTGATCTTCCCACATACCCAACGTTTCACATTCAAACGGCGAAAGTGGTCTTCCAAATTCTTTTTCAAATACTGTATATAAATTTACTTGCAGTTGTTTTATTTCTTTTTGTTCTTCCTCTACTGATTCATTCATTAAGAAATGCAATATTTTTTCCCACAGCGGTTGTAAAGAATAACTTTCACACATCATTGCTTCTGATTTTTGTCCACCTTCTAGTGATAAAAAACCTTTTTGAATCAATGCCTGAATGACTTCCATACATTTCATTTCAGTAATCGTCATTCGTTCTGAAATCTCTGACGGAGTCGGAAACGAATTGCCCGATTCTAAAAATGTGTGTACATGAAGTACAACCATAAATTCCATTTCATTTAACCCTAATTTTTTATAATGCATCATAAGTAATTTTGGAATTGCAATGCTTCCCTGCTCAAACCACTGTAACATCATTTTCTTTTTCATCACCAAACACCTCGTTCTCTAGTATAACACACCTTTCACTATTTCTTTTTGCCACAATTCGTCAAAAAAACCTCCCTATTATGTAGGAAGGTTTTTTGTATTGCGTTAATAAAATATACAATTAAGCTTGCACTTTACTTTTCATAAACGTATGAATGCGTTCTAATGCTTTCTCTACTTGTTCAAGAGAAGTCGCATATGATAAACGAACGTTATTCGGAGCACCAAATCCTGTACCTGGTACAAGAGCCACTTTTTCCTCTTCTAATAGAGCTTTTGCCCAATCATCAACATTTTCGTATCCTGATAAAGCTACAGCTTCTTTTACATTAGGGAATAAGTAAAATGCACCTTGTGGTTTAATGCAAGTAAAGCCAGGGATTTGAATTAATTTATCATAAATAATGTTTAATCTCTCTTCAAATGCTTGACGCATTGTTTCTACAGGTTCTTGTGAGCCTGCATATGCCGCGATTGCGCCGTATTGAGCGATTGAAGTAGGGTTTGACGTACTATGACTCGCTAAGTTCGTCATCGCTTTAATAAGCTGCTTATTTCCTGCTGCATATCCAATACGCCATCCTGTCATAGAATGAGATTTAGATACACCATTAATAATAAGTGTTTGTTCTTTTAATGCATTAGAAAGCTGGGCAACCGAAGTATATTCTGCTCCACCATAAATTAATTTTTCATAAATTTCATCTGAAACGATTAAAATATCATGTTCTAAACATACTTCTCCAAGCTGTTGTAATTCTTCTTTGCTGTAAATCATTCCTGTTGGATTGCTCGGTGAATTAATAATAACTGCTTTCGTTTTCTCTGTAATTGCCTCACGCAGCTGCTTCGCTGTAATTTTATATTCATTGTCTTCTAGACCTTCTACATAAACCGGCTTACCACCAGCAAGCTTTACTTGCTCAGGATAACTTACCCAATAAGGAGTTGGGATGATAACTTCATCTCCTTCATCAAGTAATACTTGGAATAATGTATATAATGCATGCTTCGCGCCGTTACATACAATAATTTCAGATGGATCATACGCAATTCCTTGATCGCGAGTAAACTTCTTCACGATTTCTTGTTTTAACGCTTGTAATCCACCTGTTGGCGTATACTTCGTATGTCCTTCTAACATCGCTTTATGTGCAGCATCCATAATATGTTCTGGCGTATTAAAGTCAGGTTCTCCTGCCCCTAATCCAATTACATCATGACCTTCTGCTTTTAACGCTTGTGCCTTTGCTGTAATTTCTAGAGTTGCAGATGGTGTTAAAGCAGCTACTCGCTTTGCTAATTTCATTTGTGGTTCCCCCTACATCTATTTTTCAATGCTGTATCGTCGTAAAAACTGACCATCTTTAAATGCAAGATAGTAATAACTATAACGATTTTCATCATCAATATATGTAACTTCCCATAATGGTATATTGTTTTCAAAGCCTAATTTTACTTTTAAAATTTCTTTAGGCTTACTTTTGGGCTCTTTACTGTCATCTCCGACTTGTTCAATCGTTCTTTGTAAAGCCTCTTTTTCAGAAATACCTTCACTCTTTTTCCTTACTATAGTTTCCCCTTTTTTCTCAGGCACCCAAACAATAAGTTGTTCTCCTTTTTCATCTGTACCTTGTACGACTGTATATGAAGATTCTCCGTTATAATAATCAACAGATTTTACTTTTGTAAGCTTTGCCTTTTCTTTCGCAATTTCTACAGATTTTGCCTCTTTAGGGATTTTCTTTTCCATTGCTTTATTATAAACATACGCCCCATATATTCCGCTAGCAACGATTACGATAACGATTGCAAAGATCCACTTTTTCATTGTATCACTACGTTCTGTAAATCGTAAATACAGCTGTTTCTTTATCTTTTTCGTCTAATGCTAATCCGAACATGAGGTCCTGCTCTTTTAACGTACGATTCAAACTATCAACGACTTTATACAAGTCAGACGAATATTTAAGACGCGTCGTTGATAGGACTTCGATTTTCTTATCCATGAAAAAACTCCTCCGTTACACAAAAATTTCTAATTATAGAAGAACGCAATGCGGTTACAATAAGAGTACATTCTTTACAACCCCTGCTTCATCACCCATCTATTATAGCAGGACATGTACTGCAAAAAAAGGTTTCAAGTCGAAAACCAATACATTTTGTATACAAGAAGTAAGAAAAATAAAATTCCTCCTACCCACATTTTTTACGCCTGAAGTTTAAATGTACTTCAGGCGTATTTTTCTTCCAATTTTATTCAGTTGGCCGTTCTTTTAATTGTTCTAACAATTCTTCTAAAGGGCCTTCATAAAGCGGGACAGTTGGGATTGATTGTAAAAAACGTTTCCCATAAGAAGCGCTTGTCAAACGACGATCTAATACAAATACCGTTCCGGTATCTGTACTTGTTCTAATCAGACGACCAAATCCTTGTTTGAAACGCAAAATCGCTTGCGGGAGTGCTAACTTAGCGAATACGTCTTCTCCTTGATTTTTTAACCACTCTCCTTTTGCTTCCATCATCGGTTGATGAGGAGGCGTAAAGGGAAGCCGGACAATAATAAGACAACTAAGGGCATCCCCAGGTATATCTATCCCTTCCCAAAAGCTACTTGTTCCTAACAAAATCGATTTGTCGAACTCTTGAAATTTACGAATGAGACGACTTCGGCTCTTATTATTCACACTTTGCGTTAATAATAAATAACCTTCTAATTCCTCATCATTTTTCAAATTTGTATACGCTTCTTTCAACATTTCATACGAAGTAAATAAAACGAGCATTCTACCTTTTGTAGCTTTCGCTATTTTTGCAATATGGGCCGACACAGATCCAATATATTCTTCATTACTTGCTTGCTTAATAAACGGCACATCTGTTGAAACCATTAATTTCATCTGTTCTTCAAAACGGAATGGTGACGGGACCTGTAATGTATTTGGAGCAAAATCATGTAAACCAAGCTCCTCTTTTATATAGTCAAATGAATCGTTTACTGTTAACGTTGCTGATGTGAAAATAACACTCTTTTTCTGTGTTAAAAATTCATCTGCAAACCTTTCACCAATATGAACAGGTTGTGCATATAAAACTGTTGAATGAATTGTCCCCTTCGTTTCAGTCTCCATCCATGTCACGTATGAATTTTTTTCTAAAATGAGTAATTGTAAAGATTGTTCCATCTTTCTCAACAACTCAATTAAATGCATAAATTCACCTGTAACAACATGCATCTCCCATTCTAATTTACTTTGCAATATGTCAACTTGCTTCTCAAGTGTAGTCAACAATTTTCTTACATCGTATACAAAACGATTTGTTAACTCGGTAATGCTATCCCATAACTTACCTTTTTCTACTTCCGTGTTGTATCGATAAATTAGTGGCATATTGCTTATCCCTTGTTCCTGCTTTGTTTGTTTAAAGATGAAAGCACGTAACATTTGGAATAGCTCATCCGCATCAAATTTCAATTCCTTTAAACTATGACTCACCATACGGAAAGTTGAACGAGAGGCTTGCTCTGATTTTTTCATCATTTTATATACTTTAGAAAGTACATCATCTGTTTCTAGCGTACCAAGTCGAGATAACACTAGCTGGAAATACATACAGGAGAACTGTTCACCTAATGTTTTACTCGCCGCTTCCTCAATATGATGAGCTTCATCAAAGATAATATGTTCACATGAAGCAAAAAGTGGTTCTTCACTTGAAAAATCTTGAAATAATAAAGCATGATTTGTAATAACGATATCGGCAAATAATGCTTTATTCTTTGCTCTTTGATAAAAACAACGACTATACCAGTTGCTTTGCATCCCGCCTGGACTATGTACATCACTACAAATACGGTTCCAAAGTAACTTTCCGCCCTCAGGAATATTTAACTCATCCCGATCACCAGTTTCTGTTTGCAATAACCATACTAAAATCTTTGCTTTTGTGAGCGCCATATCATAATTTTTCTCTTCCTCTTGCAAAGCATATTCAAATTTATGTAGACAAAGATAATGCTTTCTTCCTTTCAAAAGAGCTACTTCAAATGAAAATGGCATTATTTTCTGTAATAATGGAATTTCTTTTTCTAATATCTGTTGTTGCAGTTGTACTGTTTGGGTACTAATGATGACAGGTTCTTCTTTTTTCGTTGCAAAATAAATACTTGGAAGTAAATATGCAAGAGTCTTTCCTGTTCCTGTTCCTGCCTCAATTAGTGAAAACCTAGAATCTCTTAGTGCCGTATATATTTCCTTCATCATAATCTGTTGGCTTTCTCTTTTTTCAAACTTTGGCATATTCAATGCAAGTTTATCGATTGTTTTATACAAGAAAGCATCAAATTTAGATGAACATGTTTCACTGAGATTTAAAGAATAATTCCGCTTTCGAAGCGCAATATTTCGATACACTTCATACCCCTCAGCCGCTTTTTTACCATGCATCATTTTCTTTAAAATATTTTCAGAAAGTACATCCGCTATATCACTTTGAAAAACATCGCTCAATTCGTAGAGCGATTGCAAGGTGACAAGTGGTAACTTTTCAATTTCATTTAAAAATTGTAAAAACAATTCAGCTGTTGCAAGAGCATCACTATCCGCACGATGCGGTTGATCGTGCTCTAGTTCATGTTGTTTAGCTAAATCACGTAATTTATAACTATCAGCCGTCGGCAAAAGAATTTGTGCCAACTCAACTGTATCAACTTTAGGACAATGTACTTCTGTATATCCAGCCTGCCTTAATTCTTCCGTTAAAAAATTCCAATCAAAGTGAACGTTATGTGCAACGAAAGCTGCACCTTGTAATAGCTCAACAACCATCGGGGCTACATCTTGAAATAACGGGGCTTGCTTAACCATACTCTCATCAATCCCTGTTAACTCTGTAATAAATGGCGGAATCTCTCTCTTCGGATTAATAAAAGATGAAAAAATCTCTAATATCTCTCCATCTTCCACTACAACAGCTGCAATTTGGGTAATTTTATCCTTCCCATCCTTCCAGGAGTTCCCTGTCGTCTCTAAATCCACAACGACATAACGCTTACTCATATATGTAACACCTCAATTTCTTACCTATCAAACACAAAATTATATAATGTTACTATACCACGTTTTATCTCATCTTAATGAAAAGATGCACAAAAAAGCTATCTCCGTAATAGAGATAGCCTTCTTACTTATAATATCGTACCCGCTTTTTCAGCACCTAACATTTCAATAATTTGATTCTCATCGTCTAATACTGCAATTTTCGGCGCTTGTTTATGAATATTTTCTTCTGCCACTAAACCGTAGCAAATGATAATAACTTTATCCCCTGGCTGTACAAGCCTTGCAGCTGCACCATTTAAACAAACAACACCGCTACCACGTTCGCCCTTAATAACATATGTCTCTAATCGAGCACCATTATTATTATTTACAATTTGTACTTTTTCATTTTCTACAATATTTACTGCATCCATTAAATCTTCATCAATTGTAATACTACCTACATAGTTTAAATTTGCTTCTGTTACTGTTGCGCGATGTAACTTCGCTCTCATCATTGTGCGAAACATAGATGCTCCCCCTTATTTTACCGTTACTGTTATATTGTCAATTAATCGTACATTCTCAAATTTAACTGCGATTGCTAAAATAATTCGCCCTTCAATTTTATCTATTACTTGTAGTGAAGGATAAGCATATAAATCAGCATAATCTACAGTGCCTTTCGTATACGTCTCAATATACTCTTTCACGAGATTTGTAATGATTTCTGCATTACGCTCGCCCGCCTCAATTCTTTCTTTTGCTATACATAGACTGCGGTATAAATGAGGAGCCTCTTCACGCTCTTCTTGTGATAAATACACGTTACGAGAACTTTTCGCTAATCCATCTTCTTCTCTTACAATATCTACTGGTACGATCGTAACCGGAATATTAAAATCAGCGACAAATCCTTCAATGACAGCAACTTGCTGTGCATCTTTCATACCGAAATAAGCACGCGTTGGCAATGTAATATTAAATAGTTTCATTAGTACAGTCGCAACACCAGCGAAATGACCAGGTCTTTGTTTGCCACATAATACATCGGTACGCTTCACAACTGCTACTGTTGTCGTTTGTTCTGCTGGATACATTTCTTCTACGCCCGGATAAAATAAATAATCTACACCGTTTTCTTTTGCTACATTTTCATCTCTATCAATATCACGAGGGTATCGATCTAAATCTTCATTCGGTCCAAACTGTAGCGGATTGACAAATACGCTTAAAACTACAATTTCATTTTCTGCTCTTGCCTTACGTAATAAAGTCGCATGACCTTCATGTAAATAACCCATCGTTGGAACAAAACCAATACTTTTTCCACTTGTACGAAGTTCGTTTGTAATTTGCTGCATCTCTTGCACTGTAGTTACGATTTTCATTATTGTTTTCCTCCGTATAACGCTAAGCATTCTTCCTCTTTCATTGTGAATGAATGTTTTTCTTCTGGAAATTGCCCTGTCTTTACTTCCGTAACGTATTGTGAAATCCCTCGCACAATCTCCTCTTGAACAGACGTATATTGCTTCACAAATTTTGGAACACGATTTACGCCGTATGAGATAAGATCATGATAAACAAGTACTTGCCCATCTACTTTTTTCCCTGCTCCAATTCCAATTGTTGGAATTGTTAGTTGCTTCGAAATTAATTCTGCTAACTGCATTGGCACGCATTCTAACACAAGCGCTATCGCACCAGCTTCCTCACATCTCTTCGCATCTTCTATTAATTTTTTTGCACTTTCAGCATCTTTTCCTTGTACTTTATACCCACCTAGTACTCCTACAGATTGAGGAGTTAAGCCTAAGTGCGCCACGACAGGAATTCCCGCGTTCGTCAAGTAATGAATTGTTGATACTACTTCCCCTGCACCTTCTACCTTCAATGCATGAGCACCACTCTCTTGAACGATGCGGCGTGCATTCACCATCGTATCTTGAGGCGACACATGATACGACATAAATGGCATATCAGTTACAATAAACGTCTCTTTCGCTCCTCGGCGTACAGCTTTCGTATGATGAATCATATCCTCTACTGTTACAGGTACTGTTGAATCGTATCCGAGCACCACCATCCCAAGGGAATCTCCAACTAGAATCATATCAACTTCAGCTTCTTCTGCTAATTTAGCAGATGGATAATCATACGCCGTTAGCATCGTAATCGGCTCACCTTGCTCTTTCATCTTCAAAAAATCTGTTTTTGTTTTCAAAAACTACTCCTCCTTTATGCAGGAGAGAGGAGATGGCCGAAATCATATAAAAAACCCCTCTGGCCATAAAAGGGCAGAAGGGTTGTGTGTTAGTCGGCATTATTCATCCCTCTGTCCCAGTCCGTTATTGGATCAAGGCAGAATCCAAGTTATTATTTTTTCGTATTGCTTCGAATCATGGTGCAGTTCGCTCTGATACTGCCCACATTCGAACTAATTATAGCAAACTCCAAAACGGGATTACTACATTTTTTTGAAAAAATAATTTTTATTCTCATTACGGTATGTGAAATTTTTTATAAATAACTCAAACATAGAAAGATAAACCTTTAGCCTCGAATAACTCTTAAACTAATGATGCAGGTTAATGGAAGAACATACTTAACAAAAGGAGAATTGCGAATGTCTATGAACAAATGGTTATTTCGATTCAGCGGTCTGCTTGTGGTGATTGTAGGGGTGATAACGTTTAACTCCTTCCATGCATTTGCCTCAGTTAACGCCGTAACACAACCTATCGATTCAACGAAAATAATTGAGGTTGAATTAAACGATGATTACTTTCAGCCAAACGTCATCACGATTCCAATTGAAGAGTCAACAACATTATTATTAAAAAACAAAGGTAAAAATGAACACACCTTTACAGTGAAGAAACTTGGCATTGACGTCGTAGTCGAGTCAGGAAAAGAAAAAAATATTACCGTGAAACCTAAAAATACTGGTACATATGAATTAATATGCCGGTACCATCTTCTTAAAGGAATGGAAGGCAAAGTAATTGTCAAATAAAGTGAAACTTTAATCAGTGGGGGTTCTCTTCATCCCCCACTGATTATCAGCCCTCACCAATCGGACTTTAATGGGCAGCCCGATCCCCACCTAATTTCTTTGCTTTCGCTGAATTTTGAGGTGGGGGGCTTACTGCCCATTAAAGCGGGATAAAAAGAAGTTCCAAAAAGGAACTTCTTTTACTTAATTTCGATATCCGCAGAATGAATGTGATGTACTTTCCCTTCATGATCCTCCAGAAGCAATACACCATCCTCTGTAATCCCTTTTGCTACCCCTATAATTGTCTCTCTCATCGTTCGAGCGGTAATTTCTTTCCCGATGCTCACAGCGTAACTTTCCCAAAGAATTTTAATGACAGAGAAACCATTTTGTAAATACTCTTCATATAATTTTTCTAGTTGTAAAAAGATTTGTTGCATAAGCTCTGCACGAACAATTGGCTTACCGGACTCAATCGTTAAAGAAGTAGCAATATGCTGAATCTCCTCATCAAAATGTTCTTGTTTTTGATTCGCATTAATACCAATACCCATAATGACAGCATTAATTTTATCAGGGTCCGCCTGCATTTCTGTTAATATACCTACAGCCTTTTTACCTTGAATTAAAATATCATTTGGCCATTTTATTCCTACGTTTACACCTGTGCATTTTTCAATTGCTTGTGCAACACTAACAGCCGCTAATAAAGTAAGTTGTGGTGCATGATGAACCGGGATTGATGGACGTAAAATAATACTCATCCAAATTCCTGTTCCTTTTGGTGAATACCATTTCCTACTTAAACGGCCTCTGCCCGATGTTTGTTCTTCTGCCACAACAATGGTGCCTTCTTCTGCACCTTCATAAGCAAGTTTTGCTGCAATATGCTGCGTAGATTCAACAGATTCTTCAAAATATACCGTTCTACCAATATGTTTCGTTTGTAACCCTAACTGAATTTCATTAGCAGTTACTTTGTCTGGCTTACCCGCAATGCGATAACCTAATCGACGCACAGCTTCAAGTTCATATCCCTCATTCCGAAGGTCCTCCATATGTTTCCACACAGCGGTTCTTGAACAACCAAGTTTATCACTAATCGTTTGGCCAGATACAAACGCGCCATCCGCTTCCGAAAAAACTTGCAATAACTGCTTTCTTATAGTAGATTGCATTCTTGCAGCCACTCCCTTATACACTCTTTCTCATTAACTACTTTTCCTTGTACGATTGCTTCTTCAATTTTTCGAATCATTTCAGCAACCCATGGACCGGGCTTTTTATTTGCCCAGTTTAATAAATTATTCCCAGTCACATTCATTTCTTGGCGACTCTTGATTGGCAATGCTTCAAACAACGTTTGTACTCGTTTAACAGATGTATGATCATAGCTTTCAATCATCGCTTCATATACTCTTTCGGCCATTTCAGCGATATGAATTCCCGTTTTATAAAGAAGGACTGTATCCCAATCCTTCTCCTTTCTCGTATGAATTGTTAATAAAACTGCGACGATATCTTTTATTTTTTTATTCGAAAACTTCCATTGACGTAAAAAGACAGATGGATGCTCTTCTCCGATACAATATAAGAAGAATGCCCATGCCTCAATGTCCGTTTCAAAAGAATCCCAGTTATACTGCGTAGCTCTTAATAATCTCTCTTCTGACATTTGTAAATATGGCAGATGAGAAAATAGCTTCGTTTCTACTAATTCTTGCAAGCCCTTCACACAATATGTACCAGTTAACAGTTTCTCAAATTCCACTGTAATTCGCTCAATTGCAATATGTTCTAGTAAATGTCCATATGTTTCAATTGCTTGTTTCGTTTTCATTTCTAAAGAAAAACCTAACGTACTTACGAAACGAATACCACGCATCATTCGCAGGGCGTCTTCTTGAAAACGATCCGCAGCATTGCCAACTGTCACAATTTCTCTCTTTTGAATCGCTTCCTGTCCAGCAAATAAATCAACCATTTCGCCTTCTTCTGTCATCGCAATTGCATTCATTGTGAAATCACGACGTTTTAAATCCTCTTCTAATGAACGAACAAATTGAACACTACTAGGTCTTCGAAAATCTTCATATTCGCTCTCTGTTCGAAAAGTGGTCACCTCATAAGGTTCACCATTTTCTACCACAATTACAGTTCCATGCTCAAGACCAACAGGAACATGTCTTGGAAATATAGCCATCACTTCTTCTGGTAAAGCAGATGTCGCAATATCAATATCTCCAATCGGCCTATCGATAATAAGATCTCGTACGCTTCCACCGACAAAGTAGGCCTCATGTCCTTGTTGCTTTAAAGTCTCAATAATAGAACTAGCTTTTTTAAATCTTTTCATTTTTGTCATCCCTTAGTACATCATAGTAAATCGTTTCATATTGTGAGACGATTTTTTCAGAGCGGAACTGCTCGTAAACACTTGCTCTTGCTCGCTCTCCCATATTACGGTGAAATTCTTCATCCTTTAATAGCTGAATGGCTTGATTTGCCACTCCTGCTGGATTGCCAACTTCACATAAATATCCTGTTTCACCATGTTGAATGACTTCTGGAATACCTCCAACCCTTGTTCCAATACAAGGTACACCACACGCCATCGCTTCTAATAAAACAAGACCAAAACTCTCCTTCTCTGATAGAAGCAACATTAAATCACTCATCGCAAGTAGCTCTGCAACATTATCTTGCTTTCCTAAGAATAAGACGCGATCTTCAATATGTAAATTTTTCACTAACTGTAGAATCGTGCAAAATTCTGGTCCATCTCCAACAAGAAGCAACTTCGCATCTACTTCTGTAACAATTTTAGCAAATGCCTGAACAACATCTTGCACACGTTTTACTTTACGGAAATTTGAAATGTGAATTAATATCTTTTCACTCTCACTTATACCGTATTCTTTCTTTAATTGAGACATATCACGCTTGAAATATACACGCTCGTCTATAAAGTTATATACCGTTTGAATGTTTTTATTTGGTTTTACAAGCTCATGCGTTTCGCTAATCAATGAATGCGAAACAGCCGTCACAACATCAGATTGCTCAATACCAAAACGAATTAAATTATTTAGCGAAGGGTCGGAACCTAACACAGTAATATCTGTTCCATGTAAGGTTGTAACAATTTTAATACGCTCTCCAATCATTTGTTTTGCTAAATAAGCACAAATTGCATGTGGTATTGCGTAATGCACATGTAAAATGTCTAGGTTTTCTCTTTGTGCAACCTCTGCCATTTTACTCGCTAACGCTAAATCATATGGTGGATATTGAAATACAGAGTATTGATTTACCGTCACTTCATGAAAATAAATGTTTGGATACACTTTATTTAACCGGAATGGTAAACCCGATGTAATAAAATGTATTTCATGCCCGCGTTCCGCTAATTGCTTTCCTAATTCTGTTCCAACAACCCCAGAACCACCTACAGAAGGATAACATGTAATACCTATTTTTAATTTCATTTACATCCCCCTATTAAATCAGCATGTAATAAAACCGGTTTCTTACTCATAAATCCCTCGGCATATAAGACTCCAACTTCTTTTCCAAACATTTTCTCTCGAGCGACCACAGTTTCAACATAACCTTCTGTTAACGGCGTTTTCACACCATCACCCCCTGTTGAAAACTGACTTTCATAAGCTTCTAATGCCTCCACTTTTATAGAAAGGTACTCACTTATATCTATACAAAAATTCGGTTTATGAAAACCATTAATCATATAATGATAAAAAGACTCCACACGATGTGGTGGAACCTCTGGCATATATTTACGAATTCCCGCTGAAAAAATAGCTTCTTCCACAAGTTTCGCACAATTTGCATGATCTGGATGACGATCTTCATAATACGGCGCAAAAACTAGTTTTGGTTTATATGTACGAATCACCTTTACAATTTCACGTATATACTCTTCTTTCATATACAAACCACGGTCTGGCATCGCTAAATTCAGTCTCGTTTTTACTCCCATTATACGAGCTGCCGCCTTTGCTTCTTCTTTTCTCAACTCTATCGTTCCATTAGAAGAAAGATCAGCCTCTGTTAAATCACAAATACCTACTTCATACCCTTGTTTCGTATATTTTGCAATGGTACCAGCCATGCCGATTTCAACATCATCGGCATGAGCACCAAACGCTAATATATGTAATCCACTCATAATTGTTCCCCTCATTTTCTTAACTTGCGGTAATCTAAATCTCCTCGCTCTAATGCGTGCATTAACATTTCAGCACTTGCCATATTCGTTGCAAGTGGAATCGCATATACATCACATAGACGAAGCAATGCATTTACATCTGGTTCATGTGGCTGAGCAGTTAGTGGATCCCGGAAAAAAATCACCATATCCATATCATTTTTTGCAATCATTGCACCAATTTCTTGATCGCCACCAAGAGGACCCGATTGATATCTTGTTACAACTAAGCCAGTCGCTTCCATAATACGAAGTCCTGTCGTTCCCGTTGCAAATAATTCATGTTTTTCAAAAATTGGTTTATATGCGTATGCAAACGAAACCATGTCATTTTTCTTTTTGTCATGTGCGATTAAGGCAATTTTCATCCGTTGTCTCCCCTTTAGTCGATAATATTTTCTAACCCGTACACAAGATGATCTAGATTCATTACTGTATCAATTGATAGTTTTACACCAGACATAAATGATGCACGATTGAATGAATCATGGCGAACCGTTAACATTTGCCCATCTCCACCAAACATTACTTCTTGGTGTGCAATAAGTCCTGGTAAACGTACACTATGAATGTGAATGCCGTCTACATTTGCACCACGAGCTCCTTCTAGTTGCTCTACTTCATTTGGATGACCTTGCTGCTTTGATTCACGGTTTTGACGAATTAATTCTACTGTTTTTACCGCTGTACCAGATGGTGCATCTAATTTTTGATCATGATGCAATTCAATTACTTCAACATCTTGGAAATACTTCGCTGCCATTTGTGAGAATTTCATCATAAGAACTGCACCAATTGCAAAGTTTGGAGCGATAATAGTTCCTACTGCTTTTTCTTTTGCAGTCTCTGTTAATTGCTTTAGTTCTTCTTCTGTAAATCCAGTTGTACCAATAACAGAACGAAGTCCACGCTCAACTGCAAGTGTAACGTGTTGTTTCCCAATTTCTGGCGTTGTTAAATCTAACAACACATCAGCTTCTACTTCTTCTAAACAAGTATGTAAATCTGCGTAAATCGGTGCATTTATCGCTGGCATGCCTGGTAAATCAGAAATTTTCTCTCCGCCATGCTTATAATCTACTGCTGCTACTAAATTAAAATGTTCCGTTCTTTCCATAAGAAGGACTGCTTCATGTCCCATACGTCCTCTTGGTCCAGCGATAATTACTTTAATTTCTTTCATTATTCTTTCTCTCCCTCATCAATACGTGTCCAGCGATCTTTATCGCGAGTATTAAATTTATTCATTACAATGTTATGTGCTGTTTCTAAATCAATATTTAAACTATTTGCCATACAAATCATAACAAATAATACATCTCCAAGCTCTTCTTCAACACTACGTTCTTTTTCAGTTTTTTTCTTCGGTTTCTCACCATAATAATGATTAACCTCTCTTGCAAGCTCCCCCATTTCTTCCGTTAAACGAGCCATCATTGCAAGTGGACTGAAATAACCTTCTTTAAACTGACCAATATATGCATCTACTTCTTTCTGCATATCCTTCATCGTTTTCGCTTCCATACAACTCACCTCTAATCCTTCCTCTTTCATGTTAGCCAATTCATCGCGATTTGACAAATATTATTCCCCGCCAAACACCTATTTGCTACCCTTTTTTGGATACACTATAATAAAGTGAAACTTCTTTTGCATGCTTTTCGCAAAAGATTAGTTGAACCAATCGGGTTTCTACGGCTGGTTTGCCCTCCTTCAAAGCTTTATCCCCTACCAGCCGTTGGAACGGGGTAAAGTGAAACTTTCTTTTGCGATTTTTGCAAAAGATCAGCCCGAACCAATCGTTTTTTATAGCCTGCACTATTTTTACTAACAACTAGAAATTACTTATCATTATGTTTTACCGTATCAGCGGAGCAATGCAATCTACATAATTAGGGGGATTTCTATATGACATCAAATTTGAAGATTCGAAATATCATTTTCATTTTAATCGGTTCCGCTATTTTTTCTTTCGGTATTGTGAATATCAATATTGAAAATCATCTTGCAGAAGGTGGATTTACCGGTATTACACTATTATTGTATTTTCTATTTAAGTTTGATCCTTCTTATTCAAACTTAATTTTAAATATCCCTATATTTTTTATTGGGTGGAAGTTACTTGGAAGAACGACATTTATCTATACACTAATCGGCACCTTTAGCGTATCTTTATTTCTATGGATTTTTCAGCGATACGAAGTTCTTAACTTACATTTAAACTTACAAAATGATATGACACTCGCGGCTCTATTCGCTGGGGCATTTATTGGTATTGGTCTTGGCATAATATTTAAATACGGCGGGACTACCGGCGGTGTAGATATTATCGCGAGACTCGCTCATAAATATGTTGGCTGGAGTATGGGAAAAACGATGTTTATGTTTGATGCTATCATCATTATCGTCTCGATTCTTACCTATTTATCATACCGCGAAGGCATGTATACGTTAGTTGCTGTTTTTATCGGTGCGAAAGTCATTGATTTTATGCAAGAAGGAGCCTATGCTGCGAAAGGAGCAACTATTATCTCGGATAAAAATGATGAAATTGCTGCCAAGATTTTATCTGAAATGGAACGCGGAGCTACTTTTTTAAAAGCTGTTGGATCGTATACAAAAGTGGAACGGAACGTATTATATTGCGTTGTTGCTAAAAATGAAATCGTGAAATTAAAAAATATTATTACGTCTGTAGATCCTCATGCCTTTGTTGCTGTAAGTGATGTACATGATGTAGTTGGTGAAGGTTTTACATTAGATGAAAATAAAAATCCGTTACATACATAAATGCAACTAGAAAAGCTCTCTAACTTTTCTAGTTTTTTCTTACATATTTTTCAAGTTTATCTAAATCCTCATAAATAAGCTCCAATAAACTCCGATTATAAAAAATGGAAGCAGGATGAAAAGTCGGGAAAATATGATATTCTTTCTCTGACCATGTAAACTCTGCACTTTGCATATCCTTTAATTTTTGAATAGGCTGTTTTAATAATTGTCCGTGCACATCTGTGATTTTTGTATTTTTTCCTGTTAAACGTTGAAGGCCGATATTTCCAAGCGTGACGATAAGCTTCGGGTTTATTTTCTCTAATTCATAATCTAACAAAGGTGCATGGGCAAGTATTTCTCCTTGATTTGGCGTTCTATTATACTTTTTTTGTATGATTTCACCACTTCGTTCTTTTTTCTCTCGCCACTTATAAGGTCTGCTCCGAACAGTGCTCGTAATATATACTTCTTCCCTTGTAACGTGAATCCGTTCTAAAAACTCCATTAATTGTTTTCCCGCTCTCCCGCTAAATGGAATCCCATTATGAATTTCTGTTTCACCAGGCGCTTCTCCTAGCAACATAAATTTTGGATTTTCAGGACCTTTTCCACTTAAAAAGCCCTCTAGCTGATAAGGAGCACTACGTTCTTTCACTTGTTTTACTAAATGGTCTGGATATTTCATTTCCCCCACCGCCTTTCCGCATTGCTTCTATTATTTCTATTTGCAGTACATTATATAATTCAATCCACAAAACAAAAAAAAGACTATCAAATGATAGTCTTTAGTCGTCGCTACGCTGCATACCAGTATACATTAATACGAGACGTAATAATTCAAATACCGCTACAGCTGCAGCCGCTACATATGTTAATGCTGCCGCATTTAATACTTTACGAGCTTGGCCATATTCATCTGTTGATACGATGCCTAACGCTTCAATTTGTTGCATTGCACGCTTTGATGCATCAAACTCAACTGGTAATGTAACAAGTTGGAACACAACACCTGCTGCCATTAAGATAATACCTAATAACAATAAACCAGACATTTGTGCAAATACACCAATTAGGACAAAAATCCATGACATGTTGGAACCAAAATTGGCAACTGGCACTAATGAATGACGTACACGCATAAAGTTATAATCTTTTGCATCTTGAATTGCGTGTCCTACTTCGTGTGCTGCAACTGCTGTACCAGCAACTGAATGACCGTAATAGTTATCTGTTGATAATCGAACTGTTTTGGCAGTTGGATCATAATGGTCTGATAAATGACCTGGTGTTTCTTCTACAGCTACGTTGTATAATCCATTTTCATCTAAAATTTTTCGAGCCACTTCCGCTCCTGTCATACCCGATGTTGAATAAACTTGTGAATACTTGCTATAAGCACTACGTACTCTCGACTGTGCATACAACGGTATGATCATTATGATCGCGAAGTAAATTAAATAAAACATCATGAACCTCCATTGAAGTTTTAATTATAGTACTTCTCATTCTATTTTCTTCCGCCATCATTGTCAATGAATAAACCTTACAATCCGTATCTTTATTTATTGCATTATCTATTTTTAGAGTGTACATTACTTTTTCTTTTTTCTCTCTCCCCTTTATACTTTCTCCATCCAACATAAGTTAATGTGAATAGAATAAGACCTCCAGTAATTGTCATAAACCAAATGAGCGAGGGTGCAATTTCATCTTTTTTTACCGTATGAAATATTTTTTGCAAATCCCCTTTAATGATTCCTATTTGCATTTGCCCACCTTTCGTATTTAACATTACGTTACGAAATTCATCCAAATAAGACAAATGGGCATTTACACGCTGCACTTCTTTTTCTGGCAAGGCGATCATTAAGCTGGGATAAATAATATTAAATTCATGTAAAAATGTGTTTAACGTTTGTTGAAACTGTCCCGTATCTTCTTTTTTCATCGCTTTTTCCATTTGAGAAAAAGCACCCATTATTTTTGTTTCTCTTTCCATCCAAAGTGGTTGATATTTCGACACTTGCGCATCAACAGCGAGCTGCAGTGCTAACACATTATCAATTTTAACTTGTTTACCTAAATCTGTTTCCGCGAGAGATTGTTTCGCCCTGTCGTAAGCTAAAGAAATAACTCTAACTTGATCTGGCGTTATTTCTTGCTTCTCTTCATTCCCCTTTATTACAAACTGCTCCGAGAAATGTTGTAATACTTGTACTGCTTTTTCATCTTCATTACGCTTCACTAATTGTAATGAGTCGTCTAACAACCCTGTTAGTTCACTCCACTCTTCAGCATATATACGTAACGGAAACATTATAATTAGAAATGCTATCAATCCAATTAATGTTCTCTTCATCACGGTCCCCCCTATAACTACTAGTACAAAATATGTTAATTTGGACAAGAATAGAACAGAACTGAACCGAAAAATATATTATCGTTTTACAAACAAAAAAAATTCTCTTTAAACAGAGAATTTTTCCTTTGAAATTCTTTTCTTTTTTACGAAATATCTATACAAGCTGTAACAAAGTATGCTGCCGCATAAAATAAATAATAAAATAGCACACGCTGCATGCATAAAAAATTCTTCTGGTAGCATTAATATAATCGGATCCGTTTCAATATCAAACATCCAATAATCATTACTGAATAAAAGTTTATGGAATAATACAAAGCTTTTTTCAAAATTAATAGCAATCGGTAGCATCAGCGCTATCGGAAAGATAATTGTTAAAATCGATCCGTGCAGTAAAAACTTTTCATTTTTCTTTTTTAATAAATAAATGCCGCCTATCATCGCAATCATAATTGTCGCATACATCACATATTGAATCTTTACTAAAATATTTTTAACATCTACAAAATGAATACGGCCATTTGTAGACATATCTAATGTTGGCAACTGTAATGCCCCATCATAAAATGGCGATAAATATGTGATAAGCACATCATAATTTCTTTTAATATCACCCTTCGTCATATCCGCTAAATCTGGAATGTTTAAAAAATCAATTTCAAAATAATACAACCATTTTCCGTATACAACCGCCGTTGTTGCGAGTGCAAATATAGAAAATGCTATACTATATGAAACAACTATCGTAATCAATCGATCCCATATTTTTGTACCACTCTTATTTTTCTTCATTTTCTCCCCCTACATGTTTTAACTATCATAAAGAAAACTGTTTTCGGTTCTCACGCAAGCAAGAATAATATGTAATACATAGTGTAGCGATGCTTAGCCAGAACGTAAAATAACCAATTTCTTCTACAAACAAATGCATAATTCCATATCTTGGCATTTGCCAAAATAAATAATCAATTGCATCATTATGTAATGTCCATATAGCTGCTACCGCAAAATGCCATTTTTTTATACGATAAAACGGTGCATATAACAATCCTTGTACTGCCATCGCAAAATGCGAAAGCATTAACATATACCCCATAACACCAATAGGACCTTTTACATAGATCATAATTGCATTTACAACAACAGCCCATATACCATATTTTATTAAAGTAACAATCGCTAACGCCTCTATTAATCCCAAATTTCTCTTTATTAAAAAAGCAATTAAAACAAAGACAAAAAAGAGACTCGCCATCGGGCTATCAGGTACAAACGGCCAAAATATAGGTGAAGTTTCTTTTAATTGATTTCCATACCATATAAATCCGTATATTGTACCTAATATGTTAACAACTAATAAAAATAATAATACGGAGCGTTGTCTTAACATTGCATACAAGTAAACCAAGCTGTATGTCCAACACCTTTCAAACAAAGTCATTCTTTCCTCAAACTCTACTCTATTATATAGTAAACTTTCTTTCATCAAAATAAAAAGCTGACTACAAATTTTTGTAGTCAGCTTTTTATTATTTTTTGTTATACTTTGCAACGAATTCCGAAAGTTTCTTCAGTTCCTCATCTGTACCTTTAAATACACCTTTAGGCATGGAACCTTTTCCATCTTTCGCAATTTTAGCAATTTCTTCTGGCTTTAAAGTTAAGTTTTGCAGTGCAGGCGCCGCTGCCCCGCCCTGTAAATTGTCACCGTGACACGTTAAACAAGTATTTTTTTGCATTAATTTATAGCCGTCATCATTTTTATCAACTGGTGCTGTTTTTACAATTGCTCCTTGTTTTTTTGCAGCTTCCCAGTCGTGGTGCGCTACAGATTCCCAAGTTAAAAAGATAATCGATGCAATTGCTAAAAGCATAAATCCAGTTGCTACAGGACGCTTCAACGGGCGTCTTTCTGGTCCTCGATCAAGAAATGGAGCTAACAGTAATGCGCCAAACGCAATCCCTGGCATAATAAACGCTCCAATTACAGTAAATGAACCAGAAGCATAAGAATACTTTAATAACTGATACAAGAATAAGAAATACCAATCTGGAAGTGGTATATATCCGGCATCAGTTGGATCCGCCATTCTCTCAAGTGGTGACGGATGCGCCACTGTTAAACATAAATAACCGATTAAAAAAACTGCACCAACCATCCATTCTTTTAACAAGAAGTTCGGCCAAAATGCTTCTGTTTTTCCTGGGTATTCAGAATAGTCTTTTGGAATATTTGGTTTCCGAGCTACTGGTACCCGAGAATCTCCTACAAACTTCATCCCTTTGCCGCGATGCATAATCTCCCTCCTTTAGTTCTTTCCCCTTTTATTTAGCAATCTCTTATAGCGGACCGGAAATACCTTGTTTGCGAATCATGATGAAGTGGAAGGCCATTAAACCTAGAAGTGCTGCTGGTAAGAAGAAGACGTGAATAGCAAAGAAGCGAGTTAGTGTTTGAGCGCCAACAATTTCGGAATGACCAGCTAGTAATGTTTTAATATAAGGACCAATGAGCGGTGTTTGCTCTGCAATTTGAATCCCTACTTTCGTAGCAAATAATGCTTTCATATCCCATGGTAATAAATATCCGGTAAAACCAAGACCTAACATAACAAAGAAAATAAGAACACCAACAATCCAGTTTAACTCACGAGGCTTTTTATACGCACCCTGGAAGAAAACTCTAAGTGTATGTAAAAACATCATTACAATGACGAGACTAGCACCCCAGTGGTGCATACCACGAACAATTTGCCCGTATGCAACTTCATTTTGTAAATAATAAACCGATTCCCAAGCATTTTTAATATCAGGCACATAATACATCGTCAAAAACATTCCAGATAAAATTTGAATTACAGTAACGAAAAAGGTAAGTCCTCCAAAGCAATAAACGAATGCAGAAAAGTGATGTGCCGGGTTTACATGTTCAGGTACTTCATGATCAGCGATATCACGCCATATTGGTGTAATATCTAACCTTTCATCTACCCAATCATAAATTTTATTTAGCATCTACTTTGCACCCCCTCTTGGCTTCGCTTTTCCTAAATACAGCGTTCCATCTTTCACTTTAGATTCGTATACATCAAGTGGAGCAAGGGGCGGCGTGCCTTTAATGTTCATCCCGTCTTTTGTGTAACGGCCCCCGTGGCATGGACAAAAGAATTGATTCGGATGTGCTTTGTCCGAATTCCAGTTCACTGTACATCCTAAATGTTTACATACCGGAGAGAACGCAACAATGTCTCCGCTTTCATCTTTATGAACCCAAGCTGATTTTGGCTCTTCGGACTTGTACCAACCATCAACCTGCTTCACCTTAAAGTCGAAACGTTTCGGCTCTGTTGTAATATCCTTTACTTGTGCAACAGCAACCATATCCGTTCCCGCTTCTTTTCTTAACACCGGATCAAGCGCAAATCGCGTCATCGGCATTAAAATACCCGCTGCCATAAAGCCTCCTACCCCTGTAAGGGTATAATTTAAAAACTGTCTTCTTGATACACGATGTTCTTTCTCGCTCACGAAAATTTCCCCCCTCTGTCAGAAATTGTCCCCTCGTGATAAATTATATAAAAAATAAAAACTAGGACACTATCATGATATAATACGCTCATGCACAGGTCAATATCATACTACTCATAATAATAAGAACTTTCTGTTTATTGTTGTTTTCCCCATTTTTCTTCTAACATCACCATTATATTTTTTATATGCGCATGAATAACTTCTCTTTTCGCTTGATCACTAAATTGTTCTAACGCTAATGAAGGAAACCAAAATAAATCTCCCTGCAATTCTTGCATACCTTCTTTCCATGAAAAATCACTTGTAACATAAGCAATATGCTTAAAACCTTGCTCTTGTAAATGATTTGTCCATTCTTGCAAACGACCTTTTTCATTTTTTTGACTTTCTACTAAATACGTAAATGATGGTAGTAAAAGTACTCTTCCCTTATATTCCCTTTCCAACTCCATACTCAACAATTCGATAAATTCGCCTTGTTCTACTACCATTTTCATTTCTTTTGCTGCCGAAATTGATAAAAGCGGTATAACACCTGTATCTACATACTCTCTTGCTTGCTCAAACTGTTCCACATCTTTTACAATCCATTTCAAATTTCTTCCCTCCCCTCACCTGTAAATGACAGAACTTTCACTTTATATATATTAAACCATACTAAAAGAGGTAAAAAAAGAAAAACTACCTATATTAAGGTAGTTTTTCTCAAAAAGTCTGAAATTTGTAAAATTTTATGAATCCAAATGAATTCTATAACATCTTTAACTCAGCTGTTAACCTATGAAACGCTTCCTGATCTTGCTTATCCAGCGCTTCATCAATTTGTTTCAAAAGGCGTTCTCTTCTAAAAGAAAATACACTTTCTTCTAAAAATCTTTCTGCAAGTAAACGATCTTTCTCGTTTACTTCAATATGCTTCGGTAAATACGGGTTTTCTTCTAATACAGCTACATAATTGGCATTTTGAAACGATGATTTAAAATTGAGTTGAATATAAATATCCTCATCTCGATTTAAACGAATATCATGAAACGATTTTTCAGCATCTGTTGTCATAACATTTTGTTTAAAAAAGTGAAACGGTGTATCTTTTACACAATTCGCGGACATCACTAAGCCACGCGGACAATATTTTGCATGCTCTACGAAGTGGACTTTATGCATCAATTGGTCGTGACTCATTAAATAATTCAAAATCCATACACATTCACGCTGTTTCAGTTGGTAATTATTCAAAAACCATTTTACAAAATCCTTCTTCTCGTTTACAGAAACAGGGGTATTCATAGCAATTAAGTCCCTCCTCTGTCTTTCTCTTTTCTTTTTAGATTCAAGAAGCGGCATTCAGTTTCCTTCCAACTTATGAAAAATCCTCTAAATTATATAACAATTCTTCAATATGAATTTGTGTCGGGTCTAGTTGTATTAACTGAGTAAATACTTCTTTCGCCTCTTTTCGCATACCTTCTTCCAATAAGAAATAACCGTACTCTTCCAAGAAGTCTGGATGATTCTTAAAAGAAGTATATGCACTTTCATAGTGTTTTAATGCATCCGAATACATTTCTAATTGTTTTTTTGCAAATGCAAGATCCCAAAGTAGTTGTGTATCTGGCTCTCCGCTATCAATCGCACGCTCTACAACTGCAATTAGCTCTTCATACTTTTCTTGTTCTTTTAGGATATACGCATATTTTAATATTGCACCTAAATGTCCTGGATCTAACTCCAGCGCTTTTTGAAGCACTTCCTCTGCTTCCGCTATTTTTCCTAATTTCGCCGCAATGTTCGCTAATTCTACATAAAATGGTACAGAAAGCTCATCTACTTTAATTCCTTCTTGAAGTGTTTCATAGCTTTCTTGAAGCATTCCTTCTTTTTCATAGCTTTTCGCTAAATACATGTAAAGTGATGCATACTCCGGATCTAATTCTTTTAATTCTTGCCAAGCACCAATTGCTCTTTGGTATTCTTCACCTTGGTATAATGTGAAGGCATATCCAAATAATGAGTGGATATCTTTTTGTTCCTCTAAACCTGCTTCATAATAAGAAATCGCTTCTTCCCAATTTCCAATCGCACTTAACGTTTCTGCGAGGCGAAGTGCAATGACAACACCACCCATTACTTTATGTTCCGCTAATAGCGTCTCATAATAAGTGATTGCCTTTTGTTCTTCCCCTTTACTACTATATAACTCTGCTAATCCAAACGTAATAACAGGCTCGTCAGGCATCATTTCTTTCGCCTTTAATAGTTTTTGTTCTGCTACATCATCGAAACCTTGCATTTGGAATAAATCCGCAACAAGTAATAACGATTGAACATACAAATCATCATTTTCTGGAATATCATGAAGTACTTCAATCGCTTCATCTTCTTTGTCTAGATCAATATATAATTCTGCTAAAAATACAGTGAATTCACTTTCTTCTGGGTACAATAAACGCAAGTCTTCTGTAATAGATAGCGCTTCATCCGTAAATCCAAGTGTATGATAGTAACGAGCGATATCATACTTCTCTTCATCATTCGCAACTTTTAATTGTTCTTTTAATAATTGTAATCCTTTTTCCGCTTCACCATTTTCAATATATGAAACAGCTTGTTCAAACTTTTGCATAAACGTCTCCTTTAATTCTAACAAATATTATTTTCTGTTCATTTACCCCGATTGGTGCGGGCTAATAATCAGTGGAGAATAAACATCCCACTGATTAAAGTTTCACTTTATCATAAGCAACTAGGTGTAAGAACGCAACCTTTAGAATGAGCATACTTCTTCTTGTACTTTCACTGATAACGATTCGAATATGACACCGATACCGCATTACTACTTTCTATTGTACCGTTTTCTTTCATTACCGTGCAAATAACTTCCCTTATTAATTATTTACACGCACGGATCAAGCTTTACAGGCCTTCATTTAAATAAAAAGACTCCTATAGTAGGAGCCTTCACACACTCTTAAGAGTATGTTTCTTCTTTCTTTACTTGCTCTTTTACAAGCTCTTTCAATAATTCTATAATTTCATCATTTTCTTCTTTCAAACCGACAGTAATACGAATACCATCATGTATACCAAATGCAGCACCAGAACGAACAATGTAGCCTTTCTTCATTAATCGTTCGAAAGCCTCATTACCAGGAATACCAAGTTTTAAGAAAATGAAATTTGTTTGAGATGGATAATAGAATACGTTATATTCCTTACAAAATGCGTAATATTGATTTAATCCTTCTTCGTTCTTTTTCACACAATCTTGTAAAAATGATTGATCTTCTAATGCAGCAATTGCTACAGCCTGTGCTACAGTCGATGTATTAAATGGTAACCTTGCTACTTCTAGCTGCCCGATTAACTTCGTATTACCAACCGCATACCCGATACGGAAAGCAGCTAAACCATATGCTTTTGAAAACGTACGTAAAACCATAAGATTTTCATATTTTTCAAGAAGTGGCAATGTTTGCGGATATTCTTCTGCTCCCGCATATTCATAGTATGCTTCGTCCATAATAACGAGCGCTGACTTAGGAACTGATTCTAAAAATGAAAGTAAGTTTTGTTTCTCTACATATGTACCTGTCGGATTATTCGGGTTACAAATCCATACAATCTTCGTTTTATCATCTACTTGCTGCAACATCGCATCTAAATCGTGAATGCCATCTTTAAGTGGTACTTCACGAACTTCTGCTCCTTCAATAACAGCATGGTGATGGTATTGCGAGAATGTTGGATTCGCCATTACAACATTTGTTCCTTCGTGTAGTAATGCACGGCTAATCATTTGAATGACTTCATCTAATCCACTACCAAATAACAATTGTTCTGCTTTGACACATAACTGCTCTGCTACTTTTGTCCGAAGTTCAAATGCATATCCATCTGGATAAAGAGCATATTGACTCGCTAAAGAAGTTAATGCTTCTGTTACGCGTGCTGAGCAACCGAATGGATTTTCGTTCGATGCTAATTTCACAATTTTTGATAATCCATATTCCCTTTTTACTTCTTCAATGTTTTTCCCAGGTACATATGCTCTCAAAGTTAACAATTGCTCTTTCACTCTCATTTTTCTTCCCCCAGTCATTTTATTCAATTCGATTACAATACGGTTGTAATCCCGCACTGTAATCGTTTATCTTAACCGCCACTATTACGAGAATACCTCAAAACAAGCACTTCACACTTCTTAAGCCATATCCTTTTGAAATGCCTCTAACGCAATATGAACAGTCTCATCTGGAATAGATACGACATTCACTACCCCATATTCCTGCATTAGCACCATATGAATTGCTCCAGCATTCGCTTTCTTATCCTGCTTCATCAATTGAACAAGGCGCTCTACATTCAAATCACTTGGCATTTTTGGATAGCCGTACTTCAAGAACCACCGCTTCATCTCTTCATAAGAAAGATCAACCTTGTACACTTGTTCACTTAAAAACAAGGCAAATAACATACCAACCGCTACTCCGTCACCGTGAGTAATATTTCCATATCCTAGTTCTTTTTCAAGGGCATGTCCTAACGTATGTCCAAAGTTCAAATGAGCGCGTACACCTTTTTCTGTTTCATCTTGTGATACAATATTTGCCTTTACAGGAATTGCCTTCGTTAATATATGGATTAACTTCTCATCACGAAGATCCGCTAATGTTTGCACTTCTTCTTTTAACCAATGATACAGCTTTACATCACCAATAAGAGCATGTTTTATCACTTCTGCATAACCTGAACGCCACTCTTTTTCAGGAAGAGACTGTAAAAACGGCGTATGATATACAACTGCTTCTGGTTGATGGAATGCACCGATCATATTTTTACCTAACGGATGATTGATCGCTACTTTCCCACCTACTGCACTATCGTGAGCTAATAAAGTTGTTGGAACTTGAATAAAGCGAATTCCACGCATAAATGACGCAGCAACAAAACCAGCTAAATCTCCAATCATCCCGCCTCCAAGTGCAATAATTAAAGAATTTCTATCTAATTTATTTTCAAGAGCTGACGTATGAGCCGCATAGAAGTTTTCAAAAGACTTCTCTTTCTCGCCACTCGGTACAACGAATGAAAATACGTTTTGCTCTATTTGCAATGCATCTATAATTTTCTGTAAATGGAAAGATGCAACAACTTCATCTGAAATGATCATAACGTTTGATACAGATGGCTGCATATTTTGAACGATTATTTTCAAATGTGACAACGATTCTTTTCCTACGTGTACATCATATTCTTTTGATTTCGTTTGAATATGTATGTTTCTCATTAAAATCCCCTCGCATATTCATTATGTCTCTCAATATTTTCACGAATAAGGTCCATACGATCTAATCCGAATTGTTCTATTAAAGCTGTCGCTAATTCCCAAGCTACAACCGCTTCTGCAACAACACTAGCTGCTGGAACAGCGCAACTGTCAGAACGTTCAATACTCGCTGTAAAAGGCTCTTTCGTATCAATATCTACACTTTGAAGAGGTTTATATAGTGTAGGTATCGGTTTCATCACACCACGCACAACAATTGGCATTCCAGTCGTCATACCACCTTCTAACCCACCGGCATTATTTGTTCTTCGTGTATATCCATGCTCCTCATTCCACAGAATTTCATCATGAACTTCACTTCCCGGTCTATGTGCTGCTTCAAAACCAATTCCAATCTCGACACCTTTGAAGGCATTAATGCTCATAATTGCAGCTGCTAATTTTGCATCCAGTTTTCGGTCATAATGTACATAGCTACCGACCCCTATCGGCATTCCTTCCACAATCACTTCAACAATCCCACCGATTGAATCACCATTTGCTTTCGCATCATCAATCGCTTTCATCATTTGGTTACCAGCTTCTTCATCTAAGCAACGTACAGATGATGATTCTGTAATATTTTTTAATTCTTCAATTGAACGATACGTAATTTCCTTAGCCTGTACACCACCAATTTCAATTACATGGCCCGCCACTGTAATACCAAGTTCTGCTAACACCTTTTTAGCAACCGCACCAGCAGCAACACGCACTGTCGTTTCGCGTGCTGAAGAACGTTCTAATACATTTCTCATATCTCTATGTCCATATTTAATCGCACCATTTAAATCAGCATGTCCAGGTCTTGGCTTTGTTACTTTCCTTTTCATTTCTTTTTCTTCTTGTTCCGTTAAAGGCTCTGCGCCCATAATTTTTGTCCAATGTGCAAAATCACGATTTTCAACAACAAGTGCAATTGGAGAACCTAATGTCTCTCCATGTCTAACACCACTTAAAATTTGCACTTGATCTGTTTCAATTTGCATGCGTCTACCACGCCCATAACCCTTTTGCCTTCTAGCTAACTCTTCATTTATATCATCTGCTACTAAAGGTAGACCTGCCGGAATACCTTCTATAATCGTTGTAAGTTGTGGACCATGAGATTCACCAGCTGTAATATATCGCATACGTTATTCCTCTTTTCGTATATGTATTTATCCCGCTATATTAAGCAATGATATTATCCTTCATTACTCTAAAAATATGAAAGAAATTATATAATACATCAGCCATTCGTTTATTCTCCGATAGGCCTTTTACTTTACATATCAATATATCATAACCGCTCTAACTTCGTAACTAAATGAAATAAAAAAAGTGCAAGAAGAATACCCCTATTCTCCTTGCACTTTCTACTATTATCACAGTTATTAAAGCGTTTACAAATTATTTCAAAATAATTAGTAAATCCATTCATTCATTAATTTTGAGTAGTCAACTAATTCTTCTTCTTTAAAGAAAATAGCAATCTCGCGCTCTGCACTTTCTAACGAATCAGAACCATGGATAATGTTTTTCGCAACAGTTACACCGAAATCTCCACGAATTGTTCCAGGAGCTGCTTCATGTGGTCTTGTTTTACCCATCATGTTACGAGCTGTATCTACTACACCTTCACCTTGCCATACCATTGCGAATACAGGGCCAGATGTAATAAAGTCTACTAATTCACCAAAGAAAGGTTTTTCTGTGTGCTCAGCATAGTGTTGTCCAGCAATTTCCGGAGTTACTTGCATTAATTTTGCACCAACTAATTGAAAGCCCTTCTTCTCAAAACGAGCTACGATTTCCCCAATGAAGGCACGTTGTACACCGTCTGGTTTTACCATTAGAAATGTTTTTTCCATAAAAAATCTCTCCACTTCTGAATTATGTATGTAATTGTATATCCCCACACACATATTAACACCCTTATCACAATTGTGCAATAGTTTTGAAATAGAGAGATTATTTTATTTTTTAGAAAAAACACTAAAATTTTCGTTTTCCAATATACTTTGCTACATTTTGTAATGCATACTTCGCTTGCCCACGCGGGAGTGGTTTTATAATTTCTAATGCTTTATGTAAATAACGTTCACTAAATGCAAATGCTTTATCAATAGCGGTACTATTCTTTACAGCCTCAATAATTTCTTTCATTTCCTCCGCAGTTGTATTTTCATGTACAGATGTGATTTTTTTGCGAAGTATCGGATCTTCCATTGCGTATAGAGCAGGAAGCGTAATATTTCCTTGTAACAAATCACCACCAGCAGGTTTGCCCAGTTTCTCTTCTGTGGAAACGAAATCTAAAATGTCATCAATAATTTGATACGACATCCCTACAAAATATCCATACCAAAATAGTCGATTTACCGTATCACGATTAGCGCCAGCAGCAATTGCTCCTAGTTGACAACTCGCCGCAATTAATAATGCTGTTTTTCGCTTTATTCTTCTTAAATACGTTCGTAAATTTTGGTCATAATTGTATTTATCTTTAATTTGTTCAATTTCACCTTTACAAACTTCTAAAATGGTATGCGATAGCGCCTGATGCGCCTCTGGAATTTCGATATTTGTTATACATTCAAGAGACTTAGCAAATAGATAGTCCCCTGTATACATTGCAATACGATCTCCCCATTTCGCATTCACAGTTGCACTACCACGTCGTAAAAAAGCAGCATCAATAACATCATCGTGAACAAGAGAAGCCATATGAATAAGTTCTAACGCAACAGCTACATGCTTAATTGCATCTAACTTATAATCTCCAAACTTTCCCGCAAGCAACACAAATACAGGACGAATTCGCTTCCCACCAGCTTCAATAAGTTGTAATGCCGCTTCTTCTACTAATGGCTGTTCAGAAGCAACTGTCTTTTTTAATTCTTTTTCTATTACATTAATATCCGATCGTAAAAAAGAGTACATAAGTTGTAACTTCATATTGTTCACCTTAACCTAAAACTTCTTTTTTCTATTTTGATTCTGGTTTCATACCTAAATGCATCGCTGCTACCCCAAAAGTAAACGGCTTCACTTGTACACGCTCAAGTCCAGCTTTTTCAAACATTTTAGCCAATTCTTTCATACCTGGGAATGTACTAGCAGATTCTTGCAGCCATGAATATTCTTTATAACTTTTCGCAAATAACTTTCCAAATAACGGCATGATATATTTAAAGTATAAAATATATCCTTGTCGAAAACCAATCATTGTTGGTTGAGATGTTTCTAAACAAATTACTTTTCCACCTGGTTTTACTACACGCGTCATTTCTTTTAATACGTGCAAATAATCCGGTACGTTACGCAAACCAAATCCAATCGTTACATAATCAAATGTGTTATCTTCAAATGGAAGTTCCATTGCATTCCCGTGTAGAAGTTCTACTTGTTTTAATTGTAACGCCTCTACCTTTTGTTTACCGACAGATAACATATTTTCACTGAAGTCTAAACCAACAACCTTGCCCTGTTCACCTACTGCTCCAGCTAGCGCAATTGTCCAGTCCGCTGTCCCGCAGCAAACATCAAGTGCTTTACTACCTGGTTTTACATCCATAATGCGCATCGTCTCTTTACGCCACGCTTTATGTCTTTGAAAACTAATTACAGAATTCATTACATCGTATTTATCAGAGATTTTCTCAAATACATCATGTACTCTTTCTTCTTTTGATTGTTGCATGCTCGTACCTTCTTCCAATGTAAAATTGCTTATGTCTTCGATTTATCTCTTAACACAGAGTTTATTTCGCTTATATCTGTGTGGTTGTCCAAAAATTGATTTTCTTTCTTTCTGAGTTCCATCATCCATCCATTAATAACTGTTTCTACCTCCGCTTGATCCTTCATAATCCCTTGAACAGCTTGAAAAACAGGTGAATGTTGTTTTTCAGCATGCAGTTCACATTCTTTTTGAAGACGGTTTTTTCCGAGTACATACGTTATAAATGGCTTCCAATGCGATAAATGAAAATGATCACATGTTTTTTGCAAAAGTGCAGACTCAATCGCAACTACACTTTCCATTATGTCATCCATCGTTTCATGCGCTTTTTGATATAACATTATTTTGTGTTCATTAATTTCTTTAATTCCTTCAGCAAGCGCACGAATTAAAACAATATCACGATTCATAGACAATAAGTAATAATATAACCCGCTATAGTAATCACCAGCAAGTACTGTTAGCTGACGACGTTTATGCGATTCATTTGCTTCTTCCCCTGCTTTATTTGATACTCTTTCATGTGTATCAAGCGCAATTTGCACAAGCATAATCGTTACTACATAATGCTCAACTTGTTCTATATGTAAATTTGCACTTTTTAAAGCACCATATAACAATGCTATTTTCTCTTCATCAATAAATGGTTCTTCAATATAGTTTATAAAATAAGGATGGCGTAATTTCTCCATCAATTTCTCTCTTATACCCGCATACCCTCCGTAGATGTCACACACAAAAATCACCCTTGTTTTCTAATTCATAAAACTTATTATAACACATACATACTATTTTCTATAACCAAAACTTGGCTACTCTTTCCAAACTTCCACCGAACGAAATAACATATTCCATTCTTTTTAGTAGTCTTTCTATTCTCACTCTGCCTTGCTAAAACTATATCATTTATTTACATAAAAAAAAAAGAAAAGCAGTTTCCTACTTTTCTTTACTTCGATTTAATAAAAGATAAAATTTCACTACGCGCTGCAGCATCATTTTCTAGCACACCACGTACTGCTGTTGTTACTGTTTTCGCGCCTGGCTTTTTCACACCGCGCATCGTCATGCACATATGTTCCGCTTCTACTACTACCATTACACCATGCGGCTCTAGTACTTCCATAATAGAGTTCGCTACTGTTGATGTAATACGTTCTTGCAGTTGTGGACGACGTGCAATTGTATCTACAGTACGGGCTAATTTACTTAACCCTGTCACTTTTCCGCCTTGCGGAATATATGCAACGTGAGCAACTCCATAGAATGGAACTAAATGATGCTCACACATCGAATAAAACGGTATATCTTTTACTAGTACAAGCTCCTCGTGATCTTCTCCGAACACTTTATGCAAATGTTCTTTCGGATCTTCATGCATTCCTGCGAACACTTCTGCGTACATTTTTGCAACACGCTTTGGTGTATCAAGCACTCCCTCACGATTTGGGTCATCTCCGATTGCCTCTAAAATAAGGCGTACTGCATGTTCAATTTGTTCTAAATTAACTTTTGCCATCCGCTAGCCCTCCCGAAAACCTAAAAGTGATACGAACACATTCTAGCATATTTATGTTTTTAAAAGCAAAAAGAAGAGTTCCCAAAAGGAAACTCTTCTTCCCTGTTAATATGTAAGGATTATTTAACCGCATCTTTTAACGCTTTACCAGGTTTGAATGCAGGTACTTTACTTGCAGCGATTTCAATCTCCTCACCTGTTTGTGGGTTACGACCTTTACGAGCCGCACGCTCACGAACTTCGAAGTTACCGAATCCGATCAGTTGTACTTTATCACCTTGTTTTAAAGCTTCTAAGATAGAATCAAAAACAGCGTCTACTGCTTTTGTTGCGTCCTTTTTAGAAAGGGAACTTGCTTCTGCAACAGCATTGATTAAATCTGTCTTGTTCATGCCATTCACCTCCTCCCAAAGATAAGACTGTATAATGATCATAAAATGAGTCTTACTTTCATTTGTAGGCAATTTTTGCAAATTCTATACTACAAAGATGTAGATAAATCATTATCAACGCCTATATTATACGATTCTCCTTTATAATTCAATATTTTTAAGGAAATTGTTACTCTTAAAATGTGAAAATCTGATGAAACTTGACAATTTACAACAATATATTAGATAATGACTGTTTATTTTTCTATTCTATACACAAAAATCAAAAAAATCCCTCTGCAATGAGAGGGATTTTTTCTTATAATATAATCGCAATTAATCCGCCAGATCCTTCATTAATAATTCTTTCTAGCGTTTCTTTTAATTTATATCTCGCATTTTCTGGCATTAAAGATAGTTTCGCTTGTATGCCTTCTCGAACAATAGAGCTAAGCGAACGTCCGAATATATCAGAATTCCAAATTGATAATGGGTCATCTTCAAAATCCTGCATTAAGTAACGAACTAATTCTTCACTTTGCTTTTCAGTACCAATGATCGGCTCAAACGTTGACTCCACATCTACTTTAATCATATGAATAGATGGAGCTACCGCTTTTAATTTCACACCAAACCTTGAACCGTGACGAATAATTTCTGGCTCATCTAAGCTCATATCAGCTAACGCAGGCGCCGCTACACCATATCCTGTTTGCTTTACCATACGCAGGGCATCCGCCACTTGATCGTATTCTATTTTTGCATGAGATAAATCGAGCATAAGCTTCAATAAATGGTCTTTCCCTCTAATTTCCACTCCTACTACTTCTTTTAAAATTTGATCATATAATTCATCTGGCGCATATAAATCAATCTCTGCTACGCCTTGCCCCATATCAATGCCAGCTAGGCTCGCTCGATCAATGAATTCATACTGACTAAACTGCCAGACGACACGGTCCACATCACGAAGACGTTTTATATCCTTTACAGTCTCTTGAACAGCTTCTTGATAGCTTTGGCGTAACCAATGCCCTTCATTTAACACCATCACCCAGCTCGGAAGGTTAACATTCACTTCTAAAACCGGGAACTCAAATAACGCTTCTCGAAGCACATTGTACACATCTGTTTCCCTTAAACTCTCTACACTCATCGCAATAACTGGGATATCATATTCTTCAGATAAACTTTGGCGCAATTGCTCTGTATCTGGATGATACGGCTGTACAGTATTGATGATCATAATGAAAGGTTTTCCGACTTCTTTTAACTCATTTACTACGCGTTCTTCTGCCTCTATATAATCTCTTCTTGGAATTTCACCAATCGTTCCATCTGTTGTAATTACAACACCAATTGTGGAATGTTCTTGAATTACTTTACGTGTTCCGATTTCTGCAGCTTCATGGAATGGAATAGGTTCTTCATACCAAGGAGTATTAATCATGCGTGGGCCATTCTCATCTTCATAGCCTTTTGCTCCTGGAACCGTATATCCAACGCAATCTACCAATCGAATATTCACTTCAAGACCTTCATCTACTTCGATAGAAACCGCTTGGTTTGGAACAAACTTCGGTTCCGTCGTCATGATTGTACGACCAGCAGCACTTTGAGGCAGTTCATCTTGCGCCCTTTGACGGTCAGACTCATTCTCAATATTAGGAATAACTACAAGTTCCATAAATTTTTTAATGAATGTTGATTTCCCTGTTCGAACAGCTCCTACAACTCCAAAATAAATATCACCGCCTGTGCGTTCCGCAATATCTTTAAAAATATCTACCTTTTCCAAGTGATTCCCTCCCTCAATATTTTTGGGAATAATTCCACGTTTATAGTCAACTAATACCTTCTCTAACGTTGCCTATAATATCTGATATAATATAATGGTATTCTAGAAGTTCGGACAATATATCATATAATTTTGTCCAATTTCATATGACTATTAAAAAATACCTTTTGTTTGCATCGCAAGTTGTGTAACATAAAAAACCTTTCTTCTAGAACTTATTCACTAAAAGAAAGGTTCATGACTTATGATTTTAAAAAAATTGGTTCTCCATTTTTTACCGTATACGGTAAAGAATACGCAGGTACAAATGGAGAATCGTTCGAAAGTATATTCCGAATATCTTCCCCCTCCTTAAATTGACCTTCATTTTTTTTCAACGCTTCATATAAGTCGATTCGATAATCAACATAGATTTCTCCCTTTTCATTGATTACAAAAGGAAGCCCTTTACCAGAATACGGACTTGTCACTTGTGGTACATCTTTATATCCGAGTTTTTTGAAATCTAATTCATACACACCATCTGAAATTACCTTTTTAAAAGGTGGATATTGATGTTCATCCCGATACATCCTAAGCTTTAATGATAATTCCTGAATTTGTTCAGCCATCCTAACATCAATTAACTTTACTGTCGGGTTTGTTTCAACGTCTATTAATACGTATTGGTACACCCCTCCGCTTTCATACGCATTTCCTGGCGCTTCTTGTATGTAACGCGGAGCAATCTTTTGAAAATCGATTGGATACTTTTGATAAATAGGCGTATTCATATCCCGCGTCTTAATTGGCAATATCCCATCATTTTGCTCCTTAAATGTCGCTACAGCCTTTTGAACAACCTGTAGCTGATCTTCATAAGGAACAGCATTTTGTCTCATATTTTCTTTCGAATACAGACACCCCGTTAAAAGGCTCATACAACAAAATATTAAAATAATATGGACTTTTTTCACTAGCGATCACCTTTTCATACTAATATAACTTGCTCCGTATGTAACATTTTCGAGACCATCCCCTTTACTGCTGTACAGGTCCACTAAAAACAACAAGAAAAATAACAATTCCTGACACAATCATAAGGGTGTACGCTACTAATGCTGTAATCCCTTTCAAAAATTTATTCTTTATTTTGTATCTACTTAGTAAAATAAAACTTACTGCAAAAAACATAAATCCAATTGCCCCTAAAGCAAACCACATTTTTAAAAGCCCTTCTGACATATACACACCCCTTTTTATTAATCTATTTTTATACTATTTTAACAAATTAAAATCTTTAAACAAATACAAAAAGAATATTTTACTACAAATTACGAATATATAACTTTAATCAACAGGTTTTTTCGCATCTTCCACTAATCTAGATAAAAATAAAACCGAAGCGAGTGTATCTCTCGCTTCGGTTGACCAAATATGCCCAAAACAGCTCTATTCCAATACTTTCATGGCTATCATATGCAATCTACAAACTCTTTGTTTCTCATATATTTTATTTTTTAAACATTTTACTTAACGAACCAAAATCAGCGGGCATATTATTGTTAATGATCGCTTTTACAATTTGATCCTCTTGTTCTTTCGGCACTTCACGTCCTGCCATAAGAGCCACTTGATGAATCAATTGACGAAGCACAGTCTCATCACGTAAATTCGCATTTTGTACAGATGATGCTAATTTAAAAATATCTTCTTTATTCACTTTCGCTTCTTTTTCAATGTTATTAAAAATGTTATTATCCATTCTTTTCACCCTCTCCTCAAGTTACTCTTCATCCTATGCAAAAATAAAAAAATGGTGAAAATACCCAAAAAATAAAAAGCGACAGAAGTACAAATGTACTTCTGTCGCTTTTCTTTAAAGTAAGTCCGGTATAGCTTCCACTTCATGTTTTCGAACACGTCCCATCAATGAGCCTACTGCATCTTTCACATTATTCCCATTGAATAGCACGTCATATAAAGCAGCTGTAATCGGCATTTCAACTTCCATTTTCTCCGCTAATTCGTGAGCAGCTTTCGTTGTTCTTACACCTTCCACAACCATACCCATACTTTCTAACACTTCTTCTAAAGAGTGTCCTTTTCCAAGCATATTTCCAGCACGCCAATTTCGGCTATGAACACTTGTACAAGTTACAATTAAGTCTCCCATACCAGTTAGACCAGCAAACGTTAATGGATTTCCACCCATTTTTCTTCCTAAACGAGCAATCTCCGTTAAACCACGTGTCATTAATGCCGCTTTCGCATTATCACCTAATCCAAGTCCATCAGTTATCCCAGCAGCTAATGCGATAATATTTTTTAACGCACCACCAAGTTCAACTCCAACGATATCTGGATTTGTGTATACACGGAAGTAACTATTCATAAACAGGTCTTGTACTTCCTCAGCCGCTTCCATACGCTTTGCTGCAGACGTAACCGTCGTCTCTTGACGTAAACCGACTTCTTCAGCATGACTCGGTCCAGACAGTACAACAACGTCTTTAATCAAGTTCTCTGGAATTTCTTCCTCAATCACTTCCGAAATACGTTTTGACGTACCCGGTTCAATTCCTTTACTTGCATGAACCCAAGTAATCGGACCCGCTACATATTTCTTCATATCTTGCAATACTTCTCTATACGCTTTCGTTGGTACTACAAGAAGTACTACATTTACATCTACTAATGCTTCTTCTAAAGAAGAGTAGGCTACGATTGTGCTTGGCAATGTAATTCCTGGAAGGTATCGACTATTCTCATGTTTCGTATTAATCTCATCCATAAGTTCAGAGCGATTTCCCCAAATTCGTACATCATGTCCATTGTCAGCCAATACCATCGCTAACGCTGTTCCCCAGCTACCTGCTCCTACTACTGTGATTTTTGTCATAAAATCACATCCTCTCCATTAGTCTCTTGCTCTAGCGATAATGTGAATCGGCGTTCCTACAAAACCGAATGCTTCACGTAAACGATTCTTTAAGAAGCGCTCATATGAGAAGTGCATTAATTCTGTATCGTTTACAAATATAACAAATGTTGGTGGTTTTACCGCAACCTGTGTCGCATAGAAGATTTTCAGACGGCTACCATTATGAGTTGGCGTTGGATTCATGGCTACCGCATCCATAATTACATCATTTAATACGTTCGTTTGAATACGAATACTATGGCTTTCATTTACTTCATTAATAACTGGTAATAATGTTTGTGTACGTTTTTTCGTTTTCGCAGATAAGAATACAATCGGTGCGTACTCTAAAAATTGGAAATGAGCACGGATGTTTTCTTCAAATGCTTTCATTGTTTTTTCATCTTTTTTCACTGCATCCCATTTGTTTACGACGATAATAACAGCACGTCCTGAATCATGAGCATATCCAGCAATTTTTTTATCCTGTTCAATAATTCCTTCTTCTCCGTCTAAAACGACTAAAACAACGTCAGAACGTTCAATCGCTCTAAGTGCACGAAGTACACTATACTTTTCTGTGCTTTCGTATACTTTCCCTTTTTTACGCATACCAGCTGTATCGATGATTACATAATCTTGACCATCTTTACTATACGGCGTATCAACAGCATCACGTGTCGTTCCCGCTATATTACTTACAATTACACGTTCTTGACCAAGAAGTGCATTTACAAGTGATGATTTCCCTACATTTGGACGTCCAATTAAAGAGAAACGGATTGTTTCATCGTCGTACGCTTCTTCTTCAATCTTTGGAAAATGATTTGCAGCTTCATCTAACAAATCACCAAGTCCTAAACCGTGTGTACCTGAAATCGGGAATGGCTCGCCAAATCCTAATGCATAGAAATCATAAATATCACTACGCATTTCTGGATTATCAACCTTATTTACCGCAAGTACAATTGGTTTTTTAGAACGATATAAAATTTTAGCAACTTCTTCATCTGCTGCCGTTACACCATCGCGACCATTCGTCATAAAAATGATAACATCTGCTTCATCAATCGCTACTTCCGCTTGTTGACGAATTTGTGTCAAGAACGGCTCGTCTCCAATATCAATTCCACCTGTATCAATAATGTTAAACTCATGATTTAACCATTCTCCCGCACTATAAATACGGTCTCGCGTTATACCTGGTATATCTTCTACGATTGAAACTCTTTCTCCAACAATTCTATTGAAAATAGTAGATTTTCCTACGTTCGGGCGGCCTACTATTGCTATTACTGGTTTCGGCATATACTTTCATCCTTTCAACTTGCTTCTGTTTATTATGTAAAAAACCCTTCTTTGTGCAAGAAGGGATTTGCATTCCAGAATATTTCTCAACGTATCAAAACACCTCACATTATAACACACGTTGCTAATGTTTCACAATAATATATACATTCTCTTGTAAGCGATGCGCAATACCATCTAAAATCGCCTCTAAATTATTTGCAACAAATTCTAATTCCTCTGTCGATTCACAAGTAAACAAAGGGGCACCACCAGCAAATTTCTCCGGCGCTGTTGTAATAACCGCTAAAATTACACTTTCTAACATCATCCCTTATCTCCCCTTCCTTTCGGGGCTTCCGATGACATATGAACAGCACTTTCTAACGTCGGCACATTCCCTATGACACTTATCGCTTTCTCTGCATCTTGATCTTGTGGCAAGACGAAGATTCCAACCCTACCATCTTCTAAATCACGCTTTGCTAACGGCACAAGCGCCGGCGTACCAGAATCTCTATAAATCCCTAAAGCGACAGAAACATCATGTAAAATAGCCTGTCGTTGTCCTAAGTTTGAGATTGTCACCATCGCATCAATTGATTTCGGCCTTAAAATAAAGCCCATTCCATATTTCATAATTTCCTCTTGCCTTGCTGGCAATCCAATATTCATAATGTAAATATTATCAATATACAGCCCCGCTCCTTCAAAACGAAGTGGAACATGCTCGATATCAACAAGATCATGTAACCTTCTGCCCGACATTAATTTTTTCGCGATAAAAAATGCGATGATAGCCATAATTACTCCAGCAATCCATGAACGGAACCCTATATATGCAAATGTCGTTGCAAACGACGTTAACATCGCCAAATAGTTGCGACTTTCAAAAACTAATGCAATTCCTTCAATGTATGTATTTCCACGCGGTACAAGCTCATATCCATCTAATTGTTGAAGTGTATTTCTTTCCATATTACGCACATCACGAAACTGTGTTGCTGCTAATGTAAGAAACGTAATAGCAGAAAAATCTTTTTTCAAAATTGATGGAATCGCAATCGCACCTAAAGCCGCTGCAATTAACCCCATCGCAATGTGAATAATTTTCCCGTGGAGCCTCGTCGGATATTGCCGCGTATCTGTCCGGAGCATTAGCACTCTCGTTACTGTTCCCGCTATTACGCCGCATAAAATGGCCGGTGTATATTCAGTCATGTATTACCCTCGCCTTTCTTTTACGTGTTTTCCCTTTGAACTGTTCCATATATACTGATGCTTTTGCAATCCAAAACAAAATTGCCATGAACAATGTAGAAACGGCGACGATATCAAAAAACGCTAAACTACCGTATTCGTAAGGGAAGTGTAGTTTTCGAAAAATAAGTGTCACAAACAATTCTCCCTGTAACATTCCTACATAAAGAGAACATAATCGTAATATGCGGTCTTCGTGTAATAAAACCGATGCATACACAAGAGCACTACTTAACAAAAACACTCTGTCCACCACAATCCAAATTGGATCGTATACTTCTAACAAATGAAAACTTGTATATAACATTGCAATAATAAGTGCCGAAAGTAAGGTATATAATTTTTTCCAAATAGAATAGAGCGTGATTCCTATAAAAGCTACAATACAAAGCAAAAGTGCATTTACTGATACAGTGAATGAAGCAATCGTTACATGTAACGGAGAGCAAATAATAAAAATCAATATACAGGCGCTTAGCTTCCACCGAATAGAATCCTTTTTCATAAAAAAAGTTACGGCAATCCACCCTATCCAAGCTATAAAATAAAAAGTACTCCCTTCCATCATTTCACCTCCTATGTTTTCCATTATGGGAACTTTTTATGAAAGTTAATCCACTTTCTTCGCGCATAGTTTTTTCATATAACAGCAACACTTTTAATAAGGAGGTGCTATTCATTATGGGTAAAGATCGTCAAGAACGAAAACTAAGAGAATCACGCCGCGTTGAATCTGACCGTGATCAATCACTACAATATCCAGGTGCAACTGGACTAGATACACCAGAGCAAGCTCGCAAGCAGAATCAGCACTAATAAATACAAAAAGACGGTTTCGATATTGTACGAAACCGTCTTTTACATTTCACTTATATCGAAATAATATTCCATATATAAATCTTTCTAGAATTCATTTTTACCTCCACCTATTTTCTTTGGCAAAATTAAACCCTTTCCAATCATTCATCCGTATAATATCTACATTTTCCAACCTCTATTCCAGTCACAATTTTCACAAACTAATGTTTATATACATAATAATAATTTTATTTTTTATTTTGATAGAATATTAATTCATTCCTTACTTTATATTACTAAAAAAGAGAAAAAAACAAAAAAATCAACCAAACGGTTGATTTTTATCTTCTACTATAATGCGTCGTATCAATACCACGCTGCGTTAACCAATGATATGTTTCGCCCTTTACAACGAGAGGTACAGCCTGTAACTCTTCTATCGTCTTCGCACCAAGAGCCGTCATAATAAATTTTAAATCTGTATGTAAAAGATCAATTTCATCCACTAACTTCTCAATACCATCTTGCATTAAAATACGTAAAAAGTAACCAGCAAACGCAGTTGTATTCGCCCCTAATGCGATTGCTTTCGCTACGTCAAGTGCTGTTTGTATACCCCCAGATGCAATAAAAGAGAGGTTATTATTTGTAGAGGTTGCTTCAATAATCGAGGTAGCTGTTTGTATGCCCCAGTTATTAAAATAAGAAAGCATTCGCTGTCTTCTTTCATTTTCAACAGCAGCAAAATTCGTACCACCTTGTCCGCCAATATCAATTGCCGTTACACCTACGCTCGCTAACTGTTGCATTGTTTCCTTACTCATCCCAAATCCAACTTCTTTTACAATGACAGGAACTTTACTATTTAAAACAATTTTCTCAATGCGCTGAAGTACACCAGTAAAGTCACGGTCCCCTTCTGGCATCGTTAACTCTTGTATGACATTTAAATGAATTTGCAGTGCATTCGCTTCAATCATATCAACGGCACGCTCTGCCTGTTCGATAGTTGCCTCACTACCTAAATTAGCAAAGAAAATACCATTTGGGTTTACTTTTCTGATAATCCTATAAGAAGCAGCCTCACTTTCATCTTTTAACGCCGCCATTTGCGAACCTACAGCCATAGCAAGATTATGATGTTTCGCTACATATGCTAATTGCTCATTAATATGTAACGTTTTCTCTCCTCCACCACCAGTCATCGCATTGATAAAAATCGGCGAACTTAGTGAAAGTTCGCCGATTTTTGTTTCACATGTTATTGTGTCATAACTTGAATTTGGCAAACCTTGATGCACAAAATCAATATCATGAAAGCCATGCGTACGAGACTGACCAGTAGAAAGAGCGTATTCAATATGATCTAATTTACGTTTTGCCCTTACCACTTGTACCCCTCTTTATTTCTTTAATTTTTTCAGTTGTTCACCAATAATATCACTTAATTGGAAAGTAGCAGAATCAGCATTTGGTTCATACTGACTGTAATCTTCAATTACATTATTTTCCTCAAGCGCTTCTTTTATACTTAAAGAAATACGTTTTTCTGCCACATGGACTTCAAGCACTTTCACTTTTACTTCTTGTCCCATTTCCAATACTTCACTTGGATTTTTCACGTGACGATTTGCAATTTGAGATACGTGCACAAGACCTTCAACGCCAGGTAAAACTTCAACGAATGCACCGAATGTAACAAGACGTTTTACTACTCCCTCACGAATATCTCC
The DNA here is from genome assembly GCF_054326875.1 of Bacillus sp. BC08. Classification (NCBI taxonomy): domain Bacteria; kingdom Bacillati; phylum Bacillota; class Bacilli; order Caryophanales; family Bacillaceae; genus Bacillus; species Bacillus sp. BC08. The sequence goes on along the minus strand of NZ_JBTGPA010000037.1, from coordinate 39,858 downwards.
AGCTTTTAGTTCACCATCCACATTTTCCCAAGGTCCTGGTTGAGCTGCTTTAATTGATAAAGAAATACGTTGTGTATCAGCATCAACAGATAACACCTTTACCTTTACCTTTTGCCCTTGCTCTAATACTTCAGAAGGTTGCTCTACACGTTCGTGTGAAATTTGTGAAATATGAACTAAACCGTCCACACCACCAACATTTACGAAAGCACCAAAATCAGTTAATCGTTGTACTGTTCCTTCAACAACGTCGCCTTCTTTTAATGAAGAGATAGCTTCTTTTTTCTTAGAATCTAGTTCTAATTCTACTACTGCTTTATGCGAAAGGATTACACGATTTTTTTCGCGGTCTAATTCAACAATTTTCACAGCTAATGTTTTGCCTTTATAGTCAGTAAAATCTTCTACATAATGCACTTCTACAAGTGAAGCTGGGATAAAACCACGAACACCAAGGTCCACAACTAATCCACCATTCACGATATCTTTTACAGTCACATCAAATACATGACCAGAAGTAAATTTCTCTTGTAATTCTACCCATGCTTTTTCTGCATCAACAGCACGTTTAGATAAGACAAGATCATTCTCTTCTAATTTAATAACCTTTAATTCTAGTGTTTGATCTAATTCTACTACATCGCTTGCTTTTTCAATATGAACGTTAGCTAATTCACTAATTGGAATTACGCCATCTGTTTTGTATCCAACATTTACAAGCACTTGTTTCTCTTCAACCTTCGTTACAGAACCTGTAACAACGTCACCAACTTGTAATTCTTTTGAATCCATAACTTCTTCATTCATTTTCTCTACCATGGAAATACCTCCCTACAGAATTGACAAAGCATTTTTTATGTATATACGAAATGAAAACAAAGGTTTTCATTTGCATGTTTAAGAATTTATCATCACATACTCAGTTTTCATACATTTCACTAGAAAATATATTAAACCTATATAAATAGTATACAGCAAAATCATCTTGAAGAAAGTATGTTTTAAAATATAATAGCGAATATATTCTGAAAGTTTTATCCTTCTTTTACTAACTTCTTACAAATCCGATCATTTGTCAAGGAAAGAGACTCACAATTCACGCATCCTTTACATTTCTATACAAATAAAAAAAGAAAGAGGTTATCCCCTTTCTTTATTTCGCAAACACTCCTGAAACAATACTCATAATTTTTTGGACAACTTCTTCAATTGATAAAGAAGTTGTATCTAATTCCAATGCATCATCAGCTTTTTTTAGAGGAGAAACTTCGCGTTCTGAATCTAATTTATCACGCTGAGCAATTTCTTCTTTTAACTGCTCTAAATTAGAATCGAAACCTTTATCCATATTTTCTAAATGTCTTCTTTCTGCTCTTTCTTCAACAGAAGCAAGCATAAAGATCTTCACTTCAGCATCTGGTAACACATGTGTACCAATGTCACGGCCATCCATTACAACGCCGCCTTTTTCCGCTAACTCTTGTTGACGACGTACCATTTCTTCACGAACAAGACGATGTTTCGCCACAATAGATACTCGATTCGTCACATCAGGTGTACGAATTACTTCAGAAACATCTTGTCCATTTAAAAATACAAGTTGTGTATTTTCTCCTTGCTGAAACTCAATATTCACATTTTTTACAACTTCCATTAACTGCACTTCATTTTCAATGTCCACTTTTTGCTCAAGGGCTGCATATGTAATCGCACGATACATTGCGCCTGTATCAATATAAACGTAAGAAAGTTTCTTCGCTACTACTTTCGCAACTGTACTTTTTCCAGCAGCTGCTGGACCATCTATAGCAATTGAAATTCGTCTATCCATTGTAACACCTCATTTTTTCACTTATAAAACAAAACGAAAAGCAGGTATTCTCCTGCTTCTTCTCATTTGCTTCACGTCATTAAATCCTCAATTATTGTAGCATAATCCTTCATAGAAGAAAATGAAAACTACCTATTCACCTGTGAGGTTTCTACTTTGTTTTTTATTATGACACCTTCATAATAAACAATTTTAGATAAATATTTCACTGATGACTTATGTATAAATAACAATTGCACAACAGAAAGACAAATGAATTGTATTACTAATATACGAATAATAATTTTCTCGACCTTTTTCAACGTAATTGCTCCCTCCTATTCTATATTTACACTTTCCGTTTCGTGGTTTTACACATCGTACATATAGCAGTTAATTTTATTGTCATTTTCGAGGCATACTTTTATACATTTTCATTGTCGAATTTACTCAAAACATGTTATGTTCTAAATGTATTTTTTTACTTGAAAGGGGTATAAGCATTGAAAAGAATCCTAGTTTTACACACAGGTGGAACAATTGCAATGGAGGAAGATAAAGAAACTGGGGTCGTACAACCAGGTGAAAAAAATCCTCTTTTAAAATTTATTCCTGATTTAGAAGGCGATGTTGATTTAATCGTTGAAGACGTGTTCCATCTACCATCTCCTCATATGACACCGAGCGAAATGTTACAATTACAAGTCATCATCGATGAAAGAGTAAAACAAGACAACATTCATGGCGTAGTCATTACGCATGGTACGGATACATTAGAAGAAACAGCCTATTTCTTAGATTTAACAGTGCAGGCAACTATTCCAATCGTTGTAACAGGCGCAATGCGTTCTAGTAATGAATTAGGTGCTGATGGTCTATATAACTTCTTATCGGCTGTAAAAGTCGCTAGCTGTAGTGAAGCAGCTGAAAAAGGTGTTCTAGTCGTATTAAACGACGAAATTCATTGCGCTACAAATGTAACGAAAACACATACAAGTAACGTGGCAACATTCCAGAGTCCACAGTATGGACCAATTGGTATGGTAACAAAGCGCGGCGTTGTATTCCATCACGCTTTAGTACATCACGAAACATATTCAGTAAATAAAGTTTCTAAAAACGTAGTTGTTCTAAAAGCATACGCTGGTATGGACGATACATTGTTAGCAGCAATTGAAAACCTTCCAGTAGACGGGATTGTTATTGAAGCACTTGGACAAGGTAATTTACCCCCAAGAACACTTCCTAGTCTAGAACGATTAATAAACAAAGGAATTCCTGTCGTATTAGTTTCTCGTTGTTTCAATGGCATCGTTCAAGATGTATATTCATATGAAGGTGGCGGCAAGCAATTAAAAGATATGGGTATTGTATTCACATACGGTTTAAATGCTCAAAAAGCACGCATTAAATTATTAGTTGCATTAGAGAATACAAATTCTCATGAAACAATCCAAAATATGTTTATGCACGATTAAAAAAGAAGCTGTCGAAGTTTATTTCGACAGCTTCTTTTTACATTTCTCTCGTTGCAATGGTTTGCGCAATCGCATCCCCATGAAATCGACCGTTCTCAATAAATATTTCATTTGCATTATTTCCAGCAGCAATTACACCTGCAATGAAAATATTTTCAGCGTTCGTTTCCATTGTATCCTCTGTATAAATTGGGCGTCCTGTCTCTTCATCAATCCGAACCCCCATCTTCGTTAAGAAACTATGGTCAGGATGGTAACCAGTCATTGCAAATACAAAATCATTTTGGATTGTATATGCCTCATCATCAACTGTAAACGTTAATGTATGTTCAGTAATTTCTTTCACGTGCGCACCGAAATGCATTTGAATTGTGCCACTTCGTACTAATGCCTCAAACTCCGGCAAAATCCACGGCTTAATGCTTGGAGAGTACTCACTTCCGCGATATAAAACTGTTACACGTGCACCGGCTTTAACAAGTTCTAACGCAGCATCTACACTCGAGTTTTTCCCGCCTATAACTACTACATCTCGATCAAAATAAGGATGTCCTTCTTTAAAATAGTGAGCTACTTTCTTCAATTCCTCACCTGGAACATTCATATAATTTGGATTGTCATAATATCCAGTTGCTACAACAATATATTTCGCTATATATATTTCTTTACTTCCGTCACGCTTTGTTGTTTCAACATGAAAAACTTCTCCATCTTTTTGAACGTTCTCCACTCGTTCAAAAGCATTTACACGTACAGATTTACGTTTTACTACTTCACGATAATATGCAAGCGCTTGATTTCGAACAGGCTTACGATTTTCTGTAATAAAAGCTACATCACCAATTTCTAATTTTTCACTAGAAGAGAAAAATGTTTGATGAGTTGGATAATTATAAATCGCATTTACAATGTTTCCTTTTTCAATTACTAACGGATTTATCCCTACCTTTTGCAACGAAATTGCTGCTGCTAATCCGCACGGACCGCCTCCAATTATGATAGCTGTTTCTTTCTGCATACCCGGCTCACTCCTAGTCTTTGACCAATACACTATTTATTAAAACAAGAAAAAACCTACTTACAGCAGTAGGCACCTATCTTTATTGTATTCATTTTTCATATATTTGTCATCTAAACGAAACGTACATCCGATAGACATCTGCTAAAAACTGCTGAAATTTAATACCTTGTTTCCCTAATACATTTTCAGGATCGATCTTTCTAGCTGGGTCAAGTGTTTTATGTGATACGATAGCTTTTTTCGGATTCAAGCCGAAGTTTTGACATAAATACGCATGATACCACGTAAAACGGGTATATGCTTCCCAAAAGTTAACGTCACCACCATAACAAAGTTCCACTCCAATAGCAGCCTTATTAGCATCATAACCATATAAGTCATTATCTGTTGGCACACCATATCGAACATGATAGGCAACTTCATTTATGGGGATAATTTCTAATATTGTTTTATCATCTATAAATGTATGTGCCGAAGCTTTCGGTTGTATTTCATTAAAATAATCCCGATTCCCGATCGCATTGCTACCAGGGTTCCCCGTATCATGACTTACAATAAACCTTACTTTAGAAAGAGGAATTCCCGGTCTCGAACTTCCATACCCAATATAGTTACGCTCTATAGGAAACATCGCCATTACTACCAACTCCCACTTCAGAAGATTACTTTACTTCTTTATATATGTATTCGGTAGCAATGTCCTTATCGCATATTTCTTACGCGAAGAGAAAATCGAAAATATTTGATGTGAATACCATAAATAACAAAATACTTACAGCAACTCCATAAAAACCGTAAAACCAAACACAATCTTCTTTCGTGTCTAAACCGAAAAATTTATTTACTGATTGTAATAATGTGCCGCGCTTACTTTGTTTGTTTCTTAATACTTCCACTCGTTCTACAACATCTGCTGGCATCATAAATCTTTGGTCTACTGTCATTTTCATCATTTATCTCTCCTTAAAATCATTTCCGTTTTGTTTATCTAAGGAAAGTATAGCACATTTGTTCGTGTAGAACAAGCGTTCTTTTTATTTTTCTTTTTTATTTTCCAGCAAACCAAGTAAGAATCGAGATTACAAAGGCGATAATAGGCCCTACTACAACCAAACCAAATATTAAAAACAGCAGTCCTTCCCCGAACACCCGAACGACATTTGTTTTTGGAGCTTTCATCGTTCTTGCGAGTTCTCCCTCTAACCACTTAACTTTTTCTTCTAATTGTTCTACTCGTTCCATCATTTCATTTTCCATATACACCACCTCCTTCTTATACTTCAACAAAAAAACGTGATTCCCTCGAAAGGAATCACGTTTTCTCATAATATAATATTATACCCAACCTCTGAAGCGACTTGCTTCAGCCATTTTACGAACACCAACCATATACGCCGCTAAGCGCATGTTCACTTTACGAACTTGTGCTGTTTCATAAATAGAATCAAATGATCTTACCATTACTTTTTCTAAACGTTGTTCTACTTCTTCTTCAGTCCAGTAGTAACCTTGGTTATTTTGTACCCACTCAAAGTAAGATACTGTTACACCACCCGCACTTGCTAATACGTCTGGAACAAGTAAAATACCACGATCTGTTAAAATTTTAGTTGCTTCTAATGTTGTTGGACCATTTGCAGCTTCAACAACGATTTTCGCTTTAATATTGTTAGCATTTTCTTCTGTAATTTGGTTCTCAATTGCAGCTGGAACTAAAATGTCGCAATCAAGTTCTAACAATTCTTTGTTTGAAATTGTATTATTAAATAGTTTTGTTACTGTACCGAAGCTATCACGACGGTCTAATAAATAATCAATATCTAATCCGTTTGGATCATGCAATGCACCGTAAGCATCCGAGATTGCAATAACTTTCGCGCCTGCATCATGCATAAATTTAGCTAAGAAGCTTCCAGCATTACCGAATCCTTGAACAACAACGCGTGCACCTTTAATATCAATGTCGCGTTTTTTTGCAGCTTCGCGAATACAAATTGTTACGCCTTTCGCCGTTGCTGTTTCACGTCCATGTGATCCACCTAATACAAGTGGCTTACCTGTAATAAATCCTGGTGAATTAAATTCATCGATACGGCTATACTCATCCATCATCCATGCCATAATCTGAGAGTTTGTGAATACATCTGGAGCTGGAATATCTTTTGTCGGCCCTACGATTTGGCTAATTGCTCGTACATAACCGCGGCTTAATCTTTCTAACTCACGGAATGACATTTCGCGTGGGTCACAGATAATTCCACCTTTACCTCCGCCGTATGGTAAATCAACAATACCACATTTTAAACTCATCCAGATTGAAAGTGCTTTCACTTCATTTTCTGTTACATTCGGATGGAAGCGAATTCCACCTTTCGTTGGACCAACAGCATCATTATGTTGTGCACGATATCCTGTAAATATTTTAACAGTCCCGTCATCCATACGAACTGGTATTTTCACTGTCATCATACGAATTGGTTCTTTTAATAATTCATATACTTCGTTTGGATAACCCAATTTTTCTAATGCTTCACTAATAACAATTTGTGTCGAATTCAATAGTTCAAAATGTTGTTCCCTTTGTTGTTGTGTTTTTGTTTGAGTTCCCTTTTCGGCTACCATAGTAAGTAAACCCCCTGTAATTTCACTTGTTTAGTAAACCTTCATTGCCTAGTATACACCGTTAAATTTGGAATGCAATAGAAAACGCTAACAAATATATACAAACTATTTCCTGTTGCAAGCGTTTTCACTATCATTATAGTCCTTTTATCGCTTTTAGAAAAGTAAAATACTTAAATATTTAAATATTTTTTATTTTACTTATTATACAACACCTTAAGAAGATACTTTTAAGTAAAGAATGCCCCAGTATTTATGATTCCCACTATGCCATTAATCGTTTTGACATTTTCAGACCAATATTTTAGATTTTTCCAAATAAAAAACAAAACCTTAGCTTTGTTATATTAGCTAAGGTTTTGTTTTTTCACAAAGTAATTGTGTATTTGTTCAATTGCTTGAGAAGCCATTAATTCTTTACCATACTCCATTAGACGATAAATAGTTGCTGTAGACGGATTACCGTATTCCGCTAAAATAGCTATAAAATCTGCCTTCAGTAATTGAACTTGCTCCTCTTCTTCCATCCAAAGATAGAAACGACCATCCCACGTATATAGTTTTCCGCCAGTTACATCAAGGTTATATAAACGATTCGACAGGTTAATTACGTCATCTAGTGTAGCAAACTCATAAAGTATATGCTCGCTTTCATCTAGAGTCACTTGCATTTCAATAAACTCGTCACGGAACTCATCATCTGTATCCACATCTTGATGTTCTTTCGTTACAATTACGACCATTCCTTGCGCTTGTAGAGAAAATACTTCAACTGCAATTGGACCATCCGCTTCAAATCCTAGTTCCTTATTTGCTTCTTGCATCATATCACGAAATAATTGCTGTACTTTCGGTGCATTTCTCCATAAATCTTCTTTCGTTAATCCTCGTTCAGATAAATCATCAAATGTTAAGAAAATTTTTATCTTATTGTAATTTAATCGTTCCAGCCTCATCTCATACCCTCCCTACGTAACCAATGAATATAATTTTTATTATATGAAATAGAAAATAGATGGTTCTTTTCGAACAACTATTCTAACATTTTTAACCAATCATCCCATTCTTCTTTCGTATCACCAACTAGGCGTGTTTGAATGTTCAACTGATCTCGAGCACCTATTTCTCCTATAAATCCAACCGAAAGGTTCTCATTTTTTTCTTGCAACAAATTCATGTCGTCCATCACGTTCTTAAGTTCTCGTCCGTCCTCAAAAGAAACTAATACATATGTAGGTTGTATTTGCTCAACAGCTAACAAAATACCATCTTCCGCTAAGCTTGACCTAATATATATCACCTCGTATCCCTTTAAGCGTAAATACGTTGAGAAAACAAACCCTTTCAACATATTATTTTCTAACACGACAACTTTGTGTATAGAAGAAAATGATGATGCATTATGATACACCATTCCTAGTCGAGTTTGTAAAAATGATACAACATATTGGAATTGTAGCAATGTAACTTCATTATTATTTTTTAACGTTAATAATTTATTTGACACTTGAAGAACAATACTTGCTATAACTTTTTCTGTTGCATAAATACTAAAAGCCTCGTTTAACAATGCAGAAGTTGTAATTTCATCAAATTTTAACAAAGCTTGTAGTAAGTCGTCCACTAAAACAACTTCTCTATCGGAATGTATTTCTTTTTGAACGCTGCGCTGCAAACGATTCCCTTCTAATAATTGAACTGCTTGTCCAATCATCATGCCGGAAGAAACCTTGTCCATTAACCATTTCAAAATTTGAATATGCTCTTCTGTATATAATCGATGCCCCGCATGATTCCGCTTTGGGGCAATAATTTGATATCGTCTCTCCCATGCACGAAGCGTACTCGGCTGAATTCCAATTATATTCGAAACAGCTTTTATATTATATTTCCCGTTTAGAGTTGGCATCATTTCCCTCCGCATAACGTAATAATATGTGTTTGAGCAGGTGCTCGGAAGCGAAGTGGAATCAACGTTGTTCCATACCCATTACTAACAAAAAGAGTCATATTTGAATGCTTATATACGCCACCTTTTAAATATTTTTTAGATGGGAATAATCGAATCTGTCCCCCATGTGTATGTCCACTTAAAACAAGTGAAATTTGTTCTTTTCCAGACATTTTATTTATTATATCAGGGTTATGGCTAATTAATATGCGAAAACCATCTTCTTTGCAATCAGCCAATGCCAAATCTAAACGATCACGTTTCAAACCAACATCATCTACACCAAGTAAACAAATTTTTTCTCCTAGTTCAGACTCAAATACAACTCTTGTATTATCTAAAACTTTCACATTATTTTCTAATAACAAAGCATCTAATTCATGATATTCAATCTCATAATCATTATTTCCCCATACAAAATATACAGGAGCTATCGCTCTTAACTTTTGTATATTTGCAGAGATTTTCGATAAAGGGACACCTTTTTCCGCTAAATCACCGCCAATAATTACAAGGTCTACATTTCCTTTTACTTGTTCAATTAATGAACTTGAAATGACCCTTCTATGAATATCAGAAATAAAAAACACCTTTACTTTTTGAAAACTTTTCGGAAATTCTTCAAATATTAAAGTATGTTCTAACACAGTATCACGCATCGCTTCTGTATACATTACAAGAAGAAATATAATACCAATACATATGAGAGTACTTAATAAGATAATCCATATCATATATTGTTGACTCCCCTCCTCATAAAGATAATCCTCAGTTTTTATAGTAGGTATGTTACTAGCTATCCTGCTTTGCGGAATTTTCTTTTATCGGAATTTTTAATTCTTGACCAATATTCACTTCATCTTCTTGTAAATCATTATACTTTTTAATCACTTCGATCCCAGTTTCATCTGAAAAATATTGCTTCGCTATACTTTCTAAAGTTTCTCCCTCTTTCACCGTATGCGTTACTACTTTCTCAGATGGTGCCTCAGACTCAGATTTAGCTGAATCAAAGAAAATGACCTCAAACGCACTTTTCCCAGCGTTATTACCATCACTTTTCACCTGAATATATTTATCTGTATACCATAAAATACTAATTGGTAGTAATATGAATAGAAATGTTAAAACTCGGACGAAAATATGATTCATTTTAAACTTTTCTTTTTTCTCTTTATTTCTATGAATTTCACTACGCGGCGGTAAACTTTCTTTTTCTTCCACTCGCTCAACTTCTAATTCCTCTTCAAAATCAGGAATTCGTTTTCTCATGTTGTTCACCACCACCTTCCATTTATTTTCTTAATTGGAGTCCCATTATAAAATCAACAAGAAAGTGTGCAAAGATTGTTATAAACAAATTTCCTGTCCATTCAAATACATAACCAAAGACAAAACTAATGAAACAGACGAAACAAAACAAAAATGGCTTTTTTATATACCGAATATGTAATACTGCAAATACTAAACTCGCTATTACAATTCCAAAGTGCGTCTGCACTACACCTCTAAATAGAAATTCTTCTGCAAAACCGATAATGAACGTAATAACGAGTAGATGCATAACTGACATTCCTTGAAACATTCTATCGTTAATACCACCATCATCAAACCAAGACTCTGGAAATACCCGCATTGCAACATAATCTAATAACACAATACCAATTGCTAATAAGCCACCTATTATAAGTATAGACACCGGTTCCCATTTCCACAGACTATACACCGATTGTATATCTCGGAATAATATATATGCTAGTAAACAACCGGTACCGATAATAATGAACTGTGTGATATACAGATTCAGCCTTATTTCTTTTGGACTCATATCTTCAATATTATGCCTTTGAATGTTCATCATTCCCCCATCTTTTCTAGACCGAAAAGCTTTTGTAACTCTGTTTCCCAATTATAGTCGAAATCCGATTGTTGCGCTTGTCTTTTTTTATAATCTGTTTTTGTAATACCACAATAGTCACAGCAATTTTTTAACTCGTTCTCTTTTCTATAACCGAACTGTTGCAGCAAATATTCACGTCTACATCCTTTCACTTGTATCCATGATTTCATGTTTTCTAGCTCACTATATTTATTACGCAGCCTTATTTCTACTTCAGCTATTAATCTGTTCATAATTTCATCTGACAAGCTCTCTAATTTTAATTTTCGCTGTTGTATGATTCCAAGCTGTTCGAGATGATAGCGGATGAAACGCCAATATTGTTCATTAAATCTTGCTGCATTATAACAAATTTCTTCTACCTCTTCTATTGGTAATTCTTTCGTTTGAAACATTCTTTCTTGTAGTAAAGAAAATAAAAATTGTATTTGCGACTGACTTGGCAATTCATCTTCAATTATTGAAATTGGGAGATCGTGATCTAATGGACTACATAGTAAGATAGCTATACTCGGTTCACCATCTCTTCCAGCTCTTCCGATTTCTTGTAAATAGGAAGCTATATTAGTCGGATAATGGAAATGAATAATATAGCTCGTATTCGATTTATTTACTCCCATACCAAAAGCACTTGTACATATTACAAGCTGCAACTGGTCATTCATAAACTGTTGTTGAATTAACATACGCTCTTCATGTTCCATACCACCATGATAAAAAGCGACACCAGTCACGCCTTTTCCTCTTAAATATTCCGTTAAACGTTCTGTCCACGCTCTGCTTGAACAATATACAATTCCTGGTCCTTGTAAATACATCACCTGGTCCAAAAGTGCTTCTTTCTTCTCCTCTATCGTCTCCACAAATTGTACTTTCATTGCAATATTTGGACGATCAATAGAGTAGACATGCTGCGTCACTTTCTTCAAATCTAAACTCTCCGCTATATCTCGTAGCACATCTTTCGTCGCTGTTGCCGTTAATGCTAGCACCGTAGGAGACCCGATATTCTCAATGACTACATTTAGTTTTTTATAGTCCGGTCTAAAATCATAACCCCATTGTGAAATACAATGAGCCTCATCCACAACAAATAATGAAATATGAACTTTCTTCAATTCTCTTATTAACACTTCCGACTGCAACATCTCTGGTGAAACAAAAATAAATTTATATGAAGCTAATTTTTTCATCGCTTCTCTTTTTTCATGTAATGTCCGAAAACTATTAAATGCTATTACTCGGTTTTTCACAACATATTTCAATTGCGTAACCTGATCTTCCATCAAAGATAATAATGGTGATACAACAAGTACTGTTCCTTCTTGCATTAGCCCTGGAAGTTGATAGCACATAGACTTCCCTCTTCCAGTCGGGAGCATTGCTATAACATCTTTTCCGTCTAATAAATCTGTAATTACCCCTTTTTGCCCTGGTCGAAATTCAGAATATCCAAACCATCTATATAAATATTCCTCAAGCTTCATTTATACCCTCCATCCGCGCCAATACAAGACGGACCTCAAAATAAGAAATTCCCTCTCCAACCGCTTGTTTCAACTCACGCAACTTACGTGTTTGTAATGCTTCAATTACTTTTGTTACTTTATCTATTTTATCTTTTTCCATAAACATCTCGATTGAAAACTCTTTTTCCCGCAACGCAATTTCAACAAAATGATCTTCTATAGTTGCAACCTTTAAATTTCTAATTGTCGCTATTTCTTCTAAAGAACGTCCTTGTCTCCAAAAATTATATGTTTTTTTCGTTGATAAACTAAATAATTCAGCTCTCTCATTTGGGTAAGATATAATTTCTGCTAACAGCGGAAATTCATTTTCTTTATCGCGAACTTCTTGTATAAAGAAGTGAATTGTACCCCAAAATAAAAAGTACACCCGAAATATATCTTGTTTCGTAATTTCTGCTAATTGCTGCAATGTACACCCAATACGTTCATATCCTGTTAATCGATATGTTACAATTGTCGCTTCTACCACATCACCTTTTCCTAAAAGATTATGTATTTCTTTCCATAATCTTTTCGCCAATTCACTTCTCCTATACGGTATACCTGTTAAAAAACGTTTCACCCACACCGTTATTTCTGTATCTTGTTGGATGGGAATAAACTTCGTATTATTCTGTTGTAAATTAGATATAGTTTGAATAATTAATGATACTCTTTTCCAAAATGTTTCACCTAGTTCTCCATAGTGCAAACCATGTAAATGCGTGGGAAAAGCATACACTTCCTCCCATGTTTGCAACTGCATTTTACCTTTAGATGTTAACAAATATGTATTTTCATGTATTTCTTGAATCAAATCTGCTTGCAATAACTTTGCAACTTCACGATCATAGTCTGTTCTATTTAACGATTTATATATTCCAAACAAAAAAGAAATTCGGAACATATTTCCATCTTGTAACGTTTGCGAAGATCGTTTTCCTTTTAATAAATAATAAATAGAAGAAACGGTCCTTTCACCATTCAATTGTTTTAAACAATACAATAAAGTATATTGTAGTTGCATTACCGCTTCCACCTTTCAATCTAACTTAATTACTTTTTAGTATGATTGCACTATTAAACTTATCATATCGGCACTATGTACTTGTATATAGTATATTGTACCAAACGAAATAACATTTACGTATTTCGAAAATCTTGTGACATAATGCAAAAATTAGTTGACACTCTAATTGATAAGGATTATCATTATAATTTTATGTTGAAAAGTTTTAAAAACCGTTTTACAATAAGGTTATAATTTTTATGGCGAGCTTTTCACATACATATTATCAGGAGGGAAAAAAGATGGCAAAATATACAATCGTTGATAAAGATACTTGTATCGCATGTGGTGCTTGTGGCGCTGCTGCACCAGACATTTATGATTATGATGATGAAGGTATTGCATTTGTAACGTTAGACGATAACCAAGGTATCGTTGAAATTCCAGATGTATTAATTGAAGATATGATGGATGCATTCGAAGGTTGTCCAACTGACTCAATTAAAGTTGCTGACGAATCATTCGACGGCGACTCTTTAAAATTCGAATAGTCTTTTATTAACTTCAAAAAATATCCCTCATATTAATGAGGGATATTTTTTGTTCTCTATTTTCATTCTACTTAATAAAAAACCATTAGTAGTTCCATACTACTAATGGTTTTATTTTATATTTTATGCATTTTTCATTTTTGCAAACACCCATACTTTCAGGCGTGAGAATAACGCTACAAATACAATTGTCACAACAATTCCTTTAATCAAATTAAATGGTAAGATTGCCGTTACAACCGTTGTTCTTATAGCCTCGCTAGACATAGCTGGTGAATTTAAAAACCAAGTGTAAGCTGGGAATATAATGATGTAATTTAATACACTCATGATGAGAGCCATTGTAATTGTCCCTAGCATTAATCCTGTCGTTAAACTCTTAACAGTACGATACTTTCTAAATAAGAAAGCTGCCGGTCCAATAAATAAACATCCTGCAATAAAGTTAGCAATTTCTCCAACTGGTACTCCCGTTAAACTCCCTTGAATCCCGTAATGTAAAATATTCTTTATCGCCTCTACAATTATCCCTGCAACTGGCCCAAAAATAATCGCAGCAATTAGAGCTGGTACATCACTAAAATCAATTTTTAAAAATGGCGGAAGCCCTGGAAACGGGAAATCCAACATCATCAGTAAATATGCAATACTACTTAGCATCGCTACACTCACCATCTGCACTACACTGTTTTTTTGTTTCATCTTTCTCTCTCCTTTTCCATCGATCATCTCATGGAAAGTGGAAAGGTTCTGCTATGCCTACTTTTTCATAGAACGAAAAAACCCTTTGTGTTTTACACAAAGGGAGAATTTAAGGCACATCAAACAGACGTTCAAATCCATATCTTTTTTGAACGCTTGAACCTCCATCTTCTCCCATCCAGACTATACTGTCGGCTTTGGAATCACACCAAATCCTGCCTTAACGGCTCGCGGGCTTAGAACAAAATCACATATAGTTCATCACCGCCGGTCGGGATTTTCACCCTGCCCCGAAGATAGACCGATATTCTATTTTCCACTTCATTATACAACAACATGATCGTGTTGTGAACAAAAAAAGTGTAACTTATTAAAAATAAGTTATTAATTTTATATAACCGAAACCAATCACTATATTTTACAATACACCCCATATTTTTTAGTATTAGGCATTTCTCCTTTGAATCCACTAGTCATATATAGTTAAAAGTGATAAGATGTTGAATTGTTAAGATAAGAACATTTTCTGGATTATGGAGGAAATGTCATGAAGAAAGAAAAGAGACACTCTATTCGAGAAGCAATGAAAAAAAACTTAAGAAAAGAATACTTTTACTTAAAAAAAGAATTACTTTTCCACTGTCCAATTGATTTAGGCACATTCTCAAGCGAGACATACTATGCTGCTTTCGATGAAGATGGCATCAGTATTTATCAGTATGATAAAAAAACAGAGAGTAAATTAAAATTATGTGAGCGTCATCCGTGGAAGAGTTGGAATAAAGTGAAGATTGATCACTACTTGACAACTTCACAATTTATTTTTCAAGGGGAGCGAAACTGGATATTATCCCTTTTCCAAAAAGGAAAAGAAGCTCAAAAAATAATTGAAGAGCATACATCTTTACAAACTGAAGTTGTTTCCCGCTCTTTCTTAAAAAAACTTCCAGGGTTCCGTTCTAATGCACCGTTGAATAAATACATTGGCAGTATTTGCTACACTGCACTTATTGCATTTTTATTAAAATGGATGATTCCATTTCAAGCACCACAAATTGCCCTGTACTCCATTTCAATCGGTTGTATGCTTCTTGGTCTACTTTGTTTGACAATCGGTTTAATTGAACCGACAATTGTACTATTTCGGACAAACGAAAAAACAAGAACAAAAGTATTTTACTTATATAGCTACTTAGCTATTTCTGGATTTATATGTGTCTTTATTTTTTGGTAAAAGAAGAGCTAGTTTAACTAGCTCTTCTTTACTTTACGTATAATTGTTGATTTGGATAAATCCGATCTTGCTGCAGTCCATTTTTTTCTTTAACTTCCTTAACTGACATACTAAATTTCCGTGCAATACTAACTAAAGTGTCCCCTTTTTGAACGACATATAAGGATGAGGAAACGACTTCATTTCTCTGTTCATGTAAAACAAGCAATGGATTCATCGCATTCTTTTTCGCCAGCGTCCATCTTCCTTGATGAACTTCTAAATGTAAGTGTGCACCTCTTGATTCTCCTGTATTTCCTACTTCTCCAATTATTTCTCCTTTTGAAATATTATCCCCTTGAACTACATATCTCTTATTTAAATGTGCATACACGGCCTCATATTCTCCATGTTTAATAAATACAACGTTTCCATAACTACTTGAATAATAAGACTTTGTTACCTTACCTTCTTGAATAGCTGCCACAGGCGTGCCAATCGGTGCCGCTATATCTATACCGTAGTGTTTTCCATGCCTTGTCCCAAAATAATCACTTATCTGCCCTTCAACAGGCCATGTCCATCGATTTTCCTCTGCGTACACATGTAATTGAGATAATAACAATACCGTCAATAACATGACACCACATTTTAACACTTTCATATACATCCTCCGCTTTCTAATTAACACCATACCTTCTCTATTTTGGTATATTACAGAAAAAAGTATACAAAAAAAGAAAGTGAATCACTCCACTTCCTTCTCTTTTTTATCACGAAAAACGATTGCACTGCGATTATACTCCACATCTTTTACTTGTAATCGAGCGTTTATTACTCTAGCTACCGCAAACAAATAATCAGATAATCTATTTACATACTTTAGAACAACTTCATTTATTTCCCCTTCTTTTTGCAAGGACACTACACATCGTTCTGCTCGCCTTACAACTGTACGCGCAATATGAATAGCAGCTGCCGCTTCGCTTCCACCTGGTAAAATAAAACGCTCTAATGGCGGTGCTTCTTCTATATACAAATCAATCCTTCTTTCTAAGCTTTCAACCATTTCAATCGTTACTTTATAAGGAATTTTCCCCTCTACTATCGCCAAGTCTCCCCCGCAATCAAATAGTTCATGTTGAATATTTTCAAGTTCATTGTAAATATCTCCAAAAGACCCGCCTTGTAGCTTCGTCATTGCATATCCAATATGAGAATTCGACTCATCTATCGTGCCATATGCTTCAACTCTAATATTATCTTTATCCACTCTGCCGCCTATTACACTTGTTGTCCCTTTATCTCCTGTTTTCGTGTATAATTTCATCGCTTCATGACACCCCTCTTATTATTCTTCATTCGACTAAGATAGAAAAAAAGTTCTACTATTATTTATTTAATTGGTTTTACAAAAAAATAAAAAACAGTAGAACTTTATTCATTATCAACTTTAAAAACGCATATCTAAATTATACGATTCGGTAAATATACAGAGAATGTAGTTCCCTCTCCAACAACACTTGAAACAGCAATTTTGCCATCATGGCCTTGTACAATATTTTTTGCAATCGCAAGCCCAAGCCCTGTTCCAACTTTTTTTCCACGTGTTCTGGCTTTATCAGCTTTGTAGAAACGATCGAATAAAAATGGAATATCTTCTTCTGGAATGCCAGCGCCCGAATCTTGTACTTCAAAAATAAGACCATTATTTTTCGTATCAATTATAAGCGTTACATGGCCACCTGCATTCGTATGACGAATTGCGTTATCAATTAAATTCGTCAATACTTGTTCCATACGATCTGCATCAAATGGGTATTGCTCAATTGAATTTTGGAAATCAACCGTTAATGCGACTTCTTTATCCTTTGCAATCCCTTGGAATTTACGACCTATTTTTTCAACGAAAGGATGAATATCAACTTCACCTATATGTAACTCTACATTACCACTTTCCATACGCGCTAAATCTAATAGTTCATTTACAAGTTTACCTAAACGAACAGATTCATCATAAATGATTTGAACAAACTCATTAATTTCTTCTTTCGTTTGCACAATATCATCTAAAATCGCTTCACTATACCCTTGAAGCATTACCATCGGTGTACGGAGTTCATGTGATACGTTCGCAATAAAGTCTTGACGCATCTTCTCAAGACGGCGTTCTTCCGTCATATCACGTAATACAGCTACAGCGCCACGAATTTTCGTTTGGTTGTAAAGCGGCGTCATAAGAACTACATAATTCCCTTTTTGTAAGTTAATTTCAACCACTTGTTGTTGTTCACTTTCTACAACGAGATGGAATAGTTCAACAAGTTCAGAAGGTAGCTTTTTACTGAGCTCTATTTCTTTTTCTTCTTGCCAAACTTGTAAGAAATGTTCAGCCGGTGGATTGATTACAACGACTTCACCTTCTTGATTTAACGTAATAACCCCATCTGCCATACTACTTAAAATACTAGCTAACTGTTCTTTTTCTTGCTGCAGAGCATTCATATTAAACTTCAACTGTTTCCCCATTTGATTTAAGGCCGTTGCAAGCTCACCAATCTCGTCCTGAGATACCATAGGAGCTTTCGCATCAAACTTCCCACGCGCCACCTCAAAAGCAACCTCACGCATTTTGCGGAGTGGTGCTGTAATTCGAGTAGATAAGAAGAATGCAAAGAAAGTTGTTAATATAATCGCAATCCCTGCTGATAAGAATATAAAATCAGTCGTTTTCTCCATATTTTGTATTGGCATTTGTAAAGATTCATATACGAACACTGCACTTTGATTTTTTGATTGCACCGGTTTTCCGACAATTATAATATCATTTTCAGTATTTTTGTTTTTTCTACTATTAGAATCTTTTTTTATGTTATTCCTAATTTCTTTTTTGTCTATAAAAACAGCCGCTAATTCTTTATCTTCTTTCAAATTATCCATTGTAAGAGTGACTAACCCTACTTGTTTCGGCGAAGAAGAAATTTCTTTACCATCTTCTACAATAATAATCCGTGAAAGTGGATCAGAGAATTTGTACGCGATATTCTCAATCGTTTTTACATCGGCGCCTTCTTCAATTAACTCCGTAATACTTGTTGCAACTTTTTGAAGCCTAGCTTCACTCATATCAACATAATATGTTCTAAAAAACTGTGAAAGTAAAATCGCAACAAATCCAAGCACAAACGAAACGAGAAGTAATATGGTCATCCATAACTTCCCTACTACACTTCTCCAAAGCATCAGTCGTTCACAACCTCAAACTTGTAACCTACGCCCCAAACAGTAACAATCATCTTCGCAGCATCTGGTGATTTTTTGCTTAACTTCTCACGTAAACGCTTTACATGCGTATCAACTGTACGTAAATCTCCGAAGAATTCATATTGCCATACTTCTTTTAACAATTGCTCACGATCAAATACTTTATCAGGCGCTTTCGCTAAGAATAATAGTAATTCGTACTCTTTCGGCGTTAAGTTCACCTCATTACCATCTGCTGTAACACGGTGTGCATCATTATCAATCGTTAAATGAGGGAACACAGTAACATCTTTTGTCGTTGTATCTTGTGTAAAGAATGTTGTTGGTACAGAACGGCGTAAGACCGCTTTCACACGAAGCACTACTTCACGTGGGCTAAATGGTTTCACAATATAATCATCTGTGCCTACCTCAAACCCCTGTACTCGGTTTACTTCTTCACCTTTTGCTGTCAACATAATAATTGGCGTCGCTTTCTTCTCACGAACCCCTTTACACACTTCAATACCATCTTTACCAGGCATCATAAGATCTAATAGGATTAAATCGTAATCATTTTGTAACGCCATTTCTAAAGCTGTATCACCATTATCCGCTTCTTCAATTGTGTATTGTTCTCTTTCTAAATACATTTTCAACAAACGACGAATACGATCCTCATCGTCTACAATTAAAATTCTTGATTCATTTTCCATTTTTACCCGTTGCGTACTTTTACGACAACGGTTTACACCTACCCTTCTACACTATTATGTTGCGCTATTCTCGTTTATTTAAGCAATCTTCTAAATGTTTCGCTTCCCATATTATGCTTCACAAGAATAATAAAGTTTGTTCAATTTTTTTCCAAAACTATGTATTTTTTTTGAACAGTATATAATGTCCTCGACATCATTTTACAAAATCAACCGCTACTTTGTCATGTTTTTCTCAAAAAAGAAGAAAAGTTGACAAAAATAAAATAGGAAAGTGACATTCACTCTCCTATTTTATTTCTCTATGCGTATGAATGTAAACCCGCGATAATTAAGTTTACTACAATAAAGTTAAACATAATGATTGCAAAACCAATTACCGCTAACCACGCTGACTTCTCTCCATGCCACCCTTTTGATAAACGTAAATGTAATACCGCCGCATAAAAGAGCCAAGTAATAAGCGCCCAAACTTCTTTTGGATCCCAGCCCCAAAAACGTGTCCACGCTATTTGTGCCCAAATCATCGCAAAAATTAATGCACCTAATGTGAAAACTGGGAATCCAATTGCAATAGATCGATATCCGATTTCATCTAGTAAGTCACTATTCGTATTCTTTACTAACGGCTGAAGCGCCGCTGATACTCGTTTCCGTAAAACAAGTCTTAATACAATATAAAGTAACGTTCCGACTAACACAGACCAAATTACAGTATTTAATTTTTTCGCATTTACAATCGCTGGAACTTCAACTGTCGGCTCTAATTTATTTTCTGTCAATAACTTCCCTTCATGCGGTCCAACTAAAGCAGGAAGGTTGTACTTCATCTCCACTTGTTGTTCATTTTTATCAATCCATTGAAATTTCGCTTCATATTTCATACTAGAAAATACCGTTGTTACTCCAATAAATCCAACTGTACAAACAAGTGTGAACACGACCGCTTCTAACCAAAATGTACGTTTACTTCTCGTTGATTGATCTACATTCTTCAATAAATACATAACGCCCGTAATAAAACTAATTGCTAAAATTGCTTGTCCTGCTGCTGCAGTCGTCACGTGAATATGTAACCAATTACTTTTTAAAGAAGGAATAAGCGGAGATATTTCCCTCGGAAACATACTTGCATAGGCAATTAATAAAAGTGCAACTGGTAATGCAAAGAGTCCGATTATACTTACGCGATACATAAAATACATGACAATAAATGCTCCGACAAGCATCATGCCGAAAAATGTACCGAATTCAAAAAAGTTACTAACTGGTGCATGCCCTGATGCAATCCATCTTGTAACAAAATATACTGTTTGTGCAATAAATCCTAAAATTGTAATCGTTATTCCTATATTTGCCCATTTATGACCTTTTTCTTTAATTGCCCCCCCGAAAAATAGAGTTGCAATTAAATATAAAATAAATGCGGTAAAGAGAAAGTTACTACTTATTTGCACCATATCGTTTCCCCACCTTAACTAATTTTTTTATCTACTACTTTATCGCTTGGCTGCGGAATTATTGTACCTTCTAGTACTCTTTCAATATCTTTCTTTAAACCAAACCAATTTTTATTCGTATGTCCTGCAATCCACCATTCATCATTAACGCGTTGTATCCAAATACGGCGATGATTCCAATACATCCCTTGAATGACACCAACCATAAATATAAATCCTCCAATACCGAGAATCCAAAGCGTTAAATCTTTCCTTACAGTAAGTGCTGTTGCATTTTGCATTTCCACACCTGCAAACGACATTTTATATTTATTATTTCCATCGGGTTCTATATTTTGCTGAATACCAACAAAACTCACTTCACCATCTGGTGTTTCAGGCGTAAACATTTTAAACACAAATGCAGGGTTGTTTGGTAATTTCGTTTTTGTATTTGGTCTTCCACTCTCATCAAAATAAAAATCAGGGAAATAGCTTAATAGTTCTAAAGAATAACCGTTTCCTAAATCATATTTTTCTGTAGGATTCGTTAAATCAACTTTAATCGGTCCCCACTTTTGATTATTTTCTTTGTTTTGCAAATGGAATGACATGCTTTTAAATTCACTTTCTTTGTAATCCACTTGATAAACAGCAAATTGATCAAATTTCATTGGCTCATTTACTCGAATTTCCGCTTCTTTTACTTTTTCTAATTTTGGTTTTTGTCCTGCTATATTTTCGCCGACTGCTTTATACAATACAGCATTCGTTTGGAAATTTTTCGCAATCATCTTATCACCTACACGATCAATCGCTTCATCAAAAACTTCCTTGTCCTTACTTTTATCATAAACTTCCTTTATAAACTTCTCGTTTTTTAAATAGTATTGCCCATCCGTTCCAGGTATTTCTTTCGTTTCACCATCACGTAACCAAAGCGCTTCATCTACGTACATACTCGGTAAAAAACGGAGCATTGCACCAAATAAAAAGATAATGAGACCGATATGATTCACATATGGACCCCAGCGTGAAAACCGTCCCTTTTCAGCTAAAATGTTACCGTCTTCCACTTTCACGTTATAGTTCGTTTTCTTTAAATTCATTTGGATTTTTTCCAAATCACCATCTTGCGGTGTACCAGTGCCGTATAATCTTTGTCTCTTTAAAAAGCTAGGGTGTCTTTTCACCCCTTGCTTCTTTAAAGCTTTATAAAGCGGAATGACACGATCTAAACTGCATATCACAAGTGAAATACCAATTGAAGCAATTAAAATCATATACCACCACGAACCGTATAAATTATTAAATCCTAATTGATAGTATAATTGCCCTAAAAATCCATATTCTTGCTTATAATATTCAGCTGGTGCAATCCCTGGAGTTATGTACATTTCTTGCGGAAAAATAGTTCCAATCGCCGATGCAGCTAAAGTAATTACAATGAGCCATACACCCACTTTTACAGAAGAGAAAAAGCTCCAAATTTTATCGACTATCGTTTTTGTTTGCGTGAGAGATCTCCGAGCACTCCCCTCATAGCGCATATCCAATAGTTTTATATTTTCATTGCTTTCAAATGGTTTCCCACATGCTTCACAAAAAACAGTTCCTATTGGATTAACATGTCCACATTCACACTTAATTTCTTTCAACACTCTCACCGCCCCTGTATCTATATGTACTATTGTATATTCTAACCTCAAGTTACCGCAATACTCAGAATTTTTAAACCAGAGGCACTATATGAATGCACCTCGTATGTAAAGGCTTTCTTTATTACGGAGTAATTTTCTTTAAATATCCTTCTAACTGTTCTTTCGTTTGTTCACCTATAATTTGCTCCACTACTTTTCCATCTTTATCAATCAAAAAACTTGTCGGTAATGGTCCTACTCCATATGTCCCTATAATTTTTTGTCCTTTGTCAATGGCAACCGGGAATTTCAAACCATATTGATTCACAAAGTTCTTAACAGCAATATCTGTTTCATCTGCATCTAACGCGATGATTTCAACGCCTTTTTCTTTATACTTTGGATATAATTCATTCATATACGGCATTTCTTTTTCACACGGTTTACACCAAGTGCCCCAAAAGTTTAAAAATACACCTTTTCCCTTTAAATCTTTTAGTTCAATTTTCTTTCCTTCTAAATCTGTCACAACAAAGTTAGGTGCTTCTTTTCCGATTTGCATTTTCTCCTTATCAGCAAAGAATCCTTGATAAAGTGTAAATCCTACAGCACCGCTTAAAATGAGCAGAATAATAACGCGAAATAATAAGCGATTTTTCTTCATATTGTCTCCCCTCTCTTCGACGAGTGATAAATATATGTATTTTTAATAAATCACCAGCGGAGCATTCCACTGGTGAAAGTTTCACACTATCGATTAGCGTGGCTTTGTAGAAGCCAATGCACGTAATTGTTTCACCTCATGTGGTGACAATTCTCTAGCATCACCAGGGCGCAAGCTACCCACTTCTAAAAAGGCGTAGCGTTCACGCTTTAGTTTCACTACTTTACAATCTAACGCTTCAAACATGCGGCGTACTTGACGATTACGACCTTCATGAATCGTTAATTGTACAATCGCAGTCTCTTTACGCTTGTCCCAAGAAATAATTTTCACTTGTGCTGGTGCTGTCTTCCCATCTTCTAATGCAACACCTCGTTCTAACATGCGAATTTTCTCACCTGTTAATGGCCCTTTAATTTTTGCAACATACGTTTTTTCAACTTTATATCTCGGATGCATTAATACATTTGCAAATTCCCCATCATTTGTCATCAATAATACGCCAGACGTATCATAATCTAAGCGGCCGATTGGGAATAAACGTTGTCTAATTTCAGGGAAAAAGTCTGTTACAACACTTCTTCCTTTATCATCTGATACACTTGAAATTACGCCAGTTGGTTTATATAGTAAAAAATAAACAGGTTCTTCTTTTTCAAGAGGGATGTTATTTACTTCTACTTTATCTTGAGGAGTGACTTTCGTTCCTAACTCCTTCACTATTTTTCCATTTACTTTTACTTTTCCTTGCTGAATTAATTCCTCAGCCTTTCTTCTCGATGCAATACCTGCTTGCGCAATCACTTTTTGTAATCGTTCCATTTCTTTTTTTCACCTCGAATTTATCTTACCTTACATTAGAAAGACTTGGCAACCGCATACACTTGACGGCTTTTTGCTTCATCTTACTTAAACAACATAGCGATGATAATAAACATATAAAGGGCAAATCATGTTTTTACCTTTTATTATTGTCCATATTCTTCATATTGCTCACAATAAAAGTTCATCATTTTGTCAAAAATACCACATAAAAAAACCACTATTAAGCAACACCTTAATAGTGGTCGTATACGTATTATAAGCGAAATAGCATAAAAAATGAATAGCCTTACTTAAACATTAAAGAAACAAACACAATTGAACAAATAATTCCGATCAAATCGGCAAAAAGTCCTACTTTTAATGCATCGCCCATTTTTCTAATTCCAACAGCTCCGAAGTATACTGTTAAAATATAAAAAGTCGTATCTGTACTCCCTTGCATCGTAGAAGCCAATCTTCCAATAAATGAGTCTGGCCCATATGTGGCAATTAAATCGGTCGTAATACTTAAACCAGCAGAGCCTGAAATAGGGCGTATAAGTGCTAGTGGAACAATTTCTGCTGGGACATGAATTAAATCTAACATCGGCTTCATTACTGATATCATCGCATCTAATGCACCTGAAGCTCGAAATATAGAAATAGATACGAGCATTCCAACCATAAACGGTAAAATGGAGATTGCAATTTGAATTCCTTCTTTTCCTCCCTCAACGAACGATTCATACGTTGGCACTTTCTTTATCGTGCCATATAAAAGGATAAAACCAATTACACAAGGGATTACCCATAATGATATCGTATTAACAATACTCATTTCTTCCGCCCCTTCCTACTCCTTCTTCGGTAAAAATAGCGGTCAATCCAAATCGCTCCGATCATAGAGAGTACTTGTGCAATGAATGTTACCCCAACAATTTCAGTAGGATTCGCTGATTCATACGTCATTCGAATCGAAATGACAGTAGTAGGAATTAACGTAATCGCTGATGTATTTAACGCGAGAAACGTTACCATAGAACGGCTCGCCGAATCCTTCCCTCCATTTAACTCTTTCAATTGTTCCATCGCTTTAATACCAAGAGGGGTCGCTGCATTCCCTAATCCAAAAAAATTCGCCATCATATTCGATAAAATAAATCCCATTGACGGATGATCTTTCGGTATTTCTGGAAACAATCTTTTTACAATCGGCATAAAAAGTGACACTAACTTTTTTAACAATCCTGCTTCCTCTGCAATTTTCATTAAGCCGAGCCAAAATACTAAAACACTAATCAGTCCTATACAAATTGTTACTGCATCTTTTGCCCCGTCAAATACGGCTTTATTTATTGCTTCCATCGTTCCATTTATCATGGCATATACAATCCCTATGACTGCCATCGCTACCCATACAAGATTAACCATCGCTCCCAACACCTATCATATGAGAAAAAATTTCTTTCACATTATTCCAGTACATTCCCGTCGTAGCGACTAACTTTCGTTTACTATAAAATAAATTCCGTTCTCCAACTTTCTCATTGCCAACATAAATTTCTGTTTTCCCAACCTTTACGCCATCCTTAAGTTTTGCACTTTTATCAAGTTCAACTTTTAATACGACATCCTTTCTTTCTTGCTCAGTTAATGGCACCGCAAAACTATTTTTCGTATAAACATGATTGGCATATTTCTTTTCAGTTATTTCAGTAAGAGCTCCTTGTCCTACAACGTTCGTTTGCTTGAAACGTTCAAAACCTTTATCAAATAAATTCATATGATCATCCCAATCGCTAGAAGCGCTCAAAGTTACGACGATTAGATCTAGTCCATCTTTTGATGCTGTTGTAACAAGCGTCCGTCCTGCTTTCTTCGTAAAACCTGTTTTTCCTCCTGTTGCAAATTCATAATACGACGTCACAAGTTTATGTTTATTTTTCCACGGATAATCCCATGAATCTGATTTATACGTTTTTGTCCCAAAAATCTTCTTAAAGGTTTCGTTCCCCATTGCATATTTTGTTAAAAGTGCCATATCATAAGCCGACGAATAATGGGATCCATCTCCATCCAAACCATGTGGGTTTGAAAAGTGCGTATCTTTCATTCCAATTTGTTTCGCCTTTTCATTCATTAAATATACGAACCCTTCTATACTCCCTCCTACATTTTCAGCAATTACTTGTGCTGCATCATTGCCAGATCTAAGCATGAGTCCGTATACTAAATCCTCTAAGTTCACTTTCTGTCCAGGCTTTAAATAAATTGCTGAGCCTTCCACTCTCACCGCTTCATTACTAACCGATACCATTTCTTTCATTTTTCCTGATTCAGCAGCTAACAAGGCTGTCATAATTTTTGTTATACTAGCAATTTTTTGTGACTCATGTTCTGCTTTCCCGTATAATACACGACCTGAATGTTGTTCCATTAATACAGCATTTCGAGCACTGACATTACTGTTCATCTTTGCATATGTAGGAATTGGCATAACGCTTGCACACATAATAAGAAGCGTGATTATTACACAAATTCGTCTCATATTTCCCCCCACGTCCTTTTGGCACTTTTTGTACAAGTGTATGCTTGGCCTTTTAAAATATGAACAAAGTTTCTTGCCCCTTCCAATAAAGTGAAACTTTAATCAGTGGGGGTTTTGTTCATCCCCCACTGATTATTAGTTGAACCAATCGGGCTTTTACGGGCAGTTGATCCCCCACCTAAATTCTTTGCTTTCGCTGAATTTTGAGGTGGGGGATCAACTGCCCGTTAAATGCGGGATAAAAAAGACGCAGAAAACCTGCGTCTAATACGGTGTCCATTCAATTTGTTTCGCACTTTCAAATCTTTTTTCGACATCAGGCCAATTTACAACATTCCACCAGTTTTTAATATATTCATCTTTTCGATTTTGGTATTGTAAATAATACGCATGTTCCCACACGTCTAGTACGAGGAGCGGTATCGTATCCCATTGTGTAAATAATTGATGAAGTGTACTCTGCAAAATTTCTAACCTTCCAGATCTTGGCACCCAAACGAGAATCGCCCACCCTGATCCTTCCACTTTAGAAGCTGCTTCTGTGAAATGCTTTTGAAAACGTAAAAAACTCCCAAAATCTTGTTCAATCTGTTGTGAAAGAGCCCCTCTTGGACTTCCGCCACCATCTTTTTTCATGTTATTCCAAAATATCGTGTGTAAGTAATGACCCGATCCATGAAAGGCCGCTTCTCTTTCCCAATGCTTAATTAAATCAAACTGATTCGTTTTTCTTGCTTCTTCCATCATCTTCTCTGCCTTATTTAATCCTTCCACGTAACTGCGATGATGTTTATCATGGTGTAACATCATAATTTCTCTAGAAATATAAGGTTCTAACGCATTATACGGATAAGGTAATGGTGGAAGTGTGTGCCCTCCAATTGGAACAGCTCGTTCACTATCCCCTCTTTCATATAGTTCATATTCCTCTTCTCCTTGCACGAATACTTCCTGCAAATGATGCTGAATATGTTCTACATCATCACTTATCTCATACATAAACTCTGCATCTGTATCATACTCATGCTCTTTCATACGATCTAATAACGTTTGAATTTTATAAGCAAGCATATGGACATCATACACTTCCATTGCACGGCTATCTAATACGTGAAGAACACTTTCACACCAACTTTCTACTTCATGAAAGTAATCTGTAAATACACCTTGCTGACTCATGTTACACCTCCTTAATGCTATCCCCATAAATATATTCAAAGGAAATCCCTTATATAACTTTACAAAAGGAAAAGAAGCTAAGTTCCCTTAGCTTCTTTTTCGCAATTAATATTTGTGTAACATCTTTGTTTGGTAATCCGTCTCATAATATTCTAGTTCTTCACGCATCAATTGAAATTTACCTTCTAAACTCTTCATCATTTGCTCAACAGACGCTGGTGGCGTTTGTTGAAAAACGATGGAGTTTTTCCCTGTATAGGCAGACCGACTATTTTCATACCAATGATCACTCTTTGGTGAGAAAAACTCTGCAATTACTTGATGATAAATTTTATATAAAATTTTTTCAGCTGCTGTTTTTCGAAATGGCTGGCTATTTAACAAAACAAAACATGCATCATGTCCTTCTTCACAAAAAACGAGAAGACGTCTCATTGATGCTAATAACCCTTTATAATATTGCTCGTTACCTGCTGGCGTTTCTTCTAATAAAGAAGGTAACGTATGATAATTTACATAATTGGTTATCAGTGTAATAACATCTTCTAAAAACATAGAAACTTGTTCTGTTTGATTTTCAACCATCAGATTAGACATTTTTTCCCTCTCCTTTGCCATTTCACGCTATTTCTACTCTTTTATTTTTATGTAATTCAGCCAATATTTCTTGTACTTTCACCACTGTGCCCTCATCAAAATATTGTTGGAATTCTTCTATATTATTTACATACAAACGTTTTTGCGTACGGAGCTCATTCTCTTTCAGTAAACAACATATCGCTACAATATCCCGTAAATATATGTCTTGTTCTTCTACTTTATATACTGGATTTCCTTCAAAAGGAGTAATTTCTTGTAAAACTTCTTCAAAATATCGAACGTATAAAACAGAAAAAGTTCTCTCTTTATTATTTAATATATATGTTACTTCAGATCTATTAAAGAAATCTTCTGATGTATTAGGCTTTGCTTTCTCTAACTCATATCCCGCATAACCTATTATAATCATCTACTTCCCCTCTCTTCCTTCTTCAAATTCATTTTAACTTAATTTTCTGACAAACGAAATACTCTTTTAAATATAATCCTTATAAAAAATAGCTTCCCTATACAGGAATTTACCTTTTTATTTTTCTTGAAGTTTGTCATAATAATATTATTGTCTCAGTTTTCTTATACAAGGAGAGTTGTATTTATGTCGTTTTCATGGAAACGTTTCTTACAAATCGGGAAAATTATCTTCCCATTTGTTGTATTAACAATTGTATTCTTTCAAGCAAAAAAAGAATTAGCAGGCATTTCTTTTTTAGAAGCAATCAATACAATTAAAAACATTCCAACCGGAGGAGTCTTTTTAGCAATTACACTTGGCGCATTTGCCGTATCAACAATGTTCTTTTATGACTATGTTATGCTTCGTTATTTAAAAGCTGATATACCAGTCCAAAAGATTTTCCGTATCTCATGGATTGCTAATACTTTAAATGGATTTATTGGATTTGGTGGTCTCGTTGGAGCTGGCGTACGCACAATGCTTTATCGTCCATACATAAAAGAAAATGGCAAACTTATTAAAAGTATCGCCTGGATGACAACTGCTTTTATTAACGGATTAGCCATTCTTTCATTCCTTGGTCTTATTGGAATATTAGACACAAGTTTTATTTTGCATGAAAAACCTTGGCTATGGCCTGTTCTTATCTTTTTCGCTCTTTTCGTCCCTATATATATCGGCTTTTCTAAACTTAAAAATAGAAAAACAAACCAAACCGAAGGACAAGAAGAATTAGAAGAGAAAAACCCGACTGTTTTATACTCATTAGTTTCATTAGTCGAGTGGGTATCTGCTGGTATTGTTATGTACGTCATATTAATATTATTTGGTATCGATATCGAATTTCAAAAGTTTTTAGGTGTGTATGTAATTGCTGCTTTAGCTGGCGTTGTAAGTCTTGTGCCTGGTGGCCTTGGTTCATTTGATCTTGTCTTTTTAACTGGACTCGGACAGTATGGCATTGATACTGGCGTATTACTACCTGCTATGTTATTATATCGCCTCGTCTATTACATTTTACCTTTCTGCCTTGGTCTTATTTTTGCAGCTTTTGAAATGACAGGCGTGGCCATTAAAAAGTTTGAAGATAAACCTTTTATTGCGCCTGCATTAGAAACAACTGGTGTTATATGGACTTTGCAGCGTGATTTTCTAGGAAAATTAGGTTCATGGGCATCTGCTGCCTTAACAGTATTTGCTGGACTAATGGTTATTTTATCGACCATTCTACCAACAAGTATAAACAGAGCACACGCCTTACATATTCTAGCTCCAAAACCTCTTATTCAATTTTCTTTTAGCTTATCACTAACATTTGGTATTCTCCTGCTAATCCTTTCACGAGGCATATATTATGGAACAAAACGTTCTTACTATATGACGATTATTTCTTTAATCGGAGCAGCAATCTTTAATACGCTAAAAGGAATTGATATTGAAGAAACGTTTATTTTATTAATCGTACTCGCTGTATTATATATGCTTCGTAAAAGATTTGTACGCGAGAAAATGGAAGTCTCACTTTCTGATATGGTAAAAGTTTTTATATTCCTACTTATAACTTTATATTTATATAAAAACTTAGGTATTTTATTTGCAGGTGCAAAAGAAGCCTTTAAACCTGATTTTGTCGTTCGTAATATTACACAAGTGAAACGAAGTGCATTAGCAGCTGCCTTTTTCGTTCCTACTTTTTTACTGATTGGCTCACTCATTGCCAACCGTTATCGAAATGAATTTCCCGGGCAACCAGCGAATGATAAAAGATTGCAAAACTTCTTAGATGAACATGACGGAAATGTACTTAGTCATTTGGGGTTTTTAGGAGATAAACAATTCTTCTTCAGTAGTGATGGGAAAGCACTCCTTCTTTTCTCTATAACGGGAAAACGTCTTGTTGTGCTAGGTGACCCAATTGGGGACCCTTCCTCCTATCGTACTGTGTTACAAGAGTTTTTAGCTGAGGCTGATCGATTTGGATACATTTGTGTATTCTACCAAATCGAAAGTAAATGGATGAGTTTATATCATGATTTTGGTTATAACTTCTTTAAGCTTGGTGAAGAAGCTGTCGTTGATTTAAATACATTTACAATAACAGGTAAAAAACGCGCCGGTATGCGAGCGACTTTCAACCGCTTTGAAAGAGAAGGCTATACATTCTCTATTCACCAGCCACCATTCTCAGATGAACTTTATGAAGAGTTAAAAAAAGTTTCAGAGGCGTGGCTCGGCGGTAAAAAAGAGAAAGGCTTTTCACTCGGATACTTTGATCGTGAATATATTAGCCGAGCACCTATCGCTACATTATCTGATGCGGATGGAAAAATCATCGCATTCACGACCTTTATGCCCGTATATCAAGACGGATCATTGTCTGTTGATTTAATGCGCTATTATCCAGATGCGCCTAGCGGCATTATGGATGCAATTTTCATCCACCTATTCCAGTGGGCAAAAGAAAATGAATACCATTCCTTTAATATTGGTATGGCACCACTTTCAAATGTAGGTTTATCAACACAATCTTTCTGGTCTGAACGGGTTGCTGCTGCCATCTTTAATAATGTTCGTTATACGTATAGTTTCAGCGGGTTACGACATTTTAAAGAAAAATATAAACCAGCATGGAGTGGTAAATATTTAGCATTTAGAAAGAATCATTCTTTACCAATTACAATGCTCTCTGTAACAAAGTTAATAGGAAAAAGAAAAAACAGCTAAGCATTTAGCTGTTTTTTCTTTTTTGAACTTGTACAATAAATTCTTTTTCATATTTCTTACCATTTATATAGAAATCTCCCCATATTTTATACGTTCCTTCTACAGGAAATGTAATACGATATTGCAATTGCTCATCTGTATCAACAGGTATTGCATATAAAAAGTTTTCTCTCGTTTCGTCCACGATATAGAGCGCCTCTAATTCTCCTCTCTCTGAATGTAATTTCAATTTCTCACCCTTTTTCGCTTGGAATTGAAATGTTAACGTCGCTGGTTCATTCGGATGCAAGGCACCAAATAATAGAGAAACTTCATACTCCCCTATTTTTTTTGTAAGCACACTATCGATTGGAAATTTTACTTTTTTCTTATTTTTCTCCTCTATTTCTCTCCCAAAATCTTTCTTCGCAAATGATTTCACAGACTTATTTTTGTCTTCATATAAAAATATTGTATACCCTTCATCTTTCACTATTTTTGAAGAAACCTTATATGATCCATTCCCTGCAAATGTAGGTTTCATTTGTTGTACATGTTTTAATTGTCCATCTACAATAACTGCCCGAATTTGATCATTCACACCACGAACTTCGTTATTTTTATTATTTAGTAATTGAAACGAAATATCTACTTTCTCATTTCCTTTTCCATTTGACACATCCCATTTTACTTCCTGAACATCACCTACAGTTTCTGTAGTTTCCTGATACTTCTTTATGTAAAATCCGCCTACTACAATAAAAAGCAAAGCAACAAGTCCAATGACAAGATTTTTCAAAACATCACCTACCATTTTTATTGTCTCTATTCATACAAAACTTCTTACATATATATTCTAGATTATGATTTATGAAATCCTCCTGCTTTGCACATATTACAAATAATTAAAAGATTTTAATTGAAAGGATTGATAGTGTATAATGCAAATGATATTGATTTCTATCAATACATTATAAGGAGGACTTTTCATGAGTGTACATATTGAAGCAAAACAAGGCGAAATTGCTGAATCTATTCTATTACCTGGTGATCCATTACGTGCAAAATATATTGCTGAAACATTTTTAGAGGACGTTACTTGCTATAATAACGTACGTGGTATGTTAGGTTTCACTGGAACTTATAAAGGAAAACGTGTATCTGTTCAAGGTACAGGTATGGGTGTTCCTTCTATTTCTATTTATGTAAACGAATTAATCCAAAGCTACGGAGTTAAAAACTTAATTCGCGTTGGAACTTGCGGTGCGATTCAAAAAGACGTAAAAGTACGTGACGTTATTATTGCAATGACAGCTTGTACGGATTCTAATATGAACCGTTTAACATTCCCAGGTTTTGATTTTGCACCAGCTGCAAACTTTGACCTTTTAAAGAAAGCTTACGATGCTGGAACTGAAAAAGGCTTACACGTTCGTGTTGGTAACGTTTTAACAGCAGATGTATTTTACCGCGAAAGCATGGACATGGTTAAAAAACTTGGAGATTACGGTGTACTAGCAGTAGAAATGGAAACAACTGCTCTTTACACATTAGCAGCGAAATACGGTGTAAATGCGTTATCTGTATTAACAGTAAGTGACCACATCTTCACTGGTGAAGAAACAACATCTGAAGAGCGTCAAACTACATTTAACGAAATGATTGAAATCGCTTTAGATGCAGCAATTCAACAATAATACATTAAAGAACTCGTCATACGTCTGTCGAGTTCTTTTTATGTGACCTTTTATAAAAAACTACTTTCGGAAGAGACAGATTTTCTCCTCTACTTTTTGGCAACGTTTGTTATAATAAAGAAATCATTTACAGTATTTCTCACAAGAGGTGACACAGTGAAAAACAGAAGTATCGTCTTTAAACTATTTTTATTAACATCAACATTATTTACAATCATATTCCTCCTTTTTTTCCTAGGACAATCTCTATTTTTAGAGAAATTTTATATTAATAAAAAGGTAAAAAACGTTCAAACTGCTTTTGAGAAGTTCGTAGATAATTACGAAAAAAGTGGTAAAAGTTATGAGGAGATTAGAAATCTAAAACAAGAATTTCATGATAAAACAAATGCTGAAATGCAATTTTTAGATTCTAATGGCATTATTAAAAGTGACACCAATTACTACATTGATGTAATTAATCCTAAAAATAATGAAACATATTACATTCCACTCAATAATGTTTTAACGCCCGAAGAATATAATAAATTCGAAAATTTAGGATTAAAAAAAGATGGAGTGATAAACGTCGTCGGTTTTGTACGAGAAAAAACAATAACACCATTAGAATTAACAACGAATTATAATCGATGGCAAAACGAAAATGCCAACTCAGATTTTCAATCCATTAATGGCAACCCTTCTAAAAATAGACTTACAAGTCGATACAAAACTCCAACTCAAATTGAGTTTACTGGTATTATCTCTAAATTGCAGCTTCCATCAAAAGCCGAGGTTCGTCTTGCAAATGATATTGAAACATTACAAGCCGTTCAATATTTTGCAGAAATTATTAGAAATGGCACTGCTAACTCACAGCAATTAAACACTTATATACTAGATGGCGGAGAGAATATAAAAAATAGTATCTTTGTAAAACCTATTATGGAAAACGGAAAAATTACAGAATACGCTTTTGCGATAGCATCTTTGCAACCTGTTAATGAAGCAATGCTCGTTTTAAAGGATTATTATGTCTATGCCTTAATCATCGTATTTCTCGTAATTATTTTATTATCTTTCTACTACTCAAAAATCATTGTGAAACCATTGATTAAAATTAATCGTGTTACAAAAAAAATGGCCAATTTTGATTTTAGCGAGAAATTACCTGTAACAGCAGACGATGAAATTGGTGGGCTTTCCGGCAGTATTAATACGTTATCTGTAAACTTAAAAGACCGAATTGATCGATTAAATGTTGCCAATACCAAATTACAACAAGATATTGAACGTGAACGTCAATTGGAAAAAACGCGAAAAGAATTCATTTCTGGTGTATCACATGAATTAAAAACACCACTTAGTGTAATTAGAAGTTTCGCAGAAGGAATTAAAGATGGCGTTAGTAAAGATACGACATATTATACAGATGTTATTTTAGAAGAAACAGAAAACATGAATAGACTTATTGTTGAAATGTTAGAATTAGCAAAACTAGAATCTGGTACGTACAAACTAGATATGACAACATTCTCAATCGGTGAATTAATTCAACAAGTCTATACAAAGTTATTATTTAGCATGGAGGAAAAGCATTTACAAGTGAACATAAATGTAGACTCTTCTATATTTGTGAAAGCGAATCGTAGTCGTATTGAGCAAGTGGTTGTGAACTT
Organism: Bacillus sp. BC08; assembly: GCF_054326875.1. Lineage (NCBI taxonomy): Bacteria > Bacillati > Bacillota > Bacilli > Caryophanales > Bacillaceae > Bacillus > Bacillus sp. BC08. Next base: position 4,745 of record NZ_JBTGPA010000037.1, on the reverse strand, counting down.
GCTTAGCAATGCAATTCGCTATACGCCAGATGGAGAAAAAATACAAGTCTCCGTTATAGAAAAGGATGATACAGTAAAGGTCGAAATCGAAAACACAGGAAACCCTATCCCTGAAGAAAGTCTTGAAAAAATTTGGGATCGTTTCTACCGATTAGATGCATCTCGTAGCCGTCATACTGGAGGAACCGGTCTCGGGTTATCTATTGTAAAAAACATTTTAGACCTCCACCATGCCGAGTACGGTGTATATAACACGACTAATAGCGTTGTATTCTACTTTAATTTACAAAAAGTAAAAGAAGTCAAATAATTTGTCTTAATTTCACTAGGAGTTCACATGAAATTCACACTCTCCCTTTATAGTAGGAAACAAGTTAATCCTTTCCTTTACACACATAAAAGAGGAGAGTGCGTGAAATGAAACAAGCAGGACAACCTATTCAAAATGAAAAACAATTAGAAACTATCAAAAATATACTTTTACAATCTTCGAAACGTGATGGCTTATTATTCGTATTAGCTGTAAATTCTGGCTTAAAAGTAAGTGAAATCTTACAATTAAAAGTTAGTGATGTAATCGATGAAAATGAAAATGTTCGCCATTCCATTTTATTTTACAATGAAAAAGTAAAGAAACATAAATGGTTTGCTGTAAATGAAGACTTACAGCACGCGATCGAAGACTACATGAAAGAACGTAAAACTTGGAAACGTAATGAACCATTATTAAAGTCTCAAAAAGGAACAAAATCTATTACGAGACAACATGCATGGTACATTTTAAACAAAGCTGCAAAAGAAGTTGGATTAGAAGGGATTAGCTCACATACACTTCGAAAAACTTGGGGATATTGTGCATACAAATCAGGTGTTGATATCGCATTTTTACAACACTTCTTTGATCATAGTACTCCATCAAAAACTTTAAAGTATATCGGTATTGCTTAATAACTCTTATACATAAAAAAGGTTACCATTTTATAAATGGTAACCTTTTTTATGTTTCACACTCTCTTTTCTTGTCTCTCCTATATTGTAGTGGTACTCTAATAATAAGGGGGAGAAATTATGAACACATTAACAATTGAATTACCGAAAGAAACGGCTGAAAAACTGGATTTATTAAAACAAGCTTATGAAAAGAAAACAGGTGCTTCCATTTCTGAGAGTACTCTTGTTCAAACACTTATCTCAAAAGAGTTTATCCAAGCGATAACTCCTTTTGATTTACAACAATTCGTTACTGGAAAAGAACAGCATTAATTGCTGTTCTTTTTTTGATACTTTATCAGGAGTTTACTAGCATTTTCCCCCGAAAAACTTCTTTGCTTCAGCCAAGCTTTTTATTAGGAATCTCCCTACTGTTACTGTCTCATAAAAAGTTTTTTATTTATTTTTCCGAAAACTATTGACAATGATAATGATAACCATTATCATTTATTACGAAGCCAACAATTGATGAATCAACCAAACGCTCAGTAACATTGTTACCCCTCTTTTTCATATAGAAAGGCACTGTACATTCCCCCTGTTTGTACAGTGCCTTTCTTGTTTATTATCATTCAAACAAATTTAATTGCTCAGGCTTCGGCTCACCATATGTAATATTCATCATTTTCATAAGCTGTTTCGCATTATCCGCTGCATCTCCGCCCGAATTATTGTTAAATAGTACATATATGTCCTTTGTCTTCTTTTTTAATTGCTCTAGTCTTTCTACCCATTCTTCTAATTCTTTATTGTTGTAGCGATATAAGCAGCGAACCGCTCTCCAATTTTCTCCTTTATCAAGCCAGCCATGAACATTCCGACCATGAAAACGTATTAACACCATCTCTGCATTCGTTACTTCTAAAACGAGCGGTACCGAACCTATCCCCGCCTGTGGCTCGTCACAAATTGTATGAATCCATTTCTCCTGTTCCAAAAACCGTAAAGTCTTATCTCTCATTTCTGGATAAAACCATGTTTGATTTCGAAATTCTATGGCACACGGCAAACCTTCCATTTTTTCTTTCGTATATCGAAGAAAATCTACATTTTTCTTTTTACAATCAAACCATGGTGGATATTGAAATAAAATCATTTTTAATTTATTAGCTTCTATTAAAGGAAGAATAGATTGTTTATACACATCAAACATCTCGTCGAACGTAGAAAACGGAATTTCACCTTTCATATGTCCTGTCATCCCTTGATATGCTTTTACGACAAAAGAAAAATCTTTCGGTGTCTCCGTTGCCCATTTTGTATAGTTTCGCGCAGGTTGCATCGCATAAAATGAACTATCCACTTCCACAATAGGAAAATGCTCACTATATGTTCGTAATTTATTTCTATTTTCATAGGGATCTATATATAAAGAATCATGATCTCCCCACCCTGTCACTCCAATGAAAAGCAAATATATCCCTCCCTTTTTAACTTCACCTTCTATCCATTCTACTCACTTCCCGAACACTTCGACTAATCAATTTCATTAAGTAGCCCCTTCTTTAAGAGTATCCGTATAAAAATATGATATACTAGATGGAAGAATTTTTAAATTGAGGGGTTATTTATTTATGCTTCCAAACGATGATATTGTATCTCATGAAAAACGAATAGAAGAATTAGAAAATAAAGTACGTTTTTATGAAGAACTTGTAAATCAATTACCACATCATTTCACATACAAAAATCCACATATTGGTTTACAAATAAAGAAAACGAGAACGACTCATTCCATTCAAAACATAAAAAGAGAAAATAAAGAGGCTGAATTTCAACTTACTTGTGATTCATTATTTTTATTTAAACAACTTGAAACATACTTTGTTCATATTTTTGATGCTTTTTCACATCATGTAACCTTTGTTGATAGTAAAGGCAATATAACTTTATGTAATCAAGCTGCAGCAGATGATTTTGGTGTAGTACGAAATGATATAATCGGAAAGCCAATTCAACAATTACTAAAATTACCAGAAGAAAAAATTAAAGCTCTTGAAACCTTAAGAACGGGAACAGAAATATATAATGAAGAAGTATTAGACAAAAACTATGGCATTTTAAATAACCGAATTATTCGTGATTATAACGGAGAGATTTTTAGAGTTATTAGTGTCTTTCATTATTTAAACACAGAACGTGATGCAGAGAAATTTTCGTTAGCAGGGCGAATTGCAGCTGGGATTGCACATGAAGTACGTAATCCTCTTACAACCGTACGGGGTTACTTACAATTTTTACAAGAAAGCGTTTCTCCATCTAATAAAGAATTATTTAAAAACTTACTTATTCCTGAATTAGACCGTGCAAATAGTATTATTACAAAATTTTTATCTATTTCAAAAACACGCGAATTTACAAGAGAACCGTTTCCTATTAATACATTTTTACGTGAATATATTCAACAGTTACTAGCTAGTGAAGTCTTCTTACATAACATTTCAATTGATTATAATTTTTCTACCGAATTAGACGATATATTAGTCCATATTGATCGTCATGAACTTGTGCAAGTTTTTTTAAACCTATTTCAGAACGCTGTCGATGCTCAAGGCGAAAAGAAACTTTCTATCCAAATTACTAGTTATCGCCTTGATAATTTTGTTCGTATTACTTTCACTGATAATGGACTTGGTATTCCACCAGCCATTCAAGAATATATCTTTGATCCATTCTTCTCAACAAAAGATTCGGGCACAGGACTGGGCTTGTCAGTAACGAAGAAAATTATTCAAAATCATAACGGTACATTAAAAATGACCAGTAATCAAGATGGTACAACTTTCACTATTTCAATTCCAATTTTACCTAAAACAACTCTTGAAAGATTAAATGAATTTAAATGAGGTACTCCTCCACAAACTGCATGCTAATTGTTAGACACTCCTAACAATTAGCATGCAGTTTTTTATGTTGAACTTTTCGTCTTTACATTATATAAACCTTCTCTTTATCTTACTTATTTTTGCTAAGAGGGCCAATTTCTTATTTTTTTAGAAATGGTAGTTTGTCCATCACGAATTTAGTATAAATTTCATTTTAATATATAGTAACGACTATTGATTCTATGAAAGACAGGAATGAAAAGATGAACAATAAAAATAAAGGAAAAGTATTTTATGGTAATGATTGTTGCGAAGTCAGAGCTTGTAGTTATATTAACATCTCTAAGTCCGAACTTACAGAATTTGTTAAACTTCTTCAAGCTCTTGGCCAAGCTATTCAAGCTGTCTTTCAAAACCCTTCTCAAAATAATATCGATAACTTGATTGCTGCCCTAAATAACCTACAAAAATTCCTCAATTGCTTAGATTTATCTCCAGCACAAAAACAAATTGGAAATTCTATTATCGCTAATCTATTAACTATTTTAAAAACAAAACCTTTCTCATGCGGAGCATTGTATGTTGAGCTACAAAGCTTGCTTAATTATTTATTGTATATCGCTAAGTTATTCAAAGTAGATTGTTGTACGATCGACAAACTAGTTAAACTCATAACAGAGATCCAAACTATCCTAGTTCAATACGGATCAGGTTGCCTTGGAGGAGGAACAACAGGTGCTACTGGACCTCAAGGACCGGCTGGCGCAACAGGCGCTACTGGTGCTCAAGGACCAGCTGGCGCTCAAGGTGCTACTGGTGCTCAAGGACCGGCTGGTGCTCAAGGACCGGCTGGTGCTCAAGGACCGGCTGGTGCTCAAGGACCGGCTGGTGCTCAAGGACCGGCTGGTGCTCAAGGACCGGCTGGTGCTC
>NZ_JBTGPA010000036.1:0-2726 GCF_054326875.1 Bacillus sp. BC08 | reverse complement strand
GGCAGAGAGGTCACACCCGTTCCCATACCGAACACGGAAGTTAAGCTCTCTAGCGCCGATGGTAGTTGGGACCTTGTCCCTGTGAGAGTAGGACGTCGCCAAGCAACTTTAAGACGAGTCAGTATGACTCGTCTTTTTTGTGTTTTACACTTCTTATCCCGCGTTAACGGACAGTAAAACTCCCACCTCAAAATTCAGTTGGAGCAAAGAAGGTAGGCGGGAGATCAACTGTCCGTAAACGTCCGATTGGTTCAACTAATAATCAGTGGGGGATGAACAAAACCCCCACTGATTAAAGTTTCACTTTATCAGCCTCAAGTAAGTAATCCTTATTCTTTTGATCCCCTCATATTCATTTTCTTTCATTATTTTTGATGTGTAGTTTAAGATTTTCTATTTTATTTTTGTAGAAGCGATCTGTCGGTATGTTAAAATAATACAGTTGTTTTTTGAGTACTTGAATATAAGAAGATTTAATTTTGAAAAAGGAGATAATATGAAAAAGATAGGTGTAATTACTATAGTAGTTTTAGTCCTTCTAGCAATTACTTATATGTTAGTTGGGAATTATTTTTATAATTATGCGTTGAATGCGAAACAAGAGAAAGAATTTTTAGAGGACAATCCTCATTTAGTAGAAACAGTGAATGCATCGGGAGGCGTGTTCGCTACAAACGAAGAAAAGGATGCGAGTTTTGTATCAAATCATAAACCTAATACACGAAACATAAATTCTTTCGATAAGTTGAAATTAACAGGTTATGAATATATGAATGAACAATCTAGCCATAAATGGGCAATTGTAGTTCATGGATATGATAGCAGGGCATCGAAAATGACGAAATATATTCGGAATTTTTACGAACAAGGTTATAACGTCATAGCGCCAGATCTTCGTGGGCACGGAAATAGTGAAGGTGATTATATAGGGATGGGCTGGCACGATCGTAAAGATATTTTGATTTGGATTCAACAAATTGTAAAGAAAGACCCTAATGCTGAAATAGCACTCTTTGGTGTTTCAATGGGCGGGGCAACTGTAATGATGACTTCAGGTGAAGAGTTACCTTCAAACGTTAAAGTTATTATTGAAGATTGTGGATACTCAACTGTTATTGATGAATTTACTTATCAACTGAAAGATTTATTCCACTTGCCAAAGTTTCCTGTTATGAATGCGGCAAATACAGTTACAAAATTAAGAGCTGGATATGATTTAGAAGAAGCTTCAGCTGTAAAACAAGTAGCGAAAAGTAAAACACCTATGCTATTTATACATGGGGATGCTGATACATTCGTTCCTTATGAAATGTTAGATGAAGTATATAATGCTGCAAAAGTAGAAAAAGAGAAATTAATTGTTTCAGGTGCTGGACATGGAGAAGCTGAGAAGATAGATTCAAATAAATATTGGAATACCGTATGGAAATTCGTGGGGAGATATATTCCAGCATAGTTAGATTTATATATACGATAATCAGAAGGAAATGTTTTTATACTTTTGATTATCGTTTTTTCTATTTATAAATTCATTTTAGTTTGTAGTATATAAAGCATGAAGCATAAATTTTTGAATTCCTTAGCGCCAGTGCTACAATAATTGAAAACTACATGTTAATGAGGTGTTTCTATGAAAATTGAAGTATGGTCAGATTTTGTATGCCCATTTTGCTACATTGGAAAACGTAGATTAGAGATGGCTTTAGAGCAATTTCCGCATAAGAAAGATGTTGAAGTTGAGTTTAAAAGTTTTGAATTAGACCAAAATGCTCCAATCTATTCTGGAACAAGTATTAATGAAGTACTTGCATCAAAGTATGGGATTAGTATTGAAGAAGCTAAGCGTAATAATATACAACTAGGAAGTCATGCAGCTAGTATGGGTTTAAGTTTTAATTTTGATGAGATGAAGCCGACGAACACTTTTGATGCGCATCGTCTTGCGAAGTTTGCAAAGGATCAAGGGAAAGAAAAAGAGATTACGGAAAATCTACTTTTTGCATATTTCACAGAATCGAGAAATTTAAGTGATGTGGATACGCTTGTTACTATTGCTGAAGCTTCAGGTTTAGAAAAGCAAGAAGCTTTACGTGTTATTCATGATAAAAGTGCATATGCAAATGATGTTAGAATTGATGAAGCGATTGCTCAGCAATATCAAATTTCAGGAGTGCCTTATTTTATTATTAATCAAAAGTATGCTATTTCAGGTGCGCAACCACTTGAAACCTTTGTTGGTGCACTTCAGCAAGTGTGGGAAGAAGAGAATCCTGCACCTAAGTTACAAGAACTTTCTTCAGAGGGTGGAAGCGATATGTCTTGTACGGATGAAAGTTGTTCGGTACCTTCGAAAGAACAATAGTTTTTATGATGGAATAGCAACCCATAGAGTATTTTATGGGTTGCTTATCTATGAGGTATATAAATAGATAAATTAATAGCGTAAATAGGATTTATAAAAAAATGAAGTTTTTTATAAAAAGATATTGACGATTGTAGGTTAGAGGTGTAATATAGAACAAGTCGCCGATGCAATAACGCAGAACGCGATAAACAAAATGAAAAACTTAGTTGACATTAACTAGCGAAGATGTTAACATAAGGAAGTCGCAAATGAGCGACCGAGTAGTTCTTTGAAAACTGAACGAAACAAACAACGTGAAACGTCAATTTTTATTTTTAGATGCTAGACAAACTAACTTTATTGGAGAGTTTGATCCTGGCTC
>NZ_JBTGPA010000035.1:0-1037611 GCF_054326875.1 Bacillus sp. BC08 | reverse complement strand
TTATTTTTTGACGGATTAATAAGTGTAACAAAGATCTCTTCAATACCCGAATCCGCATCCTCTGCATCTACATACATTTCTATGGATTCGCCTGCTTTTACTACATTCTTATTAAATGTAATATTCTTCAATACAGGAGGAGTTGTATCCCATTTCGTTTGCCCTTCCACTTTAAAAGTCTTAAGTGGGTATTTTTCCCATTCTCCATATATTCTTAATGCATTCCCTGCACGGTCTAATATAGTTATGGAATCATAAGCCCATTCTCCACTCTCCGAAAACTCTGGGATATTAATAGTTTTTGCCCACCGGCCTTTATCATCACGTTCAAAAATAGATACACTTTCGGTCTTATTTTTTGACGGATTAATAAGTGTAACAAAGATCTCTTCAATACCCGAATCCGCATCCTCTGCATCTACATACATTTCTATGGATTCGCCTGCTTTTACTACATTCTTATTAAATGTAATATTCTTTAATACAGGAGGAGTTGTATCCCATTCTGCCTTGACACCTGAGACACTAATAAAAAAACACATAAAAAATAAATTTAGTATAATAATTTTTGATAAAGCATTTTTTCTCTTCAATATTTGGCTCCTTTCAAAATAAATTTATTTAACCATTCAATCGCCTATATTATTATATTTCAAAAGTATAAATATTAAAATGTAAATCTATAATTTCTTTTTCATTAGATAGAATCAGACAAAAACAACATTGAATTAACATAAAAAAGACCGTCTCATACGAGACGGTCACCTAATTGATTAAATCTCATCAATCCACATTCCATAATTAGGAAAACATTCTTTCAATTTAGCAAATGTTTCATCACACCATTCTTTAGAGTTAAAGTCTCCTAAAAACAAACGATGTGCGTCTTTTATTTTCTCATCCCATATACCATAATCAGGGAATAATTCTTTTACCTGTCGTTTTGTATCTCCTGCCCATGTTAATTCATTAAAATCCCCAATGTTAATACGGTAACTTTTGTTAGAGCTTCCAATATACCACTCTAATGTTTTAGCCCCTTGCAATAAATTAATATCTACCCTTCCGATACCATCAATATAACCGTTATCAGTATATTGCCACATATCACATGGATAAGAAGGTTTCTTTTGTGGATCACCATCATTTGTTCCGTATCGTGGCAACCAAATAAAATCAGCTTGTACACTTTGTAAATTGTATTCGCCGTACATATGATGTGCTACATAAAACCCTACTTTCCACCCTGCAGCTTTACACGTATCAATGAATGCTTGAGATGCTTTCACTAAATCATTAAGATTACCTTTGCTGTTCATTGATTTTACTGTATCATCTTCCACATCTAATACAAGGAACTTAGCATTAGAATTTACTCTTAATAGGAAGTCCTTAGCTTCCACAATTGCATCTGCTACAGATACAAAACAGCCATAAGCATATGCACCATGCGGAATACCATACTTCTCTAATTCATTTACATGATCATTATATAAATGATCTACTAATTTTGAACCGTATTGTACACGGCAAATTGCTAATTCGATTTGTTGTGCCGCAACTGGCCAATTCATTTTATCATTCCATTTTGAAATATCAACGATATATCCCATCACTGAACATCCCCTTCGAATAGTTTTTGTTTAATTTCTGTTACATCTTTAGAAATAGATCCAAAAGCTTTTGCCTGTTCCTCAATTACCTGTTGGTTTTTATCAATTACTTGTTGATACTTTTCTTCACGCTGCTCATTCTTTTTTTGCGTAGTAAATAGCATCCATACAAATAACGCTGCGAATGCTCCTTGTTGAATGACCGAATTAAAAATTGCATCTTCCACTGTTCTCATCCCCTTTTTGGCAATAAAAAAAGACCAGTTTATAACTGCCCTGTAGTTTCTTCTTCCACAATTTACTCTTCTTTCAATGGAACGATTTGTTTTACATCAATTCGTGAAAAAATATAGTCACCAATCGCAACCGTAATAGTATTACTATTGTTTAATTGTTCATTTAAGTCAATTGGATCGTATTCGTTTGTTGCAATCCGAATTGATTTTCCACCGTTTGTGTGGACTTCTAATTTTTTTGTCCCTTCTTCTGTAGGTGAATTAATTGGAATGATACGCTTCACATCAATTCGTTGAATAATTAAATCACCAATAATAACCGTTATTAGATCATTATTATTTACTTGTTCATTTAATATTTGTGCATTGTATTTATCAATCCGTACTGTATGCTTTAATCCACCTTGTGTATGTATTTCAACTGTTTGCATATATTATCAATCTCCTTTTATATTTTATTTACCTTAATACGTACCGCCACTCCTTGACTGGATAAAAAGTCTACCGGTAACAGTAGCGTTTATCCTTGCTAAACTATTTGGAGTGATTTTAATTTCAACATAACGGCCACGTTGAAGTTTCCCCTCATCATCCTTCGCTAAATAAGGAATTAAATTTATATCTTGTCCGCGTATCGAATCAAACGGCAACTTATTCCCATCAACTTCAATCGTTACTTTTGATGGAGTTTCATATAATTCGAAAATACCAAATTCAATTTCGTGTGTATGGTCTGGCAAAGTTATTTCATGTTTATGATTTGGTATATTAATATCATGCGTATGATTCGGAATACTAATGTCGTGTTTATGATTTGGTATATTGATATTATGCGTATGATTCGGAATGTTAATGTCATGAGTGTGATTTCCACTAGAGCCATATGTGTAGAAACTAGATCCCGTTCCTTTTGCGTAAAATGAAGCTGATGTATTTCTTCCTGGATCGGAAAAAGCTGTATATAATCCTATTGTTGATGGTTCAGCAGGAACAATTCCTCCACCATGAAACATTTTATGAACATGATCTCCCCCACTACTTGAAGCTTTAACCGTACCACCACCGGAACTACTTGCTTGCACGGAACTTCCACCTGATGACGTCGAACCAACTGTACCACCACCGGAACTTGTTGAAGATACATTCGCACCACCAGCAGAAGTTGAAGCAACAACAGCTCCCCCACCTTTAATAGCTCGCTCATATGCTCTAAACCGTAATGTTTCAAATGTCAGTATCAGTTGATTCACATTCTTAACATCGTTAGGTATTTGAAATCTAATAACAGCCGGATGGTCCGGATCGCAATTGTCTTGGAAAGGTTGACTATCAATATTAGTTGTCCCTTGAGAATACACTTCATTGACTTTCTGTCGCTTCTCAATATCAGCTTGTATTGTCCCTAAATCCGTTACCTTATTTTCTAATACAAGTTTTACATCAAGAGGATTGCCAGTGACATCATCTTTTTGACGGTCCATTACTCGCAAATCAACCGATATATTAAAATCCTCATCATATAAGCGGACTAGCTTACCAGTCTCATACTTCTCTATTTTGTATGGATCTATTAATTCATAGTCAATTGCATCAATTTCATACTTAATTTTAGGCATACACGCTTTTAGTAACAACGATTTTGCTGATGCGTATAGGGTTTTGGGGTCCTCGAATCGTCTATCTACCCAAATATAATCAAACCCATCATGCAACTCCCTGACGAAATCAGGAGCATCTATATAAGGAAGGCCATTATTCACACTTTTTATTGTAAGTTGGTTTACCCCTTCACCATAACCAAGCGGATAAATCCTTGTCATGACATCTTTCGCTTCTACTTTGCGCTTAATCCCCTTCATATTCTTTCGGTATCGAAGTTCACCTGTAATTTCATCGGAATATTTCACGAGATTTAAAGTCCAAGGATAGGAAGTATCGTCCCATGTCCATTGGAATTTTTCATCAAACGGTTTTGCAATACTATATATCGGTCCTAATATCGTATCTTCATTTTCCCAACTATATTGAAAATATTTTGCAAAATCACATTGACCAAGTTTCCAATGCTTTATTCTTTGCTTGCTAAGGAGATACTCGATATTCTCCCTTGTTGTTAAATTAATTCTTTCGTGATAACCAAAAAGCACGCTATCCATTAGTGTAGATAAAACGTGCTCACAGTCATACGTTATTATTTTTTCATTTACTTCCCTTTCTTCTTCGCTATCCATAATACGGAACAAACCAATACGTTTACCGTTATCAAATATCTCCACGTAATCAAATGTTTGAATTTCTTCTCGTTTTGGATCAGTAAAAGGTAATGAAAAACCCGCCGTCCAAAGTTCATTGAGAGGTGGGCTGTACTTTATTTTAAATGCATTTTCGAGATATGCTTTAAGTTTCATTTGTTTGTCGTAAAGCTTTATATATCGCAATTTATCACCTTCTTTTTATATAAAAAAACAGCCGTTCAAAAATACTTGAACAACTGTTTTAAAAATTTCATATTATTTCTATCATAGATACTACTTTTTCGTTAAGTATCTTGAGTAATTTTCAATATCCGTACTGATAATCTTTGCTGGCACACCAGCAACAACACAGTTATCTGGAATATCTTTCGTTACAACTGAATTAGCACCGATAACTACATTATTACCTATTTTTCCAGTAAGACACTTCACTCCAGGACCAATAAATACATTATCACCTACATTCGGTAGCGGCCCTCTTGATCCAATCGTTACGTTTTGAGATATCACGCAATTCTTTCCGATTTTTGCTTTTTTATGAATTATTGTACCTACGCCACCATATCCAAATCTTGTTCCTTCTCCAATTTCAGCTGTGTATGGAATAAATGAATTGAATTTAAACTGGATGAAATCACGTATATAATCCGCTTCTTGTATTAAACCATTTTTATAACAAAATCTAGACGCATTGTATAGATTAATTGATTTCAAATCATACATAGTTTGTATAACTAAGTTATTAGGAGATAGACTGAAATCAAAGAATTCATATTCTGTTACACCATAATTTAATAGTTTGTTGTTAATTTCTTTCGAAAAAGGTTCGTCCACAATAACTTGTATATCAGGATTATCCTGTAATTCTTTAATATCTTTTATTTCTAATCCGAAGAAATTATCTCCCCATTTATTAGAATCTTCATCTACAAAATACAATACTTTATATCTTGATTCTAAAATTGTTTTAATGAAAGCACTTGTTTTAGAAACACCATAAATAGCAACTTTTGATTTAACGAGATTATTCTTCTTTTTTTCAAAACCTAAGAAATTAACTTTTGCACTTGTTTTAGCAATTTTATTACCATCTTTATCCCTAACAAACACCCTAACTCTATACTCACCTGTTTCTGTCAGGTTATATAGGAAAGAAGATTCGCAAGTATATGGAAATTTTTCAATAACATTTTCATCCCTATATACATAATAAGCAAATTCTAAGTTATCCCCTAAAGCATGACAGTTAAGATGGATCTGATAATAATTTTTCAATTGTATACTAATATTCCCAAAGCTGATAGACATTCTTCACTTTCCTTCCCTTAATCTATAAAAATTATATATTTGAAAATAATTTATTGTCCAGCCCTCTCTTAGCATTTTATATATAAACACTATTAATCCTATTAACTCCTTGATTTTCCATTTCTTTATCTGCATACTATTAGTATAAACAAAATTATAAGGGGATATTAATTGTGACAACTACACTAACTGCTGAAGACTTTAAAAATGCATATGAAATTTATGACGTTTGTACAGGATGCAAAAAGGAATCTCACGAAACTCAAGTCATTTTAATTGAAGGAAAAAAAGTATACCGCTGTCCACTTTGTGGAAAAATAAATTAATATTTGAAGTAAAACCCCTAGTTTCTAGGGAAGTTTTACTTCAGAACTTTTAATCCACTTTAAATTTCAACTGTCCGTATCCCGTAGCAGACATTTTTAATCCCCTACTTGAGGTAAACGAATCTACTGTAACAGATTCACTCTTCTCCACAATCGATATCTTCTTATTAAAATCATCCTTATCTACTTGTAAGAATGTATTACTTACAGCTTCAAAGAAATCTACACAATATATCTTTTCTTGCCCTTCTTTAATAAAATAAGCAGTTTCAGCACCTGGACATGATAACGACTCGGTAAATGTATAAGAACCAGTGAAATATAAAGTATCACCTACTTTTAATCGCTGAGGTTTACCAATTAAATGGCCATATACTTTACCGCCTATTCCAGCCGTATGCTTGAATATTTTTTGCCCAATAATCATTGTACTTCTACCTACACCAATTTCATTAGATCTCTGTCCAACTAATATAAAATTACCTTTCTTCATAACAAAACGATCCACTTTCGATTCAGGGTATAATCCAGAATTCCCTTCTGATGTATTGACTGTCATATCAATTATTGTTTGATTTACATCAGGCATATAATAAAGGTATTTATACCAAGGTCCATCTTTTTCTGCTTGAATCCCTAGATAGTATTTTAAATCTACTTCTTCTAGAGCTTCTAGTGTTACTGAAACATTTATATTTTTTGGTGTAATAGTATACGTCACATATTCCGCTACACTATCACGCTTTTCTCCTGTCGTTAAATCAATTACATTGGGAGCCGCAATGTAATTTAGCACATCGATAACAACCTTTTCTTTTGCGTAAATAGCTTGTCCATCACTAATTAATTGGTTATCCGCATACATACTGACCGATATATTTCGAGCGGTAGCAAATCCAGAAGAACTGTTTGTTCCATGATTCCCTCCTACAGTGAATGAATTTAAATTTAACGGATTATTTATAGCTGCTAAACCATATGGACTAATCCAATCCGTATTAATACTCTTGATTAATGTTGCACCTGCGAAACTTGGATTTAATCCACCGTTCACTTTATCAAGTGAGTAAATTCTCCGCGGATGGAAAATTTTATTGATCCCTAATTCATCAAAATCGATAATCATGTTCTTTGTATCTGAAAAAGGAAACTGCACACGATGATTTTTACCTGTTTTGGAACAGATCAAGGGAAAACCAGATACATCGCCACCACTAGTAGCGATAGGGCTTGTGTATTCACATTTCGATTCGTCTACGATATAACCATATCCTTCATTATTACTAGCGTTCATTGGATAACTGTTCTTGGTCATTTTAGAGTAATCAATAGTAATAGACATAATAATATCAGTTTTTGGGTTTGAAACAATCCGCGTAACAATAGGTTCTGTAGGCGCAAGAAAATTATGGTCACTTCTACTGAAAATTTGAACGATGTTTTGGAAATGTTCGTCCATTTCTTGTAGATATATCGAGTAGTTTGGTTCCCCCCATGCCGTTGTACCATTTCCAATGAAATCAATTTTATATTTCTTTCCTTTTTTAGCGTTTTGAATTTTCACATCCAAGATAGCTGCATTGATTTCTTTTGATTCGGCATACATAGTATTATCTCTTTTTGTATTTTTAAAAGGGTACAAAACACCAGAATTATTGCTTAAATACCCTTGTTTTTCAAAGTAAGTATAATTATTCTCGTGAATGACACAACCTTTTGCGCTTCCATAAGTTTTATCAGTTATATTTAAGAATTCAGCGTTCACCTTGGAATGATCATACGTAACAACAAACATTAATTCTTCTTCTGGAATATTGATAATTCTGTTCACAATGTTTTCTGTTGGAACTGGAAAATTATAATTTTTAAAGTCTTTTAATACCCTTCGTCCTGTGGCACTATTTACCCCAAAATTAGCTTTATCAAATTCTACAATAGTCATACTATAACGTGCTTCCCCATTATTTACATAGCCATTACCTAACCATTCAATTGCATATACTTTACCCGGTCGCGCTCCATATACTTTTGTATAAAGAATAGTATCTTTTACTCTCTGATCTACAGGGTTTAAAACTCCGTCTCTCACAATGTTGTCGAGTGGATAAATTGAACCAGAGTTCGTAATCAACCCTTTATTATCTAATGTCATTTGTTTTGCTTCATTTGCATTATCAATAGCTTGATTTATCTTTGGATAACCTATTTTCAGGGTATCTGTTGGTAATAATTTAGGCGCATCAGCCATTTACGTCACCACCTTATATATATTTAGCGCGGTATTTGAATGCAATATTGATGTTCAGGTTTGAACCGCCTATTTTTATTGCATTAGCGCCTGGCATTAATTCTAATTTTTCTAAGTTTCCTTGTAGTTGGAATAAGAAATTTTGTCCATTTTTTATTGCTGTATAAGTTTGTGCATCTATTAAAAATGATGAATTTGTAAAACTTCCAAAAGAAAAACTCTTGCCTTTAATGGTGAGAGTTAACGATGTTGCATTACCTGTAATTTCGATAATTGGTCGAACAACCAAAGAGCCTAAGTTATCTATATTTAATGTTTGTGGAGTAGTAATCGTGTAAGAAGTGGCACCAATATCCAAAGGGATATCTGACATGAATGGAATTTCTTCACCCCACAGAACATCTTTATTACTTTCTATAATTGAATAAGCGTGTGGATCATAAGCTATCATAGGCAATTCAAACTTACCCATTCTGTAATAACGCTCAATTGCCATTGAACCACTATATCTAGCTAGATAATACTTGTCTGGTTCGTAATCATAAATCAATTTCACTTCCTTTGGTTTACCATAAGGATCAATAAAAGCAGATACCATTTTTCTGATAGCTGCCGCCAATTCAAATCTATTTTCTTGTGGTTTAACAATTAATGGTAAGTTAAACTCCATAGGATCTATATCTGATCCGAAGTAATATGCACCAGAACGACCGGGTATAGAAACAGTATAGTCACGAACTGGTGGGGCTGCTGGATGTTGGAATCCTGGTAAAAGTGCTAAACCTAATTGTTTTAAAGGTTTACCGTCAATTGTCAAACTCACAGTTGTCCCACCCTTCTTCCTGATGTCTTCACATATTTACCTAATTCCACTGCTAGTTTTTGTACATCCGCTTCTTCTCTAATTACGAATGTTGAACCTCTAAACATATCAGCAAAGTTATATGAATCTGATTTGTTTGCATTTGAAGAGGAATTGCCATCCACATTTCTTTGACTAGCGTTTCTACTCATCGCTTGCGAGCTATTAGCCATACTGCCATATACATTGCTCATGACGCTTTTTAAGCCAGACAATTCTTTCATCGAGCTGGCCATTGAGTAGCTCATATCATTGACTAATTTACCTATCGTACCCGTAATACCAAGTGATCGCTCACTTGATGATAGAGGGGTAACTGTTATAGAATTACCTCTTTTCGTGAATAACTCTGGACCTGCCTCACCAGCTATAAACGAGCCATTTCCCACAGGTTTACCACCTGCCGCTAACATTGGAATTGTAGATATACTTGCTTTTCCTCCTCCAATACCTGGCACCCAATCCGGAATTTCTATGCCGTTGATTCCCTTAATCAATCCGTTAATCATTGAAATCACAGCATTTATTGGCGCTTTAGCAGCTGATTTAATACCCTCGAAAATCCCACCAAAAATCTTAACAATTCCTCCCCATGCTTTTTCCCAATTCCCCGAGAACATACCGGAAATGAAATCTATAATTCCATTAAGGATTGGCTTTAAAACATTATTCCACATATCCTTTATTCCACTAAATGCATCTGACACCACACTACCAATAGCCGTGAATACAAATTTAAACGCTGGTAACAGAACTTTTTCAATGAATGATGCAATTTTCGCGAAGACAGGTGATAATATTTCATTCCAGACTCGTTGAATGATTTTGAACGCATCCGATACAATATCCTTTATGAGTGTAAATCCTTTATAGAATACCGGTTGCAAAGTCCCAACAATTATAGATACTATTTGATCTATTGTCGGCTTGAAATATTGGTTGTATATGGACATAATTTTATCGCCAAATAATACCCATATTGCAATCAACCCTGCAATTGCTGCAACTACTAATGTTATTGGGCTGGTTAAAACAGCCATAACTCCCGCAAAGGTTATGGCGCCTGATGTGGCTAAGAAGATTACTGGCGCGAGTGCTGCACAAATACCAACAAGTATCCCAATTGCAATCGTTATAGCTGTAATTGCCGCTGCTAGCACTGGATGAGCTGAAATAAAACCAGCAAACGCAGAAACCACATCAGCAACCGTAAGTAACACTGGTTCAAGAGCTTCTTTTAACTCCTTCATCGCATCTTTCCATTTGACCATTGGTGATGCATCCATTTTATTTACGGATCCTTGTAAATCATCCATACCTTGTTTTAAATCAGCTTGTTTCTCTTCGGTTTTTAAAATTGTATTTATGATTTTTTGACCTTGGTCCTCCCACATTGTTCCGAAAAGTTCTACACCTATTGCTTCTTTCAAATCAGCATCTTGGATTTGATTTAACCATTTAACCATATCTACAAATGCTTGTTTACCTTCTTCTCCACCTTTAGCAATAGCTTTACCCCATCCTTCTAATTGAGAAAATATTTCTTGTACTGCTGCACTATCTGGTGGATTTTTAGCAAGTTCCAGTTTCTGCGCATTCATTTCTTTAAAAGAATCTAGTTCATCTTTATGTGCCTCTCGTACGGCATCCATTTCGTCGCTCAGACGCTCACTTAACGCTTGTTTGCGGTTATTATGATTTTCTTTTAAAGCTGACAAGTTCGCTTGATTAACTTCTCTTAATGAATCAAGTTGCGCTTTATTTGATTCGCTAATTGCCTTTAAATTCTCTTGCTTACTTTGCTGGAAAGCTTCTTTTTGTTCCTTTTGTCGTTCTTTTAAAGCTTCCTTTTCATTATTTATTTGCTCTTTAACTTGTTCTTTGCGACTATCAATTTCTGATTTTAGCGCTTCTTTCTTCGCGTCAGACGCTTCTTTTATACCGTCTTTTTCTTCTTTTAATCTATCAATCTGACTTTTTCTTTCTTCACGTATTTTATCAAGCTGCATTTTCTCTTCGAGATCTCGTAATGCTTTTATTGCTGCCTGACGCTCTTCTTCATTTTTTGCTTTACTTATTTTTATCTTTAAATCAGCGCGCTTCTCAGCGTTTTCGCGTTCTTTAATATATTTATCTTCCGCTGCTGTTTTGGAATCTAAATAACCAATTTGATCGTCAATCGCTTTAAGACGATTGTATTTTTCCTCATCAATTAATTTCATACGTTCCATATATTCTTTATCGATGAGTTTTATTTTCTGTTCAGAAGACTTTTCAAACGCTCTAACTTCTGCTTCAAGTGACTTTTCAAGTGCTTTCTGTTGTCTATCATAATTTTTTGATGCTGCATCATATTCCGCACTAAGTTTTTTCTCTAAATTCTTTTGTTGATTATCGTAACTTTTAGAAACCGCATTGTATTCAGCATCAAGACTTTTAGCCAATTCATTCTGTCTTTTGTTATGACTTTTAGAGAGCGCCTTTTCTTGATTACTAAATGATTTAGCAAGTTCAGATTCTTGTTTAGCAAATCCTTTTTGCATCACTGAAATTTGTTCATCATACATTTTTTCGGTATCATCTACTGCGTCGCGGACAGCATCCTTCATAGAATTACTTAATCCGCGTGCCATTTCAACAGAGCGAATACGTCCCTCTTTTAATCCATCTAACAAATTATCTATATTCCAAGATTTTTCCTTAGCCGCACTCGCCATAATACTTTGTACTTCAGCTGCCGTATAACCAACTCGTCTTAGCTGTGCGCCATATTCAGCAATAATATCAAGTTGTCCTGGCGGGAATCCTATTTTTAAAAGTGAATTAACTAATCCGAGTGCTTCTTCATTCGAAATTTCTAATTCACTACCAACTTCATTCGTTTCCTGTATCAATTCTGTAAAATCAATACCTGCATATGAATTAGAAACCAGAGCGGCTCCCTTTATTATCGCTGCATTAGATTCATCCGATGCTTCTTTATTTAAAGCCCATTGTAGACGTACACCTTCTAAAGCCTCTTCAGCATCACCACCATAAATAACAACAGTCCTAACTGCATCTTCAACTGACCTCTTTGATGATTCCGGAACATCAAAAGTAATATCAATTTTTGTTTTTAACTCTGACATATCTAGTGCTTGTCCAATGATTTCTTGAATACTTACACCTGCCGCTATTCCACCTAATACGTTCTCCAACTCAACACCCAACTCTTTGACACTTTCTCCGGTTTGTTCTGCTTGTTGAGAAAGTTGATTTAAATCATTTCTAATGTTTTGAATAGAGTTGCCATCATCAACCGACCGAAGGGCCTGTTGTAACTTTCCAACATCCACTTCAGCTCCTAGTGCCTCTCTTCCGATTAATTCAATAGCCTGATCTAGTTGTCTACTTGATGCCGTACCGTTTTTAATTGCATTCACAAGACGATTCCCTAATGCATCCGCAAAATCATCAACACTTTTTCCTGTGGCACTAAATAAAGTCTCTAATTGTTTGATTGAACTTGCTGCTTTTTCTTGCTCAGTCTTTAATCCTGCGAGACTATTTTTGAATCCATTAAGTTGCCCTTCTGTAAATTCAATTTCACGCCTAAACGCCCGATATTGTTCCTCATTAATCGCGCCACTTTCGAATTGGTCTTGAACTTGTTGTTGAGCCGACTTTAAACTATTTAATTTTTTTGTCGTATTCTCAATTTGTTGCGTAAGCAATTGTTGTTTTTGAGCTAATGCCTCAACGTTACCTGGGTTAAACTTTAAAAGTCGTTCTACATCTTTTAACTCGTCAGATAAGTTCTTACTATGCTTGTTTACATCTTTTAAAGCACTTTGTAAACCAACTGTATCTCCACCAATTTCAATCGTTATTCCTTTTATTTTCCCTGCCATGTTATCACCTCGCTTACTTAGAAATTATCAATATCTGATTGTGTAGCTTTTCTTGTATTTTCTTGTTCTTTTTTCGGATTTCGCAATTCAACATACTCATCGATATAATCCAAGCAATCACCTATTGTCATATCTTCTAAATCTTCTTTTGATAATTTGCATGAATAACAAAGAGCAAGGAATGTATCGACAGAAAATCCACCTTTTCCATCGTTACGCCCTTGCTCTTGTTCATCTGCTGTTATTTTTTTTTTGACTGAACCGTACTTTTAATTAAGTCCTGAATTTCAGTTATAATTTCAGCAATCGGAAATTCTCCGAATGTATCAAGCCATGTTAATGGATCTTGGACTTCTTTATTTGCTGTTTTAGCGAATGCCCAAACTAAGTTATAAATAACTTCAAAATCCAATTTGCTTAAATCAACCTCAGAAAGGTCAATATTATTTTGATCCCCATCCGCTGAAATATATGAGGAAAGCACACCTAATCCAAGAATATCTACAAACATGTCACGTCTAAATTGTGCTTTGTAGCGAATAGCTGTACCGGCCGTACTTTTCAAAAGCACTTCTTTTTCATCAATTACAATTGTTTTTTCCACCTAGTTCCGCCCCTTATGCCGCTTTTTTTTCATAAACCTTTGTATACCACGCATCATAAATACTTGCTGGTGTGCCAACCGTTGTTGAATCTTTTACTCTTAATGTTTCTGGGTGTTGTGCTGCGATGAATTTTAATTCTGTTGTAGTTGGCTCTGTTTTATCACTTTTTGTGGAAGATCCAAAACCAGGACGTGATACAGATACGTTATAGAGCACGTGACGTGTCGCTTTTACATCTCCATCAAATTCAAACATAAGAGCAATTCTTTTAATCTTGGCATTCGAAACTTCTGAAATAACCTTATCCTTTTCATCTAAAATCTCACCTAATACCTCTGTACGAAAAGCTTCTGTAAGCTTAGCTAAATTTAAGGTACCTTCATATCCCTGGTTACTCGATTCTGCATAATAGTTACCATCATCTGCATAGAAATCTGATTGTTCACCTTTTGGTTCTAATTTCATTTCTACCGCACCAGGTAATTTACCAACCTCTCCATACGTGACTTTCCCTAATAAATCTTCAATAATAACGCTATAATGTACATTTTTTAAACCAAAAATAACTTTATTCTCCATTTAGATAGACCTCGTTTCATATACTTTTTGAAATAGCTTTTCAGATTCAATAAAAGTCCCATACGAGTCATAAGGAATCTCATGATCGTCCAGGACTTTTTCAAGTTTCGCTTCCGCGACTAAGTCTTTTTTACTTGTATAAAGCTCTATATTTAAATCATTTATTTTGTGATAAACCTTGTTATCAGCCATGAGATTATCTGAGCCGTCCACAAGGAAACAAATATAAGGTGGCTTCTGTACCGACTTACCTGGTGTTGCCGTAAAATGCGAATAAGCCACAGGATAACCTGTAGCTTCAAGAATTTTTGTTAATTCACCTAATATCATTGTTGAATCGCCCTTTCAATACGTATCGGCAATTCGTCAATTACATACTCTTCAACTGGACGAATATGCACTTTTTTTGGTACACGACCACCATCAGCTTGCGCATGTCCATTTTCTAAAAGATGTGTTAGTTGTCCCTTGGTATTATGAAGAACAACGCCTTTGCCTTCTTTTCTCTTACGCCAGCCTTTGCGGTAACCACCTGTTTTTTTAGGGCTATCTTGTTTTAATTTGCCTACTGCAATATCTGATACTTCATCAATTTCATTTTCCAATTTGTCTTCCACGACATTTGCATATCTTTGTAATTCTCTAGCAATCTCACTCGCAAAATCATTCATAATTAAGTATGCTCCTTTGCGATAATGGTCAATGTTTGATACATTTCATCATCATTCATTGGTGGTTCAATAATATCAAAGATACGACCTTTCATATTAATTCGCATTTCTTCCGTGATACCAGAGGTATAAGGAATCACAAAACGATAAATCCGTGTAGCCTGTTCAGCTGAAGCTTCAATATACTCAGAACCTTTCATCGTTTTTATCATCGACCAAGCCTTTTTTACTTCCTGCCAATCATCTGTTTCGATTACCTGGTTTAATTCATCTTTTATTACTACAGGTTGTTCAATGATAATTCGATTCCTAAAATCACCTGTATTAAGTGGTTTTTTGTACTGAAAAGGACGCATATTAACCACCGTCCAATTTGATTTCTTCTAAAGCTTTCGCAATGCCAAAACTATTAATTTCGGTTAAAAAATTCTGAGTAAAATACTCAAGTGCATCATTATAAACATAACGAGAACGTTCAAAAACCAATTCTTTGAACGTCTCATCTTCGTTTATGTCATATGTTCCACAATCTTTGATTAAAGCTTGATTGGACGCAAATAGGATGCGTCTTAGGTTATCATCTTCATCGTCACCCAAGCGCATCCTATCTTTGAATTGCTGTAATATTTCATTTAAAATAACTGTTTCCATTCACATCATTCCTTATTTAGTTTCTGTAGGTGGTGTGAAAGCAATCTTCAAATCATATACAAGAGCTGCTTTATTATCTTTTGGTTTACCATTAGCAAACTGTTTGATTGTATAAAGCATAGCATCTTCAATCGCTAACGTTTGATCAAACTTTTTAAGCTTGTATCCGCCAGCAATCGCTGCGATATATTGTCCTTTCACAAAGAATACTGCTTTCCCAACTGGAACTTCTTCAGATTCAACAGTTTGAATGTTATAAGGTAATGCCATTACCCATTGACCATTAGCCGTTTGAATTGTATTACGAGCTTGTACCCCAATTGCATCTACGGGATTTACAACCATTACAATTTTGTTTAATACTTTACGAGATTTTCCTTTTCCATCAACAGATAAAGCTTTTACTACTTCATAAAGTTCACCAGCAATTACTTCACCATGTTCAGAAGGAGCGAATGTTAATGTACCAGATGATTTTTTATCAGTAACCGCGCCTGTAGTTGCATTTACATCTTTCATTAAACCTACAGGTTGATGCGCTACTGATCCGCCACCATTTACATAACCGAACTCTAAACCAACAGAATAAGATTCTACCAATAAAGTTCGAACATAACGTTCAACCCATACCGGCCCAAGTTCTAACATATCGTTCGGAATAGCTGCAAATGCTGTTAATTTAAGTTGGCCAATTTTTTCTTCACGGAATGCTGCATTCACTTGCCCTCGAATTTCACCGAATAACTCACCCCATACATATGCTTTTGCTGCATCAGAGTAAATGAACTTCGTAACTGCGCCTAAATCTTGTAGCCCTAAAGCATCAAGTAATGGATGTTCTGTCACTAAGTCTTCAAATACTCGTTCTTGTGTAGTTACCGGAAGGATTTCACCATCTTTAAATCCACCTTCTTGTACCACACCATTGAAGAATTTAGTTTCCGCTGCCGTTAATACATTTTGACCGCGCTGTTGAAGAATAGAACGATCTAACATTTCATCATTTACTTGATTACGAACAGTGTTAATTACGTCCGTTTGCATCGCATCAAAGAAGTTTTCAAATGCTGTCGTTTGTTCTTGTTCTGTACTTTCTGCATTTGTTAAAGCATTTGTTAATCTTGCTTTTGCCTTAGTAAATGCTTCAGATTTATTAAATTTAATCGTCATTCTGTATTTCCCCCAATTTTTATAATTTTAAAAAGAGCCCTTTAATCCCACTGTTTTTTACAGGTGTAGGACTAGGCTCTTTTGATTGATTATTATTATACTGATTTAATTCATTTTGCATCGATTGCATTTGAGCTTTTAATTGTGCAAGTTCCTCATTTGTATTGTCTTCCACAGCTGTTGCTGTAGAAGTGGCAAAGCCAATTTCTACTGCTTCATTTGCGCTAAACCATGTTTCTTCATTTACCATATTGCGAATTTCTTCCCGCTCAACATTTGCACGAGTCATATAAATATCAATGATTCCATCTTCTAATTTTTCAAGCATATCAGCTTCTTTTCGCATAAGTGTTTTACTGCCCCACACAATTGTTGAAGCCTCATGAATCATCACCATTGAACCTGCTCCCATGATTAACTCATCTGCTGCCATAGCAATAATAGAAGCCGCTGAACAAGCCCATCCATCTACATGAATTGTGACCTTTCCCTTGTGTGACTTTAGACGATTATAAATAGCAATTCCGTCAAAGGCACTACCTCCTGGAGAGTTAAGATGAATAATTACATTATTATTCCCAGCTTCTTTTAAAGCACTGTCAACATCTGTTGCCGAAGTAGAGTCCCACCACCATGATTCACCAATGTCGCCATAAATGGTTAATTCACTTACTCCACTTTCATCATCGTGAATAACAGCAAAATTATGTGGGATGTTTGCTAACTGCTCATTGTATCTTTGATTCTTAAAACCAAATTTACGCTTCATCTGCTTCATTTGTTTTCTCACCTCCTTCAGATTCCGTTAGTTTCGTATAGTTTTTCGTAATATGATGTGTATTTAAGTTAGGATCACCAGAAACTTCATATCCTACTTCTAATCGAATTTCATTTCCTGTAAATGCACTTGAAGAAATGAGCTTATCAATACTTGTTGCAAGGTCAAAAATACTTTGATACGAAACTGCTTTAATTTCGATTTTTTGTCCTTCAAGATATTCATTCATTTCAAAGAATTTCATATTTGCTTCATCTGAAAGTTTCTTTAATAATGGTTTTACAGTAAACAGCATGAAATTTTTCGTTTGTTTCTCTACATCCGCCATTTCTCCATATAATAAAGCCGTTGGAATCCCTATAGCCATTGCTACTTGGTTTAAGAATCCGTTTGTCACCTTATTAATTTCCTCTACACTAGGGCCATTAGCAGAACCATTATAAACTTCTTTATAATCAATCCCTTTTTGTTGTGGGACAATAGCTACATCTTTCTTACCAACTGCCTGATACATGTCATCTATAAATTTTTGTAGCTTCTCTACTTGTTCTTGTGTTTTAGCACCAATCATGTCCATATCAACTGTACCGCGAATTTGATTTTTTCGTTTCTGAGAACTTATTATTCTCCCGAATAAATCGCCATAATCAGTAAAGAGCCCATCAATTAAAGGGGTTAATTTATCATTACGATATTTCAAATGGATGACTTCACTTTGGTTAAAACTTCTCTTAAACTGATAACCTTTTACAGTAACATTTGTAAACGTATCTTCAAATACAACATATTCATTGTGTTCAAAGTTATCTGCAATAAGTAGATCACCATCATCAGCTTGTATAATTAACGCTTCATTATCATAAATGAGCTTGTGAACATACTTTTCCCAAAATGTACTTGCTGTCATATTCTTATTTGGTCTAACATTTAGCCGATAGTACAACTCATTTCTTTCAAACTCGTCACCATTTTTCACTCTAAATTCTGATTGACTAATTGTACGACCTAGAAAAGATATACATGTATCAATAGCTAATCGTTTCATGTGAGCTCTGTTAGCTGAATCTATGAACATATCTACATCAAACATAAATGCTATTTCTTTATTTCGATTTAATACACCATCTAACCATCCAATGGTTATCACCCCCTTTATTAGAATCTAATATCACTTAATATAAAGTCTGTTGCTTCTTGTATCTCATCAGCACGATAAAGGGCATGTACAAAACATTGGAATCCATCCGTTTTCCTTCGTACCGGCTCTTTCTTTTCGTAGATTTTATTCCCATCACCTTTGATAACAACCAATACATTTTGTGTATACCAACGCATTAGCGGATTATCATCAAAAACAATTTGTTTATTTGCAAATGCCATTTCAATACGTGGAGCTAATAAACTATGAATGGCTTTCGGGTTTCGTATAACTTCTATTTCAAACCCTTCTGCTACTAATAATGGCCTTATTGCTTCCATTCTGAAGTTATCAGCTATAATCTTTTTAATTCCATATTGTTCTCGCATTTCTACAAACCAATCAACAATGTGTTGAGGATTAATAGTTGGTTCATCCACAACCGTTAGTAGACCTTGCTCTTCCCAATCTTTTATGGGAGCAAATTTTTGTTTTTTATACTCGCCAGCTTTTTTAGAATAACCATAATAAATATCAACAAATTCTTTACGCACAAAGGAATGAGTTTTAAAAATGTACTCACCATTTTGTCTAAATAAAAGACCACATGCTGCGAAATCTCGAATACTCGCAAAGTCTAACGCTCCTATGCATTCTTGAGCATATAAATCAGGGAATGGACGGTTTGTAGCAAGTATTTCTGACCATTTCGCAACAGAACGTTCTAAATTTGTAACAGGTAAGTTCATACGTTTCGTCATAAACTCTTCCCGGTTACTTGGATCATCCTCTAAATCTTCATATTCTTCCTTTATCGTTTCAAGTAACCCTTCAGCATACTCACTTAGTGGCTGCGACAACATAGGATTAGCTAATTCCCAATTATCAATATCATCAACTTCCTTTTCATCATTAAGCTTACAGATAAAAGGAAATACGGCATTAGGGCGAGCTTCACCATTTAAAACCTTCATAGCTTTTTCTTTTTGTTTATCTAAAAAGCCATCTCGGACATAACCATCTGTTCCAATATAAAATTCACGAGGGTTTTTCTTTTTCCCTAAGCCACTGATATGAACGCGAACGTCTTTATTACTTTCATATTGATGTATTTCATCAAATACAACTGCACCATCACGCAAACCGTCTTTTGTATCCCCGTTTGAAGTTCTAAACTTTAGTATACTTTCAGTAGCCTTTGAAACAGTTTGAGTTAATGTAGTTTTAAAGGCTCTCTGTAAAACCTCATTTTTCTTTACGCATTTATGAACTTCGTCAGGGCTTGTTTTCGCTTGTTCCTCACTATTCGCAACAACAGAAATGTTATACTCTGAAATACCGTGCAATTCACTAATTAAAAAGTGAATAATTACAGATATTAGACCATTTTTACCGCCACCACGTCCTAACATCCATAGGAATTTCCGATAAAATACGCGTCCGTTTTTCTTATAAAATAAAAAGACGAATGCTATTAAGAATTTTTGAAATGACTGCAACGGAAAATACCACTTCTCACCAAAGTTGATACAATCCTGAATCATTTCATCATCAAAATACAAATCGTCTCTGTTTAAAACGTATTTTTCTAGATAATTAATTAACAGTTCTCTTTCTTTGTTGAACTTTATTTTTCCACTTCGATAAAGTTCAATGTATTCTTCTACATACTTTTGCCTAATCATGTTAAATCACTTTTACTGTAACCAGCCTTAGGAATATTCGGTTTACAAACAAACTTTATATCTCTTCCTAAAGCAATTAAAGAACTGTTAATTTTATTTCTTTCACTTATAAGAGGATGGGCCTTAACAAAAACTTGAGATCCGTTTTTGACTGTAACGGACTCACCTTCTTTATTGATAGTCCTGTTTATTTTTCTAAATGCTTTAACTAGATCAATGTATCGTTCTACTTTTTCAACCTCGACTAAATCTTCAATATCAATACTATTCATTAGCTGTTCCTTCAACTTTGTAATACTAACAGCCATCTACCCACCCCCCTTACGTGCGTAATTTCGAAAAAAACCTGACAGTTAACCCCCTCCTCCGGTGCCCCTTAGAGCATTTTTTGATGAAATATTTTAAGGGGGGTACTATATTAAAATTGTTTTACCACTTTTCATCGTGTTCCCATTTGTTTTGTTTCTTTTCGTACATTCTTCCGTGTTCTTTGTTATGACAATTCACACAGACTGTTTCAAGATTATCTATGTCTAATGCAAGCTCTGGATGGTGTTCAAGTTCTTTGATATGATGGACAACAAGTTGAATCTTCTTACGCTTTGCAGTCTCACTGTACTCATTGGTATCCACACGAACGCTACCATTGCGCTTACACTCTTGGCATTCATAGTTGTCTCGCTTCTTTACTTGTTCACGTATACTCTTCCACTCACTACTGTCATAGAACTTACGCTTTTGTTGTTTGGTTTTATATTCTTTCATCAGTCATCTATCCTCACTCCTTATTCAAAATAAAAAGCATCCACTAAGTGAACGCTTGTGTTATTATATTTAAGCTATATTAATTCAGATTGATATGTAGGTGAAACGAATGGAAAACAAACAACCTGAACAAAAGTATGATCTAAGTAAGATATACACATACACAGAATATCCTGATAAAATCAGTGGTCGCTGTGATAATTGCGGCAACACCGCATTTAAAAGTTCCGTTAAAGATTTCATCTTCTTAAGAGAATGTCGTCAATGTGGTATGAAGAAAATCATCTATCCCTATCACGGGCTTTTTTCTTTGCATAATAAAAAGCACCCGTTATGGATGCTTTTGAATTTACTCAAATGTTACTGTTACTGATTTAATATTTTCGAAGTCTTCATTTAAAAGTAAAGTTTCATTTTTAAACACAAGTTTATCATCTTTACTTTCAGCAATTGCTTTTAAAACTTCTTGAGGTGCACTTGATACTACCAAAGGAATATCTTGGTTTTTAAACTCAATAAGTAATTTCAATATTGTTACCTCCCCTCTATCATTGTATTAATATTATACTATATACCTATAAAATAATTAAAAGTTACTTTTATGACAAAAGTAAAAGATCAACCATGTATCAGTTGCCCTTTCGTCACTTTCTTATGTTATTACCCTATAAATACGGTAAATGAAGTTTTATTCTTCTTCCAGTTTTAATATTGTTACATTCGTCTTTATCAACATTATTAAAACTAGAAGAAGAGCAAACGCTCTTCTTCTTAACGGTAACATCCAATCAGTACCATCTGCTGGTTTCGGATTTTATGCGCCGTCATTATGAACCGTTTAGAAATTTAGAAACAACATAGTGAGTTGTGTTTTCCGCCACTTCTCACAATACAAATATATCACGTTGATTCCAAAACAACCGGTACATTTCCTGCCAAAAAGCGGTCACGACTCTGCCACTTATTTATACTGTTTTTAAAAAATAATAGGCGCCATCATATTAATTCCTGCTAATTGTTTTAAGGTCTCCTCTTCAGATTCTTCAATAAATCTTCTATAAGTAGATCCGTTACCAAAAAGAATAATGGCATTACTTAATTCAAATTCAAAGTCTCCTTTCATTCTCCATTCTCTTTCATGAGTCCAATCAATATAATTTTCCGGATTATCCAAATTAAAATTCACTATACGCCACCATTCATCTTTCGGTAGCAATTTTTTAGCTATTTCTTTTTGCTCGTATAAAACAGGCCTTCCTCCATTTCTATATACATATGCTTTTGGAAAGGCTATACCAACTGGCGCATATCTCATCTGCGACTTATCATCTGTTCGTTCCTGCTCAAATAATACATTTTGACATACACTATACAATGGCATGTCTTGGAAGCACACCGCCTTATGCTTTCCAATTATGTACCCTGATTCAGTTGTACTCCCCTTTAACTTCTTAGAATCTAATATTTCTTGAAGAATCTGACGTGCTGACTTTATCCTTTTTCCATCTTCATCGTAAGTAGCTTTTGTCAAATGTACCAAATAAGAGCTTAAATCAGTTCGGTGGCTATAACGTTCTTTCCACTGTTCTCTAGTATACCCCATTCGCACCAACCCCTTTTTTATATTCATATAAATCATTATACAGATTTCAGAAAGAGTTATCCATATCTTATATTGTGTGTAACTGGCCCTATCGTGAAATCCCTTGGTATCATTGATTTCATTTAACTTTCTCTTTTGAGTTACACAGTACAAAAATTATGAGTAACTGTATAGGGATACCACCAACATTTTTCAAAATAACCTACGCTATGCGGAAAAATAAAATAAGCTGCCCATATGGACAGCTTATTTAAATAATTATCGTTATCAGAAGTAAAATTTAACTCGAAATAGCTAATTTTATCAGTTGTTGAATGTCTGAAAAAAAATCAAACCAAGGATATTGTTGAGATCCTTTGGCAATTTCTTGCTGTGATGACTATCATAGTGACTTTTTCTCCAGCAACAACTATTAGTAGCTAATTACCATAAGGACTTATTTTTGAAATTTGCTATTTTTTAGAAAGTATGTTAATTTAAGAAAGACCTATTTTTGTTCGGTTTGAGATTAAGAATAAATTTTGTTTTTCGTCTAAGGTATTTGAACAAGGGTAGTAACATATGTGTGGGTATCCACACTAGGAGGCAACAATTATGGAACAAGGTAAAGTAAAATGGTTTAATGCAGACAAAGGTTTTGGATTCATCGAGCGTGAAGGTGGAGAAGACGTATTCGTACATTTCTCAGCTATCCAAATCGACGGTTACAAATCTTTAGACGAAGGACAAAGTGTAACGTTTGAAGTAGAACAAGGACAACGTGGCCTACAAGCTACTAATGTTCAAAAAGCTTAATATTAGCTGATGAAAGACTCTCTTGTAGGGTCTTTTTTTTATTTTGTTACAATATTCCGAATACAACTTTTTTAAGGGGATTTGGGGTGCTTAATTTTTAATGAAAAAGAAATAAGCAATAATTAGATTTTAAACCTAGTCATTGCTTTATCCATTGCATCTTGGTTTACACCTATATAACGTAACGTGACCTTCTCTGACGAGTGATTGAATATCTCCATGAGTAATGCTATGTTTTTCGTTTGCATGTACATGTGATACCCGTATGTTTTTCTTAACGTATGTGTTCCTATTTCATCTAACCCAAACTCTGCCGCTGCTCCGCTTAATATCTTATATGCCATGCTACGACCAATTGGACGATTCTTACCTTGTCTGCTTTGCAATAAATACTCATTGTCTTCTCTTTCTATAATAAACCATTTAAGTTCTTTTTTTAGTGCTGCAGTAATTTGTATTCGTTTCTGTTTCCCTGTTTTCTTTTCTCGCATAGATATATGACTGCCTTTAACATCCCCTACTTTCAATTTCAAAATATCTGAGATTCTGAGGCCTGTATTAATACCCATAATGAAGAGAATGTAATTACGTAAGCTCTTTCCCTTAAAATACTCTTTTAACTGCTGTATTTGCTCCGAATCACGTATTGGTTGAACAAAATTCATTATTCATTCCCTCCACTTTCTTCTGCCTCATATACCTCTAATCTAAGAGCAAAAGCTAATTTATAAAAAGCATTAGATTTATTTCGTCTATACGTACGCTCACTCATACCAATTTCGTTATAAACCATGTAATCAAAGACTTCTTCATCTTCTAAATATCGTTTTACAATAATATCCCTTTGGCTTTTGCTAAAACGACTTAATGCCTTATCAATTTGAAAAGACAAACGTTGTAATCTCACTTCTCTTTCACTCATAGCAACATTTGCTACAGCAATATCTTCAGCTGGTTTTCCCACTATATTTGTTGGACCGTGATATCTTAATTCGCTAGATGCTGTAACCTTCATCTCATGTCTAATCATCCCAAATTGTCTATAAATACGAACATTTTCAAGAATCTCTTCTATACAAACCTGCGTTGCTTTGCGATCAATTTTAGGTAAGAAAGTTAATTGCGTCATTTATAGAAACACCCCTTATCTATTTTGCTAATATAAACAAAAAAAGCGGACATCAAACTATAGAGCAATATCACTTATGCTTTATAGTTTGATGTCCGCTGGTTCTTCCAGTAGGACTAATTATTTAATTTCTATTATTATACCATTTTAAAAAATTATTTTATTTAGATATGTATCATATATTTAAGTTTACAAATCCAAAGATAACCTCACCTATTACATCTAAGAAATAGTTTTCCTGCGATTCATTAATCAGATAATATATCACAAGAAAACTATAAATAAACAAATTATACAATATAGTTCTTTAGTGAATTCAATATATATATTTATGCAGATGATGCTTCCTTTAGCACTCTATCCTTTATAAAATCCAATCGACTAATTGGAAATTTTTCTATTAAAGATCCTAATAAGAATTCTTTATCTACCTTTTTTCCACATATATGTGTACAATACTTTTCTAAGCTTGCAAATAGATACTTCCCTGAAATCAATTCGTTGTAGACATCTGTTGTTTTTTCCCTAATACGCTTTTCAATTTGAATGAACTCGTCATTAAACGTCTCTTCATTTCCTAAACCTTTTTCAGAAAACTTCTCTT
Source organism: Bacillus sp. BC08 (assembly GCF_054326875.1). Lineage (NCBI taxonomy): Bacteria > Bacillati > Bacillota > Bacilli > Caryophanales > Bacillaceae > Bacillus > Bacillus sp. BC08. The sequence goes on along the minus strand of NZ_JBTGPA010000035.1, from coordinate 1,012,697 downwards.
TTAACTTTGTTAGGTATTGTGCAAATTTCTCCCTATCCACGCAATATCCTTTATCCTCCAAAAATTTATATTCTGCCCGGTGCACATTTTCTCCTAACTCGTATTTACGACACAAGACATACGCTACAAATAAATCACAAAAATCCTTTTTAACTCTTTCAAACCAACCATCAAAATTAATCATTTCTTCTGCCTTTTCTGGTACTTTATTTAATTTCCATTGTAAAGTACCAGCAACGGCTGATTTTTCTATAAAGTAATTTTCTATACAATACCATTGTAAATATATTAACAAATCATCATCTCTCATATCAATATCTACAAAAGGATCTAAATCCCTATCCACAATAAAAAAACACTTATTTTGAATCGAAGGAATTTTTCCATCTCTAAATAAATCCAAAGCATCTAAAACTCCCTTTTTCCCACCAGCTGGAAAAACTCTCTTTATCTTTATTTCCCCATTAAACAAGCGATTTAATATATTTACATATGCATGCTCCATAGTTTCATCTTCAACATAAAAAGTTACATCATTATAGGATGAATATAATATTGCTTTAGAAATTTTTGCTTTTTGACTAAATGATGGTATCGACATTATAATATTCCCCTAACCTCTACACATTTTTCAGTTCTATCCCCAATAATTTCTGGCGAATGTGTGGCTAAAATTAATTGTGTATCTCCAGCGACTTCTAAGAGATTAGGAATAAATTTATTTTGCCATTCCACATGTAAAGATAGTTCTGGTTCGTCTATTATAAATATCCCCTTCCTTTTTTCATTGACTAATCCTAAAATTATATAAACAAAGAATATCACGATTTGTTTTTCCCCTGAAGACATTACACTTATAGATCTCTGTTTGGAAGAGCCGCTTCTTTTAAATTTCAATATCCCTCTCGAATCAAGGAGAATTTCTTTTTCACCGTCTTCTAAAAACTCATTAATTGTAGCAATTAACTTATTCACTGGTAATAAAGATGTCTCTCTACTTCTATTCGCTTTATGAATTACTTTAGCAATTTGTTCGAACTTTTTTAATTGTGACATCGCAGCTACAAAGTTAGCGAATCCCATTGGATTTATAATTTTTATACTATTATTTTCCTCAATCTCAAAGGTCCCTCTACAACTTTCTAATTTTTCTTTTAATGCACTTAAATTTTGTTCAATTGGAATGTCAAAATTAGAAATGGATGGTATTTCAGATAAATCACTATTCAAATAAAAAAGATCTTTTAAATCTAAATTATCAATTTCCACTTCATTTGATGATAAAGCTAAATTAAGAATCTGTCCCTTTAACCTTTCGAGAATACGGTTCTCTCTCATAGTTATCGTCATCATATAATCTCTTAACAACATTACCGCCTTTTTCACCGAATTATCTAGATAAGTATTAGCATCAGAATAACTAGTTAACCCCTTCATTCCTACTCTAAAATTTCTCCCTTGTAATTGGTCAATTGATATAGATTTTCTGGTAAGTGGAATATATAATTGATAAAAAGCTTCTTGAATTTCATAGACTAATTCATTGTAATATTTATCAAAATAATCTTCTTTCACTTCCAAAAACTCTTCTCTTTCCGTGTTTTTTTTACTTTGTAAAACATTATTTTTTTTATATCTTCCATCATCAAAATCAAATTCTACTTCATTTACTTCTTTAGGAATCAGTGCCATTTTCTCTTTAAAATACACTTGATACATAGGAATACTATGAGTAGTTTCCTTTATAATTAGTCTTTCCTCATTCTCATCCGAACCATTAACAAACAACTCTAAATATTTAAAATCATATCTCTTTAGGTTATACAAATCACCTGAAATAATCGTTGATAATATATTAAGGATTGTCGTTTTCCCACAACCATTTACTCCATAAAGTAATGTAATATCTTCATAAAAATCTATATCATAATTTCTTTCAAATAACCCTTCTATTTTTAGCCTTTTTATTTTCATTCTTATCCCTCTCTATTAAAGATTTATATTATAAATAATCAATCAAGATAGATACTATCATAAAATCCCAAGTTTTTCATACAAATGAATTATTTCCTATTACCTAAAACTGTATATACGTACCAAAATCAATATAAGTACAAATTACTTTGTAAATTTTAAAGCTTTTTTACTTCCTTCTTATTATTTAGTTACAAGATAACAACTCTTTTATTCTACTTTTATACAAATTTCAAATTTGGTCTTTATCAAAAACTTTAATATCATGTAAAACCTAAGTAAAGATTGCTGTAATCAAATCTTCCCACCTAATAAACGTTATATAATGAATTTGCAAACACCCAGTTTGCAAAATACTTACTTTCCATACGACTTATGCTTGAGTGCTAGGAGTAACCCTAGCCTTTTTTATTACATAGAACCTTATTTTTTATTATTTTGTCGTTTTAGATACCCCTCTGGATCTAATGCATAATCCGTACCTATATTCATAATCTCAATTAGGTCATAGGTAGGAGTATTCCCCTACCTACCCTCTGATTTATTTCCACAACCGTAGCCAGGGCATAAAAAACAAAATTATTTCTTAGTTTTTCTTGATCCGGTTTTAACTTAAGTGCTTTTAATTCTGTGGCACTTCTCATATTGCATACCTCCAGTTAAATTAATTGCGTTTTCCGTTCATCCATACGAGTTGCTTTTCCGCTTTTATATATAAACGTTTGCTCACCATGTCCAGTTTTTGGTGGTTCAATTGGATAAATCTTTCCATCTTTCACTACGTAAATCATGTTTTCTACTAAAGAAATTTCAGCTTTCATTTCTGTAACGTTTTCTTTAATAATTGCCACCGAGATCACTCCCAAATATGTTATAATTACTTTGTCGGATTAAGTCGAGAGTGGTCTCGGCTTTTTTATTTGTCTACAAATATTGAACAACGTTTTCTGGTATGAATACTTGTTCAAGTGATAGATGGAGCCGAATCGGAATCGGCTCTTTTTCATCTCTTGCTCGCTTACACATTTCTTCAGCTTCTTCCCATACAAATTGTTTATCCTCCGCTCGTTTGTAACGCCAAATCCCAATTGCGTAATCTTCAAATAACTCATAACGTTCATCAGCGACTGTCGTCGGTTTTAATTCATCACTTGCTTTTGCCTGACGTGGTATTTGCACAACCATATCTGCATACCTTAGTTTTGAATTTAAACGATGGATATGAGCTTTCTTAGGATCAAATGATACGACTGATTCCACATCAAAAATTGTTAGTTGCTTGGGCATTGTTGCTTCCCTCCAATACTTGCAAACTTGTAATTAAAATTCCTTCTAGCTGCGTTAGCGTTAGTTGGTCTAATGTTTGTCCATTAATCTCAGCCAAACCTAATCCCAATAGTTTGCGAATAATCGCTAGCTTTCTACGTTTTACTTCCTGACGTAACAGCATCATTAAGCCCCCTGCTGGTTATTAAACTTTCGCTCTAAACCTACGAACTTACTAAATTCTTTAATAAATGCTAATTCCACAACACCTACTGGACCATTTCTCTGTTTCGCCAAAATGATTTCTGTAATGTTTTTATTTTCGGTTTCACGGTCATAGTAATCTTCACGATACAAGAACGCGATTAAGTCCGCATCTTGCTCAATTTGTCCATTTTCACGTAGGTCTGAGAGTAACGGCCTTTTATCCTGCCTACTTTCAACAGCACGGCTTAACTGTGATAATGCAACTACACATACATTCAGTTCCCTTGCCATAAGTTTTAACTTACGGCTTATCTCACCAATCTCTTGCATACGATTTCCTTTATGCTTCGGGTCACCTACAATAAGCTGCAAGTAATCAATTGCGACTAGCACCTTTTTACCTGGGTATTTACGCTTAAGTTTCCTAGTCTTCGCATAAATCTCTTGCATCGTTACATTTGCTTTATCATAAATTTCTAATGGCAAATCATTTATCAATCCCATCGCTTGACTAATCTTTTCCCAATCCTTTAGATCACATAGTTTTTTAGGGTTCTTTAATTTCGTAGCATCTATATTTCCAGTACTTGAGATCATTCGCTTAAGTAGCTGTTCTTCTCCCATCTCTAGCGAGAAAACTCCTGTTGCCGTCTGAGCACTCGCTGCATGAAAAGCAACGTTTAATACAAATGCTGTTTTCCCCATAGAAGGACGGGCGCCGACAATAATTAAATCTCCTTCTTGTAATCCGGCTGTCATTCTGTTCAAGTCATCATAACCAGTTGGAATACCAGTTAAATCACCTACATCAATTTGCATTTTTTTATACAAATCAACAAGTGTATCTTTCAGGTTAAACTCATCTGAGTAACCAGTTTCTTCAATGGCACTTAGTTCATCAATCGATTTACTAATAACACTCATATCTTTATTTTGCTGAAGGCCGTTATATAAGTTACCAGCAACCTCTTGAGCATGTCTCATCTTCCAAGCTTCAATCACCAGTCCTTCGTGATACGAAAAGTTTTTAGTTGTGGTTACAACTTCTGTTAGATTTACAAAGAATTCAATCCCACCAATTTGATGCATAAATCCTTCATCGAATTTTCCAATGAGAGCAACAAGATCTATCGGTGCCTCAGCATCCTCTAGCTCTCTCATCGCTTTAAAAATCATTTGATGGGTTGGTAATGAAAACTGTTTTGCCTTTAGCTGGCAATCTTTAATTAAATCTCCTTCTTGAATAATGCTACCTAAAACACTTTGTTCAGCTTCTACATTACGAATCATATCGTTGCTCATTGGGCCAACCATCCATTCTGTAGATTAAGTGCTGCAAGTTCTTCTTCTGTTGGAATGTTTTGTTTCCATGCTTCTTGCTGCTGTAATACGTTTTGAGTAGATGCTGATAAACCTTTATTTTGATAAGGTGCTTGCATAGTTTGTTGTCCTTTTGCTAATCGTTGAGCGCGAAATGCTTGATCAGCGGCTTCAACATCTGCTACTGTTTTCAGTCCCTTAAGATGCCAATCTCTTAAAATCGTATTTACGTAATTCATATTTCTCGTATTTTTCTCTAGAGCAATTTGCATAGCCTTTACAACAAGACTTGCATTTAAATCATCTATCCAAGCATGGATACCTTCTGCAATAAAAGGTGTAACCAGTCCGAAGTTTTGTTCGTAAAAAGAAATTGGATTAACCTCAACAACTTCTTCCGCGCCTGCACGTTCTTCTTGTTGTTGTTCTTTTTCTTTTTCTTTTTCTTCTTCCTTGATAGGGTCTTGGAAGCCCCTTATAAGCCCCTCCAAACGGACCGATAAATACTCCTTAATACGAGGGATTTTAAAACCTTGCTCTCGCTCTAATTGCAAACAAGTTTCATAGAAATCAACTAAAAAATCATGGTCCTTCACAGATTGAATTTCTTTTAAAACGCACTTTTCAATGTTCACATTTTTAATTGGGTTGAATTTCAACCAATTGATTAAGAACAACTCTTTTGTTTTTTGGTTATAATTAATTTTTCCATACTCAGCAAAACGCTCTAATAGCTTCATAACTGTTTCGCGATTGTACCCTGTATCAGTTTCAATGATACGAAGTGGAAGCTCGTAGATTCCTGATTGAGACGTCTTGCTGTTTGTCATCAAGTATAAGTAGAAATACTTTTCCTCCGGTGTAAGATCTAAAACAAATGAATCCTGCCAAAATGAAACATGTACTGGTCTATAAACTGCCATATTATTCATCCTCCCGTTTACATATCGCAAATCCGTCCTCTACACGTAATAAGCGATAATTTTTATACCCTGTCTTGAAATATTGCTTTACTAAGTAAATAAGGTGTTGCTCTGATGTCGCTTGCTGAAATATGTTAGAATTCAGCAACACTCTATGTAACGATCTATCTAAAAGCATGCAACACGCTCCATTGTTATAGGGCTTCTCATTTGGTATAATTATCCTAACTAAAATTATTAAAGCCATTTATTGATCTATCACTCTGCCAAGTGATAGATTTTTTTATTTCTTTCGCGTAACTAATGAAGCGTTGATTCCTCTCGCTCGAAAATCCGTTATGATTACACGATAACTTTTCGATGCTTCATAATCTTGTTTTGCTTCACGGAGCTTCATGAAGTCTTTCGAACAACGAATTAACTCTTCATCCCAACGATCAGCTTCTTCTTTCGTTTGAGCGCTAAATACGTTGTGAACGCAAGTTACCATACAATCATGTAACTCATTCGCAAACTCAAGATCCTTTGGAAGAACCAATTCAGCTAAACGGTTATATTGAGTTTTCAAAGGTCTCACCTCTTTTCATTCTCCATTGATGCTGTACGCATCGTTACAACCAGAAAGGCTTATTGTAAGGGTATGGGGAGGCAACAATCCCTTTCTGGTCATAACGACAAGCACAGTGCTTGTCCAAATGATTTATATAATGTTATAATTGCTATAGAATAGTTTTGTTAAGGCTACTGTTGTCTAGGCGGTAGCTTTTTCTTTTGCCCATTTATGCTTTAAAACGAATGAAGCTTCTATAATTTTGATTCGAATGCCAATTAGTTTCTTCTCTCTTTTTAATTCCTCTAAGTTTTCATCCTCAGCAAACGTTGCCGCTATTTTAATTTCACCTGTTAGCTTTGCGTCAAGACAAATTAACTCTTTATACTCTTCTAAACTAGGATTTATATAATCTACTGTCACCGTTATTCCTCCTTACATCACTTTTGATAACTTCAATAACTTATCAACTGAATGAACAACCACATTGTCTGAAATAGCTTTTCTTAACCAATTTCCATTCACCTCTTCAAGAAGACCAGGATGTACACCCTCTAATGCTTGAATGACGCATTGGGTCGCTTGTATCATGTCGTATATTTCTGTAGCATGCTTCGCGTACTCTTTCTTTTTTGAATCATTCATTTGCCAAGGTCTTGTTGTGACTTGCAATGTCATAATTTCCTTTGCTGCTTTAATACCGTCCTCAGCTTGCTTAATGTAATTCATAAGCTGTAAATTCACATCGCTCGTTAAACGTGGATCTGTCGGTGGTAATCCAACACCATATATATGTTTAATCGCCTGTTTGTTTAACGGTGCTTTCGTTGCATCACACCAATCCATCGCTAGTTCAAATGGAACTTGTGACGTACCAGCCTCAATGTTTTTCAAGCGTTCATATGTAATTCCAAGATGCGCTGCCAGTCCTTTCTTCGTTGTTAGTGTTTCATCTTCACAACATTCTCTAGCCCCTTGTAATAACGTACCTATTGATGAATTACAATATATGCTTGTTCCCATATTTGTTCGCCTCCATATTAAGTTGTTAAAGTATTAAAATTGTTAGTACATACATAACCTGTCTATTTTTCATGTAAAAAGGGAGGAACTACTCCTCAATATTTTCTTTTGTTTGCAATTCATCGATGATGGCCCAACCAGCCTTGTAATACGCTCGAAGGATTTTATCAATATCCTTTTGTGGTTTCGGCTCAGGAGCCACTACATAAACTTTCGTTTTCCCAAATTCATAAGACGCTGCATATTCTTCTTGTTGGCTCATGGTGTCACCTCTTGAAGTGCTTTCTATATTTGTATGCTGCTGATTTGTTGGTACTGCCATGTTAGTTGCTGTCATTTTTTCATCACCGTTGTACACCATAGTTTACGTTTTATCTAAAAAAATATCTTCAACTCGCTTATTTAGTGCTTTAGATATTCTAATTGCCGCACCAACAGAAGGCTGAACTTTTAAGTTCTCCACATTAGATAGATACGGTCTAGATACTTTCGCCTTCTTAGCCAAGGCTTCTTGTGACATATTTAACCCTTTGCGAATTTTGGCTACGTGGTTCATTTAATCACCTCCTGTATTCATTTGTTTACAATACGAATTGTACTCCATTGAATACAAAACTGTCAACTATGTAATACGAGGTTTTTTTAGCTTTTTTGTAATCGATAGATTACAATTGTATTCAAGGAGGAACAAACTATGAAAACTTTAGGTACGATAATCCGTGAATATCGCCAAGAACACAGTCTTTCACTTAGAGAATTAGCTAGCCGTTCTCAACTAAGCCATTCTTACATAGATAAACTAGAAAAAGGTGTTGACCCTCGAAACGGTAAGCCTGTTGAACCGACTTTAGCTGTCATTGCGCAAATTGCTAAAGCAATAAACAAAGATAAGGCCGCTTTATTAGAAGAAATAGGTTATCTAAACAAGTCAGTGAATGTAAGTTTAACCTCTAAAGAAGAACGCGATATTGCACGTGATTTAGAAAAAACATTAGAAGAATTAGATAATAGCGAAGAAGCATTAATGTTTGATGGAGAGCCAATCGATGAACATACGAAAGAAATGATTCGTATTTCTCTGGAAAACTCAATGCGCATGGCAAAACAATTAGCAAAACAAAAATTCACTCCAAACAAATATAAAAAAGATTGAGTGGAGTGAACTAATGGACATCAAAGAAAACGTATTAAACATCGTAGAAAAGTATCAAACAACAGATCCATTTGAAATTGCCAGGCAAAAAGAAATTACTGTGTTGTATGCCGACCTAGGGAACACCCTTGGTTTTTACAACACCTATAAGCGCTTTAAATTTATTCATATTAATAATCAAATTGATGAAATCACTCAAAGATTTGTTTGTGCACATGAATTAGGCCATGCTGTGCTTCACCCCAAAGCAAACACTCCCTTCTTGCGTAACCAAACATTCTTTTCAGTAGATCGTTTAGAAATTGAAGCCAATACATTTGCGGTGGAGTTGTTACTTACTGATGAAATGCTTGCTGCATATGAAGATACTCGTTTGTCTATTCAAGAAGTTGCAGAGATTCATGGGGTTCCGGGCGGATTTTCTTGTTTAAAAATTTATAACAGAAAAATATATAACTAATTACAGGAGTATTAATATGGAAAACGTTGTAATAGACATTTTTAAAAACGATAATTTCTTAAAAGCAATTCCTGGACTAGTTGCTATCATAGGACTATTAATATCTGGGTACAAGCAGTTTTTCAAAGTAAGAACAATTACTGAAATTGATAAATTATTTTTGGATAAAGAAACTAAGGAAAGACTAAAGTTTGGTAAATATATTTTTAATGTTATATTTTTATTCTTCATTTATATAATAACAACTATATATTTCAATTTTTTTTGGTACGAATATCTAACAAGTGATCAAACACTTTTACTGACGGTCCTACAAAATAGTATAAAAGTTTTCGGTGTGTCATTTATAATTGTTTCTTTGTTATTTTCTATTCATAATAGATTAAAAAAATCCATATGGGCAATGTTTATTTTCACGCTCTCTATTTTTATTAGTTTAATCAGTAGTTATTTTATATTTGGATATATATTAAGTGTACTATTTTTCAAAAATGATAACCTATATAGTTTATATGCAGCCATTCTACTCCTTTTAGCACTGTGTTTTTTCTATGCTCATATCGCATCAAAAATGCAAAAAGAGAACCACGTTCCATATTCATTTCGAATAATCAGTGAAGTTGAGTTAAAAGAAATAAAGAATCTAATCCATGGCTATACCATTGACGAAAAAAGAACAATTTGTTTTATTAATGACATCTTAAACAAAGAAACATTTTATGTATGTGATTTTTCATCAAAAGTTTATATTGAATATAGTAAATTTATTCCTCGAAAAAAGGAAAAAGAATTATCAAGATCTCGTACTAAAAAATCAAAAACTAACCGTTAAAGAGAAGCTCCCTATTAGGAGCTTTTCTTTAATCACATTTCTTTTCTCAATCTCCCCATATCCCATATAATAACAATATAACAAGGAGGTACCACTATGAAAACCGCAATCTACCTAAGAAAATCCCGTGCCGATCTCGAAGCCGAAGCACGCGGCGAAGGTGAAACTTTAGCAAAGCACCGCACTACCCTGCTGAAAATAGCGAAGGAAATGAACTTAAATGTTTTAGCTGTCCGCGAAGAAATCGTTTCTGGTGAAAGCTTAGTGAAACGACCTGAGATGTTAGCGCTACTTGAAGAAATTGAAGATAATAAATATGATGTTGTTCTTTGTATGGATATGGATCGTTTAGGTCGTGGAGGTATGAAAGAACAAGGAATCATTTTAGAGACGTTTAAACGCTCGAATACGAAGATTATGACGCCTAGGAAGACTTATGACCTTAATGATGAGTGGGACGAAGAATACAGCGAATTTGAAGCGTTTATGGCACGTAAGGAGTTAAAGATTATTACACGTCGTATGCAACGTGGGCGTGTTGCCAGTGTAGAGGCTGGAAATTACCTTGGTACACATGCACCATTCGGATATGATATCCATCGCTTAAATAAGCGAGAACGTACTTTAACGATTAATCCAGAAGAAGCTTCTGTTGTAAGAATGATATTTGATTGGTATGCAAATGAGGATATGGGTGCTAGTACAATTAGGAACAAGTTAAATGACCTTGGATACAAAAGTAAGTTAGGGAATGATTGGAATCCTTATAGCATCTTAGATATTTTAAAAAACAATATATACATTGGAAAAGTGACATGGCAAAAAAGAAAAGAAGTAAAGCGTCCTGATGCCGTAAAAAGAAGTTGTGCACGTCAAGATAAATCAGATTGGATTATTGCTGATGGAAAACATGAGCCTATCATACCTGAAAGCTTGTTTGAGCAAGCACAAGAAAAATTAAACTCAAGATATCACGTTCCTTACAATACAAACGGAATTAAAAACCCTCTAGCTGGCATTATTAAATGTAGTAAATGTGGTTATAGTATGGTCCAGCGTTATCCGAAGAACCGAAAGGAAACAATGGATTGTAAACACCGCGGTTGTGAAAACAAATCAAGCTATACGGAATTAATTGAGAAGCGTTTACTCGAGGCATTAAAAGAATGGTATATTAATTACAAAGCTGATTTTGAAAAACATAAGCAAGGTGACAAGTTAAAAGAAACACAGGTTATTCAAATGAATGAAGTTGCATTACGAAAGCTTGAGAAAGAATTAGTGGATGTCCAAAAACAAAAAAATAATTTACACGATTTATTAGAGCGTGGTGTTTACACTGTAGATATATTTTTAGAACGTTCGAAAGCCGTTTCCGACCGTATCAATGAAATTACTTCCACAATGGAAAACTTAAAGAAAGAAATTAAAACAGAAATTAAGAAGGAAAAAGTGAAGAAAGATACAATCCCTCAAGTAGAGCATGTTCTTGATCTGTACTTTAAAACAGATGATCCAAAAAAGAAAAACAGCCTCCTAAAGTCGGTTTTAGATAAGGCTGTTTATAAGAAAGAAAAGTGGCAAAGGCTCGATGATTTTGAACTCGTGCTTTACCCTAAGCTCCCTCAAGATGGCGACATATAAGCGTACGCGCTTTGTCGTCACCTTGTTGGTGTAATTAGATTTACCCCATTAAGCCCTAGAGCATCATTCGTCGAAACAGCCAATACGACAGGCTTACCATTTCTTAGCGTCGCTTTCGCTGCCATTAATACTGGAGAGTCTGTCATTGCATTTGCAAATTTACTCATTGAATTTCCTGTTAGTGGTGCAATTACCATACAATCTAGTGGAATTTTAGGTCCTAGTGGTTCGGCGCCAACGATTGAATTAATCGCTTTAAAGCCTGTTACTTCTTCAATCTTTTTAATCCACTCTGCTCCTTCGCCAAATCTCGTATTCGTTGATTGAACAGTGTAAGAAACAACGGGACGTACTTCTGCTCCCTCAGCAATCAGTTTTTCTAAATGGGGCATTACTTCTTCGTACGTACAATGTGAACCAGTAAAACCAAACCCTATTCTCTTCCCTTTTAAATTCATTCTCCATTCTCCTTTCTTGCGATTACATCTTCTGCTAATAACTGAGAAAGAACGTTCGCTAAAATTTGTCCTGCTGTTTTCGGAGCAACAATACCTGGTAATCCAGGTGCTAACAGCGCTTTGACTCCTCTTTTTTCCGCATATCTAAAGTCGGTACCGCCTGGTTTAGAAGCTAAATCAATTACTAACGTATGGGCCGGCATTTTTGAAATGACATTCGCTGTCACAACGAGATGCGGAATTGTATTAATGACAATATCGATATTCCCTACTTCTTTCTCAATGTTCTGCATATGAAAAGGAGAAAACATCATCTCTGTAATACGTGCAATATGTTCCGATCGTCTTGCTCCAACTTTGACATGGGCTCCTAATGATTGAAATGCTCTGGCAACACTCATCCCTGTTCTACCAAATCCTAAAACCATTACATTGGAACCATGAATTGTATAGTCGGTATGTTGAATTACCATCATTAATGTACCTTCTACAGTTGGAATAGAATTGTAGATTGCCACATCATCACGATCAAATAATTTAACAAGTTTGCGGTTTGTAGTAGATACGAGATTTTCCAAGTAAGGCGTACCAATACCTGAATATATAGTAAAGTGTTCTGGTGTATTTTCAATTTGTTCTTTCGTTATAGAAACTTTTTCGTTTGAAAAAATAGTATCTACTTCTCCCTTGGCATTTGTACCTGCAACTGGCAAAATAATTGCATCTACAGAAGTGAAATCTAAATTTTGTATACTTTCTTTTGCTGCCCCTGTGAAGCCATGATCTAACTGATCAAACCCTATCAATGAAAGTTTCGCATCCAATTCAACTAGCTTGCGAATTACTTCTAGCTGTCTTGCATCTCCTCCTATGACAGCAATATGCATCTCAGTCAACATTCCCTAATTCACCTTCTTTTTCTGTCATTTATAAGAAAAGTGCCTACTTTTTCTTTTTCCTCCACATCATATGTAATGTACGAGTTTTAGGTGATTGAAAAACAAAAAGCACGTATGATTTATCCCGCTATTTGCACTCAGTTAGACCCCACCTCAAAATTCGGCATATGAGAGGACATTATGCAGGAAATTGATTTCCCATATAAGCTCGATTCATGTGAGCTTTTACTCAGCGGAGAATGAACAAAAAAAGATGACCAAAATGGCCATCTTTCACTTCGAATTTGAACGATCTGTAATATCACAAAGGATCATATCATGCCCCACTTTCTTAATTTGACTCCACGTTACTCTTACTTCTTGTGGTTCCTTTTTAAAACCTCCCCATTTCCCAGCAGGTATGATAAGAGCCTGTATTTGCCCATCCTTCTCATCAATTTCTAAATCCACATAACCTAGAGCCCCCATTTTTTCTGCTCTTTCTAAATTTACGATCTCTTTACCGCTTAATTCACTTAATCGCATACACTCTCCCCCTACCGAAGTTATAAATTTAAGTTATCCATATTTAGTACCTATTCTGTATATCAAAAAAAAATAACCGTATCTCATTTAAAAGAGATACGGTTATTTTTACATACTTTATATAAAGCAATTATAGTTTTATTCCTTTTGGAAGTTTTCCATCTGGACTAATTAATGCTGCAGAGAATTCATCTGTAAACATGTTACGAATTAACTCATCAACATTTGCTTTCGTTACAGTGTTTACACTTTCAATAATCTCATCAAGTGAACGATGCTTACGAAGTAGCAATTCATTTTTACCATTGCGGCTCATACGGCTATTCGTACTTTCTAAACTTAACATTAAGTTTCCTTTTAATTGCTCTTTACTATTAATAAGCTCTTTTTCTGTAATACCTGTATTTTTCAATGTTTCTAATGTTTCCTGCATTGTGTCATACAGTGTATCTAATTGTTGGCTACCTGTTCCACCATACAGCGTTAACATACCTGTATCTTCATAAGAAGAATGGTAAGAAAATACTGAGTAGGCTAACCCGCGTTGCTCACGTACTTCTTGGAATAAACGGCTACTCATACTACCGCCTAAAACGTTATTTAATACAATTAAGTTATAAATATCTTCGTGTCCCATTTGTAAGCCTTTATATCCTAAACATAAATGAGCTTGTTCTGTTTCCTTTTTACGTGCTACCTTATTAAAATGGAAAATTGGGCTATGTACTTGTTCACGGTTTGTTGTTCCTTCATAACTACCGAAATATTGCTCTACCGTTTGTAAAAAGGCTTCATCAATATTTCCTGCAACTGAAACAACGACATTTTCAGGTGTGTAATGATCTTTTATATATTGGCGTAGCGTATCACCTGTAAACGTATCAAGCGTTTCTTCAGTTCCTAAAATAGGGTATCCAAGCGGGTGCGTTTCATATGTTGCTTTCGTTAACATATCATGTACAATATCATCTGGAGCATCTTCGTACATTTTAATTTCTTCACATACGACATTCTTCTCTTTTTTCAGTTCTTCCTCATCAAATGTTGAATTGAAGAACATATCTGCTAATACATCTAAAGCATATTTAGCATGCTCATCTAGCACTTTTGCATAGTAACAAGTGTATTCTTTTGAAGTAAAAGCATTCACTTGCCCACCAATGCTATCAAATGATTCTGCAATTTCGCGTGCACTACGTGTTTCCGTTCCTTTAAAGAACATATGCTCTAAAAAGTGGGAAACCCCATTATTTTTTTCATTTTCATTTCTTGATCCCGCATGGATCCAAATACCAATCGCAACCGATCTTACGGTTGGTATATTCTCCATAACGATTCTTACACCATTTTTACAAGTATATTTTTTAATCAAAAACTTTCCTCCTACTGCCAGTTTCTCTAAATAATTGCTATTATTTAATGATAACAAGTTTAAGGATGAATGTCATGCAAATGTATTTAATCCACACGTTTTTCATCCAGTAATTCTGTTATATTCCCTACTTGATATCCTTGTTCCTTCAATTTTGTAATCATTGTATCTAATGCTTCTGCTGTAGATGAAGTTGGATGCATTAATATGATAGCGCCTGGATGTATTTTTCTCATTACTCTCTGCAATAGTACATCTGGATCAGGTCGCTTCCAATCGATTGTATCGACAGTCCACATGATCGTTCCCATTTGAAAATCATCAGCAATTTTCACAACTTCATCCCGAAAACTTCCACTCGGCGGAGCAAACCATCTCACCTTTTGATTCGTAGCAACTTCAATCATTCGATTTGTTTTTTGTAGCTGATCTCGTATTTCATCAGACGATAGCGTTTTCATATTAGGGTGTGTGTAAGAATGATTTCCAACTTCTTGATTTGCATCAACAATCATTTTTGCAAATCGCAAATTTTCTTTCACCCAGCGTCCTTCTAAAAAGAAAGTTGCCTTCACATCATGTTTTTTCAATATCTCTAATATTCGCGGCAAATACTCGTTTCCCCATGCCACATTTATTGTTAATCCCACCATCTTTTTATTTGGATGTCCCCTATAAATTGGAGCTGGTGATAAATCTTTTAAGTGGACACTCGGTGATACTTCCTTGAATTCAAGATTTTTTTGATCGAATTTCTTTAGCTTCTTCATATTATTATAGGATGCTTCGATATCAACTTGTCTTCCATTATATCCTGGTGTCGCTTTCCATATTTTATCAATTATCGCATTTTGAGGTGCAATCTCATATTGTTTTGCATGTTTTTGAATTTCTTCATACAAGTTATCCTGTGCAAAAACGGAATAAGAGCCTACACTGACATATAAAAAGAATATACATATGTATGCCAATATACGAGCTTTCATATAAACCCTCCCATTAACTATATAAATACCTTTTTCTTCTTATCTTTGTTAATTTGAGCGTTATAATGAAAACTATACCTATACTGACATAAAAATATATATAAAACATATTTTTTACACAACAAAAAAAGCCAGTTTAACTGGCTTTTACTTATTGCTGCTCTTGTTTGTTTTCTTCTTTAGCAGCTTCTTTTTCTTGCTCTTCTTTTAGCAATACTTTTCTAGATAAATTCACACGACCTTGCTTGTCAATCTCGATAACTTTAACTGTAATTACATCACCGATCTTCACAACGTCTTCTACTTTACCTACACGCTCAAGTGCAAGTTCAGAAATGTGAACTAATCCATCTTTACCGCTGAATAGTTCAACGAAAGCACCGAATTTCTCAACACGTTTCACTTTTCCTTCGTAGATTTCACCTACTTGTACTTCGCGAACGATATCTTCGATAATTTTCTTAGCTTTGTCATTCATTTCTTGATTTATTGAAGAAATGAATACTGTACCATCTTGCTCGATGTCAATTTTAACGCCAGTTTCTTCAATAATTTTATTGATTTGTTTACCGCTCGGTCCAATAACGTCACGGATTTTATCTGGGTTAATTGTCATTGTAATAATCTTTGGAGCGTAAGCTGATAATTCAGTACGTGGCTCTGCAATAACAGATAACATATGATTTAGAATGTGCACACGACCAACTTTCGCTTGTTGTAATGCCTCTTCTAAAATTTCACGAGATAGACCATCGATTTTAATGTCCATTTGTAGTGCAGTTACACCTTTTGCTGTACCTGCTACTTTAAAGTCCATATCACCTAAATGATCTTCCATACCTTGAATATCAGATAAAATTGTGTAATGCTCACCAGTTTTAACTAGGCCCATTGCAATACCTGCAACTGGAGCTTTAAGTGGAACACCAGCATCCATCATTGCTAAAGTACTACCACAAATACTTGCTTGTGAAGTAGAACCATTTGATTCTAAAACTTCAGATACAAGACGTACTGTATATGGGAAATCTTTTTCAGATGGAATTACAGGCTCAAGAGCACGTTCTCCTAGTGCACCGTGACCAATTTCACGACGACCTGGTCCACGCATCGGTCTTGTTTCACCAACACTAAATGATGGGAAATTGTAATGGTGCATAAAGCGTTTTGATTCTTCTACACCAAGACCATCTAAAATTTGCACATCGCCTAATGCACCTAATGTACAAATACTTAATGCTTGTGTTTGTCCACGTGTGAATAAACCAGAACCGTGTGTACGAGATAAAATGCCAACCTCTGATGCTAATGGACGGATTTCGTCACCTTTACGGCCATCAGGGCGGATTTTTTCAACTGTAATAAGACGACGTACTTCTTCTTTTACAATTTTATATAAAATCTCATTTACTTGTCCTAATGTATCAGCGTCAGCTTCCTGCGCTTCGTAATGCTCAATTACACGCTTTTTCACTTCGTTAATTGCATCTTCACGTGCATGTTTCTCATGTACTTGAATTGCAGAATGCATATCCTTCTCAGACATTTCACGTACAGCTTGATTAAGATCAGCGTCAACTTCATAAAGTTTCACTTCTGTTTTCTCTTTACCTACAGCTTGTACAATCTCTTCTTGGAATGCAATTAGACGTTTAATTTCGTCATGACCAAACATAATTGCTTCTAACATTGTTTCTTCAGGCACTTGATCTGCTCCTGCTTCAACCATGTTAATTGCATCTTTCGTACCAGCTACAACAAGGTGAATATCACTTTGCTCTTGCTGTTCTACTGTTGGATTAATAACGAATTCGCCGTTAATACGACCAACTGTTGCACCCGCGATTGGACCTTCAAATGGAATATCTGAAATCGATAACGCTAATGAAGAACCAAGCATAGCTGCCATTTCCGAAGAACAATCTTGATCAACACTCATTACAATGCTGACAACTTGTACTTCGTTACGGAAACCATCTGCGAAAAGTGGACGAATTGGACGGTCGATTAAGCGACTTGCCAAAATTGCTTTTTCACTTGGACGACCTTCACGTTTAATGAAACCGCCAGGAATTTTTCCGACTGCATATAAACGCTCTTCATAGTTTACTGTAAGTGGGAAGAAATCTACATTTTTTGGTTCTTTTGATGCAGTTGCTGTAGATAGAACCGCTGTATCGCCATATCTTACTAATACTGCTCCGTTCGCTTGCTTCGCAAGCTGACTTGTTTCAACTGTTAGCTGACGACCAGCTAAATCTATCGAGAAGACTTGCTTTTCTTGACTCATTTAAGTACCCCTCTCAATTTAAAGTATTCAATTCTTCTATGTAAATGGATAGTATATCACAATATTCTACCTCTAGTATTACCGAAAATGAAGTAAGCTATAAAGGGTAGAAGATATATTTTTACCTAACAAAAAAGCGGGAATATTCCCGCTTCTTTGACTATCGACGTAAGCCAAGCTTTGTGATTAATTCACGGTAACGTGTGATATCGCTATTACGAAGGTAAGTTAGTAAGTTACGACGTTTACCAACCATCTTTAATAGACCACGACGTGAATGATGATCTTTCTTGTGAGTACGTAAGTGCTCGTTTAGAGTGTTAATTTGCTCCGTTAGGACAGCAATTTGAACCTCTGGAGAACCAGTATCAGTCTCATGAGTTCTAAATTGTGCAATGATTTCATTTTTACGCTCTTGTGTTAAAGCCATCCTATTTCACCTCCTATTAATTAAACCCCCAATTACCTAGCAAGCGTCGGTGAGTCGCAATGCCAAGCAATGGTTGTCATAAAGTACATAACATAGAATACTACTTTTCATTTGAAAAAGCAAGCATATTCTTTTCGTTCGCAAAATATTCTTGTGCTGTTTTCTTATCTTTTGCGATTTGTTCAACTAACTCATCGATGCCATTGAATTTCTTCTCTTCTCTTATACGCATATGCCACTCTACTGTAACATTTTGATCATATATGTCTTTGTTAAATTCAAATAAGTGCACTTCAATAGATAATTGGCGCTCATCTTCTTTAAAAGTTGGTTTATATCCAATATTACATACACCATCGTACCATTCACCGTGAACCTTTAATCTCACTGCATAAACACCTACAGGTGGTAATAGATACTCATCACTTAAACCTACATTTGCTGTAGGAAAACCAATTTGACGTCCACGCTTATCACCGTGTACAACCGTTCCCCCTACTGTATATGCTCTACCTAAAATAGATGGAATTTGTTCCATTTCGCCATTTCGAATTAACTTTCGTAATGCTGTAGAACTTACTTTCTCTTCTTGAAATTCAACTTTTTCAATCACAGTCTGTGTAAACTCCCCTCTTGCATGAAATGGTAAAGTCTCCATCTTTCCTTTTCCTAAACGTCCATATGAATAATCAAACCCTGCTACTACATGCTTTACATTTAAACCAATAATATAATCATCTACAAATTGTTGTGGCAATAAGCCTGCAAACGATTCATCAAATTTAATAACATATAATATATCGATCCCTAAGTTTTCGACTATTTTTTCTTTATCACACATTGGTGTAATATACTCCGCATGCGCTTCCTTTTTTCCTAAAACAACAGATGGGTGCGGATAAAATGTCATAACTGCACTTTTATATCCCCGTTCATCCGCTATTTGTTTCGCAGTTCGAATTACACATTGATGTCCTAAATGAATGCCATCAAAAAATCCTAATGCCATTACAGTAGGTGGTAATTCTAATTTATTTTGTTCATGTGGATGAGTTAAATGAATAAGTTTCACGCTTGAATTCACCTTTTTCTGTAATAATCCTTCCAATAATTCATTATAGCTTTAGTTCTTGATTATTCACAAGTACTTTCATCGGCTTTAGCATACCAGGGTGTTTTGGATGGTGCTCAAAAATTGCAAGGCAGCGATCATTTTTATCAAACACTGTTATAAATGGCGCTGTTATTTGCAATTCATTTTTTAAGAACATACCATTCTTTATTTTCTCTGCTTGCTTTTCATCTACAACAATTTTCGGGAACTTACTTAACGCTTCATCAATTGAAATGAAGATAGACTCTACTGTTCCATTTTGCACGTTTTCTTCAATTTCTTCAAATGATATGCAATCTTCTAATAAAAATTCACCAGAAGCTGTTCTTACAAGGTGAGACATATGTGATGGAAAACCAAGTTTTTCACCAATCATTACTGCTAACGTTCTTACATATGTTCCTTTACTACACGTTACACGGAAACGGAATGAAATATTTTCCCCCTCAAACACTTCACGGTCATCTAGTAATACAAATTCATGAATTGTAATTGTACGAACTGGACGTTCAACTTCTTGTCCTGCTCTTGCATATTCATATAATTTTTTCCCGTTAACTTTTACAGCTGAAAACATCGGAGGCATTTGTTCAATCGTACCTGTTAATGCAGCAAGAGCCCCTTCTACTTCCTTACGAGTAATAACACGATCTACATGTTTCGTTTCAACAACTTCACCAGAAGCATCTTCAGTTGTTGTTGAAAATCCAAGTGTTACTTCACCTTCATATGTTTTCGTCTCACTTGTTAAAAATTGTGCAATCTTCGTTGCTCGTCCTACACAAATAGGTAATACTCCTGTTACATCTGGATCTAATGTTCCTGTATGACCAATACGTTTCTCACGCAATATCTTTCTTAATTTAAATACACAATCATGTGATGTCATGCCTTTTGGCTTATGTAATAATACTACACCTTCCATATATGTTCACCTCATCATAATTCTTTCATAGTAATTATCCAAAATTTATTTTGCATTGAAAAAATGGATAGACAAATGTCTATCCATTATTCTTCACGTTTACCGTCTTTATTAATTTGATGTAAAAGTGTATCAATTCGATGACCATATCCGATAGACTCATCAAACTCAAAGGAAATTTCCGGTGTTTTACGAAGACGAATACGTTGGCCAATTTCTGAACGAATGAAGCCTTTTGCCTTCGCTAAACCTTTTAATGTACTTTCTTTCTGTTCTTCATCACCTAAAACAGAAATATATACTGTAGCAATTTGTAAATCTCCACTCACTTGTACATCTGTTACTGTAACAAATCCAACACGTGGATCTTTAATTTTACGACTGATGATGTCGCCTAATTCTTTTTTCATTTGCTCGCCTACACGGTTTGCACGTAATTTCATAACTCTTCACCTCATTCAATACCATTCCAATTGTGTTATTGTACGTTCAATTTCAGGAAATGAATCGATGTACTCAAGTACACGATTCATTTCTTTTTCACAAATAACACGATTAGAGGATACAGAAACAATTGCAATTTCTGTACGTTGCCATACATCTTGATGCCCTACTTCTGAAACAGCTACATTATAACGCTGCTTCACACGAGTTAGCACCCGTTGCAAAATTGCTCGTTTCTCTTTTAAAGAATGCACATCGTAAATCATACACTCGAATGAGAGTGAAGCGATAATCATCGCTTCACTTCTTCCATAATGTACGCTTCAATGATGTCCCCTTCTTTAAGATCATTATATCTCTCAATTGTAATACCACACTCATAGTTTTGTGCAACTTCTTTTACGTCGTCTTTGAAACGTTTTAACGTATCAAGTTGTCCTTCGAAAATTACTACGCCATCACGGATAATACGCACGCCACTATCACGTGTAATTTTACCGTCAATTACGTAACAACCTGCTATTGTTCCAACTTTTGTTACTTTGAATGTTTGGCGTACTTCCGCTTGACCGATTACTTTTTCTTCGAATTCTGGATCCAGCATACCTTGCATTGCTGATTCGATTTCTTCGATTACTTTATAGATAATACGGTGTAAACGAACATCAACATTCTCTAATTCAGCTGTACGCTTCGCATTCACATCAGGGCGTACGTTAAATCCAATTACAATTGCATTAGATGCAGAAGCTAAAATAACATCAGATTCTGTAATCGCACCTACGCCTGTATGGATAATTTTAACTTTAACACCTTCAACATCAATTTTACGAAGTGACGCTGCCATTGCTTCTACAGAACCTTGTACGTCTGCTTTCACAATTAAGTTAATTTCTTTTACATCGCCTTCTTGGATTTGTTGGAATAAATCTTCAAGGCTTAATTTAGATTTCTCACCACGCTGAGCAAGTAACGCTTCTTGTGCACGTGATTCACCGATTTGACGAGCTTTCTTCTCATCAGCGAATGCCATGAAACGATCTCCCGCTTGTGGTACTTCGTTTAAACCTGTAATTTCAACAGGAGTTGATGGTCCAGCAACTTTTACACGACGACCAATGTCACTTACCATTGCACGAACACGTCCGAATGAAGTACCAACAACGATTGGATCTCCAACTCGAAGTGTACCGTTTTGAACAAGTAATGTCGCGATAGTTCCTTTACCTTTATCAAGCTGTGCTTCGATTACAGTACCAGTTGCATAGCGGTTTGGATTTGCTTTATATTCTTCTACTTCACTTACAAGAAGAATCATTTCTAATAAGTTGTCAATTCCTTCACCTTGAATTGCAGAAATTGGTACGAAAATTGTATCTCCGCCCCAAGCTTCTGGAACTAATTCATATTCTGTTAATTCTTGCATTACACGATCAGGATTTGCCGCTGGTTTATCCATTTTATTCACAGCTACAATAATTGGTACTCCAGCTGCTTTCGCATGGCTAATTGCTTCAACTGTTTGTGGCATAACACCGTCATCAGCTGCAACAACAAGGATTGTAATATCCGTTACTTGCGCACCACGAGCACGCATCGTTGTAAATGCCGCGTGACCAGGCGTATCTAAGAATGTAATCTTCTTGTCATTTACTTCAACTTGGTATGCACCAATATGCTGAGTAATTCCACCTGCTTCGCCTGCAGTTACTTTTGAATTACGGATAGAGTCAAGTAAAGTTGTTTTACCATGGTCAACGTGCCCCATAATTGTAACTACAGCTGGACGCTCTTTTAAGTTTTCTTCATCATCTTGCTCATCGATGAATGTTTCAAATTCAGTTTCACTAACAACTACTTCTTCTTCTACTTCAATACCATAATCAGTAGCAATTAACTCAATTGTATCTTTATCTAAGTCTTGGTTAATTGTTGCCATAATTCCAAGCATAAAGAGCTTCTTAATAATTTCAGACGGCTCTTTGCTTAATTTTTTAGCAAGCTCACCTACTGTAAGACTTCCAGAGAAAGTAACTTTATCTGGTGTTTCTACAGTTTGTGTTTGTTGTCTTCCAGCAAAGTTATCTTGACGTTTGTCTTCATTTCCTTTGCCTTTTTTCTTTTTCTTATTGCTGTTCTTTTTACTACGAACAACTTTTTCTTCTACTTCAAACTCATCTGCAACAGAAGGTTTTTCAGTTTGATACGCATTATCTAATTTATTTACTACTTCATCTTCTAACATTGTCATATGATTCGAAACCTCGATATTCATTTCTTTTAGTTTTGTCATAAGATCTTTACTTGAGATATTATGTTGTTTTGCATATTCATGCACTCGAATTTTACTCATACCTTCACCCCCGGTAATTTGTATCGAGCATGCTACGCAGCTTTTTCGCAAAGCCTTCATCTAACACAGCTACAACGACTCGCTCATCTCTCCCAATCGCATGCCCTAATTGTTGTCGATTTTCGACCTTTCTCATTGGTACGTTGTAATACGTCGTTTTATCCATGATGCGTTTTGTAGTATTTGCTGACGCATCTTCAGATAGCAATACAAGCTTTGCTTTGCCACTTCGTACTTCTTTTAAAACAAGTTCTTCACCCGAAATAATTTTCCGAGCCCGGTTTGCTAGTCCTAAAAACGATTTCCAATCGGACACTTATTTCGACTCCTTCTCAACAAGCTCAAGAAGCTCTTCGTATAGAGAACCGTCGATTTTCGCTTTTAGATGATGTTCCAAAACATTTTTCTTTTGAGCTTGAAGAATACTTTCTTTATCTTTTGATAAATAAGCACCTCGTCCTGATTTCTTTCCAGTTAAATCAATGGACACTTCTCCCTCTTTGGAACGAACAATGCGAACGAGCTCTCGTTTTGATTTCATTTCTTGCGTTGCAACACATTTTCGTAACGGAACTTTTCGATTGCTCATACTCATCACCTCTATTCGATTTCGTCTTCAACTGAATCGAATCCGAATGCGATTACGCTATCTTCTTCTGTTACAATACCAAGTTGTTTCGCATCAGACTCACTCTTAATATCAATTTTCCAACCTGTTAATTTAGCTGCAAGACGTGCATTTTGTCCACGCTTACCAATAGCTAATGACAGTTGGTGGTCTGGAACAACAACAGTTGTTGCTTTTTCTTCTTCATCTACAAGCACTTTAACAACTTGTGATGGGCTTAAAGCATTTGCAACATATTCTACTGGGTCATTTGACCAGCGAACGATGTCAATCTTTTCGCCTTTTAATTCGTCTACAATGCGTTGTACACGTTGTCCTTTCGGTCCTACACAAGAACCTACTGGATCAACATCAATGTTCTCTGCATGTACAGAAATTTTAGAACGATCGCCAGCTTCACGTGCTACAGAACGAATTTCAACAGTTCCATCATAAATTTCAGGAACTTCCATTTCGAATAAACGTTTTAAAAGACCAGGATGTGTACGTGATACGTAAATTTGTGGTCCTTTAGTTGTTTTTTCTACTTTCGTAATGAATACGCGAATACGATCATGTGGTTTGTACTGTTCGTTTGGCATTTGCTCACTTACAGGTAATAAAGCTTCTACTTTCCCTAAGCTTACATAGATGAAACGAGCATCTTGACGTTGTACGATACCCACCATAATATCTTCTTCACGGTCACTAAACTCAGAGTAAATAACACCACGCTCTGCTTCACGCACTCGTTGTGTTACAACCTGTTTTGCAGTTTGTGCTGCAATACGACCGAAATCTTTTGGTGTTACTTCAATTTCTAGTACGTCACCATCTTGATAGTTTGGATTAATTTGTCTTGCTTCTTCAACAGAAATTTCAAGACGTGGATCAAACACATTATCAACAACGTCTTTACGTGCTAATACTTGAATTGTTCCCACTTCTGGGTTAAAGCTCACACGAACGTTTTGTGCTTGGTTAAAATTGCGTTTATAAGCAGAGATTAACGCTGCTTCAATCGCATCAATAATAATATCTTTGCTAATTCCTTTTTCTGACTCTAATACGAGCAAGGCATCTAACAACTCAGTGCTCATGAAGATCCCCCTTCTAACTAAAACGTAACAGCAAGTCGCGCATTTGCAACTTTGTCCATTGAAATTTGGATTTCTTTTTTACGTGTTTTAATTGTTAATAATAGTGTAATTGTAGTACCATCGTAGGAAAGTAGTTTTCCTTCAAACATTTTTTCACCATCAATCGGCTCATATGTTTTAATTGCCACTTGTTTTCCTACCGCTTGCTGGAAGTCTTTCTCTTTCTTTAATGGGCGTTCCGCTCCAGGAGATGATACATCCAAAAAGTAAAGATGAGGAATTGGATCCTCTTTATCTAAAGCTTCGCTTAAACGTTCACTTACCGCACCGCATTCTTCAATGTCGACTCCCTTTTCAGAATCGATGAATACGCGTAAGAACCAGTCTTGTCCTTCTTGCACATACTCTACATCTACAAGTTCAAGATTTAACTCTTCAACGATTGGCTGCGCAAATGCTTCTACAACTTCTGTGACTTTCTTATCCATAAACAGCCTCCTTCCTGCCGTCATGTACCATTTACAAGAAAAGATTCCGTCCATAAAACGGTCTATCTTATTCTTTCTCGTTAGCTAACAAAAGCCCCTGCCGTTAAGCAGGGAATATCTGTCTTAGTATTACCAAATTTAAGAAGTAAAACTTGTAACAAAATATGTATATACGACAGAAATTTCTTACCTCTCCACATCAATAAAACGTAGATAGTAACACGAAAGAGTGGGTTTCCCCACTCTTTTTTTTACACAATATACTTGACATGGTTATCTCGGTTAATAGTATACCATAGCAAATGTTGATTTGCAAAGACTTTTCCTACCTATTAGAACAGTGATAACTGGTTTTGATCAGGTAGATCGCCTAAGCAACCTTGACTATCTAAATACTCAATAATTGTTTTCGAAACCTTACTGCGCTGCTGTAAATCTTCTTTTGATAAGAAATCTCCATTTTTGCGTGCTTCTACAATACTTAAAGCTGCGTTTGTACCAAGTCCAGGCACTGCATTAAATGGAGGAATTAAAGTATCCCCATCAATAATAAATTCTGTTGCATGCGAACGGTATAAATCAACCTTTTGGAATGAGTATCCACGCTCACACATTTCAAGTGTCATTTCTAGTACTGTTAATAAACTTTTCTCTTTCGGCGCTGCATCCAAACCTTTTTGTGCGATTTCATCAATTTTTACACGTATAGATGCTGAGCCTTTCGCCATCGCCTCTACGTCAAAGTCATCTGCACGAACTGTAAAGTATGCCGCATAGAATAGAAGCGCGAAATGCACTTTAAAATATGCAATACGTACAGCCATAAGTACGTAAGCAGCCGCATGGGCTTTAGGGAACATGTACTTGATCTTCTTACATGAATCAATATACCAACCCGGTACATTATTACTTTTCATGTCCTCTTCCCATTCTTCTGGTACACCTTTACCTTTACGAACCGACTCCATGATTTTGAAGGCTAATGATGGGTCTAAACCTTGATAGATTAAATATACCATGATGTCATCACGACAACCGATAACTTCACTCAGCGTACATGTACCGTTATAAATTAACTCGTTTGCATTACCAAGCCATACATCCGTACCATGCGATAGTCCTGAAATTTGGACTAACTCAGAGAATGTCGTAGGCTTCGTCTCTTCTAACATCTGCCTTACGAATTTCGTACCAAACTCTGGTATACCAAGTGTACCTGTTTTACAGTTAATTTGTTCTTCCGTTACACCTAACGATTCAGGTCCTGAGAAAATTTTCATTACTTCCGGATCGTCTGTTGGGATTGTTTTCGGATCAATACCACTTAAATCTTGTAACATACGAATAACAGTTGGATCATCGTGTCCTAGTATATCAAGTTTCAATAAATTATCATGAATCGAGTGGAAATCAAAGTGTGTCGTTCTCCACTCAGCACCTATTGAATCTGCCGGGAACTGGATTGGTGAAAAATCAAAAATATCCATGTAATCAGGCACAACTATAATACCACCTGGATGCTGTCCAGTCGTACGTTTTACACCGGTACATCCTGATACTAAGCGGTCAATCTCTGCATTTCGAATCGTTAAGTTATGATCATTTGCATAACCTTTTACATACCCATAAGCGGTTTTTTCCGCAACTGTACCTATTGTACCCGCACGGTAGACATAATCTTCACCGAACAGTACTTTCGTATAGTTATGGGCACGTGGTTGGTATTCCCCGGAGAAGTTCAAGTCGATATCGGGTACCTTATCTCCTTTAAATCCAAGGAACGTTTCGAACGGAATATCATGTCCATCTTTCACGTATGGAACATTACATGCAGGACATTCTTTATCCGGCAAGTCAAAACCAGAACCTACAGAACCATCATTAAAGAATTCTGATTGCTTACACTTCGGACATACATAGTGTGGTGGTAATGGGTTTACTTCTGTAATTTCCATCATCGTTGCAACGAATGAAGAACCTACCGATCCACGCGAACCTACTAGATATCCGTCTACTAACGATTTTTTCACAAGCTTATGTGAAATTAAATAAATTACGGCGAATCCATGCCCAATAATACTTTTTAATTCTTTTTCTAAACGCGCTTCTACAATTTCAGGTAACTCTTCACCATAAATGCTACGCGCCATTTTATAACTCATATCACGCGTTTCATCATCTGCACCCTCAATTTTCGGTGTATATAGATCATCTTTTACTGGATGAACATCACCAATTAATGATGCAACCTTTTGTGTATTCGTTACAACAATTTCTTTCGCAACGTCTTCACCTAAGAATGAAAAACACTCTAACATTTCATCCGTTGTACGGAAATGTACAGGCGGTAATGAATGTCGGTTTAACGGATTGGCTCCACCCTGCGAACTAACTAAAATTTTGCGATACATTCCATCCTCTGGCTCTAAATAATGCACGTTTCCTGTAGCAACAACTGGTTTATCTAACGTCTCACCAAGTTTTACTAAATTAGAAATAATTGTTTTTAATTGTCCCTCATCTCGAACAAGTTCACGCTCTACTAAATGACGTAACACCTCTGGAGGCATTACTTCAATGTAATCATAGAACTGCGCAATTTCTTCTACCTCTTCAGGAGCTTTTTGCATCATCGCCTCAAACACTTCACCTTTATCACAAGCCGTTCCTACTAAAATTCCTTCACGATATTTTTTTAATAGTGACCTTGGTACTCGTGGTACTCGGTAAAAGTAATTTAGGTGAGAATAGGAAACAAGTTTATATAAATTTTTCAATCCTACATCTGATGTGGCAAGTAACGTCATATGACTTGGGCGTCCACGCTTATACGCATCCCCTTGCCCCATGCTATCATTTAATTGATCGTGATATTCAAATCCCTTTTCAATCACATCTTTTAACATTTTCACAAGTAAGTATCCCGTTGCTTCTGTATCATAAATCGCACGGTGATGTTGCGTTAATTCAATATCAAGCTTTTTACACATCGTATTTAATCGATGGTTTTTCATTTCTGGGAATAAGAATCTTGCAAGTTCTAACGTATCAATAACAGGATTATTCGTTTTTTCTAGTCCAGCCTTTTTAAAACCTACGTTAATAAAGCCCATATCAAAACTTGCGTTATGAGCAACAAGTGTATGGTCGCCCATCCATTCTTCAAACTTTTTAAACACTTCGTCCACTTCTGGTGCATCTGTTAACATATCATCTGTAATACCTGTTAATTCAATAATCGTCGCAGATAATGGTTGATGTGGATTTGCGAAAGATTCAAAGCGGTCAATAATTTCGCCGCCTTTTACTTTTACAGCCGCTAACTCGATAACAGTATCATATACAGCTGATAAACCTGTCGTCTCAACGTCGAAAACAACATACGTTTCCTCTGCAAGTAAACGATGCGCTTCGTTATATGCAATCGGTACACCATCATTAACTAAATTCGCTTCTACACCATATATAACTTTGACCCCAGCCTTTTTACCCGCAGAATATGCCTCTGGGAAAGACTGTGCAACAGCATGGTCTGTAACAGCAATTGCCTCATGTCCCCATTTACCTGCTTGGGCAACAAGTCGAGAAACAGGCGTAACAGCGTCCATTTGGCTCATCGGTGTGTGAAGATGCAGCTCTACACGTTTTTCACCTTCTGGCGCTTTATCTTTACGAGACGGTCCTGTTATTTCATTAATATCATTTGCAATCATTACTAAATCTCGAACAAATGTATCATTTTGAACAGAACCACGCGCTTTCACCCACATTCCTTTTTTCAAGGATTGCAGCATAGGAATATCTTCTTTATCACGTGAGAACATTTTGATCATAATTGAATCCGTATAATCTGTTATTTTTAGCGTTAATAACGTACGGCCACTACGAAGCTCTTTCGTTTCTACATGGAAGACATACCCTTGAACTGTTTTTCTTCTTTCTTCATCTTGAATTTCTCGCATCGGTGTAATCTCTTCGTCTGGCTTAATAAGATACCCAAGCACAACCGGTCCTTCATGCACAACGCTACTTTCTTCAGCTTGCTTCTTCGCCATTTCTTCCATAGCTTGTATAACACGTTCACGGTCTTCTTGCTGCGTTTGTTCACGAAACTTTTGCATTTCTTCTGTATTTTGCTGTATATGTGTGTCTAACTGAAAACGCGGGAATCCAAAAGCTTCGTATTGATCCCCTACTGGTTTCGCAACGTTTTTCTTTAAAGCAGTAGATTCCAGCTCGTTATTCACATTTATTAGCAACTTCACTCCATTCACCTGCGGAAGCTGCTTCTTTAAATAAGCAAACATAGGTGAAAATGTAATTCGTTCCGTACAAAGCGGCCAATACGCCCTCACTTCTTCTTCTGTAAATTGTTTATTCTCTGTTTCTAATGCAAATGTTGTTCTTGCAATATGAGAAAATGATTGCTTAAGCTTTGTTTCTAGCAATTCATATAATTCTGTAGGCAAAATACGTGGCACTTGTAAATCAAAATGCCAACTTTTATTCGCTTTATCAATAACGAGCCTTTCAATACCACCGCCTTGTAAATATTGATTTATAAGGTCATCTGGTATTTGCAACTGCTGGAGCAAAATTTGAAATCGCTCTTTTTGTTCATTTGTTAAAGACATAAGCACTCTCCTTCCATTTGCTATTATAAATTGAAACGTACTACAAAGAAAGATTTCTCCCTTCTTCTTTTGCAAAATACGTTTACAAAGAAAGAGAAGGTACCTCATTGCGAGGTACCTCTTCTTATTTTAAAATATTTGCAATATATGTTTGAAGTTCTTCTACTTTCACTTCTTCAGACTCACCTGTAGCACGTACTTTCACTTCTACAATACCTTCGTCTGCTTTTTTACCAACTGTCACACGAACTGGAAGGCCGAATAAATCTGCATCTGCAAATTTAACACCTGCACGTTCTGCACGATCATCTAGTAATACTTCATATCCTTGCTCTTGTAATGAGTTGTAGATATTTTCACCCATTTCACGTTGCGCATCAGATTTCATATTTACTGGAATTACATGCACATGGAATGGTGCAACAGCTTTTGGCCAAACTAAACCGTTCTCATCATTAAACTGCTCTGCGATTGCTGCCACCGTACGAGATACACCGATACCGTAACAACCCATAATAAGTGGTTGTGTTTTTCCGTTTTCATCTAGGAATGTTGCGTTCATTGCTTCACTATAACGAGTTCCTAATTTGAATACATGACCAACTTCAATTCCGCGTGCGAAAAGAATTGTTCCGTTTCCGTCTGGAGATTGGTCTCCTTCTTGAATGAAACGTAAATCTGTATATTGACTTACTTTAAAGTCACGTTCTGGATTTACATTTACATAATGGAATCCTTCTTCGTTCGCCCCTGAACATCCGTTAACAATTGATGCTACAGCATGGTCAGCGATAATTTCGATGTCACCTGTTACACCAATCGGTCCTAATGAACCAACTTCACAATGTAATAGTTCTTTCACTTCTTCATGAGAAGCAAGCTCAACAACTGAAGCACCGTATACATTTTTCACTTTTACATCGTTTACTTCATGATCACCACGAACAAGTACAACCACTAATTTCTCATCTACTTTAAATACCATAGACTTAATACACTTGTCAGCTTCAATGTTTAAGAATGCAGATACTTCTTCAATTGCTTTTTGATCTGGTGTTGCTACTTTTTCAAGTGCCTTTTCTGCTTCGTCACTCTTCGTATACGTAGCTACAACAGGAGCCATTTCGATGTTCGCTGCATAATTAGATGTATCAGAGTATGCAATTGTATCTTCACCAACATCAGATAATACCATAAATTCATGTGTATCTTTTCCGCCCATTGCTCCAGAATCAGCAATAACCGCACGGAAATTCAAGCCACAACGAGCAAAAATGTTAGAGTATGCTTTGTATAAACGATCATACACTTCATCTAAGCTCTCTTGTGTAGCATGGAAAGAGTATGCATCTTTCATTAGAAACTCTCTTCCACGTAATAAACCGAAACGTGGTCTTTGTTCATCACGGAATTTTGTTTGAATTTGGTATAATGTTAAAGGTAATTTTTTATATGACTTCACTTCATCACGTACAAGATCCGTAATTACTTCTTCATGTGTCGCCCCTAATGCGAATTCACGAGCGTTACGATCTTTCATACGCATTAATTCAGATCCGTAAGAATACCAACGTCCTGACTCTTGCCATAATTCTGCAGCTTGCATTGCTGGCATTAATAATTCTACAGCACCTGCGCGCTCCATTTCTTCTCGAACGATACGTTCTACTTTGTGTAATACTTTTAAACCAAATGGTAGAAAACTATAAATACCAGAAGCATTTTGACGCATAAAACCTGCACGAAGTAATAACTGATGACTCTTAATCTCCGCATCAGCTGGAACTTCACGTAATGTAGGACTGAATACCATACTTTGTTTCATTTATTCGCACCTCTTCATTTTACTCTTATACGCAGTAAAACCCCTCACCTCGAGTTAGGTGAGGGATTTTATTCTACGATCTCTATTTCATTATAAGTTTCACTTTATTTTACAAGAAAAACTTACGAATGTCATTCCAAGTTACAACTAACATTAGTAACATTAATAATGCAAAACCAATAAAGTGAACCATGCCTTCTTTTTGGCGGTCAATTGGTTTCCCTCGTAACGCTTCAATTAAGAAGAAGAACAAACGTCCACCGTCTAAAGCAGGGACTGGTAGTAAATTAAATAAACCAAGGTTAATACTTAAAACTGCTGCTAAACTTAACACACGTGTAAATCCATAATCTACCACTTGATCTGTTAGATTATAAATTCCTACTGGACCTGACAACTCATTAATAGAGAATTGACCAGTTACTAATTTCACAAGAGACTCAAAAATTAGTTTTGTCCATTGGTATGTTTGTTCAAAACCTGATTTAATAGAACCCATTACTGTTTTCTCTACTGGAGAGTAAACACCAATTCTACCAACTTCTTCTTTACCTTCTTTATCGAGCGTTGGCGTTACTTTCACATTAAACTGTTCACTATCACGCTTTACTTGTAACGTAATTTCTTTATTTGGGTTTTCACGTACAATAGAAACAACATCTTTCCATGTACTTGTGTTTTTCCCATCGATTGCTTGAATTGTATCATTTTCTTTTAATCCAGCTTGCTGTGCTGCACTTTTCTCCATCACTTTTCCGACCATTGGCTTGTCAACGGGAACACCTTGTACAAATCCAAGAATCACAAAAATAACAAATGCTAAAATGAAGTTCATCGCAGGACCCGCAAAGATTGTTAAAGCACGTTGACCCAATTTCTTGGAGCCGAACTGCCTATTATACGGAGCAATTTGAATTTCTTCACCAGCAGTAATGATACGAGCCTTTTCATTCACTCGGAATGTTTGAAGATCTTCCTCGTACTCTTCATAGCCCGAAATTGTTAAATTATGCTCTAAATCAGCTTGTTCG
This sequence comes from Bacillus sp. BC08, assembly GCF_054326875.1. NCBI lineage: Bacteria > Bacillati > Bacillota > Bacilli > Caryophanales > Bacillaceae > Bacillus > Bacillus sp. BC08. The sequence goes on along the minus strand of NZ_JBTGPA010000035.1, from coordinate 979,864 downwards.
ACTTCAATGACACGAACATTTGGATACTTTTCATATCCATCAAAAACTAATTTCGCAACTTCGTCTTTTTCATTTAATACAAGGCCAACCTTTTTACCAGGCTTTAACTCTACTGTGTCTGCATCCTCGCCAGCCATTCTTACATAGCCACCAAGGGGCAGTAATCGAATCGTATACACCGTTTCATTCTTTTCAAATGAGAATATTTTCGGACCAAAACCAATCGCAAACTCACGGCATAAAATACCTGCTCTTTTTGCGAAATATAGATGCCCTAGCTCATGGAAAAATACGAGTGCACCGAAAATTAATATAAAGGCAATCGCTGTATTCAATTCCATAACCACCTTTGCTAAATTTGTTCCATCACAAACCGTCTTGTGGCTGCATCAATTTCCAGAATTTCCTCTAAGCTCGGACGTGCAATGACATTGTGATGGTTCATTGCTTTTTCAATGAGGTCTTCCACTGTTAAGAAACCAATTCTCTTTTGTAAAAAAGCTTCAACAGCTACTTCATTCGCTGCATTCATTACAGCTGGCATACTTCCACCTGCTTTTCCAGCTTCATACGCAAAACGTAGGCAACGGAATCGTTCTTGGTTCATTTTCTCAAAATGCAACGTTCCTATTTCCCATAAGTTTAACTGTTTCGTGTCTGAAAGAGGCAATCGATCAGGATATGTAAGTGCGTATTGAATTGGTACTCGCATATCAGGTGAGCCAAGCTGTGCCATTACACTACGATCTTCAAATTCAACCATAGAATGGATAATACTTTCTTTATGTAAAACAACATCGATTTGCTCATAAGGGATACCAAAAAGCCAATGTGCTTCAATTACTTCTAGCCCCTTATTCATCATTGTAGCAGAATCAATTGTAATTTTCGAACCCATTGACCAGTTTGGATGTCGAAGCGCATCTTCTACGGTCACATGATGCAATTCATCTCTCGTTTTATCACGGAAACTTCCACCAGAAGCCGTAATAACTAGTCGAGAAATTCTTTTTTCATTTTCACCATTCAAACATTGAAAAATAGCTGAATGTTCACTATCTACTGGAAGTAACGAAACATTATGTTTTCGCGCTGCTTCCATTACAAGATGCCCTGCAGTTACTAACGTTTCTTTATTTGCAATTCCAATTGTTTTTTTCGCCTCAATTGCACGAAGTGTTGGTAACAACCCTACGCTACCTACAACAGCATTTACTACAATCTCCGCATCTGGATGTAATGCTACTTCTAAAAGCCCTTCACTACCATATACAACTTTTGTATTACCAGAAACAGCTTGTAATTTTAAAACATCTTCCTCTCTTTGCACAGAGACGATTTGCGGAGAAAATTCTTGAATTACCTTTACTGCGTAGTCAATATTTTTCCCTACAGAAAAAGCAACGAGACGGAATTGGTCTGGGTGCGAGCGCAATACATCTAAAGTTTGTGTACCAATTGATCCGCTTGCACCTAATAAACTAATGTTTTTCATGGATCCAACCCCTCGTTCATTTATTAATTATATTGTAATAAGAAGTAGAGAATTGGTAAAACAAATAACCAACTATCTGTTCGATCTAATATACCACCATGTCCAGGTAAAATTGTACCTGAATCCTTTACGCCATAATGACGTTTAAATGCAGATTGTACTAAATCACCAATTTGTCCAAAAATAGAAACGATAATTGTCAACACAATTAAAATCCCTACATTAGCCTCAACCGGGAAGAACATGTTGTAAACAACTGCCACAACAATTCCACAAACGATGCCGCCTAATGAACCTTCAATCGTTTTATTAGGACTAATTTCTGGCCATAATTTTCTTTTTCCTAATGCTTTTCCTACGAAATATGCGCCTGAATCAGTAGCCCATATAACAAATAATGCACAAAACACATATTTAATTCCTAATATTCTCGTTTCATTCAAATATAGGAATCCCATTCCAACATATGCTGTTGCCATTAGTAAAAATGAAGCATTGTCAAAAGTAAATGTATTCTTAGAAAGGACTGTATATGATAAAAGTAATAAAACAATCACAAACGTGATCTCTAATTTACCTAATCCAATCTGCATAAACAGTTCTGATGCACTACTTGGAATTAAAATAATCCATAATAATACTGCAGCTAAAACTGTTGGTACTGAAATAAGCGTAAGCTTATTCATACGAATTAATTCATATAAACCTATAGAAGCAAGTGCATACACTAAAACCGTAAAAGGCACGCCACCGTAAATTACGATGGGAATGAATAGCGCGGCAGCAACCACTCCAGTAATAATTCTCTGTTTCACTACCAAACCCTCTCTTTCTACACGCCTCCGAATCTGCGCCCTCTATGCTGAAAGTCTGTAATCGCATTTAGCAAATGTTCCTCGGTAAAATCTGGCCAATACACATCTGTAAACCAAAATTCCGAATATGCAATTTGCCATAACATGAAATTACTAATACGTAGCTCTCCGCTCGTACGGATTAACAACTCTGGGTCAGGTAAAGAACTCGTCATTAAATAGGAAGAAAGCATTTCTTCACTTACATCTTCAACGCGAATTTTTCCTTCCTCACTATCTTTCACCATATGTTGCACAGCAGAAACGATTTCATCTCGACTTCCATAGTTTAACGCGAAATTAAGAATTAATCCCGTATTCTCTTTCGTATCTTCCATGGCCTTTTCCATCGCTCTGCGTGTATGCGTAGGAAGACGATCTTGTTGTCCTATTACTCGGACTTGTACGTTCTCTTCAATCAATTCTGGTAAAAATGTACCTAGAAATTCTTCTGGAAGCCTCATTAAATAGTCAACTTCCTTTTTCGGTCTTTTCCAGTTCTCAGTCGAAAAAGCATAAAGAGTTAATACTTTCACATTAAGTTTGCTTGCAAATTTTGTGATTTTCTTTACAACTTGCATGCCCTCATGATGTCCCGCAATACGAGGCATCGCTCTCCTCTTTGCCCATCTACCATTACCATCCATAATGATGGCAATATGTTCTGGGATATATCCTTTTTTCACTTCTTCAACGAGATGATCAAACGATGCGTCCTTTTTACTTTTAAAAAAAGGAAAGTTTTTAAACATCATTCATACCCTCCAGCAAGCAGACATATGCCTAAAAGTGTAAAAAGACCCCCTTAAGAAGAGGGTCATATTTGCGAAGGTATCGCTATTACACTTCCATGATTTCTTTTTCTTTGTTTTTTGCGATTTCGTCAACTTTTGCAATATATTTATCTGTTTCTTTTTGGATATCTTCAGTATATCCTCTTAAATCATCTTCTGTAATCTCGCCAGCTTTTTCAAGCTTCTTAAGATCATCGTTACCGTCACGACGTACGTTACGAACAGCAACTTTCGCTTCTTCAGCATATTTTTTCACAACTTTAACAAGATCACGACGACGCTCTTCTGTTAATGCAGGGAATGCAATACGAATTACAGTTCCATCATTAGAAGGGTTTAAGCCTAAATCTGCTTTTAAAATTGCTTTTTCGATATCACCGATAGAAGTTTTATCATAAGGTTGAATTACAAGTAAACGTGCTTCTGGAACTGTAATGTTCGCTAATTGCACAACCGGTGTTGGTGCACCATAGTAATCAACTTGTACCTTATCTAATACAGATGAGCTTGCACGACCTGCGCGAACTGTTGCCAATTCACGAGAGTAAGCAGCAACTGCTTTTTCCATTTTTTCATTTGAAGACTTCAATACTTGTTGTCCCATCTTTATTTCCCCCTTACAACTGTTCCAATATTTTCGCCTAAAACGGCACGTTTAATGTTACCTTTTTCCATAACAGAGAATACAATTAATGGAATATCATTGTCCATACATAAAGAAGAAGCTGTTGAATCCATTACACCTAAACCTTCTTTTAATACATCTAAGTAAGTAAGTGTTTCGTATTTCGTAGCTGTTGGGTCAAGAGATGGATCTGCATTATATACGCCATCTACATTGTTTTTCGCCATTAAGATAACGTCTGCTTCGATTTCCGCTGCACGTAGTGCTGCTGTTGTATCTGTAGAGAAATATGGGTTACCTGTACCTGCTGCAAAGATCACAACACGTTTTTTCTCTAGATGACGAACTGCTTTACGACGAATGTAAGGCTCTGCTACTTGACGCATTTCGATTGAAGTTTGAACTCGAGTTTGAATTCCAATGTTCTCCAGGCTATCTTGAAGAGCTAATGAGTTCATAACTGTCGCTAACATACCCATGTAATCTGCTCCAGCACGATCCATTCCCATTTCACTTCCGATTTTTCCACGCCAAATGTTTCCGCCACCAACAACAACAGCAACTTCTACATCAAGTTCTGCAATTTCTTTCACTTGTTCCGCAACTGATTTAATTACAGATGGGTTAATTCCAAATCCTTGTTCGCCAGCTAACGCTTCTCCGCTTAGCTTTAATACGACACGATTATATTTCGGTTTACTCATAATGAACCTCCAATTGCTTACATCTTTATTTTAAAAAAGGGAACACAATGTGTTCCCTAATCTTTATTAGTTGCTACCTTTTACTTGGTTCATTACTTCTTCAGCAAAGTTGTCTTCGCGCTTTTCGATACCTTCACCAACAGCGTAGCGAACGAATCCTTTTAATGTTCCGCCTTTAGACTCAACGAACTGACGAACTTTCATATCAGGGTTTTTAACGAATGCTTGGTCAAGTAAGCAAATTTCTTCGAAGAATTTGCCTAGACGGCCTTCAACCATTTTTGCAACGATTTTTTCAGGCTTGCCTTCGTTTAAAGCTTGTTGTGTTAATACTTGACGCTCATGCTCAACTTCTTCAGCTGTTACAGCATCGCGGTCGATGTATTTAGGATTAACTGCTGCGATGTGCATTGCTACATCTTTAGCAGCAGCTTCGTCAGTAGAACCTTCAAGAACTGTTAATACACCAATACGTCCACCCATGTGTAGGTAAGCGCCGAATGCATCAGCATCAGTTTTTGTTACGATTTCGAAACGACGAAGTGTAAGTTTTTCACCAATTTTAGCGATTGCTTCGTTGATGTGCTCTTCTACTGTTTTGCCGCCTTCGATTGTTTGAGCCATAGCTTCTTCAATGTTAGCTGGTTTGTTAGCTAATAAGTGAGCAGCTAATTCTTTAATTAATGCTTGGAAACCTTCGTTTTTCGCAACGAAATCAGTTTCAGAGTTTAATTCTAAGATTAAACCTTCGTTACCGTTTGTTTCGATGAAAGTTAAACCTTCAGCAGCGATGCGGTCTGCTTTTTTAGCAGCTTTCGCAATACCTTTTTCACGTAAGAAGTCAATTGCCTTCTCCATGTCGCCATTAGTTTCTGTTAAAGCTTTTTTGCAGTCCATCATACCTGCGCCAGTTTTTTCACGTAATTCTTTTACCATTTGTGCAGTGATTGCCATACTATTCATCCTCCTAAAATATGTATTTATACCTTTTATAAAGGTGTTTATACCTTAAAAAAGGTGATAAAAGGCCGAACCCCTTATCACCTTTCCAACTTTGTTACGCAGTAACAGTTTCTTCACCTTGTTTTGCTTCAAGGATCGCGTCTGCCATTTTAGATGTAAGAAGTTTTACAGCACGAATTGCATCATCGTTTGCTGGGATAACGTGATCGATTTCGTCTGGATCACAGTTTGTATCAACGATACCGATGATTGGAATGTGTAATTTGCGTGCTTCAGCAACTGCAATACGCTCTTTACGAGGGTCTACTACGAATAATGCACTTGGAAGACCTTTCATATCTTTAATACCGCCTAAGAATTTCTCAAGACGCTCTAACTCTTTTTTAAGTTGAACAACTTCTTTCTTAGGAAGTACTTCGAAAGTACCATCTTCTTGCATTCTTTCGATGTCTTTAAGACGCTTGATACGTTTTTGGATTGTTTGGAAGTTTGTTAAAGTTCCACCTAACCAACGTTGGTTAACGAAGTACATACCAGCACGAGTTGCTTCTTCTTTAATAGCTTCTTGTGCTTGTTTTTTAGTACCTACGAATAAGATGTCTCCGCCTTCAGCAGCGATGTCGCGCATCGTTCTGTAAGCTTCCTCAACTTTTTTCACAGTTTTTTGTAAGTCGATGATGTAGATACCGTTACGCTCTGTGAAAATGTAACGCTTCATTTTTGGGTTCCAACGACGAGTTTGATGTCCGAAATGAACACCAGCTTCAAGCAATTGCTTCATAGAAATTACTGACATAATATAGTTCCTCCTAAATGGTTTTTGATATCCTCCGTTTACTTCATCTCTAAGCGAAACTACAAACGTAGCACCAACACTTAAATCAGTAAACGTGTGTACTTTGTACTGACACCACTGCTTACTATATCATACTGAAATATTACAATCAAGTCGAAAATGCGAAGAATGTAAAACTTTCTTTGTTCACACTCGAATTCTAGTATTACCAACCTGTATTTCTTTTAAGCGAAAAAATGAAATTCAATTCATAGCTTTTCCGAAAAGCACGATTATGACGCTATTTGCAAACAACATCAATCTTTTATACACAAAAAACTCTCCTCAAAAAATGAGGAGAGTTTTATAAATTAGTTTGTTTTTAATTTAGCAAGTTCCTGTAGAAACTTGTCGTTTAGCACTTTAATGTATGTTCCTTTCATACCTAAAGAGCGAGACTCAATAACACCAGCACTTTCTAATTTACGTAGTGCATTTACGATTACAGAACGAGTAATTCCTACGCGATCAGCAATTTTACTTGCAACTAGTAAACCTTCTGTTCCATTTAATTCTTCGAAGATATGCTCAATTGCTTCTAACTCACTGTAAGATAATGAGCTAATCGCCATTTGAACAACAGCTTTACTACGTGCTTCCTCTTCGATTTCTTCCGCTTTTTCACGTAAGATTTCCATACCTACTACAGTTGAACTGTATTCAGCAAGGATTAAATCATCGTCTAAGAACTCTTGACCAAGACGAGCTAATACTAATGTACCTAGACGCTCACCGCCACCAACGATTGGTACGATTGTAGTTAAACCTTGACCGAATAATTCTCTATTTTCTACTGGGAACGCTGTGTAAGCACTGTTTACATCTAAGTTTGAAGATGTTTCTGTAATGTTGAATAAGCTTTGCGTGTATTCTTCCGGGAATTGACGCTCTGCAAGCATTTGTTTCATACGCTCATTCTCAATTTGTTGGTGAATTGCATAACCTAGTAATTTACCACGACGACTTACTACGAATACGTTCGCTTCGATTACTTCACACATTGTGTCAGACATTTCTCTAAAGTTTACAGGCTTTCCTGCTGCGCTCTGTAATAACGCATTTAATTTTCTTGTTTTTGCTAATAATTCCATTTCAAAAGTTCCTCCTACATGTTACTCACATATTTTTTCATCACTTGGAAACTAGGGCGAGTCACCTGATGACACTATTACAAAATAAACTGGCTCACATCTTTATTTTTAGCAATCGTTGCTAATTTCTCCTCAACGTACTGAGGTGTTATCGTTATTTTCTCTAACGTAATTTCAGATGCTTCAAACGATAAATCTTCAAGGAGTTTCTCCATAATCGTATGAAGTCTTCTTGCTCCAATATTATCTGTATCCTGATTAACTTGATAAGCAATCTCAGCAATCTTACGAATAGCTTCGTCTGAAAATTCAATTTCTATACCTTCAGTCGCTAATAAAGCCATATATTGTTTAATTAACGCATTGTCAGGCTCGATTAATATTTTAACAAAATCATCTGTAGATAATTTTGTTAATTCTACTCGAATCGGAAATCTCCCTTGCAGTTCCGGAATTAAATCCGACGGTTTAGACATATGAAACGCTCCAGCTGCAACGAATAAAATATAATCCGTTTTTACTGATCCGTATTTTGTCGCAACATTCGATCCTTCTACAATTGGTAAAATGTCACGTTGCACACCTTCACGTGATACATCTACGCTATTCGACTGCTTACCAGCAATTTTGTCAATTTCATCGATAAAAATAATCCCGAGCTGTTCAGCACGATAAACAGCCTCTTGTGTAACTTCATCCATATCAATTAAGCGCTGTGCTTCCTCATTTGTCAAGAGTTTTCTTGCTTCTTTCACAGAAAGTTTACGTTTTTTTGTTTTTTTCGGCATAAAACTTCCTAACGCATCTTGGAAATTCATCCCCATTTGTTCCATGCCAGTTCCTTGTAGCATATCGAACATGGAAGACTGTTGCTCAGTCACTTCAATCGATACAATTTCATCTTCAAGAAGTCCTGCAGCAAGCTTTCTTTCCACATCTTGACGTTTCTTTTCGATTTCAACATCTTCATGTTCATCAGATGTTTGATTCGAATTTTGAGCACCGCCAAATAGCATTTCTAACGGGTTTTTAAATCCAGATTGTTTCTCCGGACTCGGCACTAAAATTTCAACAAGACGTTGATTCGCTTGTTCTTCCGCTTTGTCTTGTACTTTAATTACCATTTCTTCTTTCACGATACGAACTGACGTTTCCACAAGGTCACGTACCATCGATTCTACATCTCTACCTACATATCCAACTTCTGTAAATTTGGTAGCTTCAACCTTAATAAAAGGTGCTCCAACGAGTTTCGCCATTCGTCGTGCTACCTCTGTTTTACCAACACCTGTTGGTCCAATCATTAAAATATTTTTAGGCGCAATTTCATCACGTAGATTTTCAGCTAATTTACTTCGACGATATCGATTTCTTAAAGCTACAGCAACCGCTTTCTTCGCATCTTTTTGACCGATAATGTATTGATCTAATTTTTCCACAATTTGACGCGGAGTAAAATGTAAATGCATATAAAATGCCTCCCTTACGATTCTACAATTCTTCCACAATTATATTGTGGTTTGTATAAACACAAATATCGCCAGCAATGTCTAAACTCGCTTTCGCAATTTGCTTCGCTGTTAAATGTTCACTTGCATATTGCTTTAAAGCACGACCTGCAGAAAGCGCATAATTCCCACCAGATCCAATCGCTAAAATACCATCATCCGGTTCGATTACTTCTCCTGTACCCGAAACAAGAAGCATAGTTGTTTTATCCATGACAATGAGCATCGCTTCTAGTTGACGTAACATTTTGTCGCCACGCCATTGTTTTGCCATCTCAACTGCAGCACGCTGCAAGTTTCCATTGTACTCTTCTAATTTCCCTTCAAACATTTCAAAAAGAGTAAATGCGTCAGCAACGGAACCTGCAAAACCAGCTAAAACTTTTCCCTGGAAAAGTTTACGGACTTTACGAGCTGTATGTTTCATTACAACTGCATTTCCCATCGTCACCTGGCCATCTCCAGCCATTGCACATTCTCCATTATGATGAACTGCAAATATCGTTGTAGCGTGGAAATTTCCCATAGAAAAAACTCCTTTATATGTTTTTATAGCTTTAAAAGCAATTTATGCCCGTGGGTGATGCTTCATGTAGACCGAACGCAATCTTTCTTTAGAGACATGCGTATAAATTTGTGTCGTCGACAAATTCTCATGACCAAGTAGCTCCTGTACAGTACGTAAATCTGCCCCTTCATCTAACATGTGTGTAGCAAATGTATGCCTTAACATATGGGGACTTATCCGCATTGTCAGCGAAGCTTTCTTAATGAGTTCGTTTAATACATAGCGTACCCCTCGACTTGTTAGCGGCGTGCCTTTCGCATTTAAAAATACCATATGAGAGTGTTCTTCAGTTTTGTGAGCTAACTGTTTTCTCCCGTTCTCTATATAAGTAATTAAAGCATCTTGCGCATAGCTTCCGAACGGAATATACCTTTGTTTTTTTCCTTTTCCCATTACTAAAATTGTTCCCACCGCGAAGTCAATATCGGTAAGTTGTAAATTGACACATTCACTCACACGGATTCCAGTCGCATACATCAATTCTAATAAAGCTTGATTCCTTTGACCTAGCGGTGTTTCCGTATCAGAAACTTCAAATAATTCCTCTAATTCTTCAGCATATAAAAACTTTGGGATTGACAATTCTTTTTTGGGGAGTGACGCAAGTGCAAACGGATTATCTTTCCGATAACCTTCACGCATCAAAAAACGATATAAACTTCGTAAACTTGATACTTTTCTTGCGACAGATTTACGGGCTAACTTTTCATCGTGTAACGTCGTTAAGTACAAACGAACATCTGCGTATGTAACATCTAAAAAAGAGGATATGCCTTCTCGCTCCATAAATTGCACAAAATGTTCTAAATCATTTTGATAACTTGCAATTGTATATTTTGAATAATTTCTTTCAATTTGTAAATATCCAACGAATAATTGTAACAATTTCTTCACATTCACACAATTCACCTCAATAAAGGCTACTAAATCGTATCACAACTTAGTAGCCTTTGCAAGAAATTTAACTAAATATTTACAAAATTTTGAATTGTTTCTAAAGCGCGTGTTGCATAGGCTTCATTTCGTTCTGCTTTTTTCTTAATTTTCTTCTCTAACGGTGCAAACAGACCGAAGTTTGCATTCATTGGTTGGAAGTTTTTTGCATTTGTCGCAGTAATATAATTCGCCATACTTCCCATTGCAGTTACAGATGGTAATACAACTGGCTCTTCACCTTTCACAAGTCGAGCAGCGTTAATACCTGCTAGTAATCCTGATGCTGCCGATTCAACATATCCCTCTACTCCAGTCATTTGGCCAGCGAAGAATAAATCATCACGTTGTTTATATTGATATGTTGGACGAAGCAAGTTAGGTGAATTAATAAACGTATTACGATGCATTACACCATAACGTACAATCTCTGCGTTTTCCAGTCCTGGAATCAACTGTAACACTTCTTTTTGTGGTCCCCACTTTAAATGTGTTTGGAAACCTACGATATTGTATAACGTTCCTGCTGCATCATCTTGACGTAACTGAACAACAGCATATGGCGTTTTCCCTGTTTTCGGATCTTCTAATCCAACAGGTTTCATCGGCCCAAATACTAGCGTCTGTCTTCCTCTACTTGCCATAACTTCTACTGGCATACAACCTTCAAAGAAAATTTCTTTTTCAAATTCTTTTAAAGGTACTGTTTCAGCAGCAATTAAAGCCTCGTAAAAACGGTCAAATTCCTCTTCCGTCATTGGGCAGTTTAAATATGCAGCTTCACCTTTATCGTAACGAGATTTTAAATATACTTTATTCATATCAATGCTGTCTTTCTCAACAATCGGTGCTGCAGCATCATAGAAATAAAAATAATCTTCACCTGTTAATTCTTTTAATTGTGCAGCAAGATCAGGAGACGTAAGTGGACCTGTCGCGATAACAGTAGGCCCTTCTGGAATTTCAGTAATTTCTTCATTCATCACAGTTACGTTCGGATGGTTTTTCACATACTCCGTTACCTTTGCCGCAAATTCATGACGATCTACAGCTAAAGCCCCTCCTGCTGGTACAGAGCACTCATCAGCTGCACGAATAATAACAGAGTCCATTAGACGCATTTCTTCTTTAATAACACCAACAGCGTTTGTTAATGTGTTTGCGCGAAGCGAGTTACTGCATACTAACTCTGCAAATTTATCTGTGTGATGAGCTGGTGTTTGCCTTACTGGTCTCATTTCATATAATTTTACTTGGACACCACGTTTTGCAATTTGGTAAGCTGCTTCACTTCCTGCAAGACCTGCGCCAATGACGTTTACTACTTGTGTTGTCATATTAATCACCTTTCCTTTTCTTCCCGAAAAAAATGTGAGCAGTTACGCTCACATTTGTTGTTCTTCTTCATAATCACACGAAATACATTGTACTTGCACGCCTTTTTTCAACTTCTTCTCTACAAGCATACCTTCGCACTTCGGACATTTACGACCAATTGGTTTATCCCATGATACAAAGTCACACTCTGGATACGTACCGCATCCATAGAAAAGACGTTTCTTTTTATTACTACGGCGTTCAATAATTTGACCTTTATCACACTTCGGACAAGTAACACCAATTTCTTTCACAATCGGTTTTGTATTACGACAATCTGGGAAATTCGAACAAGCCATAAATTTCCCGTATTTACCCATTTTAAAGACCATTGGGTGATTACACAATTCACAGTCTTCCCCAGCTGGTTCATCTTTAATTTCCACTTCACGCATTTCTTTTTCCGCTTTTTCTAAACGCGGTTCAAAGCCTACGTAGAAATCATCAACAATTTTTACCCAATTCGCATTTCCTTCTTCTACTTCATCAAGACTTTGCTCCATGTTAGCAGTAAATTCAATGTTAATAATTTCTGGGAAAAACTCTAAAATAAGTTCAATTACTATTTCACCAAGTTCAGTTGGAACGAAGCGTTTATTATCCAAGCCTACGTATCCACGTTTTTGAATCGTTTCAAGTGTCGGTACGTAAGTCGACGGCCTTCCAATTCCAAGCTCTTCAAGTGTTCTTACTAGACGAGCCTCTGTATAGCGCGGCGGAGGTTGTGTAAAGTGTTGCTTCGGTTCTAAATCCTTCGAAAATACCGTTTCCCCTACTTCTAAAGGTGGCAACATTTTATCCTTTTCTTCAGCCCCGTCATCTTTCGACTCTACATACACTTTCATAAATCCTGGAAACTTTACAACCGATCCACTTGCACGGAACTGAACATTGTTATTAATGAGTCTAGCTGTCACAGTATCCATTATAGCAGACGCCATTTGACTTGCAACAAATCGCTCCCAAATCAGTTTATACAACCGAAGTTGATCACGACTTAAGAAACTCTTTAGTTCCTCTGGCCTTCTCATTACCGAAGTAGGACGAATTGCCTCATGCGCATCTTGTGCGTTCGACTTTTTCGTTTCTTTCTTCTTTTCTGTTCCTATGTATTCCGCACCAAACGCCTCAGTAATGTAAGTACGTGCCTCTGTTTGAGCTGTTTCTGAGATACGTGTTGAGTCAGTTCTCATATACGTAATAAGACCTACAGTCCCTTGCTTTCCAAGATCTATCCCTTCATACAATTGCTGCGCGAGCATCATTGTTTTCTTTGCTCGCATGTTTAACTTACGAGCTGCCTCTTGTTGCAAGGAAGATGTTGTAAACGGTAATGCAGGATTACGTTTTCGCTCTTTTCGCGTTACATTTTCAACTGAAAACGCATTATCTTTCATCTGTTCAATTATTTCATTCACTTGCGTTTCATTCGTTAATTGAACTTTTTCACCATCTACACCGTAAAAACTCGCTTCAAATGTGTCTTTTCCCTTCACAAATTCTGTCTTAATTGTCCAGAATTCTTCAGGCTCAAAGATTTGAATTTCTTTTTCACGTTCGATAATTAAACGAACTGCTACAGATTGTACGCGTCCTGCACTTAATCCTTTTTTTACTTTCTTCCATAATAAAGGACTAATATTGTAACCTACAAGACGATCTAGTATACGCCTTGCTTGTTGTGCATCTACTAAATCCATATTAATCGCACGAGGATGTTTAAATGATTCTTTTATTGCATCTTTTGTAATCTCATTAAACACAACTCGGCAATCTGATTCCACGTCCACATTTAACGTATTGGCTAAATGCCAAGCAATTGCTTCCCCTTCGCGGTCTGGATCGGCCGCGAGATAGACTTTCTTTGCTTTTTTGGCCGCTGATTTTAAATCTTTTAAGACGGGACCTTTACCACGAATGGTAATATACTTCGGGGTGAAGTTGTTCTTTACTTCTATCCCCATTTGACTTTTAGGTAAATCGCGAACGTGTCCCATAGACGCGACAACTTTGTATTTTTTGCCTAAATATTTCTCAATGGTCTTCGCCTTAGAAGGCGACTCCACGATTACGAGGTAATCTGACATGCTAGTGCCTCCTTAAGAGGTGGATTCAAGTCTTCATCAATCTTATTGATTTCTCTTGTTTTTGTCAATCAAGAATGAATATACCATACAGTGCCTTTCTACCATTTGTCAATAATTGTTTAATAAAAACATGAAAATATAAGGTTAATTTAAAATCTCTTCCAAGATATCTTCTGCATTTCTTACTAGTTTTGCTCCCTGTTGAATCAGATGATTCGTTCCTGATGCACTATCTATAAATATAGGTCCAGGAAGTGCAAATACCTCTCTATTTTGCTCTAAAGCAAGGTCCGCAGTAATAAGTGTTCCACTTCTTGATTTCGCTTCTACAACTAAAACACCCTTACTTATACCACTAATAATCCGGTTCCTTTTTGGAAAATACCATTTTTTCGGTGCATAGTGCGGTGGATACTCCGTTAATAACAATATATATTCATTCCACGTTTCATATAAATGTCTATTCTCTTTTGGATACATATACGATAATCCATGCCCTAGTATTGCAATAGTCGGACAATGCCGTCTTACTGTAATTTCATGAGACATTGTATCTATCCCTCTTGCAAACCCACTGACAATAAGCCATTCTCTTTCTAATAATGGTTGTAAAATAAATTTTAAACTCTCATGTCCATATAAAGTCGGTTCTCTCGTTCCAATAACCGCTAATTTATTCGCTTTATTGAGAAAATCCTTCTCGCCTTTTCCATATAACACAAAGGGTGGATCTTGTATTTCATGTAATAGTTGTGGATAATCTTCATCCCAGATAGTCATATAAAAGATTCGATTTTTTTCTAAATAAGATATATATTGCGGGAGATTTGAACTTTGAAGAAAATGTACTAATTCTGAAGATTTTTTCGAGGATATTCCAGTGTAGTATTCCATTTGTTTTGCATTAAAAGTGTATATTCCCTTCAATTCAGGATCGACATATAGTAGTCTTTCCATCGCCTTCCAATGATCTGCTAAAAAATAATGAAGATGTAATAATCGTTCTCTTTTCATCTTAATTCTCCTTACCCATAATTTTTATTATGTAAACAAGAATTTCGTAAAAAGACACCTTCAAGCAAGAAGGTGTCTTTCAACAGATTAGTAGTTTTTACAAGTCTCAAATAAACCTTTTTCTTTTAAGACAGAGATTAGCGTTTCGCCCATAACCGCTGGAGTTTCCGCTACTTTAATACCACAAGCTTCCATCGTTTTAATCTTTTCTGCAGCAGTTCCTTTACCACCAGAAATGATTGCACCAGCATGGCCCATACGTTTGCCAGCAGGCGCTGTTTGGCCACCAATGAAGCCTACAACAGGTTTTGTCATATTAGCTTTCACCCATTCAGCTGCCTCTTCTTCCGCTGTACCACCGATTTCACCAATCATAATTACAGCATGCGTTTCTTCATCTTCATTAAATGCTTTTAACGCATCAATAAAGTCCGTACCGTTAACTGGGTCCCCACCGATACCTACAGCAGTAGATTGGCCAATACCTTCTTGTGTTAACTGATGTACAGCCTCATACGTTAATGTACCAGAGCGAGATACGATACCTACATGGCCTTTTTTATGAATGTATCCTGGCATAATACCAATTTTACATTCATCAGGCGTAATAACACCAGGACAGTTTGGTCCAAGTAAACGTGTATGTTTACCCGCCATATATCTCTTTACATTTACCATATCTAATACAGGAATTCCTTCAGTAATACATACTACTAAATCGATTTCTGCATCAACTGCTTCCATAATTGCATCAGCCGCAAAAGCGGGTGGAACGTATACAACTGAAGCGTTTGCGCCTGTTGCTTTCACTGCATCTTCTACAGTATCAAATACTGGTACACCTTCAATATCAGTGCCACCTTTACCTGGCGTTACACCACCGACAATTTTCGTACCGTATTCAATCATTTGTTTTGTGTGGAATAATCCTTGAGAACCTGTAATACCTTGAACAATAACTTTTGTATCTTTATTAACTAATACGCTCATTTTTCTCCCCCGCTTTCTATTAGCCCACTAGTGAAACAATTTTTTGTGCACCGTCTGCCATAGATTCTGCTGCAACAATATTTAAGCCAGACTCATTTAAAATCTTCTTACCTAACTCTACGTTTGTACCTTCAAGACGTACAACTAAAGGCAATTCAAGACCTACTTGTTTCGTCGCTTCAATAACACCTTCTGCGATAACATCACACTTCATAATGCCACCAAAAATGTTAACGAAGATACCTTTTACATTTTTGTCAGAAAGGATAATTTTGAATGCTTCTGTAACTTTTTCAGCTGTTGCACCGCCACCAACATCTAAGAAGTTAGCTGGATCGCCATGGTAATGTTTAATGATATCCATTGTAGCCATCGCTAAACCTGCACCATTAACCATACAACCGATATTTCCATCTAAAGGAATGTAGTTTAAGTCATATTTAGAAGCTTCAATTTCTTTTGAATCTTCTTCATCAAGATCACGAAGTTCTAAAATGTCTTTATTGCGATATAAAGCATTAGAATCAAAGTTTAATTTCGCATCTAATGCCATAACTTTACCGTCACCTGTTGTAACAAGTGGATTGATCTCCGCGATAGAGCAATCTTTTTCGATAAACGCACGGTATAAGCCCATCATAAACTTCACAGCTTGTCCTACAAGCTCTTTTGGAATATTGATGTTAAATGCGATTCGGCGCGCTTGGAATCCTTGTAAGCCTACTGCTGGATCAATATATTCTTTAAAGATCTTTTCAGGTGTTTGTTCTGCTACTTCTTCAATTTCTGTTCCACCTTCTTCAGATGCCATTAAAACAACTTGAGAAGTTGCACGATCTAAAACTAGACCAACATAATATTCTTTTTTAATATCGCAACCTTCTTCGATAAGTAAGCGTTTTACTTCCTTACCTTCAGGACCTGTTTGATGTGTCACAAGTGTAGTTCCTAAAATGCTCTCTGCATATGTACGAACTTCATCTAAATTTTTTGCAACTTTTACTCCGCCAGCTTTGCCGCGTCCACCAGCGTGAATTTGTGCTTTTACTACACATACATCCGTTCCTAATTCTTTCGCTGCTTCTACAGCTTCTTCTACTGTAAATGCAACCTTCCCGTTCGGAACGCTAACCCCATAGCTTCTAAGGACTGCCTTACCTTGGTACTCATGGATATTCATGGTCCCATCCTCCCCTGTTTTCCTGTTTTACTCGAAAAGTTTTTTAATGTTTAAAAAACATTACATTGCCATTGTATAAGATGATTGGCACGCTGTCTACAATAAAGTGTCAGAAAACTGAAATCGCTTTATTCTTTTTTGAAAATAATAATGTTCATATACCAAAATAAAAAAATAAGCTGCATATTCGCAGCTTATTTTTGAATCATATCTTTAATTGGTGCAAACGATTTCCGATGTTCTTCTAATACTCCATGCGCTTCAATCGCTTCTAAATGTTGTTTTGTTCCATATCCCATATGTTGTTCAAACCCATATGCAGGATACTTTTCTCCAAGCTCTTTCATCATACGATCTCTCGTTACTTTCGCAATAATGGATGCAGCTGAAATAGAAATACTTTTCGCATCACCTTTAATAATGGATGTTTGCGGAATTGGTGTAGGAAGTTTCATCGCATCAATTAATAAATATTCTGGTGCACAAGATAAATTCGCAACAGCATCTAACATCGCTTGTTTCGTCGCTTGATAAACATTTATCTCATCAATTATTTGTGGTGATACAATTCCAACTCCAATTGCAATTGCTTGCGCTTTAATTTCATCATAAAAACGCTCTCGCTTCGCCTCACTCAGCTTTTTCGAGTCATTTAACCCTGGGATATAAAAATCTTCCGGAAGGACAACAGCTGCCGTCACGACAGGCCCAGCTAGTGGCCCACGCCCTACTTCATCTATACCCGCGATAAGTGTGAGCCCTTTTTCACGTAATGCAATCTCGTACTTGGACATTTCGAAAAACTTTTCTTTTTCTTTCTGCGCTAACTCTTTTTGTTTATGCCACTTCAAAATGAGCTTTTGTATTCCTTTTCGCTCGTCTTTCATTAATATTTGGAAGCGGTCATCTTCTTCACTCATTATTTCATGCAGTAAACGTTCCGCTTCTTGAATAGTCACTTTTTGCATTCATGCCACTCCCTTTATATACAAAAAAGAAAAGACGTACAAACGCACGTCTTATACTTCTTCTACTTTTTCTGCATCTTCTGTCTGCTCCGTAAACTCTTCTGGTGTTTCAAACGTCATCTTTCCAAGTTTTCCACCACGAAGTTCACGAAGTACAAGCTCAGATGTTTTATCATAATCAATCATTCCGCCGCCCATTAAACAGCCTCTATTTTTTCCAACTGCATCGAATAACTCCACAATATCTTCTGGAATTTCATTTAAATTATATCGCTCTTTCAAACGTTCTGGATAATGTTTCTCCATAAAACGTAGTGCGTAAACAGCAACATCTTGTAAATTTAAAATTGAATCTTTAATTGCGCCCGTTGTCGCTAAACGAAGACCCACTAGTTGATCTTCAAATTTAGGCCATAAAATACCAGGTGTATCTAACAGTTCCATTTCCTTCCCAACTTTAATCCATTGTTGAGCTGTTGTCACACCAGGGCGATCTCCTGTTTTAGCAATATTTTTCTTTGCTAACTTATTAATTAACGTAGATTTACCAACATTCGGTATACCTACAATTAATGCACGAATCGCTCTCGGTCTAATACCTTTCGCAACCATTTTATCAAATTTTTCTTTCACCAACACTTTACAAGCCGCTGCAATTTCCTTCATACCTTGTCCAGCTTGCGCGTTAATTGAAATTGCCATTTGACCTTTTTCTTTAAAATATGCGATCCATTGCTTTGTTAATCGATCATCTGCCATATCCGCTTTATTTAAAACAACAAGCCTCGGTTTATGTGTAATAATCTCATCAATCATTGGATTTCGAGAAGATAAAGGTAATCGAGCATCTACAAGCTCAATTACAACATCAATTAACTTTAATTTTTCTGTTACTTGGCGTCTAGCCTTTGCCATATGTCCCGGGAACCATTGAATTACCATGTTGCCACCTTCTTTTTCTTTTATTTCACAATACGAGCATCTTTTAACGGCCAATATAGTATATTTGCTTTTCCAATCACTTGGTCCATTGAAATTGTACCAATTGAACGACTATCTTTACTAAAACGACGATTATCGCCTAAAACAAATAATTGACCTTCTGGAACAGTTTTCTTCCCTGTCATTTCTTCAAGAGTAAAATCATATGTAAGCGGTCCGTCAGCAATTTGTTTTTTCTGCTTGTCTAAATACGGCTCTTCATAAGCCTTTCCGTTAACATATAGTTTATCATTACGATACTCTATTTCATCGCCTGGCAGGCCGATAATGCGCTTAATATAATCCTTATCTTCCGTTGCTCGGAATACGATAATATCAAATCGTTTTGGATCTCCTATGTGATAACCAATTTTATTGACAATCATTCGATCGCGATCATGTAAAGTAGAGGCCATCGACACTCCATCTACGAGAATTGGCGCAAAGAAAAACTGTCTAATAACACCCGCTAATACAACAGCAATCAAAATTGCCTTGATCCATTCCCAAAGTGAACTCTTTTCTTTCTTCATGCATTTCCCCTCCACGATTATGTAAGCTGCTCGTATTATATCAAAATTTTATATAGATTGGAAAAAGGGAGCTTGTGCATTTACAAGCTCCCATACATGTCTTATCGAATTTCTTTAATACGTGCTTTTTTACCGCGAAGGTTACGTAAGTAGTATAACTTAGCACGACGTACTTTACCACGACGAAGTACTTCAAGTTTCGCGATTCTTGGCGTGTGAACTGGGAATGTACGCTCAACACCTACACCGTAAGAAATCTTACGAACTGTGAATGTTTCACTGATTCCGCCACCACGACGTTTAATTACAACACCTTCGAAAAGCTGAATTCTTTCACGAGTTCCCTCAACTACTTTTACGTGTACACGTAAAGTGTCTCCAGGACGGAATGAAGGAAGGTCAGTTTTTAATTGGCCTTGAGTAATTTCTGCGATTAATTGTTGCATATTAAATTCTCTCCTTTAAACAGATGCTCTTATAAAGTCTTAATAAATTACAGCGGAACATCGTTAATACGGCCACTGATTTCAGTAGCACAAGTGTTATAATAGCATATTGCTAGGACTGTTGCAATAGAAAATATATCTAGCCCTTACTTGTCTTCTTTAATCTGTTCTAGCCATTTCTTTTCTTGCTTAGATAATTCTCGCTCTTCCAGTAAATCCGGCCTACGCGTGTACGTACGACGTAGTGATTCTTTGTGTCGCCATTCATCAATATTTTTATGATTTCCTGACATTAATACATTCGGTACCTTCATACCACGAAAATCAGCTGGACGTGTATAATGAGGGTGTTCTAATAAACCTGTACTAAACGAATCCTCAACTTGTGAAGCATGATTTCCTAGCACTCCCGGCAGGAGACGCACGACACTATCAGTAATAACCATAGAGGCTAACTCTCCGCCGGTTAATACATAGTCACCGATAGAAATCTCATCTGTTACGAGATGCTCACGAATTCGTTCATCGTACCCTTCATAATGACCACACACAAAAATAACATGCTCTTCTTCAGCAAGCTCTTCTGCCTTCTTCTGCGTAAAGCGCTCTCCTTGTGGACACATTAAAACAACTCTCGGTTTACGGTCTGTTTCCTTCGTTAACTCTTCCACTGCATCAAAGATAGGCTGGGGGGTTAATACCATCCCAGCTCCACCACCATACGGATAATCATCTACACTATTATGCTTACTCGTTGTATAATCGCGGAAATTGACAACACGAAGCTCTACCGCTTCTTTTTCTTGTGCTTTCTTTAAAATTGAAGATCCAAACACACCCGTAAACATATCTGGAAACAATGTTAAAATGTCAATTTTCATTATAGCAATCCTTCCATTACATGAATGGTTACTAATTTATTCTCAATGTTAACTTGAAGTACAACATCATCAATATAAGGAATTAATAGATCTTGACCTTTTGGACGTTTAATTACCCAAACATCATTTGCACCAGGAGATAAAATTTCTTTTATTGTTCCTAACGCTTCTCCTTCTTCCGTTACAACACTGCAACCAATAATTTCATGGTAGTAGTATTCGCCTTCAGCTAGTTCGCCTAACTGCTCTTCTGGTACTTTTATTAAAGAACCTTTAAACTTCTCTGCCTCATCTACATTGTTGCATCCTTCAAATGTTAATAAATCAAATGTCTTATGTTGACGATGAGAAGTTACTTTCACTGGAAGGTAGTCTGTACTTTTCTCATTACTTATGTATAATGTGTTTCCTACTTTATATCGCTCTTCTGGAAAATCAGTACGAGAAATAACACGAATTTCTCCTCTTACGCCATGAGTATTTACAATTTTCCCTACGTTAAACCACTTTGTCATAAATAATATGTCACCCCTGGTTTCTATATAAATTAAGCATTTCCATTTCATATATGGAACATGCAACTTCTCTTTAAATGTTAAAAAAGGGAGAGGAAATAACTCCTCGCCCTTTTTACGTTTATTGAATTTCCAGTGTTACTTTTTCATCATTATGATGTCCCACTGAATACAAGAGCATTCGAATTGCTTTCGCAACTCTCCCTTGCTTTCCAATGACTTTTCCAACATCCTCAGGATGTACAGTTAATCGATACTTTATCTCTCCGTTGTAAAGTTCCTGTGTAACTTTTACATCTTCAGGATGATCGACAAGAGGCTTGACAATCGTCTCGACTAACTTCTTCATAGTCATTGCCTCAATTACTTACCTTGTTTAGATAAGTGGAATTTCTCCATGATACCTTGGTTAGAGAATAAGTTACGAACTGTATCAGATGGTTTAGCACCATTTCCTAACCATTTTAATGCTGCTTCTTCGTTGATCTTAACTTCAGCTGGTTGAGCAACCGGATTGTAAGTACCGATTTCCTCAATGAAACGTCCGTCACGAGGAGAACGAGAATCTGCAACAACTACACGATAGAAAGGAGTTTTTTTAGCTCCCATACGTTTTAAACGAATTTTAACTGCCATTTATAAAGCACCTCCGAATTTATTTCACACAGATAATTATATTAGCAAAAAGACTATTGCTTTGTAAAGTGTTTTTTCTTAACAGAGCCATCTTTTTTCCTTACATGAATGGAAACTTCAATCCACCTAGTCCTTTTTTCTTACCTTTTTGCATTCCAGTCATCGTTTTCATCATCTTTTTCATATCATCAAATTGCTTGATTAAACGATTGATCTCTTGTACCGTTGTACCGCTACCTTTGGCAATGCGCTTTTTGCGACTAGCATTGATTATTTCCGGTTGTTCTCGCTCTAATTTAGTCATAGAACGAATAATTGCCTCAATATGCCCAATTTGTTTTTCATCAACTTGCGCATTTTTCAGCCCTTTAATTTTATTTGCACCAGGAAGCATTCCTAACAATTCATCAAGCGGTCCAAGTTGACGCACTTGTCCAAGTTGTTCTAGGAAATCGTCAAGCGTAAACGAAAGCGTACGCATTTTTTGCTCAAGTTCTTTTGCTTTCTCTTCATCAACTGTAGCTTGCGCTTTTTCAATTAATGTTAAGACGTCTCCCATCCCTAAAATACGGGATGCCATACGCTCTGGATGGAACGCTTCAATCGCATCTAGTTTTTCACCCATACCAGCAAATTTAATCGGTGTATTTGTTACCGCCTTAATAGATAATGCCGCACCACCGCGCGTATCACCATCTAATTTCGTTAATACAACACCTGTTAAACCTAACTGTTCATGGAAACTTTGTGCAACATTTACCGCGTCTTGACCCGTCATCGCATCGACAACAAGGAAAATTTCATCCGGTTTCGCAACTTCTTTCACTTTCGCTAATTCATCCATTAGTTCTTCATCAATATGCAGACGACCTGCTGTATCGATTAAAACATAATCGTGATGATCTTCTTTTGCTTTTGCAATCGCTTGTTTCGCAATTTCAACAGGACTTACTTGATCTCCTAAAGAGAATACAGGCATGTCCAATTGCTTCCCTAATGTTTCAAGCTGTTTAATCGCTGCTGGACGGTAAATATCCGCTGCAACAAGCATCGGTTTACGATTATGCTTTTTACGAAGCAAATTCGCAAGCTTACCTGTCGTCGTTGTTTTACCCGCACCTTGCAGACCAACCATCATTATAACAGTCGGTGGCCTATTAGCAACAGCAATTTTGCTTTGCTCTCCGCCCATAAGTTCTGTAAGTTCTTCCTGTACGACTTTAATTACTTGTTGTCCAGGTGTCAAACTTGTCATTACATCTTGTCCGACAGCACGTTCAGACACACGCTTTACAAAATCTTTTACTACTTTAAAGTTAACGTCCGCTTCTAAAAGAGCTAGACGAACTTCTCTCATCATTTCTTTCACATCGGCTTCAGAAACTTTTCCTTTGCCGCGGATTTTTTGCATTGTCTGTTGAAGTCGGTCGGCTAATCCTTCAAATGCCATATTGCCGCCCTCCTAATCTAATTTTTCGATAGCTTCAACAACTTGTTTCATTTCTTCATTCACATGCTCTTCTTCGCTGATTAGCTGTTTTAGCTTTGCAACAAGTCGCTGTCGCTCTTGAAACTTTTGAAGTAATACTAATTTATCTTCATATTCTTCAAGCATCGCTTCAGTCCGTTTAATGTTATCATACACGGCTTGGCGACTTACATCAAATTCTTCCGCAATTTCACCAAGAGATAAATCATCTAGATAATAAAGCGACATATAACTTCTTTGTTTTTGCGTTAACAACGATTGATAAAAATCAAATAAATAGTTCATTCTCGTTGTTTTCTCGAGCATGTTGGATCATCCTTTGTTAAGTGATTTCCCTTTACATGAATTAGTTTACATGGAGTACAAAAGAGTGTCAAGTTTTTTTCTTAACATCACATATTTTTATAGAAAAAGAAGCGGAAAAATACCGCTTCTTTCACTTAAACTTCTTCTGTTTCTACTAGGTTCGCAAATAAACCATACACATATTGTTCTGGATCAAACTGCTGCAAGTCATCCATTTGCTCCCCTAATCCAACAAATTTCACCGGTACATCCATTTCGTTACGAATCGCTAATACAATACCACCTTTAGCAGTTCCATCTAACTTCGTTAAAACAATACCAGTAACATTCGTTGCTTCACGGAATGTTTTCGCTTGACTTAAACCATTTTGTCCCGTTGTTGCATCAATAACAAGTAATACTTCGTGAGGAGCCCCCGGTACTTCACGCTCAATTACACGCTTCACTTTCTCTAACTCTTTCATTAAGTTTACTTTATTTTGTAAGCGCCCTGCTGTGTCACATAGTAATACGTCTACTTTACGTGCTTTCGCGGCCTGTACAGCGTCATACATAACCGCCGCTGGATCAGATCCTGATCCTTGTTTAATCACTTCTACACCAACTCGATCGCCCCATACTTCTAATTGTTCAATCGCTCCCGCGCGGAATGTATCTCCTGCAGCCAATAGGACAGACTTACCTTCTGTTTTGAATTTATGTGCCAGTTTACCAATCGTCGTCGTTTTTCCTACGCCATTAACACCGACAAATAAAACAACTGTTAATTGATCCTCTTGCATATTAATTTCGTTGCTAAATTCACTGTCGCCTTTGTAAATTCCTACTAACTTTTCTGAAATAACAGCTTGTACTTCTTTTGGATCTTGGATGTTACGACGTTGCACTTCTTCTTTCAATTGATCAATTAATTCCATTACCGTCGAAACTCCGACATCTGCACCAATTAAAATTTCTTCTAGTTCCTCAAAGAAATCTTCATCTACTTTACGATAACGATAAACTAAATCATTTACTTTATCTGCAAACGAATTTCTCGTCTTTTCTAACCCTTGTTTAAATTTCTCTGTTACCGTATCTGTTTGTTTTGAAATTTTTTCTTTTAATTTTTTAAAAAAGCTCATACTGTCCCATCCTTCCTAATTACTTGCAACTAGTTCTTCTCCATCATCTAAACGAACCGAAACAAGTTTAGATACCCCTGACTCTTGCATTGTTACACCGTACAATACGTCAGACTCTTCCATTGTACCTTTTCTATGTGTAATGACAATAAACTGTGTCTCATCACTAAATTTCTTTAAATACTGCGCAAAACGGGCAACATTCGCCTCATCAAGAGCCGCCTCTACCTCATCTAGCACACAGAATGGAACTGGGCGCACTTTTAAAATACCAAATAAAAGCGCAATTGCTGTTAAAGCACGCTCTCCACCAGAAAGTAAACCTAAGTTTTGCAGCTTCTTCCCTGGCGGTTGCGCTACAATATCAATACCAGTATTTAACAAGTCCTCTGGATTCGTCATGACTAAATCCGCTCTACCGCCTCCAAATAGTTCAGAGAATACCGATTGAAACTCCATTCGAATTCCTTCAAACGTAGTAGAAAAACGTTTTTTCATTTCTTCATCCATTTCAGTAATAAGTTGGTGCAATGTCGCTTTCGCTTCTTCTAGGTCATCTTTTTGCTCTAGTAAGAATGTATGACGCTCTGCTACACGCTCATACTCTTCAATCGCCCCTAAGTTCACTGTGCCTAGCTCTTCGATGGATAGTTTAATTAGTTTCACCTTTTTACGCGCATCCTCTGCAGGCATTATCATTGTATACTTCAGTTTTGCTGCTTCAAATGAAATTGTATATGTTTCACGTAAATGTTGTAATCTATTTTCTAACTCTACATCAAGTCGGTTTATTTTTACTTCTTGATCTTTCAACATCTCAAGAATGTATTTATGTTTACCTGTTGTTTCTTTCAGACTACGCTCTAACTGTTCTACTCTCTCTTGTAACGATATACGTTGTTCGCGACGAGAGCGAATTAACTCTGAAGTTTGATTACGATCATATGCTTTCTTCTCAATCATATTCGTAATTTGCTCTTCACCACTTGAATTCGATGTCATTTCTTGTTTTAAGAATGCTAAATCCTCTTTCGTTTTGACAAGCGTTGCATCCGTTTCTTCTTTTTCCTTCGTCAAACGTTCAACTTTTTCTTTTTGATTAGATAAACGTTGTTGCTTTTCAGCTGCCAACACTTTCAACTCAGTCATTTCTTTTTGAACTTTTTCTTTCGAAGAATGCTGCTCACTTTTTTGTTTTGTTAAAGCGACAATTTTGCTATCTAATCCTGTAATCTCAGCTTGAAGAGTCGCTAAAATCTTTTCTAGCTCTTCTTTACGCCCTTGTATCTTCACTTGATCTTGTAAGAATCCTTCAATCTCTAAATCGTAAATAGATAAACGATCATTAATACGATGTTCTTCTAATTCTAAGCGATTAATTTCTTCTCTTAATTTCTGTTCATCTACACGCTCTACTTCTACACTTTGCCTTAGTTCGCGTAGTTGCACTTCTCTTTCTTGAATTTCTTGCTTTACTGCTTTAACAAAGTTTTCTAACTTTGTTGTTTTCTCTTCCATATCAGTTAACTTGCCCGTCCACTCTTCTAGTTCACGTTGACGTCCTAATAAAGAAGATTTCGCCTGTTTTACCGCTCCACCTGTCATAGAACCACCAGGGTTCACTACATCACCTTCGATTGTTACAATACGATAACGGTATTGCAGTTGTTTCGCTAACTCATTTGCCCCGCGTAAATCTTTTGCAACAATAACTGTCCCTAATAAATTCGAAACTACATTTTCATATTTATTGTTATATTGCACAAGTTCTGCCGCCACACCTACGAACGATGGGTGTTGATTTACAATACGTAATTGTTCAAATGATAACGATCTACTTTTAATAACAGCTTGCGGTAAAAACGTTGCTCGCCCATGTTTATTTTGTTTTAAAAACGCAATTGCATTACGAGCATGTTCTTCTTTTTGTACGACAATATGCTGCATTGCTGCACCTAGAGCAATTTCCATTGCAATTTCATATTCTTTCGGTACCGTTAGCAGTTCTGCAACAGCACCCTCGATACCTTGCAACCTATTTTCTCTAGCTTTTAATACTTCACGTACTCCTTGATAGAAACCAGAGTAATCTTCTTGCATCTCTT
The DNA here is from genome assembly GCF_054326875.1 of Bacillus sp. BC08. Classification (NCBI taxonomy): domain Bacteria; kingdom Bacillati; phylum Bacillota; class Bacilli; order Caryophanales; family Bacillaceae; genus Bacillus; species Bacillus sp. BC08. Next base: position 952,862 of record NZ_JBTGPA010000035.1, on the reverse strand, counting down.
CTAGCATTTCTTTTCGAGAACGTGCCTGTTGTACAAATTGATACGCTTGATACAACTTTGTTTCATTTTCACTATATTGCGTCTTGCATTTCCCAATTGCCGCTTCTGTCTTTTGTATATTCGAAAGGATACCAGCTACTTTTTCTTTCACTTGTTCATAACTCTCCACAAGCTTCGTCTTTTTCGCGGTAATTTCCATACGCATTTCTACGTATTTCGCATTTTCTTCATCGAGGCGTTCATTTTTAGAGTTTTGTTGTTTAGATTGTTCTTCAATCATAGATAACTCATTGCGATGGCTAGCTTGTTGATTTAAAAGTTCAATATAGTCACCTTTTAAATTCTCAATTTGTTCCTCTAAATTGTCAGCAAAAGTTGCAAGCAGTAGCTCATTATCATGCAATTTCGTCTCCAACTCTTTTACTTGATTTACAAATTGCATCAACACTTCTGTACTGGATTCAATTTCACCATCATAACTTGTAGCTTTCTCTGTTAATTCAACAATTAACTGTTCGAGTTGCGCACAATGCGTCGTTGCATTTTGTTTTCTCTCTTTTAATAACTCACGCTGTCCTTCTAACTTTTCTAGCTCTTTACTAGAAAGAAGAAGTACTTCTTGCAAGAAATCTACAGACTCATCTACTGCTTGTAATTGCCCTCGTAATTCCTCTAGCTCTTTTTCACCTTTTTGTAAATGCGTTGACATTTTAGCTTCTTCATTTTTATTGTGCCCAAACTGATTTCGAAGCGCTTCCCATTTCTCATGTAATTCTTCAATTTCATGTACAATAAGCGCCGCTTCTACTTTCTCTAATTCTTCTTTTTTCTCAAGATAGTCTTTCGCAATAGAAGCTTGTCTTTCTAAAGGTTCTACTTGACTACTTAATTCGTGAATGATATCTTGTACACGATTTAAGTTTTCTTGTGTATCTGCCAATTTTGCTTCAGCTTTCTTTTTACGAAGTTTGTATTTCAGCACTCCAGCAGCTTCTTCAAATACACCACGACGTTCTTCTGATTTACTACTTAAAATCTCTTCAACTTTCCCCTGGCTAATAATCGAAAAAGCTTCTCTTCCCATACCAGAGTCCATAAATAAATCAATAATATCTTTCAATCTACATGATTGTTTATTAATATAAAAATCACTATCACCAGAACGAGATACACGACGTGTTACACACACCTCATTATATTCAATCGGTAAACGTTGATCTTCATTATTTAAAGTTAATGTTACTTCAGCAACATTAACTGCTCTTCTCGTATCACTGCCCGCAAAAATAATATCCTCCATCTTTGCACCACGTAATGATTTTGCAGATTGTTCACCAAGTACCCAGCGAATCGCATCAGTAATATTACTTTTCCCACTTCCATTAGGTCCTACTACAGAAGTTACACCTGGGACAAAATCAACAGATACGCGCTCAGCAAACGACTTAAATCCTGCTATCTCTAATCTTTTTAAAAACACGAAAGGCCTTCCTCCTATTCTCCGTTGTTATAACTGTTGTCTATACAAAAACAAGCTATTATACGGATTTCCCTTCCCTTTATTCACAAACAAAAAGAAAGTTTCATTCTATGCATAAGGAATCCCCCTCATTCAAAGGGGGATTCCTTATAGTTGTTCTTTTAATTTTTTCAATGCTTCTGCAGCAGCTTGTTGCTCTGCTTCTTTTTTCGACTTGCCACTACCAAGACCTAAAGCCACGTTATTTAACGTAACACGTGACACAAATTCTCGGTTATGAGCCGGTCCTTTTTCTTGCAAAATTTGATACTCAATATTGCCACTACCATCACGCTGAATCAACTCTTGTAATTGACTCTTATAATCCATCACATGAGAAAAAGCACCCTCATTAATTTTCGGATATACAACTTCTTTTAAAAATCCCCAAACTGTTTCAAGCCCTTGATCAAGATAAAGGGCACCAATAAACGCTTCAAAGACATCCGCTAATAAAGCTGGTCGTTCACGTCCACCCGTCATTTCTTCACCTTTCCCTAATAAAACAAGGCTACCAAATGACAATTCGTTTGCAAAACGAACAAGAGATGGTTCACATACAATAGCTGCACGTAGTTTTGTTAACTCTCCTTCGCTCATTGTCGGATATTTTTGAAACAGATACTGCGATACAGTGAGTTCCAATACAGCATCACCAAGAAATTCAAGACGCTCATTGTCCTCATGCGGTTTTTTTCGATGCTCATTCACATACGATGAATGCGTAAATGCTTGAATCAATAATTTTTCATCTGAAAACGTAATACCTATCTCTTCTTGAAATACTTTAAACGCTTCACGATATTTTGTTTCGTATTTTTTTTCTCTATGTTTTCGGTACGGCATAAGTCCCTCCAGATATAAGCCGAGAAGCCCCGCTAAAAAACGGGACTTCACTTAAGCATTATAGATGACTCTCTATGTAAGTCACAGCATCGCCAACAGTAGCAATCTTTTCAGCATCTTCATCAGAAATTTCCATTTCGAATTCATCTTCCAATTGCATTACAAGTTCTACTACATCTAGGGAGTCTGCGCCTAAATCTTCTTTAAAGCTCGCAGCTGGTACTACTTCAGTTTCTTCTACACCTAAACGATCAACGATGATTTTTGTTACACGCTCTAAAACATCTGCCATTCCATTCACCTCCCCTCAAATATTATATTAAATATTGACCAAAAAAACTAGCTGAAATCAATTCTTTTATTACATTACCATGCCGCCATCAACATTTAACGTTTGACCTGTAACATATTTGCTTTGATCAGAAGCAAAGAACGTTACAGCATTTGCGATATCCTCCGCTTCACCAAACTGAGCTACAGGAATTAATTTTAACATTTCAGCTTTTATATTTTCATCTAATACGTCTGTCATATCTGTGGCAATAAACCCAGGAGCAATTGCATTTACAGTAATATTACGGCTTGCTAACTCTTTTGCGGATGTTTTTGTTAATCCAATTACACCCGCTTTAGCAGCAACATAGTTTGCTTGTCCTGGATTACCTGTTACTCCAACAACAGAAGCGATATTAATAATACGTCCATGACGTTGACGCATCATATATCGAGATACTGCCTTCGTACATAAGAATACACCTTTTAGGTTTGTATTAATAACTGTATCCCATTCTTCTTCTTTCATACGCATTAATAAATTATCTTTTGTTACACCTGCGTTATTTACAAGAATATCAACTTGTCCAAATGTATCTACAGTTTGTTTCACCATATTTGTAACGTCTTCAGCATTTGCAACATCTGCTCTTACAGCAATTGCATCCGAACCTAATTTCTTTATTTCATCAACTACTTCATTTGCCTTTTGCTCATTACCAGCATAATTTACTACAACATTTGCCCCTTGTTTCGCTAAATCAATCGCAATCGCACGACCAATTCCACGTGAAGCGCCAGTTACTAATGCTACTTTCCCTTTTAACATCAGTTTTCTCCTCTCAAATTTGAAATGGTATCTTTTAATGTCTCTTCATCATATATCGCATATGCTTTCACTGATGAATCAATTGACTTCATAAGTCCAGCAAGTACTTTCCCAGGTCCAATCTCAATAAATGTATCTACACCTTGATTCACCATATTTTCAATGGACGGGTACCATAAGACAGGCGAATAGAGCTGTTCAATTAGCTTTTCTTGAATATGTGCACCACTTGTAATAACGTCTGCTGTTACATTTGCGATAACAGGAATATTCGTATCTTGAATTGTAATTTCATTTAGGACACTTTGGAACTTCTCCGCTGCCGGCTTCATAAGCGAAGAGTGGAACGGTCCACTTACCTTAAGCGGAATTGCTCTCTTTGCACCATTTTCTTTCGCTCTTTGAGAAGCAATCTCGACTCCTTGCTTTGTTCCAGAAATCACAATTTGCTTCGTACTATTCATATTAGCGATTTGTACTGCATATCCTTCACTTGTTACTTCTTCTGTAACTTGTTTCAGCATATGTGGATCAGCACCTAAAATAGCCGCCATTGCACCTTCTCCGCCAGGAACAGCTTCTTCCATATATTCCCCACGTTTCCTTACAGCATATACAGCGTCTTCAAAAGTTATTGCACCCGCTGCTACAAGAGCGCTATATTCACCTAAACTATGGCCTGCAACAAAGTCTGGCGTAATATCATACTCTTTCAAAGCTGTCAAAATAGCAAAACTCGTTGTTAATAAGGCAGGTTGCGCATTTGTCGTTAACGTAAGCTTTTCCTGGGGCCCTTCAAAAATCACTTCTGAAAGTGAATCTTGCAACACCTCATCTGCTTTTGCAAACACATTTGCAACCTCTTTATTATTCTCCGCTAACTGTTTACCCATTCCAACTGCCTGTGAACCTTGGCCCGGAAAAAGAAATGCTAGTTTTCCCATTTCAAATCCTCCTCTTATTGGAGTGGCTCTTTCTCCATTACGCTTGAAATAGTAGGAATCACTTCTTTCGCTACCATTTCCCTCGTTTGACGAATCGCACTAAATATTGATTGGTCATTGGAAGAACCGTGAGCCTTAATGACAGGAGCTTTCAATCCAAATAATGCCGCTCCTCCATACTCCGAATAATCCATTTTATCTTTTAATACCATAAGTTTTGGCTTTAATACCGCTGCTGCTAATTTACTCGTAAACGAACTCATTAACTGCTCTTTTAACATAGAGAATAATGCAAGTGCCGTTCCTTCTAATGATTTTAGTGCTACATTCCCTGTAAAACCATCACATACAACAACATCTGCTACACCTTGCAATAAATCTCTTGATTCAACGTTCCCAACGAAATTAATTGGGGCATCCTTAAGCATTGCAAAGACTTGTTTTGAAAGCTCGTTCCCTTTGCCATCCTCTGTTCCAACGTTCAAAAGTCCAACGCGAGGATTTTTAATTCCTCTTACTTTCTCAGCGTATACAGATCCCATTACCGCATATTGATATAAATGAATTGGTTTTGCATCAACGTTCGCTCCAACATCTAACATAACAAAACCTTCTCCATCAACAGTTGGCATTGTAGGGGATAAAGCTGGTCGCTCAATTCCTTCCATACGACCTACAACGAACAATCCAGCCGCCATTAAAGCTCCTGTACTACCAGCTGATATACAAGCATCCGCTACGCCGTCTTTCACTTGTTGCGCTGCTAGTACCATTGAGGCTTGTTTTTTTCGACGAACCGCTCTTACTGGTTCATCTGTCGATTCGATTTTTTCATCTGTATGAAGTATAGTAATTCGTTCTTCACTCGTTAAGTATTGACGAATTTCCTCTTCTTTCCCTACTAACGTAATATGTAAATCAGAATATTCCTTAATAGCTTTCATTGCTCCTAATACGACAGCCTTTGGAGCATGATCGCCGCCCATTGCATCTATTGCGATTTTCATAAGTTGTTACCTTCCTCACTATAATTACTAGATCGATACATTTCAAAAGTGCCTGTAAAAACAAGTTCTTCTCCAACAAAGCTACGCACTTTGACAACGGTCCGTCCTTTATCATTCTCTACATCTTCAACGCGCACTTTTGCAACAACACGCTCTCCTAATTTTACAGGACGAATGTATCGAATGGTAGACTTTGCAGTTAAAGCTAATTCTTCATCAATAACTGCAACAGCTAGTGAGTTTGCTTGTGCAAACAAATGATGCCCACGGGCAATCTGATTTCTTTTAAATACGTGTTCTACCTTCACTTCAAAGATAGAAATCGCATGTCTATCTAATTCTATATCGATAATTTCTCCGACAACCTCTTCTAACGGTAAAGATTTCACATCTTCTTCATGTTGCTTTGTAGCTACATGTTTAATTCTTTCTCTTAATTCAGGAATAGATAATTCCATACGGTCAAGACGTACGGTTTGTATACTCACTTGAAATTTTTCTGCTAAATCTTCATCCGTAATAAAAGGATTCGTTTCTATTGTTTGTTGTAATAATTCTTGTCTTTCTTTTTTACTTCTTCTTTTTTTCATACCGCACCATCCATTTTTATGACTAGGTACTAACAGTAGTATATAATCATTAAAAGTAGAATGCAACAAAAACTTTTGTCGCCTCCCTTTAATCGAGCTTCTCTCCTTGGAACACACCTGCCCCGTCAAGATAAGTACGCAGCGAAGCATATTGATCATTATGCCAAAACGCTTCGGAATCTACTAATAACGCCGCATCTTGTCTCGCAGTTTCTAACGCTCGATAATCATGTACCATATCAGCAACCTTGAATTCTGGTAAACCACTTTGCTTACTTCCAAAGAAATCTCCAGGACCTCTTAACTCTAAATCTTTTTCTGACAATACAAATCCATCATTCGTTTCGGTCATAATACGCATTCGCTCTTTTCCCGTTTCCGATTTTGGATCCGCGATTAATAAACAATATGATTGTTCACTACCACGCCCAACACGTCCCCTGAGCTGATGGAGCTGCGATAAACCGAAACGCTCTGCATCATAAATAACCATTACAGTCGCATTCGGTACGTTCACACCTACTTCAACAACTGTTGTCGACACAAGAATTTGCACTTTATTTTCACTAAATTGTCCCATTATCTCTTCTTTTTCTTGAGACGAGAGTCTGCCATGCATTAATCCGACTTGACATTTCCCTTGATAATGATGAGTCAGCATACTATGTAAGTCAATCGCATTTTGTACATCAAGTTTCTCAGATTCTTCAATAAGGGGACAAATAACATATGCTTGTCTTCCTTTTTTTATCTCCTTCTCCACAAAACCGAGAACTCGATCTAACATATCATGTTTTGCCCAGTATGTTTCAATTACCTTTCTACCAGCTGGCATCTCATCGATTATAGAAACATCCATCTCTCCAAATGCAGTAATTGCTAACGTACGCGGAATTGGCGTCGCCGTCATAAATAAAACATCCGGACTTTCACCTTTCTCCCTTAAAACTCGTCGCTGCGCTACACCAAATCGATGTTGTTCATCAGTAATAACGAGACCTAACCTATGAAAGATAACCTCATCTTGAATTAAAGCATGTGTTCCAACAAGGATATCTATTTCTCCTTGTTCTAATTTCGCCAAAATCTCTCGACGCCTTACACCTTTAACAGAACTGGTTAACAATTCAACATTCATACCAAAGTGCGAGAACGTCTCTGCAAGCGATTGATAATGTTGCTCTGCTAAAATTTCTGTAGGAACCATTAAAGCACCTTGATAATGCGCTAATTTCGCTGCATAAAGGCCAATCGCTGCAACGACTGTTTTCCCAGAACCTACATCACCTTGCAACAGACGATTCATCCGATAAGGAGATGTCATATCTTTCATAATTTCATCTACTACCCGGCTCTGTGCACCAGTTAACGGAAATGGAAGTGCATCGATAAATTCTTGCAATTCTTCTGAAGGAATTTCTTTTTTCGTCCCTTTCGAATTTTCCCTCTCCATTTTTCGTAATGTTTGCATTTTCAGCTGAAATAAGAAAAACTCCTCATATACAAAACGGCGACGGGCTTGTTTTAAATCTTCCTGCCCTGCTGGAAAATGCAACGCCCGCAGCGCTTCATAACGCGGCAATAATTTATATCGACTTAGCAATCCATCAGGCAACACTTCAACTATAGATTCTCCATACTCCTTGAATGCTTGGGCAATAAAACGGCGCATCTGTTTTACTGTAAGTTTCCCTTTCACTGAGTATACAGGCTCTACTTCTTGTTGACGTGCAACTGGTCCAAAATGAAGCTCTGATACCGCAATCGTTTGACGATGCTGATCCCATTTACCAGTAATCGTTACCGTTTCATCTAAATTTAACTTCTGCTTATAGTACGGCCTATTAAAACATACAGCTGTAATTAAATAACGACCGACGAGGACACGAACCGTAAGACGCGACTTCTTCTTCCCATAATATTGCAGTAAAGGAGCACTATGAACTTTCCCCTCAACTGTTACCCGTTCATCATGCTTTACTTCAGCAAGATCTTTCATCGCATAATCTTCATAACGGTACGGAAAATGTTCTAATAGATGAGAAACTGTATAAATTCCCATCTCGTGTAGTAATTCAGATGTTTCTCCTCCGATTCCCTTTACATCCGTAACAGGAACTTGTACAACTTCATTCAAGATTCTCACGCTCCGTCACATTATTTTCTTTGATTCATTATTCATTAACGCGATTGACATCTGCAATTGCTCTATTTCACCTTATATATTCTATCATAGGCATTCTAAGAGAAACTACTCAAATCCATCATAAGCAACACGAAAGAAAAGAGCCTCACTATTAGCAGCAAGGCTCTTTTTTTATCTTCAATATGCTAGCCTTTTGAATAAAAACTAGTAATAAACTTCATATTACTACTTCTTATCCATCAGCAAGTAAGTAATCCATTTATTTTCAAAACGAATTTTTTCTTATTCTACAGAGAAGATGAAAGAATACACTGGTTGGTTTCCAGCATGTACCTCTACTTCTGCATCTTCAAAATTCTCTTCTACAAATTCAACTAACTCAGCTACTTCTTCGTCAGTTGCATCTTCACCTTGTAGAATCGTTACGATTTCAGAATCTTCATCAATAAGTGCTTCTAGTAATTGCTTTGCAGCTCCTACTTTTGCAGCATTTGTTGATACGATTTTTCCATCTGCGATACACATGAAATCATCTTTTTGAATTGCTACACCATCAATTTCCGTATCACGTACCGCATACGTAATTTGACCGGTTTTCACATGAGATAAAGCTTCTTTCATGTTTTCTTCATTCTCTTCTAACGTTCCAACTGGATTAAATGCTAACATTGCAGCCATACCTTGAGGAACTGTTTTTGAACGAATCACAATCACTTCTTGATCAACAACTGACGCTGCTTGTTCTGCTGCCATCACGATATTTCCGTTGTTCGGTAAAATAATGATTTTTTCAGCGTTCGCTTCTTCAATCGCCTTCACAATATCCTCCGTACTTGGATTCATCGTTTGGCCACCTTCGATCACTTTCGTCGCGCCAATGCTCTCAAATAAAGTTTTGATACCAGATCCCATAGCTACAGTTACGATACCGTACGGTTGTTTCTCTTTAGACTGGTTAGTCGGCTCAGGTATCATAGTAGGCTCATCTAATAAAGCAGTATGCTGTTCACGCATATTTTCTACTTTAATCTTAATTAAACTACCATAGCGTTGTCCATAATTCATAGGATCTCCAGGATGTTCCGCATGAATATGAACCTTAACAACCTCATCATCTGATACAACAAGTAGTGAATCTCCGTATACACTAATATCTTCACGGAATTTTTGTTCAGAGAAATTATGTTCTTTCATTTTTTCAGGTTCTAATTTCACCATGAATTCCGTACAATATCCATACTTTATATCTTCTGTACTCAATTGGCTTTGTACACTACGGTGATGTTCTGCGCGCACCATGTCATTCATAGATGGCTGGGCAGACACATTAGAAGAAATCGTTTCTCCTTTTAAGTCTGCTAAAAATCCTTCATATACAACAACAAGACCTTTACCACCGCTATCTACAACGCCAACTTGTTTTAATACAGGTAATAAATCTGGCGTACGATTTAACGATGCATTCGCTTCTTTCACAACGTCTTCCATAAACAAAACAAAGTCGCGCTGTTTTTTCGCAACTGTCACTGCATATTTACCCGTTTCTCTTGCAACCGTTAAAATCGTTCCTTCAATCGGTTTCATAACCGCTTTGTAAGCCGCTTCTACCCCAGCATCTAAAGCTGCAGCAAAATCAACTGTTGTTAATTCTTCTTTTTGTTCAATGGATTTAGAGAAACCACGGAATAACTGAGATAAAATAACACCAGAGTTACCACGAGCTCCCATTAATAATCCTTTGGCTAAACTTACACCGACTTTACCAGCGTGCTGTGAAGGATTTGCTTTCACTTCACGTGCGCCTGAAGTCATTGATAAGTTCATGTTTGTACCGGTATCGCCATCTGGAACTGGAAATACGTTTAATGCATCAACAAGCTGAACATTATTTGTTAAATTATTCGCTCCTTGCATGATCATTTGTGATAAACGTTTCCCATCAATTTTTTGAATTGACACAGATTTTCCTCCTTAATGCACATTACAAGTTTATTACTTTAACTCCTTGTACGTAGATGTTTACAGAATCTACTGCTAGTCCTACAGTTTGATCTAATGTATATTTCACTTTCGTCTGCACGTTATGTGCTACTTCTGAAATTTTCGTACCATAGCTCACAATAATATACATATCAATATGTACTTCATCTTCATCTTTACGAACAATAACGCCTCTAGTGAAGTTTTCTTTTCGTAAAATGTCTGTCAAACCATCTTTTAACTGATTTTTTGATGCCATACCTACGATACCGTAGCAATCTACTGCGGCACCTCCAGCAATTGTTGCAATTACATCTGTACTAATATCAATTTGACCATACTTAGTTTTAATTTCAATTGACATCTCGTTTCCCCCTTCATAAATGGTGAAAGTGAGCTAGACTACTTTAGTTACTATCATATAATCTTTTTAAAGAAAATTCCATCGTTCTTTCTTTTCACTCTCATATTTTATGTTTTAAATCACATTTTTTATGATGAGCAAAATAGTCCATTGTTATTATACAACATGTACTACTATAATATGTCAAGCAATTTTTCTTGATTTCAACTTTTCATCATCGACATATAGTGTCAAGTAATTTTTCTTGATTTCTTTTTTCTACGGTGTTGCATTCTCTTTTTAGTTGTGTTAAATTATAGTAGTGTTTTTAGCATCGCAAAAAAGACTAACATTGAAAAATTACGTATGGTAAGGTATCAAGGGAGGGAAATATAAATGGCTCGTGTTTGTGCTATCACTGGAAGAAAAGCTCGTTCTGGTAACTCTCGTTCTCACGCAATGAACGCTACAAAACGTAAATGGGGCGCTAACCTTCAAAAAGTTCGCGTACGCATCGACGGAAAAGTTCAACGTGTTTACGTTTCTGCTAGAGCATTAAAATCTGGCAAAATCGAACGTGTTTAATAATAAAAAAAAGAGCCGATAGGCTCTTTTTTTACTATGACAATGGAAAAAGCACCGATAATAGGTGCTTTTTTAATCTTTTTTGAAGGTATTTAACATGGCACGAACAATTCCACCAAGAAATTTAGGTAACTTAATTGTATAAAATCTCATGGTTTCCCTCCTAATCCCCATTACTCCACTTGTTCACTATATGATGTAAGAAGCAAAATTGTTTCTTTAATCAGTGCTTCTTATCACCATTAATATGCCAGAAGTAAATGAAAAAGTACCTTTTTCCTCAACGAGTTCATTACTAATACAAAGTGTTGATCCCCATTCTATTGTTTTATTAATTAGAGGATACTTAAATCCAAGCAACGTAATCCCTTCCACTATTTCAGTAACCGGCACAAAAGATACATAAGGGAAAATTTTATTGTCTTCAATTATATGTGTACCCACTTTTTTCACGCTTATTTCATTTTTATTGTCTACAATACACATTTCTATCCCTACTTCTAACCCTCTTAAAAGCATCTGTATATTTGCTAAGCCGTGATCCAGCCTGCCGCCAGTGGCACCAAAAATACGAATCAATGTCGGATTCTGTTCTAACGCCCAGTTAATCGCAATTTCTAAATCTGTTTGATCTTTTTCACGAGGAACAATATGTAAGTCATTTGTTTGCTGGCCCATCCATACTAATTCTTCTTCAGTAACTGAATCGTAATCTCCAAACGCAACAGCTGGAGTAATTCCTCCTTTTAATAAACGATATACGCCTCTATCAACTGCCGCCCACACTACTTTCTCACTTTCATATCGAGAAAAATCTGCACAATATTCCGCAGGTCCGCCCGCTAAAATATGAATAATCATGTTTCCTTCCCCTTCTATTGTAAAAAGGCAATCTGCCATTCGGTAGATTGCCTTTTTACATATTTTTTCCTCTATCCTTTATAAATAGTGAAAACTTACTACACTAGAAGTTTCACTAGGATAAAGACTCGTTCATTCATTATCCACGAATGATACGAATTGCTTCACCGCGGTCTTTTTGATTGTATACTGCTGATCCAGCTACAAGTACATTTGCTCCTGCTTCAATACAAAGTCTTGCTGTTTCAGCATTTACACCACCATCAACTTCAATTTCTACTTCTAGATTGCGCTCTTTAACCATTCCTGCAACTTGTTTAATTTTCGGTAATACAGAATGGATAAATTTCTGTCCACCGAATCCTGGGTTTACTGTCATAAGTAATACCATATCTATATCTTCTAATACATGCTCAATCGTTGAAACTGGCGTATGTGGATTTAATACAACTCCCGCTTTAATGCCATGAGATTTAATTAACTGAATTGTACGATGCAGATGAGGGCACGCCTCTACATGAACAGTAATAATATCCGCTCCCGCTTTTGCGAAAGTCGGGATATAGTTATCAGGATTTTCAATCATTAAATGTACATCTAATGGTAACGATGTAATCGGACGGATAGCTTCTACAATTAATGGTCCAATCGTAATATTTGGTACGAAATGTCCATCCATTACATCGACGTGAATGTAATCCGCTCCGCCTTTTTCTACATCTTTAATCTCTTCCCCTAATTTTGAAAAATCTGCTGATAGGATTGATGGTGCAATTTTAATCATAACTAATACCTCGGCTTTCTCTCTCTAATTTCTTCTACGAATTGTTTGTAATTCTTATAACGATATTCTGTAATTTTTCCTTCTTCAACCGCAGCCTTCACAGCACATTTCGGTTCGGAAAGATGTGTACACCCTCTAAATTTACAGTATTGGCTCGCTTCTTTCAACTCTGGAAAACAATATGTAAGATCTTCTACCTCTATATCTATGAAATCAAGTGAACTAAAACCAGGTGTATCTGCAACTAGTCCGCTTCCAACCGCAATTAATTCCACGTGTCTTGTCGTATGTTTCCCGCGTCCTAAATGCGAGGAAATATCATTCGTTTTCAGTTCTAAATCTGGGCGTAAAACGTTAAGCATAGAAGATTTCCCAACACCAGATTGCCCTGCTACAACAGAAACACAGCCTTCTAAGAATGGTTTTAAAATATCAATACTTTCCGATGTATTTATAGAAGTAAATAATACATCATATCCCATCTCACGATAGTCATTCGCATAAGATTCAACAGTCTCTCTCATTCTTTCATCCACTAAATCCATCTTACTAATGCAAATAATCGGCTTAATATTATGATATTCAATCAGCACTAAAAATCGATCTAACAATCCCGGATTAAAATCTGGTTCTACTGCTGAGAAAACGAGAATTGCTTGATCAACATTAGCAATAGGAGGCCTAACAAGTTCATTTTTTCGATCAAATACTTCAAGCACGTATCCTTCACTTGGATTATCTGCTTGAAAAACAACTTGGTCTCCTACCAGTGGTGTAATTTTATTTTTTCTGAACACACCACGCCCGCGGCATTGTGTAATCCCTTCTTCATGCTGCACATAATAAAACCCACTTAGAGCTTTTACAATTTTTCCTTCTGGCATATAATTCTCCTTTATTTTGTATAAAGTGAAGCTGTAATTCATATTGAATGGATTAGAATTCTTTAAATACTTATTTCAAAACCCGTCATATATACAAGTTAATATATTTAATCTACCATCAAATTCAACATATTATTTATAACAGTATCACTTTTATAACTTTTTGAATCATATATTTTTGCCTGTTATACAGTCCACTATAAGTGGACAGCATAACAGGCAAGAGTAATACATTCCATCCCCTCTAGAAAGAAAATGGAAGTTATTATTATTGAGTTGGGTATGGTACTTCTTTGTCGATAATCGTTACACCATCTCGTACAATTTTATAATGTCCTTTTGTACCTTCTTGAATTACGAATTCTAAAGAAATAGTTACCGACTCTGAAATTGTTCTAGTTTCAATTGGTCTATCCATTTTTTGTTGCATATCTTCTTTATAAATTTCTATTGTTTGCGGTTTTTTCTCACCTATTATAGAAGACTCATACGGAATAGAAATATTATCCACTTTCACTGTTTTCGTTACTTTCGGCTTAGGACCCTCTGAGATGACAATCGTGACTTTATCTCCTTCTTTTAACGGCGTTCCTGGTTTTGGAGATTGCGAAATTACAAGTCCTTTATCAACAGTATCGGAATACTCTCGTTTTATATCTGGAGTTAGTTTTCTCTCATTCAAATAACCATTTACGCTATTTTCAGTCCATCCTGAAAAATCACCTGGTCTAATTTGATACGGACCTTTACTTACCCAAATTTTCAGTTCTTGTTCCGCTTCTACTACCATTTGATCCGGCGTAGGAATTTGCTCTACGATTTCACCTTTTGGCCTATCATTTTCAATATAATTTATTGTAACTTGCTTATATTTTTCTTCTAATTCAGCCCTTATACTCTCAAAATCTTTTCCTGTGAGATCACTCATCTTACTTTTCTTTTTTCCGCCTGATTGATAGATAGTAATTTTAGAGTTTTCTTTCACGACTCTTCCTGCCACAGGGTCTGTTTTTATCACATCACCGGCTTCAACATCATCTGTATATACAATATTAGGTTCCGTAACCTCAAAACCCTTTTCAACTAATTTATTTACTGCTGTCGCATACTTCATGCCAGCCACATCAGGGACTTTTACATCTTTCGGAATAAAGAATCCTGGAATAACAGTAAGCGCTAACGTTATTGCAATTGCTAAAAGTAAAAATGTCGTTATTAAAACTTTGATCCATTTATTACTTCGTTTTTTCTTCTTATTTAATTCCGTTTCTTCTTTTCTTTTCTGTTCATCCACTTTACTTCCTTTTAAAACAATTGTTTCATCAGTTACATTTTCGAATAATTGTTCTTGTTGAATAATAGGAATCGCTTTTGTCGCTTCCATATCTTCCGGTATGTAAAATGGCTGCTCATTTATCCTCTCTGGATATAGTGCAGTTTCAATATCTCGTTTCATCGCATTGGCAGATTGATATCGGTGAAACGGATCTTTCGCAGTTGCCTTTAATATAATATTTTCGACACTTTGCGGAATATTTTCATTCCATCTCTTTGGAGACGGAATTTCACTTTGTAAATGTTTTAAAGCTATAGCAACAGCAGATTCGCCAGAAAACGGTTGTCTTCCTGTTAACAACTCAAACATAACGATTCCTAGAGAATAAATATCTGATTGTTTATTTGCTATCCCGCCGCGTGCTTGTTCTGGTGATAAGTAATGCACCGAACCGAGTACCGAATTTGTATGTGTAATTGTTGTTGCACTTGTAGCTGTCGCAATTCCAAAATCTGTTACTTTTATTACTCCATCAGCTCGAATTAAAATATTGTGCGGTTTAATATCACGGTGCACAATTTCAAAATGATGGGCGTGTGCCATGGCGGATGTTAACTGCTCCATAATATCAAGAGCTTCTCCTATAGGTAACATCCCTCGCTCAATTATGTATTGCTTCAATGTTTGTCCTGGTACATACTCCATTACAAGATAATATATACCATCTTCTTCTCCGACATCATACATATTCACAATATTTGGATGCGACAACGTTGTAACAGACTGCGCTTCTCGATGGAAACGTTTAATAAACTCTTCGTTATTTGAATAGTCGAGTCTTAATATTTTTACCGCTACATCTCGGCCAAGTATATCATCATGAGCTAAATACACATTGGCCATTCCACCGCCACCAATCATTTTCAGTAGCTTATAACGGTCATTTAAGCGTTTTCCAATCAGCACGTTGCACTTCACCTACTTTCGTTTGTCGAACCCGCATAATCAATAAGAACAAGGGTGATATTATCTTCCCCGCCACGATCATTCGCCAATTGAATGAGACGTTGTCCCTTCGTTTCAAGCTGTTCATTTAGCTGTAAAATTTGTTGCATATCAGCAATGGAAACTTTGTTAGATAATCCATCAGAGCAAAGAAGTAACTGATCATCTTCCTCAAGCACCAATGTTTTCACATCTAATCCGACTTTTTCTTCTGTTCCTAATGCCCTTAACAAAACATTCTTTTTCGGGTGATATTCTGCGTCTTCTTTTGAAATTTCACCATGTCTCACAAGTTCATTTACAAGGGAATGATCTTCTGTTACAAGCGAGATTTCCCCCTCTGATACCATATAACAACGACTATCTCCTATATGACCTATTGTCACAAAGTTTTGCGTACAAATCGCTATTATAAGTGTTGTTCCCATACCATTACATTCTACATGTTGTTTAGAGTACTCATATATACGCTCATTAATAATCCCAACACTCGTATGTAACCACTCTTCTACTTTTTTTGGTTCATTCATATTATGCGTTTGCTTCCAATAATCATGGAATAATTGAATGGTCATCGAGCTAGCTACATCACCAGCTCGATGACCTCCCATTCCATCTGCTACTACCGCTAAAACATTTCCATCTAAATTGTGAAAAACTCCTGCACTATCTTCATTATGTTGACGAACTTTTCCTTTATCCGATAGAAACACGGCTTTCATCTCGTCACCTCGTCTCTTCTTTACGCTCCTTCGCACGTAACTGACCGCAGGCTGCATCAATATCATGACCTTGTTCACGGCGAATTGTTACATTCACTCCACGATCTTTTAACGTTTTTTCAAATAAGAAAATTTGTTCACGTGGTGTACGTACATAATCACGTTCAGGTACGTAGTTTACCGGAATTAAGTTTACATGACATTTTACACCTTTTAAAAGCGCAGCAAGTTCTTCAGCTTGCTCAACTTGGTCATTTTCTCCTCCAAATAAGCCATATTCAAACGTAATACGACGCCCTGTTTTATTTACATAGTATTTAACAGCTTCCATTAAGTCTGGTAGCTTATAAGCACGGTTAATCGGCATTAATTTTGAACGTAACTCTGTATTTGCAGAATGCAATGAAATCGCAAAATTAATTTGCATATCTTCTTCAGCGAACTTATAAATTTTTGGAACAATTCCACTTGTTGAAACTGTCATATGTCTTGCGCCAATATGAATTCCTTTTTCATGGTTTATAATGCGTAAGAATGACATTAAGTTGTCGTAATTATCAAACGGCTCTCCAATTCCCATAACAACAAGCGAACTTACACGTTCTTCTGTTTCATCAAGTGCACGTTGTACTTCTACTACTTGCGCTACAATCTCTCCAGCCTCTAAGTTTCGTTTTAACCCACCAAGTGTAGATGCACAGAACGTACAACCAATACGGCATCCGACCTGTGTTGTTACACAAATAGAATTTCCATATTCATGTCGCATTAACACTGTTTCAATAGAATAACCATCATATAATTGGAATAAGAATTTAATTGTTCCATCAGAAGACGTTTGTTTTACCAATGTATTTAAAGTAGTAATATCAAAGGAATTCGACAATTTATCGCGTAATCCTTTAGAAAGATTCGACATGTCGTCATAATTTTTTACACGTTTTTTATATAGCCAATCAAAGATTTGTCCTGCACGGAACTTTGGTTCTCCTTGTTCCTTTAACCAATCTTGCATTTCATGAAGTTGTAAAGAATAAATTGATGGTTTCTTCGTTTCTAGATTTTTCTTTTGTTTTCTCACAGTCGTTTCCACGATGCTACACCTTCTTCCTTAAACAAGCAATATAAAAGCCATCTGTTGCAAAATAATGCGGTAAAATTCGTACTTGACCTTCATCAATATACGGATTTAACTTTTCTGGCATGCGATCTTTTATCGTAGTATCCCATTCAAATTCAGGATGCTCTTGTAAAAATTGCTTTATTACTTGTTCATTTTCTATTTTTTCTATTGTGCACGTACTATAAACAAGGCGACCACCTTGTTTTAACAATGGTGCTATTTTTTCTAGTATTGCAAGTTGAATCGTCGATAATCTTTCACTATCGCCTTTATTTTTACCTAACTTAATATCAGGTTTACGTCTAATCACACCAAATCCAGAACACGGTGCATCTACTAATATTTTATCAAATGTTTCATTCGCAAAGTGTTCTTGCACTTTTCTAGCATCTAGTGCTTTTGTTTCGACATTTTCTAGACCAAGTCGCTCTGCTTGTTGTTTAATTAAACGTACTTTGTGTGCATGTAAATCAAGAGACATAACTTGACCTGTTCCTTTTAATCGCTCTGCAATGTGCGTTGTTTTTCCGCCCGGAGCAGCACAACTATCAAGAACTACATCTCCCGCATTCGGTTCTAAAGCTCGTGCTACAAGCATAGAACTTTCATCTTGAATAGAAAGAAAACCTTTTTTGAACGCATCTGTATGCGCTACATTCCCTCTTTCAATTTGAATTGCATCCTCTGATAAATCGCCGTGCTTCGCTTCTATACCTTCACTAGCCAACAACTCAATTGCTTCGTCTACTGTTATTTTATCAACATTTACACGCGCTGTCGGTACTGGGGGTAACATATTCACTTCACACATTTTCTCCGCTGTCTCTAAACCATATTCAGAAGCCCAGTCTTGAACAAGCCACATTGGATGACTTGTTGCAATTGCCAAACGTTCTACTGGATCCTTGATTTCATCTACAGAAGGTACCCCTTCTCTCTGAATCGAACGTAATACTCCGTTTACCATACCGGCAATCCCTTTATGTCCGCGACGCTTTGCAATCTCAACTGCTTCATGGATAGCCGCTCTTTCGGGCACTCGATCTAAATAAATCATTTGATATAAAGATAAGCGAAGTAATACTCTTACCCACGCCTCAACCTTCTTTTTTAAAAAAGGCTGTAAATAATAATCTAATGTGTCACGACGTTGAATCGTTCCATATACAATTTCAGTTAACAAACCAATATCTTTTCTATCAATTGCATTTTTTTCAATTAGATTATTTAAAAGTAAGTTACTGTATGCACCACTTTTTTCTACTTGAATTAAGCCATCAAGAGCTAACTCACGAACATTTTGTCTCATGCATTTTCTCCTAACTTCGTTCCAATTTCAGGTTTTGTGCCACGTAAAAATTGCGAACAACTCATACGTTTTTTACCAGAAGGTTGCAATTCAGTGATTTTAATACCTATCTCATTCCCTGTTGCAACAACAAATCCATCTTCTTCAAGAGCTACTATTGTACCTGGTTCAGCTTTCTCTGTAATAGAGACCTTCTCTCCCCACCATACTTTAATAACTTGTCCTGCCAAAGTCGTATAAGCAACTGGCCATGGATTCAATCCGCGAATGTGATTGTATACTTCTTCACCTGTTTTTGTCCAATCAATTTTCTCTTGCTCACGTTTTATATTATATGCAAACGTTACTTCTTCTTCGTTTTGTTTAATTGGTTCTAATTTACCTTGAATTAATAAAGGTACTGTTTTAGATAGTAGGTGTGCCCCTGCTTCACTTAACTTATCGAATAAAGAGCCTGTCGTTTCACGCTCTTCAATCTCCACTTCTACTTGCGTTAAGATATCACCAGCATCCAATTTCTCTACCATATACATAATTGTAATACCCGTTTTTTCTTTACCTTCCATAATTGCATAATGGATTGGTGCACCACCACGAAGTTCAGGTAGTAAAGACGCGTGGACGTTAATACATCCATACTTCGGTGCTTCTAAAATTTCATTTGGTACAATCTGACCGAAAGCAGCTGTTACAATCAAATCTGGCTCTAATGCCAAGACTTGTTCATATTCGTCTTTTTCACGAATTCTTAACGGTTGTAACACCGGAATACCATGTTTTTCTGCTTCAACTTTAACAGGTGTAGGTGTTAATACTTTTTTTCTACCTACCGGACGATCAGGCTGCGTCACAACACCTATTACATCATAGCCATCTTCGATAAGACGACGAAGCACCGGCACTGAAAAGTCCGGTGTTCCCATAAATACTACTTTTATCATTAAAAAACCGCTCCTTTTAATACCTATTCTAATTCGTTTTCCTCATAATATCTTGTCACTTTCGATGTAAATAACACACCGTGTAAATGATCGATTTCATGTTGAATGGCACGTGCTAAAAATCCTTCTGCTTCTAGTAAAAATACTTTACCTCGGCGATTTTGCGCACGTACTTTAATATAATCCGCACGTTCCACTTCACCATAAAGTCCCGGGAAGCTTAGACAACCTTCGGGACCTACTTGTTCACCACGTTTTTCTAGTATCGATGGATTGATTAACTCGATTTTCCCTGTATCATCATCGATATCAACTACCGCTACTTGCAAGCTTACACCTACTTGAGGCGCAGCTAAACCGACTCCGTCCGCAATTAACATTGTTTCATGCATATCTTTCAACAATTTCACTAACTTTTTATCAAAGTTAATTACTCTTTCGCATGGTGTTTCTAACACTTCATTTGGATGCTTTACTATTTCTAAAACTGCCATAATTCCCTCCGCTACATTAACATTGTTGGATTAAAATCAATTGAGATTTGTAGCTCTTTTTGCATTTCTGCTTGATAATGTTCATTTACCATTTTGAGCACGTTCTTTAAGTTTGGTTCCCGTTTGTATTTTATCATGCATTGATAACGATATCTATCTTTTATCCTTGGAATTGCTGAAGCAACCGGTCCTAACACCATCGTTTGCTGCGTGCAGTGCGCCCGTAAATGACCGACAATTTTTTCCGTCACTTGCACTGCCTTTAATAATTCTGGATGAGATACTGTTACAAGTACAACATAGTAATAAGGTGGATATTGTCTTGTTCGTCTCATTTGCATTTCTTGGTCAAAAAACACATCATAATGTTGGTTCTTTGCTAACTCTATACTGTAATGTTCTGGCGTATACGTTTGAATTATAACTTCCCCTGGCAATTCATGTCTGCCTGCTCGTCCACTTACTTGCGTCAATAACTGATACGTCTTTTCACTCGCTCGAAAATCAGGTAAGTGAAGCATCGTATCTGCAGTTAAAACCCCAACTAGCGTTACTTTAGGAAAATCTAATCCTTTCGCAATCATTTGTGTTCCAAGTAGTATATCTGCTTTTTCTTCTCCGAACGCCTTTAATAATTTTTCATGCATCCCTTTGCGACTTGTCGTATCTACATCCATTCGAATGACTCGTGCCTCTGGAAATAGTTTTGTAATTTCTTCTTCTACCTTTTGTGTACCTGTACCAAAGAAACGAATATATGTACTTTGACAAGCAGGACACGCAGTTGGCATATTCTCTTCATAACTGCAATAATGACATTTTAAACGATGGTTCATTTTATGATATGTCAGCGATATATCACAATGCGGACATTGTACAACATACCCGCAATCACGGCACATAACAAATGTAGAATGACCCCTTCTATTTAAAAAGAGCACCATCTGTTCTTTCTTTTCTAATCGATCTGCTATTTTTTCATGCAATGCCTTCGAAAACATTGAACGATTCCCATCACGAAGTTCCTCACGCATATCGACAATCTCTACTGTTGGTAAAGCTTGTTCGTTCATACGTTTTTCCATCGTTAGTAATTCATACACACTTTTTTTCGCTCTTGCAAACGATTCAAGTGTCGGTGTTGCACTACCAAGAACGATAGGACATTTATGATATTGTCCCCTCCACACAGCTACATCCCTTGCATGATACCTCGGATTATCTTCTTGCTTATAGCTCGATTCGTGCTCCTCATCAATAATAATAATCCCTAAATTTTCAAAAGGTGCAAATACGGCTGAACGTGCACCAACTACAACTTTCACTTCTTTTCTTAAAATCTTACGCCATTCATCATATTTTTCTCCAACAGACAGCGCACTATGAAGAACCGCAACTTGCGAGCCAAATCTACCTTTAAAACGATCTACCATTTGAGGCGTTAGTGCAATTTCAGGAACAAGCACAATAGCTTCTTTCCCTTTCGCAAGCACCGCTGCTATAGATTGTAAATATACTTCTGTTTTTCCGCTTCCTGTAACACCATATAGTAAAAATGGATTGTAAGTTTCATTTGTAATTGATGATAAAATTGGTGTAATAACTTGCTTTTGTTCCTCCGTAAGCGGGAATGGTTTCGTTTGTTCAAAATCATCATCGTCATACGGATTCCGATATACTTCCACATACTTTTCTGAGATGTGCCCTTTTTTAACAAGTGCTTTAATCGGAGCATCTGTTATTTGCAACTCTTCTGTTATCACTTTCAACGGCACACTTTTATAATTTTCCACAAAATAATAGAGTACATCTTGTTGTTTTTTACTTTTCAGTTCAAATGCTGCTAATTCTAATTTATCTTCTGGCAACTCCGGTTGGACGACTCTTTGTTTCTTCTTTTGCACTTTATCTTTTACTTGATAAACAACTTCAATCGTGCCATTTTTTATTTCTTGTTGAATCGTGCGGTATAGATGTGGCTGCGTCTCAATAACTTCCCAATCTATCGCTTCTTTGTCCTGAAATAAAAACAGTAGTTCAGGTGCTACTTCTTCTTGTTTACGAAGCTGTAGACGCTTTTTATACGTCGCTTTTATCGCCGTTGGAAGCATGACTTGAAAGGCTGAAATCATATAACATAACGTTTCACTTGTAAGCCAATATCCAAGCTTTAATAATTCCTCGTTTAAAACTGGTGTTACATCTAATATTTCATGGATTGTCTTTAACTTCTTACTTTCTACTTCAACCGAATCTTTGATCCCAATAATAAATCCTTGCAATTTCCTTGGGCCAAACGGAACTACTACACGCATGCCTGTCTGGACAATATCTTCCCACTTTTTAGGGATAATATAATCAAATGGTCGATCTGTCTGACGTGCAGGTACATCAACAATTACACTTGCAAATTTCATAGACGATCATCTTCTAACATCATTTCAATTTGCTTTAATATTTCACGAGCAACCTCTTTCTTTGTTAAAAGTGGCAACTCTATAACTTCTCCATCTTTTCTATACATTGTTACAATGTTCGTATCTGTACCAAATCCAGCTCCTTGCGCCTTTACATCGTTCGCAACAATCATATTCGCATTTTTCTCACGTAATTTTTTTGTTGCGTATTCCTCTACGTTTGTCGTTTCAGCCGCAAAACCGATAAGTAACTGTTTGTCCTTCATTTCACCTAACGTTTTTAAAATATCTACTGTTCTCTCGAGTTCGATTACAGCATCACCATTTTTCTTTTTCATTTTATTATCATGAACATATTTCGGGCGATAATCTGCAACTGCTGCTGTTTTAATGACAACATCTACGTTTTGATACTGTTGCAGAACTACTTCTAACATATCTTGTGCAGATTCCACTTGTACCGTATTTACATGTAATGGTGGGTTTAATGCTGTCGGTCCCGAAACAAGTATGACATCAGCACCTAAGTTCGCTGCCACTTCCGCAATTGCATATCCCATTTTTCCAGAAGAAAAATTGGTCATAAAACGCACTGGATCAATCTTTTCACGAGTTGGTCCAGCAGTTATTAATATTTTTTTCCCTTGCAATGGTTTTTGTTCTGAAAAAACCTCTTCTAACCGTGCAATAATTGCTTCCGGTTCTTCTAGTCTTCCCTTCGCTACATAACCACACGCTAAAAAACCTTCTCCAGGCTCAATAAATGTATATCCTAACGTTTTTAACGTCATCATATTTTTTTGTACAATTTTATTTTCATACATATGCACATTCATAGCAGGTGCAATCCACACTGGGGCTGTAGTAGCTAACAAAGTAGTTGTAATCATATCGTCTGCAATACCACCAGCTAACTTCCCAATACAATTGGCAGTAGCAGGTGCAACAAGTACTACATCTGCCCAATCTGCTAAATCGATATGTGCAATAACAGCTGAGTCTTTCTCATCGAATGTATCTGTATATACGTCATGGCGAGAAAGTGCTTGAAATGTAAGGGGCGTAACAAACTTCATTGCCGACTCACTCATCATTACTTTTACAATAGCACCAGCTTGTGTCAATTTACTAGTTAACGCAGCCGCTTTAAAGACCGCAATGCCTCCTGTTACACATAGAAGTATCTTTTTCCCTTTTAGCATATGGCTCGTCCTCTTTCTTTTTCAAACTTATAATACTGAAACAGAATTCCCAGCTCTTCAGTACCAATATTTCTTCCCTATCGTAAAAAAATAACAACCTACTTGTAAATAGGTTGTTACCGTTACATAGAAAATTATAAAGTCTATGTTTTAATTTGTCGAAAAGAATGTCTTAATCGATGATTTTGCCTTCGCTTGGTACATATTTTAATACTTCTGCATCGATTTCTTCTAGTGATTTACCTACACATTTATGAGAAACAGGTTGCTCGATAACACAGTTATCAGCAAGTTGCATTTCACGCGCACGTTTTGCAGCTACTGTTACAAGTGTATATTTAGAATCGATTTTTGTTAATAATGAATCAATTGATGGATTTAACATAATTATAGACCCTCCGTCATTTCTTTATAATATTTTGCTACTCTTTCGCGGCGGCAATGTTCACCAACCACAATTGCTTTAATTCTTTCACAAGCTAGTTCAACTTGATCGTTTTCTACAACATAGTCGTAAGCGTCCATCATTTCGATTTCTTCTTTCGCTACCGTTAAACGATTTTCAATAACATCTTCAGTTTCTGTACCACGGCCGACAATGCGGTTCTTTAGTTCAGATAAACTTGGAGGTGCTAAGAAAATAAATACACCTTCTGGGAATGCTTTCTTAACTTGAATTGCTCCTTGCACTTCAATTTCTAAGAATACATCTTTTCCTTCTTGTAATGTTTTTTCAACATAGTCAATCGGTGTTCCGTAATAATTACCTACGAACTCAGCCCACTCAAGTAATTTTTCATTACGAATCATTTCCTCAAATTCTTCTCTCTCTTTAAAGAAATAATCCACACCATCTACTTCACCTTCACGTGGCTTACGTGTCGTTACTGAAATGGAGTACTGAAAACGTGTATCCTCATGACTAAACAGCTCTTTTCGAACCGTTCCTTTACCAACCCCAGAAGGTCCTGAAAGAACGATGAGCAATCCTCTTCTACTTCTCATAAATATGTAAAACCTACCCTTCCTCACTTAAATCTTCTTTATTATTCAAACGATGTGCAATCGTCTCTGGCTGAATTGGACTTAATACCACATGCCCATCATCCATAACAATAACCGCCCTTGTTTTTCTCCCATACGTAGCATCAAGCAAAGCATTATGTTCGCGTGCTTCCTGTACTGTTCGTTTAATAGGAGCTGACTCCGGACTTACAATAGCAATAATTCGATGAGCAGATACAATATTTCCGTATCCAATATTTAAAAACCGCATGGCCATAGTTTGCGCCTCCTAGTAAGTCTATCCGATTTCTCCACCACGTATAACTTTATATATTTTTTGAAAGCTACTCAATATTTTGTACTTGTTCACGAATTTTTTCAAGGTTATTTTTCATTTCTACAACATATTTTGAAATTGTTAAGTCATTTGCCTTAGAACCAATCGTATTAATTTCTCTATGCATCTCTTGCACGATGAAATCCATTTTCCTTCCAACAGGCTCTTCAATCTGCAGTGTTTCACGAAATTGCTCTAAATGACTTTGCAAACGAACTACCTCTTCGTGAATATCACAACGCTCTGCAAAGATTGCGACTTCTGTTAACAATCTTTGTTCATCTAGTTCTTGATTATGTAATTCTTTTAAGCGATTTTCTAATCGTTCACGATATTTTTGTGTAACAATCGGTGCATGCGGAATAATTGCATTTACACAATTGTGAATCTCTTGTAAACGATACGCTATATCTTTATGTAATCGTTCTCCTTCGCCATCTCTCATCGTTTTTAACATATGAGCAGCTTGGCGAACAGCCTCATATAAACTGTTCTCAAATTGTTCATTTACATTTTCTACTTCTTCAATCGCTGTTACTTCTGGCATTGCCATTAATTGCTGAAGTGTAATAGAATCTTGTAATTGAAATTTTCCTTTTATATCTTCCATAATCGATTGGTACTGCTCAAGAAGCGACCAATTCACACTTAATTTTCTTTCAACAAGCCCTTCACCCGTTATACTAATAGACACTTCAATGCGTCCACGTCGAACTTGTTCTGCAATTATTTTACGAATTTTGTCTTCAAATACCATCATTTGCTTCGGAAGTCGAATACTCATCTCTAGAAAACGGTGATTCACCGATTTCATTTCTACTGTAATTTGAAAAGTATCATTTTCTACTTTCGATCTTCCAAATCCTGTCATACTACAAATCATTTTTTATCACATCCAAGCCATGAAATAACTCAATGAAAAAGGTAATAGAGACAAGGCTCTACTACCTTCTGTAAATTATATCACATTTTCATATCATTGACTATTTCAAGTTTAATCCCTTCTTATATAATACTGGCTTTTCCTTCTTCCCCTTTTTCCCTGTTAATAAAGAACCTACTAATAAGAAGGTCGGAATTGATGACAAACCTCCAATTAACAACCAATCTCTCGCTTGTATTGGCATTGTACTAAAGATCGGTTGTAGCGGTGGATAATATATAACCACTAACATTAACAGTAAAGAAATGATAACCGCTCCTACTAAATACACGTTCCCAAACGGATTACGGTGGAAGATAGAATGTTCACTTCGGCAATCAAATACATGAATAAGTTGTGCAAGTACCAACGTCGCAAACGCCACAGTTTGTGCATATTTCAGCTCATTTGGGTGTTGATTATATGCAATAATAAACGCCACTAACGTCACTGCTCCAATTAGAAAACCACGGCTTATAATTTTCCATGCAAGCCCTCTAGCAAATACCCCTTCTTTCGGATGACGCGGCGTTCTCTTCATCACGTCCCCTTCCGCCTTATCCAATCCTAATGCCATCGCCGGTAAACCGTCAGTAACTAAGTTCACCCATAAAATTTGAATGGGAACCATCGGCAGCGGTAATGCAAGTAACATTGCAAATAACATGACTAAAATTTCTCCTACGTTTGATGCTAATAAATAACGAATAAACTTACGTATATTCTCGTATATATTTCTACCTTCTTTAATTGCTGATTTAATCGTAGCAAAATTATCATCTAGCAAAACAAGTGAAGAAGCTTCTTTCGCAACGTCTGTTCCTGTAATTCCCATCGCTATCCCAATATCCGCTGTTTTTATAGCCGGAGCATCGTTTACTCCATCACCTGTCATCGCTACTATATGCCCTTTATTTTGCAACGCCTTAACAATTTTCAATTTATGTTCAGGTGATACTCGAGCAAATACATACGTATCTTCTACAACACTTTCTAGTTCCTCTACATCCATATTCGCGAGTTCTACTCCTTCAACAACACGTCCACCAGGTGGTAAAACCCCTAATTGTTCCGCAATTGCCATTGCTGTCACTTTATGATCTCCTGTAATCATCACTGTTCGAATACCAGCTTCTCTGCACTCTTTTACAGCCTGTTCTACCTCTGGTCTTGGCGGATCAATCATTCCCTGTATCCCGACCAACATAAAATCTTTTTCAACGTCTCTTTCATGTTCAATAGAATCAGTTACTTTTAATGGCTTAAATGCAACTGCAATTGTTCGAAGCGCTTGACTACCTAAACTATGAATAGCCGCCTGTACTTCTTTTCTATACAACTCACTTAACGGTTGTTGCTTATCCCCCCACAAAATCGTTTGACTCATTTGCAGGAGGACATCTGGTGCTCCCTTCGTAACAAGAAATTTTTTCCCCTCTCTATCTCGCACAATAACACTCATCATTTTTCGAGTTGAATCGAATGGAAATTCACGAATAATTTCAAATTTCCCTTTCAGTGCCTCACGCGTTATCCCCGCTTTCATTGCTGCAGCTACAAGTGCGCCCTCTGTTGGATCTCCATCTAATACATATGCCTTTTTCTTTTGGATAATATTTGCGTTATTACATAGTGAACCGAATGTGAGTAGTTGATACAGCGCTTTTGTTTTAGCTGGATCGAATTCCTTTTCACCTTTCAAAAAAGAGCCATTAGGTTCATATCCTTGCCCCGTCACTTTCCATAACTCTCCACCTGACCACATATGTGTTACCATCATCTTGTTTTGCGTCATTGTTCCTGTTTTATCAGAACATATAACGGAAGCGCATCCTAACGTTTCTACCGCTGGTAACTTCCTTACAATTGCTCTCTTTTTAATCATACGCTGTACACCAAGCGATAAAGCTACTGTAACGATCGCTGGTAATCCTTCAGGAATCGCAGCAACAGCTAGCGACACGCCTGCTAAAAACATATGATATACTTCATTCCCTTGATACACACCCGCTAATACGACAAGCGCTGTCAAAATAAGAGCCACAATAATTAATATTTTTCCGAGTTGCTCTAATCTTCTTTGTAGTGGTGTTTCCATTTGCTCTGCATTTTGTAACATATTTGCAATTTGACCCATCGCTGTATTCATACCAGTTGCTACAACGACCCCTGTTCCAGCTCCTCGTGTAATCATCGTACCCATAAAAGCCATATTTTTTTGATCACCAATTGAAACATCTTGCCCTTGCAGAGCTTCCACCTTCTTCTGCACCGGTACTGACTCTCCTGTCAAAGCTGATTCTTCGATATATAAACTCGATGCCTCAACAAGACGTACATCCGCCCCAATACGATCACCACTAGAAAATTTAATAACATCACCTAAAACGAGTGCTTTAGACGGTGCCTTTACCCACTTTCCATTCCGCAGTACAGTAACTTGCGGGGCGGCTAGCTCTTTTAAAGCTTCCAGTGACTTTTCAGCCTTTCTTTCTTGAAAAAAGCCAAGAATACCATTGATAATAACAATTGCCACAATCGCAATAGAATCAATGTATTCACCTAAAAAAGCCGAAACTATTGTTGCCCCAAATAAAACAAGTACCATAAAATCTTTAAATTGCGCCAAAAATACCATCAGTGCAGAAGGCCTTTTTGCTTCATCCAATTCATTTGTACCAAATTTTTTTATTCGGCCCTCTGCTTCTTTCTCTGTAAGTCCAACCTTCACATTCGTATTCGTTCTTTCTTCCACTTCATGTGCGCGCATTCCATACCAGTTCATCCCACTATCGACCTCCTGATTCCAGACATACTCTATTGAAAGCTTATTCAGCCTCGTCCAAAAAAATGCTATAATTAACTTTTAGTTAGAAAGGAGTGTTCATTTATGGCATTCGATGGATTATTTACAAGAGCAATTACACATGAAATTGCAAATTCTCTTTACACAGGAAGAATTTCTAAGATATACCAACCTTCAAAATACGAGATTTTATTACATATTCGAGCAAACGGAAAAAATCAAAAACTGATTCTTTCCGCTCATCCGACATATGCACGTTTACACTTAACAAATCAAAATTACGATTCACCTGCACTTCCACCAATGTTTTGTATGCTTCTTCGTAAGCATTTAGAAGGTGGATTCATTGAAAAAATTGAACAAATTGATTTAGAGCGCATTATTCAAATTACAGTTCGCAGTAGAAATGAAATTGGTGACGAATCACTAAAAACATTAGTAATTGAAATAATGGGACGACATAGTAACATCATTTTAGTAGACACAAAAACAAACAACATTTTAGATAGCTTAAAACACGTTTCTTTAGCAGTAAACCGACATCGAACTGTATATGCTGGAGCGGAATATGTTGCACCACCAGCACAACATAAAATTAATCCACTTCAGATTGAAACAAATGATGAATTTATTAGACCGCTAGACTTTCTATCTGGGAACATGGATAAACAGCTTGTCGGCACCTTTACGGGCATATCGCCGTTATTCGCAAAAGAAGTAGTGAAAAAAGCAGGTATGGTAAATGAAAAAGCATTAGCGGACGCATTTTTCTCCATACAAAAACCATTACTAACTCATACATATTCACCAACAATGACTACTTCAAATGGGAAAGAATTCTTTTATCTTTTCCCTCTTGCACACTTGCAAGGAGAAGACAAGACATTCTCATCTGTTAGTGAATTGCTAGACCGTTTCTTTTTCGGAAAAGCAGAGCGCGACCGTGTAAAACAACAAGCTTATGATTTAGAGCGCTTTATGCAAAACGAAAAAAATAAAAATGAGAAGAAGCTCATTAAACTAGAAAAAACATTACAAGATGCCGGAAAAGCAGATAAATATCAACTATTTGGAGAACTACTTACAGCCAATATGTATGCTTTGAAAAAAGGTGATAAAGATATTGAAGTCGTTAACTATTATGATGAAAATGGCGGAACTGTAAAAATTACATTAGATCCTTTAAAAACACCATCTGACAATGCACAACGCTATTTCCAAAAGTACCAAAAAGCGAAAAATTCAGTTGTTGTTGTAGAAGAACAAATCGAAAAAACAAATGAAGAAATTCTTTATTTTGATAGCTTACTTCAACAAATGGAAGCTGCATCTTCAAAAGATATTGAAGAAATTCGTGAGGAATTGGCTGAAGAAGGTTATATGCGCAATCGTAAAACGAAAAACGCAAAGAAAAAGCCTACCAAACCAGTATTAGATAAATATTTTGCAAGTGATGGTACAGAGATTTTCGTTGGTAAAAACAATAAACAAAATGATTATTTAACAACGAAGTTTGCCCGTCGTGATGAAATTTGGTTACATACGAAAGATATCCCTGGGTCTCATGTTGTCATTCGTTCTCTTGAACCTACCGAAGAAACTGTGTTAGAAGCTGCTAAAATCGCTGCCTATTTTAGTAAAGCAAAGGATTCTAGTTCTGTTCCTGTAGATTTCACTAAAATACGCCATGTCAAAAAACCGAGTGGTGCAAAACTTGGTTTTGTTACGTACGACAATCAGCAAACCGTATATGTAACACCTGATGCTGATACTGTAATGAAATTAAAAGCGTAAATATAAAAAATGCGTTGCTTATAAGCAACGCATTTTTTATATTCGTTCACACTAGTTCATGTACCCATTCACTAATTCATAACATCTTTCTTTTGTCATCTTATATTTTTCATCTGCAGCTTCAATATATTTCATCGTTCCATTATTTTCATCCGTAGCAATGGCTTTAACCTTACTTTCCTTTTCTTTAACCCATGCAATTTGTTTCGTTTTCACCGACTGAAACGCATCAGCTGACATCGTATTTTTTAACGTACTGTAAATCTCATTTAGTTTATTATCCCACAGTTGATAATTTCCTTCTATTTCATTTACTATGTCATTTGTTAACATAACATTTGTATGTTTTTCTTGGTTTTCTAGAGCTGCTAACTCATTTAAAACCTTAGTTTTCCCCACTGCTGACGAAGTTTCTTTTTTTGAACTAGTAGACGTACTAGAATCATTCCCCTTAACTGTTTCTTGCTCTTGAACAAAATCTTTTTTCGTTACCTTTTCTTGCTCTTCATCATCTACATTGTGAGTAATAACCGAGTTTTTTGCGTCGACAGCAACTACTCCGTTACTTTCTTTAAAAATATATTTCTTATTTCCACTATTCTCTTCTCTAACGAAAGAGACATTCTTGAAACCTTGTACTCTAAGAAGTTCTTTAGCTTCTTCTTTAGTTAACTTTAAATCTACTGACGTATTTGATGACCATCTATCCATTAACCATTCTCCATCGGTATACACTAAGACAAATTCCCACATCTCCGCTTCATTCCCCATATCATTTGCAAGAGTAAGCGTCTCGATCTTTAAAACATCATTTTTCTGTGAATAAGTTGTCCTCACGTCCGGCTCAATATGAATCGGAAATGGTAACATATCTGTTTCCCTTGACCTATTAAATGTATCAAGCAATCCTGGAAGCTCCTTCTCCACAAACTTATCTGAAACTAATCCCTTAACGCCTTTTTTAGCTGTAGCTAAATCTCCAGGATTATTTCGGCTCCATCCATTTTCTTTTTCCATCTCACTAAATTCATTTGCTATTGCATCTACACTCTTTCTTACAATCTTTTCCGCTTCTTTTTCTGTCACTTCTGGCGCTTCATCAAGCTGTTCAATCGTTTCATTTACTTGAACTTTGTTTTCACCTTTTTCACACCCTGTTACAACTAGCATACTAGCCGCCAAGCAAAATGACATTACTTTACTAAATTTCTTCATATACTCACAATCCTTATTCCTTCATATTCGTTACGTTTCCCTATCTCCTTGAGAAATCCAACAATTACCTATTATATCAATAACAATTATTTATTTATATATTAAATTTTACATTAGAACAAAACAAAGGACATACTTTCAAAATATATACTAAAAATCTCTTATCCTTCTCTTCCATATTGTCAAAAAAATTGACAGTGCTCTTTCGAATTTGTATAAGTTTTTTGACACCTTGTAAAGAAAGTGAAATTTTGGTCGATATTTTCTCATTCTCCCACTGATAATTAAAATAATCTGTATTTCACGAGCAGCCCACCACCCACAAAATTTCTGTTATCTTTTCTCTAAAAATATTTTTTTGGCACGCTATTTGCTTTATTCAATACTGTGAATAGGGGGAATTAACATGACTTTGAAAATTAATAAAATCCAAAATCAACTACAAAACTATGAAATTGACGGATTACTGATTACAAAAAAAGAAAATCGCCAATATGCAACAGGCTTTACAGGTAGTGCTGGCGTCGTCTTAATCTCTGCGGATACAGCTGTTTTTATAACAGATTTCCGCTATGTAGATCAAGCAAAATCACAAATAAAAGATGCTGAAATTATTATGCATAAAGGAAATTTAGAAAAAGAAATTGCACATCAAGTATCAAAATTAAACATCCAAAAACTTGGAATTGAAGAAAATAACATGACATTGCAACAATATAAAAACTTACAAAAATACGTACATGTGGAAATGGTTCAAGTGTGCGAAATCATCGAAAATATTCGTATTATTAAAGACACGCCTGAAATAGAAACAATGAAAATTGCAGCTAATATTGCTGACGAAGCATTTCACCACATCCTTACGTTTCTAAAACCAGGAATAAGTGAAAATGATGTACGAGATGAGTTAGAATTTTTTATGCGAAAAAAAGGGGCTACATCCTCTTCCTTCCAAATCATTGTAGCTTCTGGCGTCCGTTCTTCACTTCCTCATGGAGTTGCATCAAATAAAATAATCGAACGAGGCGACGTCGTTACATTAGATTTCGGTGCACTTTACGATGGATATTGTTCCGATATAACACGTACTGTAGCAATTGGGGAACCATCAGAAAAATTCAAAAAGATATACAATATTGTACGAGAAGCGTTAAAACGTGGGACGGAAGCAATTAAACCTGGGGAAACTGCGAAAAGTATCGATGATATAACGAGAGATTACATTACAGAACATGGATACGGTCAATATTTTGGACACTCTACTGGTCATGGTCTTGGGTTAGAAATACATGAACCTCTTCGCCTATCCCAAGAAAGTAAAGCTACTTTAGAAGAAGGTATGGTTGTTACAGTGGAACCAGGCATTTATATACCAGACTGGGGCGGTTGTAGAATTGAAGATGATATTGTCATCACAAAAGACGGATATGAAGTTATTACAAAATCAAATCGGGAACTAATTGTTATCCCTTGTTAAAATCATAGCCTTTTTTAAAGGAGTTTTTCGCTGCACATAGAATTCTTTCTCTGGAGTCATCGTTTAAAGAGGGGGAATTTTAATTGAACTTTGTAATTGATAAAATAGATGGTTTACAGCCTTAATTTTCCAAACTTGTTTCCATGATGAATTATGCTCGCTATACAACAATGCAAGCGGTGGAAGGTTTAACAATTGAAGAACTTGATTATTTGTATGATGAAGAAGCAAATTCAATCGGCATGTTATTGTACCATATGGTCGCTATTGAATTTTACTACCAGATTCATACTTTTGAAGACCGTGAACCAACGGAAGCTGAATTAGAACGTTGGTTACCTGCTATCGAGTTAGGAGATCTTGGCCGCGAGAAAATAAAAGGAAACTCTATAGAATTTTACATAAACACATTACAAGAAGTACGTTCCAACACGATCGAGACTTTTCAATCGTTACCTGATGAATGGCTATTTAAAACGACAGACTTTTGGTATGACAAGCCAGCAAATAACTACTTTAAGTGGTTTCACGTATTTGAAGATGAAATCAATCATCGCGGACAAATTCGTTTAGTTAAAAAGATGCAAAAAGCTCATTCAATAAAATGAGAAGATGCCACCGAATAAGGGTGGCATTTTCTTTTATTCATTAGCGAATAGCTTTTTATTTACTTTTTTGGCGACTGCCGCTACCAACATTAAAATACATATTAAATATATCAATTTCGCAATAAATAACCAGCCTTGAAACATTACAATTCCATCTATTATCTCATTTCCTTTCAATAACAAAAATGGAATCGTGCTAATTACAATGACAAACTCGATGCTGAAAACAATTTTCTTTTTTCGGCTATATGCCTTCCATTCTTTCCAGCGATACATAGGTGCAAAAATCAATACTCCTATACATAATATAACTGGCACCCATTCACTTTTAAGAAATTGCCCTGAAACAACTGATAATAGTAAACAAACGAGCACACCATAATATCCTATTTTCTCTCTCATTCGTACGCCCCAATTCTACTTCTTCTTTAATATGTAACCTACTATACTTATAACAATTTTCAGAAAAACAACTACTACAATTACAATATAAAGTCCTTTTGCAGACGACATCCATTGTTGAAAAATAGACATTTTCTCCATTTGCTTCTGCCCTTCTATTAAAATAAACCCTACGAAAAATGAGCAAACAACAATGATACCTATCATAATTCCGATACTTTTCTTACTATATTGTTTCATATCATCCCAGTTATATAGCAGTACAAAAACAAACCCGAAAACAGGTATGATACTGATCCATTCATTGTTTGTAAACAAGTTTAAAATGATTAATAGACTACAAGATATAACGAATCCCCAAAATCCAATTATTTTGCGCATAAGCCCTCCTTGAATTCCATTTTTATGATTAATTGTATTTTAACATCCATTCATCGTTCTTATCATTACAGTACATGAAATTTCACTTTTTTCTTTTTCCTATACTCACATACTTTCACTGCCTTCATACAATAAACTACACGAATGCCTAAAGGATGTGAATGTTATGGGAGTTGAATTAACGCTGTTGCATGCTCTCTATATTCTTTGTTTACTCACTATTATCGCCTTTTTTATTCTCCGGAAAGATACGACGATTATTTGTATCGTTTTTATCTTTTTATTAGCATTAACCGCTACAAGCTCTATCCCTCTTGCTATTAGCAGTATTTTTCAAAGTTTCATTTACGCTATTATTGAGCTATTACCAACTATATTAATCATCTCCATTATCGTATCAATGAGCAATCTACTCGTTCATACCGGCATAAATGATACGATGATTTCACCATTTACAAAGATGATTCGTACCCCTACCCTCGCCTACTGGATTATCGGCCTTTTAATGATGACTATTTCTTTCTTCTTTTGGCCTTCTCCGGCTGTCGCCTTAATGGGAGCTATTTTATTACCCGTCGCTGTACGCGTCGGTCTTCCCCCAATTGGCGTTGCCATTGCTATGAACTTATTCGGGCACGGCATCGCCTTATCTGGTGACTTCGTTATTCAAGGTGCACCGAAATTAACAGCAGATGCTGGTGGTCTTCCTGTTTCCAGCGTTGTTTCTGCCAGTGTTCCGCTCGTTATCGTTATGGGCATTGTGACAACTTCCGTCGCATTTTTCTTCTTACGAAAAGAATTTCATACAGGCTTATCGACGCAAGAATCTATTCCATCAACTGAGTCTTCTAAAACGCTCACTTCATTATCTTCTCGGACAAAAAAATGGCTCGCTATTTGCATTCCGATCGTATATGCCATCGATATCCTTTGCATGATTCAATTTAAACTACAAGGCAGCGACGCAACTGCACTTATCGGCGGGACGACTGTTATTATGATTATCATCATTTCCCTTATAGCCTACAAAGGTAATGGACTAAATAAAACGACCGATTATTTTATAGAAGGGCTCCAATTTGGATTTAAAATCTTTGGTCCAGTTATCCCAATTGCTGCACTCTTTTATTTAGGAGATAGCGGCTTTGTAAAAATTATCGGGGATTATTTACCGAAAGGTTCACACGGAATCATTAACGACTTAGGAATCGCCTTATCTCAAACTGTTCCTTTAAACCAATATGTATCAGCGGGAACATTAACAATCGTTGGTGTCATAACAGGGTTAGATGGATCTGGCTTTTCCGGTATATCACTTGCTGGTTCAATTGCCAATCTTTTCGGAACAGCACTTGGGCATGGAACAGCTACATTAACAGCACTTGGGCAAATTGCTGCAATCTGGACCGGAGGCGGGACTTTAATTCCTTGGGCGCTTATTCCTGCCGCTGCCATTTGTAAAGTGGATCCGTTTGAACTTGCACGCCGAAACTTTTTACCAGTTGTGATTGGCTTAATTGTCACCACCATCGTTGCGATGTTTATCCTATAACATAAGCAAGTGTTCTCTTGCTTATGTTTTTTTATTGTAAAATTCATCATGAATTACTGGCTTTCAAAAGGGATTATGTATATGTTAGCGAAGTTATATTAGGAGAGTATTTATTTCAAAACGTTTACGAGAAACAGATTACTTCCATTCGAAAAGGGGACATAACTATGAATGAATTGATTTTCGTCTTATTAATTTGTCCATTACTTATCTTTATCGTTTCTGTTATTGGAACACGTAAGACGAAAACGTATTACGTAATGCCGATTGTAACGTTTGCTAGTTTTTTAATAATAGGTGTTATCGCCTTTACTCCAAAATTTTTCTTTTGGGTTGGCATGTACAGCATCTTCTCATTTGTTGTTTCTTATATGACGCTATTGTTTGTAAGAGGATATGAGATTGCAGAAAGCACTAAGTAGTATTTAGTAAAGAGATTATAATATGATTTTTTTGATATCGATAGGACTTTACATGAAGTTTTAACAATAATATAAAAAACGACCGCGTTCCCCCGCGGTCGTCTTTTTTCGTGTTACGCTGTGATCCAAGCTTCGTTTGCTGGATTTTTACGCCACTCTTGTAATTTTTTCGTTTCAGCTTGTCCGATCATACCTTTTTCTGCTGCTACTTCAGTTAATGCACTGTAGTCGCTTAAAGAGTATGATGCTACGTTAGCTGATTCTAGTTTTTCTTTTCCTGCTTCTAGCTCGTATGTGAAGATTGATACGATTCCTAATACTTCACAGCCAGCTTCGCGAAGTGCTTCTACACATGTAATTGCACTACCGCCAGTTGAAATTAGGTCCTCTACTACTACTACTTTTTGACCCTTTTCAGCTTTTCCTTCAATTTGGTTCCCTTTACCGTGACCTTTTGCTTTACTACGTACGTAGCACATTGGTAAATCCATACGATCGCTTACCCATGCAGCGTGTGCAATACCAGCAGTTGCTGTTCCTGCAATAACTTCTACAGTTGGGAAGTGCTCTTTAATTAACGCTTCTAATCCAGCTGCAATTGCTTGACGTACTTTTGGATAAGATAAAGTTAAACGGTTATCACAATAAATTGGTGATTTCATACCTGAAGACCAAGTGAATGGATCATTCGGTTGTAAAAATACTGCTCCAATTTCTAATAAATGCGATGCGATTTCTTTTTTCATACTGTTACACCTTCCCACTGTTGTTTTACTGTTTTATACGCTTCAAGCGGATTTTCTGCTTTTGTAATACTACGTCCAACTACGATGTAACTTGAGCCAAGTTCCCTCGCACGTTTCGGTGTTGCTACGCGCACTTGGTCATTTACATCATCGCTTGCAAGACGAATCCCCGGTGTTACTGTTACAAATTCATTTCCGCATACTTCACGTAATTTTGGAACTTCAAGTGTTGAACAAACAACGCCATCAAGTCCACTTTCTTTCGTTAGTTTTGCATAATGAGCAACCGCTTCTTCTAACGTTTTCTCAATGCCGATCTCTTTTTTCATCATCGCTTCCGAAGTGCTTGTTAGTTGTGTAACTGCAATACAAATCGGTCTCTCTTTTCCTTCTTGCTTACCTTCCTCTAATCCCTCAATCGCAGCTTTCATCATACTGCTTCCCCCAGCAGCATGAACATTTACCATATCAACATCTAGACTAGCTAGGCTACGCATAGCGCTTTTTACTGTGTTCGGAATATCATGAAGTTTTAAATCTAGAAAGATCTTATGTCCTGTTTCTTTTAAGTACGTAATAATTGCAGGGCCTTCTTTATAAAATAACTCCATACCAACTTTGACAAATAACTCTTCCCCTTCAAAGTGGCGCAAGAATTGTTCTACATCTTGTTTCCCTGGAAAATCTAGTGCAACGATTAACGACTGTGACATGTTTGCTTCCAGCTCCTTCCTTGACATTCCGAAATGTGATCAAATCCTAATTCATCTAATAGTGCTGGTAACTCTTCAATAATTGTCGGACATACGAACGGATCGATAAAGTTCGCTGTACCTACTGCAACTGCGCTTGCACCAGCGTAGAAGAATTCAATCACATCTTCCGCTGTTTCAATACCACCCATTCCGATAATTGGAATGTTAACCGCTTGGCTTACTTCATGTACCATACGAATCGCTACTGGCTTAATCGCAGGACCTGATAATCCGCCTGTACGGTTTGCTAAAATTGGTTTAGCTGTTTTTAAATCTAGACGCATACCAAGCAATGTATTAATCATCGTTAAACCATCTGCACCTGCATTTTCAATCGCTTTTGCAATTTCCACAATGTTTGCCACGTTCGGTGACAACTTCACGTATACAGGTACTTCAGAAACCTCTTTTACTCGCTTCGTTAAATCAGCAGCAATTTCAGGATTTGTACCAAAGGCGATACCACCTGTTTTTACGTTCGGACAAGAAATATTTAATTCTAGTGCGTGGACATTAGGCGCTTTAGAAATTTCCTTTGCAACCGCTACA
The DNA here is from genome assembly GCF_054326875.1 of Bacillus sp. BC08. Lineage (NCBI taxonomy): Bacteria > Bacillati > Bacillota > Bacilli > Caryophanales > Bacillaceae > Bacillus > Bacillus sp. BC08. The sequence continues at coordinate 913,811 of NZ_JBTGPA010000035.1, read as the reverse complement.
TAATCCTCAGCTTGTGAGCCTGCAACGTTCGCAATGATTGGAAGATCAAATTGTTCTAACCATGGTAATTCAGAATTCATTACTTTTTCTAACCCTGGGTTTTGAAGTCCGATTGCATTTAACATGCCGCCCGGTGTTTCAGCAACACGAGGCGTCGGATTTCCATAACGTGGTTGTTCTGTCGTCGCTTTGATCATGATTGATCCTAGTACACTTAAATCGTAAAACTGTGCATATTCACGACCAAATCCAAAGCATCCAGATGCCGGTATAATTGGATTTTTTAATGATAATCCCGGTAATTCAACTTGCAATCTGTTCATAGTACAACCTCCCCGATTGGAAATACTGGTCCGTCGCTACACACCTTCTTGTAAGAATGTCCACTTGGATCTTCTTGTAAGTGGCATACACATGCGAAACAAGCTCCAATACCACAGCCCATACGTTCTTCTAAAGAAATATAAGCTTTTTTCTCTTTGTAACGTCCTTCTAATGCACGAAGCATCGCTAACGGACCACATGAATAAAGAATATCAAAGTCAATTCCGTAATTATCAATTACATCTGTGACAAATCCTTTTGTGCCGTGTGTACCGTCTACTGTCGCAACGTACGTATCACCAAGTTCTGCAAATTTCTCTTCATAGAAAACGACATCTTTCGTTTGAAAACCTAAGATGTGAATTACGCGTACACCTTTTGCAACAAGGCGCTGTGATAATTCATAAAGTGGTGGTACGCCAATCCCCCCGCCGACTAGTAAAGCTGTTTGACCAGCTTCTGCTTCTTCTACAGGAAAACCATGTCCTAGTGGTCCTAGTACGTCTACCATTTCACCTTGTTTTCTAGTTGCTAATGTTTTTGTCCCTTGTCCTTCTGCACGATATAGCATTGTAAATTCGTTCTTCTCTTGATCTACATTACAAATACTAATCGGGCGGCGCAGAAGGGGCGCAATGCCCTCTGCTACCTTAATGTGTACAAACTGCCCTGGTTCGTTCATTTGCTGTACTAACGTTCCTTGAAGCACTAATTCGTAAATGTTTTTTGCGATTTCTTTTTGATTAACGACGATCATATTTTGCTTTTGCATCATGCATGTACCACCTCGTGACGCTTTGTTTGCGTAATTTCTTTCATTGAATGAGCTGAGAATGTCATAGATTCTAGTACTCGTAAAATTGCTCTCGTTGTATCAAGTGATGTTAAGCAAGCCACACCATTTTCTACTGATTCACGGCGAATGCGGAAACCATCACGCGCTGGTTGTTTGCCTTTTGTTAATGTATTGATTACAAACTGCGCTTTTCCTTGACGGATAATGTCTAATAAGTTGTAGTCTTCAGAATCAATTTTGTTTACAACTTGTACTGGAATGTTTTGCTCTGCTAACGATTGTGCTGTTCCAGCTGTTGCTAATAAGTTATAGCCGATTTCATGGAAACGTTTTGCAATTTCCATTGCCTCTTCTTTATCTTTATCCGCTACAGTAATGATTACTGATCCGTGCGTTGGAATGTTAATTCCAGAAGCAACTAACCCTTTGTATAATGCTTTTTCAAGTGTTAAGTCTTTCCCCATTACTTCCCCTGTTGACTTCATTTCAGGTCCTAATGTTGTATCAACTGAACGTAGTTTCGCAAATGAAAATACCGGTGCTTTTACATACACTTCTTTCTCTTCTGGGTGGTAACCAGTTCCGTATCCTTGCTCTACAAGGTTTTGACCTAAAATAACTTTCGTTGCAACATTCGCCATCGGTACACCTGTAATTTTACTTAAGAATGGTACTGTACGGCTCGCACGTGGGTTTACTTCAATTACATACACTTGATCTTCAAATACTACAAACTGGATATTTAGTAATCCAACAATATTTAAACCTTTTCCAAGTGCAATTGTATGTTCAATAATTTGTTCTTTCAGTTTTGCAGATAAGCTTTGTGGTGGATATACTCCGATTGAGTCACCAGAGTGAACTCCAGCGCGTTCAATATGTTCCATAATACCTGGAATGAATACATTCTCACCGTCTGAAATTGCATCTACTTCAATCTCTTTACCAACCATGTAACGATCGATTAATACTGGGTGATCTGCGTGAACTTTAACCGCATTTTTCATGTAGTGTAGCAGTTCTTCTTGACGATATACGATTTCCATCGCGCGTCCACCTAGTACGTAAGATGGTCTTACTAATACTGGGTAACCAATTTTGTCAGCGATTGCTACCGCTTGCTCTACAGTCGTTGCTGTTTTACCAACTGGTTGCGGGATACCAAGCTGTGTTAGAGCTGCTTCAAACTTATCACGATCTTCTGCACGATCTAAATCTTCAAGTGATGTTCCTAAGATTTTCACACCGTGAGCTTCTAATTTAGCAGCTAAGTTAATTGCCGTTTGTCCACCGAATTGGACGATAACACCTTCTGGCTTTTCTAAATCGATAATGTGCATTACATCTTCGATTGTTAATGGTTCAAAGTATAATTTGTCAGAAATACTGAAGTCTGTTGAAACTGTTTCCGGATTGTTATTAACAATGATTGCCTCATATCCAGCTTCTTTAATTGCCCATACAGAGTGAACCGTTGCATAGTCAAACTCAACACCTTGACCGATACGGATTGGACCAGACCCTAGTACGACAACACTCTTACGATCTGTTCTAACCGATTCATTCTCGTCACCATATGTGCTGTAGTAGTATGGTGTTGCAGATTCAAACTCTGCCGCACAAGTATCTACCATTTTATAAATAGGAGTTATATTGCTTTCTTTACGCATATCGTAAATTTCACGCTCTGTTTTGTTCCAAGCTGCTGCAATGTAGTGATCACTGAAGCCCATTTCTTTCGCAGATTGTAGTACTTCCATATTTCCTACATTCGCCTTTACTTCGCGTTCCATATTTACGATGTTTTCAACTTTTTGTAAGAAGAAGAAGTCCATTTCACACCATTCGTTAATTTCTTCTTTCGTTACACCTTGACGAATTGCTTCTGCTACAATAAACAGTCGCTCATCATCAGCTTTTATAATGCGTTTTTTCATTGTCTCTTTATCAAGCTCTTTTAAATGCGCTAACTCTAAGTGATAAACGCCAAGTTCTAAAGAACGAATCGCTTTTAATAATGACTGCTCTAGGTTACGTCCGATTGACATAACTTCACCAGTTGCTTTCATCTGCGTTCCAAGCGTTCTGTTTGCCGATTCAAACTTATCAAATGGCCAGCGCGGAATTTTTGAAACAACATAGTCTAATGCTGGTTCGAAACAAGCGTATGTTTTTTGTGTTACTGGATTTATAATTTCATCTAATGTTAAACCGACTGCAATTTTTGCCGCTAGCTTCGCAATTGGATATCCAGTCGCTTTAGATGCTAGTGCAGATGAACGACTTACACGTGGGTTTACTTCGATTACATAGTATTGGAAGCTATGTGGATCAAGTGCAAGCTGAACGTTACATCCACCTTCAATTCCTAATGCACGAATAATTCGTAATGAAGTATTTCGTAACATTTGGTATTCACGGTCACTTAATGTTTGGCTCGGTGCTACAACGATAGAATCACCTGTGTGAACTCCAACTGGATCGATATTTTCCATGTTACATACTACAATCGCGTTATCATTCGAATCACGCATTACTTCATATTCAATTTCCTTACAACCAGCAATGCTCTTTTCTAATAAACATTGTGTTACTGGACTATGTTTTAATCCACCTGATACGATTTCAATTAGTTCTTCTTCATTACTACAGATTCCGCCACCTGTTCCGCCCATTGTAAATGCTGGGCGAACAATAACTGGATATCCAATTTCTTTTACAAATTCATGTGCTTCTTCTAGCGTATGAATAATGGTACTAGATGGAATTGGTTCATTTAATTCCTGCATTAATGTACGGAATAAATCACGATCCTCCGCTTGCTCGATTGCTGATAATTTTGTTCCTAAAATTTCAACTCCACACTCTTCCAGTATGCCTGATTTTGCAAGTTCAACAGCCATATTCAGGCCTGTTTGACCACCTAATGTTGGTAAGATTGCATCTGGACGCTCTTTACGAATGATTCGGCTTACGAATTCTAATGTTAAAGGCTCAATGTATACTTTATCTGCTGTTGCAGTATCTGTCATAATTGTTGCTGGGTTAGAGTTAACAAGGATTACTTTGTAACCTTCTTCTCTAAGAGATTGACAAGCTTGTGTACCAGAGTAGTCAAACTCTGCTGCTTGCCCAATTACAATTGGTCCTGATCCGATTACTAAAATTGTGTTAATGTCTAGGCGTTTTGGCATAACTCTTCCCCTTCTTTCTTGAAGTTTTCAATCATTGCTAAGAAATCTTCGAATAAATCATTTGCATCTTCTGGTCCTGCTGAAGCTTCTGGATGATATTGTACTGTAAATGCTGGGAACTTCGTATGACGAAGACCTTCTACTGTTCCGTCATTTAAAGCTACATGTGTAATTTCAAGTTCTGTATTTTTAACTGATTCTTCTTCTACTGCGTAACCATGGTTTTGAGATGTAATTGCTACTTTTCCAGTTGCAAGATGTTTTACTGGATGATTTAAACCGCGGTGACCGAATTTTAACTTACTTGTATTCGCACCAGATGCTAGAGCGAACAATTGATGTCCTAGGCAAATTCCGAATAAAGGAACTTTACCGATAATGTCTTTTAACATTTCAATTGCTTCTGGTACATCTTTTGGATCCCCAGGTCCGTTACTTAACATAATTCCATCTGGGCTAAGGCGTAAAATCTCTTCTGCTGTTGTATTGTAAGGTACAACAATTACATCACAATCACGTTTATTTAATTCTCTTAAAATACCATGTTTCATTCCGAAGTCTACAAGTACAACTCGGTGTCCACGACCTGGGCTTGGGTATGGATCTTTCGTTGATACGCGTTTCACGTGATCTGTAAATACTGTCGCTTTTAATTGGCTCACGATGTATTCTACATCTGCATCCATGTTACATAGACGTCCACGTAATGTACCGTATTGACGAATTTTTCTCGTTAATTTTCTCGTATCAATTCCTGCTAAGCCTGGGATATTTCTTTCTTTTAAGTAATCATTTAACGAAATTTCATTACGGAAGTTTGATGGGTGATCACAAATTTCGTTTACGATTAAACCATTTACAGATGGATGAATCGATTCAAAATCGTCACGGTTGATGCCGTAGTTTCCGATTAATGGGTACGTGAATGTTACGATTTGACCGCAATATGATGGATCAGATAATGTTTCTTGATATCCAGTCATTCCTGTTGTAAATACAACCTCACCTGACTTTTCGATTTCTCCTCCGAAACCTTTTCCAATTAATACTGTTCCATCTTCTAAGATAAGTTGTCTTTTCATACTAATGCACTCTCCTTTTGCCATGCGATCTTACCACCAACGATTGTCATTACCGGCCATCCTTGGCATTTCCAACCTGCGAATGGTGTATTTTTTCCTTTTGATAAAAATGTTGTTGGGTCAATCTCTTCTTCTTGTTCTAAATCAATGATTGTAATATCAGCTGTTCTACCTTCTTTCAGGCGACCTGCTTCTAAGCCGAATGTATCAGCTGGTTTTTCTGTTAAGAATTGAATTAACTGTTCTAATGTAATAATTCCTTTTTTCACAAGGTTTGTGTATAGCAGTGGGAATGCTGTTTCAAAACCAGTAATTCCGAATGGTGCTCTTTCCATTCCTTGCGCTTTTTCTTCCGCTGTATGCGGTGCATGATCAGTTGCGATCATATCGATTGTTCCATCTAGTAAACCTTCAATTAGTGCTGCGTGATCTTCTTTTCCACGAAGCGGTGGGTTCATTTTAAAGTTCGGGTCAGCTGATGGGATATCATCTTCACATAACACTAGATGGTGAGGTGTTACTTCTGCTGTTACTTTAATTCCAGCGCGTTTCGCATCACGGATTACACGTACAGATCCTTTCGTACTTACGTGACATACGTGATAGTGACAATCTGCCGCTTCAGCTAGCAGTATATCCCTTGCAATATGTACAGATTCACATACTGATGGGATACCGTTTAATCCATGTTTCTCAGAAAACTTCCCTTCATGTACACAACCTTTATTAATAAGAGTATTCTCTTCACAGTGCGCAACCACTGCCATATTTAATTTCGCTGCACGCTTCATTGCAGCTAACATCATGCTAGCATCTTGTACGCCTACACCGTCATCAGTGAAAGCAAATGCTCCAAGTTCTTTTAACGTCTCGAAATCTGTCATTTCAGAACCTGCTTGGCGTACTGTAATTGCTCCGTATGGTAGTACGTTGACATGCGCTTTTTCTTTAATACGATTTTGCAAGTCTTCCATATGTTCTCTGCAATCTGGTACTGGGCGTGTATTTGGCATTGCACAAATTGTAGTGAATCCACCTTTTGCGGCTGCTAGCGTACCTGTTTCAATTGTTTCTTTATGTTCACCACCTGGTTCACGAAGATGTACGTGTACATCTACTAATCCAGGTGCGATTAACTTTCCGTTCACATCGATTACTTCAGCATTATCTGCCGTAATATTTTCTGCTACCTTAGCGATTTTACCGTCTTGTACGAGAAGATCTGTTGCTACGATTTTTCCTTCTTCATTCATATAACGACCATTTTTAAACAAGTAATTCATGTTTCATTCCTCCTAATACATTTGGTAAGGCGCGTTTTAGTACAGCCATTCTTACGTAAACTCCATTTTCCATTTGTTTAAATATGCGTGAACGCTCACACTCAACAAGTTCACTTGCAATTTCAACATCACGGTTTACAGGAGCTGGATGCATAATAATGCTTCCTTCTTTCATACGCTTTTCTCTTTCCACTGTTAATCCGTGTTTCTCATGATACTCTTTCATAATGTCTGTTTCATAATGATCATGACGCTCATGTTGTACACGAAGTAACATCATTACATCCACTTCTGGAACAAGTTCATCTAATGGTTTGTATGTTCCAAATGTGCTGTCTTTATCTTTCCACTCTTCTGGACTTGCAAAGTAAATTGTTGCACCCAGTTTCGTTAATGCTTCTGCATTAGAACGTGCTACTCGGCTATGACGAACATCTCCTACTATCGCAATCTTTAATCCTTCAAATCTTCCAAACTCTTGTTTAATTGTAAGAAGATCGAGTAGGCACTGTGTTGGGTGGTTTCCACATCCATCTCCAGCGTTTAAGATTGGGATATTTACCTGATCTTTTAGTTCATCGAAGTAGCGATCTTGCTCATGGCGGACGATTACCGCTTTTGTTCCGATTGATTCTAGTGTTCTTATCGTATCGTATAAAGTTTCTCCTTTTTGTACGCTAGATGCATCAGCTGAAAAGTTTAAAACTTCAAGTCCTAATCGCTTCTCAGCAACTTCAAAGCTAAATCTCGTTCTCGTACTATTCTCAAAGAACAAGTTCGCAACAAAAGTTTGCTCTGTCGTTTTGCTCTCTTTTCCATTCGCGAAATCTTCTGCGTCTTTTAGGATTTCTGAAATTTCTACTTCCGATAATTCACTCATCGTTAACAAATGGCTCATCGTCATCCCTCATCTTTCTGATTTTTATGTTACCACTTTTGTATATTTATAACAACCTTCGTATAAAAATACCCTAGTCATGTGAGACTAGGGTGCAAGGAAGAAGCCACCCTTTCCGGTCTCACAGGACTGAATTAAAAGGTTATTATTATGAAGCAATCTGCTTAGATTGTTTTATTTGTTTCGTTTCTGGTAGTAGTAGATTTAACAGGACACCTACAATTGCTGCTAGTGCCATTCCTTCTACTTGGAACGATTCTCCTACGTGAAGTACCGCTCCACCAATACCGATTACTAGTATTACTGATGCAATCATTAAGTTTCGTTTGTCACTTAGGTCTGTTTTATCATCTACCATCATGCGTAATCCACTTGATGCGATTACACCGAATAGTAAGATTGATACGCCACCCATAACCGGTGTTGGGATTGAATGAATCAGTGCAGAAATCTTACCGATAAACCCGAACACGATTGCGAACACTGCTGAACCGATGAATAAGTATACACTGTATGCTCTCGTAATTGCTAGCACACCGATGTTTTCACCATACGTTGTATTCGGTGGTCCACCGATCAGTGATGCGATTAATGTTGCTACTCCATCACCGAAGATTGAACGGTGTAAACCTGGTTTTTCAATTAAATCTCTTTTAATAACATTTCCAAGTACAATTTGATGTCCGATATGTTCTGAAATTGTTACTAGTGCAACTGGTACCATCAAGAGTACAATCTTCCACGAAAATTCCGGAGTATATGTTACAAATGGTACTGTGAAATCTGGTACAACAAACCATTTTGCCTCAGCTACCGGCTTTAAGTCTACTAGCCCTTGGAAGTAAGCGAAGATATATCCGCCGATAATGCCAAGTAACACTGGTATGATACTGAAAAATCCTCTTCCGAATATAGAGCAGATAATTGTAATTGCTAACGTTACTAATGCTACTGAAAAGTGTGTAAAGCTATATTTTCCATCCGCACCGTTCATCGCCATGTTAACTGCTGTATGTGCTAAAGCTAGACCGATTACCATTACTACTGGACCAACTACGATTGGCGGAAGTAATTTCATAATCCACTCTGATCCTGACTTCTTAATTCCGAGTGAAATTAAGATGTACACAAGTCCTGCTAACAAACCACCGAGCATTGCTGCTCCAGGTCCACCTGCTGTTTTCGCTGTTATTATCGGTGCGATAAAGGCGAATGATGATCCTAGATAGGCAGGTACTTGACCTTTCGTTATAAGAAGAAACGCTAGCGTTCCTAATCCACTTGATATTAATGCTACTGACGGATTCAATCCTGTTAAAAACGGAACCAGCACTGTTGATCCAAACATCGCGAACAAATGTTGTATACTTAAAAATAACCATTTTCCCGGTTTCGGTACTTCATTAACGTCTAACACTGGCTTTTGTTCCATTGTTACATCCTCCTTCAGTTTAATTCTTTGCAATAAAAAAACTCTTTGTGCCTGTGCACAAAGAGTCCTACACTTTCGTATGCCAAATTTGACATATGAAAGCCAAGACCCTTTGGCAGCCTCACAGGACTACATTTAAAAGGGCTTTACTTATCGTATATGCTTACTCGATCTTGTTGATCTGTCTCTTGCAAATCAACTTCGATACGCTCTTCACTTGATGTTGGAATGTTCTTTCCTACATAATCAGCGCGAATTGGTAGTTCACGATGACCTCTATCAACAAGAACCGCCAGTTGGATTTGTGATGGTCTACCTAAATCCATAAGAGCATCCATTGCTGCTCGAACTGTTCTTCCTGTATATAATACATCATCTACAAGGATAACTTTTTTCTTCGTAATATCTACAGGGATATCAGAACCTTTTACAAGTGGTTCTTCATTTTTGGATTGTAGTGTTAGATCATCACGATATAACGTAATATCTAGCTCTCCAACTTCCATTTCTTTTCCTTCAATTTGACCAATTCGTTCTGCCAAACGTTGTGCAATAAAAATTCCACGAGTTTTAATTCCGACAAGAACACAATTATCGACACCTTTATTTCGTTCCACGATTTCATGACTAATTCGTGTTAAAGCGCGGCGAATCATTTGGTCATCTAAAACGACTGCTTTCTCTTGCATGCTCTACACCTCCAAGCTTTTTTTCTTGCGTGAGAGTAATGGTATAAAAAAAGTCCTCTCAGCGTGTGCGAGAGGACTTTTGAAAAAAGGGTACAACATACCCTATGTATTTCAAACCGTTACCTTCTCAACCTCACGGGGCTGTGTTAAAGGATCATTATTTAACTGTTGTCAGTATCTCAGTTTTCTTATGATTTGTCAATACTATTTTCGTAAAATATTTAATGCATCTTCAAACACTTCTGGAATCGGTGCCTCAAACTGAATATACTCACCAGTACGAGGATGGTCGAATCCTAAAATACCTGCGTGAAGTGCTTGCCCATTCATGTCTAATGTTTTCTTCGGACCATATTTTGGATCTCCTGCAAGTGGATAGCCAATGTATTTCATATGAACACGAATTTGGTGTGTACGTCCTGTTTCTAAGCGACATTCTACAAGTGTGAAATCTTTAAAGCGTTCTAACACTTGGAAGTGCGTAACAGCATGCTTACCATTTTCATCAACTGTCATGCTTTGACGTTCTTTCTTATCGCGAGCAATTGGCGCATCGATAGTTCCTTTATCATGCGGAATCACACCGTGTACGATTGCTTTATAACGTCTTGTTACTGTTTTTGCTACAAGTTGATTTACAAGTGATTCGTGTGCCATATCATTTTTAGCAACCATTAATAGGCCTGATGTATCTTTATCAATACGATGCACGATACCTGGACGCATTACACCGTTAATGCCTGATAAGTCTGTACAGTGGTGCATAAGACCGTTCACAAGCGTACCACTTGTATGACCTGGTGCTGGATGTACAACCATACCACGCGGCTTATTAACAACGAGTACATCTGCATCTTCATAATAAATTTCTAAGTTCATATCTTCTGCTTGAATATCTAACTCTTCTGGATCAGGAATCGTTACTGTAATTTCATCGTTTTCTCTAACCTTATAATTCACTTTTACCGACTTTCCATTAACTGTAACAACATCATCTTTAATCCATTGTTGTACTTGTGAACGTGACCATTCACTGTTTATTTCTGCAACGAATTTATCAATTCGCTCGCTTTTTTGTTCTTCTGCAACTGTTACTTGTACTACTTCACTCATTCAATTACTCCTTCGTTTTCTTGCCTTCTAATAATGTTTGAATAATAATTAATACAACACCAATACATAATGCTGAATCAGCTATATTGAATACTGGATAGTTGTACGAGAAAATATACACGTGAATGAAATCCACTACTTCTTGTCTAAATACACGATCAATGAAATTACCAATTGCTCCGCCTAATATTAGACCTAATGAAATTCCTAGAAGTTTGTCTGTTTTCGCATATCTTTTCATATAAATTACGATAAATGCTACAAAAACGACTGTAATAATGTAGAAAAACCACATTTTATTTTCTAAAATCCCCCAGGCAGCTCCTCTATTTCGATGTGATGTTATGTATAATACATTATCGATAATCGGAATGCTCGTACCCAATTCCATGTTCTTTACAATTAGCCATTTCGATATTTGATCGATGGCAATGACAAATAACGCTATTACATAATATATCATTTTCATTTCCCCCACAAAGACAGTGTACCTCAAAATTTTAGCATAGCTGCAACCTTTTCACAATGAACCTTTATAGAAGAATAAAATAAATTAAAAAAAGGTAATATAATATCGTTGTGCGCATTCATACATTTACTTTTTCATAGAAAAATTCATGAATGGTACGGGCAGTCGGCATAGTCTTCATTTGTTTTACCGAAATTACTCTCCCTGTCTCTTCACAAATACCATACATATCTATTTCCATTTTAAATAATGCACGTTCTACATCTTTTAAGTCCTCTTTTATATCATGTAATAGGAGTTTTTTCTTTATCTCTTCCTTAATTTCATATCCAAGCTCTTCGCTAAACTCTGTATCATATTTGTGCATTACCTCTTTAGCTAGCCTCTCTTGTAACTCTTTTCGCATCAATTGCAATTCTTCTTTGATTTCCATATACATTTCATTCACGTGTACATTCCTCCCAGCTGCAATGTACGATTAGTGTGTCCGAAATTTCTATGCTTACCTCACACACATTTTTCCTTCATAGGAAAGAGAGTGAAAGTAATTTCAATATATCTTCAATAAAAAAACTGACTGCACTTAGGCACAGTCAGTTTTTTATTACTTTACATAGTTTTCTTTAACAACTGTTGCGCAACGCTCACATAATGTTTCATGTTCAGCATCTTTACCAATTGTTTCTGAAACTACCCAACAACGTTCACACGTTTCACCAGTTGCTTGAGCAACAACAACCGCTGTATGCTCATACTTCGGCGCATCTGCTGGCGCTTCTTCCATCATGCCACCAAGTTTATACTCAGAGACGATGAATAATTGCTTTAAGTCTTCGCTAATAGACTCTAACATAGCTTTCATTTCTGCGGTTGGATATAACGTAATGCTTGCATTTAATGACTTACCGATTACTTTTTCATTACGAGCTACTTCTAACGCTTTTAATACGTCATCACGTAATGTCATAAATGCATCCCATTTTGTTTTTAATTCTTCCGCACCATCTAATTGTACAGCTTCTGGCATATCAGTTAATTGTACACTTTCTTCTGTTACACCTGGAACATATGGCCATACTTCATCAGCCGTATGCGGTAAGATTGGTGTTACAAGTTTCGTCAACGCAACAAGAACATCATATAATACAGTTTGAATTGCACGACGATCTTCATGGTTTGCACCTTCAATGTATAAAATGTCTTTTGCAAAGTCTAAGTAGAATGAACTTAAATCAATTGTACAGAAGTTATGAATTGCATGATATACAGCAGCGAAGTCGTATGTTTCATATGCTTCTTTTACTTTTGTAATTAAGTCATTTAATTTCACTAACATGTAACGATCTACTTCACGAAGTTCAGCTACAGCTACTGTATTTTCACTTGGCTTAAAGTCATCTAAGTTTCCTAATAAGAAACGGAATGTGTTACGGATTTTACGATACACTTCTGCTACTTGTTTTAAAATATCATCTGAAATACGTACATCAGATTGATAGTCAACAGAAGATACCCATAAGCGTAAAATGTCTCCGCCTAATTGATCCATAATTTTCTTCGGTACGACGATGTTTCCAATCGACTTACTCATTTTACGTCCTTCACCATCTAATACGAAACCATGGCTTAGTACGCCTTTATATGGAGCTTTACCTGTTACAGCAACTGCTGTTGATAATGAAGAGTTAAACCAACCACGATACTGGTCAGATCCTTCTAAATATAAATCAGCTGGACGTTGTAAGTCATCGCGCTCTTCTAATACCGCTTGGTGAGAAGAACCTGAATCGAACCATACATCCATGATGTCTGTTTCTTTACGGAATTCACCATTCGGGCTACCTGTATGTGTAAATCCTTCTGGTAATAGATCCTTCGCTTCACGCTCAAACCATACGTTAGAACCGTGCTCACGGAATAAATCTGCTACATGGTTAATTGTTTCATCTGTAATAATTGGATCGCCATTCTCTGCATAGAATACAGGGATTGGCACACCCCATGCACGCTGACGAGAAATACACCAGTCACCACGGTCACGAACCATATTATGAAGACGAGTTTCTCCCCATGCTGGTACCCACTTTGTTTCCGCAACGGCTTCTAATAATTCTTTACGGAACGCTTCAATAGATGCAAACCACTGTGCTGTCGCACGGAAAATAATTGGTTTTTTCGTTCTCCAATCATGTGGGTATGAATGCGTAATGAATGTCAGTTTTAGTAACGCGCCTACTTCTTCTAATTTCTCTGTAATTGGCTTGTTAGCTTTATCATAGAATAAGCCTTCAAATCCAGGTGCTTCATTTGTTAATACACCTTTATCATCAACTGGACAAAGTACTTCTAATCCATACTTTTTACCAACAACGAAGTCATCTTCCCCGTGCCCTGGTGCTGTATGAACACAACCTGTACCTGCATCTGTTGTTACGTGATCTCCTAGCATAACTAATGAATCACGATCGTAGAATGGATGTTTTGCAACTGTATACTCAAGTTCGCTACCTTTTACCGTTTTCACAACTTCAGTATTTTCCCACTCTAACGTTTTTGCAACTGTCTCAAATAGTTCAGAAGCAATAATATATTTTTCATCATTTACTTTTACAATAGCGTATTCAAGTTCTGGGTGAACAGAAATACCTAAGTTTGCAGGTAACGTCCAAGGTGTTGTTGTCCAGATAATGAATTTCTCATCACCTTCTAATACGTTCTTTCCGTCTTTTACAGGGAATGCTACGTAAATAGATGCTGATTTTTTATCTTGATATTCAATTTCAGCTTCTGCTAAAGCTGATTCACTCGTTGGAGACCAGTAAACTGGTTTTTGCCCTTTATAGATATAACCTTTTTTCGCCATATCACCAAACACTTTAATTTGTTGTGCTTCATAAGCTGGCTCTAAAGTAATGTATGGGTTATCCCAATCAGCACGTACACCTAAACGCTTAAATTGTTCACGTTGACGTTCTACTTGCTCATATGCATACTCTGCACATAACTTACGGAACTCAGCAACTGTCATTTCTTTACGCTTTACACCTTTATTTGTTAAAGCTTGCTCAATTGGTAAACCATGTGTATCCCAACCTGGTACATATGGTGCACAGTAACCAGTCATTGATTTATAACGAACAATAAAGTCTTTTAACACTTTATTTAATGCATGTCCCATATGAATGTCACCATTCGCATATGGAGGTCCATCATGCAATACAAATAAAGGACGACCTTTCGTATGTTCTTGTACCTTTTCATAAATATTCATTTCAGCCCACTGTTCTTGCATTGCAGGCTCACGTTTTGGTAAATTCCCACGCATTGGGAACTCTGTTTTTGGCATTAGTAATGTATTTTTGTACTCCATGCTCAATTCCTCCTTACATGTATAAAAGAAACACTTAAAAAACGGAATAAAAAAGAGACCTTCTCATCCCAAAAAGGGACGAGAAAGTCTCCCGCGGTACCACCCTAGTAGATCCTATACATATGTATACAATCCTCTTTATATTCTTAACGCGAATATACGCCTACGCTTACTCTATTTGTTCAGCGCGGAACTCCAGGGTGATATTCCCATTATCTCCTTATCCTGAGCTTACACCATCCTCAGTTCGCTATATAAGGTATAAAAAAGGTACTTATCCCTATCTTCGTTTTTCTTAATAAATATGTTGTTTAAAATTATATGTAATAATGAGAAAAACGTCAAGCTTACACTGTTTCTTCTTTTTTTAACAGTTCATCTACTTCGTCTTCTAACTCAATTAGTTTATCCCAATCATCGTTGTTTAACATTTCAAGCTGTGTTTCTAGTAACATACGGAAACGAGTGCGGAATACTTTCGCTTGTTTCTTTAGCTCTTCAATATCAAAAGCAACTTTTCTTGATTTTACTAACGCTTCGTTAATAATACGGTCTGCATTCTTTTCAGCTTCACGTACGATTAATTTCGCTTCTTTTTGCGCATTACGTTTTACTTCTTCCGCTGCTTCTTGTGCAACAACGATCGATTTATTTAACGTATCTTCAATATTAGAGAAATGATCTAACTTTCCTTCTAATTGCGCAACTTTTTCTTCTAAAGCTTTTTTCTCACGAATGACTAATTCATAATCTTTGATAATTTGATCAAGAAACTCATTTACTTGATCTTCATCATAGCCACGGAATCCGCGACCAAATTCTTTGTTATGAATATCTAATGGTGTTAACGGCACAACGCCACCTCCAAGTAATTATCTAAATTTCCTCTTTCAATTATATCTTTTCTTCGACAAAATAGGAGGATTTCCTTCTAAAAAACCAATCATTTTAGTATACCATACAAAATTCTCCATTTGTCGCGCTTTGTTCTACCTTCTACAGAAAACAATTTACTTCGCCCATATCCTCTCACTGAAAAAACATCTCCTGGATAACATTCATAAGAAGTTTGCTCCACTGTTTTCCAATTCACTTTTACTAAACCATTTTTTATGAAAGGTTGTACTTTTTGTCTGGATATATGTAACATTTCAGCTAATATAACATCTAAACGAAGTGAAGAAACCGTTCCAGATTTCTCTCCCCACGTTTCTTGCATCTGTAGAATTTTTTCTCCTTGCACTGGCGATAAGGAAACTTTTGCTTTCCCTATAGATTGTAAGTTCATCTCAATATAAGATACAACTTCTTTTGCGACTACAATTTGGGCACGATCTTCTTGAAGCAAAATATCACCACATTTTTCTCTCGTTAAACCGAGAGACATAAATGTACCTAATATTTGCCTATGCTCTAGCGTATAAAACTTGGAAGGATAGTCAATTTCCAATACTTCTACTTGAAATTCCTCTTCATTCACTTCTAGATAATCTGGATAAATGAGTGCTCTTTTACGCTCTGCATGAGGCGTTGCACCATCAAATTGTACAGCAACATCTCCTTGCCCTACTACCATAGTGACAATTTGTTGTTGTCTTGGATCAAGGAAATCTGTTAATTTCACTTGATGGTACTCCGCTGCTCGCTTCCACTCTAACACTTTATCCACAAAGACCTCTTCATCAGGTCTGAAATGTTCGTAGATGCTCATGTATTTAACCTCTTACTATAAGAAATAGCGGAATATACTTACTAAACCATTCGTAGCAAGCTTTAACGCAAAAATCGCAACGAGTGGAGAGATATCAATCATACCAAGCGGTGGAATAAATCTGCGAAATGGTTCTAAATACGGTTCACAAATACGAGCAAGAATTTCTCCAAAAGCTGATTCCTTTGCACCAGGGAACCACGATAGAAGAATGTAAATAATAAGTGCCCACGAGTAAATCTCGATAGCAGTAATTAAAATGTTTAAAACTGTTACCATGGCGTATTACCACCTCTTTATATTTGTGTCTTCCTCTTCACCGAACAACTCTGAAATTGCACCAACAATATCTACATTTTCAGGCGTACACATAAATGTTTTCGGTCCTATTTTTTGAATGTCCCCGCCTATAGCGTATACAGTACCACTTAAAAAGTCAACGATACGTACAGCTTGATCAGTAGACATTCGTTGTAAATTAATTACAACAGCTCGTCTACCTTTTAAATGGTCCGCAATCCCTTGCGCTTCTGAATATGTGCGTGGTTCTAATAAAACAACTTTTGAAGATTGCTTTGCCGTTTCAATGCTCACAACATTTTGTTTCGGTTGCGCTTTTGGAAACGTAACATCTTGTTGTTCTGGCGGATCTTGCTGCTTCTTCATGTCTGTTTGCTCCTTTTCATAACTATATTGAGCTGCTTCTTTTTCTTCTGGTGTATCAAAAAAGAAGTATTTTACTTTTGACCAACTCATAATAAGATTCTCCTTCCTTTTACGCTTTTCCTACTAAGATCGTCCCCAAACGAATATATGTAGCACCTTCTTCAATTGCAATCGTGTAATCATTAGACATTCCCATTGATAACTCTCTGCATGGCGCATGTAATAATTCTAGCTCCTGCACCTCTGTTTGTAGCTTACGTAACTCCTTAAAACAGCGTCTGATTTCTTCCTCTTCTTCTGTAAACGGAGCCATTGTCATTAGTCCAACCACTTCAATCTTATCCAGTTCTTGCAAACTTTGAATAAAAGAAATCGTTTCTTCTATTGCCAATCCTTGCTTTGATTCTTCAGATGATGTTTTCACTTGAATAAAACATTTCACTTTTTTATCAGCACGTTTTTGAATTTCTTTTGCAAGTGAAAGACGATCTAACGAATGTAAATAATCAATTTCATTAATGATTTCTTTTACTTTTCTCGTTTGTAATGATCCAATAAAATGCCAATTCACTTTTGAACCGAAATGTTCGTACTTCTGTAAGAAACCTTCATTTCTATTTTCACCTAAATCAATAATTCCAGCTTCAATTACTTCGTTTGTCTTTTCAATTCCTACCGTTTTTGTAACTGCAACGAGTTTAATATCTTGCAACGAACGTCCCGCTCGTACGCAAGATTGTTTAATCGCTTCGTTTACAGTTGTTAATTTTTTTTGTACTGTCACTTGCTTTCTTCCTCCTTAAAACCTATGAAACTCAACATTCTCCCTGTCTTACCTTGATCACGACGATGAGAGAAAAATAGTTGCTCTTCACAGCTTGTACAAAGAGATGACATTACAATATTCTCTTCTTTTATGCCTACTTGTACACATAATATACGATTAATTTCTTTTAAATTAATTGCGTACTGCCCATCAGAAATTTTTTTATAAGGGACAGAACCGTTTACTACTTGCTTTGCTGCTGTTAACACTCTATCATCAACAACGTAACAACAAGATCCAATTGCTGGTCCAATTGCAACATGAATTTCATCACTTGAAATCCCTTCTGCATTCCATTTTTGAATCATTTCCTTTGCAATCTCTTTTACAGTCCCTTTCCATCCAGCATGCGCAAGTCCTATCATACCATGTGATGGCGCATAAAAATAGAGTGGAACACAATCCGCGTAACATGATGTTAAAAGAACATCATTATCAGTCGTATAAATGCCATCTGTTTTTGAAATACCGTCTTCATATGAATAGACGCCACTTCCTTTTTCCTGTTGTCCTACTTTTTCAACCTGATGATCATGAACTTGTTCAGAGCAAATCCAGTTTTCTAATGGTTTTTGTAACTTATTTGCTAAAATGCGTCTGTTTTCATGAACGTTCTCCACGATATCATTCACATGTAATCCTAAATTCATCGCATGAAAGGAGCCCGTACTTATCCCACCATCTTTTGTCGTAAATCCAGCAGTAATGTTTCCAAGTTCTTTCCACGCTTGTAAATACAGTATACCGTCCACATATTTAAATGGTTCTCTCATAAAGCGGCTCCTTTTAATTAAAATAACATAAAAAAGCATGGTACTTCCTGTCTATTTTACCATACTTTTATTTTTTCATAATCCCAACAGAAAAAAAAGAGGAATTTGTAATATTCTTTATGAAATTGTCGGTGTTTGTATTGATTCTGTTACAGAATTAACAGGATTTACTCTAACAAGTATGACATCTTCCCCAATTTTCACAATTTCCTTCCAAGGAATTACAATTTCTACATCTTTCCCAAAAATCCCTAACATGCGTGCCTGTTTGGAAATAATAATAGACCCGATCTTCCCTGTGTTCATATCGATTTCGATATCTCCAATATTCCCAAGCCTTTTTCCATCTGAAACATTTATTATCTCTTTCATCTGCAACTCCGAAATTCTTATCATTTTCTTCCTCTCCCTTATATATGACGAATTGAAAAAACATTGTTTCTCAAATTTACAGGAAGCACCCTCGACTAACCCCATATGATTTTCATTATATGAACACAGCTTCCCTACTATGAGCGAAGACAAACTATATTGCATATAAAAAGGTCTCACCATAAATGGTGAAACCTTATCCTTGAATCGTCTTATTCATTTGTTTAATAGCTGATTTCTCTAAACGTGACACTTGCGCTTGAGAAATCCCAATTTCTTCTGCAACTTCCATTTGTGTTTTTCCTTGGAAGAAACGTTTTCGAATAATCATTTTCTCACGATCATTTAAACGCTTCATTCCTTCTTTCAATGCTAACTCTTCAACCCACTGCTCGTCCTTTTGTTTTTCATCACTTAACTGATCCATAACAAAAATAGGATCTCCCCCATCGTTATAAATCGGCTCAAATAATGAAACTGGATCTTGAATCGCATCTAAAGCAAAAACAATTTCTTCATGAGTCACTTCAAGTACTTTTGCAATATCCATTGCTGTTGGTTCTTTCGAATTTTCTGCAATCAATTTCTCTCTTACTTGTAACGCTTTATACGCAATATCTCGTAATGATCGAGATACGCGAATTGGATTGTTATCACGCAAATATCTGCGTATTTCCCCAATAATCATCGGCACAGCATACGTTGAAAATTTTACATTTTGGCCTAAATCAAAATTATCAATGGATTTCATAAGTCCGATGCAACCAACTTGAAATAAATCGTCAACATATTCTCCTCTGTTATTAAATCTTTGGATGACGCTCAGTACAAGACGTAAGTTTCCATTCACTAATTTCTCTCTTGCGCTTATCTCTCCACTTTGCATTTCACGAAATAATTTACGCATTTCATCATTTTTTAGTACGGGAAGTTTAGCTGTATCAACACCGCAAATTTCTACTTTGTTTCTCGTCAAAGTGTTCCCTCCTATCGGGAGTTGCTGTACAGTGTAAAGTATTTCCTTTGAAGGGGATTTTATGCATGCGGTTTTCTCTTCATTTTTCATTTTCGTTGTCTCTTCTCATACAACGAAAGAGAAGAAGACCAGCCTAGATAACGGCTGGTCTTCTTCTTTACACCATTTTATTAAATTCTTTTCGTAATCTTTTTATGATTCTTTTTTCTAAACGTGAAATGTATGACTGTGAAATCCCAAGCATATCCGCCACATCTTTTTGCGTCTTTTCCTCTTCTCCAGCAAGCCCAAACCGGAGTTCCATAATTTGTTTTTCACGATCATTTAATTGATGCAATGCTTTCATTAGAAGATGACGATCTACAGTAGCTTCTAAATCTTTTGTAATAATATCATCGTCTGTACCTAATACATCCGATAATAAAAGTTCATTCCCATCCCAATCGATGTTAAGCGGTTCATCAAAAGAAACTTCTGATCGGTTTTTATTATTCCGGCGCAAATGCATTAAAATTTCATTTTCTATACAACGTGAGGCATATGTTGCTAACTTTATTTTCTTTTCTGGATTAAATGTATTAACCGCTTTAATAAGGCCGATTGTTCCAATACTAATCAAATCTTCAATATTTATCCCTGTATTTTCAAACTTTCTTGCTATATATACAACTAGCCGTAAGTTACGTTCAATCAGTAACGATCTTGCTGCCTGATCTCCTTTTGGCAATTTATTCAATAGAACTTCCTCTTCTTCTTTCGTTAACGGTGGTGGCAACGCTTCACTTCCACCAATATAATAAATTTCATCGGTCTTAATTCCTAATTTCAACAATACTTTATACCAAAGGTATACTAAATAAAATTTTAATTTCATCATATTATCCCGCCTCCCATTATTAAGCAATTACTACTTTTTGCGAAATTAACATTTTCGGATGCACAATACATTGATACTCTCCATTGGTTGACAACTGTTGTGTATTTAATCCAATCAATACTTTGCTGACTACAATAGAACTACCTTCATAATCAATTTGCACACTGTCTGGCTTAACGGCCCATAAAAATTGACTCTCTACTCCTACTGCTCGGAAAGGAATTAATCGTAATTTTGTCGCCCACCCAGAATCATTCTCTGGTATTTGAGGAATCTCTGTTTTCGAATAAATTTGTTCTGTTAACCACGCTGGCAAGCAATGTTCTAATGATGAAATATGCATAATCATAACGGGTGTTTTTGTTAACGGGTCATAAAGTTGGTTCCCACTATCAATTAAACCTGCGAGTTCTAGTTCCTCTTCAGCTAATTGAATTTTCAATTTCACAATTTGATCATAGTGTATTTTTGTAACCTCTACGCTTTCAATACGCTTTTTAGAAAAATAATAAATTACTGGAAAACCAACAACAACAAACAACCAGCTAATTGGGTCACCATAAGAAATGGATTGAGATTGAACCAATCCATTTACCATTTCATTCGTTTGCAAAAAGAAATGAGTGCCAATTAACCCTCCGCCAACCATAAAGGTTACAAAGTAAAAAGTAAAAACAGTTTGTGCATAATTTCTAAACGTTGTAAACCCAAATGCTGTATACACAATTAGTAACGAGTACAGTAGTTTCATAATTGGATGTGTCATCATAGAAGCAAAAGGAGTAAAGGCAAAAATAACAATAGTTGAACCTATAAATGCCCCTAACACAAGCCTCCATCTTTTGATCTTCTTTTTTAACACGGTAGCTGTTAATAAAAGTAAAAGAAAATCAATGCAGGCGTTTAACAACCAAACAACGTCGGCGTAAACAACCAAACAATTCACCTCTTTTTTTGAGTTGAGACTAGTATAATGCATATCCAATAGGAAAGTGTGTCAATTTGCGGAGGTGTTTTTTTGTTATTTTGTGCTTTCTAGACAGAATCTGTCGGTAAAAAATAAAAGTATACGTTTCATAGAATACTATACTTGTTTGCTTACATATAAAGTGGAATTTTAATCCGGTCTCACCAATCGGGCTTTTACAAGCAGCCGGATAAATCAAAATATATAAAATAAAAAAAGACCTGCTTAGCAGATCTTTTTCCTGTATAAAACAAAAAAGGAGCATAAAAGCTCCTTTTCTTTTATCGTCTACGACGGTTACGTAAGAATGCTGGAATATCGATGTCATCTGAATCTGTATGACGCTCATGCACAACCGGCTCTTCACGTTTCATTTCACGCTTAACTTCACGTTGTTTTGAAGGTTGAGCTACTTGCTGTTGTTGTTGTTGCGTGTGATTCGCAGTCGGACGAATAATTGGTTTTGGTGGCTGTGTCGCAGCACTATCATCAAAACCAGTTGCAATTACCGTTACAACGATATCATCTTTTAATCCTTCATTAATAACAGAACCGAAGATCATATTTACTTCTGGATCTGAAGCTGAAGCTACAATGTCTGCCGCTTCTTGTACTTCATATAAGCTTAAGTTAGCTCCACCCGTAATGTTCATGATAACACCTTGAGCTCCATCAATAGATGTTTCTAATAATGGACTAGAAATCGCTTTTTTCGCAGCTTCAGCAGCACGATTCTCTCCATTTCCAGAACCAATACCCATTAAAGCAGAACCTCTATTAGACATAATTGTCTTTACGTCTGCGAAGTCTAAGTTAATTAAACCTGGTGTTGCAATTAAATCAGAAATACCTTGAACACCTTGACGTAATACGTTATCTGCTTCACGGAATGCTTCTAACATCGGCGTATTTTTATCAACAATCTCTAATAAGCGATCATTTGGAATTACAATAAGTGTATCTACATTTTCTTTAAATGCCGCAATACCAGATGCTGCTTGTGTTGCACGCTTGCGTCCTTCAAATGTAAATGGACGTGTTACAACACCAACTGTTAATGCACCTAATTCTTTTGCAACTTGAGCAACAACTGGAGCTGCACCAGTTCCAGTTCCGCCGCCCATACCAGCAGTTACGAAGACCATATCTGCACCACGAAGTGCTTCTTGGATCTGTTCTTTACTTTCTTCTGCAGCTTTTTTCCCTACTTCAGGGTTTGCACCTGCACCAAGTCCACGTGTTAATTTTCCACCAATTTGCATTTTTGTTTCAGCTTTTGATAGATTTAATGCTTGTGCATCAGTGTTCACAGCGATAAAGTCTACACCTTGTACACCGTGTTCAATCATACGGTTTACAGCATTGTTTCCGCCACCGCCGACACCGATAACTTTTATATTCGCTAATTGATCTTGAGTAGTATCAAACTCTAACATGTCGAAATCCCCCTAGAACCTCATTTTTCGTGTCCAATTTTAATCCCATAAATAACGGAATACACGTTTTACTTTTGACATCATACGGTCATCATTTTGATTATTATTGTTTTGATTACGAGTTTTTTGTTTCGCAGGTTGCTGTTGTACCGGCGTTGGTGCTGGTGCTGGTACTGGTTCAAAATGTTCTTGCTTTTCCTGCACATTTTTCCCACGTAATTTAGCTTTTTGATAAGAATGTTTAATTAATCCTACTCCACTTGTATATTGGGGCTCACGCACACCAATATAATCAGGAGTCGCTATACGAACATTTTCATGTAAAATATCATATGCAAGATCAAGAACACCCGGCATAGAAGCAATTCCACCAGTTAGTACATAACCAGAAGCTACTTGCTTTACTCCTAACTTACGCACTTCATCTTGAACAAACATTAAAATTTCCTCTACACGAGCCTCTATTATATCCGATAATTCCAACTGAGAATATTGTTCTGTTTGATCGCTTCCCATAATAGGAACCGTAAACATCTCTTCTTCAGATGCTGTATCATAAAAAGCATGTCCATATTTCAACTTAATTTGATCTGCATTTTCTGTTGAAGTTTTCAACCCAATCGCAATATCCTTTGTTATATGGTCTCCACCTAACGGTAATACGCTCGTCGCTTGTAACTCTCCATCTTTAAAAATAGATAAAGTTGTAGATCCTCCCCCCATATCAACAAGGGCTACTCCTCTATGTTTTTCATCTGAAGATATAGCAACTGTTGCAGCCGCTAAAGGTTGAAGACAAATATCAACTATTTCAAGACCTGCTTTTTCTACACAACGAAGTAGGTTATGTAGTAAAGTTCTCGAGCCTGTTATAAGTGTACCTTCCATTTCTAATCTTACACCGATCATCCCGCGTGGATCGTTAATCTCGTCAAGACCGTCTACAATGAACTGTCGAGGTACCACATCAATAAACTCACGTTCTGGAGCAATTGACACAACTTGTGCTGCATCTAGAACGCGTAAGACATCTTCATTCCCGATTTCACGATCTTCATTTGAAACAGCGACTACTCCGTGACAAGGAAGTAGCTGTACCTGGTTTGCATTGACACCTACTACAACTTGCTCAATGTGGATTCCCACCATGCGCTCAGCTTGTTCAATTGCTTTTTTAATTGATCGAACAGTCTCGTCTATATCAACTATCGATCCCTTCTTTAAACCATTTGATTTTACATTTCCAACACCAATAATGTTTAAGCTGTCATTAACCATTTCACCAATGATGACTTTAACATTGGATGTACCGATGTCAAGACTAACATATATTTCATTGCTGTTCATTCTTTGGCACCTCCTTCTTTATTTATACCATACAACTCAATATATGGAACAACAATCGCAACTTTACTATTTATAAGAAAAATATTCAACGTCTTTATACGTTTCCCTTTTTTAACCCTATATTTTTCTTATTTTTATTTAACATTCATTTAAGAATATCGCAGTAAACTGTGAATAACTGCTTATCTTGAAATAATTCTATTTCAAGTGTAAAGATTACCGCCAAGTATAAGTCTACACTAAGATGTACTCATAGAAAAGTGAAACTTGTACCAATCCTAGTATGAATCTAAGAATTTTTACATCTTTTTCATCAAATGAACCATTCTTGTAAATTCAGATGCATCAAGCAGAACATTCGTTTCGTTTTTTCTACCATGACGTAGTGAAAACTATCTTTCTATTCTTTTTTTTCTTCCGCTCCTATTTCTTTCGTATATGCCCCTACTTCTAAGTCAATCAATACCTTTTTACCTGGCTCAATTGTTTTTAAGATAAGCGGATAAGCCTCCATACGCTTTGCGAAATTTGGAATCGTAGTGCTCACTTCGTATCCTTCGTTCATATATAAAGTAAGATGATCTTCATTCGCATTCGTCGGTGAATAACGAATCTCAGAAATAGACCTTAAAATAGTTGGTGTTAATTTTTCAAGCTCAGCAATTAACTCCTTCATTTTCTCCTCTTTAAAAGGTTCAAAAATTGGCGCTGCAACAGGGAGTTTTCCGTTCGGAAGTACATCGAGTGTTTTCCCGTTCTCTAATAACGGTTGTAATTTCCCATCTTTGTTTATATAACCAATCGTTAAATATTCTTCAATATGAACATCAATTTTATTTGGAAAACGTTTTTTTACATTTACCGCTTTAATTTCTTTTCGTTTCGTTAGGTTTTCTTCTGCTTTATGTGCTGTCACCCGGAAATAACTTGTATCATACGTCACACCTGATTCCTTCATCACTTGTTCATCTGTCATATAATGATTTCCAAACACACTTATCTTTTTGATATTGCTTAGTGGAGACCGAAAGTAAATTAAAAAGAGCACTAATAAAAATAAAATTGATATGTATAAAATCAACCGATGATTAACATTTTTCTTGTTTTTCTTCTGTTGATTTTTTAACTTTGGTACACGATCCTGTAGTTTAATCACTTTACTATTTTTCATGTACGATCCCCCTACGTAACATAAAGAACGGCATGTTCCTCATGCCGTTCTTATCTTCTTATTATAACATAAATGATAATGAGCGGAACGAATAACCGTTATCTTCCAATGATTTCTACTTCTGTATGCATTTCTACGCCAAATTTATCCTTGATTGTTTGTTTTATGAATGCAATTAAAGATAAGACATCTTGCGCACTGGCTCCCCCAGTATTAATAATAAAATTCCCATGCATTTCAGAAATTTGAGCTCCGCCTATTTGATAACCACGAAGCCCCGCCTTTTCTATTAAGTTTCCTGCAAAATATGGGATTGGATTCCGAAATATACTTCCTGCACAAGGATGATTCCACGGCTGTGTTTCACGGCGGTAGTCTTTATTCTTTTGCATGACGCTTACGATTCCCTCACGCTCTCCTACCTGCAATTGAAACTCAGCTTCCAAAACAATACCAGGATGTTTCGTTTGCAATACAGAAGTACGATAGGAAAACTCCATTTCTTCATGTGTTAACCAATCAATTGTTCCGTTTTCAAACAAGATAAGAGCTTTTGATAATATGTTTGATATATCCGATTGATGTGCTCCTGCATTCATATACACCGCACCACCAACACTTCCCGGAATACCACTGGCAAATTCCAGGCCAGATAACCCTTGACGACTAAGTAAAGTTGATAATTTAATAAGGGGATACCCACCACCAACTCTTACTCTATGTTTTTCGACTTCTAAGTGGTCTAATCCTTCTCCTAAACGAATAACGACACCTTCTATACCTAGATCAGATACAAGAAGGTTCGAACCACGACCAATTACAGTCCACTTTGTTTTATATTTTTTTACTAACTGCAACGTTTTTTCAATACCGGCAACATGCTTTGGCACAATTAAAATATCAGCTGGTCCACCTATTTTCATAGTCGTATAACGTGCTAACGCTTCATCCACTAACACGCGACCAACATTTGCTTCTATAAGCTCATTTACTAATTGCTCCATAAACAATCTCCCCCATACTAATTATCCTTATTACAGTAGTATGCAGGGCGTTCACCTAACGTTATTTTTTTACAAGCTTATTCATTACTTCATACAGCTTATTTGCTGCATCTGGAATACCTAATTGTTCAGCAGCCAGCTTCATATTTTGTAATGTTTGTGCATCTAATAAAATTTCATCAATATCACGAATAAGCGTTTCTGCTGTTAAATCTTTTTCAAGCAACATTTTTGCTGCTCCTTTATCGACAACAGAACGCGCATTTTTTTCCTGATGGTTATTTGTTACGTAAGGACTCGGAATTAACACACTTGGCTTACCTAACGCTGTTAATTCTGCAAGTGTTGTTGCCCCCGCCCTTGAAACGACAAGATCTACACCTGTAAGTACCTCTGGCATATTATGAATGAAAGGTTTAATAATAACATTATTCGGATTCCCTTTTTGCTTCACAGCTTCCATCACTTTGTCATAATGAACTTCACCGGTTACATACAATATTTCGTAACTTTTATTTCCAAACTGTTCAATTGCCTCTACGAAAGCATCGTTAATCGGTCTAGCCCCACGGCTTCCACCAAAAATAAGTACGGACTTTTTAGGAAGAGATAAGCCTACGGAACGTTTTCCTTTCATTCCATTCTGATCCATTACTTCTGATGCTCGTGGATTTCCTGTCATTACTACTTTTGACTGTGGAAAATGTTCTGCAGCCGCTTCAAAACAAACTGCAACTTTATCAACATAGCGGCTTAAAAATTTATTCGTTACACCAGGTACACTATTTTGTTCATGTACAATAGTTGGAATACCTAATTTTGCCGCAGCATATACAACTGGTCCACATACATATCCACCCGTTCCAATCACAATATCCGGATTAAAACGACGAATATATCGTTTACTATCTTGTACACCCTTTAGGAAACGCATCACCGTTTTCACATTATCTAGCGATATTTTACGCTTAAATCCACTTATAACAATAGATTGAAACGGTATACCTGCTTTTGGAACGATTGTGCTCTCTAATCCACTCTCCGTACCAATATATAAAAACCTTGCTTCCGGATTTAATTTTTTTATTTCTCTTATTAAAGCAAGAGCCGGATAAATATGACCTCCAGTGCCCCCACCACTTACTAATACACGCACTACTAACTCCTCCGCTTCTCTTTTCTGATTTCAGTCGTATTTATTTCTATATACATCATGTTTTTTCGCGCACATACGAAAAACCCTGTCTTATAAAACAGGGTTTAGTAGCGAGAATGGCGACTTATATTTAATAATACACCTACTGCCATTAACATTAATGTCAAACTTGATCCACCATAACTTAAAAACGGCAAAGTAATACCCGTAACAGGCATCAATCCTGTTACAACACCAACATTAATCATTACTTGAATCGCAATCATCGCCACAATACCTACTGCTAAAAACGTACCATATAAATCTGGCGCTCCTAAAGCTATACGAATCCCACGCCATAATAACAGACTAAATAATAATAACACAAATGAACCGCCAATAAAACCTAATTCCTCAGATAAGATTGCAAATATAAAGTCTGTTTGTGGTTCAGGTAAATAAAGAAACTTTTGTCTACTTTGTCCAAGTCCGAGCCCGAATAATCCACCAGGTCCAATTGCGAGTAACGATTGAATAATTTGAAATCCACTTCCAAGCGGATCTGACCACGGATCTAAATATGATGTAATACGTTTCATTCGATACGGTGCTGATGCAATTAGCCCTACAAATCCTGCTACACCAAGCAAACCAAACATCGCAAAGTGAAAGACCCTTGCTCCCGAGACAAATATCATAATGATACATGTCCCAACCATTACCGTTCCTGTACCAAGATCTGGCTGTAACATAATCATTCCAAAAGCAAGAAATACAAAACCTAGTGCTGGTAGTAAACCACGTTTAAAAGAGGTAATTAATTTTTGTCGTTCCGCTAAAAATTTCGCTAAAAAAATAATCATCGCAAACTTCATAAATTCTGACGGTTGAATGGAAAATGCCCCGATTCCAATCCAACTTCGCGCTCCTCCTCGAACAAGTCCTACTCCAGGAATAAGAACAAGTATAAGAAGAATGAAGCAAACTAGCAAAATTACTTTTGAATACGTACGCCACACCCAATAATCAATTTTCATAATAAAAAACATAGCCACTACACCTAGACTTGCAAATAGCAATTGCCTTTTTGCAAAAAAGAATGAGTCCCCCATTTTATAAGAGGCCCAAACAGCACTCGCACTATACACCATAATCATTCCGATTGTTAACAACGCAAGTGTAACGATGATGAGAATAAAATCAGGCGTTTTCTTCATTACCCATAAACACCACCTCTTTAGGCAGAAACTTTTGCCCTATGTAACAAAACATCAGTAGGTGTTAGCCTACTGATGTTTTGATTTACTTTATATAAGTTTATGCACAGCTTGTATAAAAATGTCTCCTCTTTCTTCAAATGTTTTAAATTGATCCCAGCTTGCACATGCTGGAGAAAGAAGAATTACATCGCCATCTGTAGAATGGGCATAAGCTTTCACTACAGCTTCATCTAAAGTATCGACACTTTCAATTGTATCTAATCCCGCTTTTTCTGCAGCTCTTACTAATTTTGGAGCTGTTTGTCCAAATGTAACAATCGCTTTTACATTTTTGAAATACGGAATTAAATCATCGAATTCATTTCCACGATCAAGCCCACCTGCTAATAACACAATCGGTTGTGTAAACGCAGATAAAGCTTTCTCAGTCGCTAACATATTCGTTGCTTTTGAGTCATTATAAACCTTACGATTGTTAATAGTTGTTACATATTCTAAACGATGTTTTACACCTGTAAAACGTTTTAACACCACCGTAATCGCTTCATTAGAAACACCCAATAATTTTGCGATACTCATCGCTGCTAAAATATTTTCTAAATTATGTTGACCAGGTAAAACGATATCGCCTACTTCAACAACTCTTTCACCTTTAAAACAAAGAGCATTCTCTTTTATACACGCACCATCTTCAATTTCTTTCGTTGTCGAGAATAGTACTTTTTGCCCTTTACTATAAGCAGATAAAGCCATCACATCTGCATCGTCTGCATTTATTACACTATAATCATTTTCTGTTTGGTTTTTAAAAATATTTGCTTTTGCTAAACCATATTCCTTCTTCGTCCCGTGATAATCTAAGTGGGCCTCAAATAAATTTAAAAACGCAGCAATTTTAGGTTGGAACAATTCTACCCCCATCAATTGGAAAGATGAAAGTTCTGTAACTACAACTTCATTTTCTTTTGCATCCTGTGCTACTTCACACGCTACAGTTCCAATGTTCCCAGCAATTACAGGATGCTTTTGTCCTTCTTTTAGCATTTCAAATGTAAGCATTGTCGTCGTCGTTTTACCGTTAGACCCCGTAATCCCAACAAATGGAGCTTCTGAAATACGATATGCTAATTCAACTTCCGTAACAATCGGAATTTGCTTTTCTTTCGCAGCTACTAATATTGGATTAGAATACGGGATTCCTGGATTTTTTACCACAAGAGAAATACTTCTCTCTAACAATTCTAAAGGATGACCACCGCATACAACGTCCATTCCTTTTGCTTGTAATTCTGCAGCAAGTACATTATCCGCTAAAGGCTTTCCGTCATTGACAATAACATTTGCCCCTAATTTTTGTAACAGCGTAGCTGCTGCATAACCACTTTTTGCAATGCCTAATACAAGAATATTTTTATTTTGAAATTCAGTTACAGTTTTCAATTACATCCACACCCCGATATAAATTCCTAACACAGCTAATAAAAATCCTACAGACCAAAACGTCACAACAACACGCCACTCTGACCAACCACATAATTCATAATGATGGTGTAATGGACTCATTTTAAAGACACGTTTTCCTGTTGTTTTAAAAGAAATGACCTGAATAATAACAGATAAAGTTTCCATTACGAATACTCCACCAATGATTACAAGTAGTAATTCTTGTTTTAATAAAATCGCTACAGCTGCAATTGCTCCACCTAAAGCTAAAGAACCTGTATCTCCCATAAACACTTTCGCTGGATTTGCATTGAATACTAAAAATCCAAGTACAGCTCCTACAACTGCCATACAGAATATCGCTACTCCAAATTGCTCTTGTGCGACTGCAATAATACTAAACGCCCCAAATGCAATAGCAGCTGTTCCTGATAATAAACCATCTAAACCGTCAGTTAAGTTAACTGCATTTGATCCACCAATAAGCATAAATAATACAAGTACAAAATACGCCCAACCTAGTTCGAACTTAACATCTGTTCCCGGAATCATGATGTATGTGTGGAACGCTTGCCCTTTTCCAATTAAAAAGAACGCAATAGCAATAACAAGCTGACCTACTAATTTTTGTTTTGATGTTAAACCAAGATTTCTCTTCTTAACTACCTTTATGTAGTCATCTAAAAATCCAATTAATCCGTAGCCAAATGTCACTAATAATAATAACGAAACCTCTGCACCTAAATAATTAAATTTAATTGCCATAATAAGTGAAGTTACCATCATAGATACATATATGACAATACCACCCATTGTCGGTGTCCCTGATTTTTTTTGATGTGACTTTGGTCCCTCATCACGAATACTCTGTCCGAACTTTAATTTCCTTAAAAATGGAATAAACAATGGCGAAAGGGCAACCGAAATTAAGAATGCTACCCCAGCCGTTACTAATAAACCTTGCTCAAGCACATGTAGTCCTCCTCTCACGTTGTTACTCTTCGTTGTTTAAACGCTCTTTAATTGCTTCTTTAGCGACTTCACGATCGTCAAAATGATGAACGTCTTTACCAATAATTTGATACGTTTCATGACCCTTACCAGCAATAATGATGATATCTTCAGCTTTCGCGTTAGCAATTGCATAGCATATCGCTTCTTTTCTATCAATAATTACTTCATAATTATTCCCATTTGCACCCTGCACCATATCATCTAAAATAGCCCTTGGCTCTTCACTTCTTGGGTTATCTGAAGTGTAAATTGCGTGAGTTGCATATTTTGTTGCAACACTTGCCATGATTGGTCTCTTTGTTCGATCTCTATCTCCGCCACAACCGACGATACAATATACATCGCCTTTTGCAAACTGTTTTGCTGTTTTTAATACATTCTCTAAGCTATCTGGTGTATGTGCGTAATCAACAATAACTGTATAATTTTGTCCACCATCAACTACTTCAAAACGTCCTGGAACTCCAGCTAGTTGCTTTATTACATCAATAACCGTTTCTAAACTTACACCAGAAACAAGTCCTGCCGCTGTTGCTGCTAGTACGTTATATACATTAAATTTCCCAATCAATTTCATCGTAACATTTACACTTTCATACGGTGTTACAAGCGTAAATGTAGTTCCACCACTCGTCATAACAATATCTTTGGCCATAATATCACTAGTTGTATCAATTCCATACGTTACAACAGTCGCCGCAGTACTTCTCATATATTCCGGAGTTACAGCATCATCGTTATTCAGTACCGCGTACTTTTCACGATCATGATTATAACTATTGCCCAGTTGTGCAAATAGCAACCCTTTTGCATGTTTATATTCTTCCATCGTTTTATGATAGTCTAAATGATCTTGTGTTAAATTTGTAAACACTGCTACATCGTAATCACATCCGTGTACACGACCAAGATCTAAAGCATGTGACGAAACTTCCATTACTGTACTATCTACACCGTGCTCAACCATTTTTAAAAATGTCTGTTGAAGTGTTAGTGCATCTGGTGTTGTATTTTTCACCTCAAATGTTTCATCACCGATTTTCATATTAATCGTTCCAATTAGCCCCGTTTTATGACCATGTGCGCGCATAATCTCATCCATAATATGCGATGTTGTTGTCTTTCCATTTGTACCTGTAATTCCGATTAAATGTAACTTGTGTGTTGGTTGACCATAAAAATAATCAGCTAAAACCGCTAACGAACGAAAAGTGTTTTTCACAAGTACAACTGGAACGTCAACATCAATTGGTCTTTCCGCAACAATAGCAGCCGCTCCTTGTGCCGCTGCTTGCTTAGCAAAATCATGGCTATCAACCGTATATCCTTTCATACATACAAATAAGCTTCCCTCTTTCACTTTACGTGAATCAGCTTCTATAGATGTGATTTCTGGATTTTCTTTTGGAACAACTGGAAAATCATGCAAACATGATACAAGTGTATGCAACTTCATTTCACTAAACCCTCTCTACATTGTGTATTTATCTCTTTTTTAATAAGCAACACGTTACCTCCTAAATATGTAAAATAGGAGGTAAGTGCTACTGTGTCTAATAAATAGACTTATTTATAATTGAAACTCTTATGGTCTCAAATTAAGTAACTCTTCTATAAAGAACTCACTTCCACCAATTGTACCATAAAACGTACTAGGTTACCTTTAATTCCCGAAGTAAATTCTAATTTTTGAGCCCTCTTTCACTTTAGCTCCTGCTTCTGGGGATTGTTTAATAACTTTCTCTCCGTCTCCGCTTATATCAAGCTTCAAATCGACGAGTTGCGTCTGTAAATCTTTCTTTTTCATACCAATTAAATTCGGAACTTCCACAGTTGGTATATCGCCCCATTTATATTCTCTCTCAACTTGTTCTGTTCTCGGTTTCACGCCCATAGCAGGAAGTGCATCACGAAGAATGTTCCCAACAATTGGCGCTGCTACCACTCCACCAAATTGAGTTACACCTTTCGGATTATCAACCGCAACATAGACAACAATTTCCGGATCGTCTGCTGGAGCAAAGCCGATAAAAGATACTATATAATTATTCTCTAAATATTTACCATCTTTCACCTTTTGAGCCGTACCTGTTTTTCCACCTACACGATACCCATCAATGAAAGCACCTTTACCAGATCCCTTTGCTACAACATTCTCTAGTGCATACCGAACTTTTTCTGAAGTTTCCTTGGAAATAACTTTTCTTTTTTCCACAGGTGTCTTTTTACTTACAACTTGATTGTTCTTCGGGTCAATAAATTCCTTAGCTATATATGGTTGATACAATGTTCCACCATTTACAGCCGCTGCTACTGCCGCTACTTGTTGGATTGGCGTAACAGAAACACCCTGACCGAATGAAGTTGTTGCTTGCTCGACTGGACCGACTTTATCTAAATTAAATAAAATCCCACTACCTTCACCTTGCAAATCAATTCCGGTTTTCTGTCCAAAGCCGAAATTACGAATATATTTAAACAATCGGTCTTTACCAAGACGGTCACCAAGTTCAATAAATCCTGGGTTACATGAGTTTTGAACTACTTCTAAAAACGTTTGGCTACCATGACCTCCTGCTTTCCAGCATTTCAATCTAGCTCCACCCACTTCAGCTGCTCCATCATCATAAAACGTATCTTTCTCTAAGTCTACTAAATTTTCATTCAAGGCTGCTGCTAACGTAATGATCTTAAATGTTGAACCAGGCTCATACGTACTCCATACTGGTAAATTTCTATTATACACTTCTGGAGAAACACTTTGAAAATCTGCTGGATCAAAGCTCGGTCGACTCGACATACCTAAAATTTCACCATTTTTCGGATTCATTGCAATCGCAATCATACCATCTGGATTATATGTCGACTCTGCAATATTCATTTCTCTTTCCATAATTCTATTAATACGTGCATCAATTGTTAAGCCTAAATTCAAGCCAGCTTCTGGTTTTTTGAAATCATCACCAACATTAGGCATCCTTTGTCCTTTTGCATCTGCAAAAAAACGCACATGACCGTCATCACCATTTAGCTCTTTATCATAATATTTTTCTAGTCCCATAAGACCTTGGTTATCACTACCTGCAAACCCTAATACGTGTGATAAAAAGTTGCCAAATGGATAGTACCGGATAGAGTCCTCTGCGATATAAACACCTTTCAAACTTAATCCTCGTACCTCTTTCGCTTTATCATGTGATATTTTCCTTCCGCCTTTATCTAACCTTACAATTGATTCTTTTTTTGTAATTCTCTTATAAATCTCATCTTTTTCCACACCTAATACTGCAGCTAACTTCTCTGCAGTCTCTGCTGGTTTTTCAATTTGCCTCGGTACAACAAAGACAGTTGGGGCACTTTTATTCGTAGCAAGTTCCACACCATTTCGGTCTAAAATTTTCCCACGTTCAGGTTCAAAAGTAATATTACGACTCCATGAATCCTTCGCACGATCCGTTAACATATTTCCAAGAAAAAATTGCACATATCCAAGACGAATATCGATGATAGTGAAAATAAGTATACCTGATATGAGTATAAAAATAAGTCGTTTTCTAACCGTTACATTTGATACACGCATATTGGAACAAGCCTCCCTTACGCCTAGCTTGTTCCAATATATGCTTGTACTTATTTAATTAGAACTTCTTCTCTTTTACCATTACGGTTTTTCTGCTTCTTGTTGTGGTTCAAGTGGCGGTACAAGTGTTACACCTAACTCTGTACCAGGTTGCAACAATGTTCCTTCTGCCACACTTTGTTCAGTTACGTATCCGGTACCAGTAGGTTTTAGATTAAGCTTTAATGTTTTTGCTAAATTCATAACATCACGCAGTGCCCAGCCTTGTATATTTGGCATTGTAGGTTTATCTCCTACTAAGAAGACTCGGTCACCCTTCAATGTTTGCTCAGTCGCTTTCGGCACTTGCTGCTGCACTTTCCCTTCACCTAATACGATTGGACGAAGTTTTGCTTTATCAATAGCTTTTTTCGCTTCTTCCATCGTTTTTCCGGCTACATCTGGAACAGCAGTTTGCTGCTCTTTCACATATTTCTTCGGATCTTTCACTTCATTAGGCTTAATCTTTAAATACTCTAAACTATTCTTCGTTACATATTTAAAAATATCAGCTAAAGGTTGTGCACCACTCTCATCATCTTTCAATTTTGGTTGTTTAACAGCTACATAAACAACAAGCTGCGGATCATCCATAGGTGCCATACCTAAGAACGAGAATATATAATTCTCTCTTCCTGTCATATAGCCACCTTTTCCATCCGGAATTTGTGCTGTTCCTGTTTTACCACCAACTGAATAACCATCGACTTTATAAGCAGTTCCTGTTCCTTTCGGCGATGTAACAACACGTTCTAATAACTGTCTTACTTGCGCTGCTGTTTCTTTTGTAACAGGTTTTCCCACTTCTTCTGGCTTATGTTCTAATTTTACTTCCCCTGTTATTGGATTTACAATTTTATCAACTGTATAAGGTTTCATCATTTTTCCATCATTTGCAATAGCAGTTGCAGCTTGCACAAGCTGAATTGGTGTTACAGTAGAACCTTGTCCAAATGCTGTTGTTACTTGCTGTATTTGCTGATCGAATATAATTGTATTTGAACCTTCACCAGGTAAATCAATCTTCGTTTTTTCATCTAATCCAAAGCTATGAATATACTTTCGGAAACGTTCTGGACCAAGTTTTTGATCCCCTAAAATCGCAAACGCTACGTTTGAAGAGCGCTCTACCCCTTCATCAAATGTGATAGATCCCCATCCAGCGCCGCCGTTATGATCTTTTATTTTTCGGTTTCCAACTTGATATGTACCAGACTGATAATAATCTTGTCCCTTATACACACCTTCATTAATGGCTGCTGCTAACGTGAAAATTTTCATTGTTGATCCAGGTTCAAATGCATTTGCAATTGCGTCATTGAAGAAATATTTAATTTGACGATCATTTGGATCATAACTAGGTTTACTAGACGTTGCTAATATTTTCCCTGTTTTTGGATCCGCAACAATCCCTATTAAACTTTCTGGTTCATAATGTTTACTCGCTTCTTTCATTGCGTCTTCTAAATAACTTTGAATGCGTTGATCTATCGTTAAATACGCGTTATCTCCGTTTTTAGGTGCCTCTACGTTCACTTTCCCGCCGTCAAGAGACACACCTTTACGATCACCTGTATAAGCTACTTTTCCGTTAGAAGCACTTAAATACTTATCCAAACTTTTTTCTAAACCAAATTGCCCTACCGAAATCCCCTCTTCATTCGGTTTAGCATGACCTATAACGTAAGATGCAAAATCACCGTTCGGATACACTCTTGCATTTTCAGTAAT
Source organism: Bacillus sp. BC08 (assembly GCF_054326875.1). NCBI lineage: Bacteria > Bacillati > Bacillota > Bacilli > Caryophanales > Bacillaceae > Bacillus > Bacillus sp. BC08. The sequence goes on along the minus strand of NZ_JBTGPA010000035.1, from coordinate 876,873 downwards.
AAAAGATATGCCTGGCAATTTTAATGCTTCTATTTGTTCCTTCTGTTCTTTCGTCAAATCTTTACCTAGCGTTCCAAATTCGACTTGACTTCTACCTTCTTTATTTAACGTGGCTAAAATCTTCTTTTCGTCTTTTCCGAGTACTCCCGCAATTTTTTTTGCCGTATCCTCTTTATTCTCAACCTGATTCGCACCTTTTAATTCCGCTACAAGTTTATACGAGTTTGCGTCTTGCGCTAACACATGACCATTTTGGTCATAAATCGTTCCTCGATTTGCTTCGAGAACTCCTTTTTTACTATGTTTTTGCTGAGCGAGTTTATCTAAATCCTGATTATGCACTGTTCCTGTTGCTTGTATGTAAAAAAATCGGCCTAATAATAGCAAAAAGAGCAGGAGGAATAAAATCATAAAATACCCTGCTCCCTTATTGGTATGAAATTTAGTCATATTTCTCTTCATTTTCCCTTCACACCTATTGCCTTATTTGAGGCCCTTCACATTATTCGCATTAATTTCTAGCCCGTGTTTTTTTGCCACTTCAGCGATTCGTTCATAGCGACTCAACTTCTCTACTTCAGCCTGTAACTCTTGATTTTCTTTTTGTTGCTGTACAATTTTTTGTTCTATCGTCGCTGCTTCTACATTAACTTGATAAAGGCCTGCTTTATTTCCAATAAACGCTACACAGGCATACAATAAAAAGCCAATAAATGCTACATACAACAGTTTTTCGATTCTTGTAATCTTCGCTTTAGCTTTTGGCTGAACCATCTGCTGTGGGGGCGTTTGAATCTGTACCTCTTCTTGCGCTTGTTGTTTGTACTTTACAGCTAAGTTACTCATACCTCTCTCCCCTTTTTATCGTTTTTCAGCGATTCTCAATTTCGCAGAACGCGCTCGATTATTTTCTTCTAACTCTATATCAGAAGGTAAAATCGGTTTTCTTGTAATAAGCTTTAATTTCGGCTTAAATTCATCAGGAATAATTGGTAATCCTGGCGGCAATTGTGGCGTTGTACTATTTCGCTTAAACGTCGTTTTACAAATACGATCTTCTAAAGAATGGAATGTTATAACACTAACTCTTCCGCCTGGCTTGACCATCTCAATTGCAGATTCCAACGCTTCTTCAAATACTTTCAATTCATCATTTACGGCAATACGGATTGCTTGGAACACTCGCTTCGCAGGATGTCCACCCGTTCTACGAGCAGGAGCTGGAATACCCTCTTTAATTAGTTCTACTAATTCTGCTGTCGTTTCAATAGCTTTATTCTCACGATACGCTTCAATTTTCCTAGCTATTTGTTTTGAAAATTTCTCTTCACCATACTGGAAGAAAATCCTTACAAGTTGCTCATATGACCAGCTATTTACAACATCATATGCTGTTAAGGGGGCATCTTGATCCATTCGCATATCTAACGGTGCATCATGATGATAACTAAAGCCACGCTCTGGTGTATCTAATTGCGGGGATGAAACACCTAAATCAAATAAAATGCCGTCTACTTCTGTTATACCTAATTCCTGTAGTTTTTCAGATAAATAACGGAAATTACTTTTTACTGTTATGAACTGTTCACCGTATGAAGAGAACTTTTCTTTCGCATTTTGAATCGCTATCTCATCTTGATCAAATGCGATTAACTTTCCGCCTTCAGTTAATTGGGATAATAAATAAGAACTATGTCCTCCTCCCCCCAGTGTACAATCTACATATGTACCACCTGGCTTTATATCTAAGCCGTCTACTGTTTCCTTTAAAAGCACTGTTACGTGTTTAAACATTGTTGCACCTACTCTTTTTCCAATTAATTATGTTGAATGCATCTCCTCCCCTAAACGCACATTTCACGATTAGAGAACGAAATACTATGAAAGAACGACTCATTTAACTTGCCTACAAAGGCAGCATACTATACAAATCGCTATTTTCTTTTATTATATACTAAATTTTATCATCTTTTGCGGGAATTTAAATAAAAAACTGTCGAAAAAGATGATAATACGTTTACATTTTGTGCTATTTTGTCATATATTTAAGTATCCTGCATAATTACGATATCTACTGTTTTTAAATTAATAATTCAGAAAAATTTCACTTCACAGTAAATTCAACGGAACAAAAATAAAATCCTGCTCCTAAGAGCAAGATTCTATAGTTTTATAACATGATGTTTTCCGTCCCAAGAAAACGGATTTTCCATTACACGATCAACGAAATCCAAACCGAACTGGTTTAAATAGTAACACACATTCCACACACGCTCTTGCGGCGCCCCTAATGGACGAAGCGCAAATTGTATGCGACGGAATTTATTTAGCTGCACTTCATGTTTTTTCTCAACATTTCTTTTCAACATTCTTTCCAACAGTTCAATTTGTTCATTAATTTTGAATTCATTTTTCCCTGCAAACGTACTTAATCCAGGATCTATTTTCTTCACAAACTGTTGTAATGACGTATGGATATCAATTATTTCTTTTTTCGCCTCTACAAATCGATCATCTATCGGTTCCTCTATTTGATTAGATAACCAGTTTTCACGCAGCGTATCTACGTTATTTAAAAACGGATCACTGTCTCGCAATTGCAAATCGTGTAAATCTGTCGCTATATCCCTCTCTATATACGTGATTGTAATACGCGGAACGACAGGTGGCATTCGGAAACCGATAGTATGGAAGACTTGTTGTAATTCACTCCAATAAGCTAATTCTCCTGGCCCTCCAATAAACGCGAGCGTAGGAAATACATACTCTTGCATAAGAGGGCGTGTTACAACATTATTACTAAAGCGTTCCGGGCTTCTCTCCATCTCTTCAATCAATTCCTCATACGAAAAGGAATACGCTCCATCCTTCCCAACAAACTTCCCTTGATCGTCTTCAAGTAATACTCGCTCATTGTCAATTTCCATGAAAATATGTACTGCATTATACTTTGTTTCAATAATCGGTTTATATCCTAATTCTTTAATTACTTCCTGTTGGTTATGAAGCCCCTCTTGCACTTCTTTATACTTACCTATAATTCGTTTGAAAAACGGCACTTCTAATTTTCTTAATTCAGGATGATGCGAATCAACAAGAATTAAACCAGAATTCACGAACATTTTCATAATAAGACGGCCAAAGAAATCTACATACGTATTCGATTTCCCCAAAGAATCATCAATAAATTGCAGTACATCCTTTGTAAAATTCGTTTCAGGGTATGTTTTGAAAATTTCTTCAATCCACTTTCTACAGTCTTCCAAAGAAAGCTCAGACTCTGAAGCACTCGCCTTTTTCGGATTACGATCATGAAAAATAGTCTTTTTTATTTTTTTATTCTTCGTTACAAAAGTATGATTAATTTCATCCATATCATGGTCTTCACCAGCAATCCAGAAAACAGGAACAACTTTAACACCTAAACTTTCTTCCTTTTCCCTCGCAAGCTGTAAAACTGAAATGATTTTATGAATTGTATAAAGTGGTCCAGTTAATAACCCAGCTTGTTGTCCAGCTATAACGACATATGTATTTTCATCTCCAAGCGCTTTTACATTTTGAATCGTAGCTTCTCCCGCTTGTAATTTTGTATTATATTCTAATAAATGCGCTACTAAATCTTGGCGGAAAAACTCCCTCTCACGCAAATCATGTACACGCTGTTTAAAAGCATCTTCTGTTAACATATAGTCAAAACACGACTGTATCTCTTGTTTACCGTTCATATAGTCCGCTACAACACCTTGTTGCGGAACAGAGATTTCTTTTATCTCCATATAATTCTTCCTTTCGTATCCTGTTCTCTCACCAATCCACATTGTAGTCAATGTTGCACGTAAAAGCAAAGAATTACACTTATTCTTTTACTTCTAATCCTTTTATTGCATCGAACAAAAATTGAAGTGTCGGAACGGATCGTTGCTGTTTCTTAGCTTCTTCTATCACATATCCAACAATCGCACCGATTTCCGTTTGTCTACTTGCCCTCACATCTGCCAGCATAGATGATGTATTATGAGACGTTCTTTCACATACACGACGTACCATTTCCCACACCATTTCTTTTTCTTCTTTAACAAGAAAAACGACTTCCTGAAATACTTGCTCCATCAATCGATAAAAAAACGGATTCGTAATCAACTCTCCGTTCTGGACTTGTAATAATGCTGTCAATGGATTGATACATACATTAACTACTAATTTTTTGTGCATGACATCCTTCCAATCATCTTCTATTTGAATCGGAAAATGAGGAAAAGGAAAGCAATTTAATATTTTTTCAAAATGTATAGACTGGCCGTGCACGATTCCAAACTTTGTTACACCTATCCCCGTATGATAAACGGTATGTCTTTCTTCTTTTTTCGCACCATGCTCTACAATCCCAACTGCAATATTTTCATTCCCGATTTTCTGCATAACATGAAGGTGCGACATTCCATTTTGCAAAAAGATTAATGAGGATTCCCCTCGCACAAAAGGCAGTATGTCAGTTATATGATATTGCTTAACAGCAATAAATATATAGTCTAGCTTCTGGTCTAGCATACTTTCTATTGGTAAAACAGGCGGGAATTCCGTTTCGCGTTTTCCCTTCCTCATACAAGTTACACCCGTTACATTCAATTCCTCAGCCTGTTTAGCTGTCCTTGTGAACAACGTAACATCTTGCCTACTTTTTTGTAAATAAAATGCATACAACAGACCGATAGCTCCGGGTCCTACAACTCCGATTTTCATTTTCATACAAGGAACTCATATGAACACAATACATAAGTCCCTTTCCCTCCCCCTTTTCATCCCGCAAAAACCTGATTGGTGCGGAATCATAATTAACTACAGGTGAACAAACCCCACCGATTACAGTTTCACTTCATCTTCCTCAATTACATGAATACAGCTTACAATTTCATTGCTCTTTGACAAACAAATGCAACCTCTTCTTTCAATATGTATATACTACCTATTAATATGCTCCTACTCTTAGTTTAGCAAATCCTCAAAAAAATAATAAAAGAAATATACTATAATCTTCATAAAAATAAAAAAATGAGTTATAATATTATTATAAATATTTTTACTTTTCTGCATTCAACAAGATAAGAAAAGGATGTGATGTTATGGGATTCCCGAAAGTTGAGCGCTTGCTCATCAATTATAAAACATTAGACGAATTTAAAAAATTTAAAGGTTGCGGAGCTCAAGAACTATCCATGTTAGAAGAATTACAGGCAAATATTATTGAAAACGATAGCGAATCTCCATTTTACGGTATTTATTATGGTGGATCACTAATTGCACGTATGAGTCTATATATGAAAAGGAACGGTGGGGAACCCTTCGAAATTACAGGTACTTACCTAGAACTCTATAAACTTGAAGTGTTACCAACTTTCCAAAAACAAGGATTCGGAGAAATGCTTGTAAATTATGCGAAGGGGCTACAGTTCCCAATTAAAACGATCGCACGTATCCATTCAGCTGGTTTTTGGGATAAATTAAATTTCCAGCCTGTATCAGTACCTGATGGTGATTTTTATGTTTGGAACCCAGAAACAAATTTGAATGCGGTTACAAACGAAGAGTCTGCATAAGAAATAAAAAAACAGCTACATAGCAGCTGTTTTTTTATTTCTTTAACTTTTCTAATTTCCCATTCGAACGAGCACTATTTCTCTCTGCTACCATTACACTTCTTTTTTGATCGATATAATCAAGCAAAGTTCTATATTCTTCCTCATATACTGATAATTGCTCCAAAAGACTCTCTCTCTCTGTTTGTAACGATTCAATTTGCTGTTGCAACACCATTAAGGAGTTTTCATCTTTATAATTTTGCAAGAAATCAATAACATCATTCAACGTAATTGACGTGGGCTCTAATACCTTCGTCTCTTTTACTTCATAATTTTCTACTTTACGTAGTTGCTTTGCTTCTTCGATACGTTCTTTGTATTGCTTTCTAACGTAAGAATTCCATCTAAAGCCACATGCTGCTGGTGTACGAGATAAATGTCTTCCCACTTCTTTAAAGGCAGATAATTGCGTTCCACCTTCTTGAATATGCCGGAGTACTACTTCTGCCAGAAGCAAATCTTCATCATCAGTCCAAGCATCTTGTCTTGTTGTCGCCATTTCTCTAGTCCTCCCTATGCATTTTTTATTAAACATATGCAGTTACTAGAAAAGATAGAATACAACAAATGAAGAATAAGACAAAAAAAATAAACGTAGAAGATATCTTCTACGTTTATTTCCCGCAATTACTTGCTGATTACTTCTTTACCTTTGTAAGTACCGCATGCTTTACATACACGGTGAGCTAATTTCGCTTCACCACAGCTTGGGCACTCTACCATACCAGGTACTGATAATTTGAAATGCGTACGACGCTTTCTTTTTACTGTTTTAGAAGTTCTTCTAAAAGGTACAGCCATTCTTCCCACCTCCTTAAAAGAAATAGTTATTTTCATATGAAGGCCTAAACCAGTCTTCCGATTATTTGTCAAAAAACTTTGCAAGTCCTGCTAATCTTGGATCAACAGTCTTTTCTTTGTTTTCTTCCGAAATCACTTGCCAGTCTTGACCTTGCATCGGTGCTCCACCAGAAACATCATCACTGAAAATTTGCATTGGAATCTCCAAAAGTATATTTTCCTTGATTACGGGCAGTAAGTCAAGTACTTCTCCTTCTAAACAATGAATTTCAGCTTCAGTTTCAAATTCTTCTTGTGAAGTTTGGAACACCTCAGTTGTTTTAATGTCAAATGGTAATGTCACATCTACTAAAGAGCGAGAACATGGTAAAACCATGCTTCCAGTTATATGTAGATGGAACGTAAACTTACCGGAGCCAAAATCAACTCTTCCTGTTACATGAACAGGATTAATTTCACGAATATCTTTCTCGACCTCTTGTAGCTCACTTACATCTACCATCTCATCCAATGTCAATCCTTTATTTCTCAATTTATTCAATTGATGGATGGACCATTTCATATCATATCACCTCAAGGCAACAAACAAAATTATAGCTAGCCATTTTATATTTGTCAATGTTTTTTCTTTACACTATAATGAAGTCATCATAGTAAATAATATATAGAGTATCACGTTTTTCAAAAAGATGCTACATCGAAAGGAGAGATTACCATAAAAGCCAGTGGTATTGTTGTTGAATATAACCCTTTTCATAACGGTCATGATTATCATGTGCAACAAACAAAAAAGTTAACACACGCTGATATTACAATCGCTGTTATGAGTGGCCCTTTTTTACAGCGTGGTGAGCCAGCGCTCCTATCCAAATGGTATCGTACCAAAATGGCCTTATCATGCGGTGTAGACCTTGTTGTAGAGCTTCCATACGCCTTTTCAACACAAAAGGCTGAAACCTTTGCAAATGGTGCTATTTCCATTTTAAACGCCCTACACGTTTCTGAAATTTGTTTCGGTAGTGAAGATGGACAAATCGAAAATTTTCATAACACCATCTCTGTGCAAAAAAATGAAGAAGAGACTTTTAATCGTCTTGTAAAGCAATTTATGAATGCGGGTAACAGTTACGCAAAAGCTACATCTGACGCCTTCCTACACATTTTACCATCCGAAAAAAACATAGACATGTCACAACCGAATAACATATTAGGATTCCAATACATGAAATCAATTTTCTTACAAAATAGTTCTATGCAAGCACAAACGATAAAAAGATTCGCATCTCATTATCATGATGAAACATTTAGCGATCAACATATTGCAAGCGCAACTAGTATTCGCAAGCAACTTTTTAGCGAAAATAGTTCTTTTGCAGAAATTGAACCTTTTATCCCAAAAGCGACTGCTTCTCTTTTAGCAAGTTACAAACAAAACTACGGGATTTTACATAATTGGGAACAATACTTTTCATTTTTTAAATACAAACTCATGACGATGTCTCCAGAAGACTTACGACATATATATGAAATAGAAGAAGGTTTAGAGCATCGTATTTTATCAAAAATACAAACCAGTTCCTCCTTCCATTCATTCATGGAAGCATTAAAAACGAAGCGTTATACGTGGACTAGATTACAAAGAGCTTGTACACACATTTTAACAAATACAACAAAAGAAGAAATACATAGCGCAAATATAGAGCAGCATGCACCGTACATTCGTCTACTAGGCATGTCACAAAAAGGACAAACTTACCTTTCAAAAAACAAGAAAAAAATAGAACTGCCCATCCTTACCCATACAAAAACATTTGACCATCCCACTTTACATATAGAGCGAAAAGCCAATTCTGTATATTTCTCCATCATGCAAGAACCATTACGAACACAACTACTAAAACAAGATGCAACACACCATCCAATTCGTTATGATGAATCAACTGCAAAATTTCTATAAAAAAACCTCTCTTTTTCAGAGAGGTTTATTTTTTCTCGCTCATTTTTTCCAAATACAGTAATGCATCATCCAGCGTATCAACTGGCACAACTTTCATTTTTGTTTTAATATCTTTCGCAGCCTCAAGTGCATCTTTATAATTTGATTTCTCCGCACCTTTTTCATTTGGCGCAAAGAACACTTCAGCACCAGCATCACTTGCAGCGACCACTTTTTGCTGAATACCACCAATCGGGCCAATTTCTCCCTTTTCATTAATCGTCCCTGTTCCAGCTATTTCATGCCCTCTTGTTAAATCATCTTCCACAAGTTGATTATATATTTCTAATGTAAACATTAGACCCGCCGATGGTCCGCCTATTTCATGAGAATCAATTTGCACTTTCGGATCTACCACTAATTCTCTTTCCGTAACGATAGAAACCCCTATACCAACGCGTCCATTTCCATTTGGAATGGTCTTTGCATTTAGATCTTCTTTTAACTGTTTTCCATTCCTCTTGTACTCAATATTTACTGTATCTCCTTCTTTTTTCCCTGTCATATATTCAATAAATTGCTCCGTCTTTTCAAATGTTTTTCCGTCGACAGCTACGATGACATCTCCAAGTTTAAGCTTTCCTTCTGACGGCATCCCTTTCGCTACACCAGCAACCAATACACCTTTATTCTCAAAAGAAACCGTACGATTTGCACGTTTATAAGCATTATAGATTGCTGCATTTTGCGAATCTTTCATCGCATAATTTTGGCGAAATTGATATTCTTCATCACTTTCACCTTTTTGCAATATTTCTTCCGCTTTCGAAATATGTGTATATTTATTAAACTGTGCCGCTATTAAATTCACCACATTTGCTGGTCCCATTGAAACCGTAACAAGCATAAAATCACCAGATTCTTTCGTTCCACCCTCAACTTGAACGTAAGGCTCTAATTTGGCCGCCATTCCTGGTTTTGTTACATAATATGGTAACCGCACATAAACAAGTAACATCGCCAATATAACCCCTATTAAAATTGCATATATAAACCGAAAACGCTTAAACATTATGTTTCTCCTTCCATTGCTCAATTAATAAAAAAATATTTGCAACATGTTTTTCAGCTTCTACTTCTCCAACTCGAATAATGTCTTCAATATTTGTAAAAGCACGTGAACTAAATTGTTCTACAGCTGGTCGCATCATTAAATCCGATGCAATTTGCCGATTCATCACAAGCTCATGTTGCATAATTTCAATACTCTGCATAATTACATCATAAATAGACGTAACCTCTCCATTCACTTTAATTGGGGATACATCAACAGCAATAACAATATCGGCACCTAACTCTTTCACAACCGATACTGGAATACGATCAATCACTCCGCCATCCACCAATAATCGTCCATCTATTTTTTCTGGTACAAACACTCCAGGTACAGATATGCTAGCTCTCACCGCCTCTGCAACAGGACCACTTGTAAAAACTACTTTTTCCCCCTTCAAGATGTCAGTAGCCACAACAGCTGTTGGGATATCTAACTCTTCTAAATTTTTATTATATGTAAACATTTTAATCATATCTTTAACACGTTTTCCAGCAATAAATCCCATTTTCGGAACCGTAAAATCTAAATAATATTTCCTCTTAAAAACATTTGCCAGTTTATACAGCCTTTCAACGTTTGAGCTAGCTGCATAAAATGTACCTACTAAAGCCCCCATACTACTTCCTGCAATCATATGAATCGGTATACCATTTTCCCTTAAAACTTTTATTACACCAATATGAGCAAATCCTTTTGCGCCCCCAGACCCAAGAGCTAAACCAATTTTCGGTTCTTTCATTTTTCTCACCCTTTATTTTTTTTCATTCCTTTTTTCATACTTATGGTCTAAATTCACCACGTATCCACGTATACTGAAATGAACGTTTTTTGGGACAAAGGGGGATTTACTTACATGTATGAAAAATGGAAAACGGCTTTCCTTACCATATCAACATTGTTTTTAACCTTTTCTCTTGTACTCCACCCCCAAGCTGCTTTGCAAGCTTCCATTCGAGGGTTAAATATATGGTGGGAAGTTGTATTCCCTTCACTTTTACCGTTTTTCATCATTGCGGAACTTCTAATTAGTATTGGTGTTGTAAAATTTATAGGTGTTATATTAGAACCACTCATGCGACCACTTTTTCGCGTTCCAGGGATAGGCGGATTTGTTTGGGCAATGGGAATGGCTTCAGGATTCCCTGCTGGCGCCAAATTAAGCGCTAGACTGCGTAAAAGTAATCAGCTAACACAAATCGAAGCAGAGCGCCTCGTATCTTTTACAAACTCATCTAATCCACTCTTTATTTTCGGAGCTGTTTCTATCGGTTTTTTCAATAATCCGAAATTAGGAATCGTATTAGCTGCTGCACATTATTTAAGTAACTTTGCCGTCGGGTTATTAATGCGTTTTTACGGCAACAACATTTCCACGAATGATAAACATACTACTAAAAAACGTCCTTTTCAAAACCCTTTTTCAATCCTACACGAGACACGCATGCAAGAAAAAAGACCAATAGGAAAATTACTCGGGGACGCTATCGTTTCTTCTATTCAAACTTTACTTATGATTGGTGGATTTATTATTTTATTCTCTGTTTTAAATAAAATGATTACTGTATTTCATATTACAGCATCACTTTCTTTTATTATGCAACATATTTTATCATTCTTCCAACTAACTACAGAATTTAGCATTCCGATATTATCAGGTATTTTTGAAATGACACTCGGAAGCCAAATGATTAGTCAAGTAAATGAAACACCCCTCTTGCAGCAAGCTATGGTAACTAGCTTTATTTTAGCATTTAGCGGCCTTTCTATTCAGGCACAAGTTGCTAGCATATTAGCTGAAACAGACATCCGATTTAAGCCCTATTTTTTCGCGCGAATTATTCAAAGTATTCTTGCTCCTATTTTCACTTTTATATTTTGGAAACCATTTTATGAAAAAGTAACCTCTTTTTCACCTATGCAAAAAGATATTCCCGTATTTTTACCAAATCATTCTTCTATATTGCATGAAATTTGGACATCTTTTATGCACTATGGACCGATATTTACATTATTTTGTTTATATGTATATGTTATCTTATTATTTTTTCGTAGCAACAAAGAAAAACCCCGTTCACTTTAACGGGGTTTGAAACTTTTCTTTTAAAGCACGTTCTACAACAGGAGGTACAAGATCTACTACACTTCCGCCATATCTCGCAACTTCTTTCACAATGCTCGAGCTTAAAAATGAATATTGATTGTTTGTCATAATAAAAAAGGTTTCAATATTTTCATCTAATTTTCGATTCATAGAAGTAATTTGCATTTCATATTCAAAATCAGAAACCGCTCGTAGCCCACGTAAAATCGCGTTTGCATTACGCATTTTCGCATACTCCACTAATAGTCCACTATGTGAATCTACCTTTACATTCGGAATATCCTTTGTTGCTTCTCGAATTAAATCTAAACGCTCTTCAACTGAAAAGAACGGTTTTTTTGACGAGTTGTTTAAAACTACTACGTATACCTCATCAAATACTTTTGCTCCCCTTTTAATAATATCCAGATGCCCAAGGGTAATTGGATCAAAACTTCCCGAAGAAATAGCTATACTAGTCATTCCGTCCCCTCACCTTCATACTTATAAATCGATATTGCTGTAATCCCATAATTTTCAGCTCTTACTTTCACAAGTCTCCCTATAGACTCAGGTAAAACCACATCATTACCATGCTCTGACATAATTAACCCATCTCTATGTAACAATCCATGTTGATCCATCACACTAATTAAAGATACAATTTTTTGATCTTTATATGGAGGATCAATTAATATAAGATCGAATGATATTTCACGTTTTATAAGAGCCTTTACCGCACGTTCTGCATCATTTCGATATACTTCAGCTTGTTCCTGTATGCGACAACTTTCTAAATTTTGATGTATTACCTTTATTGCTTTATTATCTCGATCAACAAAGATCGCTTTATCAATTCCTCTACTTATAGCCTCAATTCCAAGACCACCACTACCGCCAAATAAATCAAGGGCGGTACCGCCATCAAAATAAGGGCCTATCATATTAAAAATTGATTCTTTTACTTTATCTGTCGTTGGACGTGTTGTATTACCTGGCACCGCTTTAAGTGGATGCCCTTTACATTTTCCTGAAACTACTCTCATCTGTTGTCACTACCTTTATTTCAATCTATCGAGCAATTATAGAAAGCCTTTCTCCATTCGGTAACCGCTACCAAACTATACGATTCCATTCATCTTTCAACGAACACTAGAAGAACTTAGCTTAAAATAACCACTCAGCATTTTTATGTATTCATCTCACTATTCGCTAACACGAACTATTCATTTCACTTTACCTTTTTTATCCTATCATAAAATAAAAAAAAGAAAAATAAAAAGCCAAACATAAAATTTAATTTCATGATGTATATCTTCATTTAGATTGGACATAAATAATTATAACAACATCACCTTCGATGTTGTTGCCAACCGCGGAGAAGACTTACGTTTCCCCATAAGTTCTTCCTCCGGTTTCTCCTCTCCCTTTGCCTTCTTACTAGTACAAGCTAGTATAAGAAGGGCCCTGCTTTGCAGGGTTTTTTTTCTTTGTCTACTTTTCATTTAAAAAGTGAGATGGTACAGTAAGTAAAAGAAAGAGGAGGAAAAAATATGATTCAACGCTTTATAGAACTCGGAGAAGGCTACTCTGATTTATATGAATTACTTGAAATTGCCAAATCAAATCAAGAACGTATAACACATATGTTACAATTTGAAACGATTAAAAATGAAAAAAAAGTGTGCTCACTTGTTGTAATATTAAAACCAACTACTACTGGTGATTTCCAACCATTATACATATGTCGTGAAGGCATTCCTGTACTTGAAAATAAAAAAAGTAAACGCGTCATTTTATTTGAAGAAACAGCAGAACAACTGGGAAAAAAAGTAACTACCTTTACGGTAAAACCATCCACAACTTTCCCAGAAAAAGAACTGTTCTTCAATCATTTAATTGGTATTTTACGAATGAATAATTTCATTCCTCCAATGAAATAACACTTTATTTCAAATAAAAAAATCCCCCACTAAAATTAGCAGGGGATTTTTTTATTAGCTATAATCGTATTCTTTTGCCCGATCAGGACGTGAATTTTCAAATTCCGTTTTTAAATACGGGCGGTACGACGGTTCTATCTTTTTCACAAAAGGAAGTTTATTCAACTTTTGCATCATATGCTCAATTTGCTCCATATCACAATATACTACTGCGTATTTTAAGCGTTTTGATATGTAATGTATGTTACCATATTTCCTTAAAATCTTGGCATGTTTCAATGAATGTAAATAAACAATCATACTTTGTCGTTGCCCGAACATAATCTTCTCCATCTTCTCCTTTTAAAAACATATATTTTATATTTTATGAAAACCAATCAGAAATTTATGACATTACAGGACAAACTCTGTATACGTTTTCTTCTACCTTCTAAAAAACGGGGTGATTTACCCCGTTTTACAGCCACAACCTCCGCCAGTACCACAACCGCCACCACAGCCACCAGCATCAAAAAATGGATTTCCTGTTGGAACTTTGATGGAAGAAGACACCTCCGAACCGATTGCTACACTAACTTCATCTAACAACTTTTGCAAAGCTGTTTCTACTCGTTTAAAAGCTGCAATCTTATCGTGTAAGTCTATAGAACGCTTTAACTCCCTCATTTTCGTCGAAACGAAAGTATAATCAGGATGGTATTTACCGAAACGTTGCACTTCTTCATATCGTTCTTTCATCGCTGTAAATTGCTGAATTAACGTCTGAACTTCCATATCTTCATGCAATTCTTTATAACACTTACGATAATCTTCTGCTATATCTGAACAGATGATCGCTTTTGCAAGCTGCTCTGCCTTATCTAATATCAATACGCTTTCCAGCGTCGCTACAATCATGAGAGACACCTCCGAGTATTCATCATACCACATTTAGAATAGAACTACTAATTGAAGTGCCTCACTAAACAGAAAGATATCACTCTAACTATTTTCTATATAATTCCAGCACATACTTATACATTAATATGTTCCGCAATATTATATTTCAGAACATCCCATTTCCCACTATTTTCTTTCACATAACTAATACATGCATTTTTTAACGGTGTCTTAAACGAAATATCTTCGGGTGCAATTGCATGTAGAATTGCTTTTATCGCATGTGAATGAGCTACAATGATAATACGTTTGCCAGAATGAGTTTCTGCAACATCTTTTACAGCAGCAAAGCAACGAGTTACAATCTCTTCATCTTGTTCCATACCTTCTACTTTACCTTCTGCAATTAGCTCCCTAACAGTCGCAACCGGCTTCCCAGAAGCTTCACCAAAATTACGTTCAACAAATCGATCATCCAATAAAATCGATTGCAATCCTGTAGCCCCTGCAATTTCCTTAGCTGTTTCGTGCGCTCTAATTAATGGGCTACTTATAATTATATCCCATGCTTCCGCTTGCAAAGCAGCTGCACTTTGACTTGCTTGCTTCTTTCCCACTTCATTAAGTGGAATATCTTCACGTCCCTGAATAATCTCTTGAAAATTCCAATCAGTTTGTCCATGTCGTACTAAACAAATTTCCGTCATGCTCATGCTGCAACTCCTTTTTAAATAATCCGCTTCTATTGTATCAAAAGTTCTGCATGACGGACATAGTTTTCCCTTCCAATTATGTTGTATTTTGCTGCTTCATATACTGAAACATATCAATCATAATGGAGGCTACTGCCAATTGATTTTGAAATTTCTCAACTTTATCTGGTATCGTTTTTTTGAAATGTTGCATAGCCGCTAACTCAAATGCCTCTTTTTCTTCGGGGTTTCGCGTTAATTTTCTATACCAGTACGGTTGCTCCCTAATATAGCGAGATAAATCCTCATCCGCCTTTATAAACTCTATAATTTCTGCTCTCATCCGCTTTCCCCCTAATCCTTCTGAAAGAAAAATGGATTATTTTCGGAAGTACTTTCTTCTTGCCGCGCGGGCTTCCCTTGAAATTGTTGAAAAACTTGTTGCACACTACCAATAGCACTCGTCACATTAGCTAAATGGTGTTGCATCTGCTCCACATCTAGCTTTTTAAAGAAAGAGAGCATTTGTCCCATCACATCAGCAGTTTTTTCCTCTTCAGTTCGATTATCTTTTTCTTGTTTATTTTCTTTTACCGAAGAAAAAGCTGGCGCTCCATCCGGTCTAAAAGTTGCCCATATCGGATCTTCTTCACCAAGTAAGTACCATTCTTCATAAAACTGTTGCCAAGTTTTGTGACCACTTCTAACCTCATGAACCATTTTAGGGTGATGGTTTACAAACTCTTTAAACTGTTGAACCGATGGATGTAACGGTCCTTTTGTTGTTGGCATAATCCTCACCTCTTCATGTATATCTACTATATAGTAAGAAAAAAAAGGCACATGGTTCGCCTATTTTTAGACGATTCATGCACCTTTTTATCCTGCTATTTGCATACGGTAAGATTTCCACCTACAATTCAGTGAATACGAAGTACTTTAACGTGAGGTGTCCCCTACACAACTTAAAATTCCACTTTATTTTCGAATAAAGTTTTGTGTATAAAACTTATCGTATACCCCAACACCTAATCCTGTAAATTGTTCATTTAATACATTCTTTCTATGCCCTTCACTATTTAACCAACCTTGCACTGCCGCAATTCCATCACTATGTTGCGCCGCTATATTCTCACCAGCAAGTTGAAACCCTACTTTTCCGCGCTGTAAACGATCTCCTAACGTACCTAGTGTAGGTGAATCGTGTGAAAAGTAATTATTATCCTTCATATCTTTACTATGCCCTATAGCCACATCTGCTGTTTGTTGATCCCAAGCTAACAGCGGTAACTTATGGCGACTTCGAATAATATTGGTTAAATCGAAAATTTGTTGCATATTCCCATTCTCTATTTGTTTCATTTTATCTGGAGTCAATGGTTGTTCAGGTAGTAATTCACCTGAATAAACAAGCTGATACGGTCTTTGGCGTAATAATGTTTCATCATCCATATAACGAACACCAACAAGCTCATGTGTAAAATGATCAAAATATAATTGTGCCCAGCCATCTTCTACAGGTATTAATGGTTGTTCCATCACTTCCGTGTCAGATAACTCAAATTGATAACTATTTTTCCCTCTTTTTAACGAAATCTCATGCGAGAGTGGATTCTTTTTATACACTTCTTCATATTTTTCATTTATATAATAAGGCGGCACCTTAACTTGCTCTCCAGCAACATACGCCGTTACAACTTTTCGTTCCGCAACCCCAAATTGCACATACTGAGTTAAATCTTGATTGTATACCCACCATTCATATCCGTAAGCAGATGGCTCTATTCGAGATGGTTCGCCCCATTTTGCTAATAAATTTTCAGAGTCCCCACCAATCATATTTAAAACAGTATCGGAAGAGTCTTCGTTTACTTGTTTTTTCTTTTTCACAATTTTATTTTCTTGCTTTGATTGAGATGGGGTTAATATATATTGTGAAACGAGTAATTTCCCGTATAAATCAATAGCTAAAATTAAAAATGTAATCATTACGATACGCAATAATTTCTTCAATCGATATACCTCCTGCACAAAACATAAAATTGAGATATACACAAATCCTTTTCTTTCCTTTTTTGTGTGTACCGTACTCTTTTCACTATATCATATTTTCGCAAAAAAAGTCTGGATTATCCCTTTTCTCTCAATATGAATTGCACTTTCTTATTATTCATACTATTATAAAAATAATGATGTAACATGAAAAGAGGAGGTATTATATGCAATTTACAAATGCGAAATTTAATGGGGCAGTCATTGATTTAACACTATTAACAGAGATTATGGAAAAGAACCATTTTGTACTCGCTGGACAATGGGATTATGAGCGGGTTACATACGATTATAAATTCGAAATATTAAACGATATTTATTATTTGCGTGTACAAGGTTTTGCTGTTGAAGGTGACATTGGTAGCAGACACGCTGAAGTAAAGCTACTTCCTCCCTTATTAGGAAAACATTATTATCCTCACGGCGTTGAATATGGTGATGGTGAAACTTTCCCAACGAATGTACTTCAAAAAAGCGAACAACTCCTACAAAATGTCGAAAAAGAGTTAAAAGAATTCCAAATCATTGAATAAAATAAAAGTGAGTGCATCAATATGATGCACTCACTTTTATTTCGTTTGTAAATACGGCGGCAATTGTTGCAGCTGCTCTTTATCCTTTTCACGCTCTCGACGCGCCCATCGAAAAAATACATAGCCGATAATTGTACCATACACTATTTCCTGGACAATTTTCATAATGATGCCGCCTGTTTGTTGGTCTTGTACGACTGGCATCCAGTGTAAAAATTCTGGTCCCGTTATATTTAAATCTGATAAAGTTCCCGCTGGTACACAAAGTTCCATCGCCTTCATCCAAGCAGCTGGATCCGTATACGTTGCGAATAACGGTGCAGTCGCAAAAATGATTAACGCGCAAGCTGGCGTTAATAATATACCGTTAGCAAACATATAACCAAGTTTCTTTATATCACTTAACGTTTGATATTCTGGTAATGGATTTAGCATCGGCCACCACATCATGATTGCCGTAAAGAACAATATAGCGAGACAAATAGGATGAGCAATTTGACTTTGTTTTACTGTATCAAAAACAACTGGTAAATGATAAAAAGAAAACAGGCCATTAAATACAAACAATGCAATAAGCGGCTTAGCAAATATCTTTAATATAATTTGAACGAACTTAAAAGAAGTAATATAACGATATAACCAAACCGGTATACCAAGCAATAATAACGGCGGAACTGCAATATACATGACTGCCATTTCAAACATATGTGCACTAAATATAATATGACCAATTAAATCAATAGGCCCTCCCTTTACAAAGTACAAAAGAACAATCCCAGTCGTAAAATAAAAAATTTGCTTCTTACTTACCTTCGTCGCATTTTCAAATCGCGTTCTATATGGCCCAATAATTAAAAAGTACCCAATAAGAATCGAAAGCATAAATAATAAAAAGATTGGACTCCATAGAGCTTGAAAACCAAATATCCACAAGTTACTCATTGTCACACCCACCTTCTTAAGGTTACCCTTTCACGTAATATGAAGAGGGAGCTGTGACAACACAAGCTCCCTTATTTTTCACTTTTCAAATCCACACAATTGTCATAAAAGCTAAAATTGTAATTAACCCGATTAACAGACCAGAATAAAGAAAGAAACTTGCCGCTTCATGGCCTTTATGACTCATATGCATAAAATAATACAATTGAAAAATTACTTGTACCACTGCTAATAGTAAAATAAATGGTACTGAGAAAGTCGGACTAAAAGTTTTCGGATATGCTACTGCTGCAAATGCAACTAATGTTAAAAAAATCATTAATGCAAACGTAATAACTTGATGCTTCATTTCCTCCGCACTTTTTCTCTTCCGATAAACAAGATCAACTTTAGGATTATTCGTTTGCTTTATCGCCATTGTTTATCCCACCATTCCCATTAAATATACTACAGTGAAAATAAACACCCAAACTACGTCAATAAAGTGCCAATAAATCGATGCAACATAAAACTTCGGTGCATTGTATAAATTTAGCCCTCTCTTCGCATTTCTAAAAATTAATGTTAAAATCCAACACAATCCAAACAATACATGGAGTCCATGCGTACCAACAAGAGCATAAAACGCGGAACCAAACGCACTACTTCTCATAGTATGCTTAAATTCATGCGTATAATGATAAAACTCATATATCTCAAACCCTAAGAATCCTAAACCTAGCAACACTGTTACTAGTAGCCAAAGTTGCATTTTCTTAAAGTTAAAGTTTTTCATATGATACATCGCATATACGCTCGTTAAGCTACTCGTCAATAAAAGCATCGTCATAATGAAAACGAGTGGCATTTGGAACATCTCTTGAGATGTTGGTCCACCGTTTGTAGAATTCTTTAACGCTAAATATGTGCCAAACAAGGAAGCGAACAATACTGTTTCGCCTCCAAGAAATAACCAAAAACCGACAAACTTATTTTTCCCCTCAAGGGTTGCTTTTTCAGGCTCTGCTGGAAATGTTTCATTCGTTAATTTTTCATCTACATGCATTATGCCTTGCCCCCCTTATCTTCTAAATCTTCCTTATGAATATGATATCCATGATCATCTATTACTGAACGTAGGAACATTGTGCCAAATGTAATGATTAAACCAATAATTGCTACTAATAACCAAAACTTATCTTTTCCACCCTGCATATACATTGCACCAAATGCCGCTATAAACAACCCTAACGAAATGATAAATGGTGAAAATGATGGATTTGGCATATGAATATCACCAACTGGTTCCGCCGCTGTCATCTCTTTATTCCCTTCACGTTTTTCAATCCAAAACGGATCTAATCCGCGAACAAATGGTAATTGTTTAAAGTTATATTCCGGTGTAGGTGCTGGCATTGTCCATTCTAACGTACGTGCATCCCACGGATCACGACCAGCCTTTTCTTTTGATACCGTTGTTTTAATTACATTGAATAGAAGAACAATCGTTCCAAGAGCCATAAACACCGCTCCAATAGAACTAATCATATTCCCCATTTCCAATCCTTGCCCTTCAAGATATGTGTAGTAACGGCGCGGCATACCAATTAACCCTAGGAAATGCTGAATAAAGAACGTTAAATGGAAACCGATAAAGAATAGCCAAAACGTTATCTTCCCTAACGTTTCATTCAGTACTTTATTAAACATCAGTGGCCAATAATAATGAGCCCCTGCAAGTAAACCAAATACAACACCGCCAACGATTACATAATGAAAGTGTGCTACTACGAAATAGTTATCATGAAATTGATAATCAGCTGGTGCAGACGCTAGCATAACACCTGTAACTCCGCCCATTACGAATGATGGAATGAAAGCTACTGCCCACATCATTGGTGTCGTAAAACGAATACTTCCGCCCCACATTGTAAAGAGCCAGTTGAATATTTTAATACCGGTCGGAACCGCAATCGCCATTGTTGCAACTGAGAAAATAGCATTTGCAACTGGACCAAGCCCAACAGTAAACATATGATGCGCCCATACCATAAATCCTAAGAATCCAATTAATACTGTCGCAAACACCATCGATGAATAACCAAATAATCGCTTTTTCGAAAATGTCGCGAAGATTTCTGAGAATATTCCGAAAGCTGGGAGTATAAGAATGTATACTTCTGGATGACCGAAAATCCAGAATAAATGCTCCCATATAATTGTATTCCCGCCCAATGCTGGATTAAAGAAACTTGTTCCAAATAAACGATCTAACATTAGAAGTCCTAATCCTACAGTTAACGGCGGAAAAGCGAATAATATTAACGAAGATGTTACAAATGTCGTCCATGTAAACATCGGCATACGCATATACGTCATTCCTGGCGCACGCATATTAATAATGGTTACAAGGAAGTTAATACCTCCAATTAATGTACCAATACCGGAGATTTGCAATCCGAGTACATAAAAATCAACACCATGGCCTTTAGAGGCTAAAGCTAAAGATGCATAAGATGTCCATCCTGCATCAGGTGCTCCACCTAAAAACCAACTTAAATTTAAAAATACTCCACCAAAGAAAAATAACCAAAATCCGAGTGAATTCAAAAACGGGAACGCTACATCGCGTGCACCAATTTGAAGTGGTACAGCGGCGTTCATAAATGCAAACACGAGTGGCATAGCTGCGAGGAAAATCATTGTTGTACCGTGCATCGTTAATACTTGATTATAAGCATCCCCAACAAGAAAAGCATTGTTAGGAATCGCTAATTGAAGGCGAATAAATAGAGCCTCTATTCCGCCTATTACAAAAAACAATCCACCTGCAATTAAATAGAGAATGGCAATCTTTTTATGGTCTACTGTCGTTAAATAATCCCATATGACAGCACCCATCCCCTGTTTTTTTGCTACAGAACTCACGTTTTCAACCTCCCCTTCGCGAATAATCCCTCTTTACTTTTCAACTTTTAACGTTTGTAAGTATGCATTTAATGCACCAATTTGATCATCCGTTAAGTTGCCATATTTACCAGTCATTTTATTTCCTGGTTTCATATTTTCAGGATCTTTCAGCCATTTTTTTAAGTTTTCTTCATTATTTTCGGCAATACCGGCAACCATATCGCGATCCGCAAAGTTTGCTAAGTTTGGTGCGATACGAGCGGAAGGTGGTCTACTATCATTAGATCCAACTGCATGACAACCAATACAGCTTTTATTAAATATTTCTTGGCCCTCTTGCGCCTTTGTTGAAGCTACTTCTTTCTTCCCATCAATCTTCTTCATATCAGCAAGCCACTTTTTGTACTCGCTTTCATCTAAAGCTTTCACTTTGAATTGCATTAAAGAATGTGATGGGCCGCAAAATTCTGTGCAAAAACCATTATAAGTGCCCGATTTATCTGCCTTTAACCACATTTTGTTCACATTATCTGTATTTGTGTCCATTTTCCCAGCTAAAGATGGAACCCAAAACGAATGTTTAATATCGGCACCCTTCAAATTCAAATACACTTTCTTACCTGTGGGGATGACTAAATCTTGAGAAGTCACTATTTTTTCTGATTTATAAGAAAATTCCCACCAATAAAGATTCGCTGTTACATCAACAACGATAGTATCTTTATCAATATTCTTTTTCTCCATCGCACTTACATCAGCAAGTTTGAATGTATATGTAACCGTCGGAACAGCTAAGATTAACAAAAGTATAATCGGAATAACTGTCCATATAATTTCTAGTTTGTGATTCCCTTCAACTTGCTCCGGAATATAATCTTCCTGACCCTTCTTTTGTCGGAAACGCACAATTACATATAAGAAAATAATAGTAACTACTAGTACTACTCCTACCATAATCGCAGTTGCTAGTAAGAGCAAATCATATTGCATTTTTGCTACTTCTCCTTGCGGAATTAAAGTAGATTGAAAGGCTTTACCGCATCCCCCTAACAGTAAAGCCAGCAGTGAAACGAACGAAAGCAGTCGCCACTGTTTCTTCATACAAACAACCCCCACTTTCCTTGTGAATTAGATTGTACTTTATAGTTAAGTAAAGTAAATCTCAACGTAAAGAAATCCAATTATGTCGTTGTCTTAGAAGAATGTAACTACAATCATTGATACAAATAAGATTGTTAAATAATTTAGGGAATAAACAAACATTTGTACGGACCATTTGATGTCATCTTTCTTACGGAAGCCATAAAATCCTAAAACGATCCATCCGATGTTTAACAATGTTGCAATTACCATAAATGTTATCCCTAGACCACTCATATAAAATGGTAGTGGTAATAAACATACTGTCCAAATCATAATTTGGCGTTTCGTAATTTCAAATCCATGAACTACAGGAAGCATTGGAATTCCTGCATTTCGATATTCATCAACACGTTTCATTGCTAATGCAAGGAAATGTGGGATTTGCCAAATAAACATAATCAAAAATAGCATCCAAGCAATTGGATGTCCTAAAGATGGATCGATTGCTGCCCATCCAATTAAAGGTGGAACTGCACCAGAGATACTACCTACAACAGTATTTAGTGTATACTTTCTCTTTGTCCATAAACTATATAGAACAACATATGTGAAAGCACCAATAAACCCCATTAACACTGCCATTGGTGTTGTTAATAATAAAAATACAAACCCAAGAAGTAATATAACTAATCCAAATGTAAGTGCAAATCCTGGTTTATACTTTCCAGTAACCGTTGGACGGGTCTTTGTTCTTTCCATTAATGGATCGATGTCTCGATCAATGTAGTTGTTTAAACAACATACCCCTGCCATAACTAATCCAGAACCAACGATTGTAAAAAATAACTTATCCAGATTGTCCATCACACTTAATCCATTAAAGTGTAATGCCAACCAAAATCCTGTAAATACAGTAAGTGTATTTGAGTTTACAATCCCCATTTTAACGAGTGCTTTTAAATCTTGTAACCGAGTTGTTTCCGGTACACTTGTAACAGCAGACTCATCATGCAGCTCACTTGTTGCATGGTTCATCACTTTAACCCCCTCTTAAAACTTTCATCTTTCTTTTTGCGCCTATTTCGAATGAAATATTTCGCTTCTATATAGCAATATTATTACAGTAGAAACATTGTTAACCCATTCTACTACTAATCTACGCCCATACTCCAATATATTAAATCATATTTCCCGAACATTTTGTGAAGAAAACATGAACTTTTTGTGTCGAACATAAAAAACTTAATTCTTACTTGTCCTTATCATAACATGATGTTACCTTCTATCATAAACTTTTTTGTCATATTTAACACGTATTCTCCCCATTTCTTTTCAAAATAGCCTATTTTCCCCCTAAAATTTTCCTTATACATCCTATTTCTACATCCATTTTCTCTCCCCTGTCTTCCCCCGCCATTTCTTTGCTATTTTATTATTTTTTATATATCATAGGAACTAGCGCGTTTTATTCTATACATAATGGAATGAATATATTTCGCAATAACTTCATAGCAGAAAGATGGTGAAAGAGATTGCAACGCTTTATTAAATGGTTAGCAGTCATTACGAGTCTTGATTTATTAATAGTTTTATTAGGAGGCGCCTTAGTTACAAAAACGGGTTCTGGCCAAGGCTGCGGTAAATCATGGCCGCTTTGTAACGGTGAATTTGTTCCATCTAATTTATCAATGGAAACTATTATTGAACTAAGTCATCGCCTTACATCAGGATCAGCAGGAATTCTTGTAACTCTCCTTTGTATTTTGTCCTGGAAATATTATAAACATGTGCGCGAAACAAAAACGTTAGCAATTTTATCCTTCGTATTTTTAGTTGCACAAGCATTAATGGGGGCTGCAGCAGTTGTTTGGGGACAAATGCCAGCTGTACTTGCTATCCATTTCGGTATTTCCTTAATTTCATTTGCTTCTGTTATTTTATTAACGTGTCTTATCTTTGAAATTGACCAAAAATTTGATGCACGTTCACTTATTATGGACAAAAAAATGAAATTTCATATTTATGGTGTAACAATTTACTGTTATCTCGTTGTCTACACAGGAGCTTTAGTACGTCACGAACGAGCTAGCTTAGCCTGTCCAGACTTCCCTTTATGTAGCAAAAATAGACCTATGCCAACTCAACTCCATGAATGGGTTCAAATGGGACATAGAGTTGCAGCAATGTTAATTTTCGCTTGGATACTATACGCGATGATTCTCGCTATACGCCATTACAAGCAGCAACCTGTCGTATACTGGGGATGGATCATTTCATTTATCCTTGTTACACTTCAAGCTATAGTAGGAATTTTAGTCGTATTTACAAATGCTAGTTTAGCAATGGCATTATTACATTCACTATTCATTTCTTGCTTGTTTGCTGTACTATGCTATTTAGTTATGTTAGGTACAAGAAGTAAAGCGAATGCAAAAGAAGCTGAATCAACTTCTAAACAAACAAAATAAATTCAAATTAAAATACCTTGCCGAATTGGCAAGGTATTTTTTGCAATAAAGAAAAAGAGCTGCATGTACACAGCTCTTTTCTATTTTAGTGATCTAATTCAATGAGTAAATCACCCGTTTGAATTGCATCTCCATCGTTAACATATACTTTTTTCACTTTACCATTGAACGGCGCTTGAACTGTCGTTTCCATTTTCATCGCTTCTGTAATTGCCATAGAATCGCCTTTTTTCACTTCATCGCCTTCTTTAACAACTACTTTAATAACCGTTCCTGGCATTGTTGCACTAATGTGGTTTGGATTTTCACGGTTTCCTTTCACACGTTGTGCCACTGTTGCTTTCACACTTTCGTCTTTCACAACAATCTCACGTGGTTGACCGTTAAACTCCAAGTAAAGAACACGATTTCCATCTGGCTGAGGCTCTCCGATTGATACTAGTTTTACCATCAATGTTTTACCTTGTTCGATTTCCACATTGATTTCTTCACCAAGTCTCATACCATAGAAGAATGTCGGTGTATCAAGCACAGATACACTTCCATAAAGCTCAGCAACTTTTTCGTAATCCATAAATACTTTTGGATATAATGCATATGCAACGACATCAAAAATCGTCACTTCGCGTCCAAGTTTATGGAATAGCTCTTCTTTTAACGCGTCGAAATCTACTGGCTCTAATAATTCACCCGGTCTTACTGTTAATGGCTCTTTCCCTTTTAAAATAATTTCTTGTAATTGTTTCGGGAAACCACCGTATGGTTGTCCTAAATCTCCTGAGAACATTTCAACAACAGATCCCGGGAAGTCCATAGAATGCCCACGTTCTAAAACATCTTGTTCTGTTAAGTGGTTTTGAACCATAAATAATGCCATATCACCGACAACTTTAGATGATGGTGTTACTTTAACAATATCGCCAAACATGTCATTCACACGGCGATACATTACTTTCACTTCATCGAAGCGATCTCCTAAGCCAACCGCTTTCGCCTGTTGTTGTAGATTACTATACTGTCCGCCTGGCATCTCGTGCATATATACCTCTGTATGGGGTGCATTCATACCACTTTCAAACGGTGCGTAGTATTTACGTACATCTTCCCAATAATGAGATAATTTTTCTAATGAATCTATATTAACGTCTGGCTGTCTTTCGTTTCCACCTAATGCATAGTATAGCGTGTTCGCACTTGGTTGTGACGTTTGACCAGCCATAGAACTTACTGCTACATCGACAATGTCAACACCTGCTTCAATTGCCTTTGTATACGTTAATATACCATTTCCACTCGTATCGTGTGTATGCAAGTGAATCGGAATCGATACCGTCTCTTTTAATGCAGAAACTAAATCATATGCCGCATTAGGTTTTAATAAGCCTGCCATATCTTTAATTCCTAATATGTGTGCTCCTGATGCTTCTAACTCTTTTGCTAAGTTTTTATAGTAATTTAAATCATATTTACTACGTAACGGATCATGAATATCTCCTGTGTAGCACATTGTTGCTTCTGCAATTTTACCAGTATCTCGCACAGCATCAATCGCAACTCTCATACCTTCTACCCAGTTTAAGCTATCAAAAATACGGAACACATCAATTCCAGCTTGAGCAGAACATTCCACAAATTTTTGAATTAAATTATCTGGATAGTTTTTGTAACCAACTGCGTTTGAAGAACGCAGTAACATTTGGAATAAAACGTTTGGCATTTTTTCACGAAGATCTAGTAATCGTTCCCATGGATCTTCCTTTAAGAAACGATATGCAACATCAAACGTTGCACCGCCCCACATTTCCGCTGAGAATAGGTTCGGTAACATTCTCGCTGTCGGCTCTGCAATTTGATGTAAATCTTTTGTACGAATACGCGTCGCAAGTAATGACTGATGCGCATCACGGAATGTTGTATCCGTTAAAAGTACACGATTTTGATCTTGTACCCACTTTACTAATCCGTCTGCTCCACGCGCATCCAAAATTTGTTTCGTTCCATTTTGGATCGGCTCTGAATGTAATACATTCGGTATACGAGCATCCGGGAAAATTGGTTTCTCTTTTTTTCCTACTCCTGGGAAGCCATTGACCGTTACTGTCCCAATGTAATTTAACATTTTCGTTCCGCGGTCTTTACGTTTCGGGAACAAGAATAGTTCAGGTGACGCATCAATAAATGAAGTGTCATATTCTCCTGATAAGAAGTTCTTATGTTTTACTACATTCTCTAGGAATGGAATATTTGTTTTAATACCACGAATACGGAATTCTTTTAAGTTACGTTCCATTTTCGCAGCAGCTTGTTCAAAAGTAAGTGCCCATGTTGTAACTTTTACAAGTAAAGAATCGTAGTACGGTGTAATAACAGCACCTTGGAAACTATTACCTGTATCAAGACGAACACCGAAACCACCACCTGAGCGGTATGCCATAATTTTCCCTGTATCCGGCATGAAATTATTTAATGGGTCTTCAGTCGTTACACGAGATTGTATTGCAAATCCATGTACAACTACTTCCTCTTGCTTCGGAACACCCACTATTTTACTATGTAATGCATGTCCATCAGCTATTAAAATTTGCGATTGAACGATGTCCACTCCTGTAATCATTTCTGTAATCGTATGTTCAACTTGAACACGTGGATTTACTTCTATGAAGTAAAACTCATCACCTTTTACAAGAAATTCTACTGTTCCTGCGTTTAAATAATTTACATTTTTCGTTAACTTAACAGCAGCATCACAAATACGCTGGCGCAAATCATCTGAAAGTGACACACTAGGTGCAATTTCTACAACTTTTTGATGACGACGTTGTACAGAACAGTCACGCTCGTATAAATGAACAACATTGCCCTCTTCATCTGCTAAAATTTGAACTTCTATATGTTTAGGTTTTTCAACGAATTTTTCTACGTATACTTCATCATTACCAAAGGCTGCTTTTGCTTCTGACTTCGCTCGATTATACGACTCTCTTAATTCTTCACTAGTACGTACAATGCGCATACCACGACCGCCACCGCCAAGGGAAGCTTTAATAATAATCGGGTAATCATACTTTTCAGCAAATTCTTTGACTTCTTCTATTGAATTTACTGGCCCATCACTACCAGGAATAACTGGAATTTGTGCTAGCTGCGCTTGTGTTCTTGCTTTCACTTTATCTCCAAACATATCTAAATGCTTACTCTTTGGACCGATAAAGATAATTCCCTCTTCTTCACAACGTTTTGCGAATTGAATATTTTCTGACAAGAAACCATATCCAGGGTGGATTGCATCTACATGATTACTTTTCGCAATCTCAATAATGCCCTCAATATCTAGATAAGCATCAATTGGCTTTTTCCCTTCCCCAACTAAATAGGACTCATCGGCTTTATAACGATGATAAGAACCACTATCCTCTTTAGAATAGATTGCAACTGTTTTTAATCCAAGTTCCGAACAAGCTCGAAACACACGAATTGCAATCTCTCCACGGTTAGCTACCAATACTTTTTGAATACGTTGCAGCTTTGTCATGATTTTCCCCCTCTACTTTCCTACCACTCTAGAGATAAAATATATACACACCATAAAGAGCGTGAAGTTCTTCACTTTCTACATTATATTATACTTAGAAAGCTTCACTTTATTTTTATCCATCATACCTTATTTTTTAACAAATGATAAGTTTTCTGATCAATTTGTTTCACAAAAATAGTATAGCATACCTCTCCCTTTTCTAACAACTTAATTGTATATCACATTAGTTCTAATGTGATATATTTTTTATTATAAATACTGATTAATGTATCATATTTAATATTTTTAAAAAATAAAAAACACATCGCGCTCTAAAGCACAATGTGTTTTTTATTTTACAACAACAAGACGTGGTCCATCTTGTTCTCTTTCTTTCATTTCCTCATTTTGCTGCTTCTCTTGTCGTTTTACATGACTAGCAATATTTAACAATATACCCATCGAAATTAGATTAGCCAACAAAGAACTACCACCATAACTAATAAACGGTAAAGGTACCCCTGTAAGCGGTATTAATCCAGACATACCACCAACATTAACAAAGGTTTGTATCCCAAGTAAACTTGCAATTCCAATCGCAACTAAACTTCCAAATGGATCCTTACATTTTTGCGCCACTCTAAACGAACGAATAATAATAAGTAATAAACAGATTAAAATGATAGCTACACCTATAAAACCTAGTTCTTCAGATATAATCGCCATAATAAAATCCGTTTGCGGCTCTGGTAAGTAGCCATACTTTTGTATACTATTTCCTAATCCTCTACCATTTAACCCACCTGAGGCAATTCCAATAAATGAATTTATTAATTGAAATCCATCCTTTTGAGGATCACTAAATGGATCAAGAAAAACTGAAAATCGAGCTTTTTGGTAGTCACTTAATTTATAGTTTCCGATAAAATACAATGCTGGAATCCACACGACAGATGTTAATAAAAACCTTTTTATCCACAAATTCACATTAACCCCTGAACAGAAGAACATAATTAACACTGTTCCACCTATTAATATGTCAGTTCCCAAGTCATTTTGAAATAAAATTAATGCCATCGATCCACCAACAACAAATAGAGGAGGTATTATCCCTTGGAAAAAAGGGGTTTGCCTCTCTTGTTTCTTAGCAAAAAAGGTTGCTAGCGTAATAATAACCGTTATTTTCACAAACTCAGCCGGTTGTATACCTAATATCCATCCTTTTGCACCATTTATGACCTGCCCGAAAACTAAGGCTGCTGTTAGTAAGGCAAGACTCCCTAGCCCCATGG
This sequence comes from Bacillus sp. BC08, assembly GCF_054326875.1. Lineage (NCBI taxonomy): Bacteria > Bacillati > Bacillota > Bacilli > Caryophanales > Bacillaceae > Bacillus > Bacillus sp. BC08. The sequence continues at coordinate 847,013 of NZ_JBTGPA010000035.1, read as the reverse complement.
CTACTAGAACCATCTTTTCCCTCCACAATTTGTAAGGGATTATAACGACAATCACTAGTATTACCGTTCCAATAGTAAGAGCAACTAATTGTTTTTTAAAAAAGTGATCTGCTGGCCAGTTATATTTCGACGAAATCGCGACAATGGAACTAGAACTATATACCATTATAACTCCCAACACACATAAGATAACAAGAGGAAGTAATAATGAATAATCCATTGATTTCCATACTCTTTTCATTTCATTTCCTCTTTCTGTTTCAATTTAATTATTGTTGTATTCCATATGTACATTGATTCTTCCTGCTTTATTATACAAATAAAAAGCTCAAACTATTTCAGTTTGAGCCCCCCTATTTGAACCCGTTATTGTTGTTTGTTTGTAAATGCTTCATGAAGTGCAGATAACTCACGTTCAAGCTCTCCTAACATTGCTTTCCCTTGTTCTTCTGCAATAAGACCAAGGCGAACTGCAAAATCGACCTCGCGGGATAGTCCAAACATTTGTGTGTCTAACACTTCTTCATATAATGGACATTGCGGCATTGTAAGATTGTCCATTTGCACCTTAATAAGTCTTAAAATCTTCTCCGCATCCGCTTGTAGAAGGGCTAGTGCCTTTTCCTGATGATTTGATACTGTCTCAGACGCCAAATTGATTCCCTCCGTTTCCGTCCTACTCTCTCCTATCTATTAATATTAGCGATAGTTTTAGTAAATTGCAATAGAAACATTTTTTGTGACAACCGTGTCTAATGCTATTATACTGAAAAGTGGGAGTATAACACAAATGGGGGAACAACAATGAGCGAAATTTTATTTATTAATGGAAAAGTTCGTTTTCCAATCACTATCGATCCAACTGTTTGGATCTTTGATGATCGAAAAGTAGATTTGACAACTTACTTTGATGAAACAAGAGAAAACACATCAGAACTAGAAACTTATTTAAAAAACACTTCAGAACATTGGGATCGCGAAATTCGTGATGGTGCTGCGTTTCCACCGATACAACAAAGTGTAAAGAAATATAAAAAAGAACAGCTAATTACTGGAACGTTCGGTATACCATTTCATCCATTTCTTGCAAACGCCGAAGTTTCAGATGACGCTACGCAAGTCGAAATTGAAACAGTAGATCAAACAATAATACTTCCATTAGAAACTGTAGAAAATGCTATTCTTGGTTTTTCAAAAGAAGGAAAGCCATTAAAAGAGGATGGACCTGTTCATTTATATTACAATGATGGATCTAATAGACAAAATCCAATCTGTAACATCCGTAAATTTACAATTATTTAAAGTGTATACTTGGAAGAAAAAGGAGTGAGCCTCAGCTCACTCCTTTTATAATAAATCCGCTGCTAGTTGAGCTAAATTCGATCGCTCCCCTTTAACAAACTTTACATGACCACTAATACGTTGCTCTTTAAACTTCTCTACAACATATGTTAAACCGTTATTATACTCATCCAAATACGGATGATCAATTTGCTGAGGATCTCCCATTAATACGATTTTACTTTTTTCTCCTACTCTCGTTAGTATCGTTTTCACTTCATGCTTCGTTAAATTTTGTGCTTCGTCAATTATAATGAACTGATCCGGAATACTTCTCCCACGTATATAGGTAAGAGCTTCTACTTCAATCGAACCCATTCCAGCTAAAATAGCATCTAACTCTCCTGGCTTTTTCGTATTAAATAAATACTCTAGATTATCAAAAATCGGTTGCATCCACGGTCTTAACTTTTCTTCTTTTTCTCCTGGCAAATAACCGATATCTTTTCCAACTGGAACAATTGGCCTTGCAACGAGTAGTTTTTTATATAGCCCTAAATCTTCAGTTTGCATGAGCCCCGAAGCTAAAGCTAGTAATGTTTTTCCTGTACCAGCTTTCCCTGTTAACGTTACTAGCGGAATATCTTCACGAAGCAACAATTCTAATCCCATAATTTGCTGCACATTTCGTGGTCGTATCCCCCATACTTGTTCATTATGAAAAATAAGTTTCTTTACCTTCTTACCTAAGTGATCCACAATACCAAGTGCTGAACTAGATCCCCCTAATGCATCTTTCATTACTACAAATTGATTTGGATAAAAAGGGTGATTTGCAATTTCGGATAAAGGCAATTCACCTTTTTCATAAAAATAATCCAATTGCTCTTTTGATATATACCCTTCTAAAAATCCTGAATATATATTATCTACTTCAATTACACGATCACTTAAATAATCTTCCGCCTTCAAACCAATTGCATCAGCTTTTACCCTTACGAGCACGTCTTTACTTACTAAAATAACAGACTTCCCGTCCTCTTTTTCTTGCTCTTCTAAAGATAGATTTTTTGCTACAGCTAAAATTCGATTATCATTTGTTTTTTCTACAAAAATATCTTGTAGTTGAACAAATGAACGATGATTTAATTCAATACGAAATGTACCGCCGTTTTCTAGCGGAATACTTTCATGCAGCTTTCCTATTTCACGAAATTTGTCTATTAACTTAGATACATAACGGGCATTTCGTCCTACTTCATCCATATAACGTTTTTTCGAATCAACCTCTTCTAATACAACTGCTGGAATCACTACTTCATTGGTTTCAAATGAAAAAATAGATAAAGGATCCTGCAAAAGTACATTCGTATCTAACACATAAATTTTATCCAACCTGTTACCCCCTGACTCCACTTTTAAATTTGTAGAACAAGGGTTTCATCCATAAAATATGGACGAACCATTGTTATAATTATATGTACCGTATAAACGAGGTAGAATCGAAATCCATAGCCATTAAACCTTTTATTTATTTTTTATTCATTTCTATTCAATATATTACTTTTAATTATAATTATTAACATAAAATCACAATAACTGATTACAAAAGTTAATAACTGACTTTCTTATTTATCACACTTATAATTCTTTTATTCCTACTAACACTTGGTTATCCAGCTTCTTCGCTGCGCGAATATCATATGTTTTTTCATACGTTGGTTCAGTTGCAAGTTTCGCTCCATAAAACATAACATCACGTACTTCTTGTACATTTACTTCTATTACAGTTAATTTTAGAGGTATGCCTTCCATTCTATCAGTCAAAATTTCACCTGCACCACTTATGGAAAATACGGATTCATTCGCCATTATAGTCAATACCACCCCAGTACTATGCCGTATATTTTCCACAATACGTGAACGCTGATCTACTGCAAATCGAATACTAGTTTTACTCACTGCATACACCCAAGAAATAGCACTTACGTTAGGAACTTGTTTTTCGAAGTCTGTTGTTGCTATCATAACAATACATTCTTTGCGTAACGTTTGTACTAAATCATCTGTTAATGTAGGCTCTACTACATTCGCCATATTTCCACCTCCAAATATACTTAATATATCCTTATCATAACTTATTTTTCGAATTGCGAAAATATTATTTTTTCCCACTATTATTCAAAAACATTATACTTCCATGATATACTTATACTGATAGAATTCGTATTGAGGTGACGAAATGAGAGTCAAATGTATGATTTGTGATAAAAAAGATATGTTAGATGATGAAAATCCTATGGCAAAAAAACTGCGTAACCGCCCTATTCATACATATATGTGCATGGAATGTTCGGAACGAATTGCAGAACGTACAATGGAACGTCATGCAAGTGGTAATTTCCGATTATATCGTGATAAAAAAGTCGAAGACGATTGGTAAAATGTAAATAAGTCCTTAATCATAGAGATAAGGACTTATTTATATTTTTCAGGTTCTCGATTCATTTGATCCAAAAAGCAATCAATAGCTTCTAATGGAAACCTGGCAGATTTTTTTTCTCCATTCATTTCATATGTAATCAAATACATTTCTTCGTTCTTTTTAACTTCCACATCCGTTAATTTATGTTCTTCATATATCATATTTTGAAATAACAAATACGTTTCTTTTGCAGCACAATCATCTGGACGTGCTTCGGCAACTGTTTTAATTGTTAACCAATTATATAGTGCATCTTGTACTGAACGCATAAAAATCCCCCCTCACCCTGCTTTTTGTTGTCTTGCTTGACGTAAACGCAACCTATAAATTCCAAGTACAATCGCCGCTACAACAAGCCCCTCTCCAACAGGTAAAAAAACTGCAAAGAAAGTTAAAACTGTACACCCAATCGCTAACGATATATATATCACTATATTTTTTATTATTGATAGTTTTCTTGCAAAACCTAAATTATACACAAGTGCGCTTAATATAATAATGGTGCCATATAGTAACCACATCCCTAGTTCTGGATTTTCATCAACTTTACATAATTTCGCAAAAAACGACATTCTTTCTAACATCATTTATCCCCCTTTCTCACAAAAACAAATTTTATTTATGTACTTAATACAAGAGTAACCTGCAAAAAAAATACTGTCCACAAAAAAGAGTAAATATTCCAAAAATAAATACAATAAAAAACAGCTACCCCTCAAAGGTAGCTGTTCTATTATTTTACGCTTCTACAGATTTCTTTTTCTTAGCAGCTCTTTCACGCTCACTCTTATCAAGAATCTTTTTACGTAAACGAATTGATTCTGGAGTTACTTCACAGAACTCATCATCGTTTAAGTACTCTAATGACTCTTCTAAAGTCATTAAGCGTGGTTTTTTCATTGTTGAAGTTTGATCTTTCGTCGCAGAACGAATGTTAGTTTGTTGTTTCATTTTCACAACGTTAACTGTTAAGTCGTTCTCACGAGTGTGTTCTCCGACAATCATACCAGCATATACTTCTGTACCTGGTTCAACGAAGATTACACCACGGTCTTCAACTTGCATAATACCGTATTGTGATGCTTTTCCTGTTTCAAGTGAAACTAGAACACCTTGGCGACGTCCACCAACTTGTCCAGCGTGTACTGGTTGGTAGCAATCGAATGTATGGTTTAAAATACCATAACCACGAGTTAATGTTAAGAATTCTGTTGTGTAACCAATTAAACCACGTGCTGGAACCATGAAAGTAAGGCGAACTTGACCGTTTCCGTTATTCACCATATCTAACATTTCACCTTTACGTGCACCCATAGATTCCATAATAGAACCAGTGTATTCTTCAGGTACATCGATTTGCACGCGCTCTACAGGCTCACATCTTACGCCATCAACTTCTTTAATAATTACTTCAGGCTTAGATACTTGTAGCTCATAACCTTCACGACGCATGTTTTCAATTAGGATAGATAAATGTAATTCCCCACGTCCAGATACGATCCACGCATCAGGAGAATCTGTATTATCTACACGTAAACTTACATCTGTTTCTAATTGTGAACGAAGACGCTCTTCAATTTTACGAGATGTAATGAATTTACCTTCACGACCTGCAAATGGGCTGTTATTTACAAGGAATGTCATTTGTAGTGTTGGCTCATCAATACGTAATAATGGTAAAGCCTCTTCATGCTCAACCGGACATACTGTTTCACCTACGTTAATGTCTTCCATACCTGAAACAGCTACTAAATCTCCAGCTTTTGCTTCTTCAATTTCTTGACGTTTTAATCCGATGTAACCAAATAATTTCGTTACACGGAATTGTTTTACAGTTCCGTCAACTTTCATTAATGCAACTTGTTGTCCTACTTTCATTGTACCACGGAATACGCGTCCAACCCCGATACGACCAACATAGTCATTGTAATCAAGAAGTGCTACTTGGAATTGAAGTGGCTCTTCGCTGTTATCAACTGGTGCTGGAATATGTTCAATAATTGTGTCAAATAATGATTTCATATTCTCTTCTTGATTTGCTGGGTTTGAATCTAAGCTTGCTGTTCCGTTCATTGCTGATGCAAATACAACTGGGAACTCTAATTGATCTTCGTTTGCACCAAGTTCGATGAATAAGTCAACTACTTCATCAACTACTTCATCAGGGCGAGCGAAGTCACGGTCAATTTTGTTTACAACAACGATTGGAGTTAAGTTTTGCTCAAGAGCTTTCTTTAAAACAAATCGTGTTTGTGGCATACAACCTTCATATGCATCAACAACAAGTAGAACACCATCAACCATTTTCATGATACGTTCTACTTCTCCACCGAAGTCAGCGTGACCAGGTGTATCTAAAATGTTAATTCTTTTATCTTCATAGTGAATCGCAGTATTCTTAGCTAAAATTGTAATACCACGTTCTCTTTCTAGATCGTTTGAGTCCATTGCGCGTTCTTCAATATGTTCATTCGCACGGAACGTCCCCGCTTGACGTAATAACTGGTCAACAAGTGTTGTTTTACCATGGTCAACGTGGGCAATAATTGCTATATTTCGTAAATCTTGTCGTTTTTTCAACATGTCCAACTCCTAATGTCTTTTTAATCCTTCTCTATTATAAGAGCGAAGGGGATACAATGGCAATCAAAATAAAATCTAGAATGAAAATATAGTTGTATTCTTACTTTTGTGAAAGTAAAATGAGATTGGAGGGTGAAGAAATGGAACACATTCAATATCGCTTTTTATTAACAGCAATTATCGGTGTTATTTTCTTAATCGGTATCGGTATTATGGTCGCTGAAAATAGTCCCATCGGTATTATTATTTGCATTATCGGCACATTTGTTACAGTTGGATACGGTTTTGTAACAAAAAGAAAAATGCGTAAATCGCAATAACGTCAAAAAGTAAGAAGCGCTTATACAGCCTCTTACTTTTTTTGTTACTCCGCTATAAATCGTAACACCTCTTCATACACTCCAGGTTTTGCAACTAATACGCTGCTCTTCTCTACGATAGAAAGCGGGGATCCAGAAAATGTTGTCGCCTTGCCTCCAACTTCCTCTACAATTATCTGTCCCCCACCAAAATCCCATGGTGATAATCTCGGCGTTACATATGCATCTATTCTTCCTGTTGCAACGTATACCATCTCTAACGCTGCACAGCCATATGATCTCGTGCCTCTTGCTTTCTTAACCAGCGCCATCATACTTTCCTTATTCAGCAATGGATTTTCGGTAAGCCATATTGCATTTAAAGCTACAATACCTTGTTCTACAGTTCCTTTTTCCAATAAAGGTATTGGTACTTCATTACAAGATGCTCCAGCTCCCTTTACCGCATGGTATAGTTCATCATGAACTGGATCATAAATGAGTCCAACCTTTCCGATACCGTTCTCATAAATCCCAATTGAAATTGCGAAATTTCTTTTTTGATGAACAAAGTTCATCGTGCCATCAATTGGATCAATTAACCAAACAACCCCATCAGAAGAAGTTACCTCATCTCCATAACCTTCTTCTCCTAAAATATTATGGTTCGGGAATGTTTCTTTAATTTTCCCAATTAAAAACTGTTCTATTTCTCGGTCCATATTTGTTACTAGATCAGCTGCATTGGATTTCGTTTCTATAATAAGTGCTTTTTCCATTGATGCCATTAAAAACTCTCCTGCATCTCGAATCCACTGTTTTGCGTTTGCATCGATGTCTTTCCATACTTCTTGCATGTTTAAACACTCCGATCTATACTGTTCACAGAAAAAACGAACCCCTTTATAAGGTTCGCACCAACTAATTTTTTATACATATACTATTATTACGCTTCTAAACGAATCATTTCAAGTCTTAACACTTCTAACTTTTGTACACACTCTTCTTTTTTCAGTTTATCATTTTCCATCATCGCATCATATAAAGTTGCTAATTCATAATCTAGCTCCAAACGTAGCACCGGTATTCTCTTTTCAGCATCTGTTCTCTTTAACGCATTAATCACCTGTCTCATATTATTTGCCTCCTCCCAATATTCGTCTGCCCTCGGACTAGAATTAATTCAATTTTCTGATTTTTTGTTTTATACTATACTATGTTGGATAAATCATCTATGCAACAAAATTATATTTTTTTATTTAAATTTTTTTGTGCTGTTTTTTTTATGAATAGTACAAGCTATGCTAAAATAAAAGCAAAATAGGAGTTGGAGGAACAATCATGACACTACAAACATTCAAGTCAACTGATTTTGAGGTCTTTACAGTTGATGGTCTCGAAGAACGAATGAGTGCGATTAAAACGAACATTCATCCTAAACTGGAAGCTTTAGGGGAACAGTTTGCAACGTATTTATCCAAACAAACTGATGAGAACTTTTTTTATCATGTAGCAAAACATGCACGTCGCAAAGTCAATCCACCAAACGATACTTGGGTTGCTTTTTCAACAAATAAACGTGGATATAAAATGCTACCACATTTCCAAATTGGATTATGGGGTACTCATGCCTTCATATACTTTGGTTTAATCTATGAGTGTCCACAAAAAGTGGAGACGGCTCACGCCTTCTTAGAACATTTAAATGATTTAAAAACAAATATTCCAAATGACTTCGTTTGGTCCATTGACCATACTAAACCAAGTGTAAAATTACATAGCGCACTTGAAACAGAAGACTTACAAAAGATGATTGAACGTCTAGCTACTGTGAAAAAAGCAGAATTATTAGTTGGTATTCATATATCACCAGAGGAGTTTTCAGCAATGACCAACGAACAATTCCTTGCTAAGATTGAATCTACGATGCAATCACTCCTTCCTTTATATGCACTTTGTAATCGATAGTAGAAAACGGACAATTTATATTGTCCGTTTTTAGTTGTTATCACATTATATCACTTCAGTTTTCATTTTTCAAAATATTTTTTACATTTTCACAAGCTTTTGTTCTTCAGTTTCTTTTGCCCTTTGAATCGCACGATATATAGAATATCCACTTACTTCTTGAAACTCTTTATCAATTTTCTTCTCTTCTGCTTTAGATGGAACAATCTCTTTAAAACGACGATATAATCCCATTAATTCTTCTCTTATAATTCCTTTTTCATATACTTTCTCAATTGCTTCATAAAACTTCACAATTGCAACCATTTCCTCATTTGACCAATCATAATCTAGCGGATATTGATATTCCATTTTGCACCTCATTTATCATTTCTTCTTATTTCAATGTGCTATCTTAAAGGAATTTTTTCTTCTTCACTATAGCCACTTTGCATTATACACTATTTATTCCTTATGATGGAATTGTCTTCCTCTATAAGATAATTAGAAATAACTATTTAACATACTCACTGTAAAAATATTTTTTTCTATACATCTATAATTATTGGTGATATAATGCTTTTGTTTTATAGAAAATAAAGTGAACCTACCATCTCAAAAACACTTTTGTGAATGGCAGAAAAACAAGCCTCATACTAAAAAAGAACTTAACTTTTTTAGAACAGGATTATATAAAACAAATAATACTAAATATTACGAAGAAGAAGGAGTGTATAGATTGTCCCAATACGAAACACCATTGTTTACCGCTTTAGTTGAGCACAGTAAGCGAAATCCAATTCAATTCCATATTCCTGGTCATAAAAAAGGACAGGGTATGGATCCTACATTTCGCGAATTTATTGGGCATAATGCATTAGCAATTGATTTAATTAATATTGCGCCGCTCGATGATTTACATCATCCAAAAGGTATGATTAAAGAAGCACAAGATTTAGCAGCCGCTGCATTTGGTGCAGATCATACTTTCTTTTCTATTCAAGGTACAAGTGGTGCAATAATGACAATGGTGATGAGCGTTTGCGGTCCTGGTGACAAAATCCTAGTGCCACGAAACGTGCATAAATCAGTAATGTCAGCTATTATTTTCTCAGGTGCAAAACCGATTTTCATGCATCCTGAAATCGATCCAAAACTTGGTATTTCGCATGGAATTACAATTCAATCTGTCAAAAAGGCACTTGAAGAGCATTCAGATGCGAAAGGCTTACTTGTTATTAACCCAACATACTTTGGCTTTGCTGCAGACTTAGAACAGATTGTCCAATTAGCACATTCTTACGATATCCCTGTACTCGTTGATGAGGCCCATGGTGTTCATATTCATTTTCACGATGAATTGCCGATGTCAGCGATGCAAGCCGGTGCAGATATGGCAGCAACAAGTGTTCACAAATTAGGAGGGTCTTTAACGCAAAGTTCTATTCTTAACGTGAAGGAAGGCCTTGTGAACGTAAAACATGTTCAATCTATTATTAGCATGCTTACGACGACATCAACTTCTTACATCTTGTTAGCATCCCTAGATGTTGCTAGAAAACGTCTTGCTACAGAAGGAACAGCACTCATAGAACAAACAATACAATTAGCGGAACAAGTTCGTGTTGCTATTAATGCTATTGAGGATCTTTACTGTCCTGGAAAAGAAATGCTAGGTACGGACGCTACTTTTAACTATGATCCTACAAAGATAATTGTATCTGTAAAAGATTTAGGTATTACAGGCCATCAGGCTGAAGTATGGCTTAGAGAGCAATATAACATTGAAGTAGAACTCTCAGATTTATACAACATACTATGTCTTGTCACTTTCGGAGATACAGAAAGTGAGACAAATACACTTATTGCAGCATTACAAGATTTAGCAGCAACATTTAGAAATCAAGCCGATAAAGGTGTTCAAATACAAGTAGAAATCCCAGAAATACCAGTGCTAGCACTTTCTCCTCGAGATGCTTTTTATTCGGAAACAGAAGTTATTCCGTTTGAAAATGCAGCAGGTCGTATTATAGCTGATTTCGTTATGGTTTATCCGCCAGGGATTCCAATCTTTACTCCGGGGGAAATTATTACACAAGATAACTTAGAGTATATTCGTAAAAACTTAGAAGCGGGTTTACCGGTACAAGGTCCTGAAGATATGACATTACAAACATTACGTGTGATTAAAGAGTACAAGCCTATCAGTTGATAGGCTTTTCTTTCACCCTTTTTTTCCTTTTCTCATACGATATGAAGTAATGTAACGTATAGGTGGGGATACTATTATGATTGTAATAGGCCGTTCTATTGTACATCCTTATATCACAAATGAATATGAGCCATTTGCAGCTGAGAAACAACAAATTTTATCAATAATGGCAGGAAATCAAGAAATTTATTCCTTCCGAACATCTGATGAACTCAGCTTTGATCTCAATTTGCGAGTGAATATTATTACTTCTGCATTAGAGCTTTTTCAAAGTGGATTTCAGTTCCGCACATTTCAACAGTCCTTTTGCAACCCCCAATATTGGAAAAGAACGTCACTTGGGGGATTCGAGCTCCTTCCAAACATACCCCCTTCCATTGCCATACAAGATATTTTCAAAAACGGAAAACTATATGGAACTGAATGTGCCACCGCTATGATCATTATTTTTTACAAAGCTTTACTATCCTTGTATGAGGAAGAAACGTTCAACCGTCTCTTTGCAAACCTTTTACTTTATACGTGGGACTACGATCAAGATTTAAAGCTCATAACAAAAACGGGTGGCGATCTAGTTCCCGGTGACCTCGTTTATTTTAAAAATCCACAAGTGAATCCAGCTACAATCGAGTGGCAAGGAGAAAATACAATCTATCTAGGAAATTTCTTTTTTTACGGACATGGCGTAGGTGTAAAAACAAAAGAGGAAATTATATACTCTTTAAATGAACGACGAGTCCCCTACGCTTTTATTTCAGCTTTCTTGACCGATACTATTACCCGTATTGATAGCCGTCTTATGAGCCACTACGCCTCTCCTAGCACTCCACAGACATCGATAGGATTTATTCCGATTAGAGATGATGCAATCGTTGCAACAGTTGGCCATACAACTACAATTTATTAAAAAAGCGCCTACATATGTATATGTAGGCGCTTTTTCTTATTTAAGCTTTTGTATGTTCTTTATGGTCACATTCGCAGTGAGATCCACATTTCCCGTATAGTACTGTTGATTTTTCATCTTCAAAATGACCGATTGTTCCTTCACATACTTGGCATACGATTGTTCCCATTTTTCATTTCCCCCTGAGTTTTAATAATAATCTACTTATTTATAATTAAGCTTTCGCTTTGTCTTTATTAGCACAGTCACAATTTGTACCACATTTTCCGTAAAGCACTGTCGTTTTTTCATCTTCAAAATGACCGATTGTTCCTTCACATACTTGGCATACGATTGTTCCCATTTTTCATTTCCCCCTAAGTTTATGGTCCTAAAAACTTTTAGCTGTCCATTTGCTATCAATTATTGGGCTTTTGTATGCTCTGTGTGATCACATCCGCAAGATCCACATTTCCCGTAAAGTACCGTTACTTTCTCATCCTCGAAGTGTGCAATTGTACCTTCACAATCTTGACATACGATCGTTCCCATTTTTCATTTCCCCCTAAGTTTATAATCCCAAAAACTTTTGTAACCGCTTAACTTTCTGTCTTTATTTTAATATGTTATACTTTTTACGTCAATAGGTTTTTAGTATAACACATTAAATATTTTTAATTTAAATTAGTATGCGATATTCAAACGAAAAAACAGCCATATTTATACGTACGACTGTTTTACATTAATTATTCTTCATATTCCGCATGCAAAGAAGTAGATGGGACTAAAAATTTTAAAAATTGAGCTAACTCCGCCGCTTCCTCTTCTGATCCTAATTTAAAAACTTCCTGTATATGTTGCACATTCTCTACATCATCTCGTCCAAGTAAAGTAGATCTTCCTGTTTGCATGCAAACAATGAGTGGCTTTCCAAAAAACATATTTGTATAAATAACACCAAAATCATAACGAGTATCATGTGTCATAAACCCCAAAAATCGTACCTTCACACTTTCATGCTCATCATACAATTTTTCAAACATCGGTTTCCACCTTTCTACATCACCTTTCATTAGTATATTAAACAAAAAAAGGAATACTCCTTTTAATTGTCAAAAAATTCAGCAGGATGTAGAATGATAGTATTCTACTAAGTTAGGGGGAACTTATATGCAACATGCCTTTATTACGCTTGTACCTAAATCCAATCAACAATCTGTTTCAATAGATGATATAAAACAACTTTTTCTTTACTATCAAACAGTTACTTCCAAAACTGGTGTTCAAATTAATTACGCTTATACAAATACCGCTTTTCCTTATGAAATTTTAGAAACATCAGCAACAACATTAAAACTACAATCTACTCACGATCGATATGACTCCATTTATGTTGGTGTTGGTATAGAAAAAGAACAATCTTTTATTCAGATTTCTTTACCACCTAATGCAACATTTGGTGATAAAGGAAAAGCAAATGAATTTTGCCGTTTTCTAGCGAAGAAATTAGAAGGAGAATTACAATTATTTAATGGAAGAACAATGTATTTCTATAAACGTTAATTTAAAAACAAAAATAAATGATTAGAAAGATCATACTATTTGTGCAAGTAAGAAGTATTGCTTTTCTCCTTGCACTTAGTATGACATACGCTATTACATACGCTAAGTACAAAAATATAAGAAAAAGAAAAATTTTATAATGTAATTTATCACGACTTGACAATAATAACACTGCTGAAAATCCACTCCATAAAACTAGATGAAAAAATGAAGCTAGCGTAATTTTCATAGCGTTACCCCCTTCTTCTTCCTATTATATGCTTCAGCTCTTTCTTTTTAGTATTTTTAAGGCACCCCTACATAACCATTATTTCCCTGCGAATACCCTTCTTTTTCATATCATATCCCTTATGTTTCTTTTTAATATAGATTATTACACTGTCACATGTTATTGTAATTCTAAAGAATTATACTCAGAAAGGAATTAACAAAAAGTGGTATTTAGTAATTTATTTTTCTTATGTCTGTTTCTACCAGCAATTCTTTTTGTGTACTACTCAGTACGGAAAGAATTACAAAACATAGTTCTTCTATTATTTAGTTTATTATTTTATGCTTGGGGAGAACCAATATATGTCTTCCTAATGCTTTTTTCTATTTTCATCAACTATTGGTTCGGAATATGGCTTAATAAGGACCAACTGTCTAGTGCAAATAGAAAAGTCATTCTTACTATAGCAATCGTTGTCAATATTGCTATACTAGGATATTTTAAATACGCTAATTTCTTAGTAGATAATATAAATGGAATTTTTCATACAAACATTGTACTCGAAAAAATCCCCTTGCCAATTGGAATTTCATTTTTCACTTTCCATGCAATGAGTTATATTATCGATATTTACAAGAAAAAAGTAGAAGCTCAGCGAAATCTATTTGATCTCGCACTATACTTTACCATTTTCCCACAATTAGTAGCAGGACCAATTGTTCGATATAATACAATCGCTCATCAATTACATGTTAGAACAGTTACTGCTGATAAGTTTTCAGAAGGAATTCGTCGTTTCATCATTGGATTGGGAAAAAAGGTTTTAATTGCGAATCAATTGGGAGCTATTGCTGATGAAATATTTGCGATGGACCCAGCAACAATGAGCGTATCTACCGCTTGGATTGGCGCAATCGCTTACACATTACAAATTTATTTCGATTTTTCAGGTTACAGTGATATGGCAATTGGATTAGGAAAAATGTTTGGATTTGATTTCTTAGAAAATTTCAATTACCCATATATTTCAAAATCCATCTCTGAATTTTGGCGTCGTTGGCACATTTCACTTGGTTCTTGGTTCCGTGATTATGTTTATATTCCACTAGGTGGGAATCGAGTGTCTACTTGGAAAATCTATCGTAATCTCTTCATTGTATGGGCGTTAACCGGATTTTGGCATGGAGCTAGTTGGACATTTATGATTTGGGGTATTTATTACGGATGTTTAATTGCTTTAGAAAAGGCTGGTTTCGAAAAAATATTACAAAAATTATGGTGGCCGATTCAACACGTATACGTTATGTTTTTAGTGATTATTGGTTGGGTTTTCTTCCGTGCTGATAATTTTAGCTACTGCTCAAAATTTTTACAAGCAATGTTCGGATTAAATGGATCGTTAACTGACATTACGAGTTATTTCTATGTAATGAATTATTGGGGAATCTTTATACTTGCTATTATTACATCGGCTCCAGTTTTCTCTTGGATCAAGAATCTATTAGCAAATAAAAAGGTAGTCATTTTATCTCCACTTTATTACTTGAGTGTTTTAATTATAACTATGATGTATTTAACGAATGCAACTTACAATCCATTTATTTACTTCCGCTTCTAAAGGAGGGCTAACTATGAAAAATTTCACTAATCGTATATTAATTACAGGATTTCTCGCTATTATTTTTGGAATGTGTATATGGACCGGAAAAATAATATATTGGGACAAAAAAGGTTTTTCTGATTTTGAAAATAGAGAATTAGCTTTGAATCCAGTCCTAACTATTGATACTATAAAATCCGGAAAATATTTCAAAGATACTGAATTACATTTTACAGATCACATTGCAGCACGAGACCGATTTATTGAAACATACACAAAGTTACAAATGAAATTCAATCGAACTTTCGTAAATAACAATTATGTTGCAGATGACGGTTTCATTTTATCTGCACCTACAAAAATAGATATGCGTGATCAAATTAAACAATCTGTTAATGAATTAGAAAACTTACAAACTCAATTTCCAAAAACAGAATTTTATTTCTTGTTAGCTCCAAGTAAACTAACGGCATTTTCGTATAAATACCCGCCATATGTAGATCGTGGGTACGATCAAAAGCATCGCGATTATTTTGTACAAGAGTTACAGAAAATAAATTTCCCTGTTATTGATATTCTTCCTGCTTTTCAAAAAGAATTTACTCATGAACAATTAGAAGATCTGTACTTTAAAACCGATCACCATTGGAATATGAAGGGTGCATTTTATGCATACGAACAAACAATGAATCACATTACTCATGAATCTAAAATAGTTAAAGGTAATGCTGTTAATCGAGATGATTATAAAATAACTACAGAAAAACCGAATGGACAATTTATCGGTAGTTGGAATAAACAACTGTACAATTTAATAAAAACACCTGAAACAATCCCATATGTACAATTAAAGCAAAACCCAAATATGTGGGATAATTACACTGTATATCTCGGTCCAAAATCAGAAGAATCGATGCAAATGCCAATGAAGGAATTCTTTGCAGCAGACAAAAATAAGCTTTCACCAGACTATAGTTCTGTTTACCAAACAGACTATGCACAGATAAACATCTTAAATCCAGATGCAAAAAACAAACTACATGCTGTCATTATTAAAGATTCTTATGCAGATGCAACTTATCCTTTATTTGCACAAGAGTTTGAACAAACAACATTTATTGATCCACGATTTGCGGCAAGTAAAAATATAAAACAAGACCTCGAAAAACTAAATGCTGATATCGTGTTATTCCTTTATAATGACACTAGTACAAATAAAGAAATGTATCAATTTGAAAATAAAGAATAAAAACAAGAGGTGAATCGAAGAGATTCACCTCTTGTTTTTCTATGCATATAACAAAAAAAAACGTCTTCTAAATTTAGAAGACGTTTTTTTATAATTATTTTACAATGTGAATTGGCATTCCAAGAGCAACTTCAGCTGCTTCCATTGTGATTTCACCTAATGTTGGGTGAGCATGGATTGTTTGAGCGATATCTTCCGCAGTCATTCCTGCTTCGATAGCTAAACCAATCTCAGAGATAATATCAGAAGCGCCTGCACCTGCAACTTGAGCACCTACAAGAAGACCGTCTTCTTTACGTGTTACAAGTTGTAGGAAACCGTCAGTGCTGTTTAATGATAACGCACGACCGTTTGCAGCGAATGGGAACTTAGATACAGCTACTGTCATTCCTGCTTCTTCTGCTTGTTTCTTAGTGTAACCAACAGATGCTAATTCTGGATCAGTGAAGCATACTGCAGGAATTCCGATGTAATCGATTGCTGATGCATGGCCACTAATTGCTTCAACAGCTACTTTACCTTCGTAAGAAGCTTTGTGAGCTAATGGTGGTCCAGGAACGATATCACCGATTGCATAGATATTTGGTACGTTTGTACGACATTGCTCATCGATTTCGATGATGCCGCGGTCAGTCATTTTAACTCCAACTTGCTCAAGACCGATTTCTTGAGTGTTTGGACGACGACCTACAGTTACTAATACGTAATCTGCTTCTACAGTTTGGATTTCACCTTTAACTTCAAAGCTAACTTTTACGCCAGTTTCTGTTTCTTCAACGCCTTTAGCCATAGCTTTTGTATGGATATTAACGTTACCTTTCTTTTGAAGAGCACGTTTAACAACAGAGCTCATAGCTTTTTCGAAACCAGCTAAGATTTCGTCGCCAGCTTCTACTACAGTAACTTCTGTACCGAAGTTAGCATATGCAGTTCCTAATTCCATACCGATGTAACCGCCGCCGATTACAACAAGTTTTTTAGGAATTTCAGGTAAGCTTAAAGCGCCTGTAGAGTTGATAACACGTTTAGAGTATTTGAATCCTGGAATTTCGATTGGTGTAGAACCAGTTGCAAGAACAGCATTTTTAAACGTATACGTTTGAGCTGCATCTTCAGTCATTACGCGTAATGTGTTAGCATCTACGAAGTAAGCTTCACCGCGAATGATTTCAACTTTGTTACCTTTAAGAAGGCCTTCAACACCGCCAGTTAATTTCTTAACTACGCCGTTTTTCCATTCTTGAACTTTTGTAAAGTCAACTTTTACGTTCTCTGCAGTGATACCCATGTCATCAGAATGCATTGCATTCTCATAACGATGACCTGCATTGATTAACGCTTTTGAAGGAATACATCCAACGTTTAAGCATACGCCACCAAGGTTAGCTTTTTCAATAATTGCTACCTTTTGACCTAATTGTGCTGCACGAATTGCCGCAACGTATCCACCAGGACCTGCACCAACAACGACTGTATCTAATTCAATTGGGAAATCTCCTACTACCATTGTTATTACGCCTCCATTACTAATAATTGTGGGTCATTCAATAGACGTTTAATTTGGTTTAATGCTTTTTGAGCAGTTGCGCCGTCAATTAAACGATGGTCAAAGCTTAGAGATAATGCTAATACTGGAGCTGCAACGATTTCACCGTTTTTCACAACTGGCTTCTCAGCGATACGGCCGATACCAAGGATTGCTACTTCTGGGTGGTTGATAACTGGAGTGAACCATTGTCCACCTGCAGAACCAATGTTTGTGATTGTGCAAGAAGCACCTTTCATTTCAGCCGGAGCTAAACGACCATCACGTGCTTTACCAGCAAGATCATTGATCTCGTTAGAAATAGTGAAGATAGACTTGCGATCTGTATCTTTAACAACTGGTACTAATAGACCTTTGTCTGTATCAGCTGCGATACCGATGTTGAAGTAATGTTTATGAACTACTTCTTGAGAAGCATCATCTAAAGAAGTGTTTAACATTGGGTATTCACGTAATGCAGATGTTAAAGCTTTAACAACGTATGGAAGGTAAGTTAATTTAATACCTTTGTCAGCTGCAACAGCTTTGAACTTCTTACGGTGAGCAACAAGTTCTGTTACATCTACTTCATCCATTAATGTTACGTGAGGAGCTGTATGCTTAGAGTTAACCATTGCTTTAGCAATCGCTTTACGGATACCACTCATTTTCTCACGAGTTTCTGGATATTCACCAGCTGGGATTGGTTGTGCTTTTGGTGCTTCTTCTTTCGCTGCTGGAGTAGCTTCTACTGCTGCAGGAGCCTCAGTTGCTGCTACTGCTTGTCCACCATTTGCAAATGCATCGATGTCAGCTTTTACGATACGGCCGTTCTTACCAGAACCAGCTACTTTATGAATGTCTACGCCGTTTTCACGAGCATATTTACGAACAGATGGCATAGCGATTACGCGCTCATTTACTACTTCTGCAGTTGCTGCTGGAGTAGCTTCCGCTGCTGGAGCTTCTACTGCTGCTTCTTCAGCTTTTGGAGCTGCATCATGATCGTCACCTTTAAATTTAAGGTTTTCGTATCCAGGAGCATCAAATTTAATTAATGTATCTCCTACAATTGCAACTGTTCCTTCTTCTACAAGTACTTCAAGTACTTTACCTTTAACAGGAGAAGGGATTTCTACTACTGCTTTATCATTTTGTACTTCAAGAAGTACATCGTCTTCGTTTACTTCATCGCCTGGTTTAATAAACCATTTTACGATTTCACCTTCGTGGATACCTTCACCGATATCTGGTAGTTTAAATTCAAATGCCACGGAATTCAGCCCCCTGATTCATTTCATTATTATGGAATATGTACAAAAGAAACCAGCATGTGCTGATTTCTTTTGCACATGATAAGCTAAAAATTAGAAGTTCATTACTTTGTTAACAGCTTCAACAATATCTTTATGGTTTGGTAACCATACGCTCTCAGCTTGAGAGAATGGGAATACTGTATCAGCAGCTGCAACACGTACAACTGGAGCTTCTAAGTTTAAGATTGCACGGTCGTTAATTTCCGCTACAACGTTAGCTGCAATACCAGCTTGTTTTTGTGCTTCTTGAACTACAACTACGCGACCTGTTTTTTCAACAGAAGCGATGATAGTTTCGATATCTAATGGTTGAACTGTACGTAAGTCAACAACCTCTAAAGAGATACCTTCTTTTTCAAGTTCTTCAGCAGCTTTTAATGCAGCGTGAACCATAGCACCGTAAGCGATAACAGATACATCTGTACCTTCACGTTTGATATCAGCTTTACCTAAATCAATTGTGTATTCGCCTTCTGGTACATCTTGACGGAATGAACGGTACAATTTCATATGCTCTAAGTAGATAACTGGGTCGTTGTCACGAATCGCAGAGATTAAAAGACCTTTTGCATCGTATGGAGTAGATGGAATAACAACTTTTAGACCAGGTTGTTGAGCCACTAATCCTTCTAAGCTATCAGCATGTAGTTCAGGAGTATGAACACCGCCACCGAATGGAGAACGAACTGTTACTGGAGCAGTCCAACGTCCACCAGAACGGTAACGCATACGAGCTAATTGACCAGAAATTGAATCCATTACTTCATAAACGAAACCGAAGAATTGGATTTCTGGAACTGGACGGAAACCTTCTAATGCAAGTCCAACTGCAAGTCCACCAATACCAGACTCTGCAAGTGGAGTATCCATTACACGATCTTCACCGAATTCAGCTTGTAAACCTTCAGTAGCACGGAATACACCGCCGTTTACACCAACGTCTTCACCAAACACAAGTACGTTAGGGTCATTTTTCATTTCAACGCGTAAAGCATCAGTGATTGCTTGAATCATTGTCATTTGAGCCATGGCTTACTTCGACTCCTTTTCTTTGTAAATTTCATATTGTTCAGCTAAGTTGTAAGGCATTTTTTCGTACATGATTTCCATTAAATCAGTAACTTTTTGTTTTGGAGCTTGGTCAGCCTTAGCAATTGCTTGTTTGATATCTTCTTTTGCTTCTTCGATTACTTTCTCTTCAACTTCTTGAGACCATAGGCCTTTGTTTTCTAAGAATGCACGGAAGCGTACGATTGGATCTTTTTGTTCCCATTCGTTCTCGATATCTTTTGTACGGTAACGAGTTGGGTCATCACCAGCCATTGTATGTGGACCGTAACGGAATGTTAAAGTCTCGATTAAAGTAGGGCCTTCACCGTTTACTGCACGCTCACGAGCGAAAGCAGTTGCTGCGTATACAGCTAATGGATCCATACCGTCTACTTGAATTCCGTAAATACCTGCTGCTACTGCTTTTTGTGCTACAGTTTTAGCTGCAGATTGCTTTTCTACTGGAGTAGAAATTGCATAACGGTTGTTTTGTACAACGAAGATTGCTGGAGCTTTGAAAGCACCTGCAAAGTTCATACCTTCGTAGAAGTCACCTTGTGAAGCACCACCGTCACCAGTGTAAGTAATTGCAACAGATTTTTTACCACGTAGTTTCATACCTAACGCAACACCAGCAGTTTGGATGATTTGCGCACCGATGATGATTTGTGGAGCAAGTGCATTTACGTTCTCAGGCATTTGGTTACCCATGAAATGTCCACGAGAGAATAAGAATGCTTGGTATAATGGTAAACCGTGCCATACTAATTGTGGCACATCACGATATCCTGGTAAGATGAAATCTTCTGCTTCAAGTGCGAAATGACTTGCTAATTGAGAAGCCTCTTGTCCAGCTGTTGGTGCGTAGAAACCTAAACGTCCTTGACGGTTTAAAGAAATAGAACGTTGATCTAGTACGCGAGTATACACCATACGGCGCATTAATTCTTTTAATTGATCATCAGATAATTCAGGCATAGCTGCTTCATTCACAACTTCGCCTTTTTCATTTAAAATTTGTAATGTCTCAAATTGAGCTGCGATAGCTTTCATTTGCTCATCAACATTAAATAGGGTCTTTTTTGTTTTAGTACCCATTCCGTTCACCTCTTCCTCTCTTGAACCATATTCTGAAACGCTTTCACTATCTATTAGCTAGACTGAAAACGCAACAATGTAAACCAACAAATTTATCTGTCGGTTGAGAATAATTTTGTGTACCTAACAATCTGTACTAATGTTTTTTCAGAAACATATTAATACAATCTTGATCACGTTTTTTAGTTTACAACTATTCTAATTACGATGTCAATTACTTTGGTTACGTTTTTTTATAAATAATCTGCAGGTTTCTTCTACACAAACGTGTTTTTATTTTTCACATCTGTATTAGTAAGCATTAACCTACTGTTATATTATTCCCTTTTCAACTTATTTTTTCTCTTAGAATAATATGTAAACGATTTAATTCTCTTTAGTTTTTCTCTCTTCTTAGCAAAAATATACAAACTCTTCTTCCTTTTATAGGTAATTACCCATACATTTCTACTCTTCCCTCCATACATTATAGTAACCGCAGTGTTAGCGGGAAATGATAAAGGAGGTCATCTCATGTACGGATACTCATATTGCTATCCAACTTGTTCAAATCCTTCCTACGGTTATGGCGGTTCTTGTGGCGGGTCTGGACGCGGCTTCGCCTTAATCGTTGTGTTGTTTATTCTTTTAATTATCGTTGGTGCTGCTTGCATTCGCTAATGTAAAATGAAACAACTATGGAAAGAAACAGACGGCTTTGCCGTCTTTTCTTTTTTTACATACATATTCTATAGTAAAACACTTTCCAAAGTGCTTCCTTACTTGTCGATGACTTTTTCCACCTCCTTTGGTAGACTAAAGAAGAAAGGAGAGATTACATATGCTTACAATGAAAGATGTAATTCGCGAAGGAGATTCTATTTTGCGAAACGTTGCAGAAGAGGTATCAATGCCGGCGAGCGAAGAAGATACAACTGCCCTTAAAGAAATGATTGAATTTGTAATAAATAGCCAAGATCCTGAAATGGCTGAAAAATATAGTTTGCGCCCTGGAATCGGATTAGCTGCTCCACAAATCGGTATTTCGAAGAAAATGATTGCGGTTCATGTAACTGATACGGACGGTACGTTATATAGTCATGCATTATTCAACCCAAAAATCATTAGTCATTCTGTTGAACGTACATATTTACAAAGTGGGGAAGGCTGTCTATCAGTAGACCGTGAAGTACCTGGTTATGTCCCTCGTTACACAAGAATTACAGTGAAAGCAACATCTATCAACGGAGAAGAAGTAAAATTACGTTTAAAAGGTTTACCGGCAATCGTATTTCAGCATGAGATTGACCATTTAAATGGTGTTATGTTCTATGACCACATTAATAAAGAAAATCCATTTGCTGCTCCTGACGATTCAAAACCTTTAGAGCGATAATAAAAAAAGGCGGAGTTAATCTTCCGCCTTTTTTATATGAAATGGGTTCCATATTCACTTATAGCAATCCAGCCCATTTTAATCCATGATATATGCCGTCTTCACTAACATCCTTTGTCACGTGATTTGCAAGTTTTTTCAAGTCTTCATGACCATTCCCCATCACAATACCTGTCCCAACTGCTTCGATCATTTCTAAATCATTTAATCCATCTCCAAATGCATACACTTGTTCACGGTTAAATCCTAATTTTTCAATGAATTTCTCAATTCCTTTTGCCTTCGAACCACCATTCGGAATAATATCCATTGAATATGCATGCCAGCGAATAAAATGAAAGTCTGGGTAATGATTAATAAACTTTTCTTCTTCATTCACTTCACAGAAAAGAAGTGTTTGATAAATATTACGTTTCTCATAGAAATCAGGTTCATATGCCGGATGCTCAAAATTTAAGCTTCCAAAACCTTCTTTCACATAATCATGATATTCCACTGATGCTCTCATTTCTTGATGATCAAGATATACAAGTGGATATCCTTCTTGTTTTGCAAACTGAGTAAACTTATGTAAGGCAGCTGGATGTAACGGGTTATTAAATATTACCTCATCTTCAAATACAACGTACTGTCCATTAAAGCTAACATAATTATGTATATTGAGTTCCTCACGAATATCTTCAAACATAAATGGCGCACGTCCTGTCGCAATTGCTACATGCACACCTTTTTCTTGTAAATGTCTTACTGCATCTCGTGTAGATTGCGGAATCTTCTTATCGTGATCTAATAATGTTCCATCAATATCAAAAAAGACAATTTTATCATTCATTTGTCAAAATCCTTTCCGTTACTCTATATTCCTATTTTGATTATCGCTTTTCAAATTCTAAAAAAAAGTATAACATATTAAACATCTGTGAAGAAAGCGTTCACTTTCTGACCTTTTTTATAAAACCTGCATATATATATTAGTAAAAAATGTGGATACTTGTTCGTATGAATTTTCTTTTCTATTCTTTCTCATACTATACCTATAACTAACGGCTACTAATCGTTACTATAGAATAACTTTCCCTGTATGAGAAAGGACAAGATTCAACATTCACTTTTGTCTTCTTTCTTATACCAGAGACGGAGTTTTCACTAGTAATATGCATGTTTAAAATAAGGAAAGGAAGGAGTAATCATGCTGAAGAAGCTGAAGAAAAAGCTCAAGCGTTATTTAAAAGATTTAGTCCGTAAAAAGACAATCGCTTAAATTGTGCCCATTTCGGGCTTTTTCTTCATTCTCATTCGAAAAAACATGAAAATCGTGACTGTTTGCTTTATAATAAGTAACAGATAATGCAAAACATAGACAAGGAGAGGTTTTCCAAATGATTTTTAAAGTATTTTATCAAGACAAAATGACTGAGGTTCCAGTACGTGAAAATACAAAAGTTTTATATTTAGAGGCTACGTCTGAAAAGGATGTTCGTAAGAAATTAAATAAGTTCGCATATAATATCGAGTTCGTTCAGTCTGTTACTGGTGCTCATCTTGAATATGAAAAAGAAAACGCTGATTTAACATTAGCGGAAATCGTATAGTCATATGAAATTTCTAAAGAATGATCAAGCTGCCGTTTTTGCTTTAGGTGGACTTGGTGAAATCGGTAAAAATACATATGCTGTTCAATTTCAAGATGAAATTATTATTATTGATGCTGGAATTAAATTTCCAGAAGACGAACTCCTCGGAATCGATTATGTAATACCAGATTACACTTATTTTGTGCGAAACGAAGATAAAATTAAAGGGTTATTCATTACACATGGTCACGAAGATCATATCGGTGGAATTCCTTACTTGTTACGTCAAGTAAACATCCCGATTTATGGTGGGAAATTAGCAATTGCGCTAATCAAAAACAAATTAGAAGAGCACGGATTACTTCGTAAAGCAAAACTTTATGAAATTCAAGAAGATGATGTTATTAAATTTAAAAAGACATCTGTTTCCTTCTTCCGTACAACTCACAGTATCCCAGATTCATACGGAGTTGTTGTGAAAACACCTCAAGGACAAGTTGTTCATACTGGTGATTTCAAATTTGATTTCACACCAGTCGGTGAACCAGCTGACTTAACAAAAATGGCTGAAATCGGAAAAGACGGTGTACTTTGTCTCTTATCTGACAGTACAAACAGTGAAGTTCCAAACTTTACAATGTCTGAGCGCCGTGTTGGTGATAGTATTCAAGATATTTTCCGCAAAGTAGATGGTCGTATTATCTTCGCAACCTTTGCATCAAATATCCATCGTCTACAACAAGTTGTTGAAGCGGCTGTTGAAAACAATCGTAAAGTTGCTGTGTTCGGTCGCAGTATGGAAGCAGCGATTGAAATCGGGCAAAACCTCGGTTATATTCGCTGTCCTAAAGATACATTCATAGATACATCTCAACTAAACCGCCTACCGGCTAATAAAGTTGTTATTTTATGTACAGGTAGTCAAGGTGAACCAATGGCAGCACTTTCACGTATTGCTAATGGTACTCATCGTCAAATTCAAATCATTCCTGGCGACACAGTTGTTTTCTCTTCTTCACCAATCCCTGGTAACACGATTAGTGTAAGCCGTACAATTAACATGTTGTATCGCGCTGGTGCTGATGTAATCCACGGAAAACTGTCAAACATTCATACGAGTGGACACGGTGGACAAGAAGAACAAAAACTAATGCTTCGTCTAATTAAACCGAAGTATTTCATGCCAATTCATGGTGAATATCGCATGCAACGTATGCATATGAAGTTAGCAAATGATTGTGGTATTCCAGAAGAAAACTGTTTCATCATGGATAATGGAGATGTTCTTGCTCTTCGTTCAGATGAAGCAAGCGTAGCTGGTAAAATACCATCCGGATCTGTCTATATTGACGGAAATGGTATTGGAGATATCGGTAATATCGTATTACGTGATCGTCGTATTCTTTCTGAAGAAGGACTTGTTATTGTAGTTGTAAGCATTGATATGAAAGAGTTTAAAGTTGCAGCAGGACCTGATATTATCTCACGTGGTTTCGTGTATATGCGCGAAAGTAGTGATTTAATTAATGATGCTCAAACATTAATTACAACTCATTTAGAAAAAGTAATGGAGCGTAAAACAACACAATGGTCTGAAATTAAAAATGAAATTACAGACACATTAGCACCATTCCTATATGAAAAAACGAAACGTCGCCCAATGATTTTACCAATCATTATGGAAATATAAGAAAAAGGACAATACCTTCATGGTATTGTCCTTTTCTCTTATCTTAAAAAGTGTTTAAAACGATCTACTTCATCGTCATGACCAATTACAATTAATATATCTCCCGCTTGAATATTTTCCGTAGCTCGAGGAGATACAATAACTTCTTTACCACGTTTAATGGCTACAATATTCAATCCAAACTTCGCACGAATATCTAATTCGATTAAAGAATGACCATCAATTTTTTTATTTGCAATAATCTCTACAATACTATGCTCATCTGAAAGCTCAAGATAGTCTAATACATTACTTGATGCAATATTATTAGCAATCCTTTTTCCCATATCACGCTCTGGGTGCACAATGTGATCTGCCCCTATTTTACTTAACACTTTTTCATGGTAATCATTTTGAGCTTTTACAGTAATATTTTTTACACCTAACTCTTTCAGAATTAATGTTGTTAAAATACTTGAATTTAAATTGTCTCCAATAGCAACGACTACATGGTCAAAATTACGAATACCAAGGCTTTTTAATACCATCTCATCTGTCGAATCTGCAATTACAGCATGCGAAGCTATATTTGCAAACTCATTAATTTTATCCTCATCTGAATCAATTGCCATTACTTCCATACCTAATTGAGCGAGTTCCCGACAAATACTTCCACCAAAACGTCCAAGCCCAATGACAGCAAATTCTTTCTCTTTTTCACCCACAGGAATTCCTCCAATAACATCGAATACTATGTATTTTTATTGTAACATACTTTAGATTTGCTACAAAAACCTGTATATCATTCTTATTTTTGTTTTTGCATATAAAAATACTGTTGTAAATAAAATGCGATACTGAAAATTAACATAGCAAATACAAATATATTTCCAAATGAACTAAATGTTTCAAAAACGAATAATAACGTTTCTTGTCCGAAGAAAGCAAATAGTAGTTGTGTAAATGCGAATAGCAATGCCAATATGTAATGATGTTGATGGAATAAATAATGTGTTGCACCTAAAAAAGCGATAAACGAAATGATGAAAATCCACCAATTTTCTAAAAACAGTTGCCAATTAGTAAATTGATATCCATTTACTAATATCGCAATAATTGCTATAACCGCCATCGTTGGCACACTCCAAAATAATGCTCGTCCTCTAAAGAAGAGAGTTCCTTTAACATCACCTTTTTCATGTGCAATGTATGTTAGTACTACCGTACTTATATACAAAACTGAAAGAATCGTTAAAACGATAATAAGCCAAAAATGCAATTGATAATACTCATGCTCTATGTTTGTCACGATAGCTGCTAACATACATGGGATTAGCATTCCAGTCCAACCATCTACTTTTCTTTCATTCCAAAACACCGTGTTACCAATCCGTATTCCTAACAACATAAAAATAATGATACCTAGTACAAATAATGTCGTTTTATTCCCTACTAAACTCGTTGAGAAAGCAATCAATCCAATAAATAAAAAGAGCACAAACCCATTCATAATTTCTAATACAGGTGATAAATATCTCTTCACCCATTTATATGTTTCGTCATATTCATGTTTATCTACTAAACGGTAGGCATAAAAACTTATCCCAAAATACACCGCCGCAATAATAACATACGCATATAAGACGAAACACAACATTGCACTGCTAATTTGCACGTAATTCCCCACCCTTTTTTCTATGTTTCACATTGATTTTACACACGTTCTACACGAAATGTAAACATATATAAGCTAGTTAACTAACCATCTTCTCAATAAGCGATAATGAATAATGAGCAGCGGCTCAAAACCACTGCTCATTACTTTATCCATTTGTATGCCGATGTATATCCAAAACAAATATGAAAGATGTTTTCATCTTGGAACTAACAAGTATCCTCTTTAAATTTTTGCAAATTTGGCGAGAGAGTTTACTTTCTAGTTCCTTTCCACTTCACATATTGATCTAAAAATGCGATAGCTTTCTCAATAGCCTCTTCATCTGGTTTTAATTTTGCGTGGTGTAAACCATATTCTGAATTTACCCCAAGCCAAAACATAAATCCAGGAATCTCTTGAAGCATATAACCAAAATCTTCCCCTGTCATTGCCTCAGTACATGTAATTACATTCATATCAGTTTGTTCACTTACAAACTGCATAAACTCTCTTGTTAATGCTTCATGGTTATATACTTGATGATACATCGCCCCGTAGTCAATGGCCGCTTCACATTGAAAGGAAGCTTCTATACCTGCAACAATTGCCTCAATCCTACTTTTAACACGACCCATTGATTCCACTGATAACGTTCGAATCGTTCCTTCTAACCGAGACTTTTCTGCTATGATATTTTGAACTGTACCACCTGTTATTTTTCCGATTGTAATTACTGCACTATCAAGAGGATTCACATTACGACTAATAACAGATTGAAGTTGTGTAACAAGGTGACTTGCTGCAACAATCATATCATTTGCAGTATGCGGATAGGCTGCATGTCCACCTTTCCCCTTTAAATCAACATATAACTCTGATGTGTTCGCAAATAATAGCCCCTCTTTTGTTGCAATTGTTCCTACAGCATATTCAGGTGCAATATGAAGACCAAGAATTATATCCGGCTTCCATTCTTTTAGCTCTTCACTCTCTAACATAGGAAGAGCCCCTCCTGGACCTTCTTCAGCTGGTTGGAATAGAAACACAAGGTCATCATCTATTCGTTCTGTTACAGCTGCTGTTAGAAGGCCTAAACCGATTGTTGTATGCAAATCGTGTCCACATGCATGCATCATTCCTTCATGAATAGAAGCAAACTCATATCCAGTTTCTTCGGTAATTGGTAAACCGTCTATATCTGCGCGATAACCGATAATTTTTTCTGGATTTTTTCCATTTACTTTAACAATGACACCCGTTTTCCATACTTTCACTTCCACATACTCATTCGAAAGCGTCCCTATGTAGTCTAAAATATACTGTTGTGTTTTCCACTCTTTAAATCCTATTTCCGGTATTTTGTGTAAGTCTCTACGTATTTGAATGAATTTGCTTACTGCCATTTTTGCACCTCTATCTATAAAAAGCGTAAGAGCCCGTTATGCTCTTACGCTTTTTTTGTTTTTATTTCTCTGGGTTTAATTGACGAAGCTCTTGTTTAATTTCAGTTTTTGCTTTTGTCTTCTCATCAATCTCTTTAATTACACGTGCTGGAGTACCCGCAACAACTGTATATGGAGGCACATCTTCTGTTACAACAGCGCCTGCTGCTACAACTGCACCTTTACCTACTGTAACGCCTTCTAACACAACTACGTTAGCACCAATTACAACATCATCTTCAACAATAACTGGTTTTGCTGACGGCGGCTCAATAACACCTGCAAGTACTGCACCCGCACCTACGTGACAGTTCTTACCAACCGTTGCACGTCCACCAAGTACCGCGTTCATGTCGATCATAGAACCTTCACCAATTACAGCACCGATATTAATTGTTGCATTCATCATAATAACAGCGTTGTCGCCGATTTCAACGTGGTCACGAATAATCGCGCCTGGCTCAATACGAGCTTTAATACCTTTTAAATCAAGCATTGGAATTGCAGAATTACGACGGTCATTTTCAACAACATAATCAACAATGTGCTTGCTATTTTCATCAAGAATTGTCTTAATATCAGACCATTCTCCAAATAATACACCAGACTTTTTATTTACAAATGCTTGTACCGTTTCAGGGAATGTTACTTCTTTTAAATCCCCTTTTATGTATACCTTTACAGGAGTTTTCTTTTCACTTTTTTGAATAAACGAAATAATTTCGTTAGCGTCCATCATTTTCATTCTTGTTGCCTCCTAAATCCATTTATAATGTTACTCTACCAAACGATAGAGCGAGTAGCAAGATAATAATCCTATTTTTCCATTTGAATTTCTTCTATAATTTCTAAAAATGCCCGTACTTGCTTCAATTGTCTGGCGGATTCACTCGTCAATAACCATGTTTCTCTCGTTAATTGAACAGGTGTTTTATACATATTTTCCTGTACTTCTTTTAAAACAGTAGAAGGTAAAAGAGCATAACCTATACCATTTAAAACGAGTTGTTTGCAAGTCTCAATTTGATCAACCACTATTGTTCTTTTAGGTGGATTAGAAAATAAACCATACCACCAATTTTGTATTTGTCCATAATAAGTCGAATCACTTTTAAATTGAATAAATGGTCTATTTGTTTCTTTTAACATCGAAATATCTTTTATTTCCTTATCCACTAAATACAGTTCATCTTCAAATAATTGTTGTTTCTGACCTTTATATTCTTGTGTGCCTCTCAATATAGCAACATGAACGTCCCCTTCATAAAATTGCTTTTGCACTTCACTACTCCAGCCAGTAAACAGCGATATTTTCACAGAAGGGTATTTATGTACAAACTTCTTCAAAACAGGAGGAAGCCAATATTGACCAATAACTGATGCAACAGCTATTTTTAACGTTCCGTGAGTTTCTGTTCTAAAAACAGCTAGCTCACTTTTAATATCCTCTTCCTTTTGTAGCATTTCTTTTGCATAATTTGCGACTTTTTCCCCTTCAGGTGTAATTGTCAATCCTTTTTGTGAACGAATAAAAAACTTCATTCCCCATTGCTTCTCCATAGATTGTAATCGTTGACTAAGCGCAGGTTGTGAAACAAATAAACGTTCCGCCGCTTTTCTCATATTTGATTCCTGAGCTAACACAACCATCATTTGAAAATCATCAATTTGCAACTTTCTCCCTCTTTCCTTAGCTTCCATACACCTTATCTCAATAAGCTTTTCATCCTTAATTTAACTATATACTCTTATATTTTTTATCTTTTTAAATATAATACATACACAACTGATATGCACGAAAAAAAGTGACTCCTCCGCTTCTATGAAGTCACTTTTCTCACATTATCGATTATGTTGTCTTACTTTTTTATTCAACAATTTTAAAATAGCTCGACGCGTTAAAATCCCCTCAAAATATCCCTCTTCATTGACAGCGCAAATAAAAGGATGATCAATTGTCATTTCTAAAGCTTTTGCAAATGAATCTTCTAACTTAAGAACCGGAATATCTTCCTTCATCACCTGTTCTACTTTCATTTCATCAAGTCGTTCAAACTCGATGCGCTCTAGACCTAACATACCGTCTAAAATCATAGCAGTACTAATTAACCCATGTAATTTATACATCGGGTCTAAAACAGGTATCGCCGAATATCCAGATTTCACAAGAACGAGTAAAGCATGCTCTAAACCATTCCCCATTTGGACATGTGCTACTTTTTCTGATGAAATCATTAAATCTTTCACAAAAATTTGTTGAAACTCGTCTTTCGGAATACTAATCATGTTACATCCCCCATCTTCCCTTTTTCCTACTTTTAATCACTGACTCTATTCACATTTTATGATAGCGTTTTCATATTATTATTTTGTCCTTACTTTATTTCAATAAAAACAAAATTACACAGCTATTTTAGCATACAACACAAAAAAAAGACTACCATTCCGGTAGCGCTTAATACCCCTTATTTTTTAATCTGTAAAATAGCCTTGTGATTTTTTTATATTGCGTCACATCTGTCCGTTTTAAACCATTCTCAATATCTGTAAGTTCCACAGCTAAAATTTCACTCGCATAATTTTGCTGAAATAAAATATCTAGTAACAAACTCTCTTCTTCTTCTGTTAAAACAACTTCCCTTTTCATATACCCCTCTCCTTATACTCGCATCGTTACTCTTATTATATAAAATTTCCAGCCTATTTAATAGATGTAATATTCAGTTTTTGGTGAAAGATATATAAAAATTGTTTTTTATTTCGTATATCGATTTGCATAACTAAACGCCGCATAAGCATCTGGCTTAATTTTTGCAGTTAATCCCATCGCTTGAATTTTCGCTGTCATATCTAGAATAAATTCTTTTGTTAAACCATCATTTCCGATGTCTAAGTGAATTTCCATTATAAATCCAGCCCCATCTTGAGCATAGGGATGCAATAAATCCCATATTGTTTGTATATGTTTTGGAGTAAATAGGCATGCAATTTCTTGGCTAAACTGCGTCTCTAAATATATTTTCTCACGTAAAGTTGCTGGCTTATCTTTCACTGATTTATGGTGTAAACACCCCCAGGCACCTTTTCCAACGCGATGAATATGAATTGCCGTAATAAACCTTGTATCCTTTTGATGTGCTTGTGAGTCTGTCCCAATGGATAAGCGATATAAATTTCGTGGATCCTTTTCAATGAAGCTACAAATACGGCTAAAGACCATATCAAAATTTAAATGTCTCTCTGAAACATTATAAAATGTATGTTCACCGGCCACATAGTCACGTCCTTTCAATTAGACAGACTTTTCGTATTCTCATTGTATGGGACAAAAATAAAAATTATAACTTCCTATCCTTTATTCGTTTCAATATTTCGAATTACATACTGGCAAACTTGGCACGTATAAATTACATTTTGATTCGATTGAGCCGTTAATACATGAATAATCTCAGCAGAATTGTGACATTTAGGACAAATCACAACTGGTAAACGTTCCATACAACACACCTCCTCGTTACTTTTATCCCGCTATTTGCTTTCCGTAAACACCCAATTGATGATGGCTAATAATCAGTATAGGACGAAGTAGCCCCACTGATTACAATTTCACTTTATTACCATTGTAGGAAAAATGAAAAATCCCTATACATATATGCTAAAAAGTAATAGAACTAAAAAAGGTGTTGCCATATGGCAACACCTTTTTTATATGTATCAAGAAATGATATCGTAAATCTCAATTGCAACCATGTCGATATTATCGAATTGATACACTTGAGGTTTTTCACCTTGTTGATACACTTCTAACTCATACATTTCACTTTTATCGAAAAATTTCACGCTACATTTGCGCTCACCGTTCACTTCAAAATAGCGTTGTGCTACTTCACCGCTTTCAGCTTGTTCTTGTAGACTAACAAGTCGAGTTAAAATTCCTTGGAGTAGAGACATGAAATCTCTCCTTTCTCTGATCTTCCTACCAATAGGTTTTACAGCTATACTCATTCTATCCGTCATAACAGAAAAAATGTTCCACAGTCTAGGATAAAGGTTATTGGCCAGAAACTCAACTAAAAATTTGTCGAAATGCGAAGGAAAAAACAGAAAGAACATCTTTTCCCTTCTTTATTGCGATTTTTATACTGGAAGAATATAATAAAATACAGAAAAAAGGAGGAATTACAATGAAAAAAATTGAGGTTTACACACAACCTGATTGTCCGCCATGTGTCATTGTGAAAGAATTTTTAAAGCATAATAACGTTGCATATGAAGAATTTGACGTAAAAAAAGACGCTGCTGCACGCAATCGTCTTTTACATGACTATGATTCGTATTCAACTCCAACAGTTGTAATTGATGGAGAAGTTGTTGCTGGTTTTCAAATTGAAAAATTACAACAGCTACTCAATATTGAATAAGAATAGGTAAAGACCTATTCTTATTCAATATTTGTGGGTAGTAATAGCCCGATTGGTGCAGGCTATTACTCAGTGAGAGGTTAATATCCCCCACCGATTAAAGTTTTACTTTATAATTGTTGTAATCTTTTTATTTCAGTTAAAAGTTCTTGACTTTCATGATATCCAGCCATTTTCCATTTCCCTTGATCTCTTTGCAATGTTACAATTTGATATTGTCCACTTTTTGCCCGCTCATATACATATAAAATTTTATGCTCTTCATCATATGACATTTTCGTTTCTGAATGAAAAGAAAACGGCGCTTCTTTTGCTGGAAGTAAATATTCACCACTTTGTTTATCACTTCTACTATTTTCATCTGTAAATACTTGAAGGAAATTCTCTGTAAAATATGGTGATAACGTTTCTATCATCTTATTCATCGGCAAATGCTTCCCACGAATTGAGAATTGGGTTTCATAGCCTTTTTGTATCGTTGTAAACACTTCTTTCTGATCGATTTTCACTTCCTCTTTTCCTAAAACAGTTGTGACACTATAACCAACTAGAAAGGCAACGCATACAAATAGAACTAACCATATTCCATATTTCCTCATTTTTTCACCTTCCTTTTAAGAGAACTTGTCTTTGTAGTATTCATTGTAACAATGATTATGCCAAGAAAGGGCTGGTTTCGTTCGTAAAATCTTTACAACGATAGACAGCATTTTCATCACCATTTTCACTATTACCAATTTATGATAAAAACAAACAAAAAATGCACGAATCTCTTCGTGCATTAAAATAAAACATCTTCTTCATATAAATATTCATACGATAAATCTATAAATAAAAAGTTTTCATCATCAATTGGGAAAGAAAATGTTCGTACCATCTCACCGGTTTCAATATCAGCATATAAATCTGAAAGTCTTGCCTTATTTTCAAAACGCATTTTCATAATATTTTCTAGAAAATACGGACGCCAACTCCAGTTCTTCATATAATACTCAGGCATCACAATCCATTCCCCATCTTTTTTCATAACGTTTCCTGATTGTTGGAAACCATCTTCGTTACAAATAAATATGCGGAAACTATACTGTGATACACTTTGGCTAAATTGTAATAACCAATCATTTATATCTTCATTCTTTTTCTGTTTGGCTAGAACATCACCAATTCGATCACGTAACATTTCTGTCAAATTATAAATTTTTTGTAATTTCTTCTTCTCATGTTGAATAAATTGATGACACTCATTACCAAGTCGTTCTTTCAAAACGTTCGTTTCAATAAAATCAGGTAAGCACTCTTTCAAATAATTCCCTTGATAATATCTACCACCGTTTTTCCAAGCATATTGTAGTTGATAAAAAGCATCTATTTCTTCATACAACAATGTCGCACCAATTCTTCTAGCAAGTAATGATAAAGAATATAAAATATCTTGATAAGATTGTAAAAGTGCAGTTTGCCTTAAGTTTGTTAAATCTACTTTTAAAATATCTGGCGCTAGCACGCTAATACGTTCTAAATTACTTGTACCCGTTCCGACTTTATTAATCGAAATTTGAATACCATATGTACGATAATACATAAGCAAATGATTAAATTGCTCTATATCTTCTTTACATTCATGTTCTGTAATTTCTAAAACAATGTGTTTCAAATTTAAACCTTGCTCTTCATACATCAATAAAAGTTGAAGTAAACTTTCATCATCATCGTTCATTAATACGTTAGCATTCCGATGTATAAATAATAATAGTTTTTGATCACTTTCTAAATAACGATTTAAAGCTTTTTCTACTATAATGTTATCCGCTTCCAGTTGAAACTCACTTGGAATAGAATCATCATGAAAGAAAGAAGCTAAACTTTGTATGCCCTCTTCTGTTTGAATACGTCCTACTACTTCATATCCAATTACAGTATGCTCATCAGCACTAAAAATAGCTTGATAATAAGGAAGGACTTTATCCAAGTTACTCATTACATCTAATGCATCTATCAACGTGCTTCCCTCCCTTTACTTTTCAAAAATTATAACATGATATTTACGGAAAAATAATAAAAAATCCCTTCAGTTTTCCTGAAGGGATTAGAGGGGTAAAATGCTAAGGGGAATTAGCAATTCTACTATGAAGAAAAAAGAGGTCTTAAATATAACGTATATATGACCTCTTGTAAACACCTTTCTTTCACATGTCACAATTCCGTCACATTTAACCATAGAAAATGAATCAAACATTCATTTTTCTTATCCCTTTTAAAATGGATATTGATGTAAATGTTGTCCTCCATCCATTGTCATGCAAGTTCCATTTATGTAAGCAGCTTCATCTGAACATAAATAATAAGCTAGACCTGCGATTTCTTCTGGCGTACCCAGCCTTCCAAGTGGAACACTTTGTATCGTACGCTTAGCCATTTCTTCTGAAATCCATAATTTATCAGCACCGCCCGTACGTTCAATTGGTCCTGGCGCGATAGCATTTACTCGTATTCCATATTTACGTCCCCACTCAACAGCAAGCGTCTTCGTCATGGCTAATACTCCAGCCTTCGCTGCAGCCGAATGAATAACTCCTGGACCTGCATCCCATGCATATGTTGCTACCATGTTAATGATATTCCCTTTTATACCTTTTTCAATCCAATATTTTCCGACAGCCTGGCTACAGTAAAATGTACCATTTAACACAATATTAATGACCGAATTCCAGCCATTTACGGATAAATCTTCTGCTGGACAAATAAAGTTTCCAGCTGCATTATTTATTAAAATATCAATTCGTCCAAACTTCTCATCAATCTGTTCAATCATTTTCTGAATATCATCCGTATTCCTTACATCCATTTGTACAGGTAATATTTGTCCTGGAAATTGTTCAATTTCCAACTTTGTTTCCTCTAGTTTTTCCTTTGTACGTCCTGTAATAACAACTCGTGCCCCTTCTTTTGCAAAACGAATCGCCATTCCTTTTCCCATTCCGCTTGATCCACCTGTTATAATAACTACCTTTTCTTTCACATACATCCCCTCCCAAAAATGAATACACATTCATTTTATCATTTTATTTAATAGAAATCTTTATATTTTTAAACTTTTCTGATATTTTAACGTAAAGAGGTTTCTTTTTATTTGTTTTTTTGTAATCTATATTACTTTTTTATGATTTAAAATATCTTTCAAATAAACTGAAAGGAGATTTGAGTAACCTGTAAATGTAACGAACACATGTAATATAAGTCAAATAGGTATACTCATATTTTTATGAAGAAAATTACTAGAAGAGATTTTTTAAAAGTCGGCATGCGCACTTGTCTATATTCATTTATAACCACTAGCATCGGATACTATTACGCTAAATATATTGAGCCTCACTTACTCTCTTTTACAGAGCATACACTTACATCACAACTCATACCCAAAAGTTTTCATGGTATGAAGATTCTTCAATTTAGCGATTTACATCTCGGATACTATTTCTCTCTCCAACATTTATCTCAAATCGTTTCTAAAATTAATGCTGTAAAACCCGACATTGTTCTTTTTACTGGTGATCTCATTGATAATTATCAAACATATACTGACACCCCTTTCGTTGCATCCATTTTAAAAAATATACAAGCACCCTTCGGTAAATTTTCTATTTATGGTAACCATGATCACGGTGGATATGGAACGGAATACTACGAACACATCATGCGTGAATCAGGATTTGAACTATTACTAAATAGCGAAAAGAAAATTCGTCTACTGGATAATAGCGAAATTTCAATTTTCGGTCTTGATGATATCCTCCTAGGCAAACCCAAAATAAGGGAGACACTACAGCACGCAAAGGAAAACACTTATAACATCGTTCTTGTTCACGAACCAGATATTGCACCTCAGATTGCTACATATCCAGTTAACTTGCAACTTTCTGGTCATAGCCATGGCGGACAAGTACAAATTCCTTTTGTAGGCGCTATTATTACCCCATCACTTGCTAAAAACTATGTTGAAGGCTTCTATACGATTCAAGACTTAGCTCTCTATGTCAATCGAGGCCTTGGAAGAACACGTGTCCCATTCCGATTTATGTCAAAACCTGAAATTACGATTTTCACGCTCCAACATCCGCAATAATTCGCCTATTTTCTTACATATCCTTTCTTGTACGCGCTCATCCACGTTTCATTTACCATATGATAAAAGTGAGTCCAATAAAGGAGGTTTGTTCATGTATCCATATTATCAACCAATCCCAGTCCGTTCAGCACCTATTGGTCCAGTAGGCGACTCACGCTTCTTTCCGTTTTTTGGCGTCCCATTTCTAGCTGGCATTGCTGGTGGACTGCTCGGCGGAGCATTGGCTTTCGGTCCTAGACCGTATTACCCACCATATCCACCACCTTTCCCACCGCCAACACCTTTCCCTTGTTATGGTGGACCTTGTCAACAACCATACTATTATTAATGTACTGTAACAATTCTACCAATGTTATTCCCTCTCTTGATCAATCCATGATCTATTAACATGCTTACAATAAAAACTATTCTCTCTACAGATTCTTCTATTTAGAGAACATATAATAAGTAGAGAACAAAGTAAAAAACCTCTTAAAAAAGAGGTTTTTTACTTTGTTCTCATTATTCAGCATCCGTATTTTGATACGCCATCTTAAACAACTTCACTTGGCTATCAATCTCTTCTGCCCCATTATTAATAACATAATAATAGTCACCGTCTTTATTTTGTTCACGCGTTTTCACATTATCAGCTAATGTAAGCTGTAAAATCGCCTTAATTCTCGCCTTCATTTCAATATCTAATATCGGGAAAGATATTTCTACTCGCTTCTCCATATTTCGTGTCATCCAGTCAGCTGAAGATAAGTATATTTTCTCTTCTCCATTATGGTGGAAATAATAAATTCTACTATGTTCTAAGTATCTCCCAACAACACTAACGACACGAATATTTTCACTTACATTTGGAATACCAGGCCTTAAACAACATGTTCCTCGAACGATGAGTTCTACCTTTACTCCAGCTTGTGATGCTTCATACATTTTTTTTATTAACGGTTTATCTGTTAATGAATTCATCTTGGCAATAATATATCCATTTCCATATTGCCTATGATAACGGATTTCTTCATCTATTAAATCCATAAATTGCTCTCTTATATCAAATGGCGCAACTGATAAATGATGAAAATGTGGCTTTGTTGTATAACCGCTCAAATAATTAAAGAAATTTGTTGCATCGACCCCAAAGTCTTTTCGTGATGTAATATACCCGAAATCAGTATATAACTTTGCTGTTGCATCATTATAATTTCCAGTCCCGAGATGTACGAACCTTTCGATTTTTCCGTTTTTTCTTCTTACAACTAGCGTAATTTTACTATGTGTTTTCAAATGACTTACACCGTAAATAACGTGACAGCCTGCCTTTTCTAATTCTTTAGCCCAATGCACATTATTTTCTTCATCAAATCTTGCCTTTAACTCAACTAATACCGTCACTTGCTTTCCTTTTTCAGCTGCTACTTTTAACGCCTGAATAATCGGCGAATCCCCGCTTACTCGATATAATGTTTGTTTGATTGCAAGTACATTCGGATCGTCTGCCGCATCACGGACAAAATCAACTACTGGCTGAAACGATTCAAAGGGATGATGTAATAAAATATCATGCTCAATTACTTTTTCAAATACATCCTCCGCATCCCCTAAGTCTTGAGGTCTTTGGGGAATAAGAGCCGGATATACTAGATGTTCATATAAAGGAGCTAGTTTTTTATATAAAGAAAATAGACATGTTAAATCTAGCGGTCCATCCATTATATACACATCTTCATCTTTTACTTCCAACACCTCATATAATAATGCTAATACTCTTTCATCAATATGCTCTTTGCCAACTTCTAAACGTACAGCAGCTCCCCACTTACGCTTCTTTAATTCTTTTTCAATTACCTTTAATAAATCCCTCGCACCTTCTTCATGAATTGTTAAATCCGCATTGCGTGTAATGCGGAAACGAGTAACAGATGATACATTATATCCTGTAAATAATTTATGAGTAAAACCACTAATTACATCTTCTAATAAAATAAATTTATGCTTTTGCCCTTCACTCGGTAAAAATATGAAACGTTCGAGTAATGAAGGAACTTGTACAATTCCTAGCTTCGTGCGGTTTTCTTCCTCCACTTGTTTTTCATCATATAAAAGAGTAGCTAAATTCAAACTTTTATTTAATAACATTGGAAATGGACGATATGCATCGATAGCTACAGGTGTTAAGACTGGGAAAATTTGCTCATCAAAATACTCTTCTATAAATTCTCTCTGTTCTTTCGTCAAATCATGGAATGTTAAACGCTCAATTCCTTCTAGCTCCAGCGCTGGTAATACATAATTTTTAAACGTATCATATTGTACAGTCATTAATTCATGGGCCTTTATCGCAATTTTGTTTAATTGCTTTTTTGGTGTTAAGCCAGCCTTATTTTCTGGTTGGTTAAACCCAGCACTCACTTGATCCTTCAATCCTGCCACGCGTACCATAAAGAATTCATCTAAATTCGAGCTGAAAATGCTAATAAACTTTAATCTTTCCAAGAGCGGATTCGTTTCATCCTGTGCTTCTTGCAGTACACGTTCATTAAATGCTAGCCAACTTAATTCTCGATTATTGTAATAAGCTGTATCATTTAAATTAACTATATTCCCCTTCGACATTTCCATCCTCTTCACACTTCCCCTTGAAACTTTTTTACTATAATTTAGTTACTTTCATTTTAGCAAATTACAATATTCCAAAGTGTTAATTTTTTGTAAAGACATCCGTACAACTTAACAGTTTGATTCGAAGGATAAGTGAATAGTCGTTTTCAACACTCTTTCCAGCTGCTTTTTTTGCTTTTCAGCTTGCACTTTTTCCGCTAATGCCGATTGCTCACATACAATTTTAAATGTTAATCCGTCTTTACTATCTGTTATAGATATCGATTCAACAAGCGATCTTTGTCTTATATTTAGAGCTGCTGAAAATTGTAAAACAGCCCCTAATAAACGAATTTTTTTTTGTTCATTTTTATCAAACCATCCTTCAAATGGGGACAAGTGTTGTTTGAATAACATTTTTGATTTATAAGACGCAATAAGCGCTAATCTAACTCGCTCTTTATGCATCATACCATCAATTGTTTTATTCGCTAATAAATAAAACGTATGTAAGCGGCTCGCTTCTTCGTCTATATATTTACCTATATTAAATACTTTCGCCGCTTGATGGAATACTTCCCAGTCTTTTACTGACATAGAAATTAGCCCTGTTTCCTCAAGCTGTTGACAAATCAATCTTCCATGTTTAATAAGCTGAATTACAAATTCTATATCCATTTCATATTCATGTGATAATAAATGCAAACTTTCTTCGACTACGTTCGGATAATATGAAATCCCCAAATCTTTTGTCAACTCTTCATAGAAAACACCTTCTCGTAACCCTTTTCTACTTAATACAAATGCCGGTGCCCCTATAACGTTAACAAGCGTATGAAAAACTTCGACTGCTGGAATAATTGTATCTGCTCGATCTTTTGCCAATCCTTCCAATTTTTGAAGTTCTATGAACGGCAATGCTTCCAATTCTTCTTTCACATTTTTAATATCTTCTTCTTTCATTTTATATAAATGTACCCCTGCTATAGGATAACAAATTAAATTTTGATGGATTTTCACTAAGTTCCTCGCACTACCACCAATTGCAATAAGAGGCAAATTCTTATCAATTAACCATGGTAATGTTCGAAATTGATATGCTAAGTACGTTTGAATCTTTTCCAACTCATCTTCAGTAGGTATATCCTCTTTAATAAATTGTTGCTTTAAAGAAAGTGCTCCAAAAGGAAAGCTATGGTACTTTAAAATCTCTCTATTTCGAAAGTATGTAACTTCCGTACTTCCTCCACCAATATCTACTGTAATTCCTTCAGAGAACGAAGTTGAATTCATAACTGCTAAATAGCCGTAACGTGCTTCTTCATATTCTGATAATACTCTAAGAGTAAAGTCTGTTTGTCCTTCAACAAGTTTTTTAATTGCCTCTTGATTCTCAGCCTGTCTAATTGTTGCTGTTGCAACACAAAGTACATGATGCAACTGGTGGAATCGTGTACTTTCTTGAAATTGAAATAATGTTTGTAACAATACCTCTATTCCTTCTTCAATCAACACACCATCGATTAAGTAATTCCTTAACCGAGCAACCACTTTCGTATTTTCAATTTCTTTATAAAAACCTCCATTTTGTCTTTCATAAATAACTAAACGCATTGTATTAGATCCAATATCTATAATGGCATATTGCTGTTTTAATATTTCTTTCAAACTTCTCACTCTTTCATTATCAAATTTCTAAAGCACATTCTATTACTATTATACAAAATAGTTGTTTTTTGTAACAATATTGCTTTAATATTGAAAATATATACAATCACTTTTTGCATATAATAAAAATCTATTTTATTTATGTTATAATAATGAAAAATTGAAAGGAGATTCCATATGAAACCTTCACAACCACAATCTCAATTACAAAACCAACATTCTATTAATCGACTAGCTCAATCTATTTTCGTTGTGAATCGTCATGCTAAAGCTGCAACTAATCCGAAGTATTTATATTGGTTAAAAAAGACGGCTTTAGAACGCTTAATTGCTGAAAAAAAAGCTATTAAAGAAGGATTACATTTTTCTAGAAATCCACGCTTTAGCCAACAACAATCGGATGTTCTTATCCGTTTAGGTGATTATTTTTTCCATATTCCTCCTACAAAAGAAGATTTTCGAATCCTACCACATCTTGGTCATCTTGAATCCTCCTATCGAAATCCGAAAACAAACTTATCTTTAACAGTAGCAAAAAAGACACTTCAAGATTATATTGGTCCTGAAGCACTGAAACAAGAGAAAAAATTAAGTGAACCTGTCCCATGGTATAGTCGTACTTATACAAAAAAATAAAACAGTTTGGCCAATTGTAGGCCAAACTGTTTTATTTTTTCTCTTCTTTAATTTTAATATTTGCTTGTTTATAAAAAGCTATTTTTTCTGTATTATAAGATTTCGTAAATTCATTAAACTTGTCTTTTTCTGATTCAATATCTTTATAAGATTGATTTACTACTTTTACTTTTTCACTAATATCTTTTAATTTTGTACCTTTATCTTGTAGCATTGTATATAATTCTTTTTCTTGTTTTAACGATTTACTATAGCTATCATACATCTTGTTAAATGAATCATGCCGTTTCTCATATGTGCTTTTCACTTTATCTGCTTGTTCTTTCAATTTCTTATCTTCAATTTTCTTCACATATTTATCCGCTGATTTCACTTCTTCTTGTGCCTTATTTAAAGATTCTTTTTCTTTTGTAAGCACTTTTTCTCGTTCATCTGTATTTTTCACTGCTTGATTCAGTTTTTCCTTAACAGTTTGATTATTATCTTTTCCCTCTTGAACAATCTGGTTATATAATTCTTGTCCCTCTTTCTCTAAAGTTTCAAGTTTTTTTGCATCTTCAAACATTGTTTTTTCTTGCTTTGCAGCATTTTCAAACGCAACATATAATTCCTCTTCTGGTTTCGGCCCGAAACAACCGGCTAATAAAGTCATTGATAATGCAGTTACAATTGCTAATTTACTATACTTCAACATCTTTTCCTCCTACTTATATACGATCATCGTGTAAAAAGCTATGAAAATTATATACCCTTCTATAAACTCCACACTCGCACCTTTTTTACGAAAATCATTGATATTATTTATTAATGCTTGTCAAATTGTATTACTTGAAATTGCATTTTACGCCTTTGAGCTCAATAGCAATTTCGTATCCATCTTTACATATACTTTTACTTGGCACTTTTTAAAACTTGTTCATACTATGTATTACATAAAAGTACAACGGAATTCATCACAGCCATAATAATTTGAAGAACAACAGTAATAATTCACCTGATAAAAGATGTTCGTTGTTCTCTCACGTCTATCATTCTATCATTCCCTTTCCGCTTTCTATCAAATAATTTCTTTGTTCATTTTACACAGTTTAAATGCTGTCTTGCAACAACTTACAGTTATTCTTATTATCCCCTAAAAAGGAAAAGTGTAGAGCATGTTTTCCTCTACACTTTTAAAATGAAACACATTGTGCAAAATGCATTGACACATCCATCATAATTATATGCTTATTCCATATATTTTTAAAGACTTTTATTACAATAAAAGTTCTTTTTGTAATAAAAGTCAAAAAAATGTTACATTTAAAACTTCTTTATATCATATTTCTTCAAATCAAAGTTTCACTCATTTTCTTACAAACCCCTATGTTGATACAATTGATTTTGTGCCTTTCTTAACAATTCTTCAAAAGTTTTTCCTTCTATTGGATAACTAGCAGCTCCAAATAATAGGGTTATACTTAACAAGCCATTTTCTATTTCGCTTTCAATACTTTTCAGTAATCGGTTTGTTATTGTCGACTTTTCATGTCCGTTATCAATCGCCACAATAACATACTTATTTTCATCCCACTTAGTAACGACATCTCCTTTACGAATTGTCTTTAC
Organism: Bacillus sp. BC08; assembly: GCF_054326875.1. Lineage (NCBI taxonomy): Bacteria > Bacillati > Bacillota > Bacilli > Caryophanales > Bacillaceae > Bacillus > Bacillus sp. BC08. The sequence continues at coordinate 802,943 of NZ_JBTGPA010000035.1, read as the reverse complement.
AATCGTACTCTCCAATTTTTGTACTAACACCTCCAATTTTTTTTCTTGCACTGTTTCTTTTAGTCCTTTCCATTCTTTCACAGAAAGAATGTACACTGTAATATTATGAGAATCCCGCTCTGATAAAGCTGCTACTTTCTCAAAGAAATCAACTACAAAATCATTACTTGCCATTCCTCCTACTTCCGTATCCAGACGCCCACTCGCTCTTTTATCATACCAATGTCCAAAATAATAGCTGAGTATCATTTGCAATATATAAATAATAAAGACGGTATAAAATGATCGCGAATCCATTTTTGTAATTACATCCTGAAGCGCAATCCATTCTGTAACTGCCACTGTATTCCCAAGTAATAATCCACTAATTTTCCCTTTATGTTTCATACTTTCCCTCCCTTCTATACCAATATATGTTTCTATAACAATTATGTTTTTCTACAAAATAAAAAATGTACATATTGAGTGTACATTTCCGCTTAAGCTTGTCTACCATTTCTATTCTATTTCATATATATACTATATATCGTTTTTAGGAAGAGGTGATCTGTATGCCACAAAAAGAAAATCTATCAGATATTATACGTTTACTAGCCGGGTTTCTATTATCATTAAAATTACTGTTTAATTCTTTCGGAGTGAACTTTATTACCAACGATCAAATAGACGCTATTGTAAATGTTGCTTCCTTTCTTTTCATCCTATATTTTGGTTATAAAAATAATTATGTAGGAAAAAAAGGAATCGAGCAAAAAAAAGTACTCAAAAAACACAACCTCCATTAAAAAAAGGAACCTTTCGTACAGGTTCCTTTTTATCATTGCCGCACTACAACTTCATTTGTTTGCAGTGGACCATATGATACTCCTTTATATTGAAATGTATATGTAGCCTGAAATAATGCGTTTTTAAGTGCTTTATCTTTATTTGCTTTTATTTTACAAATTAGTTCTACTTTCTCATCCGGTAACAAATTATCAATCCGCCACCTTACAAGCTGGAACAGGAACTCACTCATCCCCTTATCAGCCTTTAATGAGTTTGGAATATAGGCAAAATAATCTCGAATCATATGACTTACTACAACTCGTGAAATCATTTCCATTCCTTTATTTTCAACTTCCATTCGAATAATAAGTATGTCATTTACATCATAGGTCAGTTCATATGAAAATTTTTCTTTATACATACTACGGATTTGCAATGTAACTGCTACATTAGGACATTCGTTTTCCTTTTTTGAGCCATCAATCCATAACACCGGTTGTAGCGGTATTGAACCCCTTCCTTGATCCGAAATTCGTTTCCATATTTTCATAATAATATTCACCCCATTTCAGATGCATCATATCCATACGACCTTATTCTGCCTCTCTACACCATATTAATAAAGCTAGTTACAAACGATATATAGTTATTACTCTTCCTTTTATCCTATTCGACAATATTAAGAAAAAACCATTTTTCCTCTGTTAACAGACGGTATTCTTACTGAAATATTTTTTTACAATTTCCTTCATTGACTTTATACCAATATTAAGTATTACTCACTCTTTCACAGTCCATACAACAGAATATTTTGACGGAAGAAAAAGTTTGCCTTTTAGTCAAATTTGACTATAATATTCTTTATGGCTTGTGCACTTGTGTAAATTGATTTGAAAGAACTATACTTTATATTTCTATGCGCTGCACTCGAAACTTAATATAGTTTACTTATTATTAAAGGAGGGTTATATTTGGAATCTCAATTATCAAAAAAAGACTCCAACAATACAAAATTTGTTGTTGCAGGTTTATTACTTGGTATTTTAATGGCGGCAATGGATAATACAATCGTTGCAACAGCAATGGCAACAATTGTTGGAGACCTAGGAGGATTTGACAAGTTCGTTTGGGTTACATCTGCATATATGGTAGCAACAATGGCCGGGATGCCTATCTTCGGAAAACTTTCTGATATGTACGGTCGGAAAAGATTTTATATTGGTGGTCTTATTCTTTTCTTATTCGGTTCTGCACTTTGCGGAACAGCATCTAGTATTGAGCAACTAAGTATTTATAGAGCAATTCAAGGAATCGGTGGCGGTGCTCTTATGCCTATCGCCTTCACAATTATGTACGATATATTCCCACCAGAAAAGCGCGGAAAAATGACAGGGCTATTCGGTGCGGTTTTCGGGACATCTAGTGTATTCGGTCCTTTATTAGGTGCTTATATTACAGACTATATAAGTTGGCATTGGGTCTTCTATATTAATATTCCATTAGGACTTATCTCCTTCTTCTTCATTACTAAATACTACAGTGAATCTCTAGAGTTTAGAAAACAAAAAATCGATTGGGCTGGCGCTATTACACTTGTTATTAGTATCGTTTGCTTAATGTTTGCCTTAGAACTTGGTGGTAAAGAATATGCATGGAATTCCACTGTAATTATCGGTTTATTTACAACAGTTGTGATTATGCTTATTATTTTCTTCTTCGTAGAACGAAAAGCAACTGAGCCTATTATTTCTTTCCACCTATTTAAAAAACCTTTATTCGCAGCTAGCCAAGGCGTTGCCTTTTTCTATGGTGCCGCTTTTATCATCTGTACAGTTTATATTCCAATCTTCGTTCAAGGTGTTCTCGGCGGTTCAGCCTCAAATGCTGGATTAATTTTAACACCTATGATGGTTGGCTCTGTAATTGGAAGTCAAACAGGTGGACAGTTAGCTTCTCGAACAAGTTATCGTAACATCATGATGGTATCTGGTGTTTTCTTCGTAATTGGTATTTATTTACTAAGCACTTTAACAATGGATACACCTCGTCTACTTGTAACGCTATTTATGGTTCTCACTGGACTTGGAGTTGGTTTCTCGTTCTCAGTTTTAAGTATGTCTTCTATCCACAAGCTAGAAATGCGAGACCGTGGTTCTGCTACATCAACAAACTCATTCTTCCGTTCACTCGGTATGACTCTTGGTGTAACGATTTTCGGTACCATTCAAAACCATATTTTTACTACTAAATTAAACACTGTGTTCCCTCCTGAACTAGCTAAATTAGCTCCAAAAGGTGGAGACACAAGTTTCTTATTATCACAAGGTGCTACCGAGAAGATTCCAGCGGAAATATTAACTGGTATTAAAGATGCTCTCGCTACCTCTATTGCCAGTACATTCTTCTGGGCACTTATCCCGGCTGTACTAAGTATTATTTGTATTTTACTTATGGGAAATGAACGCCTCTTTACAGGACCAAAAACGAAACAAAAACAAAAACAAAAGCAAGTAAGTTAGTATAGAAAAAAGAAACGGCATACCCTTTATGAAAAAGGGTATGCCGTTTATAATATGTATAAAGTTTTTATTTATAGGAGTTGAGACAGCATGAGCATGAAATTAGTCATTCTCGGCTTGCTACTCGAAGGAGATAAACATCCATATGAAGTGCAACACATCATGAAAGAAAGACAAATGGATTGTTATATTAAATATGCAAAAGGATCACTTTACTACGCCTTCGAGCAATTAGAAAAGCAAGGTGCAATTCGTATTACAACTATTGTTCGAGATACGAATAGACCAGATAAAACAATCTTTCACATAACAGAAGAAGGTAAACACTTATTTCACAAGTTACTATTAAAACAATTCGAGGCAAAAAATCAAATATATAAACCAATTTATTCGGCACTCTCTTTCGCTCATTTTAGTGATGACCAAGAGTTAGTTCCGATTTTAGAAAAAAAGAAAAATGATACCGTTCAATATTTACATAAAATGCAAACTATTTATGATTGTAGCAAAGGACAAATTCCACGTGCACAACTATATATTTTACAGAGCGTTATTGAACATATTACAGTTGAATTGCAATGGTTAAATACCCTCCTTACAGATGCATTTGCAGGACGCCTTTCGGAAATTGATATAGATGAAGGGTAAATTTGTAAAGAAGAAACTGTAAAAGACAATAAAGTTATTTCATTTTAAAACCTCAAACAAGCATCCCCCGTTCTAATTTAAAACGGGGGATGCTTGTTTTATTTTCGACATAAGATGGACCGATTGCTACATAACATAACTGACATCTTCTCTCTGTTCAGGTACTCTCTTCTTTATAAGTTTAATCGCACTTCATTTCAATTCTGTCCACTTTAAAATTCAGAAAAATCCTAATAATTAAAATAAAAAACTTTAGAATTTTCTTATTTTAAAACAGTAGACAAAATTCCAAAAATTGTGTTAGAATTTGTTTCAATATCATATCGCTTGTTAACTTCCTTTCAAAAGGAAAATAGGTACACGAAAATTTCGTTTCGTGTTTAAAAGGGAAGATTGGTGAAACTCCAACACGGTCCCGCCACTGTAAATGCTGAGATTTCTTTTTAGTGCCACTGTGAAAACGGGAAGGTGAAAGAAATTATATGAAGCATAAGTCAGGAGACCTGCCTGTTTTAACAACACTGATAGATTCACGGATGATGATGAGGTGTTAAAACAAAAAGGAAGGCTTATTCTCTATGCCTTTATACTTTTTGTTATAGGTATTTCCTAGTAAACGGAAATGCTTACTTTCAATTAGGGAGGAATTTGAAATGGCAATTCAAACAAGTAATTTAGGTTATCCACGTATCGGACTACAAAGAGAGTGGAAAAAAACATTGGAAGCTTTTTGGTCCAATAAAATCGATGAAGAACAATTTTTAACAACGATGAAAGAAATTCGCCTTCAACACGTTAAAGTACAGCAAGAAAAAGGGATTGAACTCATTCCAGTTGGCGACTTTACATATTATGATCACGTTTTGGATACTGCTTATATGCTAGGATTTATCCCATCACGTTTTTCTGAGTTTACATCTTACCTTGATGTGTATTTCGCAATGGCGCGTGGCTCTAAAGATCACGTAGCTTCCGAAATGACAAAATGGTTTAATACAAACTATCACTATATCGTTCCTGAATATGAAGAGGGATTACAAATCTCTTTAAAAGATAATCGTCCACTTCGCTTATACGAAGAGGCAAAACAAGAATTAGGAGTAGATGGAAAGCCTGTTATTTTAGGACCATATACTTTCTTGAAATTAGCTAAAGGTTATACACAAGAACAATTCGCTACTATTTTAAAACAATTAGTTGCGCCATACGTACAACTGCTTTCAGAACTATATGCAGCTGGTGCACAAGTCATTCAAATTGATGAACCGATTTTTGCTTCTTTAACGAAAGAAGAAGTGCAACAAGCAAAAGAAATTTATGAAGCTATTCGTAAAGAAGTTCCAAATGCGACTCTTCTTTTACAAACATATTTTGATAGTGTAGAAGAAAACTATGAAGAAATTATTACATTCCCTGTATCCGGTATTGGATTAGATTTCGTTCATGGTAAAGAAGGTAATCTAAATGCTATTTCAAAATATGGATTCCCAGCTGATAAAACTTTAGCTGTCGGTTGTATAGATGGCCGTAACATTTGGAGAGCTGACCTTGATGAAGTTCTTACGTTATTTACAACGTTACAAAAACAAGTCCAAACGAAAGATTTTATCGTTCAGCCTTCTTGTAGCTTATTGCATACACCAATCGATAAAACAGAAGAAACCCACTTATCGACTGAGCTATTTGATGCGTTAGCATTTGCAAATCAAAAATTAGAAGAGTTAGTTCTTATTCATTCCGCTCTGACTCAAGGTACAGAAAGCATTAGTAATGAGCTGGAAACATACCGAAATGTACATCATACAATTCGTTCATCTGCTGCACGTAACCGAGAAGATGTTAAAGCAGCACGAACAGCACTAAAAGAAGAAGATTTTTCACGTCCTCTTCCATTTGAAAAGCGATACGAATTACAACAAGTTGCCCTAGAGTTACCATTGTTACCAACAACAACTATCGGTAGCTTCCCGCAAACAACTGAAGTTCGTCAAACGCGAAAAGAATGGCGTAACGGTGTTATTTCAAATGAACAATATGAACAATTTATTGAAAAAGAGACAGAAAAGTGGATTCGTTACCAAGAAGAAATTGGTCTTGATGTCCTTGTACATGGTGAGTTTGAAAGAACTGACATGGTCGAATATTTCGGTGAGCGTCTTGCTGGTTTCTCATTCACTAAAAACGGTTGGGTACAATCATACGGTTCCCGCTGCGTAAAACCACCTGTTATTTATGGTGATGTAGCCTTTATTAACGGAATGACTATTAAGGAAACTGTTTATGCACAAAGCTTAACAGAGAAAGTTGTAAAAGGAATGTTAACTGGACCTGTTACAATTTTAAATTGGTCCTTCGTTCGAAATGACATTCCAAGAAAAGAAGTTTCGTATCAAATTGCATTAGCTCTTCGTCACGAAATTGAATTACTTGAGTCTTCCGGAATTCGAGTAATCCAAGTCGATGAGCCAGCACTTCGTGAAGGAATGCCACTAAAAGAAAAAGATTGGGACGCTTATATTACATGGGCAGTACAATCCTTCCTTTTAGCAACTTCTTCTGTAGCAAATGAAACACAAATTCATACTCATATGTGTTACAGTAACTTCGAAGATATTGTTGATGCGATTCGCGCATTAGATGCAGATGTGATTTCTATCGAAACTTCAAGAAGTCACGGTGAATTTATTGATACATTAAAACATACCACATATGAAAAAGGCATCGGTCTAGGTGTATATGATATTCATAGCCCACGTGTACCGAGTAAAGATGAAATGTATAAAATCGTAGAACAATCTTTAGAAGTATGCGATCCTAAATATTTCTGGATTAATCCTGATTGTGGTTTAAAAACGAGAAGAACAGAAGAAGTTATTCCAGCTTTAGAGCACATGGTGCAAGCAGCAAAAGATGCTCGCTCCCTGCTAAAAACAAACGCATAACAAAAATGGGTTATCCTTGTTGAGGATAACCCATTTTTTATTCTTTACTTTCAAAAAAGAATTCGTATTGTATTTTATATAATTCATCATCCGTTGGTTCTTCAAGAGGGGTTGCTTGTAATACAACTGTATACTCACCATTTGGAATAGGGATTTGAAATTTATTTGAAAGAATACTTGTTACAACGATACATTCATTTTCAACTGTGAAAGGAACTGTAACCGTTCTAACCACGTCTTCTTTCTCAATATGTTTCCCAGGGGTCACTTTTACATCACAAGTATAATCAGAGAGTGCTTCAAAAATAACAGCTCCATCCGCCTTCGCATAACCTCTTTCAAAATCTTCATCTGTCCAGTCAACGTAAGGCTGCTCACCGTCATAGTTCATCAACATTAATTGCGAATACGAAATTGTTAACTCCATCGTTCCCCTTCTCCTTCACTATGAAATATGTAACTACTACTTTACGTCAAATTTCACACGCGTACCATCTGGGTATTTATCTAACTTATTTCCTACCCAAGACCCTGCCCCGCGGTTATCTGCCGGACTTATATATTCAATATGTGCTCCTTTTCCGCCTTCTTTACACATTGCCATTGGCCATTCATCACGATCATACCCTTTTTTTGATGGGTATGGAGCTAACGATAATTTTCTTCTATCCGCAGCACCACCACGGTCGATTGTACAAACTTCTGAATGCCCTTCTTTTATAGCATCCGTAATATGTTTCCCTGTCTCTGGATATCGCTCTTTCGAAAATTCTAGAACTTGATCATACGCATTTGTTTTTTTGATACTTGTTTCCTCTGGAACAAGTACTTCATACACCGCTACTACAATAGAAAGAATTGCAATAATTGAAATGATAATACCTTTTAATTGCTTCATGTATACCTCCATGATTCTCTACCAGTTTCTTTTCCTCAGTTATTATAACAAACTTCTCCTGTATATGTTTTCAGACATTATTTTAGTTCTTCTTCGTCATTCCGCCAAAAACTCTCATTTTTCTCCACCTTTTCACTAATGCTGTAGAAAACTAATAGCCTTCCGACATTCTTTTTCAAAGGAAGTCCTCATAAAAGATTGAAATGATATATACGATACTTTTTGGGGAGGAAATATTATGGAAGCTACCTATAAAACGAAAGATGTCACGAATAAAACAGGCATCCCAAAACATATAGTTCGCAAATATAGTCAACTGTTAGAGGAACATGGTTATATGATTTCCAAAACAGCTGATGCTCGTATTTATAAACTGGATGATTTAAAACTATTGAAATCTATACATGAAAGAGCTGCTACATTGCAAGAAGATATTTCAGAAACGATACCCCTTATTTTAAAGGAAAAAGAGGCCCCACCTGTACCAGTTATACAAGATACGCAAGAAATACAACCGAAAGAAAAAGAAGATGGGCGTAACTTTGAGGAATTCATGTTAAAACTTGAAATGCTCGCTCAATTAAATGAAGCAATTATTCATCAAAATTCTACCCTTATTACCCAAAATCGTTTAAAAGACGAAAAGCTAGATGAATTGATGCAACAAGTCTATGTAAAAGAAGGCTCTCAAGAAAAAATGCTACAAGAGTTAGTAGATCATGCCGCTCAAACAGATGCCCTGCAAAAAGAAAAGATGGACTTATTAATGAATCATATGTATAAACGAGAATCTAAGCAAGAAGAAAAAATGAATAAACTCGTAAATCAAATTTATAATAAAGACAGCAATCGGGATGCACAACTTATGCAAGTGATTCGCGAAATTCAAGAAACAAAAAGAATGGTTGCTGCTTCAAAAGAGCAAGGATTCTTGCAATCATTTAAAAGTTTATTTAGCCGAGCAAAACAAGAAAAAACAAATGAATAAACAATATAAAATAAAAAGTTACCTTCCATCGGTAACTTTTATTCCTTATTTCTTACAGCTGGCAATATAATAATCGCTTCCGTCCCTTTCCCACTTTCGCTTTTATATTCCAGCGTACCATTATGCGCTTGTAAAATACTAAATGTTACCATAAGCCCTAACCCTGTCCCTTTTTCTTTTAAAGAATAATATGGTTGTCCTAGCCTTGCTAACTGTTCTTTCGTCATTCCAACACCACTATCTTTAACTCTTATTACAATCGTTTCATCTTTTTGCATAGCCGTTACTTTTAAATATCCTTTATTTCCTTGAATTGCTTCAATACCATTTTTAACAACATTCATAATAGCTTGCTTCAATTTCGTCTTATCACCGATCGTATAAAGACTTTCAGAAATCTCAACTTGCAAATATACACCTTGCATCGCTGCAAATGATGACATAAGAGTTGTCATTTCTATTAATTGAGCCGATAAGCAAATGTGTTCTTTTTTCTCAATTTGTGGCCTTGCTAAATTTAAATAATCTGAAATAATTTGTTCTGCCCGATCTAATTCGGCTAATACGAGACGCATATAATCCTTATTTTTCACATCTTCCGTACTTTCTAACAATTGAATAAAACCACGAACAACAGTGAGTGGATTTCGAACCTCATGTGCAACACTTGCTGCCAACTCACTTACAATATTAAGCTTTTCTGATTTTTGCATCTCTGTACGTAGTATTGCATTTTCATTTAAATATTCTGTTAAGTACACCTGAAATACCATTGTCATAACCATAATAAGCGAAGCAAATATATATCCGCTATATAGGTGCGAAATATGCGGTGTAAACCCCGTTTCTAACAGAACGTTAATCATACCAATCACTAAAGAAACAAGTACGTACAATGATGAAATCATAAATGCTAAAATTAGCTTTTTATCCCTAGAAAATAGCGACCATTTCTTTGATAAAAATAATGGAACTATTAATAGAAATATTACTTCTATGACTGGAAGAAGGTTCATTCCTTTTAGCGCCCATTCATATGCAACAAAAATAACGGCCGGGATTAAACCAACAATCCCACCATATAGAAAACCACTAACGATCGGGATTGGGTGAAAGTTATACCCACAAATGTCACCAAAACAAATAGAGTATGTCATGGAGAGAACGAGTGTAATACTAGATAGAAACATAATAAAGTAGCGGTTCGGCTTCGGAGGCATTTCTTGATAACGATTTAGGCGAATCGCTTCATATAAAAATAGTGGCAAAATAATGATGGCAATTTGGATCATTAAATCACGGATAAGCTCCATAGCCTCTCATCCCCTATATGTATTTTGATATGATTATATCATTTTACGGGTTTATTTGTTTTAAAATTTTGATTTTTCTTAACATATTTGTTAATTCTTTGTTAACAACACATAATAATTGTTACAGATTTTCGAAATGAATGTAAACCCTGTACCAAATTTCTGCCGGGCAGTATACAATGAATACGGATTACAAAGAAAATAAAAAATACTTCATGAGACGGACAACTATAGCAAAATACAGCATATAATCCATACTATCTATGTTTACAAATAAGTGATCATTATTTTAGTAGGAGGAAGATAAATATGGCGGGTACTACGCTTGTTTTAAAAGAAGAAAATTTGGTCGTTCTAGAAAATGTTGAAAAATCAGTATATGAAGAGTTACAGCATAAAACCGGAGAAGAAAATTGCACATGTGCTGTGAATGAATCAGTTGTTCACCTTGGCAAAGTATCCTCTGTACTTTGGAATGAAGATGAAATAGATTGGGAGTACGGATATTAAAAAGTCGCTTACAGCGGCTTTTTTTCTATTCTCCCCCCTTTCTACATAACATATACGCAAGCGAAATCATAGAAAATATGTTAAAATGAACTTAATTTTCAAACGGAAGAAAGGGAGATACAATGGAACAATTCATTAATCCTAGAGTGAAGGACATCCAAATTTCTGGGATCCGTCAATTCTCTAACATGATTCAAAACTATGATAATCTTATCTCTTTAACAATTGGACAACCCGATTTCCCTACACCTTCTCTCGTAAAAGAAGCGGCAAAACGGGCTATTACAGAAAATTACACAAGCTATACACATAACGCCGGGTTATTAGAATTACGCAAGGCAGCTTGTAACTTTGTAAAAGATAACTACGATTTACAGTATTCACCTGAAAACGAAACCATCGTTACAATCGGTGCCAGTGAAGCAATTGATGTCGCATTCCGAACAATTTTAGAGCCAGGAACAGAAGTTATTTTACCTGCCCCTATTTATCCAGGATACGAACCAATTATTCGATTATGCGGCGCAACACCTATTTTTATCGATGTTCGTGAAACTGGCTTCCGTTTAACAGCCGAAGCACTAGAAAATGCTATTACAGAAAAAACAAGATGCGTCGTACTACCGTATCCTTCTAATCCAACTGGTGTAACTTTATCAAAAGAAGAACTACAAGATATTGTAACTGTTTTAAAAGATAAAAATATTTTCGTCCTTTCTGATGAAATTTATAGCGAACTTGTATATGAACAAAAGCATACGTCTATCGCTCATTTCCCAGAAATGCGTGAAAAAACTATCGTCATTAACGGTTTATCAAAATCTCATTCTATGACTGGCTGGCGTATCGGTCTATTATTTGCACCAAGCTATTTAGCAGGACATATACTAAAAGTTCATCAGTACAACGTAACGTGCGCTACTTCAATCGCTCAGTACGCTGCAATTGAAGCATTAACAGCTGCTAAAGATGCACCAAAAATGATGCGTCATCAATACAAAAAGCGCCGTGATTACGTATATAATAGACTCATTCAAATGGGCTTAACAGTTGAAAAGCCAACAGGTGCATTTTACTTATTCCCATATGTTGGTCACTTAACATCTTCATCATTTGATTTTGCACTTGATCTTGTCAAAGAAGCTGGACTCGCTGTCGTTCCTGGGACAGCATTTTCTGAATATGGTGAAGGCTATCTTCGCTTGTCCTATGCGTATAGTATTGAAACTTTAAAAGAAGGCTGTGATCGATTAGAGGCCTTTCTACAACAAAAAGCTAAGAGTTAAACTCTTAGCTTTTTTATGCATAATGATCGCAAGTTTGACGCTTCAATAATTTATGAGGAATAATAATACACTTTGCAGTAGACTCCGCATTCTCTACTTTATCAACTAAAGCTTTTGCTGCCTCATACCCTAGTTGATATATATTCACATCAACTGTCGAAAGTGGCGGACTCGCAATTTCTGATAATAAAGCATTATTAAAGCTTATAATGGAAACATCCTTTGGTACAACGAATCCTTTTTTAGAAAGTGCACTTAACACACCAAGTCCAATTAAATCATCCGTTGCCACAATTGCTGTCGGTGGTTGCTTCAGCCCCATTAACTCTTCAACGGCTTGTTGACCACTTTCCCTCGAAAAATCAAAATGTAAAATATACTCTTTTGGTAATACAATGTCTGCTAATTTTAAAGCATCACTCATACCAGCCAAACGATCTCTCGTTACAAGTAAATCTGATCCACCGCCGATGAACGCGATTTGTTTATGACCTAATGAAATCAAATATTCTGCTACTTCTCTTGCAGCTGTATAATTGTCATTATCTACATATGTAATTTCATCTTTTCGATCATATGGTTTCCCAATTAAAACAAACGGGAAATTTTGTTGATGCAAATATTGAATAATCCGATCATTCTCTCTTGAATATAAAAGAATAATGCCACCAATTTGGCGTCCCTGCACCATCTTTACTACACCATTAAAAATTTCATCTTCCGTTTCACCTGTTGACATATAAAGTGCATACCCTTCTACATGTGCAAATGAACTAATCCCTCTTATAACTTCTGGGAAAAACGGATTTTGAAAAGCTTTACTTGCAGAACTTGGCATAACAAGTCCAAGTGTTTTCGTTGTTTGGTTAGCTAGATTTCTTGCGTTTAAATTGGGATGATACCCTAGTTCACTCATTACTTTCCGAACACGACGCTTTGTTTTTTCACTTATACTTGGATTATCAGCAATTACACGAGAAACGGTAGATGGTGCTACATTGGCCTTCTTCGCCACATCTTTAATTGTAACTGTCATAAAAATCCCCCTCCTCTCACTTCTCTGCCATTTTTTATATATTTTTATCTTGCACCCGTTGCAAGTAATAGGAGAAGTCATTAACTTTCATTGATTCTATCTTGTAAAACCTATCATATTCTCCCTCTCCATGTATTGTAAGGGATATAGCTCTTTTTTCCTATACTATAATATACTATTTATTTCACTTCTTTTCATATGTGATGTCAAATCTCTTTTCATCGCCCTATAAATTTTTTTATAGGGCGATGAAAAGAAAAATGGGACGTAACGTCCCATTTTTCATCCTTTCGTACCTCCAGCAGTTAAACCAGAGATAAAGTATTTTTGTAGTGATAGGAATAAAATTGAAATTGGGATTGCAATCAATACTGAACCCGCTGCGAACGTTGTAAATTCATTACCAAATTTCTTCGCTACCATTTCATATAACCCAACTGCTAACGTATAATTTTCTGGTGTGCGCAAAATAACACTCGCTAAAATGAAATCTGTAAATGGACCGATAAAAGTGAATAACGCCACAACCGCCACGATTGGCTTTGCAAGTGGCATAATGATTTGCCAAAAAATACGGAAATGTCCTGCCCCATCCATACGAGCTGACTCATCCAATTCTTTCGGAATCGTATCAAAATATCCTTTCATAAGCCATGTATTCATTGGAATTGCCCCGCCTACATAAATTAAAATTAATGCAAGGTGCGTATCGATTAACCCTGTTAACTGTGCTAATACGTATAGAGCGATTAGCGCTGCAAAGTTCGGAATCATTTGTAGAATTAAAAATGTTAATAAACCATTTTTTCTTCCAACAAAACGGTATCTTGAAAATGCATAAGCAGTAAAACTAATTGCTAATACTGAGAAAATCATCGTTATAACACTTACTTTTAATGTGTTTTTATACCATAGTAGATAATTACTATTCTCTAAATCTAATAACTTACGATAATGATCTAACGTTGCATTTTGCGGAATAATACTTGATCCAGATAAACTATCACCCGGATTAAACGATGAGCCAATAATCCATAATAACGGATAGAAAATAATGGCACACATTACGAAAATAACGAAATAACTTAATGAGAGACGTAACATCTTTTGTCTTTTAATATTCATTTACATCATATCCTCTTCTTGGAATGATTTTGTTCTCTTAAATTGCCATAACGCAACTGTAATAACGATTAACGATAATATCATTGTAAGGGCTGCTGCTTTCCCGTACTGCGCTGAAGTCATCGTTAACTTATAAATCCATGAAATTAAAATATCCGTTCCACCTGCGTCTTGTCCAGCTACAGCAGGACCTCCGCCGTTAAATAGATAGATGATACTAAAGTTATTAAAGTTAAACGTATATTGCGTAATTAATATTGGTGCTGTTGCATATAGAACAAGTGGCAATGTAATTTTACGAAACTGTTGCCAAGCTGTAGCTCCATCTACTGTAGCAGCTTCATATAACTCCCCTGGAATCGATTGCAGTATACCTGTTGTCATTGCAAAGACGAACGGGAATCCAAGCCATGTTTGAATCATAATTAAAGCGATTTTTGCCCAAAACGGATCTGTCATCCAAGCAATCTTTTCGATCCCGAATAACGCCAATACTTGATTGTTAATTGCTCCAAATGTTTCATTAAACATACCAGAGAAAACAAGAATAGATACGAATGCTGGGACCGCCCACGGTAAAATGAAGATTGTTCGAATAATTGCCTTCCCTTTAATACCAGGCTGATTTACGATAATCGCTAAGAAAATACCAAGTGCAACTTGTAATGTCGTTGCAACGAATGTCCAAATGACAGTCCAAGAAAATACGCTTAAAAATGTCTCTCTCCACATCGGTAATGTAAAGATATCAATAAAGTTTTTGAAGCCCACCCAATCTACTAATTTAGCTGGAGGAGAGTGGTATAAATCATAATTCGTAAATCCAATTAAAATTACGAAGATGATTGGAAATACAACTACAAAGATAAGTAATAGAAAGCCTGGTGAAACCATTAAATATGGAAAACCTTGATCTAGTAAATTACGGTATTGCTCTTTTACAGAGTTTAATGGTGTTCCTATATCACGTTTCTTCCCGTTTTGGTATGCATCATATAAATTAAATGCATATATTCCAAGTCCAAACACGATGACAATGAGTGCCAAGATTCCTTCTACTAATAGAAAGACAGAATGGTCACGTGGAACTTCTGTACCAAGCGTTACAATTCCCCATAATCCCATATTTAATAAATCAGCAAATGCTACAATAAATGAACCTGTTAATACTAGAAAAATAAGACCTTTTACAAATTGTTTATTATACATTTGGCCCATGCCTGGAATGATTGATAACATGGTTGCCATTTTCCTATGTTTTGAACCGTTTAAGCCGTTTGCTGGTTCCAATGTTTGCATGTTCCTTCCCCCTTTTTTCTGGGAGAGAATTCGTGCCTCTCATATTAGAGGCACGAATTTCACCTTATTTTTGCTTACTATGATTTGCCTCAATATTACCTTTAATTTGCTTCACTGCATTATCAAGTGCTGCTTTTGGTGCCTCTTTCTCCGTAACAACTAATTGAAGCGCATCTCCAGCTGGTTTCCATACTTCTTGCATTTCTGGAATGTTTGGCATTGGAATTCCATTTTCAGATTGCGTTGCAACTGCTTTTGCAGCTTCATTATCTTTAATAATTGGATCTTCCATTACTGATTTTACTGGAGGAATTTCTTTTGTTTTCTCAAATCGAATTTTTGCGTTTTCTTCATTCGTTACCCATTCAGTGAACTTTGTAGCTAAATCATTTTGTTTAGAGAAACTTGTTACATGCCATCCTTTAACCCCAACAAACGTTTTCATTGCTTGACCATTTGGTAATTTCGGCATTGGAGCAACACCATAATCAATTCCGTTCTTTTCCATTGCTTGGAACGCCCATGGGCCGTTCATGATAGATGCTGCTTTTCCTTCATTAAATAGTCCATCAGCAGCAGGTCCACCAGATTCACCGATAATACCTTTCGGGAATAACTTTTCTTTGTACCATTTTTGAAGGTATTCCGCACCTTGTACTGCTCCGCTATTATTTAATCCAACATCACTTGCATTTGGCTTTCCATCTTTTTCACCAAACACATAACCACCCATACCTGCCATGAATGCATTAGCAAAGTAGAAGTTATCTCCTAGTGTTAAAAATCCGTACTTGCCATCCTTCGTAAATTCTTTTGAGAAGTTAAACAGCTCGTCCATCGTTTCTGGTGCTTTTGGCATTAATTTTTTATTGTAAATAAAGATTGGTGTCTCAATTGCTTTTGGTAAACCATATAATTTTCCGTTATATGTCTGTGCTGCTATTGATGAATCAGTAAATTTACTCTTTACAGCATCATCAGCTTTCACTTCTGAAAGTAGACCTTCTGTTACTGCGTTTCCGATTTGATCATGTGGCAATGTTACAACATCTGGTCCAGTCCCCGCTGGTCCATCAAGGCGTAACTTCTTCACTTGATCTGTCATTTGCATTTCAACAACTTTTACTTTTACTTTATATTTTTCCTCAAAGCTTTTCACTGCTGGTTCTAAAGCAACACCTTTTTTATCATCTTCCCAAACGAGAAGATCGTAATCTTTCTTTGCTTTACTTTCTTCTTTTTTCCCTGAATCTTTCGGTCCACATGCAGATAACATACCAATTGATAATGCTGAAATCGTTAATAATGATAATGCTTTCTTCATCCCAAAAACCTCCCTAAGTTGTATATGTACCTTACTAATTGAAAACGTTTGCATTTCATGTTTTAATAGAAGCGCAAACAATATCTCAATCTATGAAAACGTTTGCGCTATTTGTCTATCATTATACATTCTTTTATTCATTTTGCAAATATTAATTTTAAAATATTATTACTACATTCCTTATACATTGACTTTATATGAAATGAATACTACTCTTATAAGCAATATTAAAGCTATGCAAAAAGCAATCGTTTGCAACATATACTTTATTATTGTACTTAAGGGAACAATATGTATGGAGATATTAAAGGGGGATTTTCTATATGCTTAAAGAAGCCATTTATCATAGGCCAAAAGATAATTACGCATACGCTTACGATGAAAAAACGATTCACATCCGTATACGTACTCAAAGAGAAGATGTTCAAAGCGCCACTCTTATTTACGGTGATCCTTATGACTGGAAAGATGGGAAATGGATTACATCAAATACACCGATGAAAAAAACTGGTTCTACCGCATTGTTTGATTATTGGTCCATTTCTATCGAACCGAAATTTAAGCGCTTACGTTATGGATTTGAATTAAAAAATGATACAGAAACGCTTATTTATTCAGAACGCGGATTTTTCTCTACCATTCCAAATGATGACGTTGGTAACTTTTTCTGTTTTCCATTTATTCATGCAAATGATGTATTCAAAGTACCTTCTTGGATCAAAGACACCGTTTGGTATCAAATTTTCCCAGAACGGTTCGCGAATGGAGATCGTGCGCTAAATCCAGAAAATACTCTTCCTTGGGGCAGCACTGAGCCAACTCCAACTAATTTTTTCGGCGGAGATTTTGCTGGTATTATTCAAAACCTTGATTACCTTGTTAAGCTTGGAATTTCAGGAATATATTTCACCCCTATTTTCAAAGCACATTCAAACCATAAATATGACACCATTGACTACATGGAAATCGATCCGCAATTCGGGACGAAGGAAACGTTCAAAGAACTCGTTCAGGCATGTCATACACACGGTATAAAAGTAATGCTCGATGCCGTGTTTAATCATAGTGGATACTTTTTCGATAAATTTCAAGACGTACTAAAAAATGGTGAGCAATCAGCATATAAAGAGTGGTTCCATATTCATGAGTTTCCAATTAGAACTGAGCCACTTCCGAATTATGATACTTTTGCGTTTACACCATTTATGCCTAAATTAAATACAGCACATCCTGATGTAAAAGAGTATTTACTTGAAGTAGGGCGTTATTGGGTAAGAGAATTCAATATAGATGGTTGGCGCCTTGATGTAGCAAATGAAGTCGATCACAGCTTTTGGAAAGAATTCCGAAGTGAGATAAAGACATTAAATCCTGAAGTCTATATTTTAGGAGAAATTTGGCACGATGCACTACCATGGCTACAAGGAGATCAATTTGATGCTGTAATGAGCTATCCTGTTACAAATGCTCTACTGTCTTACTTAGCCAACGATTCCATTAAAGCAAATGAATTTATGAAACAAATTACAGAATCTCTACATTCCTATTCTATGAACGTAAATGAAGCAGCCTTTCATTTATTAGACAGCCATGATACACCAAGAATATTGACAACATGTAACGGAGATAAAAATAAGTTAAAGTTACTTTATATATTCCACCTTTCTTTCATCGGCTCTCCTTGTATTTATTATGGAGACGAAATTGGTATGGACGGCGGTATGGATCCAGATTGCCGCAAATGTATGGTTTGGGATACGAAAGAACAAGATCATCTATTATTTACACATGTACAAACATTAATTTCATTACGAAAGCAATATAAAGCATTTGGAGGACATGGTACGTTCCAATTCATCGAAGCAAATGATGAATATAATTATATTTCTTATACGAAAACATACGAAGATGAAACTATCTTTTTCGTTTTAAATCCGACTGATAGTGACATTACAGCTTCACTTCCTCTCCACGTTACTGGAAAGAAAATCATTAATATTTATACAAACGAAGAATTTTCAGCGGAAGCAAATGCATTACAAGTTACACTTCCTCCATATGGATTCTCAATCTTAAAATGGTAATAAAAAATCCTTATACCAAGTGGTATAAGGATTTTTCTTATTTCAATTTAAATACCATCGCTTCATACGGACGTAATGTCATGTTATCTATCGATCCATTCTCTACGTCGTAATTGTGTATGAATAACTCTGCTTCACTATACTTAATGTCCTCAGGCAATTCAAATACACATTCTTCCGCCGTAAAGTTTGCAATGACAAGAAGTTTTTCTTCTCCATATGTTCTTACGTATGCAAAAATAGAAGGGTTATTCTCTAATATTAAATCATATGATCCATACACAATAATCTCATTATTTTTACGTAACTCAATTAATTTTTTATAGTAATAATAAATTGAATCTTTATTTTGGATCGCTTGTTTCACATTGATTTCTTTATAGTTAGGGTTTACCGTAATCCAAGGCTCACCTGTTGTGAATCCAGCATGATTCTGATCGTCCCACTGCATCGGTGTTCTAGCATTATCTCGGCCTTTTATATAAATAGACTGCATCACTTTATCTATATCTTCACCGCGCTCTATCACTTTTTCCTTATACATATTTAATGTTTCAATATCTCGATATTCATCAATCGATTCAAATCGAACGTTTGTCATTCCGATTTCTTCTCCTTGATAAATATACGGTGTTCCTTTCATCATATGAAGTACCGTCGCTAACATTTTCGCAGATTCAATGCGATACATTTCATCATTACCAAAACGAGATACAACGCGAGGCTGATCATGGTTATTCCAATACAGGCTATTCCATCCAGTATACTCTAATGCTTTTTGCCATTTCGTTAAATTCTCTTTTAAAGTAAGAAGTGAACATGGTTTTACATCCCATTTTCCGCCTTCACCTGAATCTAAATCCATATGTTCAAATTGGAATACCATCTGCAGTTCTTTTCGTTCTTCCCCAGTATACATTTTCGCCTCTTCTGTCGTTACACCAGGCATTTCACCAACCGTCATAATATCATAATGAGACAATACTTCCTCATTCATTTCATGTAAATATTTATGAATGTTTGGACCGTTCATAAAATGCTTATGACCTGAAACATATCCCTCTTCTTCTGTTTCAACAGCTGGTAAGCCCTCTTCTTTAGAAATAAAATTAATAACATCCATACGGAAGCCATCAATTCCTTTTTCTAACCAAAACTTCATCATTTCATAAACATCTTGTCTTACCTTTTCATTATCCCAATTTAAATCCGGCTGTTTTTTAGAAAACAGATGTAAATAATATTCATCTGTTATTTCATCATACTTCCATGCTGATCCACTAAAAGCTGCGCCCCAGTTGTTCGGCTCTTTTCCTTCTTTTCCAGGACGCCATATATAGTAATCTCTATATTTATTATCTTTTGATTTACGTGATTCAATAAACCAATTATGTTCATCAGAAGTATGGTTAACAACTAAGTCCATCATAAGTTTCATATTACGTTCATGCATTTCATGTAGTAGCTCATCCCAATCTTCCATCGTTCCGAACTCATTCATAATTTTACAATAATCACTTATATCATAACCATTATCATCATTTGGAGATTCATAGACCGGCGATAACCAAATGACATCAATCCCTAACTCTTTTAAGTAATCTAGCTTTGAAATAATACCACGAAGATCCCCAATACCATCACCGTTACTATCCATAAAGCTACGAGGATAAATTTGATATACTACACTTTCTTTCCACCACTGTTTTTCCATTATGCTACCCCATTTCATTAATAATTCGATTTTCTCTTTTTTCAAGGCGCAAACGTTTTCATTAATGAATGATAACAGATTCTATCTTAATTTAAAATAGCGCTTACAACTTTTTATTCTTATTTTTCTAAGAAAACATACGAACATTACTAATATTCCTCCAATAAATGAAAACGTTTTATTTTTTTGTTTATTTTTTGAATCTATTAGTTTATAATGAACTCAAAGAAAACGTTTGCATAATTTTTCTAGGGGGCAATACCATGGCAGAATTGAAATTAGAAAACATTTATAAAATATATGATAATAACGTAACAGCTGTAACAGATTTTAATTTACACATTCAAGATAAAGAGTTTATCGTATTTGTCGGTCCTTCTGGATGCGGAAAATCTACAACATTACGAATGGTGGCTGGACTTGAAGATATTTCAAAAGGAGAGTTTTCAATTGATGGTAAGCTAATGAATGATGTCCCTCCAAAAGATCGCGACATTGCAATGGTCTTCCAAAACTATGCTTTATATCCACATATGAGTGTGTATGATAATATGGCATTTGGATTAAAACTTAGAAAAATACCAAAAGATGAAATTGATCGTCGTGTGAAAAATGCAGCAAAAATTTTAGGACTGGAACAATATTTAGATAGAAAACCGAAAGCGTTATCTGGTGGACAACGTCAACGTGTTGCGTTAGGTAGAGCAATTGTTCGAGACGCGAAAGTTTTCTTAATGGATGAGCCTTTATCCAACTTAGACGCTAAATTACGTGTTGCAATGCGCTCAGAAATTTCTAAATTACACCACCGCCTTGGAACGACAACAATTTACGTAACACATGATCAAACAGAAGCAATGACAATGGCTTCACGTCTCGTTGTTATGAAAGACGGAAAGATTCAACAAATCGGAACTCCAAAAGAAGTATATGAAACACCTGAAAACATTTTCGTTGGTGGATTTATTGGCTCTCCAGCGATGAATTTCTTCCGTGGTAAATTAACTGAAACTGATTTTGTTATAGACAATGCAATAAAAATTAAAGTAACTGAAGGAAAAATGAAGATGTTACGTGAACAAGGCTATGTAAATAAGGAAATTGTTTTAGGTATTCGCCCTGAAGACATTCATGATGAACTCTTATTTTTAGAAGCTTCACAATCTACTGCCTTCACAACAAAAATCGAAGTTGCTGAGTTACTTGGTGCTGAATCTATTTTATATATGAAACTTGGAGATCAAGATTTTGCAGCACGTGTTGATGCAAGACATACATTTTCACCTGGTGACGAAATTAAACTAGCATTGGATATGAATAAAGCGCATTTCTTTGATAGCCAAACTGAACAACGTATTCGTTAAAAAGTAATTTTCTACTATATAACATACAAAAAAACCGTCCACATATTTTGAGGGCGGTTTTCATTATTATACGAGGGCTTCTACTGTATGAAATGATTGTCCTTTCGTGCCAATAATACCGAAAATCGGTAAATCACTCAGCACCACTTCTTCTTGCTGTTTCATAAAAGATGACGTTAATTGTTTTATCTCTATCCAAACGTCATTAATACAAAGTACATTGGAATCGTTCTCTTGTTGGCGAGAAAAAATAGAATCTATTTTATATAAACCAGCATTTTGAAAAAGCATATCAATGCGACTGAATGCATTCAAAGTAATACTGATAACGCGTTGCCAATCTCCTTGCTTTCCCATATCATAGGATACAAAAAGTGCTTCTCCGCCTAGATTCGTAATTTCCTCCACTGTTGCTTGTCCACTTTCTTGATCAATGTCCGTCACAATTACTTTTGCGCCTTGTTTAGCCAACAAAAGAGCTGTATTACGTCCAATACCGATGCCACCGCCAGTTACGATAGCAACTTTTCCTGCAAGCTTCATTTTCATTACCCCTTCTATAAGTCTTACCGTTATTCAGTATACTGCTTTATGAGATTAGTCTGCAAGCAAGAAAAGTTGCTTATTCATTTGTAAGCGATTACTTTTTTATTCCTTCTTTTTTCTTACTATTACGCTGATCGAAAACTAAACCAATGAAAATTAAAATCCCCCAAAAGATTACGCTACCTCCAGTCATTTCAATTTCCCCCTTATTATATAAAGATATTATTTTAATTATTATAACATTATCTTAATTTTCAATCTATTAAAACCGGAAATGATATGGATTAACTTTTTCTTATTATATATCCTTTAAAATATATTTGAATAATAAAGTGAAACTTTAATCAGTGTGGGGTTTTCTTCATCCCCCACTGATTATCAGCCCTCACCAATCGGACTTTTATGGGCAGTTAATCCCCCACCTAACTTCTTTGCTTTCGCTGAATTTTGAGGTGGGGGTCTTACTGCCCATTAAAGCGGGATAAAAAAGACCCTCTTATTTTATATATAAAAAGGTCTCTGTTTTATTATACAAGACTTATCACTTTTGTTTTTGTAATTAAATCTTGAAAACCACAATTATCTTTGCGGAATAACATCATATATACGTTACATAATATCGGAATTCCAAGTAGCAATATGTTCGGTAATAACAATACAAAAAATCTTATAATTAATGTTTGTAATGTTAACTTTTCACTCTTCAATGAAATTAATTTTATTCTCGTTACCTTTTTACCAAGTGTAACACCGTTCCAAATAAAGGGTACCAAAATAAAATATATCGCCATTAATATAAAAACTACTGCGAGATCATATCTATAATCACCAAAACTAATATTAAAGCGATTAAAAATAGCACTATAATTTCCCGTCATAATAGCTACTACTGCACCATACATAACCGAGATTAAAAACATGTCAATTAGGGAAGCACCTATGCGATTCATTACAAGCGCTGGACGATGCATCTTTAACTTCATTTTATGTCGACTCCTTCATATCCTTCTTTACCCGTCTCATCGTACCACTTCTAAAAAACATTGTAAACTAGCGTTTCTCTTACTTTTCTTGTACAATGTGTTACAACAGCATTATAAAGGAGGTTCCCATATTGAAAAAATGGATAATCCTATTCGTCGCATTCCTATTAGCCGGTTGTGCTGGAAATACAAATCATATAACTTATACGATTAACGATGAATACGAACTCATACGTACTTCTGGAAATGCATTTGAACTTTTCCCATCGCAAGATGCTGTATATGCCACACAATACATTCCTGCAAAACTTACAGACATAGCTTGGGATGATAAATACATTATTGCAAAACAAATTGAGGAAAAATCAGATCCGAATAACCCTGACGGAGCAATTGCAAATAAAAAAAGTGAGCATTATTGGATTATTGATGTAAAGCATAATAAACGGTTTGGCCCTTATAATGAAAAGCAATTTAATGAACAAAAAGATGCGTTTAAAATTAAGGTACCTTTTCAAAGTGTAGATTCCTACATAAAAGAACAGAAAAAACAGTCAGCATAATAGTTTGAGCGCTGACTGTTTTTTCTTACATATTTTTAAAAACCTCTTACTCAGCAAGTGAGATGTTAAAAGTTTGTGGCTCTTTTACAACATCTTGCGTTTCTGTATCTGCTGCAACTACATTATCTGTTGTAAACTTAATATCCTTTACCTTTTCTTTTCCATCATCAAGTATTAAGCCGATAATACCATCTCTTTTTTCACCAGGCTTATAGTCTTCTCTTGATACATTTTTTGTACCAACGAGCGTATCTTCATCATATAAAAAGTTTTGAGTCGCTACTTTAAAATGTTGCTTATCATTAATCGTAACATCATTCATAGAGAAAAATTGCATATTTTTATTCCCGCTATTTTCCACCTTATATGTAATTTCAACGTAACGAATCGTATCACTAATCTCAGTACCACTGATCGATGCATATAACTCCGCATCTTCTTGACTTACTTTATCTCCTAATCTACGCTTTACTTCTTCAGGAGTTAATGCCGTATATACTTTTAATGTATTTTTTGCATCTTTACTCATCTGCGATAAAGAGATTACTTTCACATCTTGTACGTGAATTTTCATTGGTGCTACTTCAAATGTTTGATTTACAGAATGAATCTGTTCTAATTTAAAAGTACCCCACCCTGTTTCTTTCACTTTTTGTCCTACTTTTTTCAACTCACGCCCACCATATTCTTTTGTTTCAGGAATAGATTCTTTCTTCTTCGGTTCAGCTTTCTTTTCTTCTTGATGGAAGCAACCACTTAACATAAGAAGAAAACTACATAAAACAAAAATACTTTTCCATGCTTTCATCATATAATTTCTCCTAACACTATCATTCATTAATGTAAATTAGTCCCTTGCTTTGTAAACTATAGAAACAATAAGAAGTCCACAAAACGAACTTGTCAGTCCAGATACTATTATACCTCCTATTTGGAAAATATGAAAATAGGGATCTACGAACGCGTGAACGATAAATATAAGGGCTGCCACAATTATTACTGAAACCCAATACTTCCTTTTTTCTGAAGCTATCATAATATCTTTCCCTGTTTCATCTTTATACTTCCATAGTACGTATAATAGTAATAATAAACCTACACATGTACTTCCGTGTTGCATGTATTTATACACTGGAATACTATGTAACTCTCTTTGTAACAATGCTATTTTCATAACGAAGTAGCCTGTATGATGAGTAAACGCATCCCAAACAACATGCGTGAGCATACCAAATAAAGCGGAATAGCAAAATACAGAGAAATCCTTCCATGTATGAAGCCCCCACCTCTTATCTACTGCATATGTATAGTAGCCAGCAAACGTTTTTGGTAAATGTAATATAAACGGCTTTTTTAAAATGTAATGATATATGTATGCAAGTAGAAATACAAGCGGTAAATTTAAATATAAGAACCCAAGCCATGTATGGCCAATGATACCATATGGTCTAAAATGTAAAAAATATTCAAAATCAGGCGCCATACTCCCTAATATAAGAGCCGTTACTGAAATATAACTAGAATTTCGCTTAGTAAAAGGCAGAATAGCTGCTGGATGCGCAAATGTAAACGGCATGTTTTGACTCCTTTTCATATCTTCAATAGAATACCATCTATCATAACGATAGAATTGATCTTGATGCAATATTTATTTTCACATTGGAATATGATAGTTTACATGTTATAATCCACATGAAATATTCAGAAAATAAGGAGGGGTTCACGTGTCATTAACACTTGTCTTTTTTCTTGTTCTGTTTATCTTTTTTTTAGTACATACATTGGCTTCTTTCTATGGAAGCACTTCAATATACAATTTTATTCGCAAGTTGTCTTACACTTGTATTTGCTGCTTTTTTAGAATCAAAATCCGTTATGAATTGAGGTTTATATATTGATTGACGTACCCTTTTTAAAAAATGTCACATTAAAAAAAGAAAATATCCCTAGTTTTTCCGCATATCCTTACTGTTTACCCGCTATCCGAACATTACAATCACTAGCTTTCCACCCAAATGTAACATTCATTATTGGAGAAAATGGAACGGGTAAATCAACATTACTCGAAGCAATTGCAATTGCTTTAGGTTTTAACGCAGAAGGTGGAACGAAAAACTTTCGCTTTAGTACAAACGATTCCCATTCATCTTTACATGAATACCTTCGCATTTCCAAAAGTTTCAATACACCAAACGACGGTTTCTTTCTTCGTGCTGAATCATTTTATAACGTTGCTTCTTATATTGATGAAATAGATGCTATAAAATCTTATGGCGGTGTTTCACTTCACGAACAATCCCATGGTGAATCATTCTTTTCATTATTTATGAATCGTTTTTCAGGACAAGGTTTATACATTTTAGATGAGCCTGAGGCCGCTCTATCACCAATGAGACAACTTTCCATGCTCATTCGAATGCACGAACTAGCAGAACAAGGTTCACAATTTGTTATCGCGACGCATTCTCCTATTTTAATGGCTTACCCTGAATCCACTATATACTCTTTAACACAAGAAGGGATTCATGAAGCCACATTAGAAGACACCGAGCATTATCAAACGATGAAACTGTTCTTTGAAAACCGTGATCGACTATTCCAGCATCTATTTGAATCGTAAAAAAGAAGCAGCAATCGCTGCTTCTTTTTTATAGTGCTTCTATAAATAATGCTACCCCAATACCGCCACCGACGCATAGAGAGGCAATTCCTTTTTCTAAACCGCGTCTCTTCAATTCATGAATTAAACTTACCGTAATACGAGCTCCTGTACAACCGATTGGATGTCCAAGTCCTACACCGCTACCGTTTACATTCACTTTTTCACGATCTAGACCTAATTCTTTCTCTACAGCTAAGTATTGTGCAGCGAAAGCTTCATTAATTTCAAGTAAATCTGCATCTTCTAATGACCAATCTACTTTTTCTAATCCTTTACGAATTGCTGGTGCTGGTCCAATACCCATAATTTTCGGATCTACTCCAGCTACTGAATATCCAACAATTCTAGCTAACGGTTGTAAGCCTTTTTCTTTCGCTTTTTCTTCGCTCATTAATACTAGAACCGCACTTCCGTCATTAAGACCAGATGCATTACCTGCAGTTACTGATCCATCTTTACGGAAAGCTGGTTTTAATCCTGCTAATTTTTCCGCTGTAATATCTGCACGTGGATGTTCATCCTTCGAAAATACTACTTCTTTTCTACGTTCTTTTATCGTAATAGGAACAATTTGCTCGTCAAAGTATCCAGACTCGATTGCTTGTAGTGCCAATGTATGACTACGAAGCGCAACTTCATCTTGTTCCTCTCTTGTAATTTCATATTGGTCAACTAGATTTTCAGCTGTTTCACCCATCATAATATGGTGAATCGGATCTTCTAGTACTTCCCACACCGTATCACGAATTTCTCCGTGCTGTAGACGTTGTCCCCAGCGGTGCTGTTTTAATGCATAAGGGCTTGAACTCATTGCTTCTACTCCACCTGCAATAACAACATCACTTACACCTAATTGAATTTGCATTGCAGCTGACATAATTGCTTGCATACCTGAAGAACATTGGCGTTGGATTGTATAACCCGTAACTGTATCAGGAAATCCTGCCGCTAATGCAGCTGTTCTTGCAGTATTTGCTTCATCAGTTCTTTGAATACAATGACCTAAAATTACTTCATCAACTTCGTGTGGTTCTACCCCGCCTCGTTTTACAGCTTCCTGAAGTACAGGAACCGCTAATTCTACTGGCGTTACATTTTTTAGCGCTCCTCCAAAAGTTCCAATTGGCGAACGAACTGCAGCTGTAATAACAACATTATGCATTTTGCACTTGCCCCTCTCTTATGTACCCTAGTCAGTTTTTAGGTGAAATTCCATAAGATGTATGTCTACATTTATCATACTATAAACATACTAAAAAATCAAAATATTTAATATAATAAAAATAGAAGGAATTAACCTTCTATTCTGTTAATGCATATAAAAATTTTTGTAAAATTTTCTCTGTCGTTTCATTCAATTTTGGTAACTTATCTACCTGAAAATATTGAAGCTTCAATCCCTCATGATCAAGCCTTAACTCTCCACTCACATGATGCCCCTGATACAGATGAATGACATTAAAAATTTCATCTCCATTAGGATAACGGAAATATACTTCCTTTCCTGATAAGACACCTAGAAATTGCATTATTTTTGCAGTTAATCCCGTCTCCTCGAATAATTCTCGGCGAGCAGTTTCTTCAGTCGTTTCTCCTAGTTCCATCGCGCCGCCAGGTACACCCCAATCATATGTATCTGAACGATATTGAAGTAATACTTCTTGATTATCATTTAGTATAATTATTGCTGATCCAACGAGAATAAGTGGTCTTGTCCCAACGACTTTGCGTAACTCTTCAATATACCCCATTATGTAAACTCTCCTTTCCTCACCCTCCCTTATCATAACAAAATTTTTCTCCTTTTGTTGATGTAATTTCCAAGAAAAAAAAGGAAGCTTTCGCCTCCTTTTTTCACCCTTATTTCTTAAAACTTTCATATTTTACAGCTTCAAAAGCTTCTTCAATTTCATCATTACGATAATGAACATATGTAAAACGCCCTAACTCTACTAACCTTGCTATTTCTTGTAACGCTTTATGTTGCTCATATGTTTCCTCCAGCTTAATATGTACATAAAACTTCATTAATGGATGTTCATATAAAGGTTCTCCCACCTCTACATATACATCTTCTACCCCTTGCACAACTCTTACATAACTTGCAAATTGATAAAGAGCTTCTCTGTCTGAAACGATTTTTAATGTATACATATATTCTCCCCCTTTTCTTTACTATATCAAAAAGATGATCACACTACGTTATAGAACTATGAAATTTTTTCGACTTGTAATAAACAAGGCGTTTATCCATACGTAGGGTCTTTCTCTAACATATATTATAGGAAGAATTTTTTCAGTTGAGGTGTTCCTTATGGATCCATACGTCAATATATGTATTTGCATTACTCCAGGCGCCGATATTTCTGATGACCGTATCGCCAAAGATTTAGCAGTTGCAGAGTCAATTTGGCACCCGATTACATTTCAAATTAAAGACGTAATTATTTTAAATGAACTTTTTCGTTTTTCTGACCGTGAAATTAGTTATAAAAATTCTATTCAAAGTCAGGAAAAATTAGCATCCTTTTTCCAAACATGTGTAAATGAAGCTCCTGAATGCGACCTTTACATTTGTTATATTGGTAGTGATTATTTTAAAGAAACAGCCGTCATTGCCTGCGCTTACTCTTTAGCAAAACAACAGCAACTTACTGGTTATATCGTTTTAACAAATTCGGCTGCTCCTATGAAAAATATATATACGCTCGCTCATGAAGTCGGTCATATTTTATTCACAAGACGTATTCATGGAAAACTTACTCACGCAGATCCTCATTCACCAACTGGCTCGGAGCACCATCCCTCTCCAACAAATCTTATGTATCCGATAGTCCCGCGCCCTGAAAATGTCCATATTCAGTCACTATTAACGAACGAACAAAAAGCACTCTCTTTACAAAGTACTTTATTACAAAGAAAAAAACAGTAACAACCTTGTTACTGTTTAAAACAACTTATTCCAATCCATAAACGAAAGCCCGGCTGCAAAGGATACACTATACACCTAAACCGAATCCCTCTAAAAATCAAAATATAGTATTTCTTTGGAAATAATTTTTTGTATATCCAGAGCAGCCCTTTTCCTATAATAAAAAAATTCAGTTCGTTCACTATTAATATAAAGCTAGCTTACAGTTTTTTTCTCCTCATTTTTTAAAGACCATCGCATTAATACATATAAACTTCCGTACAGAAGTAAAGATTCTAACATTCCCCAGTATGGATTTTTCTCTCCCAACCCTTTAAATACAAACATTATTAATAGTGGTACAATAACAGCTAATATTCCAATCCATCCAAGTATGTACGCTTCACCAATTAACAACACTAATAAGACAATTCCAGCTAATATATAACTTTGCATAGTAGTTAATTGCAATACAGGTGTCCCATACCACTTGTTCATAAACATTAATAATACTAGTAATAAAATTGGTAGCAAAGCTGCTATATAAATAATGCTAAATTCTTTTATTTTGCTCTTAAACGATGACATTTTAAAAGCAAATATAATCCCTACAATCGTAATCATTAAAACAATTGGGTATCCAATCAATTGTACATTCGTTAATGTAAATTCATGATTTGGACTTTCAAATAAAATATTTATTAGTAACCAATATCCACCAATACCAATAATCATCCCTAAAATGCTTTTTATACTCCCGCCTTTATCCTTCTCCATCTCTTTCGCTAATTCTTCCGCATACTCTTTTGGTGAATCACCAAATATATCCTTTACCGTCTTTCCCTCTTTCTCGCCTTCTATTAAATGAAGTTCTGCATCTTCTAGAAAGGCGTCCACATCTTCTTCTTTTATTCCTTTTGTTATTAAATACACTTTCGTATCGATTAAAAACTTTTCTCCCTCTTTAGAAATCTGCATGATAACCCCTCCCTTATTTAACCGCTTCTCTTCTATTCATCTTCATCATAATTTCAAGGAAAATTAAAATAAACAAACTTCCGTATAAACATATAATCTGAAATAACATTGGCATGAGATCTTCCGAAGTAAATGTTTTAAACAGTAACATAATTGAAAGTGGAATGATTAAATATAAATTTTTAAACCATCCTTCAAAATATATATTTATCGCTATTGTGATAATAAAAATAGCTCCAGCTAATATAAAACTTTGCGTTTGGGTGAATGTAAACATTTTTGTAGGATAGATCACATCTAATATCGTAACAACTCCTATTAAAAACATTGGCGCAATCATAACTAAAAACCACATAGAAAACCACGTTTTTGTAAAACTTGTCACAAAGGTCATTTTGCGAAGTAAAAAATTAGGACCCATTACAGCTACAATCAATGTAAAACTATACCCAACGCACTGAATAAGTGAAATTTGTAGCATTCCGTTATTCACTATTAAGATAGAAGCAATAATCCAAAACGATACGATATTCATTACTGTAAAACCAATTTGCTTCCACGTTTCCTGTCTATCCTTTTCCATTACTTTTACAAGTTCATTTGCATATTCTTTCGGTGAGCTTCCGAAAATATCTTCTATACTTTTTCCATCGCTCTCACCCTCAATTAAATGAAGTTCTGCATCTTCAATAAAATTTTCAATATCGCTTTCTTTCACACCCTTTGCTGCTAAAAACAATCTCATTTCTAATAAAAACTTTCGTGCTTCACTTGATAGCATTATTTTTTCTTCCCTTCCCTTCAAGTAGACGCTCTACACTACTTTGCATCGTTTCCCAACGATCCATAAATTCATTAAGTGCTTCCTCGCCTTTTTCTGTTAATGTATAATATTTTCGCTTGGGGCCAGATGGAGATTCCTTCATTACACTTGTTATTAATCCTTCCTTTTGCATTCGTATTAATAACGGATAAATACTTCCCTCACTCGCCATTGTAAAGCCATATTTTGCTAGCTTTTCACTCATTTCATAACCGTATATTTCACCTTCAGAAATAATAGCAAGTAAGCATCCTTCTAAAATCCCTTTCAGCATTTGACTTGTCGACATAATTCAATCCTCCCACTATCTTGTTTTACAAGATAGATAAGCGTAAGTATCTTGCTTTACAATGTAGTATAGCAGAGACTATTTTGTAAAACAAGATAGCTAGCAAATTTTTTCCAAATCTTTGCAGGATTTTTATTATCCGCCCTCTAAATAGAGCAATATGAGAACTTTATTACGAAGGGATGTTTTTCACCATGGTTACAAATCGTGTTGTCTTTTTAACAGGTGCTGCAAGTGGTATTGGTTATGAAATGGGAAACGCTTTTGCAAAAGAAGGTGCAAAAGTTGTGATTACCGATCGTCTTGAAGAACGTGCAAAAGAGGCTGCTGAACAATTACAAAAAGAAGGCTATCAAGCTATCGGTTTAAAATGTGATGTTACATCTGAAGAAGAAATTACCGCTGCAATTTCTCAAACAGTTGCTCATTTCGGTTCATTACATATATTAATTAACAACGCAGGAATGCAGCACGTTTCACCAATTGAAGATTTTCCAACCGAAAAGTTCGAATTACTTATTAAAATTATGCAAATCGCTCCTTTTATCGCAATTAAGCATGCCTTCCCAATCATGAAAAAACAAAAGTATGGCCGAATTATTAATGTAGCCTCCATTAATGGCCTCGTTGGATTTGCAGGAAAATCTGCCTACAATAGCGCGAAGCATGGCGTAATTGGATTAACAAAAGTTGCCGCTTTAGAAGGCGCTACTCACGGAATTACCGTTAATGCGCTTTGTCCTGGTTATGTCGATACCCCTCTTGTACGTAATCAACTACAAGATTTAGCTACTACACGAAACGTACCACTTGAAAATGTTTTAGAGGATGTTATTTATCCACTTGTACCACAAAAACGCTTATTACAAGTTCAAGAAATCTCTGATTATG
Source organism: Bacillus sp. BC08 (assembly GCF_054326875.1). Taxonomy (NCBI): domain Bacteria; kingdom Bacillati; phylum Bacillota; class Bacilli; order Caryophanales; family Bacillaceae; genus Bacillus; species Bacillus sp. BC08. The sequence continues at coordinate 770,479 of NZ_JBTGPA010000035.1, read as the reverse complement.
CTCTGTTTTTAGCAAGTGAAAAAACTAAAGGTATAACTGGTCAAGCTGTCGTTATCGATGGTGGCTATACTGCTCAATAAAGTGAAACTTTAATCAGTGGGGGTTTTCTTAATCCCCACTGATTATTAGCCCTCACCAATCGGACTTTTATGGACAGCCCGCCCCCCACCTAAATTCTTTGCTTTCGCTGAATTTTGAGGTGGGGGTCTTACTGCCCATTAAAGCGGGATAAAAATAAAGTTTGCTCCCGAAGAGCAAACTTTATTTTACTTTCTATCGCGAGGACCTCCTACTTTAGTAATTGTTTAGGGAGTTTCTCGATTGCAACAATTACCCCATCTAATTTACTTTCAATACGATGAAGTAAATATAATGTTACAACAATCGGAAAGCCTACATTACCTACCATCCTGATCCACTCTTCCATCTTTCTCTCCTCCTTTCATTATATAAATAAGAGAAAAGAAAACATTTAGGCATAAAAAAACAAGCTATTATGTATTAGCTTGTCTTTCAAATAATGATGCAATTTCCTGTTCATAATCTCCTCGTATAATACCTTTCTCGGTAATAATACCTGTAATTAATTCATTCGGCGTTACGTCAAATGCAGGATTATAAACATCAGTTCCAATTGGCGCCACTTGTTTTCCAAAAATTTTCGTAACTTCTGTTTCATCTCTTTCTTCAATAACAATTTCTGCACCTGTTTGTTTCGTAATATCAAATGTCGATAGCGGAGCTGCAACGTAAAACGGGATATCAAAATACTTTGCTAATATAGCTAAATTCATTGTTCCGATTTTATTTGCTGTATCTCCATTTGCGACAATTCGGTCCGCTCCTACTATAATCGCGTTTATTTCTTTCGTTTGAATAGCATGAGCTGCCGTATTATCTGTAATAAGTGTTACATCAATATTTGCCTGTTTTAATTCCCAGGTCGTTAAACGCCCACCTTGTAAAACCGGTCTCGTTTCACACGCATACGCATGTAAACGCACACCTTTTTCTTTTCCAATATAAAACGGTGCTAATGCAGTACCATATCTAGCAGTTGCAATACTGCCAGCGTTACAAATTGTTAAAATGTTATCATCATCTTTAAAACATGTTAATGCATGTTCTCCAATACTCCGGCATACTGCTTCATCTTCTTGCTGGATGAGAAGCGCTTCTTCTTCTAATTTTTTTTGCGCTTCTTTTATTGTATTAATTTCCCGAATGGATTCTCTCATACGATCGATTGCCCAAAATAAATTGACTGCTGTCGGGCGTGACGTTCCTAAATAATTACAATCTCTATTAAACTTCTTTTGAAATTCTTCAATATGTACAGTGTTATATTTTTTTGATGCAAGCGCCAAGCCAAATGCAGCTACAATTCCAATTGCAGGTGCTCCTCTTACTTCTAGCATGACAATACTTTTCCATACATCTTCAATTGTCGTTAATGTTTTGTATTCTATACTATGCGGCAACTTTGTTTGATTTAATACTGCAATGGCATCCCCTTTCCAACTGACAGACCTCGGAATAGTAACAATTGTACTCATGCTTTTACCCCTCCAAAAACTGTCTGTTGGAATAGTGTTCGGAACAGTTGAATATCAGCGCTCTTAGATTCATATTTTATTAGTTCTCTACCTAAGGATAACGCCTGTTTCTTAGCTTGAATTCTCGTTTCTCTATTTGCTATTTCATCTAAATCAGCTACATGCGCTAAGCCAATTGTTCTACGGATAAGCTCACATCCGGCAAATCCAACGGCATCCGTAAAAATATTTTGCAAAATAATTGGCAACCATTGTTTCTCTTTCGTATATGCTTCTACACCTTCTCCAATCCATAACTTCGTAAAAGTTTCTACAAAATAACTCCATGTTTTCTCAATATGGAAAAATAGCACACTTCTTTTTTCCTCTTCACGTGATAACGCATTTAATAATAAATTTGCAATAAATTGACCAAGATCAAATCCAAATGGACCATATGTTGCAAATTCTGGATCAATCACTTTCGTTTCAGAAGGTGATGAAAAAATACTTCCCGTATGTAAATCTCCATGAATGAGTGCTTCTTTTCTCGTTAAAAATTTATATTTATACTGTGCCACTTTTAGTTTGACAGTTTTGTCACTCCATAGTTCATCTACAGCTAGCTGCAAATCTGGTTCATAATCATTCGTATCGTAATGACCGAACGGATCTGTAAACACTAAATCTTCTGTAATTCTACAAAGGTCTGGGTTTACAAATGCACCTTCTAGTACCCTTTTCTCTTCTGACTCTAATCCGAAATCTGAAGTGTAAAACAACACATGTGCTAGAAAACGACCAATATGTTGGGATAAAAGTGGATACTCCTCTCCATCTATTAATCCTTTTCTTGCAATTGTTAGTCTTGATAAATCTTCTATGACTGTTACCGCTAACTCTTCATCATGACTGTACACTACCGGCACATATTCCGGCACATACTTCGCGAAAATTTGTAATGCTTTACTTTCAATCGTCGCTCTTTTTATAGATAACGGCCAGCTCTCACCAACTACTTTCGCATATGGCAATGCTTGTTTTAGTATAATAGACTTCTCTCCATCACCTAATTTGAACACGTAATTTAAATTTCCATCTCCAATTTCATGACAAACTACATTTGCTTTCTTTTCAAAATAACCGTGTTCTTTCGCATATTGTATAGCTGTCGTTTCAGTCAATGAATAATATTCCATCGTCTTCTCCCCTTTTTTTAAATTCAGAGGTTTTTCTAACACAGAAAAACCTCTTTCCACTAAGAAAGAGGTTTGAAGTTTATCTTCTCCCCTCTTATCTGCCAGAAAGTAAACTTTCTGCTGGAATTAGCACCGTGCCTTTTGGCGTAAATAAACGCCCCATTTCACAATGGTATTACGGTCGGTTGCTGGGCTTCATCGGGCCAAATCCCTCCACCTGCTCTTGATAAGAGTTGTATAATTTTTTGAATTTTTAACTTTATGTTGAAGACTATACCAAGAATAAAAATCACTTGTCAACATTTTATTTGTATAATTCTGGACGACGATCTGCAAAAACTGGAATTCCTTTGCGTACTTCTTTAATTTTCTCAAAATGAAGCACTCCAAATAAAATTGATTCTTCTTCATTCGCTTCTACAACAACTTCTCCCCAAGGATCGACAATTAAAGAGTGACCGGCAAACTCATTATTCGGATCCTTTCCTGCCCTATTACATGCAACAACATAACATTGATTTTCAACTGCTCTTGCTTGTAATAACAAACGCCAATGTGCTAAACGAACTAATGGCCATTCTGCTACAACAAATAAAACTTTTGCCCCTTTAGCAGTATGAACGCGCATCCATTCTGGAAAACGAATGTCATAACAAATTGTGCCGGCGCACTCTACATCATCTAACTTAAATTCGCCTGTACTATTTCCAGCTACTAAATATTTATGTTCATCCATAAGCTGAAATAAATGCACTTTACTATATTCTTTGACTAGTTCTCCTTCCTTGTTTACCACATACATTGTATTTGTAACACCTTGCTCTGTTTGCTTCGCAATAGAACCACCGACAATATGTACACCATATTGTTTCGACCATTCTTTCAGCTTTTCTTTCGTTTCCAATCCATCCCTATCTGCAATTTCAGAGAGTCTCGTTAAATCATATCCTGTTGTCCATAGTTCTGGTAAGACAATAACATCTGGTCTTTCTTTCATCGCTTCGCTTATTTTATTTTTAGCATTCTCAATATTTTTTTCTACATCTCCAAAGACAATATCCATTTGAATACATGCGACTTTCATTTTGTCAGCCCCATTCTTAATTTTTTCTTTACAAAATACTGGAAAGATTATATCATTTGTCACTAGAATTGTAACAACTTTCAAAAGAGGTGGAAAGTATGAAATTATTTCAACCTTCTGAGATAGTAACATCATTGCCAACACAATTTTTCGCTTCACTTGTTGCAAAAGTTAACAAAGTCGTAGCAGCTGGTCACGATGTTATTAATCTAGGTCAAGGTAATCCAGATCAACCAACACCGCAGCATATCGTAAAAGCTTTACAAGATGCTGCTGAAAAAACCATTCATCATAAATATCCGCCATTTCGCGGACATGAAAGTTTAAAAGAAGCCGTGGCAACATTCTATCAACGTGAATATGATGTAGTAGTAAATCCCAAAACAGAAGTTGCTATTTTGTTTGGCGGAAAGGCTGGATTAGTAGAATTACCAGTTTGTTTTACAAACCCTGGTGATACTATTCTCGTTCCAGATCCAGGCTATCCAGATTATTTATCAGGAGTTGCTTTAGCAAAAGCACAATTTGAAACAATGCCGCTACTGGCAGAAAATAATTTTTTACCAGATTATACGAAAATTGATGACTCTATTGCGAAACAAGCAAAATTAATGTTTTTAAACTATCCAAATAATCCTACTGGTGCTACTGCATCAAAAGAGTTCTTTGAAGAAACCATTCATTTTGCTAATGAACATAACATATTAGTTGTTCATGATTTTGCTTACGGTGCCATTGGATTTGATGGTCAAAAACCTGTTAGTTTCTTGCAAGCAGACGGTGCCAAAGATACAGGAATTGAAATTTATACTCTATCGAAAACTTTCAATATGGCTGGGTGGCGTATCGCTTTTGCAGTAGGAAATGAAAGTGTCATTGAAACCATTAACTTATTACAAGATCATATGTACGTTAGTATTTTTGGTGCAGTTCAAGATGCTGCCCGCGAAGCACTATTAAGTTCACAGTCTTGCGTAATAGACCTTGTAAATAGTTACGAATCTCGAAGGAACGCTCTTATTTCAGCTTGTCACTCAATTGGTTGGAATGTAGACATTCCAACCGGCTCATTCTTTGCATGGCTTCCAGTACCAGAAGGTTATACATCTGAGCAATTTTCTGATATTTTACTAGAAAAAGCACACGTTGCAGTTGCTCCTGGTGTTGGATTTGGTGAACATGGGGAAGGCTATGTCCGCGTGGGTCTCTTGCATACAGAAGATAGATTACGAGAAGCCATTAAGCGAATTGATAAATTAAATTTTTTCAAAAAGTAATTGACAACATGAAAAATATCTGACAAAATTCAGTTATCTTAAAAATTTAAACATTTCTAAATACTTCTTATCAAGAGCAGGTGGAGGGACGAGCCCGACGAAACCCGGCAACCGATCTACAATTGTAGACACGGTGCTAATTCTCGCAGCATTACGCTGACAGATAAGGAGCTGGTTGTAAAAAAACCTCTCCTTAGCTGAGAGGTTTTTTTATTTAACTAGGAGGGTATAACAATGAGCGGAATTATAGCGACATATTTAATCCATGATGATTCACATAACTTAGAAAAAAAAGCTGAGCAAATTGCACTCGGTTTAACAATTGGCTCTTGGACACATTTGCCACACTTATTGCAAGAACAATTAAAACAGCATAAAGGCAACGTCATTCATGTTGAGGAATTAGCTGATCAAGAACATATCAATTCGTATTTACGTAAAAAAGTAAAACGCGGGATTATTAAAATCGAATATCCATTATTAAATTTCAGTCCAGATTTACCAGCAATTTTAACAACTACATTCGGAAAGCTATCACTTGATGGCGAAGTGAAATTAATTGACTTAACTTTTTCAGACGAGTTAAAAAAACATTTTTCTGGCCCAAAGTTCGGCATAGATGGTATTCGAAACCTTTTACAAGTGCATGAGCGTCCTCTTTTAATGAGTATTTTTAAAGGGATGATTGGACGAAATATTGGGTATTTAAAAACGCAATTACGCGATCAAGCAAGTGGTGGTGTAGATATAGTAAAAGATGATGAGATATTATTTGAGAATACATTAACACCACTTACGAAACGCATCGCATCTGGAAAAGAAGTTTTACAATCCGTATATGAAACATACGGGCATAAAACGTTATATGCCGTAAATTTAACAGGACGAACTTTTGATTTAAAAGAAAATGCGAAGCGTGCAGTGCAAGCTGGCGCTGATATTCTATTATTTAACGTATTTGCTTACGGACTAGATGTACTACAATCACTAGCAGAAGATGATGAAATCCCAGTTCCCATTATGGCACACCCTGCTGTAAGTGGCGCTTACTCAGCATCCAAGTTATATGGAGTTTCATCTTCATTATTACTCGGAAAGCTATTACGTTATGCTGGAGCTGACTTTTCATTATTCCCATCTCCATACGGAAGTGTTGCACTAGAAAAAGAGGAAGCTCTTGCTATCTCAAAATATTTAACTGAAGACGATCCATTTTTCAAGAAGAGTTTTTCTGTTCCGTCTGCTGGTATTCACCCTGGTTTCGTTCCCTTTATTGTGCGAGATTTCGGTAAAGATGTTGTTATTAATGCTGGCGGCGGGATACATGGACATCCGAATGGGGCGCAAGGCGGCGGGAAAGCTTTCCGTACTGCAATTGATGCTACTTTGCAAAATACACCACTCCATGAAGTAGATGACATAAATTTGCATAGTGCACTACAAATATGGGGAAATCCTTCTCATGGGGTGAAATTATGAGTATTCAAGTATTTTGTGATTTCGATGGCACGATTACAAATAATGATAACATTATGTCCATTATGGAAAAATTTGCACCACCAGAAGCCGAAGAAGTAAAGAATAGAATTTTATCACAAGAGCTGTCTATTCAAGAAGGTGTTTCTCAATTATTTCAATTAATACCTACTAGTCTACACGATAATATGATTCAATTTTTAATAGAAACTGCTGAAATACGTAATGGTTTTCATGAATTTATACAATTTGTAAATGAAAATGACATTTCTTTTTACGTTATATCAGGTGGAATGGATTTCTTCGTCTATCCACTCTTACATGGAATCATTCCAAAAGAGCAAATTTACTGTAATGAAACAGACTTTTCAAGTGAATTCATTACCGTTAAATGGCCTCACCCTTGTGATCATCAATGTCAAAATCATTGCGGATTATGTAAATCATCTTTAATCCGCAAATTAAGTGATACGAATGACTTCCATATTGTAATTGGAGATTCCATTACTGATTTACAAGCTGCAAAACAAGCGGATAAAGTATTTGCCCGCGACTACCTTATTACAAAATGTGAAGAGAATCATATTGCTTATATACCTTTTGAAACATTTCACGATGTTCAATCTGCATTAAAACATTTGTTGGAGGTGAAATTATGAAACAACTTTTTCGTCAATGGTATGACTTAAGCGAGATTAAAAAAGAATTAACAATACGAAATTGGTTTCCTGCAACGAGTGGTAATATTTCTATAAAGGTTAGTCATGAACCACTCACTTTTCTCATTACAGCAAGTGGTAAAGATAAAACAAAAACTACTCCAGATGATTTTCTATTAGTAGATCATCTAGGGGTTCCCGTATTAGAGACTGAGTTACGTCCTTCAGCAGAAACAATATTGCATACACATATTTATAACAATACGAATGCCGGATGCGTACTTCATGTTCATACAACTGATAACAATGTCATTACAAATTTATATAGTGATGCAGTCACCCTTCAAAATCAAGAAATTATTAAAGCTCTCGATATTTGGGAAGAAGGCGCAACAATTAACATTCCTATTATCGAAAACCATGCTCATATTCCAACGCTTGGTGAAAACTTCCGAAAACATATACAAGGCGATTCGGGAGCAGTATTAATCCGTAACCATGGTATTACCGTATGGGGCCGAGATAGCTTTGATGCAAAGAAAAGATTAGAAGCTTATGAGTTTTTATTCCAATTTCATATAAAACTATTATCAATTCAAGGAGGCGTTTCTAATGGCGCAAATTCGTATTCATGAAGTAAATACTCGCATTGAAAATGAAGTGGAAGTATATAAATTTCTACAAGAGGAAGGCGTTTTATATGAGAAATGGAACATTTCTAAACTTCCTACTCATTTAAATGAAAATTACTCTTTAACAGATGAAAACAAGGCTGAAATATTAGCTGTGTTCTCAAAAGAAATTGCTGATGTTTCAGCGCGCCGAGGTTATAAAGCCCATGATGTAATTTCACTTTCAAATAGCACACCTAACCTTGACGAATTATTAATTAATTTCCAAAAGGAACACCATCATACTGATGATGAAGTTCGCTTTATTGTTAGTGGTCATGGCATCTTTGCCATTGAAGGAAAAGATGGAAAGTTCTTTGACGTTGAACTTGAGCCAGGCGATCTCATATCTGTTCCTGAAAATGCAAGACATTATTTTACCTTGCAAAATGATCGCCAAGTTGTAGCTATTCGTATTTTTGTTACAACTGAAGGCTGGGTTCCAATCTATTAAGGTAGTTAGTTGAATAGAAGGACTTGGATCCCCTTTTCCAACCTTTTATTCACTCTACATATATACATCCTCCTATGGAACAGGCTTATTTCATTTTTGAAATAAGCCTGATTTTTTATTTTCCCAAACATATGAGTCCTTCTATTCCAAAACAATCTCCCCTTCTATTTTTTAGCGAATTTTTTAACATTTTTTGAACATTTATTGAACTTTTTTTGAATTTTATCTGAAAATTCTGTTTTGCATATGATATACTACAAATAACTAAGAAGGAAAAGAATATCGCAAACAGAGGGGGATAATCATGAGTTTACTTATCGCACTTATACTAGGCGTTACGTGTGGAGCACTTCCTGTTATTCTAGGAGCTATTATGGAAGAGTTGGAAGTTGGTGTTTTAGGTTTTGTCGCATCTTGTGTAAGCGCTTTATTTTTTGGCTTATTCGGTGCTATTCCTGTTTCAATTCTGTGTGCATTTTATATAGTACGCCATGCTCGTGCAAAACAATTCGGTCCTAATCATATCGCACAAGTTATTCCATTCCCAATCGAACGATGCCGCCGGGCTTCTAGCTTATAATTATAAATTTAAAAATAAATAAAAGTCCTCAACTGAGGACTTTTATTTATTTTCTTCTAGAAATTGAAACAATTCTTGTAGGTGCAAGACGTCTTCACTATAGCTAACAGATACGTGACATATACCGTCAATCTCAGCTTGCATATATAGATCAACTCCATCTCGATCATATTTCAATGCCAAATAAAATTCCATTTCTTCTAACATCTTTTTTGAAGTTCGAATAACATAATGCCCATTTTCATCTCTTCCATATTCGAATTTCGGCTCAAAATCATATTTTTGTTTAAAAGCTTCTTTTTGTTTTTCATTAATTTGTATACAAGTTGCTCGTTGTACAGTATCAATCATCTCATCAAATTTTTGAAGATCCATCTCATTTACCCCCTTATATATTTTTTGTATAACACTTGTGTTCCGCTATTCTCTTCCCCATCTTTCATTAAATCTTCATACAATTCCTTCGCCAAACTTAAACCCGGTACTGGTAATTGCAATTTTTCAGCCTCATCTAAAGCAATCTTCATATCTTTCATAAAATGCTTTACATAAAACCCTGGTTCAAAATCTCCCTTTAACATTCGAGGAGCTAAATTACTCAATGACCAGCTACCTGCTGCTCCCGTTGAAATACTCTCTAATACTTTATCTGGATCTAGTCCAGCTTTTTTCGCATAAGCAACAGCTTCACATACTCCAATCATATTTGAAGCAATCGCTATTTGATTGCACATTTTTGTATGTTGTCCACTTCCAGCTGGCCCTTGCAACTGAATATTTGTTCCTAGCTTTTCAAATAAAGGTAAACATTTTTCATATATTTCTTTCTCGCCACCGACCATAATTGCAAGTCTTGCTTCTTTCGCACCAACATCTCCTCCAGATACAGGTGCATCTAACGTATATACATTCTTACTTTTACCAGTTTCATTAATACGTTTTGCCAATGTTGGTGTAGATGTCGTGAAATCAATTGCCATCATGCCTTCATTTGCATTCTCCAAAATTCCATCTATCCCAAAGTATACTTCTTCTACATCATGTGGATATCCAACCATAGTCATTACAACATCAACTTGCTTTACTAACTCTTTCGGTGTATCACACCAATTTGCACCATCTTTCACTAAAGAGTCTGTCTTCGCTTTTGTTCTATTATATACATATACTTTATAACCGTCTTGCATTAAATGACGCACCATACTTTTTCCCATTACACCAATACCGATGAAACCTATTGATACATTTTTACGTTCCATTTTCTCATCCCCTTTGTTTTAATAAATCACTTACCATCTTTCGAAACTCATTATTAAAATCATTATCTATACTATTTTTCACATTTGAAAATAAAATAACAAAAGTGCCTTTTTCTTTATTAAAATTATTGAAAGTGTTCCAACCAGATAGTACACCATGATTATGAAAATAATCCGGATATATGTAAAAACTAAATGCATATTTTCGTTCTGCTGAAGGTGAAAACATCGCTTGTATACTTTGTTCAGAAAGAAGTTTCCCATTTATAATCGCTTCGTCTAATTTCTTCATATCGCCAACTGTCGTATACATCTCACCGCATCCGTATAACCACTCCATTAACAATTTTTGTGCAGGTTCAAGTACATTCTCTTTCTTTACATATCCTTTAGCAAAATGCTGATCTCCCTGAGCCATATTTCCCATACCAGATTCATTCATTTCTGCTTTAGTAAATATATTTTCTTTTATGTAATCTCCTAAAGGTTTTTTTGATATGCTTTCTATAATATTAGGCAAGCACCATATAATTATAATCTGTATATCTCCAACCTGTGCCTGGTGGAAATTCTAATTTTTGACTTGCAATCCAATTTACTAAATTTATACGAGAAGCGGCATTCACTTTCCCTTTTCCGCTTTCTGGTAAACCTGATGTGTGTGTTAACAAATGATATAAGGTGATATTTTTATCTACCGGAAAAGAGGGAATATATTTATTTACATTGTCTTGAATATTTAGCTTCCCTTGTTCCTGTAGCTGTAAAATAGATGTGGCCACAACTGTTTTCGTAATAGAACCGATACGATATTTAGTTTGAGGCGTATTTTCTATCTTATTTTGAACATCAGCATACCCGTATCCTTTATTCAATATAACATGCTCTTTATCTGTCACTAAAACTGTTCCATTAAATTGCTTTCCTATTAAATATTGATCTAATTTTTGAGATATACTAGCATAATCAATTTGTTGTTCTTCTTTTTCTTCTATATTCTCTTGTACTTCTGATTCAATAGTAGGATTCACCTTAGTTGTTAATACAGTGCTTTCCTTTATATTGGGATTATAGAGAAAATAGTATACTCCACCACAAACTACAGCTGACAGCAAAGCCATCGTCATTATTTTTTTTATCATGTTGTTCCTCCATAATTCCTTCGTCCAAAATCCCCCCCACATTCTATTATCGAACAATAAAAAAAAATCGCAACAATTTGTTGCGAAAAATCACTTTTTTTCTTTTCTATATACGCACACTTGATTTTTCCCATTTTTTTTCGCTTCATACAATGCAATATCCGCTCGCTGCATTAATTCTTCTCTTGTAATCCCTTGTTCATATAATGCAACTCCAAAGCTAGCTGTTAATTTCGAAATTCCTGAGAAATGCTTTGTTTCAATAAAAAATCGCAATGATTCCGCAACCTGAAATGCCTCTTTTTCTACTGTATTCGTTACTAATATAATAAATTCTTCTCCTCCCCACCTTGCAAATACATGTTGCTGCTCCACTTTAGATTTCATAAGCTCTGCAAGCTGAATTAACGCTAAATCACCAAAATCATGACCATACGTGTCATTTACTGTTTTAAAATTATCTATATCAAATAAAATAAGCGCTATTTTTTCATCGTTACGCATTGCATTATCCCATTCTGCCTCTAGTATTTGTTGGAACTTCAAACGATTATAAATCTCTGTTAACGAATCTATCATCGCAAGCCTTTCTTGTTCTTGATAGATTTCATCTAATTCTGTAATCTCTGTGCACTTCACAATAAACCTTGATAAATCTTCTGGCAGTGGTGTCGCACGCAATAAAAAAGTCGACACTTCTCCTTCATAATTGGACATCTTAATTCTTCTATCATATGATAATGTATCATCTAACCATGTTATATCATGGGTTGTTGAATAGTATCCATTTTCTCTAATAAAATGTTCAGCAAATACTAAATGTTGCTCACGATAGGCAAACAAATTTTCATATCCAAAAAACTCTAAAAAGTTTGTATTACAATCAACAATCTCATCGTCTTCTACTATAAATAATAGATCATTTTGAAAATCAAACATCGTTTGAAGTAGTTCTTGTTGCAAACTTACTTGCCGTACTAAAGAAAGCTGATACAAACTCTTATTCACTTCCTCTAACACCATTTGTGGAGTCACAGGGGCTATCACAATATTACGTATTCCTAACGTAAGCACCTCTGCAAACTCGCTTGTTATCTGTTGATCCCAAATGACAATAAATGTACTCTGTGGATTATACATATTCTTTATATATTTTATTTGAGAAAAATCTGTTACATACATAATTACAATATGTGGTTTAGTCCTCTGAAACAATAATTCTCCTTCTTCAAAACTATTTGCTATAAACATACATTTTGGATGGATATTTTCTATCGTTTGTTGATGTGTGCATCCATTTTCTATATAAAGGACATTTAACTGAAGATCTTGTAATACATTTTGGAAAACCGTATTCTCTAATAAAAAATGTAGTATGTTCATCACTAGTCTTCACTCACTTCATATATCTTGTTCTACTGAATTCCTCACAAACATTTTATAAAAGGCTGTTCTCTAAAAACTTTAATGAGTGAGGAATACATGTTAACAAGCTAATTGAGAATGTTATCTTCACTTTTTCACTCTATAAATTCCTTTTTTAGTGTATGATTATAGGAATTGTATCGTTTGTATGAATGCCCTAGCTTCCGCTTTAAAACTTGACAATTAAAATAAAGATATTATATTCTTAAATTCGATAACTTACAAAATATAAGTAGAATATTTTACATATATTTTTTCATTGTTTGATATGTAATTTGGAGGATATATAATGACAAACGATAACTTTTTTAACGTCCTATATGAACGCACATCTACACGTGCATACAACCCAGAGAAAGAAATTTCATCTACAGAGTTACACGATATTTTAAAAGGAGCTGCTCAAGCACCTTCTGCTTGGAACTTGCAGCACTGGAAATTCCTTGTATTCCAAGGTGAAGATGTACAGAAACGATTACATCCAATTGCTTATAACCAACAACAAATTCTTGATGCTTCTGCTGTAGTCGCTATTTTAGGTGATTTAGAAGCTTATAAAAATGTTGAACAAGTTTATGGTCCAATTGTAGAACAAGGATTTATGAAAGAGGAAGCAAAAGAGCGCTTAGCTAAAAATATTGAATCTGCCTATGCTCGTGAACAATTCCCAAGAGATGCAGCCTTTTCAAATGCATCTTTAGCAGCAATGCAGCTTATGCTTGCAGCTAAAGCAACTGGTTGGGATACTTGTGCTATTGGTGGTTTCAATCCACAAGCACTTACAGAAGAATTCAATGTTTCATCTCGCTACGTACCAATTATGCTTATTACAATTGGTGAATCAACTTTAAAAGGCCACCCTGCACCACGAATGAGCGTAGAGCAAGTGAGTGAATGGGCAAAATAATAAAGTGAAACTGGAATCAATGTGAGGGTTTTACTGCACTTTCATACGAATAAAAAAGAAACGAAGGTAATTTTATTACCTTCGTTTCTTTTTTATTTTGTCACACATCCGTAATATTACAATGTATGATTCGACATCTACACATAAAAAAACAGTAAATTTTATGCTATTTTCATATACATAAATGGCGTTTCATGTCGAATTTTGTTAAAGTATCGAAATATAACCGTGTATTTTTGTTACAATTATGATACAATAATAACAAATAGATAACAAGAGAGGGATTTTCATTGAGTTCATACGGAAGCTTTATTGCACTTTTATGTTACATAGTAACTGTACTGCTTCTATATTTTATTGGAGATGCTGCAAACATTTCAGTATTACAATTTCCAAAAGAAGAAGCGTTCCAATTAGAATCAGAAAAACATACTGCACGATCCATCGTACCACTACTACTAGCTCTTCCTGTATATATCATCGTTTTATATAAAAGCAAAAAAGTGTAAAGGCTACCTATTTCATTCGTTTCGGTGGTCCTTACACTTTTTTGTGATATCTATCCTATTTTAAACATCATCCCGTAATAAACACCCAGCTAGTCATTTAAAATGAGAAAATCCCCTAGAAAAAATTCCACTCTCTGTCCAGTCACTCACTACCGAACTTACATAGATTATAAGTGTGAAGGGGGTGATGAGGATTATGTTTGGATCATTTGGATGCTGTGATAACTTTAGAGACTGTCATCATCATGAAAGAGAGTGCAGACATCATGAGAAAGAGAAAGAGAAAGAAGTAGTTAGACCACAACAACCAGCTGTATGTAACGTACTTGCTAGCATTTCAGTTGGAACAGAGCTTTCTCTGTTAAGCATTAGAGGTAACGGCACTTTCAATAATGTAATTTTTGAAGGTTTCGCTAACGGTGTTGCTCTTTTCTCTGCTTTAGCTCGTAATAACAATGACAAAGATAATAAAGACGACAACAAAGATGATAAGAACCGTCAACACAACAGCTTTACTGGCATTTTACGTGTATGCCCAACTGATATCGTTGCAATCGCTATCTAATTCTGTTCCTTATCCTCTGTAGTAAGAAAATAAGAGTTACTTTTCTCATAGAAAAAACCTGAGACCGATTTCAAATCGACTCAGGTTTTTTTATTACTTATATGCTTTTAACTAGTTCAACAACTTCTTCAGCAGTTGACATCATTAATGCTTTTTCTGCTAATGTTTCCATTTCTGCTTTTGACAACTTGCTTAGTTGTGTTCTTGCAGGAAGAATAGATGTTGCACTCATACTGAACTCATCTAAACCTAATCCTAATAATAATGGGATAGCAAGTGAATCTCCCGCCATCTCACCACACATACCAGCCCATTTTCCTTCTTTATGAGCCGCATCGATAACCATTTTTACAAGACGTAAAATAGATGGGTTATACGGTTGGTATAAGTAAGCTACTTGTTCGTTCATACGGTCTGCAGCCATTGTGTATTGGATTAAGTCATTTGTTCCGATAGAGAAGAAATCAACTTCTTTTGCGAATTGATCTGCTAATACTGCTGAAGCTGGGATTTCAACCATCATACCCACTTCAATAGAATCAGAAACAGTTGTACCCGCTTCTACAAGTTTCGCTTTCTCTTCTAATAAGATTGCTTTCGCTTGACGGAACTCATCAAGAGTTGCAATCATTGGGAACATAATTTTTAAGTTACCGTATACGCTAGCACGAAGTAATGCACGAAGTTGTGTACGGAACACATCTTGCTCATCAAGACATAAGCGAATTGCACGGTATCCTAAGAATGGGTTCATTTCTTTTGGTAAATGTAAGTATGGAAGCTCTTTATCTCCACCGATGTCAAGTGTACGAACAACAACAGGTTGACCTTCTTTTACACCTTCAAGAACTGCTTTATACGCTTCGAACTGCTCTTCTTCTGTTGGAAGATTGTCACGGCCCATGTATAAGAATTCTGTACGGTATAAACCAACGCCTTCTCCGCCATTATCGATAATACCTTGTACATCATTTGGTGTTCCGATATTTGCAACAAGCTCAACGTGATGTCCATCACTTGTTACAGTAGCTTGGTCTTTTAATTTTGCCCATTCAGCTTTTTGCTCTTCAAATTTCGCTTTCTTTTCTTCAAACGAGCGAAGAGTTTCTTCTGATGGATTTACAATTACTTCTCCATCTAAACCATCGATGATTACGATATCGCCGTTTTGGATTTTCTCCATAACAACTTTCGTACCAACAACAGCTGGAATTTCCATAGAGCGAGCCATAATTGCAGAGTGAGATGTACGTCCGCCGATATCAGTTGTAAAACCTTTTGCATACTTACGGTTTAACTGAGCTGTATCAGATGGTGTTAAATCTTCAGCAATGATGATTACTTCTTCAGAAATTGTACCTGGATTTGAGAAGTTAATACCTAGTAAATGTGCAAGAACACGCTTTGTTACGTCACGAATGTCCGCAGCACGTTCTTTCATATATTCGTTATCCATGTTTTCAAACATAGAAATAAACATTGATGCAACTTCATCCATTGCAAATTCAGCATTTACTTTTTCGCTATTTACTTTATCTT
The DNA here is from genome assembly GCF_054326875.1 of Bacillus sp. BC08. Taxonomy (NCBI): domain Bacteria; kingdom Bacillati; phylum Bacillota; class Bacilli; order Caryophanales; family Bacillaceae; genus Bacillus; species Bacillus sp. BC08. Next base: position 754,198 of record NZ_JBTGPA010000035.1, on the reverse strand, counting down.
TTACTGGATTTACTAGTTCTGGATCATTTAACACTAATAAATGTGCTTCAAAGATCGCAGCTTTGTCAGCACCTAGCTCAGCAAAAGCGTGATCTTTAATAGCTTCTAATTCAGTTTTTGCTTTCTCAAGCGCAGCGTCTAAGCGTGCAATTTCTGCAGCTTCGTTTGTAATTGATTTCTTTTCGATGTTAAATTCAGGATTCTCAAGTCTGAAAGCCTTTGCAATAGCAATCCCACTTGATGCAGCGATCCCTTGAATGTTAAGAGTCATTATTCTCCTAATCCTTCGTTTTTCATAGTTTCTTCGATAGCTGCTAGTGCTTGAGCTGCATCATCACCATTTGCAGTGATTTTAATTTCTGCGTTTTGTTGAATGCCTAAAGACATAACGCCCATGATTGATTTTAAGTTAACGTTTTTTCCGTTATACTCTAAGTTAATGTCAGAACCAAATTTGCTTGCAGTGTTTACAAGTAGTGTTGCTGGACGAGCATGAATTCCTGAGTCGCTAGTTACTTTAAAGATTTTTTCCATGATAATTTATCTCCTTTAAATTACAGTATTTTTTTAGTTGTATAGACGTGAGTACTACATCATCTATTGTATATAATAGGCGATGTTCGGTCAACCACATCGCCTATTATAATTATAAACATTTTGCGTCAAATTCCTACTGAATGTCAATAATAGCGTTTTCGCCCTTCTTAACATTTCCATCTTTTTTCAATTCGACTTGTTGTCCTTGTTGTAAATTCGTAAAGACAATTGGTGTAATGATAGATGGTGCATTTTCTTTTACAAATGCAAGATCTACTTTTAATAATGGTTGTCCTTGTTTCACTTGGTCGCCTTGTGCTACAAGTGCTTCAAAACCTTCACCATTTAATTTTACAGTATCAATACCGAAGTGGATTAAAATTTCTTTTCCACCTTCAGATTGAATACCAATCGCATGCTTTGTAGGGAATACGTTGACGATCTCACCGTTAACTGGAGAAACTACTGTTCCTTCTGTTGGCTCGATTGCAAATCCGTCTCCCATCATTTTTCCTGAGAATACTTGATCAGGTACTTCTGTAATCGGTAAGATTTTCCCTTCAATTGGTGATACGATTGTTTCGTTTTCATCAACTTGTTTAGGAGTTTCTTCTACCTTTACAGGCTCTTCTTTTTCAACATGAGGTGTACGACCTGACATAATATCATGAATTTGTGATTTTAATGTGTCAGATTTCGGTCCAAAAATAGCTTGAATGTTATTTCCAACTTCAAGTACACCAGCTGCTCCAAGCTCTTTTAAGCGATCTTTGTTTACATTCTTTTGTTCATTAACTTGAACACGTAAACGAGTAATACAAGCGTCTAAAGAAGCAATGTTTTCTTTACCACCAAGTGCTACTAATACTTCACGTGGAAGTTCTCCTGCTTCTGTTTTACCTGCGCCGTCATTCGCATTTGCTACTTCACGACCAGGTGTTTTTAAATCCCATTTACGGATTGCAAAGCGGAATCCGAAGTAGTAAATAACTGCTAGTACAAGACCAACAATAATTACCCACCACCATGCTGTACGGCCTGGTAGTACACCGAATAACATAAAGTCGATTAAACCACCAGAGAATGTCATACCAATTTTAACACCTAAAATTTGCATTGTCATAAATGATAGACCAGCGAATACTGCATGAATTCCGAATAGTACTGGTGCTACGAATAAGAATGAAAATTCAAGTGGTTCTGTAATACCTGTTAAGAAAGATGTTAATGCAGCAGAGCCTAAAATACCAGCTGCTAATTTTTTATTTTCAGGACGTGCTTCATGGTACATTGCTAATGCTGCTGCTGGAAGACCGAACATCATGAACGGATACTTACCAGTTGTAAATGTACCTGCTGTTAATTCTACACCGTCTTTTAATTGTGCCATAAAGATTTTTTGGTCACCACGGATTAATTCGCCAGCTGCATTTGTATACTGACCGAATTCGAACCAGAACGGTGAATAGAAAATGTGATGTAATCCAAATGGAATTAATGAACGTTCAATTAAACCGAATATGAATGCTGCTAATGTTCTATTTGCATCAATCATTTGATGTGAGAACGTATTTAAGCCACCTTGAATGTATGGCCAAATGAAACACATGATTATACCTACTACTAAAGAGAATGTTGCAGTTGCGATCGGTACGAAACGCTTACCTGCGAAGAAACCTAAGTATGATGGTAATTCAATGTTGAAGTATTTATTATAGCAATATGCCGCTACTATACCGACGATAATACCACCAAACACTCCCGTTTGTAGCGTTGGAATTCCTAATACGTTTGCATATGCTGGATCAGTAAATCCAATTTTTACTGGATCTGCTCCAGAACTTGTTACTTTCACTAACTTATCTACTTCTAAGAACACACTCATTGTTTTGTTCATAATTAAGTAGCCGACGAATGCTGCTAATCCAGCTACTCCGTCTCCACCAGCTAAACCAATTGCTACCCCAACTGCGAATAATAATGCAAGGTTAGCGAAAATAATATCACCAGATTGTTCCATAATTTTTGCTACCATTACGAACCAATCTGCTTTTAAAGCAGGAATAACATTTGTTAACTGTGGATTTTGAAATGCATTACCAAATCCAAGTAAAATACCTGCTGCCGGTAAAATCGCTACTGGAAGCATTAACGCTTTTCCGACTTTTTGAAGAACACCAAAGATCTTCTTAAACATGGAAACCCTTCCTCTCTTATCTATATTGATACCTTCCGACAAACGCCAAAAAGACATGAGGAAAAAAAGATAGAACGATAGCTATACAAAGGGTAGTATATCCCTTTCTCAAGCTTACATTCCTTACTTTTCTCCACTCATGCCTGATCGAATCAGTAACACGTGTCAAAAATAGGTTTACTTATAAGTTCACTATAATTAAGGCAAACGTTTTCGTTACTTACCTTAATGTGTTTGTCGAAATTTGTATAACTTTGCATTAGTTATTATACATAACTATTGTAAGCGATTCAATGATTTTTTTTAACGTTTTCATTTTAGACAAAAATATATGTCTTTTTACACATGCTCTGCTTTCACTAAGCGCTGCAGGTGCATCGTTAAATATATGCTCTCTGCTTCATACACAGGAAGTTGCAATTCTTTTTGCATGACCTTAACTAGCTTCCAAGCTAAATTATAACAGACGGGATATTCCGCCTTTAATAAATCAGCAAAGCTTTGTGATTCTTCTACTTTCTCCCCTTTTTTCACCCGTTCAATAGCATATTGCAAATGACGGATAAGGCGTAAGTAGTGGATACTTTCTTGGTCTAATGTAATTTGTAAGTTTGTCTCAATTAAAGATACAAGCTGTGCAATGAGACGGGAGTTTTGATTAACTGAAGATAAATCTGAATTTGTAAGTGAACTGTAAATATGGAGTGCAATAAAACCGATTTCTCCTTCTGGCAATATAATTTGCAAACGAGAATTTAAAAGGTCTACAACACCTTCAGCAATTTCATATTCCTCTGGATAGAGCATTTTCGTTTCAACTAAAAAAGGATTATCAATTGTAAGTCCTTGTTTTAATCTCTTAATTGCAAAAGAAATATGATCTGTTAAAGCGATATGAATATGTTCGTTCAATGGTGATTTTGCTTTTTCTTGAATGTAGAACATAATATCATTCATTAATTCAATTAATTTTTCACTCACATGCGGCACTAACAGTTTGTATTGTTCACGATCACGTTCATTTTTTAAAACAAACATTTTCTCAATTTGTTCTTGCTCCAATACGTCTTTCGCTTTTTTCCCAAATCCAATTCCTTTACCAATCACTACTACTTCCTCGTGTTCAGGATGGCTAGCAATGATGACATTATTATTTAAAACTTTTTTAATTTCTAGATAATTACTCATATAACACCACCCTCGTACTTAAATAGCCTACTTTTATGTTACAGAACATTCTTCTTTGTCGTCAATGTAAAACATCTACCATTTCATAAAAATTCATTTTTTAGACATGTTTATATATGATGCGTATAATGTAAGAGCAGCTGTACATAGAAAGGGGATAACAACATGATTAAAATGTTTGTAAGTGATATCGATGGTACAATGATGCAACACGGAGGATTAATTGACGAACAAGATCTTGTAGCACTTCGTAGTCTTGCTGAGCAAAATGTTATTCTTTGTTTCGCTTCTGGCCGACTTGATAATGAAATTGCAGACTTAATGAAAGCTGTAAATTCAAATTTCCATCGCATTAGTGTAAATGGTGTTTTCGTGTACACACATGAAAACGAGCAACTATTATCCGCAACATTCGATTCGAGTATTTTACCTGATCTGTTAGCAATGACAAATGAAGATCCTTATTTTCGTTATGTAAGTGATGAGCATAATTATTACATTGAAGAGAAAACACCGTTTATTCATGAGCTCGAACAACAAGTCACGATGACTTCTGTTGAAGAACCGCATCTATTACAGAAAATTGATGATACGATTTTCCCAAATAAAATCTCTGTCGGTGGAACAAAGGAAAGCTTACAACTCCTTCAGAAAAAAATTGATGAAAAATTCCAAGGAAAAGTTAGTACATTCATTTCAGCAGAACAATGTTTAGATGTAATGCCACCTAATATTAGTAAAGGGGCAGCTATTTCTGTTTTATTAAAAGAGTTTCAAATACAACCAGATGAAGTTGCTTGCATAGGGGATTCTTATAATGATATCCCAATGTTTTCTTTAACTCCTCACAGTTTTGCTATGTCTCAAGCAGATGAAGCAGTAAAAGAACACGCTCACTATGTAGTAAATACAGTTAAAGATGCTGTTAACCACGTAATTGCTCATAATAAAAATACGACTCACTCCTTGTAAGGATGAGTCGTATTTTTTCTTTACATGTTAAACAATTTGACATTAACTGTACTTCACGAACTGAAATATATTATTTGTTACGTGCGATGTTTGTAATAAACTTATAACGATCCCCACGATAAATACATTTCACGTACTCTAGCGGTACTTCACCTTCTGAATATGACCATTGACGCATTACAAGCACCGGCGCCTTTTTAGGAATATGCAGATGTTCCGCTTCATTATCCGTTGCAATTGAAGCTTCAATTGATTGAGTAGCGCTAACAAGTTTAAAGCCCAGTTTTTTCTCTAAATGTTCATATAAAGATTGTTGCAATATTTCTTCGTTAATATCTTTTACAAGAGCTGGCGACAAATATGTCGTCTCAAAAGCAATCGGTTCATCATCAGCTAAGCGAATACGCCTCACTTCATAAACCGACTCTCCCTCCTGTATTCTCAACCGGTCTGCTATTTTCGCAGTAGCTGGAACTAGGCGGAAACTAAGTAATTGACTACTTGGGTTCATCCCACGAGAAATCATATCTTCTGTGAATCCCGTCATTCCTTGCAATTTTTGTTCCACTTTCGGAAGTTGGACAAACGTACCGATTCCACGTTTCCGATATAAATAACCTTGTTCCACTAAATTATTAATCGCCTGTCTGATTGTCATACGACTCACTTCGAACTTATCGCAAAGTTCATTCTCAGATGGGATTTTATCTCCCGGCTTCCATTCGCCGTCCTCAATTAGCTGTTTCACCCACTCTTGAATCTGATAATAGATCGGAAATGGTGAATACTTGTCGATGTTCATCAGCAATCGCCTCACTGCATAAAGATAGAGCTTCTTGATCAGCGATTACGGTTACATTCGGATGACGTTGTAAAACTGTAGCAGGACACGCTTCACTATATTCACCTTGCAATAATTCTTTAACAGCTTCTGCCTTTTTAGAACCCATAGCAACAAGTAGAATTTGTTTCGCTTTCATAATGCTTCCAATTCCCATTGTAATCGCATGAGTTGGCACATCTTCTTCTTTTTCGAAGAAGCGAAGGTTTGCTTGGCGTGTAGATTCTGTTAATTCAACAATGTTTGTTGGAGAATTAAACAGTGTTCCTGGTTCGTTAAATCCGATGTGACCGTTTTCACCGATTCCAAGAATCTGTAGGTCAACTGGGTTAGCAGCTAGAATGCCCTCGTAACGTTTGCACTCTTCCTCTAAATCACTTGCCATCCCGTTTGGTACATAAGTTTGTTTAAATGGAAGATGATCAAACAACTGTTCTTGCATAAAATAGTGATAGCTGTTTTTATCTTCATGTGGTAAATTTACGTACTCATCTAAGTTTACAGTGGTTACACGGCTTGTATCAAGTTTATTTTTTCGCATTTCTGCATAAATACCTAATGGAGAGCTTCCTGTAGCCATTCCTAATGTTGGATTTTCTTTTGTTTTTACAACTTCCTCAATTAATTTATAACCTGCTTCTGCTAGTTCTTCTGGAGTTTTTACAACAAGAATATTCATTTAATTACTTCCCTTCCTTCATATGAATTCCTAAACGAACCGTATCATATACATGTAAATCTTCATTCATCACAACAAAGTCTGCATCTTTTCCTACCGCTAATGCACCTTTATGATTTAATCCAAACTCTTCTGCTTGGTTAACTGATGTCATCAGTACTGCATCTTCGATTGAACAACCTGTAAATTCAATTACATTTCGGAAAGCTTGATCCATTTTTAGAATACTACCAGCTAACGTTCCATCTTCTAATCGAGCACTACCATCTTTTACATGTACTGGCTGTCCGCCAAGCTCATATAATCCATCTTCAAGACCTTTTGCACGCATTGCGTCAGTAATAACACTTACTTTTTTCGGTCCTTTTAATTTATATGCTAATTTCACCATATCAGGGTGAATGTGAATACCATCTGTAATTACTTCAACCATTACATCTGGATTTAATAACACATGACCAACAACTCCTGGTTCACGGTGATGTAATCCACGCATTTGATTGTATAAATGCGTTGCATGTGTAATGTTTCTATTTTTTAGTTGCGCATCAATTGCATCTGTATGTCCCATTGTGCCAACAACACCAGTTTCAGCAAGATACTGCTCAAACTCTAACGCCCCTTCTTCTTCAGGTGCATATGTTACTAATTTAATTAGATTCCCGCTTGCTTCCTGCCATTGTTTAAATTGTTCAATATTCGCAGGAACAATATGTTCAAGTGGTTGTGCACCTGCACGTTTTTTTGAAACATACGGTCCTTCTAAGTGAATATATTCGAAATGTGCTCCTTTTTCTTTCGCTTCCTTCGCAGCATGTAATGCTGCTTCGATTGCTTCTGGAGCTTGTGTCATTGTTGTTGGGAAGTAAGTTGTAACTCCTTCTTTTAACATTTCTTTACCTAGAGTTACTAATCCATCGCTATTTGCATCCATCGCATCAATATCGTATCCACCATGAATATGAACATCAATCATACCTGGAATCACAATTTTCCCTGCCGCATCTAAAACCGCTTCATTTTCTTGTGATACATATTGAGCCATCAAACCAATTTCTTTAATTGTTTCTGCGTAACGAATAAATCCGTTTTCCACTACTTCTTGACCTGTATAAATTTTGGCATTGATGACAACTTGCGTTTTCATTTTCATCGATCCTTTCCCATGAAATACCTACTTGTTATTATTACCTTATTCGCCTAATTCCATCTTAATATATGCACGAGTAGTTGTCTAGACATTCGAATGAAATTTCCTTTTTGTTTAACAAAAAGGACACTTATTGCTTCTCTCGCAATTATAATATATGTTATTCAGTTTTCCAAAAAGGGAGAATATCCTCGTATCCTATTACTCATTTAAGTAATGGCATTAATCCACTAGTGCCTATTGTAATATGCTCGCCGTCTGTTTCCATTTCTACTGTACGTTTATTTGTTCCATATATCATTATACCATGCTGTTTTAAGCGTCTCACTACACTTTGGTGCGGATGCCCATACGGATTTCTGCTTCCATATGAAAGAATTGCGAACTGTGGCTCTACTTTCTTTAGAAACATTTCACTTGTTGAAGTATATGAGCCATGATGTCCCACCTTTAACACATCTGCATGTACATCAAATTGTTTTAATATTTCAGTTTCCGTCCGCACATCAGCGTCACCCATTAGTAAAAAATCCGCTTTTCCGTATCGTACCTTTAACACAATTGAAGATTCATTATTTTCATCTTTTGATTTCCCATTGTTTAATACTTGTATGGAAACATGCGGATCTAGTGGTATGTATTGTCCCTCTTTTACTGAAACGAAAGGAATTCCTCTTTTTTTAATATGATTCCGGTATGTGTGATACGTAAAAGAACTATACGTTTTTCCACTATCTAATATAAGTGATACCGGCATTTGCTCTACAATCGGAATCAATCCCCCAATATGATCCATATCCGGATGCGTACTGACGATAACATCCAAATGGTTAATCCCTTTTTCGATTAGTTTTTGAATAATAACCTCACCGGCTTCATAAGGTCCTCCGTCAATTAACATCGTTTGTCCATTTGGCAATGTAATAAGTGTTGCATCACCTTGGCCAACTTTTAAAAAACTCACTTTCATTTTACCAAAATGTTGCCGCTGCGTATGTAAAGGAGACGCGGTATGAATAGACATCATATATCTTTTTGCCGATGTACTATTTAAAGAAAAGCATAACAAAACAGAAACTAACAATAAGATACTTCGCATACTTCTCATAACTCGTCTCCTTTTTTCAATTAGTATGGCACGGTATAAAATTGATATACAAAAAAAGCTTAGCAAAATGCTAAGCTTTTATTTCGATATCTCCTGTAAAGAACCAAAGAATAAATCTGCTTCATTCATTTGTTCATTCTCTTCAGAAAGTGCCGGTAAATCATCTAATGTTTTCAGTCCAAATGTATCCAAAAATTCTTTCGTTGTTCCATATAAAATAGGACGCCCTGGCCCTTCTGCTCTTCCCATTTCTTTTATAAGTAAGTGTGAAACTAACGTTTGTAACGCCTTATCGGTTTTTACGCCTCTAATCTCTTCCATTTCAGTCCTTGTAATCGGTTGACGATATGCCACAATCGCTAACGTTTCTAGAGCAGCCTGAGAGAGTGAAGCAGCTGTTGGGATATCTATTAATTTTTGATAGTACGAAGCATGTTCTTTCTTTGTAGCAAAACGATATATTTTTGCATACTGTACAATTTGCAAACCGCGGTGTGCACCTTCACATTCTTTTTGCATTTCTTCTAAAATATCGATTACTTCATTTCCTTCAATTTCAAGGACTTTCGCTATTTGTTCTGGATAAATTCCTTCATCACCAGACACAAATAAAAGCCCTTCAATGATTGATTTCTGTTCTGCTCTATCCATTTTACGAGCTCCTTCCTCCTATTTTCTCCATAAAAATACACATCAAAAAACCGAATCACAATTCATGCGTTCGGTTCAATATTTTTTCTCTTGTTCCAAACGATACATTCAAACCTAGCATGAGATATAACTATTTCTATCTCATTTACCATACTAACTCTATGCAGATTTAGTAGAGCTTGATACGAAAATTTCATCAAAATTATGTTCTTGTTCAATTATAATTTGTTGATTTTTCATAAGCTCAAGAACCGCTAAAAATGTTACAACCATTATTTCCCGTTCATCATCAACAAACAAATCATAAAAACTTTGACGACCACCTTGTATTTCTAACTGCTTTAAAATATCAGTCATGCGCTGTGAAATTGGTATTTCTTGACGAGTAATACGTGTTGTTACAGGTTTCTTTGCTTTTTTTCGGCGCATTAATTTTTGAAATGCCGCTAGCATATCATATAACGTAACATCAAGAGGCAAGTTTGTCTCCTCTTCTTGCTGCAATGATGTAAAATCAATTGGCGGACGTGTATATAGCTGTGCTCTTTCTAGTTCTCTTTCTTTTAGTTCAGTAGCAACTTGCTTATATTTCTTATATTCAATTAACCTCTCCATCAATTCTTGACGAGGATCATCTATAAAGTCATCACCGTTATCAAGTACATCTTCTTCATGTTTCGGCAACAACATTTTACTTTTAATTTGTAATAAAGTCGCAGCCATTACTAAATACTCACTTGCAACATCTAATTGTAGTTCTTTCATCGTATGAACATAAAATAAATATTGCTCTGTAATTTCCGCTACAGGAATATTATATATGTCAATTTCATAACGATGTATTAAATGTAACAATAAATCTAAAGGCCCTTCAAAAGCCTCTACTTTAAAATTATACTGCACAAAGCATCCCACCACATTTTTTCTATAACAACATAAGTATAGAGCATACTCATGTTCTATCCAACCTTTTTAAGAAATTTAATTAAAAATAGACCGATGCCTATGTCATCATGCCCATCGCTTCATATGATAACAGTGTAGTAAGAACAATGTAGGAGGTCAAAAAACTATGGGTCACGTTGATTGCGGTTTTAGCGGTGGGTTCGCATTACTTGTTGTATTGTTTATTTTACTAATTATTGTAGGAGCAGCTTGCTTCTGCTAATATGAACAATAACGACTAGGGAAAATTCCCTAGTCGTTTATTGTTCATATTTCTATGATACACTTGTATTTATAACCGTTAAACAGGGGTGAAGAACATGTATCCTACCGAATACATACAATTTTTAATTCATTTTCACGGAGATTACGATTATTTTGAATGCCATGAAATACTGGAAGAATATTGGAAAGAAAAACCAAGAGGAGATCGTGATCAGTACTTAGTTGGTCTCATTCAAATTGCAGTTTCTTTATACCATCAAAGACGCTCTAACTGGAATGGCGCAGAAAAGATGATGAAAAGCGCCATAACGATTTTAGAAAAAAATAGTGCACCTTTACTACGTTTGGGAATAAACTCCACACAACTCCTTTTTTTACTCAAGGATAGATTGCAATCTATACAGAAAGAAAAAAATTTCACACCATTATTTTTACCATTATCAGATACAGCATTAGAAAAACATTGCATGGAATTATGTCAGAAACAAAACCTCCCTTGGAAAGACGTGAATGCTTCTTCTAGTGAATATATAGTACATAAGCACACATTACGTGATCGAACGGAAGTCATTACTGAACGAAACGAGCAATTACAAAAAAGAAAACAGAGATAATAAACTACTATCTCTGTTTTCACGAATGTATATTTTGTTCAAGCCCTTTACACTTTTTGCAAAAACTTGCTGTTTGCTCATTTCCGCAAATTGTAAACTCAAGAAATTTGCTCTTTAACTCTTGCACCATCTTCGTCCCAATACCCATATGACGGTGAGATGGGTTCACACTCAAATGCTGAATTTCCAAAACTTGATTCTCTTTTTTTACAATCCCCATTATCCCAACAAAATCTTCGTTTTGTTTCCACAAATACAATTGCCAATCATCTTTTGCTTCATACTCTTTCATAGTCAATTGTAATGTTTTCACATCTTTTTCCGTTGGCATAAATGAAAGAAGCCCCATTGCAATCTTTTCATAACTTTTTTTAAAACGAATTAACATAACCCTTATCCCTTCTTACAAAAGTTACAAACTATTAATCCCCTCAACCACTCTTTTCATATCATATTCATTTTACAATATTTTCAACAGAGTGAGAAGGGCTTAAAACAACTTGATAATCATACAAAGCGAAAAGAAGAAAGTCAAATATATGTTTCAGTACTATTTTTTCTAAGTAGATAGAAGCTGAGGCGTTGTTATATGAATGCGAAAAGAAACATCCACCGCTCATTATCATTTCAATATTCATCACCTAAGAGCAAATGAATTCTAGCAAAATAAATATAATAAAAAATATTTATTGAAACATGTAATCTAATGTATTCTATGTAATTTGTTAAAATTTTGTTCTCATAAGCGTCATATTTTCACTACAATAACAGCACTACTTGTATCATGTACCGCAAACGAAATACCCATTCCTATTAAAAAAACAAAAAAGAGAGCCATAGCTCTCTTTTCCCATTAACTTATTCTTCCCAAACTTTAACTTCTTTCATTACATCGCCTTGACGCATGTTTAATACTGTTTCAATACCGCTTGTTGCTTTACCGAATACAGTATGTACACCATCTAAATGTGGTTGTGGCTCATGAACAACAAAGAATTGGCTACCGCCAGTGTTACGGCCAGCGTGAGCCATAGAAAGTGATCCTACTAGGTGTCTATGAGGATTCCCATCAGTTTCACATGGGATAGAGTAACCTGGGCCACCTGCACCTGTTCCTGTTGGATCTCCACCTTGGCTTACGAAGCCAGGAATAACGCGGTGGAATGTCACACCATCATAAAATCCTTGCTCTGCTAGTTTTTTAAAGTTTTCTACTGTTTTCGGTGCCTCTTCTGGGAAAAATTCTAAATCGATTTTTTCACCATTTTCCATTAATATGTATCCTAAAGTTTTCATATGTATATGTCTCCTTTCAACTATCTCAGCACTATATTACCACATTCATGACTAGAAACAAAAAGAATCCGACAATCTACATACTTCTTTTTTGAAATGTGGAAAAAGCTAGGTGACAAATAAGAAATATATACTATAATAACTGTGTTGCCCGAAAATTTTAGAAAGAGAAAGGGAGCGATTTTTCGTGAAAACGAAATTACTAGCTCTGCTATTAGCTGTAACGGTATTTATGATGCCAACAGCTTCGTTTGCAGACATCATCGAAGGAGAATCAATTGTTACACTAGGAGAAAACTTGTCTGAACAACAAAAACAAGATCTGTTAAAAGAAATGAAAGCACCAAAAGATGCTACAATCATTACTGTGTCTAATGCGGAAGAACATAAATTTCTAGAAGGGATTGTTCCAAAAGCACAAATTGGTACGAGAGCAATTTCCTCTTCTATGATTACATACACAAAGCCAGGATCTGGTCTCATTGTACGTTCAAAAAACATTAATTCGATAACAGATGCAATGTACACAAACGCACTTATTACAGCAGGTGTGAAAGATGCAGAAATTCAAATTACTGCACCATTTAAAGTTTCAGGAACTGCTGCTTTAACCGGTTTAATGAAAGCCTACGAAACAACATCGAACAAAGCAATTCCTGAGGAAGTAAAAAAAGTAGCAAATGAAGAAATGGTGCAAACAGCCCAGCTCGGCGATAAAATTGGTGAAGAAAAAGCAGTTCAACTTGTTGCAAAAATTAAAGAAGAAATTGCCAAAGAACAGCCAAAAACGACTGAAGATTTACGTTCATTAATAAAAAAAATTGCGGATCAACTTGGTATTACATTAACAGATGAACAGTTAGATAACTTAGTTGCGCTATTTGATAAAATGAAAAATCTTAATATCGATTGGAATCAAGTTGGCAGTCAGTTAAATAAAGCAAAAGAACACGTTTCTGCCTTTTTAGGATCTGAAGAAGGGCAAGGTTTCCTAGATAAAGTTAAAGATTTCTTCTCAAGTATCATTGATTTTGTTAAATCGTTATTCAAGTAAAAAGAAGCTCGTCAGTGACGAGCTTCTTTTTTATACAAGTAACGGCAATTTCATAACAGCTTCTTCAACCGAACGAACAATATGATTTGCCTTCTCCTTCACATATGGATGAGCATGATGAAGAGTAAATGAATGCGGGGTTACTTCAAACATAGAAATATCATTGAAAGAATCTCCAATACACGCAACTTCATTTGCTTCAATTTTCAAATGTTCCATTAGTCGCCTTAAAGCACTCCCTTTACTTACTCCCCTTGGCATAATGTCAACATAGCGTTTACCAGACATAAAAACTTCCGCTTCGCTCTGAAATGTATCTCGTAATTCTTGATCTAATGCTGCAATTGTCTCTTCTTCCCCAAAAACAAACAATTTCGCAGGATGTACAGTCTTACCAAATTCCTCTTCTAATGCTTCTATCTCAGCAATATGCACGCCCATATACGTTTCAAAATTATGATGATGTTCATTCTTTCTTTTTGTATACCGTTGCTCATTTGCACAAACAATATCTGCTAGTCCTTTTTTTTGGATATATCGATATATTTCCTGGGCAATCCCATCTTCAAAACTTGATTCATGAAATATTTTCCCATCCGGCAGTAACATCGTCGCTCCATTTAAACTCGTTGTGTAATACGGGAATGCGAACCTATTTACAACTTCATCAATTCGATGAGTAAAGCGACCAGAGGCAAAACAAATATTTGTCCCTTTTTCAGCTAACCAAATAAGTGCACGTTCATCTTCTTTTTGCATATGATTCACATTGTAAACGAGCGTATCATCTAAATCACTTACAAATAATTTAATCATGCCCTCTTCCCCTTCCATACACAATATCTACTCTAAGTGTACACAAAAAATGTTTGATTTTTGTTAAAAAACAATAAATTTTTGCTAAAAAAATAAACGGGTGTATAATCCCGTTTATTTTTGTCTTTTTACATTTTGAGGTCTTACGATACTTGGTCGTACTTTTAAACTAGACATCGTCGGACGGAGTAAAATTTTTGTTAATGCACCCCAATCAAATGGTAAAAACGGCCATAAGTATGGTGTTTGTAAACTTTTGATAGACGTTAAAAATAAAATCAATATCGTCATACCAATTACAAATCCCATCTCATGGAAGAGACCTGTCAAAATAATAACAAACAATTTTCCAACCTTATTTCCGAGTCCTAATTCATAACTCGGTGTTGCATATGCACCGATCATAGAAACTGCAACATACAAAATAACTTCTGGTACAAACAAACCTACATCGATTGCTATTTGACCAATTAATATGGCGGAAATTAATCCTGCTGCAGACGATAACGGCGTTGGAGTATGAATGGCTGCCATCCTTAGAAACTCAAGTCCGACCTCTGCCATTAACACCTGTAATAGAATTGGTAAATGCGTCATCTTAGTCGGTCCAATAAAAGCAAGATTTTCTGGTAAAAGAGTTGGATCAAATACAAATACTAACCAAAACGGTAGTAAAAATAAGGAGAATAAGACACCTAAAAAGCGTACCCAGCGTAAAAATGTACCGACAGCCGGATTTTGTCTAAACTCTTCTGCATGCTGTAAATGGTGGAAATATGTTGTTGGAGTAATCATAGCACTCGGTGATGTATCAACTAGTACTAACACATGTCCTTCTAATAAATGGTTTGCTGCTACATCTGGTCTTTCTGTATATCGAATAAGCGGGAATGGGTTATAGCTTTGCTTTACAACAAATTCTTCCACTGTTTTATCCGCCATCGTAATTCCATCGACATCGATGTTATTTAATTCTTGTTTTATAATCTTAACTAAATCCGGATTTGCAACATCTTGTACATATGTAATACAAATATCCGTTTGCGATCTATCTCCTACTCGAATCATTTCATTTCGAAGACGCGGGTCACGTATCCTTCTACGGATTAACGCTGTATTTACAACGATATTTTCAACAAATCCATCCCTTGCCCCACGTACTACCTTTTCTGTATCTGGTTCTGTCGGCGTCCGGCCCGGATAACTACGAACATCTATTGCGAACGCTTCCGTTTCACCTTCTACAAATATAACGATGAGTCCTGATAATACTTGGAGCATTACCTCATCCATCGTTTTCACTTTACTTACTTGTTGATGAATTAAACGATTTTCTAAAAGCTTCACTGTATCTTCTTCTACATCCCTTATTTCATTTGTATCTACCGCTTCTTCTAAAATAGGGATAATATAATTCGTATCACAAAGTCCATTTACAAACAACACACCAATTTCTTTATTTAAAATTTGAAATTTACGTATGCCAACATCATATGTAACCCCTAGTCCAACTGTTTGCTTTAAATAATTTTCATTATCACTCAAAAAAGATGAAATAGGGATATCCACTTTTTTAGGCTTCGTCATAAAATCCACTCCTTTCCAAAATTAATTGAATTGCTTTTTTAGTAATTGGTGATCCTCTCTCCCATTCGTCATTGCCACACATCTTACCAATATCACCAACTCCCACAATGACAGGAACATTCAGATCATCTAAACAATAAATTGTATCGCCGCTAATTCTGCCAATTTCACCATCTGGAAGTCCAAATTTATCAACACCGTATTCGGTTAAATTCCCGTTTCGATCTACACTTACATCTACACGTGCCCATTCCCAATGATGTGTATTAGACGCTACTGCCAAAATCCCCAGTACATCAATTTGTTTATGTGTGGCTACATATTTTAAAGCCTTTTCACCAGATCCTTCTCCAATAAATCCACTGTCATCAAACATGACAAATACAGGGTCATATGGCGTTTGCATAATAAGCTCAACAACTTTCTTCCCTGTCAATTTGGTTGGATTACTTTGTGATGCTGAAATACACCTTCCCCCAAATTCCTTCGTTAAAAGCTCAATTGCTCGCTTTGCATATTCATCTCCATCTGTAACCAAAACAACCCTTCGTCTCATTTGATTTATCCTTTCGGTTTACATATAAGTGCTATAAAAAATGAAAATAATATCGCTGCAGAAATGCCTGCAGACGTTAAACTAAACATCCCCATACCAATCCCTATATATCCGTGTTTTTCTGCCGCATGCATTGCCCCATGTAATAGTGAATGGCCAAAACTTGTAATAGGAACTGTCGCCCCAGCACCAGCAAACTTTATAAGCTTATCGTACAATCCGAATCCATCTAAAACTGCTCCTATAACTACAAAGGTAGCCATTAAATGGGCTGGTGTTAACTTTGCAAAATCTAACAATACTTGTCCAACTACACAAATGGCACCTCCTACAAGAAATGCATATATAAAATCCACAATTCACTCTCCCTTCACTCTCTCAAATACAACACCATGTGCAATTGTTGGAATAGTTTCTTTCTGCTGCATCATCATCGGGCTTAATAACGCACCAGTAGCAACGACAAAAATCCGTTGTAAATTTCCTTTTTGCATCTCGCTTAATAAATGACCATACGTGACAACAGCTGAACAAGCACAGCCACTACCACCCGCAAATACTTCTTCTTGATCGGAATTATAAATCATTAATCCGCAATCATTATATATATGCCCAAGATCATAACCTTCCTCCAGTAACAGTTGTTTCGCGATTGGTGTCCCAATAGCTGATAAATCACCGGTAACAATCAAATCATAATCTGCTGCACTTCTCTTCAAATCTTCAAAATGTTGTTGAATTGTGTGAGCAGCAGCAGGTGCCATCGCCGATCCCATATCTAAAGGATTGGCAATCCCTAAATCTTGCACTTTCCCAATCGTAGCTGCCGTAATTTTAATGGTACTTTTTTCTTTACTAATTAATATGGATCCCGCACCTGTAACAGTGGAATTTGCTGTTCCTGGTTTTTGTCCCCCATACTCTGTTGGATAACGAAACTGTCTTTCAGCCGTCGCATTATGACTACTTACTGTCGCTAAAACACGATTTGCGAATCCACCGTCTATAAAGGCTGCTCCAACTGCTAAAGTCTCCATCGAGGTCGCACAAGCGCTAAACATCCCTAAAAAGGGAATCCCCCACTTACGCGCAACATAATTTGCTGTCACTGTTTGATTTAATAAATCACCCGCTAAAAAGAAATCAATTTGTGATGTTTTTACATTTCCTTTTTGCAAGACTTGTTGAATTGAATCTGACATTAATCTTCGTTCAGCAAGTTCCCAGTTTTCCTCTCCGCAATGTAAATCATCGTATGAAATATCAAAACCCTTTCCAAGAGGGCCTTCAGCTTCTTTTGGACCGACAGCAGTACCGGTTGCATTCACATAAATATCATTTTGAAATACCCACGTTTGTTTTCCAGTCAACCTCATACTAGCCCCTCCTTTAAGACATAAAAATGTTAAAAGTATATCTTATTAGCCCAATAATGTACGCCCCAACGACCCCAAAAACGATAACACTTCCCGCTAGCTTAAACATATTGGTAGCAATCCCAAGTACAATCCCTTCACTCTTATGTTCTAGCGCAGCGCTCGCCATAGAATTCGCAAATCCCGTAACAGGTACTGCCGATCCAGCTCCAGCAAATTGACCGATTTTATCATACACGCCACAACCTGTTAAAATCGCTGATAATAATACAAGAGTTGCGACCGTCGGATTTCCTGCCTCTTGTTCACTGAAATGAAAATAATGTATATAAATTTTCATCAATACTTCCCCGATTGTACAAATGAGCCCACCTACAAGAAATGCCTTAACACAATTTATGAAATAATTTGGTTTCGGATGGTACTCCTTCACTTTATTTATGTAATCATCCTTTAGTTTTCGCCCTGTCATTTATATATTGCCTCCTACTTTACGAAATAAATCCAGTGAAACAACGAGCCTATTACTTTCCCAAGTACAAGAGCAACGAGTAAAACAACAATTTTCCCCTCTACTCCTACTCGTTTCGCTAAAATAGGTAAAACATTTAACACTTCTGTTAATGCGGCTGCAAGCATTCCAACGAATGTGCCACAAAATATTCCTAATATAACAAGCCAATATTGCGACGTTTGAAATGTAATGTTTTTCAAACTACACCAAGCCCCTGTTAACGTACCTGCAATAACTGCCCACTCAAAATATTGAATGTGCTTTCCACTTCTCGTTAATTGAGCTAGACGAGGGATTATACCAAGTACAGCTAAAAATGCGACATATCCGCTACCTACTGCAATCCCTCCCGCTAAACCAATTAAAATAACAAGCCCAGACTCAATCATCGGCAAGTTGTTTCATATTGTCCTTGTTTTCATGAACAATTACATATTGGTCAAGTGACTGCTGATATTGGAACATCTCCACTTCTAACGGGCTCGGCTCTTCATTAATTCGCTTTTGAAATACATGATTAAAAAATAAGACCATACCTAACCCAAGACCTAACGAATAAGGAATTTGAAATAAAAGTGGTTGTGCCTTAAATTCTCCCGTAATCATGTAATATAACCGTTGGTGCACTTGTTGCATGCTTACATCTTCATGAAAGTAAATGATCGCAAGGGCCGCTCCAATGAAAAGTAACAACCATACAAGTCCGAAGAAAATTGGATGTACTTTCTTTTTTTCATATATAATTTCAACAAGAGTTTGTCCAGAACCGAGTAAATTAATTTGTATATGAGCCGCTTTCCGCCTAATAATCTCAATTATTTTCATAATATCAATTACGACATGCGTCTTATCATGAGCTGTTATTTTGTAAACTACCTCATCCTGTAACGACTGAACTACCAAAGCATCTCCCGCAAGTTGAGCAACATCACCCAGCTTCACTTCATACGTAGGAGAAACTTTTAACCGATTACGCATTTTAATATAAATTGTTTGTTCCAATTTCCATTCACCTCTTCACTCTTCCTCGTAGTTGTAGTATGGTTATTGAATTTTTTTCTAATACAATTTTTTCATAAAAAAACATCTGTACCGTTTCGGTACAGATGTTTTTTAGTTTATGCCTTTTTCTTAAATAAATTTGCAATACTTAATGCGAGCCCTCCCCAAATGACTACTATACCAATAACCATCATCATAATCGCTGATCCGCTCATTATGAAACACCCCGATCTTTCCATTCTTTTTCAAGCTTAGCAGAATCTGAATGTATTTGTGCATTCCATTTCTTTAAACTAATGATTAGTGCAACGATAAGGAATGCTGCTGCAATTGACCAACCATATGTTACGACAAACTCCGTTGGATAATCTCCGTAGTTCTTTTTAATATTTTGGATTGTACCATCAATTAACATGTACCCTAGCATAAGCGGGGTAATAACGAGTAAACTCACTCTCCAAAATGTCCCTAACTTAATATCAGATACGAAGTTTGCATGATTTTGATAAACTGGTAAACGGCGTAGAATGAGTCCTATCGTAACTACTTCCGCTAATGCAATTGAAATTAATCCGAAGTTATTAGCGAAATAATCAACAACATCTAGGAACATAAGCCCGCCACGTGTTGCAAAAACAAGAGAAACTAGTACGAGAAGCGTCCCCATAATTCCAATTGTTTTTTGGCGACTTAAGCTGAACTTTTCAGATACGGCAGCGAAGCATACTTCTGCAAGCGAGATGAGAGATGTAATTCCGGCAACCGTTAATGATAAGAAAAATAATACGCCAAATAGCGGTGACATCGGTAACTCATTAATAATTTGCGGGAATACTACGAATGCAAGTCCTACACCAGCACTTGCTACTTTATCAACTGGTACTCCCATATTGTTTGCCATAAATCCAAGAGCTGCAAAGACCCCAATCCCTGCTAATAATTCAAATCCTGAGTTTGCAAAGCCAGTAATAAAGGCATTATTTGTTGTATCTGAGTTTTTCGGTAAATAACTAGAATACGTAATCATAATTCCAAATGCTAAAGATAAGCTAAAGAAAATTTGACCATAAGCAGCAAGCCATACCTTCCCATCAAAAATACGACTCCAATCTGGTTTAAAGAATGCATCTAATCCTTGCATCGCTCCTTCCATCGTCACCGCACGAACTACGATAATAAGGAACATAACAACTAGTAAAGGAATGAAAATGCGGTTAACAACTTCAATTCCTTTTTTAACTCCTTTGAATGCTACACCGAGCACAATAATCCAAACGAGAGCTAATGGAATTAATACTTCCGGTACGAGCCCTCCAAACTGCCCTGGCTTATCTGCAACATGCAAATACTCTTTAAATAAAAATGTTTGCGTGTCTTTCCCCCACGCTCCAGTAATTGAAAAATACGTATATGAAATAGACCAAGCAATAATTACTGCATAATATGTTGAAACGATAAACGTTACACACATTTGCCACCATCCAATGAATTCAGCACGCGGATGAATACGGAAGAACGTAAGCGGCGCTGAACCGCGGTGACGATGCCCAAGAGCAAATTCAAACGCCAATAATGAAATACCAGTCGTTAATAATGCGAATAAGTACGGTAAAAAGAATGCGCCTCCTCCATTTTCATACGCTGTATAAGGAAAACGCCATATGTTTCCTAATCCAACGGCAGAGCCGACCGCTGCGAAAATAAATCCAGCCCTCGTCCCCCATTGTTGCCTCGTTTCCATATTTCCTTCCCCCTTTGTGGCAAGTTCATACTTGGATTATATTTTAAATTTACTAAATTATCAATAAATTCTGTTAATTTTTACGAAAGTTTACAATCTCTTCCTAGTAAAGGCATAAAAAAAGATCGAATAGTTATTCATCTATTCGATCTTTCATCTGTTTTAATATTTTCTTTTCAAGTCTTGAAACTTGTACTTGCGAAATGCCTATGCGCTCTGCTACTTCTGATTGAGTTTGATCTTTATAGTAGCGTAAATACACAATTAAACGTTCTCGCTCATCTAGTTCTCTAATTGCTTCTTTTAAAGCAATTTTATCAAACCATTTCGTTTCAGATTGATCAGCAATTTGATCTAAAATAGTAATCGGATCCCCGTCGTTTTCATACACCGTTTCATGTATGGATGAAGGAGCTCGACTCGCTTCTTGCGCAAGAACCACTTCCTCTGGCGTTAGTTCTAACGCTTCGGCCACTTCATTAATCGTTGGAGCCCTTCCGAATTCTTTCGAAAGCTCGTCTCTCATCTTTCGAATTTTATTTCCTGTTTCTTTTAAAGACCTACTTACTTTCACTGATCCATCATCACGTAAAAATCGTTGTATTTCTCCAATAATCATTGGAACTGCATATGTTGAAAATTTCACGTCGAAAGATAAATCAAATTTATCTACCGATTTTAAGAGCCCAATACATCCAATTTGAAATAAATCGTCTGGTTCGTATCCTCGATTAAGAAAACGCTGCACAACCGACCATACGAGACGCATATTACTTTGAACGATTGTATCTCTCGCTTGTTGATCTCCATCTTGACTTTGTTGAATTAACGCTTTTAGCTCGTGGTCCTTTAACTGAGGTTTCTTCTTCTCATTTTTGACCTCTATGTCCATAGGCTATTCTCCTTAATTGCATAGAGCGTTACTATTTGATAAGTATTTTGTCAAATGGATTGTTGTCCCGAAAGATTCGTTTGAAATAACTTCTACTTCATCCATAAAATTTTCCATGATAGTAAATCCCATTCCGGAACGCTCTAATTCAGGTTTAGTTGTAAAAAGGGGTTGTCTTGCTTCATCTAAATCAAAGATGCCAATCCCTTCATCTCGAATCGTGAGTTTCACCATTGCCTCTTCCAAAATTACAGAAATATAAACAACACCTTCTGCATTTCCTTCGTACCCATGAATAATTGCATTTGTAACTGCTTCTGACACAACTGTTTTAATCTCCGTAAGTTCTTCCATCGTTGGGTCTAGTTGCGCAATGAAAGCAGCTACCGTAACACGAGCGAACGATTCATTTTGACTTAATGCTGAAAATTGAAGGTTCATTTCATTTCTCATTTATGCCACCCCCAACGTCGCGAGCGCATGCGCTTCACTTTCTTCTAAGCGAACAATTTTAAATAAGCCCGACATTTCAAATAAACGTTTAACAGGTGGTGAAATTGCACAAACAACCATTTCTCCACCTAATCCCTTTACATGCTTATATCGGCCTAATATAACACCTAAACCAGAACTATCCATAAACGATAAGTTCTCTAGGCTCAAAACAATATGATGAACACCATGTGTCTCAATCATATCTGTTACTTTCGTTCGCAACTCTTCAGCAGTATGATGATCTAATTCACCCGCTAATCTCACACATAGGACGTCACGTTTTACTTCTAATTGCATGGAAAGACTCACACGATTTCCTCCTTATGCTCAAACTTTACTCATTTACATACATAAAGATTTTCGTGATTCAACATAAGAATCCTTCCTACTGACAAAAGAAGAACTATTTCGTCATAAAGTGAAACCATTCAGCAATTATTTACTTTCATACGAATAGAAAAGCGGCAAAATATTTGCCGCTATTTTGATGTTGAAAACATCCCAAAACTTCTTTTAAATAACTCCCACCAGCTCGCTGCAGCAACATCTTCTTTTGCTACAATTGTTTGTTTTAATAAAACATCTTTATCTTTTTTAATAACAAGTGTACCTAGTGCATCGCCCTTTTTAATCGGCGCTTTCACTTTCTTTTCAGCAATTACTTCTTGCTTTACTTTGTCCATATTTTCGCCCTTCTTCATAAGAAGAGACACATTGTCTGACGCAACTAAATCTACTTTTTCTTTTTTTCCTTTTCCTACTTGGACAGTCTTAATTTTTTCGCCTCGTGTATACAATTTCTTTGTCATATATTGACCAAATGCATAGTCAAGAAGCTTCGTTACTTGATTGTTCCGTTCTTTTGATGTAGGTGCACCCATAACAACTGAAATAACACGCATCCCATTCTTTTCAGCCGATGCTGTTAAACAATATTTTGCTTCTGTCGTAAAGCCTGTTTTCACGCCATCTACTCCAGGATAAAAACGTACTAACTTATTCGTATTCACGAGCCAAAACTTCTTATCCGTATCTTCACGTAAATAGTCCTCGTATTTGCCTGTGTATTTGCGAATAAGCGGATACTTCATTAATTCTCTCGCCATTATAGCCATATCATTTGCTGTAGAATAATGGTCTTTAGCCGGAAGACCTGTTGGGTTTTGGAAATGAGTGTTTTTCAGTCCTAAATCTTTCGCTTTTTTGTTCATCATATTTACAAAACCTTCTTCTGAACCAGCGATATGCTCCGCTACTGCAACAGACGCATCATTTCCAGATGCAATGGCAATACCCTTTAGCATTTCATTTACAGTCATCTCTTCACCAGGCTCTAAAAAGATTTGTGATCCACCCATTGAAGCTGCATGCTCACTTGCTCTAACTTTATCGGTCAGTTTTAGTTTTCCTTTTTCAACTTGTTCCATAATTAATAGCATTGTCATAATCTTCGTCATACTAGCAGGTGGTAACTTCTCATTTGGATTTTTATCAAACAAAACTTTACCTGTATCTTGTTCAATTACAATTGCTGACGACGCTTGTTCCGCTAACTTCGGTGTTGTTTCTTCTGTTTTCTCCTGCTTCGTTTTCTCAGATTGTGCGAAACTAACTGAAGTACCAGAAAGCAATAACATGAAACAAACAAGTATTCCAAAAACTCGCTTCATGACTAACCCTCCATTCTATATCAGACCTATTTTTTCCAATTTTTTATTTTTTAATACCATATTTTTCTAATATTTTCAGTTGACAAATACATTCATCTCCTATATTGTATTAAGTGTATTACATGAAGTAGTACACTTAATACAAGTCAGAAAGGAGACATTGCTCTTGCATATTCAACTTGACCCAAGAAGCAACACTCCGATATGGGAACAAATTGTTCAAAATATAAAAGAACTCGTATTAAAGAACATGTTAGCTCCAAGTGACAAACTACCTTCTGTACGCGAACTCGCTTCTTTACTCGTTATAAATCCAAATACAGTAAGTAAAGCGTACCAAGAGTTAGAGCGACAAGGGATTATTGAAACATTACGAGGAAAAGGAACATTTGTATCCCAATCGATTACCCCAACATTAGACGAAAGGAAAATCGCTATGGTTGAAAAGCAATTTCATCAATTACTATTAGAAGCCTCTTATCTTGGTGTTACAAAAGATAAAATTCATGATTGGATAGATTCATACTATAAAGAGATTGGAGGAAATGCGGATGCTGAGAGTGACGAACGTGAAGAAAACAATTGATAATCAAACGATTTTAGACGATGTTTCTTTCACATTACAAAGAGGTAGTATCATCGGATTACTCGGAAGAAACGGCGCGGGGAAAACAACTTTATTACGAACGATGGTAGGCATTTTAGACCCTGATGCAGGGACTGTTACATATGAAGATACAAATATTCATCAGTGTCCTGAAATAAAGCAAAAAATCGTATATGTTCCGGATTCTACTAACATATTGAACGGATATACGGTAAAAGAAATTGTAAAGTTTTACAAGCAAGTTTATGCCGCATTTGATGAAGCATATTTCTATGAACTGTTAGAACGTTTTAACTTACCTAACAAACGAATTCGTAGCTATTCAAAAGGAATGAAAGCACTGCTTGCCATCATTTTAGCTGTTTCTACAAAAGCAGAATATATCATTTTAGATGAACCGACAAACGGACTTGATCCTATCGTCAAACGGCAAATCCTCCAATTTCTCGTTGGAGAAGTTGCAGATAAAGAGATTACCATTTTCATCTCAACTCACCATTTAGATGAGGTAGAACAAATCGCAGATACAATCATTATATTAAAAGGCCATACTATCTCATCTATTACATCACTAGACGATGCAAAATCACGATTTGCAAAAATACAAGTAGCTTATGAACGGTCATTACCTCAAAAACTAGAAAACTTAAGCAATATTAAAATATTAAATCAAACAGGAAAAGTATTTACAATCTTAATTGAGGGAAATGTAGCTACAACACTGGAGAAGTTTTACAAAGAACAACCTATACTCATTGAGGAATTAACAATGTCACTTGAAGATGTCTTCGTTACGACACTGGAGGAGGATGGGTATGTTTCATAAGGCGTTGTGGATGTGGAATTGGAAACGCGGGAAATATGCTGTGTTACTATTCTTCTTTAGTTCGCTTTATCTTTTATCTTTAGGATACTATAGAAGTGCTCAGATGGAACTCGATAAATATTACGAATTACAAGAAAAAGGGAAACAGTATTATTATTTTTATACCTTTTCTTCAGGAGAAGGTAATAGTTTTTGGTTAACTCTTCTTATCATTGCTTTAGCTTGCCTATTGATAGGTTGGGAACGTAGTAACCAATCTAATACACTACTTATGACGATGCCGTTTAAAAGAAAAGATGTTTTCTTATCGAAATGGGCTTTCGGTTCATTTTGTATTGTGAGCTCATTACTTATAAATTGGATTCTTATGTATGTTATTTATAGAACAACTATTCATTTTGATTATCAATCATTTAGTGCGTTTCATCGATACTTTCTTTATGCGATTGTTTCTTATGTTGCAGTATATACAGCTGCACTTTGCATCGGTACTTTTACTGGAAGCATTGTTTCCCAGGTTGTTTTTTGTATTCCGTGGCTATTAATGGGACTTACATTTATTCCACTAGTTTACACTTTTACGATAAATCATTTAGAAGCTACCGATCCTAAAAATTATAAGCTATATGAACAACTTTATGAAATCAATCAAAAAACAAATATAGTTGCACCAATATATCGCTTTTCTATTGATTATAACTATGATCCAGAATACCGAAAGCAGGACAACGATCCAACTACTTTAAGAAATCCAGTATCTCATAAATATTATTCAGCCAAATCAATGTTAGTCCCTATTTTCTATACAATATTTTATTTACTACTTGGGACATACTTATATATGCGGTCACCAAATGAAAATAGTCAAAAGATATTTATTTTCCAAAAACATTTAAAAATATGGATATGGGGGACAACCATTTACTTTGCATTACTAGGTGGCTATAAAATAAATCAATTTTATTTCTTACCTAACTACTATATCAGTTTGTTTCTCGCTGGAATCATTACTTATGTTGTATTATCACGCCTAACAAATTATAAAGTTTTTTAAAGGAGAGATCCTATGTTTCAAAAAGCACTGTGGCTAAGAACATATCAACAAAGTAAATATGTTGTATGGTTATTTTGGCTCGTCAGCTTCTATACTTTGTCATATAAATACTATATGACTTCTATTCAACAGCAATATTTTCTAAATATGAATAAAGAATCGAAAATTATATATCATTACAATTTTGATTTATCACTTATGGAACCTGTCATATTTCAAGGTGCTGCACTTATCGTTCTGGCCTGTACATTAATCGGCTGGGAAAGACAAAATAACTATAGCGACTTGTTATGGTCTATGCCATTTAAACGTTCACACCTCTATATAACGAAATGGTTATTTGGACTCTGTAATATCGCCGCTGTTGTCGTTTTAAACTGGGGACTATTTGCTATTATGAAAAAGTTGACTTTTCATAATAAATATCAAGTATTCTCCCCATTTCATAGTTACTTTATATACATGTTAATTGTATTATTCGCAATTTATACAATTGCCTTATGTGTAGGAACCATTGCAGGGAATATTATATCGCAAGGATTTCTCACTGCAGTTATACTATTCTTCCCAGCTTTACTTCCATCACTTATCTCAGGAGTCATTGTTGTTCACTCAAACACTGAATTTCATGAGGACAAAAGTCTTATACATAATGTGATGGAAAACATACGTATTTCTAGTCCAGCAGAAGATTTTTATATTGACTTTAATTATGATCCACAAAGCGCTTATACCGATCAGAATGGAGTGCGTCATAACGAACCAAACTTTACAAAGATTCCACCGGCAAAAACATTGATTGGATCTATCGCACATATCATTGTTTTATTACCACTCGGTATATATTTATATGCCCGTTCAGCCAATGAGCGAAATGGTAACTACTTACTATATCCAAAACTACAAAAAGTAGTTTTAGCTTGTGCGATTTTCTTTGGTGGGATCACTGGAGGTTTAATACTAAGTCACAAGCAGTCATTGTCCAGCTTTTACATCGGATTTTTAGTGACTAGTTTCATTACGTATTTCTTCCTACCTAAAATATTAAAATGGAAAGTCTCTTGGAATTTTAAATAAAATAACCTCCTCTCGATGAGGAGGTTATTTCACATTCTCTCTTCTTTTCCCATACTCTTTTTCTTGCTTCGTTCCAAATCCGTCACCATTTGCCACGATTTGATCTGTCGGAGCAACTATGCTTTCAGCAATTCTCCATTCCCCCCCTTGTTGAATAAACACTTGCATAAAATAATTCATTCCATTTAATTGATACGAATTTTCTTTTTTCACTTCATAACGCGCTGCAACATAATACACTTGCACATTCTCAGCTTCAAACTTAGAAATATATTGTGATAATCTCGGGATGTACTGCGATGCTTTTTGAAGTGGCAGTTGTTTTACTTTTACAAGAGAAGACTTTGTTACATTACTGATCGTATCTTCATGCCGAATGTTATCACTATGATGAAATAAAATAGCATTCTGCATTGAACGAATCCATAGTTTTGAATATAAAACAGGTTGCTTATTTGAAATGTGTTTTAATTCTTTTTGAACGACTTGAAGAGGCGATGCGGCATCCGCGAATTGATTAAAGCAGAAAAAACTTCCGATCATAATGAAAAGCATAGAAATACGTTTCATAATTTTTCACTCCGATTCTTTTTAATTAAAGTATTGGAGTTTCAAAATGTTTTTATTCAAAAGAAAAAGGATAGGAAAGCTTTCGCTTCCTATCCTCATTTATTATAATACGCGGCCAAATAGCTCTAACACCATTTCTATTTCTTGGTCGCTCCAACCTTTAAATCTCTCTTTATAATATTCTTTACGCACAGCTTCAAGTTTTTCAGTTACTTCTCTTCCGTGTTCTGTAATTTCTAAGTACACGATGCGACGGTCAGAGTTTGAACGCTTTCTTTCTACAAAGCCTTTTCGTACGAGACGATCAGTAACAGCTGTAATATGACTGGAGGTTACGTTTACTTCACTCGCAATTTGCGAAGCCATCTGTGGACTTTTTAAAAATAACGCGCGTAATACAGAAAATTCATTGTATGGCATATGTTCTGCAAAACGTGTATTAATATCATTTTGTAATAAACGTATCATCTTTCGAAATGATCCGGATAACTCTAAAATCAGTGTTTCTCTTTTTTCGTTCACTAGCCTCGTCCCTTTTTTATCATATTTACACATATTATAATCTATAAATACCCTCGTTGTATATGCTTTCTTTCTCTAACATTCCCATTTATGTAACTTTTTCATACAAATTTCTTTTTTGTTCACACATATACATATAAATAAGGATGGTGATGGAAAATGCAAGGTGGAATGAATCCTTATTTACACAACGTACGTACAGCAAACACTGGTAAAGAAGCTACCATTACGGTGCAAGGTGAAGGTGTTGTAAAAGCAAAACCAAATGTTGTTATATTAACAATTGGTATTCGTACAGATCATAAAAATGTAAAACAGGCACAAGAAGAGAATGCAGTGCAGTCTAAACAATTATTAGATGCACTAAAACAATTAGGGATTGCCGACAAAAATATAGAAACCATTTCGTATACGATTACACCCCAGTACGAATATGTAAATGATAAAGCATTACTACAAGGATACCGTGTGGAACATTTGTATGAAATTACCGTTTTAAATGTACAAAAAGCAGGGGAAGTATATGATATAGCCGTTTCAAATGGAGCAAACTTAGCAAAAGGTTTACGTTTTCGGATATCTCATCCAAATAAATATTATGAGCAAGCTCTCATTCAAGCTCTGCAACAAGCGGTAGAAAAAGCTCGTGCTATTGCGAGTACATACAATTTAAACATTAATCCTGTTCCACTCTCATTCGTTGAAGAATCTGCTCAATTACCACGAGAAGTTGCGTCCTTTGCTACTTTACATGCGCAAGCCGCTCCGCCCATTCAATCGGGAGAATTAGAAATCATTTCAACAATACGAGCGATTTTTACGTATTTATAAATAATTTCATTTATAAGTAAACGTTATCATTTTCCTTGTTGTAAAAACATGATGTTCTGATATAATAAAGGACGGTGAGCTCTTACGAAAGAGATATCACGGGTGGGAGAGGGATATGAAAAAGAAGGTTTAACATGAAAGGAATACTTGAAAGAACATTTAAATTAGGTTTACACGAAACATCACCAAAACAAGAAGTTTTAGCTGGAGTTACGTCATTTTTCACGATCGTATATATTATGATTGTAAATGCATCCATTTTATCCGATGCTGGCATTCCTCTTGAAGCTGGAATTTTAGCAACTGTTTTCAGTTCATTTATCGGATGTCTGCTCATGGCATTTTGGGCAAACGCACCTGCTATTCTTGTCCCTGGTATGGGTGTAAATGCATTCTTCACGTACACTGCTGTGCATACGCTCGGATTAACTTGGCAGGAAGCATTAGCAGCTGTCTTCATCTCTGGTATTATTTTTGCAATTGCTGCGTTTACACCAATCGCTCGCGTGCTTTCAGTATCGATTCCAAAGTCATTAAAGGAAGCTATTACTGTCGGTATCGGATTATTTTTAGCATTTATCGGATTGCAAAAAGGTGGTTTAGTCGTTTCGAATCCAAATACTGCTGTTGCAATGGGGAAATTAAGTAGCCCTGTCGTTCTTGCGACACTACTTACTCTTATCGTTGCACTTGTATTATTTATTCGTAACGTACGTGGAAACTTTTTATGGACGATTGCAATAGGAACTGGTATCGCATGGCTATTTGGTCTTGTTGATACAAGTCAAATCGGAAAGAGTTCATTCTCATTTGCTAATTACGGCGATGTGTTTGGAGCTATGTCATTTGGCAAACTTTCTTCCTTACCGTTTTGGATTGCAACATTCTCCTTAAGCATGGTGCTTATTTTTGAGAACATGGGACTTCTGCACGGTTTATTAGAAGATGACCGTAAATTCCCACGTGCTTACCAAGCCAATGCAATTTCAGCAATGACATGTGGTCTATTTGGCACAAGCCCTACCGTATCAACAGTAGAGAGTGCCGCAGGTATTACTGCAGGCGGAAAGACAGGTCTGACGTCTATCGTTACAGGGTTGTTATTCTTTGCATCACTGTTCGCACTTCCGTTTGTCAAACTAATTCCTGATAGTGCCATTGCACCAATCTTAATTATTATTGGCGGCCTGATGATTACAAGCATTCAGCAAATTCCTCTGAACGATTTTTCAGAAGGATTTCCAGCGTTCTTAATTATCGTCATGATCCCGCTCACATATAGTATCGCTGATGGCATTGCGTTCGGATTTATTGCTTATCCTATCTTAAAAGTTGCTCTTGGAAAGCGTAAAGAAGTCGCACCGTCTATGTATATCGTTACATGCTTATTCTTAGCCATGTTCGTATTACATGCTATTGGTTAAGTAAAAAACACCGAGGAATTTCCCTCGGTGTTTTTTTTACTTAAACCATCCTTTTTTATAAAACCAAGCCATCATACCACCGCCAATTAGCGCCATTAGAAGTAGACAAATAAAATAACTATATTGTCCACCAAGCTCCGGCATATGCGTAAAGTTCATTCCGTATACTCCCGCAATAAATGTTAATGGCATGAAAATAGTCGAGAATACTGTTAATGTTTTCATAATGTTATTCATATGATGTGAGTTTAATGAAAAATAACTATCTCGAATATCTGCCGTTAACTCCCGGCTTGCCTCAATCATTTCTGTCAGTTTCAGCAAATGATCATGTATATCTTTAAAGTAAATTTCATGATCACTTATACCGTAAAAACGAGTCGAATTTAAAATACGATACAATAAATCACGCATCGGAATGATTGTGCGCCTTAACTTCGATAAATCTGCACGTATATCAAATACTTCTTCTAGCACACTTCCTGCTGTCTCGCCCGTTAAATTATCATCAATTGCATTTAAATGATCCTCAATGTAATATACAGGCGCAAAATAATCGTCCACAATTTGGTCGATTATAGTATGCGCTACGTGTAAAGGACTATTTTTAATACGCTTCTTTTCTCCAAGTGTTTTCCATACTCTTTCGATTGCATTGTTATGCGAAAAGTGGAAAGAAACAATGAAACGATCACTAATAAATAAATCGATCTCGTGCGGTTCTAATCCATCCTCACCAAATGCATGAAGAACTAAAAAGTTATATCCATCATAAAAATCAACTTTTGGCCTCTGTACATATTCTATACAGTCTTCAATTGCAAGGGGATGGAACTTAAAATGATCTTGCAAAATGTATGTATACTCTTCTTTCGTTGGCTTATATAAATCTAGCCAATACCATACAATATGGTCTTTCGTTGTTTCTTCTAGCGAAACATCATATAATACTTCATCTGTTTTTGTTATTGCA
Source organism: Bacillus sp. BC08 (assembly GCF_054326875.1). Classification (NCBI taxonomy): domain Bacteria; kingdom Bacillati; phylum Bacillota; class Bacilli; order Caryophanales; family Bacillaceae; genus Bacillus; species Bacillus sp. BC08. The sequence continues at coordinate 722,208 of NZ_JBTGPA010000035.1, read as the reverse complement.
CAAATTCTAATCATAATTTCACCCATTATTATTATAAACAAAAAATAGCAAAAAAAGCCAAGGAGAAATACTCCTCGGCCTTTTTTATTACTTCGTTACAATACCATGCACTAAAGTTGGTGCATCTACGTGGTCTTTAGAGATCTTCATGTTCTCATAAATTTTTGCTTTTACATCTTCCACATTTTCACGGTTTGCGTAAATGGTAACAAGGGATTCACCTTTTTTCACGCTGTCCCCTACTTTTTTGCGAAGCATTAAGCCAACTGCTAAATCAATTTCAGATTCCTTCGTCGCACGTCCTGCTCCTAAAAGCATTGCTGCTGTTCCGATTTCATCTGCAACGATTTCTGATACATAACCGTCTTCTTTCGCTTCTACTTCAATTTTAAACTGTGCTTGTGGTAATTTTGAAGGATCATCAACAACAGATGCATCGCCGCCTTGCGCTGATAAGAACGTTTTAAATGATTCTAGCGCTTTACCGTTGTTCATGACTTCAATTAATTTCTCACGTGCATCTTCTAAAGATGAAGCTTGTCCAGCAAGGTATACCATTTGACTTCCAAGTGTTAAACATAACTCTTCTAAATCTTTTGGTCCTTTACCTTGTAACGTATCAATTGCTTCTTGTACTTCAAGTGCGTTACCAATCGCCTCACCAAGTGGTTGACTCATATCAGAAATAACAGCCATCGTATTACGACCAACGTTATTACCAATACGCACCATTGCTTCTGCTAAACGTTTTGCATCTTCATCTGTTTTCATAAATGCACCTGCTCCAGTTTTTACATCAAGAACAATTGCATCTGCACCAGCAGCAATTTTTTTACTCATAATCGAGCTTGCAATAAGCGGAATTGAGTTTACTGTTGCCGTTACATCACGAAGTGCATACAATTTTTTATCCGCAGGTGTTAAGTTTCCACTTTGACCAATAACTGCGATTTTGTTTTCATTTACAAGACGCATGAATTCATCATTTTCGATTTCAACATGGAATCCTGGAACTGCTTCTAATTTATCAATTGTACCACCAGTATGTCCTAAACCACGTCCAGACATTTTTGCAACCGGTACACCTAAAGCAGCTACTAATGGACCTAATACAAGTGTTGTTGTATCACCAACGCCACCTGTTGAGTGCTTATCTACTTTTATCCCTTCAATAGCTGATAAGTCGATTGTATCACCGCTATTTACCATTGCCATTGTTAAATCAGCACGCTCTTGATCGTTCATATCTTGGAAGAAAATTGCCATTGCAAGTGAACTTACTTGATAATCAGGAATATCACCATTCGTATATCCTTGAACAATAAAGTTAATTTCTTCTGTCGTTAATGCATGTCCGTCACGTTTTTTTGCAATTAGGTCCACCATTCTCATTGTGAGGTCACCCCTTCATTTGTTTTACGATTGCTTTTACTAATGCTAAGAAGTTAGCTTTAACACGTTCTGTCGTTTCGATTACTTCATCGTGGTGTAGTGGCTGATCTAAAATACCAGCTGCCATATTTGAAATACAAGAAATACCAAGTACTTTCATACCTGCATGACGCGCTACAATTACTTCAGGTACTGTTGACATACCAACTGCATCTCCGCCAAGTGTACGAAGCATACGAATTTCAGCAGGTGTTTCATATACAGGACCTGTCATTCCAACGTATACACCTTCTTGTACTTTAATATTTAAGTCTGTTGCGACTTGTTTCGCCATTTCACGAAGCTCTGGCGTATATGATGTAGACATATCAGGGAATCGTACACCCATTTCAGAATCATTTGGTCCGATTAATGGATTTGTACCCATGAAGTTAATATGGTCTGAAATTAACATAAGATCGCCTGGCTCGAATGATGTATTTACACCACCAGCTGCATTTGTTACAACAACTGTTTCTACACCTAGTTCTTTCATAACACGAACTGGGAATGTTACTTTTTGCATGTCGTATCCTTCATAGAAGTGGAAACGTCCTTGCATTGCTACTACTGTTACACCTTGAAGTGTACCGAATACTAATTGACCTGCATGTCCTTCTACAGTTGATACTGGGAATTCAGGGATTTCACTGTAAGGTACTGTTACTGCATTCTCGATTTCATCTGCTAATACACCTAGTCCTGATCCAAGGATTAGTCCTACTTGTGGCGTTTCTTGAAATTTCTCTTTTAAGTATGAAGCTGATTTTGTAATAAGTTCACGATTCATTTGTTTATCCCCCTATTTCTTTAGCTCGTTTAAGAAGCTTGTTCCGTGTTCTGGCATTTTCACACCGAAGTTTTCTGCTACCGTTGCACCAATATCAGCGAATGTTTGGCGAAGTGATAATTCTTGTCCGCCATCTTTCATGCTTGGGCTATATGCTAATAACGGTACATATTCACGTGTATGATCAGTACCGTGGTGAACTGGATCATTACCATGGTCTGCTGTAATTAATAATAAATCATCTTCTTTTAGTTTTTCGAATACTTCTGGAAGACGAGCATCATATTCTTGCAGAGCTTCTCCGTATCCTTGTGGATCACGGCGGTGTCCAAATAATGCATCAAAGTCAACTAGGTTCAAGAAGCTAAGACCTGTAAAGTCCATATTTAATGTATCTACAAGCTTATCCATTCCATCCATATTAGACTTCGTACGAAGTGATTCAGTTACTCCTTCACCATCATAGATGTCAGAGATTTTACCGATAGCAATCACATCGTAGTCACTATCTTTTAATTCATTCATTACCGTACGGCCAAATGGTTTTAATGCATAATCATGACGGTTTGGTGTACGTGTAAAGTTTCCAGGCTCACCAACGAATGGACGAGCAATAACGCGACCTACCATGTACTTCTCATCTAACGTTAATTCACGTGCAATTTTACAAATTTTATATAACTCATCAAGCGGCACTACTTCTTCGTGTGCTGCGATTTGTAATACGCTATCAGCAGAAGTGTAAACGATTAAAGAGCCTGTTTCCATTTGTTCTTGGCCAAGTTCATCAAGAATCTCAGTTCCAGAAGCTGGTTTATTACCGATGATTTTACGACCTGTTTTTTCTTCTAATTCATCAAGTAATTCTTTTGGGAATCCTTCAGGGAACACTTGGAATGGTGTATCAATGTAAAGACCCATGATTTCCCAGTGTCCTGTCATTGTATCTTTACCAGTAGATTTTTCTTGCATTTTTGTATAATACCCAAGTGGCTTTTCTACTTTAGAGATACCTTTCATTTCACGAATGTTACCAAGACCTAATTTCACCATATTAGGCATCTGTAACCCATTCATATGTTCAGCAATGTGACCGATTGTGTCAGATCCTAAATCACCAAATTGTTCAGCATCTGGTGCTTCACCGATTCCAACAGAATCCATTACGACTAGGAATATACGTTTATATTTATTCATAACTGCGACCTCCTATAAGTTCAGTTCTACTTCTTGTAGTATGTTCAAAACGCTATAAAGTGAAACTGTTCTCCATAAGAATTATCTTTCGTTCTCATTGTCAAACAGTACTTCTTTAAATGATTCTCTAACCTATTTCGTTCACTTTGAAACGACTCAAAAACATTTCTAGTTTTTTCTAAGTCAGATGTCAGACATCTGATACGGATATCATACCATGTTTACGCTTTCTTTTTAATACATTTTCGTAGATTTTCTCATTTTCTTCACACTTCTATTGTAATCCATTATGCAAAGAAGTGCTAATTATTTCATGATTTATTTCTTCATGTAAAGCGAAAAATTAATTAGCTCACAAATAACGAGATAAAAATAAAAAAAGCAGCTCTAAAGAGCTACTTTTTATTTTACTTCTACTGTTTCTTCTTTATGTTCATGCAGCTCGCCTTTTTTAACATGAACTTTCACTTTGTAAGCACCGTTTTCTTTGAAAGTATGTTTCGTTTCATACTCTCCTTTATTTCCTTCTTTCGCTGGAATAAATTCGTGTTTTTCAACACCATCTTTCCAAATCTCAAGTTGTACTTCAGCACCAGTTAACGCTTCTTCTTTTTGTTTTAAATGAACTTTCATAGTCGACTCAGCGTTTGCTTTTATGTCACCAGCCATAAGGTGGATCATTGTATCACTTTTATGATCGCCATGCCCTGCACCATGATCACTATTTTCTTTTTTCGCATCTTCTACTTTCGCATTTCCTACAGCCACTTTTACTTCTGGCATAACATGCATTTCACGTGCATTTGTGTGAGCGATAATATGGTATACTCCATCCGTCTCGAACGTTTTCTCTACTGCATAAACACCTTTACCTTTATGCTTACCATCTAACATCTCGTGCTTTTGGTCGCCAGCTTTCCAAATTTCAAACTTTACATCATCAGCATCTGTTACTTTTTCTTTTCCTTGCGTAACAAGTGCTTGTACTTCTGTTTTTTCACCAGGTTTAATTTCTTTCGGATTTGTTTGAACTGCTACTTTTACAGCTTCTAGTTTCTGTTCTTTTTTCGGTTCCTCTTTGTTTGTATTACAGCCAGCCAATGCTAGCATCGCGATAAATAAAGTCATAATAAGTTTTTTCATCATCATTTCCTCCTTCATACTTTATTTAGTATAGAGGAAATACATTGTAATATTCTAGTCTTCTGCTGAAAACAATATACGAAATGTCTGTGAAGTTTTTGTGAAGTGCTATAGCCTTTTGAATCTATGAAAAAAAAGAGCATAGTAACTATGCTCTCGGATGAAATTGTTTATATACATCTTTTAATCTAGCTTTTGAAACATGCGTATAAATTTGCGTCGTTGAAATATCTGCATGTCCTAGCATTTCTTGCACTGCACGCAAGTCTGCTCCATTTTCTAATAAATGCGTAGCAAAAGAATGGCGCAACGTATGCGGTGTAAGCTCTTTTTCAATATTCGCTTCTTTCGCTAATCGTTTTAAAATTTTCCAAAACCCTTGTCTTGATAATCGATTCCCATGATGGTTTAAAAAGAGTGCATCTACTACTTTTTTACCCATCAATTCTCTTCTTCCCTTTTCAATATACTTTTGAATCGCTTCCGTCGCTAGACTTCCTAGTGGAATAATTCTTTCTTTATTCCCTTTCCCTATGCAACGAACAAATCCCATCGTTAAATGTACATCTTCTAAATTTAAGGCAATTAATTCTGAAACACGAAGCCCTGTCGCATACAATAACTCTAGCATCGCTTTATCACGAACCCCAAAAGCACTCGTCATTTTTGGTGTCTGAAGTAACGCTTCGACTTCATCAATTGATAGTACTTTCGGTAATTTCCGTTCTCCTTGCGGCGTTTCAATATGTACGGATGGATCGTGCTCTACCGCTCGTTCACGAAGTAAGAATTGGTGAAACGAACGAATCGATGCGATATGACGTGCTAATGTTTTCGAAGATTTTCCGTTTTCTTTTAAGTGCTGCAGAAAATTAACAATGTGCAAGCGTGTCACTTCATGAAAGCTTTTCGCCTGTTCTACATTTTGCAAATACTTTACATAACTTTTTAAATCACGTTCATAAGATACTACTGTATTTTTCGCAAGCCCTTTTTCGACAACCATATAATGAATAAAATCTTTTAATTGATCTTCCAATCTACACTACTCCCCATTTTCATAGAAAAACATCATTCTATTTACGAAAGCATCCTTTGCCGGCTCTTCATTCCCTGATACTTTTTCTACAGTCTCTTCTTGTGGCTTTTCATAACGATGATAGCTTTCATATTCTTCATTTATCCATAGTATAGCGAAATAAAACAAAATCGTACAACTTGTAAATAATAAAAATACTTTTATTCCATCAAAAGTTAATTTTAAAGCTCGGCGCATTGTAAACTCCTCCAAAATATAAGTTATTACAACATATGCCAAGCTTTCACCAATTTATACCTTATTCAAATAAAAAACCTCTTCCTAGATAAATAGGAAAAGGTTATTTTTCATCCGTTTCATTTTCTTGACAATTTTTACAAATCCCATGGAATGTTAAACGATGATCTTTCACCTTAAAGCTCCAGTCACGTTCTACTTTCCTTTCCACTTCACCAAGTAAATCTTCTTGTATTTCTTGTACAGCACCACATTGTGTACAAATCAAATGATGGTGGAAACGCTGCGCACCTTCTTGGCGTAAGTCATAGCGTGAAACACCGTCTCCGAAGTTAATCTTATCGACAACTTTTAACTCAGATAATAGTTCTAAAGTTCGATAGACGGTTGCTAATCCGATCTCTGGCGACTTTTCTTTTACAAGGAGGTAAACATCTTCTGCGCTTAAATGATCTTCTTCATTTTCTAGCAGCACACGAACTGTTGCTTCACGTTGCGGTGTTAACTTGTAGCTCGCTGCATGTAATTGCTTCTTAATTCGTTCAATTCTTTCTTCCATTCGGTACTACTCCCTCCTCGCCACTCTTACACCATTATATCAGAAGAAGGGCTTCTGTCAAAAGAAAAACAATAAAAACAAATTGATAATTATTCTCATAAAATATTTATTGTTTATTAATAGCCTCAACGACTTCTTTCATTAAAACTGGTGATGCATAAGCTTCTACACTAGAAGCAAGAGCTAACACCGCTCCAATTACAAGAAAGAAGCATGTATAACGAATTAATAACGGTAATAGCGGCTCGGTTATCTTCCGAATAAATTGATGCCGAATCATGCGTAAGGAAAAACTTGCGGCAATTGTTGTCATAACGAGAAATACTGGAATAATAATGAGGTTTTGTGGCAATACAGAAACGAATGCTAATAATAATCCATTCCATCCATGCTGACTGACTAAAAAACCTACTGTAAATCCGACAACTACTCCTTTTACAAACAATAAAATAAAAATAAGTGGCAATCCAATAATTGAAATCCCCAAAATCCAAATAAATCCAATGTATTTTAATTGCGAAAAGTAACTTTCTCGAAACATTTCGCTTGCAATAGCAAATTCTCCTTTAGAAACTTGTCCAAAAAAACGTTGTAAATAAAATGATAAATCTTGTTTTTGATTTAATTGTAGACTATTTACAAGAATGGCCCCAAATATTACTCCCATCAATAATAAAACAGCGTTAAATATATATAATGAAGAGTTTTCCTGTATGTGAGACATTACACGGCCTTGCCAAGTTTTTCTCCACATTTTTCTTCCCTCCGTTCACACTCTTACTAAAAATGTATGAAAGAAAGAAAAAAGTATGACGAATTAACATTGAAATTCCGCTCTACTTTGCTAAACTAAAAAGTAGAGAATAGGAGGGATTTCACTTGAAACCATTATTATTAGATTTTCCAACATTATTTCAAACTGAACGCTTACAAGTTCGTAAGCCATTTCCAGGTGATGGTGCAGAAGTGTATGAAGCAATCCAAGCTTCTCTAGAAGACTTAGTACCGTGGATGCCAATTAACGCTGAAACAGAAGAAAGTGCTGAAGAAATCGTTCGTAACGCTCACGGACAGTTTTTACTTCGTGAAACACTTGATTTTCACTTATACGATAAAGTATCTGGTACATTCATCGGGGCTATAACACTTAAGCCTGAAAACTGGGATATTCCAAAGTTTTCACTTCACTTCTGGCTGCATAGTGCTTATACAAAACAAGGCTATATGACTGAAGCCATTAAAGGTGCCATTCAATTTGCTTTTGATAAGCTAAGTGCTAGAAGAATTGAAATTCGTATTGATGCAACAAATACAAATGCATGTAACCTAGCAGAACGTTTAGAATTTATTCTAGAAGGTACAATGGAAAATGATTTCATAGCACCAGACGGTGGCTTACGTGATGCACGCGTATACGCAAAAATCAATTAAAAAACACTCGCCTTTGGCGAGTGTTTATTTTTGTAGTTGTAAATATTGTACTGCAAACATCGTTTTCGCATCATGAATACGAAGGTCTTTCATAAGAGTAATCGCTTCTTCTAACGATACTTCCATCAATTCCACAAACTCATCTTCATCTAACTCGGCTTTATTTTCTTTTTTCGTCAAACCTGTCGCTTTATATACATATAAAATTTCATCTGCAAATCCTGGAGATGTATAGAAAGAAGTAATAAGTTCCATATTTTCACATACATATCCTGTTTCCTCTTCTAATTCACGAACTGCTGTCACCTCAGGTTTTTCACCAGGTTCTAACTTGCCGGCTGGAATTTCTATAATCGCCTTTTCAAGCGCTTTACGATACTGCTCAACAAGCACGATTTTCCCCTCATCAGTAATAGCAATAATAGCAACTGCACCAGGGTGATTTACAATTTCACGTTTACTCATTGCTCCATTTGGTAATACTACATCATCAACACGAACTTTTATAACTCTACCATCAAAAATCGGCTCAGTTTTTACTGTTCTCTCTGCAAGATTACTCATACTACTTCATCTCCCTGTTCTATTTCCTATTCTTTCCTCATACATTTTACCACATTGAAAGGAGCGTGATAGAAATGAAAGTTTATATTTTACCAAATCGCGTCACTTTAGTCGGAAAAGCATGGCAAATTCGCCATAAACTAAAACAATATGGCAAAGAGTATACAACTGTACAAGAGTGGATTACAGCAAATAAAGTGAAACTTTAATTAGAGGGGGTTTTGTTCATCCCCTCTGATTATTAGTTGAACGAATCGGGCTTTAACGGGCAGTTAATCTCCCACCTAACTTCCTCGTATGAGCTGAATTTTAAAGTGGGGGTCTTACTGCCCGTTAAAGCGGGGTAAAAAGTAAACGTTTGTCAACCTCTTTTCCCTTGCGTACAATAAAGGTAAGGAGGTTGACCTATGAAAAAACGTCAATTAGGAAACTCAGATTTGTTTGTTACAGAAATGGGCCTTGGCTGTATGTCTCTCGGTACATCTGAAACAGAAGCTATGCGTATTATCGATGAAGCAATCGATTTAGGAATCAATTTTTTTGATACAGCGGATTTATATGATTATGGATTAAATGAAGAGTTTGTTGGAAAAGCATTAAAAGGGAAACGAGACCAAATTGTTCTTACAACGAAAGTTGGAAATCGATGGACAGAAGAAAAACATGGCTGGTCTTGGGATCCTTCTAAAAATTACATAAAGGCTGAAGTGAAAGAAAGTTTACGTAGACTTCAAACTGATTATATTGATCTTTATCAACTTCACGGCGGGACGATTGAAGATCCAATAGATGAAACAATTGACGCCTTTGAAGAATTAAAAAAAGAAGGTATCATTCGCCACTACGGCATTTCTTCTATACGTCCAAATGTCATCCGTGAGTATGCAAAACGTTCAAATATCGTTAGTGTGCTAATGGAATATAGCCTTTTAAATCGTCGCCCTGAAGAATGGTTCCCACTTTTCAGTGAACATCAAATTAGCATTATCGCTCGCGGACCACTTGCAAAAGGAATTCTAACTGACAATAATGCAAGAAAGATAGAAAGAGTAAAAGAAAAAGAATACCTTTCTTATTCTTACGATGAATTATATGCGACGCTTGCAAGTGTAAAAGAAATAACCCAAGGAAGCTCCTTAACTGGAACAGCTATTCAATATTGCTTACATAACGAAACTGTTGCAGCTGTTATACCTGGTGCAAGCTCTATCCAGCAATTACAAGAAAATGTACAGGCTAGTAAACAAACACAGTTAACAACAGCAGAATATGTACAACTTCAGCAAATTGCTAAATGTGATACTTACGCTTTACATCGTTAAAAAGACGCTACCATACTGGTAGCGTCTTTTTATAGCGTATCATATTTATCAGGATTCGTTCCTACATGTAAATTACGATTTAACGTATTAACTTGAGTCATCTCTGCTTCTGTTAGTGAAAAATCAAAGATAGAAAAGTTCTCCTTAATGCGAGATGGTGTAACAGATTTAGGAATTGTCACTACCCCGCTTTGAATATCCCATCTTAATATAACTTGCGCAGGTGTTTTTTCATATTTAGTAGCAATAGCCTGAATAATCGGGTGCTCGAATACTTCCCCGCCTCTCATTAATGGGCTCCATGCTTCCATTTGAATTTGCTCACCTTGACAGAAATTACGCAATTCAAATTGCGCTAACATCGGATGAAGTTCTACCTGGTTTACCATCGGCTTGACTTTACAATTTGGTAATAATAGCTCTAAATGATGTTTATGAAAATTAGAAACACCAATCGCGCGCACTCTACCTTCTTCATACAGCTTTTCTAACGCTCGGTACGTATCGACATACTTCCCTCTTATTGGCCAATGTATTAAATATAAATCTACATAGTCCATTTGTAATTTCTTTAAGCTTTTTTCAAACGCCTCAAGTGTTTCCTCGTATCCTTGATCGTCGTTCCAAACTTTTGTTGTAATAAATATGTCTTCTCTCGGAATTCCTGATTCACGAACCGCTTCTCCGACACCGCTTTCATTTTCATATACAGTCGCTGTATCAATCGAACGGTATCCAACTTCTAACGCTGTTTTTACTGCTTGTTTTACTTCGTCGCCTTCTTTCGCTTTATAAACGCCTAGACCAATCATCGGCATTTTCACGCCATTATGAAGTGTAGTTGTTGGAATGTGCACAGTCGTCTCCCTCTCATTCTTACATTTTTTATAAGCCACCACTTTATTTGAACAAGATTCAACCAAAAAGTCAAAACATATGTACAGTTTACATAATAATTTTATACACTAAAGGTTTAACTCAATTATTCACATTTCCTTCTCTCCATTCTTTCGCTTTTTCATCAACATTACGCACAAACTCAGTTTTTCCTTCCGAATATAACGTACCATCATATGTATACTTTTCAGCTAATTCTTTCTTTAAAGTTGCATATGCCTCAGCTTCTTCGCAATGGGCCATCATATAATCACGAAATGCTAAATGCCTTACTATCTCAGGGTTTCCTTTTTCAAACACGTGTAAGTGATACGAACGTTTTTCCTCCGTTCCATGAATAAAATAACGACGTCTTGAAATACCATTTTCCCCTTTTGCGATGTAACCAAGCTCGTCAAAACGTTCATTCCACTGATCTACTCTGGCGATACTCTCTACTTCCATAATCATATCTATAATTGGTTTAGCTGCCAGTCCTGGCACTGACGTACTTCCAATATGGTGGACTTTCACCATTTCTGGCATCGCCGATTTTAATCGTTCGGCCTCTATTTGAAATTTTTCGTTCCAATGATTTTCATGCGGAACGACTACAATTTTTCTCATTTACACTCCCCTTTTCTTACAAGCTCGTCAAAAAAATGATCAGCGGAATGCACTGATCATTTTTTTATATTATTTAAAGTCTTTCCAAGTAAGGCTACTTTCACTTAACAGTTCTTCAAATGATTTATTCTTTTCACGTTCTTTTTGTTCTTGGCGCTTTCTTTCCAGTTCAGCTGCCTCTTTTTTCTCTTCTCTCACTTGCAATTCTTTCTTCTTATTTTTTAATTGCTGCATGAGTGAATCATTTAATTGATCGCCTAATGTAAGCGACTCTTTCTCTGGTTTATTCACTTGCGATTGTCTTTGCATTTGTCTTTGTTTCTTTTTCTTCATGCTACTCACCTTTTACTTTTTTCTCCATTATAGTAGATACACAATGAACTCGACAATAAAAAAGGTTCTTTACTCTATTATTCAGCTTTTGTAAATATGTTAATTTTTCGAAAAAACTAAATTTTTATATAGATATAATCCTATGAATCTATTAAAATTATGTCGTATGATGTCAGATTATAAAAAAAGGAGAAATGAATTATGTGGAAAAAAATTATTCCTGCTGTTGCCATTTTAAGCACCATAACTTTTTCAAGCGTATTTGCCGCTCCCCCATCCCAGACTCCAGCTGAACAAAACCGCTACGTAGACGTACAAATGCTTGGTATTAATGATTTCCATGGACAACTAGATACGGTTAAAAAAATTAATAACAAAGAAGCCGGTGGCGCTGATTATTTAGCTACTTATTTAAAAGAACGTAAAAAACAAAACCCGAATACACTTCTCGTACATGCTGGCGATATTGTTGGAGCTAGTCCACCAGTTTCAGCATTGTTACAAGACGAACCAACGATTGAATTTTTAAATGATTTAAAATTCGATGTTGGTACAATCGGAAACCATGAATTTGATGAAGGTATCGATGAAATGAAACGCCTCATTTACGGTGGATATCACGAGAAAACAGGAAATTTTAAAGGTGCTAACTTCCCTTATGTCGCTGCTAACTTCTATAACAAATCAACTGGCCGCTTATTTTTACCACCATTTACTGTAAAAATGGTAGATGGTGTTCCTGTAGGGTTCATTGGCGTTGTTACAACTGATACACCAAATGTCGTGATGCCTACTATGCTTAAAAATGTACAGATCACTGACGAAGTAGAAGCAATTAATAAATCAACGCAACAATTAAAGCGTCTCGGTGTTAAATCCATCGTCGTCCTTGCCCATGTCGGCGGAACAACTGATGAATCTGGCGTGACAAATGGAGACCTTACTCGAATTGCAAATGAAACAGATTCAGAAGTTGATGTTATTTTCGGCGGGCATAGTCACACGTATGTAAATGGTACTGTAAATAATAAACTAATCGTCCAAGCGAACTCTTATGGAACAGCTTTCTCGGACGTAGATGTAACAATCGATCGTAAAACAAAAGATATTGTAAAGAAAAAAGCTGAAGTGATTACAACATATCATGAAGGTGTAGAACCTGATAAACAAGTAAAACAAAAACTAGATCAATATAAAGAAAAAATCGCACCACTTGTAAATGAAGTTGTTGGAAAATCTACAGCAGCTATTGACCGTAAACAAAATGATGCTGGTGAATCTACTCTTGGAAATGTAATTGCCGACGCACAGCGTCAAACAATGCAAGCTCAAATCGCACTTATGAATCCGGGTGGCATTCGTAATGACTTAGATGCTGGCGATATTACATGGGGCGAATTATACGGCATTCAACCTTTTGGAAACCAATTGATTAAAGTAGATTTAACAGGCCAAGATATTCGCGACATTTTAAATCAGCAATGGCAAAAAGGTACGACGAGAATGCTTCAAATCTCAGGTATTCAATATACGTGGGATGCCAATAAACCAAACGGTGAAAAAGTTACAAATATATGTTTAACAAACGGAGAAGAATTATCTCCATATAAAACGTATAGCGTAGTTGCGAATGCTTTCTTAGCTTCTGGCGGTGACGGATTTGTATCATTTAAAAATGGGAAGAATTCAGAAACTGGTCCAAACGACTTTGAAGCGCTAGTCGATTATGTAAAACAATTAAAAGAACCAATTCAGCCAGTTATTGATGGTAGAATCCAAAAAATAAATTAAGTATTTCCCTAATATGCGATCCAGATTTTTATTGTAAAGGGTACGCTTATACTTACTTAATCCACAATATTAGTAAAACCTAAAAAGGATACTCGTTCTTACAATGAACTTAGTATCCTTTTCTTTAGTCATCCAAACGTGCTGTTTTGTTAAAGTCATATTGCTGTAAAAATTGTTGTAACGCCTCTTCTACAAGTTTAGATTTTTGAATTCCTTTCGCTTCTGATATAACGTCTAGTTTTGCTAATATTTCTTTATTAATAGAAAAAGTACGTTTCTTTTTTTCTGTACTTATACTCATAATTGGCATAATTACTTCTTCTCTCTTGCTTAACAATTCATAAATGCTTTGTAATTGTTCATAAATTAATAATTGATAATCCGTTTTCGCATATTGAAGGGCTGTCGCTTCTTGGAGTTGTAAGTGACGAGGTTCTTCTCCATCTCCTACAAAAATACGTTTCTTCCGTTCTCCATCATATTCATATCCAATCAATCTTAATTTCTTTGATAATGTATACGGGCTTATTTCAAGACGTTTTGCTATGATAGCGATGGATTCACGTCTATTTAAGCAATCTATAATTTCTCCAATCGTCACAATTTCCCTCCTCCCGTGTTGAAATGACACTAGTATGGTATGTTACAATGACTTTCTAACAGTATATGCAAAACAAATAGCCTGTGCGATTCATACGATTTCAGAAAAGGAGGTTTTCAATATGCTTTTTCGTAGCCATACCCCACAGTTTTATAATGAAAATAAACAACTCATTCCTAATAGTATCGCTACGATGGAAAGCGTTATGATTCATAATCGAAAACAAACTCTCCTTATTCGCGGGCAAAACGTAGAGCAACCTATTTTATTATGCTGTCATGGTGGACCAGGCATGGCACAAATCGGATTTATTCGTCATTTTCAAAAAGAATTGGAGAAACATTTCATCGTTATTAATTGGGATCAGCGCGGGGCAGGTAAATCCTTTTCAATGAAAGATTTCGGAGCGAATTTTACAATCGAACAATTCGTTTCCGATGCGAAAGAAGTGATTCACTATGTACTTAAAAAGTTCAATAAGCAGAAACTATTTCTCGCTGGTCATTCTTGGGGAAGCATTATTGGGCTTAACATAGCACATCAATATCCACAGTATATCGAGGCTTACATCGGTATTGGGCAGATTGTACATATGAAACAAAACGAAGAATTGCTATATCAGCATTTAATTCGTTCTGCAAAAAAACATGATCATAAAAAAGCATTAGCGTCCCTTTTAAAATTAGGCAAACCACCATTTTTAGATACGAGACGCCTTATTATTCAAAGAAAGTGGCTTGGCACATTCGGAGGTGCAATCCAAAACGGATCTTCCTTTTCTTTCATACGAAAAGGCTTCTTTTCTCCTGAATATACGCTATTAGATTGGTTCAAGTTTCTCGCAGGAAATTTAAAATCTAGCGTTTTATGGGAAGAAATGCTGACAATCGATTTCTTTTCTTCTATTTCAAGTTTATCTATTCCGGTTTATTTTTGTTCTGGTCGCTATGATTATCAAACTCCTTATGCACTCGTTCAGGAATATTGCGATGTGATAGAAGCACCCATAAAAAAGATGATTTGGTTCCCAAATTCAGCACATTCTCCTGATTTAGAAGAACCAGAATTATTCGCTAATTCTTTACAATCAATTAAACAAGAGCTAGCTTTTCAGCATTAGTAACAAAGGCTCTTTTACATTTCATAGAAAACACTTTATAATAATATGTCGCAACTATGTATAAATATAGCAAAGTGCTTCATATTTACTTGCTTGAGCACAATAAAAATTTAGGGAGATTACATTTATTATGAATGCTGTACTCGTCGCAGTAGCAGTTATGCTATTGCTTAGTTTGTTACGTGTCCAGGTCATTGTCGCCATCATTGTTGGAGCTTTAACAGGCGGAATTATCGGCGGACTCGGTATTTCAGAAACGATTAACACTTTTACAACTGGTCTTGGAAACAGCGCTCCAATCGCTTTAAGTTATGCAATGCTTGGCGGTTTCGCTATTTCCCTTTCCAAAACAGGACTTCCAGATGCCATGATTCAAACTGCACTAAAATGGATCGGCAATGAACAAGACACGAAAAAACAAGTTTATTCTAAAATACTAATTTTATTCATCATTTTAACGATGGCTTGCTTCTCACAAAATGTGATTCCTGTTCATATCGCTTTCATCCCCATCTTAATTCCAGCACTATTAAAAGTACTAAATGAGCTGAAAGTGGATCGCAGACTTGTTACATGTATTATTACATTCGGATTGATTACTCCTTATATGTGGATTCCAGCGGGGTTCGGAAAAATTTACCATGACGTATTGCAAACAAATGCTGCGCAAAGCGGTCTTACATTTGATGTCGCACTTATTCCAAAAGCAATGACTATTCCAGCAATCGGTATGATTATTGGATTATGTGTAGCGGTATTCATTACGTACCGGAAACCTCGTACGTATGAAACAGAACAAGTTCATACTACCGCAAATGAAATCGTTCCCTACACAAAACGTAGCATTACTTTCGGATTATTATCTATCATAGCTACATTAACTGTTCAATTAGCAACAGAATCAATGATTTTCGGTGCTTTAGCAGGGATTATCGTCTTATCAGTAAGTGGTAGTCTACCTCTTAAAGAAGCAGATGCAATATTAACAAGCGGAATGCGCATGATGTCCTTTATCGGTTTTGTTATGATCGCTGCCGCTGGATTTGGCGCTGTTCTTCGAAAAACAGGACATGTTGAATCTCTTGTGCAAACGAGTGCACATATAATTGGAAATAACAAGCCACTGGCTGCATTTCTTATGCTTGTGATTGGACTTCTCGTTACGATGGGAATTGGTTCATCCTTTTCAACCATCCCTATCTTAACAACAATTTTTGTACCTCTTTGCATGCAGCTTGGATTTAGTCCAATGGCCACAATTGCAATTATCGGTACAGCCGGAGCGCTAGGCGATGCCGGGTCACCAGCATCAGATAGTACACTTGGACCAACATCTGGTTTAAATGCTGATGGTCAACACCATCATATATGGGATACATGTGTACCAACGTTTCTACACTATAATATACCGTTACTTATATTCGGCTTTATTGCCGCAATTACATTATAAAAGGTGCGTTTTATACGCACCTTTTACTTTTTTATTTTTCCTTTTAATTGTTGCAAAGCTATTTTCCCATTTTCTTCGTCACAACTTTCAATTTTTATGAGTGGCGGGCCTATCCATTCACTGTCTACGCTCCCGTTCAGTCCAGTAATTTTTAATTTATCCGGTATACAGATATTTAAATTTTTCGCTGCTCGAATTAACTCAAAAGTAACCTTATCACTTGAAGTTACAATTCCATCAATATACGGATAAGTTTGCAATAATGTAATAAACTGTTTATTCGTATACCCTTGTACACATTCTTCTCGATAAGAGATTCCTTCCTCCCAAACAGCGTCTAAAAATCCCGATATGTGCTCTTCCATTGCTTCACTATCTTCTCCCTCACCGAAATAAGCAAGAAAATGACAACCCTTCTCTTTTAATAAAGAAACCGCTCTTTGTCCACTTTCATAATAATTTGCATGTGATTTTTTTTCCTCGATCACAACAAACGGAAGCGGAATTTCTCCTATACTTTTAAAAACTGATTTTGTCAAAATAACACCTGCAACGTTATTTTCCTTCAACATATGTATGTATCTATCTTTATTCTCTATATTACAAACAATGATTTGATATCCTTCTTTATATGCTATTTCCTCAATACAATGTAGCAAAGTGATGTTTGATGGGTTATATAAATTATCTACAAGTAATGCAATTATCGTTGAATTCTCTTTAAACAATGGCTTTGCTGTACTATTTGGCCTATAACGTAATTCCTCAATTGCTTCCTTTACTTGTTTTACTGTGTCCTCATGAACGTATCCTTTTTCATTAATAACTCGTGAAACGGTTGCGACTGAAACACCTGCCAATTTTGCAACATCACGTATAGTTGCCACATCGTCACCCCTTAATATGGTAATAGATTACAATTTTACGGTAACCTAAATTAAAATATTCGTCAAGGTTAATAACTTATATTTCTGAAAATTGTTACATCATTACACTAAACGATACTCTAACTGAATTTCATGTAAGATAGGGATATTATCATACCCCATACGTGGAATTTCTTTCTTTATTTTTCGTGCCTCTTCCACTGCATTCACATATAAATTCGTCATCACAAAATTACGTTTTTGGTAAAAACGTAACGCATTCATATTATCATTTGTTGTTATGAGCCACACCCGCCCGCACCGTTCTTCTTCCGCAACTTGTAATACAGAATCCACAAGTCTTGTCCCTATTCCTTTGCTTTCTTCAAAGCTATCTAACGATACAATTTCACACATATTTCCGGTCACTTCATACGTTATAATTCCGATTATTCTGTCATCAAAGAGCGCAACAAATCCTGGCAACTCTTCTAACTGATGCCCCTTCCCACGTGAAACCATCAATGAACTCCCCCAGTTCTCACACATGAACATTCGGATTGTTGCTTTCATCGCTGGCGTAATTTTTTGTATATACACCATTTCCTATTTCTCCCCTTTTCTCTCATTGTGATACAATATAAGTGTATCACATGTAACGGTATTTGGAGGATGAGGTAAAGTATGAAACGTTTTTTTGCAGCATTGTTTACTATACTAGGTGCGATAACTGCCCTTGGGATTTTCTTTACAAATAAAGTGATGTACTTAAAGAAAAAAACAGAGGAAGAAGTACTCGAAAGAGAAACGAAAAAACATTTTCGTATAGAGGATTTTGATGCTCTTCATAAAGAAGAAATTCATATCCCTTCACAATTCGGATATGATCTTCACGGATATTACATTCCTGCTGGTCATTCCAATAAGTTTATGATTTTTTGCCACGGCGTAACTGTAAATAAAATGAACTCTGTAAAATATGCAAGGTTATTTTTAGACAGAGGGTATAATGTCGTTATTTATGATCATCGTCGTCATGGTAAAACTGGCGGAAAAACAACAAGCTATGGATACTATGAAAAACATGATTTAAAATCAGTAGTTGACTGGCTAAAAAGTCGTTTTGGAACAAATATAACACTCGGTATTCATGGTGAATCTATGGGAGCTGCAACACTTCTTCAATACGCAGGACTTGTAGAAGATGGTGCTGATTTCTATATTGCAGATTGTCCTTTTTCTGATTTCTACGGGCAATTACAACACCGTTTAAAGGTTGAATTCCATTTACCTAAATGGCCTTTATTACCTTTAGCAAACGCTTTTTTAAAAGTGCGTGACGGTTATACGATTTGCGAAGTTTCACCAATCGATTGTATAAAAAACATTAACAATCCCGTCCTCTTTATTCATAGTAAAGATGATGATTATATTTTAGCTGATATGACGACAGCACTATATGAAGCAAAAGAAAACAATAAACAACTTTATATTGCAGAACACGGCGCACACGCTTGCTCTTATAACGAAAATAAAGAAGAGTATGAAGCAGCCGTTGATCAATTTTTAAACTCATATGTAAAAGAAACAAAAAACAGGCTTGCATAAGCCTGTTTTTTATTGCGCTAAAACGTCTGTAATTTGTTCCATGTTTTCAGAAATCCATTGCATTGCATCATCTAATGTGGGAAATTCTGTCGTTTGAAAGGTTACTTCATCTTGAAGTAACCAAACATCCTTTGATTCTTGTCCTACACCTGCAATGGACCAGTGTAACAAACTATATGGATGATTATCATTCAAAAATGATGCCCACGTGCGCTCATTTGCAATATTTCGTAATGTACGTAATTGTTTATCCATCTTTCGTCACCTTACTCTAGTCAGTTATAAAAAACATTATAACACTCTCTTCTCTCCCAAAGAAAGTGCTCATTTGATATTGTCAAGTACTTCTCTTAATTATATGATGAAATTAAGCGTTTGGGAAGGAGGGATAGCGTTGGCTAAAGTACAAATTAAAGTAAATGATAATGGCTCTTTTCGCGTTACAGGGGACGTGGAATTAGTCGATTCACAAGGGAATGTATTCCCAGCAAAACCGGCATTTTCTTTATGCCGTTGTGGTTTATCAAAAAATATGCCTTATTGCGATGCTTCGCATAAAGGTAAATTCGAATCTGTTGTTAGAGCACCAGAGGCAGAATAATTCCACATGTGACATGCACATTTTTTTGTGCATGTTTTTTCTTTTTTACACCTCCGTCATATCCCTTCTCCTTACAACATTTCTCATACTTTTGTCTCCATGCCAAGCTACATATATTTTCACACAATTCTTCACATTCGAATATTTTTCACTAGCCTTTTTTCTTTTTTGTGCTATAATTTGAGCAAACAACATCCTTCGGGGTCGGGTGAAATTCCCAACCGGCGGTGATGAAGTGCAAACTTCTAAGTCCGTGACCCGTTTTCAACTCGAAAACGGTGGATCTAGTGAAACTCTAGAGCCGACAGTATAGTCTGGATGGGAGAAGGATATGTTTTCTAGTAATTTTATATAGCGAATACACTTTTATTTCAGTATGCATATTTTTAAAGTTTCATTTTGAATCTTTATATATGTTTTATTTTGTATACTTTTGTTTCTATACTGGAATAAAAAGATACGACTAGCGTTTGAAAAATTCGATATTTTGCTAGGTTTTTTCCTTATGCAAAAATATCAATCATCGTTAGGTTTCTTTCCTATACTTTCGTATTCGAACTATATTTCTAGAAATCACGTCTCCCAAACCCCAAGGATATAAAATCCTTGGGGTTTTTTGATTTTTTCAGGAGAGGTGAAGAGAATGACAGATCAAGAATATATGAGGATTGCCCTGCAGTTAGCAGAAGGAACATCGGGACAAACAAGTCCAAATCCTATGGTTGGTGCTGTTGTTGTAAAAGATGGAAACATCGTCGGTATGGGAGCTCATTTGCGTGCTGGTGAAGAACACGCAGAAGTTCATGCTCTTCATATGGCTGGTGAAAAAGCAAAAGGAGCTACCCTGTATGTAACACTTGAACCGTGTAGCCATTTCGGAAAAACACCACCTTGCTGTGAATTGCTCATCAAAAACGGAGTCAAACGAGTTGTAATTGCTACTCTTGATTGTAATCCTCTCGTTTCTGGTAATGGAAAAAGGAGATTAGAAGAAGCTGGCATCGACGTAACTACCGGTGTTCTTGAAGCAGAAGCTACCTTATTAAATCGTTTCTTTTTTCACTACATGAAAACGAAACATCCATTTGTAACAATAAAAACAGCGATGAGCTTAGATGGAAAAACAGCAACTGTCACTGGTGAAAGTAAGTGGATTACAGGTGAAGAAGCACGAGCTGATGTTCACCAATATCGCCATACACATGATGCGATTCTCGTTGGAGTAAATACAGTTATAGCTGATAATCCGCATTTAACGACAAGAATTCCTAACGGGGGTAAACATCCTATACGCGTTATTTTAGATACCCATTTACGAACACCACCATCTTCTCATGTCATCACAGATGGTTTAGCACCGACATGGATTTTTGTCGGTAAGGATGTAAATAAAGAGAAAATAGCTTCTTATGAATCTGAAAATGTAGCTATATTCAAAATGAAAACGAAGCAAATTGAAATTGAGGACCTCCTTTTCTTTCTTGGAGAGAAGCAAATTCTTTCTTTATTCGTTGAAGGAGGCCAATCGATTCATGCAAGCTTCTTACAAACAAAGAATTTCAATGAAATTATAACTTATATAAGCCCGATATTAATTGGCGGGAATGATGCCCCTACTTTATTTGGCGGAAATGGTTTTTCAACATTACAAGATGCACTTTCCTTGAAAATTCAAGAGATGAAACAAATTGGCGATGATATAAAAATCGTTGCGAATGCCCGAATCGAGGTGACGGAATGTTTACAGGAATTGTAGAAGAATTAGGAACGATTACAAACATGCAACAAAGCGGAGAAGCGATGAAGTTAACGATCCATGCAAATAAAATTTTATCAGATGCTCACTTAGGTGATAGTATCGCGGTTAACGGTATTTGCTTAACTGTAACGAGTTTCACAACAACTTCATTTACAGTGGACGCAATGCCTGAAACGATGCAATCAACATCACTTCGCATGCTTAAACCACACTCTAAAGTAAATTTAGAACGAGCGATGGCTGCAAACGGACGATTCGGTGGACATTTCGTTTCAGGACATATTGATGGCATCGGAACGATATTAAACAAAAAACAACACTATAATGCCGTCTATTACAAAATAGCTATTGCTGATGAATTGCTGCGCTATTGTTTGCATAAAGGATCCGTTGCTGTTGATGGAACGAGCTTAACAATATTTGATATAGACGAATCTTCCATCACAATCTCACTCATCCCGCACACAGTAAGTGAATCTGTTATCGGAGAAAAGAATGCCGGTGACATCGTAAACATTGAGTGTGACATGATCGGTAAATATATCGAACGCTTTATTTCTAAGCCTGTAAAACGAACAGGTTCAATGAGCGAAAGCTTTTTACAAGAAAACGGATTTCTATAAGGGGGAAGCATGATGTTTCATCGTATTGAAGAAGCTCTAGAAGATTTAAAACAAGGAAAAGTCGTTATCGTATGTGATGATGAAAACCGTGAAAATGAAGGCGATTTTATCGCTTTAGCAGAGTATATTACGCCGGAAACGATTAACTTTATGATTACACATGGACGTGGCCTCGTTTGTGTACCGATTACGGAAGAATACGCAGAACGTCTACAGTTAGAACCAATGGTAGCTCATAATACAGATTCGCATCATACTGCATTTACGGTGAGCATTGATCACATTTCTACAACAACAGGAATTAGCGCTCACGAACGTGCAACTACGATACAAGAATTGTTAAATCCTGCATCAAAAGGTGCTGATTTCAATCGCCCTGGACATATCTTTCCATTAATCGCGAAAGAAGGCGGTGTCCTACGCCGCGCTGGTCATACAGAAGCTGCTGTTGATTTAGCACAGCTTTGCGGAGCAGAACCAGCTGGAGTTATTTGCGAGATTATCAATGAGGACGGTACGATGGCACGCGTACCTGATTTACTACAGTGTGCAAAACAATTTGATATAAAAATGATTACAATAGAAGATTTAATTGCTTATCGCCGCCACCATGAAACACTAGTGACGAGAGAAGTAGAAATTACATTACCTACAGATTTTGGTATTTTCCATGCAATTGGCTATTCTAATTCATTAGATACGAAAGAACATATCGCACTCGTAAAAGGTGATATTTCAACAGAAGAGCCTGTACTTGTACGCGTCCATTCAGAGTGCTTAACAGGTGATGTATTTGGCTCATGCCGTTGTGATTGCGGACCACAACTCCATGCTGCACTTGCTCAAATTGAGCGTGAAGGAAAAGGCGTTCTTCTCTATATGAGACAAGAAGGACGAGGCATCGGCCTTCTTAATAAGCTTCGCGCTTATAAGTTACAAGAAGAAGGATTCGATACTGTAGAAGCAAACGAAAAACTTGGATTCCCAGCTGATTTGCGTGATTACGGTATTGGCGCTCAAATTTTAAAAGATTTAGGTTTACAACATTTACGGTTATTAACAAATAACCCGCGAAAAATTGCTGGCTTACAAGGTTACGATTTAGAAGTAATCGAGCGTGTACCATTGCAAATGCCAACAAAAGAAGAGAATAAAACGTATTTACAAACGAAAGTAAACAAATTAGGACATTTACTAAACTTATAATAAAGGGAGAGATTCATTATGGTATTCGAAGGTCATTTAGTTGGTACAGGATTAAAAGTTGGAGTTGTTGTTGGACGTTTTAATGAATTTATTACAAGTAAGTTACTTGGCGGAGCTTTAGACGGATTAAAGCGCCACGGTGTAGAAGAAAACAATATCGATGTTGCTTGGGTTCCTGGCGCATTTGAAATTCCTTTAATCGCTAAAAAGATGGCTAGTAGCGGAAAGTATGATGCTGTTATTACTTTAGGCACTGTAATTCGCGGTGCTACAACACATTACGATTACGTTTGTAATGAAGTAGCAAAAGGAGTTGCATCTTTATCACTACAAACAGACATCCCAGTTATTTTCGGTGTATTAACGACTGAAACAATCGAGCAAGCGATTGAACGCGCGGGCACGAAAGCTGGTAATAAAGGCTATGAATCCGCCGTTGCTGCGATTGAAATGGCTCATTTATCAAAACAATGGGCATAAAAAAATAAAAAGAGGCTGCGGCCTCTTTTTTATTTTTTCACTTTTTTCCGTACAT
Organism: Bacillus sp. BC08; assembly: GCF_054326875.1. NCBI lineage: Bacteria > Bacillati > Bacillota > Bacilli > Caryophanales > Bacillaceae > Bacillus > Bacillus sp. BC08. Next base: position 698,499 of record NZ_JBTGPA010000035.1, on the reverse strand, counting down.
CTTTTATTAATTCATCCATTGTTTTTCCTTCTGTTTGTATACGAAGCGTTTGTGCTGTTCTCCATACATTCTCTCTTTTCTTCGCTTCTTCTATAATAGTAATTTCTTTTCGCACTTCCTTTAAATCTTTCCCTTCTGTTTTCAATCCAAAATGTTCAGCTTTCGTTCGAAAATGTTGTTCAATTCGTTGTTGCATTTCTTTTTGTTCAGGATTTTCGGCGGCCTTAACTGGATCAGTACTTATTGCTTTTAGCAAAATTAGACAAGTCATAATCGCTAATATATATTTGTGCATGTAAAATCCTCCAACCCAATATAAATTACATATTTACTATGTACAATTGGGGCTTGGAAAATTCGTCCACCAAAATTCTTTTTTTCGCTCAAAAACCAATAATATCAAGCATTCACAACTATTTATTACATTTTATTTACAAAAAAAGCAAACTTTTTTACAAGTTTGCTTTTTATCTATCTTATAATGCACATTCTTCAATCTCAAACCCTAAATCTTCAATCATACCCCAGTCTGCGGTTGGCTCTTGTCCAGCTGTCGTTAAATAATCCCCGACAAAGATAGAGTTTGCTGCAAATAAACCGATTGGTTGCACAGAGCGTAAATTGATTTCACGTCCTCCTGAAATGCGAATTTCTTTCGTCGGGTTTACAAAACGCATCATTGCCAGCACTTTTAAACATTCTACCGGCGTTAATTCTTTTTGTCCTTCAAGCGGCGTCCCCTTTACAGCAACAAGGAAATTACATGGAATTGAATCTGCATCTATACGTTGTAATTCAAATGCAATTTCAGCACGTTCTTCTATTGTCTCTCCCATTCCAAAAATCGCCCCAGAGCATGGTGAAATACCCGCTTGTTTCGCTTTTTGAACTGTATCAACACGATCGTCATACGTATGAGTGGAGCAAATACTTTCGTAATTATTCGCATGTGTATTTAAGTTGTGGTTATAACGATGTACACCCGCTTCCGCTAAACGTCCTGCTTGATCTTCGTTTAAGAAACCTAAACAACAACAAATCTTCAAATCTGTCGTTTCACGAATCTCCTTAACAGCTCCAATTACGTGATTCACCTCTTTATCCGTCGGACGACGACCAGATGCTACAATACAATATGTACCCGCTTTACGGCGAATTGCTTCGTGTGCCCCTTCTACAATCTTTTCCTGCGTTAGCCATGCATATTTATCAATTGGCGCCTCTGAAATGATAGACTGTGAACAATATCCGCAATCTTCAGGACATAATCCAGATTTCGTATTAATAATCATATTTAATTTTACTTTCTTACCAAAGTGATGATGGCGAATGATGTAAGCAGCATTCATAATTTCTAACACTTCTGTCTCATCAGCTTCTAATATCGCTATTGCATCCTCCTTCGTAATCATTTTCTCTTCTACTACGTCATATGCAAGTTTTTTCCAATCCCTTTTTGTTTGTACTTGTTTCATTTCATCTCTTCCCCTCTTTTGTTATATGCATAAATAAAGCGTGATACGTCGCCATTATCCCTTCATTTTCCGTGAAGTCTCTTTCGTATATGCGAAGCATCGCACGAAAGAGTGAGGGACTTTGACAATAGGATTCTTCATTACTATTAGTCGCTCCTATTTTTCGAATAGAGTGTAGAAACTCCCTAACGTCTGTAAATCTCTCTATGTAACATGTTTCAGAAACATGCACATCCCCTGTTTCTATTTCACATATATGGCGCAACTGATTTTTCGAATAAAAACGTTGCCCAATCGATGTTTCATTTTCTATATTTTTTTCTTCTTTCGCCCGCTGGAACGAAGTATGCAATTCTTGAAATGTTTCATGCCCAAACGTTGAAAAGAGTAATATCCCATCTATAGACAAATGATGAAATAAATTTCTTATCACTTGTTTTAAATCATTTAGCCATTGAAATGTGGCATTCGAAATAATGACATCATACGTTTCTTCTAGTCGTAATCTTTCGATATCCTCACAGTAAAACATTACATTTTTTACATTGTGTCTAGTTTTCGCAACCTCAATCATACTTTCAGCAAAATCAATGGCTGTAATATGCGCTTTTGGAAATAAGCTTGATAATTGCTCTGTAACATATCCTGTCCCGCATCCAAGTTCTAAAATACGTATCGTTGAATTTGCACTATATCGCCGCTTCAAAGTAGAGAGTAATGAATGTGCCATCTTTTTTTGTACATTTGCATATTGATCGTAGGATACAGCTGCCACGTTAAACCGTTTTTGTAGTAACGTTTTGTTGATCATTTCGTATCCCCTCTACAAATCGAATTATCTCATTTCCGCAATATTCAAAATTCGTTACACATAATGCGTGTCCAGCCTCACTCGCTACCTTGAGCGTGGCAGTGGCAGTCTCAGCCATACTACACGCTGCAGATAATGGGCATATGACATCCTGCTCTCCGTGAATAAGTAGTATAGGTACTTTAACTTCTTTCAGTTCTTCCCTCATATCTGCTTCTATTAAATACTCCAAACCTAATTGCAAAGACTGAATAGAATCACCTTTAAAGTGTTTTATCATATCTTCAAACCTTTTATTCTCTTTCAGCTCATCTTTTGTAAACATATTTTCATAAAACCGCTTGAGCGTATCTTCTTTCTTTCTCACTACATTCTTTTTTAGCCGTTCTACATGCAAAGCATTCCATCCACTCGTATAGTCGCTCGTATTTGTAAATTTAGCAGTGCCACCAATTAGTACGATACCTTTTGCCTTAACCTTTTTATGAGCTTGAACTGCCGCTAATGCTCCTAGTGACCATCCAACTAAAATCACATTTTCATCTTTTGCTACATCTATTATTCGCCCCGCAAATTCACTTTGTTCTTTCACATTACGCCAATTGATACATTGAACAGAATATCCTTTAAAATACGGCAGAACTAAAGTCCAAACACCTTCTTCCATTCCCCACCCAGGAATAAAAATAATCTTTAGCTCTTTCATACTAAAAACCCCTCTTCTTTACCAATGCGTATAATATGCTGAATAGCCCAGTTCAAGTCAGCTATTGTATGTTGGGACGTAACTGCAAAACGGACCCGTGAACTATTCACTGGAACCGTTGGTGGACGAATTGCAATTGCTGCAATACCTACCTCTTGCAACCTTTTACTAAACCGTAAAGCTGCTTCATTTGAACCGACTACAATCGGTACAATATGAGTTGAGCTATTCCCAATATCAAAACCAGCTTCTTGCAAATATGTCCTAAAATATGCTCCATTCTCTATAAGTCTCTCTCTTCTTTCATTATCTTCTTTCACAATTTCAATTGCTTTTTGTACCGCTCCTAATGTTCCTGGCGGTAATGCAGTAGTAAAAATAAAGCTTCTCATCATATTTTGTAAATACTCTATATAAATTGCATCGCCTGTCAAATACGCACCATAACACCCTAAAGCCTTGCTAAACGTCCCCATGTGTATATCAATTTTTTGAGCAACATCTTTTTCTATATGGGACAATCCTGCTCCATTCATTCCATATATTCCACTCGCATGTGCTTCATCAACTATAATCATTGCTCCATATTTCTCTTTTATGTGCACTAACTCTCGTAAATATGCAGTATCACCATCCATACTAAAAACCGTATCCGTTACGATTAATTTCTTCTTTTTGGGCGGTGCTACTTGCAACAGCTTCTCTAAATGATCTAAATCATTATGACGATATCTTTTATGCTCTGCCCCGCTTAATATAATCCCATCAACGATGCTTGCGTGATTTAATTTGTCACTAAACACAATATCGTGACGACAGGCTAATGAAGAAATCACTCCAACATTTGCCGTATATCCACTATTTACAACTAAGGCTTTTTCAGTACCTTTCCAATTGCATATACTTCTCTCAGTCTCTTCATACAGCGAATAATTTCCTACAACAAGCCTTGATGCTGTCGCCCCAGTCCCATATTTTCTTGTGCATGCTATAGCAGCTTCTTTTAACCTCTCATCTCCAGCTAACCCTAAATAATTATTTGACGCTAAATTTAGCATCCTTTTTTCATCTCGAATAAGCCATGTCTCTTCTGCTTGTTCTGTTACATGCAAATTGCGATACTGCCCTTGCTCATTTAATTGTTGCAATTTAGATTGAAGATGTGTGCGCCACGTTTGATCCATTTCGGATGAACTCCTCTAATTTTGAAATCATTATACACTCTTTTGCAGATTCCAAGACTTCTTCTTTTGTAAATGCACCTTCAAAGAATGGTAATAAACCTAAAACCGGTACCCCACTTAGTTCTTCAATCATTTCTTTATTTTCTTGTACTCTTTCCATTTCACATTCTTTGCAGCCGGATAAAATTACACCTGCTACTGTTAAGCCCTGTGCCTTTGCATAAGCAATCGTTAAAACGGTATGATTTACTGTTCCTAATGTAGGACGTGCTACTACAATAAGAGGAAGCTGTAATTCTTTTGCGAAATCAATTACTAAAGCATCTTCTGTGTACGGAACGGCCAGTCCGCCTGCTCCTTCTACAAGTAGACTATTAAACTCTTTCAATCGTTCATTATAGTGATCCATAATGTCTTTTACATGTACTACTCTTCCAGCTCTTTTCATGGCAAGTCTCGGAGCAAGCGGTTCTTCAATAGAATAAGGACAAATTTCATCTTCTTTTGTCGGTACACCCGATAATGCTTTTAGCCTTGCTGCATCTCCCTCTGGATTTGATGCAAAGTGTCCACTTTGCAACGGTTTGTATACCCCTATGTTATATCCCAATTCTCTAAATACACCTGCTAATGCACCTGCAACTACAGTTTTCCCCACTTCAGTATCCGTTGCTGTTACAAAAAAACCACTCATTATTCTCCCTCCGTAACATCCGAGATTGCTTTATACAAAATACGTAACATATCATCAATCTCATCCATTGTAGAAGCAAGAGGAGGCATAAATACAATCGTATTACCGAGTGGTCGCAATATCATGCCCAGATCTCTTGAGCGTTTACATACTTGAACACCGACTCTCTCTGTCCATTCAAACGCTTCTTTCGTTTCCTTATTCTTCACAAGTTCAATTCCAACCATTAACCCGCACTGACGAATATCCCCTACATGTTTATATGCAAAGAGCTCTTCCAATTGCGTCGCCACATATTCTGTCTTACGTGCCACTTCTTCTATTAAATTTGTTTTCTCGTATAGTTCTAGATTCGCAATTGCTACCGCACACCCTAGCGGATTCCCTGTATAACTATGACCGTGGAAAAACGTTTTTTGTTCTTCATAGTCACCTAAAAAGGCATTATAAATTTCATCTGTCGTTACGGTGATTGCAACTGGTAAATATCCGCCCGTTAAACCTTTTCCGGCTGTTAAAATGTCCGGCGTTACATTTTCATGTTCACATGCAAACATTTTCCCGGTACGCCCAAATCCAGTCGCTACCTCATCTGTAATAAGTAAAACATTATATTTTGTACATAAATTACGTAGCCCTTTTAAGTATCCTTTTGGCATTGTAATCATACCGCCAGCACCTTGCATTAAAGGTTCTACAATAAGCGCCGCAATTTCTTCATGTTTATCTTTCAGCAACTCTTCCATTTCTTCTAAATGTTTTTTTACAATTTCCTCCTTATTATTTCCATAAGGAGAACGATATGTATATGGATAAGGCATTTTAATTGCTTCAAATAAAAGTGAACTATACACTTGGTGAAACAAGTCTATTGCTCCTACTGAAACGGCTCCAATTGTATCACCGTGATACGCTTCTTTTAATGTAACAAATCTTTGTTTCTTCGGTTTTCCTTTATGCTGCCAATATTGAAAAGCCATCTTAATTGCAATTTCAACGGCACTAGAACCAGAGTCTGAATAAAATACTTTCTTCAAACCTTCTGGTACAACTTCAATTATTTTTTCTGCTAATAAAATAGATGGAACGTTAGCAAGTCCTAGCATCGTAGAATGGGAAATTTTATTTAATTGCTCACGAATTGCTTTATCTAATTCTGGTACTTGATGTCCGTGAACATTTAACCAAATAGATGAAACACCGTCCCAATATTCATTTCCATTTACATCGTATAGCTTTCTCCCCTCTCCACGTTCAATAATGATAGGATCTTCTTCTAAATAATCTTTCATTTGTGTAAACGGATGCCATACATAAGCTTTATTTTTCTCCGATAATTCTTCATATGTATAAGACGATTTTTCAGTCATATTACTATTAACAGTCACAATTGCCACCCCTAATGTTAACTAGTTTATAAATATAGTTAACATTAAATTTAAATGACTGTCAATTATTTTTAAATCAAATAGTTCTTAAAAAAGAACAACTTATCATACGATAAGTTGTTCTACTTTCCGTGTTGTATCTTTCCGATTTCCAAAATAATCTCTTCATCTTTTTTTCCTTCTGTATCAATTCCAAGTTGTTTTGCATGTTCAATCAATAAATCATGGCGTTTCTCAAATCTTGCGGTATTTACTTCTTTCGTAACCTCTTCTTTTGTTTTCCCTTCAGTAGAAACTCCTAGTTTCTCAGCTGCTTTTTCCATCGACTTCTTCTCTTCCGTTTCTTTCACTTTCTTCACTTCTGACTGCTGTATTTGCTTTTGCTTCACCTGTTCTGATTCAGCTGCAAAAGCTGTGTAAATTCCAGCACTTCCGCCAATGACTAATAAGGTGGTAAAAAGAATTATTTTTTTCTTCACTCTTTCCTCCCCTTTCAAATTCATTATAACGCACAAATTTAGAACATTAAAAACATTTAACCTTTATTTCCCTAAAAAAATATTGCACATTTTTATTGACATATAAGATAAAAATGTGATAAAAATTTAACTAACATCATATGAATCGGCATTGATAGGATTTAGTAGTATTTCGATTTCTGATTTCAGAGAGCTGGTGGTCGGTGCGAACCAGTACAGAGCGAATTATGAATTACCCCCTGGAGCTTCTTTTGCGAAACGTAAGGAGTAGTGAAAGACGGTTATAGACCGTTATATCTAAAGAGTGGTGAAACGAAACTGTTTCACAATTTAGGGTGGTACCGCGAATTTTTCGTCCCTGCATATATTGCAGGGGCGTTTTTATTTTATTAGCGCATATCATACGACCCTTTATTTTGTGATACATTCATTTCACAAGCTAGGGTGGTACCGCGATTTCTTCGTCCCTGCATAATTATATGCAGGGACGTTTTTTTATCCAATCATTTCCGTATCATATTGAAGGATCAACAATTACCGGTAATTTGTCACAAAATTCTAAATTTTAGAAGGAAATATACAATATTGGCGAATTTTATATAAAAAAGAGCTATTTTAGATTACTTAGGAGGGAAAAACAATGGTTTCAAAAATTGAATCTGTTCTTTTAACATTATTTATCTTTTTCTGTATTGGCTTTAGTGTTATTCAATTAGAAGTTTCACCACACATCCCAATTTTATTTGGTATCGTTCTTTTATTAGCATTTGGATTTATGAAAAAAATCTCTTGGTCTACTATGGAGAAAGGGATGATCAGTAGTATTTCAGCTGGTATTCCATCTATTTTTATTTTCTTACTTGTGGGCGTATTAATTAGTGTTTGGATCGCTGCTGGAACAATTCCAACTTTAATGGTGTACGGCTTCCAGCTTGTATCTCCTAAAATTTTCATTCCAACTGTTTTCGTTGTTTGTGCAATTGTTGGAACGAGTATCGGTAGTGCCTTTACAACTGCCGCAACTGTAGGACTTGCCTTTATGGGCATGGGTAGTGCTCTCGGATACGATCCGGCTCTAATCGCTGGTGCAATTATTTCTGGTGCATTCTTTGGCGATAAAATGTCTCCTTTATCTGATACAACTAACTTAGCTCCTGCTGTAACGGGGGTAGATTTATTTGAGCATATTCGTAACATGCTTTGGACAACAGTTCCAGCTTTCATTATTGCTTTTATCGCATTTTTCATTTTAGGAAGCGGCACTGGTGGAGAAGTTGACTTCACAAACTTTATTAGCACATTAGAGAAAAACACAACGATTTCTATCGTTACACTTATTCCAATTTTATTACTGTTTTTATTCGCATTTAAAAAAGTTCCAGCCGTTCCAACATTGCTTGCAGGAATTGTGGTAGGAATTATTATTCTCTTTATCTTTACACCTAGCACTTCTTTAGCTGATTTAATGAAAATTATGCAAGACGGCTACGTTTCTAAAACTGGTATTAAAGACATTGATAGCTTACTATCTCGCGGTGGTCTACAAAGCATGATGATGTCGATTGCACTTATTTTCCTAGCTCTTTGTATGGGAGGATTATTACAAGGAATGGGTATTATCACGCAGCTAATGAATATTATCTCTAGCTTCGTAAAAAATAGCACACGCTTAATTATTTCTACTGCTTCAACTGCAATTGGTGTAAACTTCTTACTTGGTGAGCAGTACTTATCCATCGTTTTAACAGGACAAGCATTTGCTAAAAAATACGATGAAGTTGGTTTAGAGCGTCGTAATTTATCACGCGTATTAGAAGATGCAGGTACAGTTATTAACCCGCTCGTACCATGGGGGGTAAGTGGTGTATTCTTAACAAACGTCCTTAGCGTTCCAACATTCGATTACCTTCCATACGCAATTTTCTGTTTAGCTTGCCCAGTCTTAACGATTATCGTCGGCTTTACTGGATTTGGCCTTTCATGGAAGAAAGAAAAAGCAGTAACAATTTCATAATATACTAAAAAGGATTACCTGAATCGGTAATCCTTTTTTTATATTTCTCGACTATCTATTTGCTTTCTTTCTTCTAAATAACAGAAGTAATCCCGCTCCAACAAACGCCAAGCCTGCTCCAATTGTAGAAGCAACACTTGTACCTGTTTTCGGTAAATCACGTTCTTCTTTATTTTCACTTACAGTTGTTGTTTCTTTTGCATTTTGATTATCCGTTGTAGTTTGTCCAGATCCTGCATTATTTCCTTCATCTGTTGGCGGTGTCGCTGGGTTTTCTCCATTATTTCCTTCACCTGTTGGTGGTGGCGTTGGATTTCCTCCATTATTTCCTTCACCTGTTGGTGGTGTTGTTGGATTCTCTCCACCAGTTTCCTTATCATCATCGTTCTTCTTCGTTATATCAATTGCATATTTAGCAAATTCATTTTCAGATGGTCCAACATATGATATTTTCCCATCTTTCTTTATATACTTTTGTGCATTTGGTGAAGAATCGAATGTTGTATTTAATTTATCTGCAACAATTGGTTTAAACGTCCAATTTTTATCTGCTGCTGGATCAATAACTGGTGTTTCTTGCATATACTTCACAATGATTTGACGAGTTTCATCTTGTGATTGGTATACAACTTCCCCTTTACTTACACCCGGGAACGTTTGGCTACTTCCACGATAGTTATTTGTAGCAACGATGAACTCTTGATTGTCAGCTACTGGCTTACCTTCATATGTCATATTTATAATACGATTCGTATTTGCATTTACAACTTTTCCATCTTTATCGTATTTCGCTGGTTGTGTTACATCAATTTCGTATTTTAAGCCATCTAAAATATCGAAGTTATATGTAGGATAGCCTATATTTACTAATGGTTGTTCTTCTGTTTTCTTTGGATCGATTTGATTAAACTGACCTGCAGACATTTCAAGCCATTCTTTCACTTGTGCCCCATTTACTTTTACAGCATATAACGTATTTGGATATACATATAAATCTGCCACGTTTTTAATTGCTAACGTTCCAGCTGGAATATCCGTATAGTATGTAGCACCGTTTCGGCCACCTGCTTTAAATGGTGCGCCTGCAGATAAAACTGGAATTCCTTTATATTTGCTGTACTGTCCATTTTCAGCAAATAACTTTTCTACATACCATTTTTGTGCATTTGTTACAAGTTGTACAGAAGGATCATCTTGTACTAATGAGAAATAACTATTAATTGGTGCTGTCGTTTTTCCTACAGCTGTATTCACATAATCAATTGTCGCTTGATGATCATCTTTAATTTCATTAACTAATTTTTCATCAGATTTTACTAATGGGTTCCCTTTACTATCAGCAATTGGACGAAGTTGCGGCTTTGATTGCTCTTTTTGTACTTCCCATTTTCCGTTTACCTTTTTCAATTGCATGTCAATCATACCTAAGTTACTTCCAAAGACACCAGGCATTACGACCGGAACACCATTAAATACATCCTTCACTTCAGTATGTGAATGTCCCATTAATACTGCATCTACATCAGGAACTTCTGTTAAATAATACGAAGCGTTTTCCATGCCAACGTTGTATCCACTCTTATCAACACCAGAATGCGCTAGTGCAACGATAACATCTGCACCTTCTGCTTTCATTTTTGGCACCATTTTCTTCGCTGTTTCAACTATATCTTTTGCTTTCACTTTTCCTTCTAAATTCGCTTTATCCCAGTTCATAACTTGAGGTGGAACAAATCCCATTACGCCAATTTTCACTTTTTGTTTTTGACCTGATTCATCTTCTACTTCTTTTTCAAAAACATGATATGGTTTAAAGTAATTTTGATCGTTCTCTTCATTATTATCTTTATCATCTTTATAGACGTTCGAGTTAATAACCGGGAACTCTGTTTTACTAATTACTTTGTTTAAATAGTCTAAACCGTAGTTAAATTCATGATTCCCAAGAGAGATGACGTCATACTTCATTAAATTCATTAAACGATATAATGGATGTGTATAACTAGGATCCACAGGCTTCTTCGGATCATTTATTTTATTCGCTACATAATCTCCAAGCGGTGTCCCTTGTAATGCATCCCCATCATCAAATAGGACAGAGTTCTTCGCTTCTTCACGTGCTTTATTAACAAGTGTTGCAGTTTGTACAAGACCTACTTTATTATCTGTTTTCGTTTGATAATAATCGTAATTCATTAAGTTAACGTGAATATCTGATGTTTCTAGAATTCGTAAGTTAACCGTACTCTCCCCATTGTTCTCATCCGCATGAGCTGTTGTTGGCAATACTTGCGGTGCTATTACACCGATAGCAAGAGTTGCTCCAGCTAGCATTTTTTTTGACTTTTTCACAAAAAATCCCCCTTATACAATTACCAAAGAATAATGAAATGAATCTGTCTCTAATCACATACCTTTTTTCTTCTATTAGAGATTTGATTTTCATTTCACCCTGCGCTAATGAGTCGTCCCCTTAAACGCCCGATTGGTGAGATTTTACTTATCGGGAAATACAGCCCTACTAATTAAAATTTCACCTTATCTGACATAATCATATATAATGTACTTTCATATCGTCAATATTTTTTGACATACTTCTACAAATTTTCTGTAAAGTTATTGTAAACTTTTCATAAACATATAATATGCCCTTACATTGTTAATACTGCTGAATATGATACAATTACCAATTACAAGGAGGATGAATTTATGAAAAAAGTCATCTTAACAATTGTTTGTCTCCTCCTTCTAATCATTTCTTATTCTTATTTTGAAAAGAACGATGAGACAAAACAAAATGAACCTGAAGAAAAAACAGAAAAAACATCTACTCCAAGTTGGATTGATAAACAAACAAACGAGTCCTTTTATCATCTCGTACTAGGTGATTCACTTGCCAAAGGATATGGATCGACACAAGGGGGATTTGCTGAATTAGCTTCTAGACAAATAGAAGCACAAATTCATAAACCAATTACCGTAGAAAATCTTGGGATAAACGGTCTTACAACAGATCGTCTCGCTAAAAAAGTTCAATCAGAAGATGTAAAGCAAAAGATTAGAGCAGCAAATATCATTACGATTAATATTGGAGGAAATAATTTATTTCGCTTAAATCGTGATGTCGGTGTTATAGACGGTATTAAAATGTTAAATAAAGAAAAAGCTCATTTTGAAGCGGATATAAAAACCATTGTAAAGACAGTTCGCGATCAAAACCCGGACGCTTTACTCATTCTCTCAGAGCTCTATAACCCGTTACAACTCGATGACTCCATCGCCAGTTATGCAGATATGTTTTTAGATGGCTGGAATGAATCCGTTTATTCCATTTCAAAAGCAAATCAACCATCTATCGTTTTGCCAGTTCGTAAATTAATATCGAATGATAAAAAAGAGTTATTATTTGACCAAGTACACCCAAATGATAACGGCTATACTATTATTGCTAATGCGTTTACAAAGCAAGTGTTATCCTACAAATATTAAAGCGGTCATGAAACAATTCTATTTTTATACCCTGTCTTTTTTGTTACAATGATAGTGTGGAAGGGGGCCTTTATATGGAATCACGCGAGTGGGAACGTATTGTTGACCATCTTCTTTCGCTAGTGCCTCTTTTTTATCGCAAATTTATGCTTCCTGGAGAATTTTCTTCTCAAAGACATATGCCGCCATCACATACACAAGTATTGCTGCTTCTGCATGAAAATGGCACATTAGCAGTTTCCGAAATCGGTAAGCGGCTAGCGATTTCACGGCCTAACATGACACCTCTATTAAACAAACTGATTCAAGAAGAATTGATAGAGCGTCATTATAGCGAAAAAGATCGACGGGTCATTTTAATTTCCCTAACAGCTGAAGGGAAATTGTTAGTAAATCAGTATCAACAATTCATTTTAGACAAATTAAAAGAAAATTTCCAAACATTATCTGAGGAAGAACGTGAAAAACTCATTCACTCTCTTCAAACCATTCAAAATTTAATTTTGAAAACAAACGCATAAAGCTGCTTCTAACTAGAAGCAGCTTTATGATTCGTAATAATTACCGTAGTATACATTTGAATACGGCCATGTCGTTAAATATGGTTTTTGTTCTTGCGTAGATTGTTGTAGTGGTATTTGTGGTAATTGCTGAAATTGTTGCTGCTGATACACTCCAAATTGCTGTCTCATATCATTTACCGGATAATAATTTACATATGGGTATACTTGCGGTACGTAATAATAATACATTCATTCTCTCCCCCTTTTTCTTAAACATATTCAAAGGAGAAAATGAATGTGCCATTCTTTATATTTGTACAAGTGGTTCTCTCACTCGTTTCTTCCTGTTCTTCAAACGTAACTTACGGTTCTTTTCATATAAATAATGCACAACAAAATATGAAATTACTCCAAATACAACTCCTATTATCGTCATACCAATCAATACATACACTTCACTCTGTAATAAGCTCTTTAACATTGTGAAAATATGGCTTGAAAACAAGTCAGATATCGTAAATGGTTCATGATGTATTTTTTTCACATGAAATGGATAAATCATTTTTCCTAACGCATAAGCAACTGGAAATAAAAATACCGGTAAAAACGATATTTTCCCAATAATATTGCCAATAACCGCAGCAGGAAAAGATCCCTTCGCTAATCGAACAATCGGATAAAATATTACATATATGAGCGATGCCGTATATATGACCAACATCTCTAAACCAAACCCAATTGCAAAACCTAACGATACTTTCTTTGCTCCTTCTGGTGATCGAATCAACTTATAATATTGAAACTTTAATATTCTCCACATCCGCTGAAAAAACGAATATGTTCTCTTAGGTGCTTTCAAATTCATCATCTCTTTAACTATATTTTTTCTATCTAGTATGTCCTTACATGATATGAAAAACAAATGTAGTTTACTCCTTTTATTATAAATGATATAGAGATGATTAACCAAATGTACATACGACATTTCAATGTAAAAAAGCACACCTCCAATTGTTATTCGTGCCTAACAATTGGGGTGCACATCATTTAAGAAAGCTCTTCTACATTTTTAAATAAACTTACTAATAATGCTTTTTGCGCATGCAATCGATTACCAGCTTGCTCAAAAACGATAGACTGTGGTCCATCTATAATTTCTCCTGTTACTTCCTCTTCGCGATGGGCAGGTAAACAGTGTAAGAAACGATATGTTTGTTTCGCATGCTTAACAAGTTCGTTATTGATTTGGTATGGTTGAAACAACGTATATTTCTCTTCTTCTCCCTCTTGCCCCATGCTCATCCAAACGTCAGTATAAATGAAATCTGCTTCATTCACTGCTAGTTCAGGGTTATGCAAAATTTCAATTTTCGCTCCTGTTTCTTCAGCAATCATTAATGCTTTTTTTACAATTTCCTCATTCGGTTCATACCCTACAGGCGTTGCAACAGTCATATGCATTCCGACTTTCGCACTCGCTAACAACAATGAATGACATACGTTATTTCCATCACCTACGTAAGCCAATTTTATTCCTTTAAATGTATTTTTTTCTTCATATATTGTCATTAAGTCTGCCAATGCTTGACAAGGATGATGATCGTCCGTTAAACCGTTAATTACAGGTATGCTCGATTCTTTTGCAAGCTCTTCTACATCCGCATGTGAGAATGTACGTATCATGATCCCGTCAATATAATGAGATAATACTTTCGCAGTATCTGAAACGCTCTCTCCTCTTCCGATTTGCATCTCTTTCCCACTTAAAAACATGCCATGTCCTCCGAGTTGTACCATTCCTGCTTCAAAAGATACGCGAGTACGAGTTGAATGTTTATCAAAGATAAGCCCTAATATTTTGCCCTGTAATAAAGGCTCCTGCTTATTCTTTTTTAAATATATAGCGAACTCAATTAAAGAAATAATTTCTTCTTGCGTCAGTTCTTCTAATGTTAAAAGATCCTTCGTATTTAATTTCGGTACTTGTACAGTTGACATGAAACTTCCCCCTTATATAATTGATACGTTTTTTGTACAAACTACTTTTTTTATCATATATACTGCCTGTTCTAATTCTTCATTCGTCACAATAAGTGGTGGTAATAGTCTTATAACAGAAGGTCCTGCTTGTAATACGAGAAGCCCTTCTTTCTCTAGCTGTTCTATAAAACTTGAAACCTCATGCGTACACTCAATTCCAATCATAAGCCCCTTACCACGTATATTTTGAATACATTCGACATGTCGTAATTCCTCTTGCAACTTCTGTAATACGTACTCGCCCTTTTCCTTTACTTCTTTTAAAAACGATGGTTTCTTAGTTATTTGCAATACTTCTTTCGCTGCAGCCATTGCAATATAATTTCCACCAAACGTTGAACCGTGTGATCCTGCAGGAAACGATGTTCCAAGTTCTTTCCGGCCAATCATTGCTCCAACTGGAATGCCATTTCCAAGCGCCTTAGCGGTAGTAACGATATGAGGATGTATTCCCATTTGTTCGTAAGCAAATAATGTCCCAGTTCTTCCAATTCCAGTTTGTACTTCATCTATAATAAATAGGGAACCGGACTTCTTACATAATGTTTCAATCTCTTTCAAAAAGGCTAGATTAGCAGGTACTACTCCTCCCTCACCTTGAACAACTTCTACCATTACTGCCGCTACTTCTTCATTCATTACCTCTTCCAATGCCTTAATATCGTTAAAAGGAATATGTAAAAAAGATGGAAGTAATGGACCAAATCCCTCTTTTACTTTATTTTGTCCCGTCGCACTCATCGTTCCGAATGTTCTACCGTGAAAAGACTGCTCGCATGTTACGACGAGAGATTTTCCAGTATGCTTACGAGCTAACTTCAAAGCAGCTTCATTAGCCTCTGCCCCGCTATTACAGAAAAAAACAGAATCTAACACTGTATTTTCTGTTAATAATGACGCTACTTCTTCTTGTAAGCTGTTTGCAAACAGGTTAGATATATGCCATATATCATGAAGTTGCTCTTGGACAGCTTTCATAACCGTAGGATGACAATGTCCTAAATTACATACGCCAATTCCTGATGTGAAATCTAAATATTGCTTACCATTTTCATCAATAACTTCCGTTCCACTTCCCTTTACAAGCTCAATATTTCTTCTCCCATACATTTGAAAAAGATGACTTGTCATACGATACTTACTCCTTTCGTTACCGTCGTTCCGATACACTCACCCGTAACTTCAGTAAAATCTTTTGTACCGTTCACAATACTTATCTTTTGCACTCCCATTTTTAATGACGTTAGTGCCGCCTGTACTTTCGGAATCATCCCGCCTGTAATAACTCCTTTTTCTATTAAAGTAAGAATTTCCGATTCATCCGTTTTCTTTACTAATTTCCCTTCACGTAATATCCCATCTACATCCGTAATAAAAATGAGTTCTTTTGCGGATAATGCGGCCGCAATTCCAGCTGCAGCTGTATCCGCATTTATGTTATAAAGCTCATTATCATGTATCCCGACCGGAGCAATAACAGGAATATAATTCAGATTTATCAATCCTTTTAGTAAGGTTGTTTCGACATAACTTACTTCTCCCACATATCCTATTTCTTCGCTGACAGGTTGAACTTGAAGTAAATTGCCGTCACACCCTGAACAACCTACCGCAAGTAAATTATGCCTTTGCAACTTCATTACAAATTTTTTATTCGTACTTCCGCATAGCACCATTTGAACAATATCCATAACTTCTTTTGGTGTTACTCGTAACCCATCTCTTTTTTCTACTTTGATGCTACAATCTTTTAATTGCGCATCAATTTCTGGGCCACCACCATGAACAATCACTACTTTATACTTCTGTTGCAATTTCTTTATGCAATCAAAAAACACATCATTTAATTGATCCAACATACTACCGCCGCATTTCACTACAATATAATCGCTCATCTTCTCTCTCCTTATGTACGATAACAAGCGTTTATTTTCACATATTCATAGCTTAGGTCACAGCCCCAAGCTGATCCTGTCTCTTCTCCTAAATGTAAATACACATTAATCATAATTTCATGTTCTTTTAATTTCATTTTCATTTCCTCTTCAGAAAACATTTGAGGTTCACTATTTTTCAGCACCGCAATAGATTGAAGAGTAATATCAATTGTATTTGGGTTAATCGCGACTTCACTTTGTCCAATACTGCTAATAATTCGCCCCCAGTTTGGATCTTCACCATGTATTGCTGTTTTCACAAGACTCGAACCGACTATTTGCTTTGCAATTTTCTTTGCCTCTTCCTTCGTTCGAGCTCCTAGCACATTTACTTCTATTAACTTCGTAGCACCCTCACCATCTTGTGCGATTTTTTTCGCTAAATCTTCACATACCTTCTGTAAAGCAAATACGAAAGTTTCCCAATCTGCATGTTCCATATTGATTGGCTTCGTTTCTGATAATCCACTTGCCATAACGATGACCATATCATTCGTAGAAGTATCTCCATCTACCGTAATTTGATTAAATGTACAATTCGTGATTTGTGATAATGCTGTTTGTAATACGTTATGCTCTATATGAGCATCTGTCGTAATAAAACTTAGCATCGTTGCCATATTTGGATGAATCATCCCTGAACCTTTCGCAACACCAGCAATCGTCACTTTTTTTCCATCAATAATCATCTCATAGCACGTTTCTTTCGTTATAAGATCCGTCGTTAAAATCGCTTCAGAAAAAGAATGAGCTTCACTTACTTCCTTCGTCGGGATAAGAGTTACAACTCCCTTTCGAATTATATCCATCGGCAGCTGAACACCAATTACACCTGTTGAAGCTACTGCAACGTAATGTTCTTTCACTCCAAAATGTTCCGACCCTAATGCACGCATCTCGTAAGCATCTTGTAAGCCTTTCATTCCTGTACAAGCATTTGCATTTCCACTATTGACGATAATAGCTTGTAATTTCCCCTCAGCCCCTATACTTTCTTTCGTTACTTGCAACGGGGCTGCTTGTATTTGATTCGTTGTATAAACAGCGGCACATGATGCTGGCACTTCACAAATGATTACACCTAAATCCTTTTTTTCTTTTTTCAAACCATTTGCAGTACCAATTGCCGAAAATCCTTTTGGCGTTACAATGGAACCATTTTCTAATTTTGTAATAGACTCTACTTTAATCATCATGTCCCCCTTATAGATAAAGCGGCATATGTTGTAAGCCTGTTGTTTCTTCTAGTCCCGCTACTATATTTGCATTTTGAACCGCTTGCCCAGCCGCACCTTTCATCATATTGTCTATAACAGAAACGACTGTCACTCTTCCTGTTCTGTTATCGTAAGCTATACCCATATCACAATAATTTGATCCCCTCACTTCTTTCGGACTTGGAAACTCTCCTTGTGTGCGAATTCGAATGAAAGGCGATTGTTCATACGTTTCTTCATATAACCTTTGAAGCTGTTCTCTTTCCATTTCTCGTTTTACTTTCGCATAAAGTGTAATCATAATCCCTCGTGATATCGGTATTAAATGTGTACTAAACGTGATTGGCTTCGTTTCCCTATTCCACTCCGTAAGCATTTGCTCAATCTCAGGAACGTGTTGATGCTCATTTACTTTATAAATACGTAAGTTATCGTATAACTCAGGAAAGTGCGTCATCGTTGTTGGCGTTTTGCCTGCTCCAGATACTCCTGATTTCGTATCAATAATAATGGAATCTTCTTCAATCATGCCGCTACATACTAACGGTAATATCGCTAATAATGTAGCTGTAGCAAAGCATCCTGGGTTTGCAATTAAATTTGCATTTTGAATTTCGGACCTTTTCCATTCGCTTAACCCATATACAGCTTCCCTAAGAACTTCTTCTTTTGCAGCTGCCCTTTTATACCATTGTTCATATGTCGAAGGATCTTTCATACGAAAGTCTCCTGATAGGTCAATTACTTTTAAACCTACTGCTAATAATTTCGGAGTTAACTCTGTTGATACTCCTGCTGGGGTTGCTAAAAATACAATTTCTGCTTTCTTCTTTATTTCCTCCGCATCAATTTCTTGTAACGTATGAACAAGAACATTTTGAAAATGCGGATATACATTTGTTATACACTCGCCAACTTGCGAAAAAGAATGAAGAGATGCTATCGAAAAATATGGATGTTGCTCTAATAACCGAATTAACTCAATACCTCCATACCCAGTTGCTCCAATAATCGCGACTTTCATATGCTCCTCCTCATATCGATTATTTAAATTAAGTATGATTATAATATTGTATATTTATAGAGTCAATTAAATATTTATAAATTTTATAAACTTAAAAAACTTAATTTTACTAGAAAAACAATATACACATCCGAATTTTTATACATAAGTAGTGTATGCTAGTTTTTTCATTTCACTTCAAGTACAATAAAACAATACATGTATACATACAGGCGGGGGAAAACATGAATGAGAAATTAATTGAGAAAATGATTATAAAAAGTTTTCAACAATATCAATGTAATCCTATGTCAAATGAGGATCAGGAAATACTAATTAAACATATTCAAACGATAATTCATTCAAATACTGAAATTGATGTATACGAGGCAGTTGAGGATATCGTTTACGATTATGTGACTGGAAAATAAAAAAATAGGAGATTTCCATATGGAAATCTCCTATTTTTTACTTAATGATTTGCCTGCAACACGCTCAAATAAACCTGGGAATAGAGCATAAAGTTTCGGGCCCATGCCCATCCACTTCGGTAAGTTTACTTCACGCTTTTTCGTTTGCATTGATTTTACGATTTGCTCTGCAACATATGTTGGTTTTAACATGTATCGTCCCATATTTTTCACATATGTACCAGATTGATCAGCTATTTCAAAAAAGTTCGTATCTATCGGACCTGGATTAATCGCTGTTACGAAAACCTTTGTACTAGATAACTCCATGCGTAAACTATTCGTAAACCCTAATACTGCATGTTTCGTCGCAGCATACGCACTCGATTTCGGAGTTGCAATTTTCCCAGCAAGTGAAGCAATATTAATAATATGCCCTTCGTTTCTTTTCACCATATAAGGTAGTACCGCTTTCGTACAAGCTACTAATCCAAATACATTTACTTGGAACATATCTTTCACTTCATCCATTGACGCATCTTCAAACGTTTTAAAAATACCAAATCCCGCATTGTTTACTAATATATCAATACGTCCTACTTCTTGTAATACCTTTGAAAAAACAGATTGTACTTCTGTCTCTTCACTTACATCTAATACATAGTAATAGCAAGGCGTATTATAAGTTTCTTTAATTTTGTGTGCTAACGCTTTTAATTTCTCTTCTGTTCTAGCCATTAATACTGGAGTCGCCCCCAGCTCTGCAACTTGCATTGCAACTTGCTCTCCAATTCCACTAGAAGCACCTGTAATGACGATTACTTTATTTTGTAAACGTCCCGTCATTGCTGTCACCTACTTTGCATAATAAATCAATTGTCGTGAAGATTCATCAATCATCACTTGTTGATTATATGCTAAAAAGTCTAATTGTCCAACAGTTTCTGAAATAGTAAGTGGCAATTGTTCTTTATATAATACTGGAAATAGTTTTACACATACTTCAAATGCTGTCATTGGTTTTTCCTTTAATAACTCAAGTACTTTAAACGCACGTGTTTCTTGCTTTTGTAATCTCGTTTCAATAAGTTGTTTCACATTTAGAACATCTTCTCCATGTCCTGATAAAATGCGCGAAATATTCATTTCACTTAAACACTTCAACGTTTGATTATATTGTAATAATGGGCGTGCCCTTTCTGTTTGTCCCTCATATGGTGGTTCTAATATGGGATTCGAAGAAATATGACTAATGAGAGCATCCCCACCAATTAATATTCCATCAGATTCTCTATATAATGAAATATGAGTGGAAGCATGACCTGGTGTTTCAATAACTGTAAACCCAGGTAAAGACTCAATACGATCTCCCTCTCTCACAGTATGCGTTAACGATCTATTACAAGAATATTTCAGTGTCCTTGTCGTCAATAACGCCTCTTCTTTCAAAAATGATGCTGGAACACCAAATTGCAAAGCTGTCTCTCTAAAAAACTCATGATACTGCTTTAAAAATTCTGGATTTTGCGTGATCCAAGGCTCATTCCAAGGGTGTCCAATAATGTTCGTTTTCTCAGAAAATATATTTAAAAGCCCACAATGATCCGCATGATGATGCGTAATGACCACTGTTTCAATATCTTCTATCATATATCCTAATGCACCTAATTGACTTTCTAACGCATTTCTTGCCTCTTCTGTATTCGTCCCTGTATCAATTAATGTTAATGTTTCCCCCTCAACTAAAAACACATTCACAGTTTCAACTGCAAATGGCACAGGAATCTCCATTCGGTGAATCGCCGTCATGCTTAGCCCCCCTGTCTCTTTCCGGTTCAAAAATGAATACTTCTTCAGTTTACAACTTCTACATATATTTGTCATTATTTTCAGATAAAAAGAGGTGTTTCCTATAAAAAAACGAATGTATGTACATTTATAAGAATTTCTAACCAAATTTAAAGGAGGAACATCATGTCTATTCAAAATATTTCCTTTCTCGGTGCAGGCTCTATTGCTGAAGCTATTATTGGTGGCTTATTACATGCAAATGTTGTGAAAGGCGAACAAATTACAGTAAGTAATCGTTCTAACGAGACAAGGTTGCAGGAGCTACATAAAAAATACGGCGTCAAAGGTACGCATAATAAAAAAGAGCTACTTACTGATACAAATATTCTTTTTCTAGCAATGAAACCGAAGGATGTTGCAGAAGCGCTTACTCCTTTTAAAGAAGATATACATAATAATCTGCTTATTATTTCGTTATTAGCAGGTGTTTCTACTCACTCAATTAGAAACCTACTTCAAAAAGATGTTCCGATTATTCGTGCGATGCCAAATACATCTGCAGCTATTTTAAAATCAGCTACTGCTATCTCGCCTTCAAAACATGCAACAGCGGAACATATTCGCACTGCCATAGCTTTATTTGAAACGATCGGTCTCGTCTCTGTTGTAGAGGAAGAAGATATGCATGCTGTCACTGCATTATCTGGAAGTGGACCCGCTTATATTTATTACGTAGTGGAAGCGATGGAAGAAGCCGCAAAAACAATTGGTTTAAAAGAAGATGTTGCAAAGTCACTTATTCTTCAGACGATGATTGGTGCTGCTGAAATGCTAAAAGCAAGCGAAAAACACCCTTCTGTTTTGCGAAAGGAAATTACTTCGCCTGGCGGAACGACCGAGGCAGGCATTGAAGTATTACAAGAACATAAATTTCAACAAGCACTTATTTCTTGTATTACACAGGCTACACAAAGATCACATAACCTTGGGAAAACATTAGAGCAACTAACAAAAGAAAAATAAAGTGAAACTTTAATCAGTGGGGGTTTTCTTCATCCCCTACTGATTATTAGCCCTCACCAATTGGACTTTTATGGGCAGTTGATCCCCCACCTAAATTCTTTGCTTTCGCTGAATTTTGAGGTGGGGGTCTTACTGCCCATTAAAGTGGGATAAAAAATGGAGCTCAATCTTACTTGAGCTCCATTTTTTTATAAACATATATCGTTTAGTTATTAGTCTTCCCGAAAATCTCTTCTTGCAGACGGCGACCGGTTGGTGTTGCTGCAAGTCCACCCTCAGCTGTTTCACGAAGTGCTACTGGCATCGTTTGTCCGATTCTAAACATTGCCTCAATTACTTCATCACATGGAATTGTACTCGTTACGCCAGCTAATGCTAAATCAGCTGAAATCATCGCATTCGCAGCTCCTGCTGCATTACGTTTTACACAAGGTACTTCTACAAGCCCTGCAACAGGATCACATACTAAACCAAGCATATTCTTTAATGAAATCGCCATCGCTGTAGCTGCTTGATCTTGCGTTCCACCAGCCATCTCAACTGCAGCTGCTGCTGCCATTCCACTTGCTGAACCTACTTCAGCTTGGCAACCTCCTGCCGCGCCGGAAATACAAGCATTATTCGCAACAACCATACCGAAAGCTCCTGCTGTAAATAAAAATTCAATCATCTCTTCGCGTGTCGGTTTTAATTTTTCTTGCAGTGCAAACAGTACACCTGGCACTGTTCCAGCAGACCCTGCTGTTGGTGTTGCACAAATAATTCCCATCGCCGCGTTTACTTCATTTGTTGCAACAGCTTTACTCACCGCGTCCAAAATCGTATCTCCAGATAAGCCTTTTCCGCTATTCATATACGCCTGAACTTTTACAGCATCTCCGCCAGTTAAACCAGTTGGTGATTTCACTCCGCGAATACCACGTTCTACTGCTTGCTCCATTACGACTAAGTTCTTTTCCATACCAGCAATTACTTCTTCACGTGAAATACTTCTTGTTTCCATTTCACATTGAATCATAATTTCTGCGATTTTTACATTTTGTTCTTTAGCTTGCGCCACTAGTTCCGCTGCGTTCCGAAACATGGTGTGTCCCCCCTGCAATTATTCCATAATAGTTACTTGACAAATATTTTGTTGCGCGTTTATTTCTTCAATCACTTCATCTGCTAATAATTCATCTGTTTCGATGACCATAAGCGCTCTTCTTCCTTTTTCTTTACGAGAAACACTCATTGTACTAATGTTAATTTCATGTTTCGCAAGGATTGAAGCTACTGCTGCAATAGCACCGAAGCGATCGTTATTTACAATAAGTAGTGCTGGACTCGTGCCTGTTAATTGAAGATCGAATCCGTTTAATTCTACAACTTCAATTTTACCGCCACCAATTGAGCAAGCAACAACTTCAATTTCTTCTTCACCTTTATACAAACGAATTCTCGCTGTATTTGGGTGAGGTGCATTTGCATCTTCTTCAATGAATTCTACTTCGATTTTGCGCTCTTTTGCTATGTCTAGCGCCTCTGGAATACGTAAGTCATCTGTTTCAAACCCTAATATCCCACCGATCAGTGCTACATCCGTACCATGCCCTCGATACGTCTTTGCAAATGATCCATATAATGAAATGCTTACTCTTTCTGGTTCATGACGAAACAGCTGGCGAGCAACTTGCCCCATTCTTGCTGCGCCTGCTGTATGTGAACTTGATGGACCAATCATAACTGGACCAATAATATCAAATACTGAGCGATACTTCATCATAACTCCCCCTAAACCTCTATGAAAAAAATTTTTACTATTCTATTAAGCTACCGAATCGGTTGCTTTTCCAGTTGTACGACGAATTTGTTCCGCTGTACGAATTGAATCGTTTTTGAATAAAAGTGAAACAATATATCCTGAAATAATACCGGTTATCATAATAAATAAGAAATTTAGCATTACCTTCATTTAAAAATAATATAAGCTAATCCAGAATAAAGTCTGGTAGCAATCCAAAGTTTAACACAGAACCCCTTACAAGGATAGCATAAACAAGTGAAACTTTAATCGGTAGAGATTTTATCCATCCCACTGATTATTAGCCCACAAATAGCGGATAAATTATAATCTGTCCTCATTATAGCTTGTTTTTAATAAAACGCTTACTTTTAATGAATTTTAAAAGTTCTGAATAACAATCCATTTTCGCTATTTGTACCACTCGTATGTCGTCTGACTTATATAACAGTTTTTCTAAATAATCGATACTATGTATTTTTATCCTATATCTTCACATCATAAAAATTTTCTGTTTCATCCAATATAAGCAGAAAATGATAACAGATTTATTTTAAATTTTTTTAGAAATAAAAAAATGGTAACCTTTCGTCACCATTTTTTCACACCCTTATTATCTATCCACTGGAAATATTTTCAAATCCGTAGCTATTTCTGTATTAGAAAATAGCTCTCTCGCCTCTTTCCATAATTCCTTATATGTATCTCCTTGATAACGAGAACTAATATGAGTCAATATTAATCGTTTTGCATTTGCCTGAAGTGCAATACTCGCAGCTTGCTTAGATGTAGAATGAAAATAATCATACGCTTGTTGCTCATCTTCTGCCGCAAAAGTTGCCTCATGAACAAGTACGTCAGCGTCTTGTGCCAGCTCTCTACTCGCTTCACAATATCTTGTATCACCTAAAATGGTAATAATTCTTCCCTTTTGAGGCGGACCAATAAAGTCTTTTCCATTTAGTATCGTACCATCTTCTAATTCAACTACTTCTCCATCTTTTAAACGTTTAAAGAGCGGGCCAGGTTTCACACCCATCTCCAGCAATTTATCGACTAAAAGGGCGCCTTGTATATCTTTCTCTACGATGCGATACCCAAAACATTCGATGCCGTGTGACAATCTTTTCGTTTCCACGTGAAATTCATTATCTTCAAATACAGTACCTTCTTCTGTTATCTCAACAATTTCAAGTGGATATTTTACATGTGTCGTACTTACTGATAATGCCACTTCAATAAATTGTTTAATTCCTTTTGGTCCATACACTGTTAAAGGTGTAGTCCCTCCTTGAAATGAACGGCTTCCTAATAAACCAGGTAAGCCAAAAATATGATCACCATGTAAATGCGTAATAAATATTTTTTCAATGCGGCGTGGGCGTACTGATGTATGTAATATTTGATGTTGCGTCGCCTCGCCACAGTCAAATAACCAAGTCTGTCCTCGTTCTTCTAACAATTGCAAAGCAATTGCCGAAACGTTCCTTCCTTTCGAAGGAACACCTGCACCAGTTCCTAAAAATACAAATTCCACTTTCTTTCCTCCAGCTCTTTATATAATCTATCTTTCATCTTACGGAATGTTATTTCAAATGGCAAATCGAATTTACATAACCAATCATCTAGACAACTATATATCACGAACGTTATACTCAAAAAACTTAGTAATCGTTCGTGTTTTATGTTAAAATGATTATACTACATTTTAAGGGAGCGTTTTATTATGAAAGAAGCATTTCGTTTACAAACTGATTTTTCATCTTCATTTGATCGCTGGGTAAGTTCTTTCGTGTCTGATCACCCAGCACAATTAGAATGGACGACTTTGAAAGAATTAATCCATGAATATACAACAACACATACAAATGATTCGTTACCAACATATATTTCTTCAGCTTTAACATATTATGCACAACGCGTTTCAACAACAAACAGTTCAGAAATTGTTATTTTTGAAAATGCTACAATCTCATAATCTATCATAAAAAAGCACTGGTTACAGTGCTTTTTTATTTATACTTATTTAGCAAATCGCCATATCCCGTCCAAAAATTTTTATACAGACTTTAATCAAACTCATCCAAAATTATCTTTTCACTTGATTTATTCAATAACTCTTTTGCTTGTAGTGAAAAAGAAACAATTTGTTTTCTATAAAAACTTTATAGTAAAAATTTCATAATTAATTTTAAAAATAAAAGGTGTCATGATATGTACAGCCTCATGACACCTTCTACATAAACTTATTTTCTAATTTTTGTTGAAAAGACTTTTCCTGCTTACGTAATAATTGGCTACCTCGTTGTAAAAGAGGCATTCCATATTTATCATTAATTTGATCGATGACAGCAAGTAGCGGCTCTTCTTTCGCATCTTCTTCAAATGAAAACAAATCTAATTGTTTCACCGATTCTGTCTTCCACTCTATTTCTGTAGCTGTAACACCTAGTAAACGAACGGAATCACCGTCCCAATGTTGCTTCCATAAACGAGATGCTGCCTGAAAAATATCTCGTTCTTCCCAAATCGCATTTTTCAATTGCTTACTCCGCGTTACTGTCCGCCTATCATGATATTTAATCATAATTTGAATATTATAGCTGACAAGAGTTCGCTTTTGTAATCTTTTGCTCACTGATTTTGATAGCCGTTCTAACATATCAAGTAACTCTTTCTCTTCATCCATATCCTTTGAAAAAGTCATCGAATTACCAACGCTTTTATGTTGTCCCATTTGACTCGGGTCAACTTCCCTATCATCCATACCTTTTGCCCGTTGTTGTAAATCAACACCATGCTTTCCAATTTTAGCGCGAATGATATGTTCGTTTCCTTTTGCTAACTGCTCAATTGTTTGTATATGAATATCATTTAATTTTTCAGCTGTCTTTTCTCCAATCCCATGCATCGCTCCAACTGGAAGTGGCCAAATCATTTCTGGAATATCTCGTTTTCGAAGCACCGTAATACCGAAAGGTTTTTTCATATCAGAAGCTGTTTTTGCTAGGAAAAGGTTAGGAGCAATTCCGATGCTACACGGCAGCTGTAACTCTGTTAATAATGCTTGTTGAATCATCTTTGCTATTTCAAGAGGCGAACCGAGTGCGTAGCAATCTGTAATATCTAAATACCCTTCATCTATTGAGACTGGTTGTATTTTTTCCGTAAAACGGGAAAGGATTTGAAACATTTGAAATGAAGCTTCACGATATAATGTAAAATTAGGACGCCTTACAACTAATTGTGGACATAACCTCTTTGCTTCCCAAAGAGGCATCGTCGTACGTATTCCATAGTCTCTCGCCTCATAACTACATGTTATGATAATTCCTTTTCTTTCTTTTTCATTTCCAGCAACCGCTAACGGCTTTCCTTGTAATGATGGGTCATGAGCAATTTCAACAGATGCGAAAAAACAATTCATATCTACATGTAAAATAACACGACCCTTTTTCGGATACATTTCTCGCATAGTACTCACCCCTTCAAAGAACATTTGTTCCTTCATTATATCAAATTCATGCACAATATAATAATTACTTATTCTTTTTATCCCTATTTTTGCTATACTTAATACGAGTTATGGATATTATTGTAAAATGAGTGATTTGTTATGAAATCACACAGTAAACTCAACTATACATTTCTCGTTATTATATTAATCATCTTAATTAATTATTTATTACTCCCTATTTTTGATATAAACGTAGCAGGAATCCTTCCAAGTCTACTGGGCATTATAACAAATGATATACTGCCATGGATTTTCTTGTATTGGCTGATCCGCCTTGTAAAAGCAATCGAATCAAAATAAAAAGCGTGTAAATCAATTATGATTTACACGCTTTTCCTATTACATTACTTCGCTACTTCTTCAATAATTGCAACAACTAATTCTGCTGTTTTTGCTAATTCTTCAACAGGAATCTTTTCGTTAGTTGTATGAATTTCTTCATAACCAACCGCTAGGTTAACTGTTGGAATACCATGTCCTGCAATTACGTTTGCATCACTTCCGCCACCACTTTGGTGAAGAGAAGGTGTACGACCAATGTTTTCAGCTGCACGTTTTGCAACTTCTACAACGTGATTGCCATCAGCAAATTTAAATCCTGGGTACATAACGTTTACTTCAACGTCTGCATGACCACCCATTTCTTTTGCAGTTGTTTCAAATGCTTCTTTCATTTTCGCAACTTGTACTTCCATTTTTTCATTGATTAAAGAACGTGCTTCTGCAAAGATTTGTACATGATCGCAAACGATATTTGTTTGTGTACCACCTTCAAAACGTCCAATATTTGCAGTTGTTTCAGAATCAATACGACCAAGTGGCATCTTCGCAATTGCCTTCGCTGCGATAGTAATTGCAGATACACCTTTTTCTGGTGCTACACCAGCGTGAGCTGTTTTCCCGCGAATAATTGCATTCACTTTCGCTTGTGTTGGAGCTGCAACAACGATTTCACCAACTTTTCCATCGCTATCTAATGCATAACCGTATTTCGCTGTAATGCGCTCACGATCTAATGCCTTTGCACCAACAAGACCAGATTCTTCTCCAACTGTAATAATAAATTCAATTTTACCATGCGGGATATTTTTCTCTTTTAAAACACGAATTGCTTCGAACATTGATGCTAATCCTGCTTTATCATCTGCACCTAAAATCGTAGTACCATCTGATACGATATATCCATCTTTAATAGAAGGCTTAATTCCATTACCAGGAACTACTGTATCCATATGAGAAGTAAAGTAAATTGTATCAACACCATCTTTTGTTGCTGGTAAAGTACAAATTAAGTTACCTGCACCATGACCAGTAACAGTCATTGTGTCATCTTCAAATACTTCTACACCTAAATCTGTAAATTTCTTTGTTAATACTTTGCAAATTTCTGCTTCAAATTTCGTTTCAGAATCTACTTGTACTAATTCCATAAATTCATTTACTAAACGTTCTTGATTAATCATAAGACTGCGCCTCCTGCACTACCATTATGTATGTAACACTATTAATTATAACAGAATTTCGCAAAAGTTTCGAAATACAAGACAAAAAACAGACGGTTTATATGTCTAGATAACCATCTGCTTTCTATTACTCATTTAACAATACCCAGCGCATATGATCTTCCCATACTCCATTTACCATTAACATCTTCCTAGACACGCCCTCATATTGGAAGCCTATCTTTGTCACTACTTGTATAGATGCTAAATTTCGTGGCATAATCGGTGCTTCTATACGATGTAACTGAAACTCTTCGAAGGTAACTTGAATAGCTTTTCTAAGTGCTTCTGTCGTATAGCCTTTATTTAATTCTGCCTTATCTAATTTATAGCCGAGCACACAAGATTGATAAATGCCGCGAACAATTAAATTAAATGAAATACACCCAATAATTTTTGTATCATCACCCTTTTTAAAAATCCAAAGTCTGATGATTTTACCTTCTGCAAACTCTTTTCTATCCTTTTGTAACTTTTTCTTTTGATAATCTAACGTAAAAAAATCGTCCGGTCTATACTCTTCCCAAGCTTTTAAAAATTCACGATTTCTGTCGTAATATTGAAGAACTTTTTCAGCATACGACTCATCAATTTCCCTTAAATGTAAACGATTTGTTTCATATATTTTCATCATCGTATCTCCATTCTTCAGCTTGCATAACAAAAAACTTATACTCTATCAT
This sequence comes from Bacillus sp. BC08, assembly GCF_054326875.1. Classification (NCBI taxonomy): domain Bacteria; kingdom Bacillati; phylum Bacillota; class Bacilli; order Caryophanales; family Bacillaceae; genus Bacillus; species Bacillus sp. BC08. The sequence goes on along the minus strand of NZ_JBTGPA010000035.1, from coordinate 668,850 downwards.
TATTATATATTCTCTACATACATACAAATTTCCTGTTATACTTTACACACACTTCTCGAATTTTGTCACTTCTCTCCTCTTGTCCACAATATCATTTCTCGTTACAATGATATTGTACTGATTTGCAAGGAGGTATAACGATGCATAAAAAAGCTCAAAAAGTTATGGTCTATGTAATGCTAATTTCTATGCTTATAACAACATTACTTGCTGGCGCAAGTATGTTTTGGTAAAAAGGACGATGTGTTCGTCCTTTTTTTACTTTTTATACATAACAAAATAAACCATCTCGATATCGAGATGGTTTATTTTATATAAAGCACAATCGCTACAATACTAAAGGAAAATGACATTATAAGTGCTGTTATAAAACTTGTATATTGTTTCTGCTGAAATGCTCCAATAACAAAAGTAAGGTTGAGTAAAGCCATACATACAATTGCTACAAGATAAGAACATATATTAAAAGTTGCCAATATGAATGTAATAACAAATAGAAATCCCATAAAAAATTGCATATACGAAATTTTTGGATTCAGGTACATATGAGCAACCCCTTTATCTAATTTTTACCCCGATTGGTGCGGACTGATAATCAGCGGGTAAAAACCTTCCACTGATTAAAGTTTCACTTTATCTTTCTATACTCTCATTAACTCATGGTTATGTACACATGTCAAGACAACTTATTACAATAGAAAAAGCCAACCTTTTTGTTGGCTTTTTCATATGCAATGGCTCCTTTTTGTTTTGCCAATTGCTGAAATGATTTCTTTGACTTCACAATCCATACTTTCGTTCCAATTGGAATGCGATCAAATAAATACTCCACATCGTTTTTCTTCATTCTTATACATCCTTGTGAAATATACTTTCCAATTGAACTAGGTTGGTTTGTTCCATGTATTCCATATTTACTTCCATCAGTTCCTCTTGCATTAAATCCAATCCACCTTGACCCAAGCGGATTTTTCGGTGATCCCCCTGGAATATCCTTCGCAATATAATACGGATCCTTCGCTTTCATTACAACATCAAAAGTTCCCTCTGGAGTTAATTCATTTGTTTTCCCTGTCGCTACTGGAAAAACCTTTTGAATCTTTCCATCGTCAATATAAGCTAGTTTATTCGTCGCTTTATTTACAATAATGAAAGGATCTCCGGCACGTGGATTATCACCAAGAGGCCAAATAGGTGATAAAGAAAGACATAATATGAAAGAGAGAAGATACGGCATAAATAATTCCTACCTTCTATATAAGTTCTTTTATATTATCCTTTCCCTTAAAACGACTTTTAATGAGTAAATATTGCTCCATTTCATACACAAGTTGAACAAGCTTCGCACGTATCTCAAACTCTTCACGTGTAACTGGCAATGGCATGTCTCTAAATAATTCTCTCATTTCTTGCAGCTGTCTTAAGGAAATAACCCCAGTACTCTCAGGGCTAATAGCATTCCCAATGTTTTCAACCACATCCGCAATCATGTCAGCTTGTTCATATGTCCATGATAAAGAAGCTGCTAATGGTATCATCCGCTCTAAAATTTCGAATTGTTGCATGCGCATATTAAAATAACGATAGTAATAGCCATCTTCTCGCATAAATGCATTCTCAAGTTTCTTAAAAGATAAATCCCTTGCTTCATTTAACATATTTTCAGTTTCAATAAGTTCTGCCCCGCTCCAACTACTTTCTCTGTTTCGTAAATAAACGACCATTTCAAACAAAATTGTTTTAAAATTGCTTTCTATTGTATCCTGATACTCTTTTAGCTTATTTTCACTACTTGGCATATACATATTCACTAATAAAGCAACGCTAATTCCTATCGTTAATATCGCAATTTCATTTCCAACAATAAGCCATGTAATTTGTTTCAATGAATATAGATGCATCACAATAACTGAACTCGTGACAATACCTTCTTGAATTTTAAGCATAACTGCAGTCGGAATAAATGTAAGTAATAATATACTAATTGCTAGCGGTGTATATCCAACTGTTTCAAAAATGCAAAACGCGAATACCATTGATAATACACAAGCTAAAAAACGATGTAACGATACTTGAAGTGATTTACGTTTCGTATTTTGTACACATAATATAACTAAAATGCCCGCTGAACTATAAAATTCTAATCCTAATAACTGAGCAATAAAAACTGCTGCGCCTGTCCCTATTGCTGTTTTTACTGTACGGTATCCAATTTTGAACATAGCATTGCTCCTATATGTATAAACGTATTTACAGCTAGTATAAAAAAAGGATGACACAATGTCATCCTTTTCTACTTATTATTCACGTAACCGTTACATATTACAATATTTTTTGTAAAAATTGTTGCGCACGTTCACTTTTCGGTGCTGCAAAAAATTCTGCTGGCGCACTATCTTCTACAAGCTTTCCACCATCTAAAAAGAGAACACGATCCGCTACTTCTTTTGCGAATCCCATTTCATGTGTAACAATCGCCATTGTCATTCCTGTCGTAACTAATGATTTCATAACTTCTAGCACTTCTTTTACCATCTCTGGATCTAGCGCTGATGTTGGTTCATCAAATAACATAACTTCTGGTTCCATCGCTAACGCTCTCGCAATTGCTACACGTTGCTTTTGTCCTCCCGAAAGACGGTTTGGATACGTATCTTTTTTATCTAATAAACCGACCTTTTCTAAAAGTTTCTCGGCTTTCTTGTCAGCTTCCTGTTTCGTTATTCCTTTTACATTGATAGGAGCATACGTAATATTTTCTAATACAGTCATATGAGGAAATAGGTGAAAATGCTGAAATACCATTCCGACATTTTCACGAACGTGCATAATATTCGTTTTTGGATTCGTTACTTCTTCCGTTCCAATCCAAATGTGACCATTTGTCGGTGCTTCTAGCACATTCATACAACGTAAAAATGTTGATTTCCCTGACCCAGACGGTCCAATAATTGCTACTACTTCCCCTTTTTCAATCGTTGTTGTAATCCCTTTTAATACTTCGTTTTTTCCAAATGATTTATGAAGGTTTTCAATTTTAATCACTTTTCTTCATTCTCCCTTCAATTGCCTTCCCGACTAATGTAAGAATAATGACTAACATATAATAAATTAGTCCAACAAAAAGTAATGGTTCAAGATATTTAAACGTCTCACCGCCTACAATGTAAGCACGGCGCATTAAATCTGTCGCTCCTATTACTGTTACTACAGCCGATTCTTTCGTAAGTGTCGCAAACTCGTTCACAAGCGCTGGTAATATATTTTTTAATGCTTGAGGGAAAATGATATTTCGCATCATTTTCCCGTAAGGAATCCCTAAAGCCATCGCTGCTTCTGTTTGTCCTTTATCAACCGCTTGAATGCCGGCACGAATTACCTCTGACATATATGCACCTGAATTTAAGCTAAATGCTAATACAGCTGCTACGAATGCTGGTATTTCATAACCAATTATTTGCGGGACACCGAAATAAATAATCATTAATTGCAATACAAGTGGTGTACCACGGAAAATTGATGTATAAAAATCTGCCGCTATATTTAATGCTCGTATTCTAGCAATTTTGCAAAGTGCTAATAACATTCCTAAAATAAACCCTACTAGCGCTGATACTGCTACAATTTTCAAAGTAACTTCTAGGCCTTTTAGTATATATGGTATCGAAGGCGTAATCGCCGAAAAATCTAAGTTCATTCTTTTCATTCCCCTCACTGAAAAGTGAAAGGCAGCTTATTTTTCGCTGCCAAACCATTTCTTCACTAATTTATCCATTTCTCCATTTTCTTGCATTTTTTTAATCACTTTATTAAATTCTACTGTTTTATCACTGTTTTTCGGAAGGGCAATTGCTGCTCCTACTTCTTCTGGTGCTTCTTGAATTTCAATTCCTTGTAATTCTTTCATTTTTTTCACATAATTTTTAGCAACTGTATCTTCTATAATTGCAGCGTCAAAACGACCAGCTTTAATTTCTTGTACGATTTCTGGTATACGGTCACGTCCCTCAACTTTGAAATCTACTTGTTTTTTAAATTCTGCCGCTTTCTCTTCTTGAATAGATCCTGTTTGTACCCCTACTTTTTTCCCTTTTAAATCCTCTACAGATTGAATGTTAGAATCTTTTTTAGAAACGACCATGTTTTTCGCAACAAAATAAATATCTGTGAAATCAACATTATTTTTACGGTCTGCAGTCGGCGTCATACCTGCCATTACGAAATCAACTTTTCCTGAGCTAAGAGATGCTAATAAACCACCAAAATCCATATCTTTCACTTTCACTTCATAACCAAGTTCTTTTCCGATATATTTAGCAACATCGACATCAAAGCCGATAATTTCATCACTTTTTGAAGCTTCCACGTATTCATATGGTTTATAATCTGCTGAAGTCCCCATAACCAGTACCTTTTTATTTTTTCCACTAGCCTTTTCTTCCCCATTACTACAAGCACTGAACATACTTATAATTAAAATAAGTGCAAACGATATTGATACTAACTTCTTCATCTTTCTTCCCCCTAATAATGTATATTTAAAAGTTTAATAGAATATTTATTCGATGTTTGTATTGTATCAGCACTTTCATTTTTATGCAATATATAAAATAAAAATAAATTAAACAACAATATTAATAGCGTTTCACATGCATAAAATAATGCATAAAACAACATAACTATGCATGTCCCATAAAGTGAAACTTTAATCAGTGGGGGTTTTCTTCATCCCCACTGATTATTAGCCCTCACCAATCGGAATTTTATGGGCAACCCGACCCCCACCTAACTTCTTTGCTTTCGCTGAATTTTGAGGTGGGGGTCTTACTGCCCATTAAAGCGGGATAAATTTTAATACTAAATAAAAAAGGCGGTACATCCACTTGATTGTGGGCGTACCGCCTTTTTGCTTATTTTTATAGCTCTTCGCAATTCTCTTCGAAATAAGATTGTAGTTTTGCAATAACTTGCATTGGTTCATGACCTTCAATTTCATGACGTTCTACCATCGTTACAATTTTTCCATCTTTTAATAAAGCGAATGATGGAGAAGAAGGTGGATATCCTTCGAAATATTCACGAGCTGTTGCTGTTGCTTCTTTATCTTGACCTGCAAACACCGTTACAAGATGGTTAGGACGTTTATCATAATGTACGGAATGCGCAGCAGCTGGACGAGCAATACCACCTGCACAACCACATACAGAGTTTACCATTACAAGTGTTGTTCCATTTCTTTTAAACGCTTCTTCTACTGCTTCCGGCGTCGTCAATTCTGTATATCCAGCAGAGACAATCTCTTCACGCGCTTGGCGGACAACATCATTCATAAAAAAGTTAAAATTAATCAATCTTTTCCCTCCTCTAAAACTACCTATTTGTATCTTACCAGTTAATGTTTATGAAATACAAGTAAGTTTACTTGTATTTGGGTATAGAAAAGGTGTTAGAGCTCTTGCTCTAACACCTTTTCTTAATGGCCACGATGCTTTTGCTTTGCTTTTTGTACTTTGATTAAACGTCTTCTTTGTTTTTCAGCTTCTCGCTTCTCCTTAGATTGCACTTTCTTTTCTTGTTTATGCAGTTCATAGGATAAGCTAATTGCTTCTTGTGCCTTAGTAAAACGCTTTACATTTACTTCTTTTGCCGCTTGTCGTATGATACGTTTTATATTTTTGGGACGCTGTTTTTCTTTCACTTCCACACCACATTTTGCAACATGCTGGAAATATGCTAACATTGGACCATTCACAAATATAAGTACTTCTTCATCTGAAGGTTCCATTCCAAAAATATACCTTGCTCCATACAACTTCCCTTTTTCTTTACATGTAATAATTCCAACAAAAAATTGACCATCGTGATATACTGTCAACTCCATTGACAGCCCCTCCTAAAAAAAATTTAGAAATACTGGACATCCCGGAGGGGAAGGTTACTGACATGAAATCATGCGTCTGGACTACCGACCAGAACTGTGTTTTTGTATTTCTTTCACTATTATTATATCTTTTTTTCCATAATCTTCATATATTCAACAATCATTTTTTTATGCGATCCTACAATATAGTCAGGTAGTTCTGTTAGTGGGAAGAATGTAAGCTGAACCGCTTCTTCTTTATTCATAACAAACTCCCCTTCGTATTCCTCGGTGTAATAGGCTGTCGTTACGGATTGAAATTCATCACCATTTGCTAGTTTTGTAAAATAGTTCGCTCCTGAAAATACATTAATTAATCGCAGGTTCTTCACTTCTATTCCTGTCTCTTCATATACTTCACGGCAAGCTGTTTCTTCTGGTGATTCGCCAAGCTCCATTAATCCGCCAGGCAATCCCCATTTTCCGTAAGGCTCTGTTCTTTGCTGTAATAATACATATCCATGTTCATTTATAACGAGTACAACAGCACCAACTAAAATTAAAGGGCGATGACCAACTATTTTTCGTAACTCCTCTACATATCCCATCGTATCCCTCCTTTTTCGTTGTCCACACTATTGTATCATATGTATGAAACGACAAAATGCGTATATTTTTCATTTTTTTAACAAAATATTTATTTTATGAGCTTCATCTACTGTAGCTAACATAATGGATTCGACTTCTGCACTCTTCTCTAGAAATTCTCTCGCCCACTCTTCTGTTTTCCCTACTAAAGCTAGAACATCTTGCTGAATGCTCCCATCCTTTACTAATACAAAAGAAACTGGAGATTTTTTTGCCGCTACTTTCAGATCAAGCCGCGAAACTGCTTCATATTCTGGATACTGAAATATCGAAACAACACCATTCGCTTCCCACAATGCTAATTTAATCGTTTGAATATCACTCACATTTCGCATACGAAGTTCCGAAAATAAATATTCCACCGTAATTCTCGCTTTTTTCAAATTGCTAAAATCAATGGAACCATTGTGTATAAGAATAATAGGTGCTGGCTCTAAAAAGCGTCTCCATCTATCCCATTTCAACATTAAGACTGAGCTTATAATGTGAAGTACAACGAGTATGAACGTTGTAATCATCGAGCCGAGTAATCCCACTTTTTCATCAGATAATGCGTTAGAAATATTCCCACCAAGCAATAACACTAATACGACATCTAAGAAACGAAGTTGTGCGATGGACCTTTGTCCCATCGCTTTCGCAACTAATATTAAAAATATGTATGCTATAATAGCCCGAATAACCCACTCACTATTAGAAAGATGCCGTGCCCCTTCAAAAATATGCATATGCATCACTTTGCACTCCTTACCCGTCTCAAACTGCTATTCTGTTTTAGTTTGCAACGTTTAAGAGCATATATGTAAAAAAGCTGGTTCGCATTTACACGAACCAGCTTTTTTACTTAACAGAAAACATATACTTTTTATACGTTTTCCGTACCGATAATATGAGACCCATCATAATCATATTCGAGAACAAGGAACTTCCCCCATATGATAAGAAAGGTAATGCAATCCCTTTTACAGGCATTAATCCAACGATCATACCGATGTTTTGGAATATTTGAACCGTTAATATCCCAATTGATCCAGCACATAATAATGTACCGAATAAATTATCAGCAGAATAACCAATAATAATTGTTCTATATAGTAGTAATAGGAACAAGAATACAACTAACGCTGCTACGATAAATCCACCTTCTTCGGCAATTGTAGCAAAAATAAAGTCAGTATGCTTCTCAGGGATATAGACGTTCCCTTCACCAAAGCCTTTCCCTTCCATACCGCCACTACCTACAGCTAAAATCGATTGCTGTGTTTGATAACCTTGATCTGCATTTTCAAATGGATTTAACCAACCTACAATACGTGATTGTTGGTGAGGTTTTAGTAACGTAACTAAATTATTAAAGAAGAAATCCTCATACCTTACGTAAATAAATATTAACGTAGATAATACGGTCACCGGAATAACTGTACATAACGCTATCAATTTCTTCTGAATACCTGACATAAATAAAATACATGCAATAGCAGCAGCGTATAAGAACACCATCCCTGTATCCGGTTGGCTATATACAACAGCCATAGGCGGGAGGGATACTAGCATAATTTTACCTACTAATTGTAAATCCGTTTGGAATGTTCTTGCCATATACTGTGCATTATGCTTCACCGCTATACTTGCTACTACGAGAAGCAATGAAATTTTGAAAAACTCAGATGGTTGAATTTGTCCAACTAACGGAAACACAAACCATCTTTTTGCACCTAATTTTTCAGGTGTAAAGGTGGAAACTGGTAGTATTTTCAAAAGAATAAGTGAACCAAATCCAACGATATAAAGTGGCCAAGACAATTTTTGTAATTGATCTAAGTCGATGCTTGCAACAAGCAGTAACAATACAACTCCAATTATGTAGTTCAAACCCTGTTTCATCGCAAAGTTTGCCTCTCCATATTGGCCAGTTTGCTGACTGCTATATATAGCAGCTATACTCGTAACACATAGTGCAAACAAAATTAATATTAATTTTACATCTAAACTTTTTAGAAACTCGGTACTTCTTTTCATGACATCCTCCTGAAACATTGTTACAGCAAAATAAAAAACCAGGAGTCAACATTCTTCATGTTTTGACGACTGATTACACATTATCTATAAAACACTTATATAGAATAACTCTCTTTTTCATACAATACAATATATTATACTACAGTTTCGTCAGTAAGATTTGCCAAAAAAATTATTCTTTTCTTATTTTATATCTATATACCATATATCAGCAATGTATTTTCGTAAATTTCTAATACATACTCGTTCATTGTAAGATTGCCGGGAAAAGTGTTGTACATATAGTAGGATGTAAATGAAGAAATAAGATGATAAAAAGCTCGCATAAGCGAGCTTTTTATCAATATACCGATGTATTATTTTCTGACGTATTTTCTAGAATTTCTTTTACACGTCCTAAGAACTTACCACAAATTAGGCCATCTAGTACACGGTGATCAAGTGATAAACATAAGTTAACCATGTCGCGAGCACCGAACATACCGTTATCCATAATGACTGGGCGTTTTACAATTGATTCAACTTGTAAAATAGCCGCTTGTGGGTAATTAATAATACCCATAGATTGAACAGAACCGAATGATCCTGTGTTATTAATTGTAAATGTTCCACCTTGCATTTCGTCCGCTTTTAACGATTTCGTACGTACTTTTCCTGCAAGCTCTGTAATTTCACGAGCGATACCTTTAATCGTCTTCTCGTCCGCGTGTTTAATTACTGGTACAAATAGTTCATCCTCTGTTGCAACAGCGATAGAAAGGTTAATATCTTTCTTCTGAACAATCTTATCGCCAGCCCACATTGAATTGATTTGAGGATATTCTTTTAACGCTTGTGCTACTGCTTTTACGAAGAAAGCAAAGAACGTTAAGTTAAAGCCTTCGCGTTTTTTGAAATCACCTTTAATTGAATTACGGTATGACACAAGGTTTGTCACATCTACTTCAATCATCATCCAAGCGTGTGGCGCTTCGTGTTTACTACGTAACATGTTCGCTGCAATTGCTTTACGCACACCTGTTACTGGAATTTCGATATCGCCAGGCATTGTTGGTACAGAAACTGGTTTTGCCGCTTCTACTTTTTGTGCGACTGGCGCTGCTTTTGGTGCTTCTGGACGAGCTTCTACTACTGCTGCTACCGCTTCCTCTTTCTTAGCACCTGCTTGTGGAATATTTCCAGATTCCACAAGCTTTAAGATATCTTTACGAGTGATACGGCCATTTGCTCCCGTACCTTCTACTAGATCTAAATCAACGTTATGCTCACCCGCAAGTTTTAAAACAGCTGGTGAAAAACGTGGTTTTCCATCAGTTGGTTGTTTTGCTTTCGGTGCTTTTTCAGGCGTAGCTACTTCTGCCTTTGGTTCTTCTTTTGTTTTTTCTTCAACAGCTGTCGCTGCTACTTCATCTGCGCCTTCTACTTGAATAACACAAACTACTTCACCTACAGCTAACGTCTCACCTTCACCAGCGATTAACTCTTTCACAATACCAGTGAAAGAAGATGGTACTTCAGCATTTACTTTATCAGTCATTACTTCTGCAAGCGGATCATACTTATTTACGTGATCGCCAACATTAACGAGCCATTTACTAATTGTACCCTCTGTAACGCTCTCCCCGAGCTGAGGCATTGTGATATTTTCTACAGCCATGTATAGTCCCCCCGATTAAAATTCCGCAAGTTCACGCATTGCTTTTTCAACTTTATCTGGATTTACCATAAAGAATTTTTCCATTGTTGGTGCATATGGCATTGCTGGAACGTCTGGACCTGCAAGACGTGCGATTGGCGCATCTAAATCAAACAGACAGTTTTCAGCAATAATTGCTGCCACTTCACTGATAATACTTCCTTCTTTATTGTCTTCTGTTACAAGAAGAACTTTACCTGTTTTAGAAGCTGCTTCAATGATTGCTTCTTTATCTAATGGATATACAGTACGTAAATCAAGAACGTGTGCAGAGATGCCATCTTGTGCTAACTTTTCAGCTGCTTGAAGAGCAAAATGAACACATAATCCGTATGTGATAACAGTAATATCATCACCTTCACGTTTTACATCTGCTTTTCCAATTGGTAATACGTAATCATCTTCTGGCACTTCACCTTTGATTAAGCGGTATGCACGTTTATGTTCAAAGAATAATACTGGATCTTCATCACGAATTGCTGCTTTTAATAAGCCTTTTGCATCATATGGTGTAGAAGGGATAACAATTTTTAAACCTGGTTGGTTCGCAAACATCGCTTCCACAGATTGTGAATGATACAATGCACCGTGAACCCCCCCGCCAAATGGGGCACGAATTGTAACTGGACAAGTCCAATCGTTATTAGAACGATAACGAATTTTTGCTGCCTCAGAAACAATTTGGTTTACTGCTGGCATAATGAAATCAGCAAACTGCATTTCAGCGATTGGACGCATACCATACATTGCTGCACCAATTGCTACCCCAGCAATTGCAGATTCTGCAAGCGGTGCATCAAGCGCACGATCTTCACCAAATTGATCATACAAACCATGTGTCGCTTTAAATACGCCACCTTTTTTACCAACATCTTCACCTAAAACGAATACTTTCTCATCGCGTTCCATTTCTTCGCGCATTGCTAATGTAATAGCATCAATATAAGACATTACAGCCATGAAACGTTCCCCCCTATTCTGCGTATACGTGCTTCAATGCATCTTCAGGTGCTGCATACGGAGCATTTTCTGCATATTCTGTTGCTTCATTTACGATATGCATAATTTCGTCTAACATTTGTTTTTCAGATTCCTCAGTTAACACACCAGCTTCTTTTAAATAAGCAGCAAATGTTATAATTGAATCTTTTTTCTTTGCTTCTTCTACTTCTTCTTTATCACGATAAACACGATCATCGTCGTCACTAGAATGTGCTGTTAAACGATATGATACTGTTTCAATTAAAGTTGGGCCTTCACCACGACGGCCGCGGTCTGCAGCTTCTTTTACAGCTTTATATACTGCAAGTGGATCGTTTCCGTCTATTGTATATCCAGGCATACCGTAACCAATTGCACGATCTGATACATTTTTACATGCTAATTGTTTTTCAACTGGAATAGAGATTGCGTATTTATTATTTTCACACATGAAAATAACAGGTAGTTTGTGTACGCCCGCAAAGTTTGCACCTTCATGGAAGTCACCTTGGTTTGAAGAACCTTCTCCAAATGTAACAAACGTTACTAAATCTTTCTTTTCCATTTTTCCAGCTAATGCAATACCAACTGCATGTGGTACTTGCGTTGTTACTGGAGATGATCCTGTCACAATACGATTTTTCTTTTGACCGAAGTGACCAGGCATTTGACGACCACCAGAGTTTGGATCTCCAGCTTTCGCGAAAGCAGACAACATAAGTTCTTTAGCTGTCATACCAAACGCTAGTACAACACCCATATCACGGTAGTATGGTAATGCATAATCTTTCTCTCTATCAAGAGCGAATGCTGCTCCAACTTGTGCCGCCTCTTGTCCTTGACAAGAAATTACGAATGGAATTTTACCAGCGCGGTTTAATAACCACATACGTTCGTCGATTTTACGTGCAAGTAACATCGTACGGAACATCTCTAATACTTGCTCATCACTTAAGCCAAGCTCTTCATGGCGCTTTTCTTTTACTTCTGCCATTTTTCATAACCTCCTAAATCCACATTTTTATGCGTGTAACGCTTTTCCATCTACAGCTAATGCTGCTTCACCAATCGCCTCAGATAATGATGGATGCGGATGAATTGTATGTGCTACTTCCCACGGTGTTGCATCAAGTACTCTTGCAAGACCAGCTTCAGAAATCATATCTGTTACATGTGGTCCAATCATGTGAACACCAAGAATGTCATTTGTTTCTTCATCAACTACAAGTTTTACGAAACCATCTGATTCGCCGTATACAAGTGCTTTTCCGATTGCACGGAATGAGAACTTACCTACTTTTAACTTATAGCCTTTTTCTTTCGCTTCTTGTTCTGTTAAACCGACAGAAGCAACTTCCGGACTACTATATACGCATTTTGATACCATAGAATAATCAATTGGTGTAACTTCTTTACCCGCAATATGTTCTACTGCAACAATTCCTTCATGAGAAGCAACGTGAGCAAGTTGTAAGCCACCGATTACATCTCCAATTGCGTAAATATGAGATTCTTTCGTTTGATAAAACTCATTTGTTTGAATGTATCCTTTTTCCACAACGATATCCGTATTCTCTAAACCAATATTTTGCGTATTGGCTTGTCTTCCTACAGATACAAGCATTTTTTCTGCTTTAAATTCTTTATTCTCACCGTTATGTTCAGCTTGAATTGTTACTCCATTATCTTTTACCAATGTTTCTGGTAATACTTTTGCACCAGTTACCACTTTAATACCTTTTTTCTTGAATAGACGTTGCATTTCTTTTGAAACGTCCTGATCTTCTAGTGGTAGTATCGTTTTCGCATACTCTAATACTGTAACTTCTACACCGAAGTCAGCAAGCATAGATGCCCACTCAATACCAATTACACCGCCACCAACGATAATAATCGAGCTAGGAAGCGTTTCCATTTTCAGGGCATGATCGGAAGACATTACATACTCTCCGTCTAATTCTAAACCTGGTAATGAATTCGGACGAGAACCTGTTGCAACAAGTACATTTTTTGGAATTAACATTTCATTCTCTTCTCCACTTGCAAGTTCAACTGAAATTGTCCCTGGCATTGGAGAGAAAATAGATGGGCCAAGAATACGGCCAATACCTTCAAACACATCAATTTTACCTTGTTTCATTAAGTGCTGAACGCCTTTATGAAGTTGCGTTACAATCTTCTCTTTACGCTCTTGCACTTTCGCAAAGTTTAGTTCTACATTACTTGCAATAACCCCGAACTCTTCGCTTTTTTTAGCAGTTGCGTATACTTCCGCACTACGCAAAAGAGCTTTACTAGGAATACATCCTTTGTGCAAACAAGTACCACCAAGATTTTCTTTTTCAACAAGTGCAGTTTTTAAACCTAGTTGCGATGCTCGAATAGCAGCAACATATCCACCAGTACCGCCGCCAACGATGACTAAATCATATTCTCTTGCCATTATCTCAACCCCTAGCTACTGTTTGTTTTTCTCGTACAACATACTCTTTCGGCGCTTCTTCTTCACGTAATACACGAAGTGCTCCTTCTGCTAATGCTTGTAATTCATCTTCCCCTGGATGTACGATAACATCAGCAATCCAGTCCACACGTTCTTTTATTTCATCGACAAGAATTTTACTGTACGCAAGTCCACCAGTTAGAACGATTGCATCAATTTTTCCGTGAAGTACAGCGCTAGCTCCGCCAATCTCTTTTGCAACTTGATATGCCATTGCTTTATAAATAAGAGTTGCTTCCGGATCACCTTTTTCAACCATTTGTTCTACTTTAATCGCATCATTTGTACCGATTAGACTTACAAGTCCACCTTGTCCAACAAGCTTTTTAATCATTTCGTCACGGTAATACTCACCAGAGAAACACATCTCAACTAATTGCCCTACCGGTACTGTACCAGCACGCTCTGGACTAAATGGTCCTTCACCGTTTAAGCCGTTATTCACATCAATAACTTTTCCTTTTTTATGAGCACCAACTGTAATACCGCCGCCCATATGTGTAACTAATAAATTTAAATCCTCGTATTTGTGATTTAATTCTTCAGCTACTTTACGAGCAACTGCTTTTTGGTTTAATGCATGGAAAATGCTTTTACGTTCCATACCAGCAATACCGCTTATACGAGCAATCGGCTCCATTTCATCTACAACGACAGGATCTACTATGAATGCTGGAATATTTAATCCAGAAGCGATTTCATATGCTAAAATGCCTCCAAGATTTGAAGCATGATGACCACTAAATCCATTTTTTAAATCTTCTAACATCGAATCGTTTACTGTGTATGTTCCGCCTTCGATTGGACGAAGTAATCCCCCGCGCCCACAAACTGCGTTTAACTTTGAAATGTTAATACCGTGAGAATGTAGAACTTCTAAGATCGTTTCTTTACGAAATTCATATTGGTCGATAATTCTCTTATATTTTCCAATTTGTTCTTCGTCATGACGAATAGTCTCTTCTAAAACGGGTCTTTCATTATCAAAAACACCAATTTTTGTGGATGTACTACCCGGATTAATAACAAGAATTCGATTTAAGGACACTGTTGCTACCTCCACTAATAAATTCAAAAGGAAGTGGAAACCTCATAAGAGGTAACCACACCTTTTGTAAAAGTAATATATGAATGATTAGCGACGGCTAATAATGTCGTGACCGTTGCGTAAGTATGTGCTACGAGAGTTTTTCAAGCTTGCAATGCGCTCTTCAGCTAGACGATCTGCTGCTACATAAGTTGCAATGCCATCGCGTTTTGAAATTTCGATTACTTTTGCAATTGTGTCATAAATTGACTCAACACGTTTTAGTGCACGTTCTCTATTGTATCCATATAACTCGTCTGCTACGTTAATTACACCACCTGCATTAATAACATAGTCTGGTGCGTATACAATACCCATTTCATGAATCACGTCGCCGTGACGATCTTCTTTTAATTGGTTATTTGCAGAACCTGCGATTACTTTTGCTTTAAGTTGTGGAATAGTTTCGTCATTAACTGTTGCGCCTAATGCACATGGTGCGTAAATATCACATTCAACACCGTAAATTTCATTTGGTTCAACTGCTGATGCACCGAATTCTTCTACCGCGCGTTGTACAGCTTCTTTATTAATATCTGTAACAATTAGTTTTGCTCCTTCAGCGTGTAAATGTTTGCATAGGTGATATGCTACGTTACCAACGCCTTGGACAGCAATTACTTTTCCTTCTAAATTATCAGTACCGAAAGCCTCTTTCGCAGCTGCTTTCATCCCACGGTAAACACCGTATGCAGTTACTGGAGATGGGTTACCAGAAGAACCGAATGATGGTGAAATACCTGTTACAAAGTCAGTTTCTTCGTGGATAATATCCATATCATCTACTGTTGTACCAACATCTTCAGCTGTAATGTAACGCCCGTTTAGTCCTTGGATGTAACGTCCTAATGCGCGGAACATCGCTTCGCTCTTATCTTTACGTGGATCACCGATAATTACTGTTTTCGCACCACCTAAGTTTAAGCCAGCTGCTGCGTTTTTATATGTCATCCCTTTTGCAAGACGCAATGCATCTTCAATCGCCGCTTCTTCAGAATCATATGTCCACATTCTTGTTCCACCAAGAGCTGGTCCAAGTGTTGTATCATGAATTGCAATAATTGCTTTTAAACCAGATTCTTTATCTTGACAAAATACTACTTGCTCATAATCATATTTTTCTAAGTATTCGAAGATTTCTAATGTCATTGTCGTTTCCCCCTAGTGTTTTACCCTATTTGGTTTATTTTGAAGCAGTCGCAACTGCCAATGCTAATGAATATACTTTTGTTTCTGCTGAATCAGCACGAGACGTTAAAACAATCGGTGCTTTTGCGCCAGCAATCATTGCTCCTACTTTTGCATCCGCAAAGTATACGAGTGATTTGTATAGCACATTTCCAGCTTCAATCGTTGGGACGAGTAAAATGTCTGCCTTACCTGCTACATCACTTACTATGCCTTTATGTTCTGCTGCAATTTGTGATACTGCATTATCTAAAGCAAGTGGTCCATCAACGACACAGTTTTTAATTTGTCCGCGGCGATTCATTTGAGTTAACATCGCTGCATCAATTGTCGCTTGCATCGCAGGATTCACAACCTCTACCGCTGCAATTGGTGCTACCTTTGGCAAATCCATTCCTATTGCCTGGGCAACTTCTACAGTATTCTGTATAATAGCAGCTTTCTGTGTTACATCAGGTGCAATATTCATCGCTGCATCTGTAACAAAAATTAGACGATCGTAATTTGGAACTTCAAATGCTGCAACGTGTGAAAGTACGCTACCTTTACGAAGTCCCCACTCTTTATTTAATACAGCTTTCAAAATATTTGCTGTTGGGATGTTTCCCTTCATAAGCACATCTGCTTCGCCATTTCTTACAGCCTTAACAGAAAGTTCTGCAGCCTCAGCACTTGATGCTGCTGCAATCACTTCAATATGTTCTGAAGTTTGTAAACCATGTTCTTGTAACATCCCCATTATTTTTTCTTGATTTCCATATAGACGAAATTGAGCTAGCTGTAATGTACTTGCTTTCGCTACAGCTTCAATTACTTCATGATCTTCAGCTACTGCTACAGCCACAGTTTTTTTAGGCTGTCCTACTGCTTGATCAATTAAGTGTTCTAACTTCATATTTTGTAATCAACCCTTTCCGTCGTCCCTCGTCTATTTATAAAGCAAATACCGTGCCAACTTTTGAAAGTGGTCCTACCAATAATGAAAACGCATTCAAAATGCAGTAAAATCAATACTTTGGAAAATAACAAAATATTCTGTCTTGATTTGTCGCATTTTGTATACCATGCAATAAATTGCATGGTACGCAATTTATTGCATGCTATTTTTTGCACACTCATACTTTTCTAGCTTGTAATATAAATTTCGAACCGAAATTCCTAACGCTCTTGCCGTTTGTGTTTTATTTCCGCCAAACCTCTCTAAATATTCATGAATGATATTCCCTTCAAACTCTGTCACTAAATGTTCAAGTGGCTTTTCCTCCAACTCGGGTAATAAATGAGTTTGCTTTGACTCCACCTGCTCTTCATTATGTAATGGCGGTAAATGGTGCACATCAATATAGGTCTCGTTATAATTCATAAAGATAATAGCTCTCCCCAAAATATTTTCAAGTTCTCTCACATTTCCTGGCCATTCATATGATTGTAAATATAAAATAGCTGGATCAGTGAGCCCCTCTATATTTCGGCCATAATCTTGATTAATTTTTTGAATTAATCTTTCTGCGATTGCCGGTATGTCCCCTTTACGCTGACGAAGAGATGGAATTTGAATTGGAATTTTATTTAATCGATAATATAAGTCCTCCCTAAACTCTCCTTCTAGAATGCCTTTTTCTAAATTCACATGTGTCGCTGCAATTACCCGGACATTTATAGGTATCGCTTTCGTTCCACCAACTTTTACAATTTCTTTTTCTTGCAACACGCGAAGGAGTTTCGCCTGCGTATTTGCAGATAGTTCCCCTATTTCATCTAAAAAGATACTACCGTTATTTGCTTCCTCAAAGAATCCACGTTTTCCGCCTCTTTTCGCGCCAGAAAATGCACCTTCCTCATAACCGAATAATTCACTTTCTAGCAACGTCTCCGAAATAGCAGCACAGTTTACACGAACGAATTTATTATATTTTCGATTACTTCCATTATGGATGGCATGTGCAAACAATTCTTTACCCGTTCCAGATTCTCCGCGTAGTAATACTGTCGCTGGTGTATTCGCCCCAAGTTTTGCCTGCTCGATAGCCGCCGTTGTTTCATCAGAATTTCCGACAATGTCATCAAATGAATATTTCGCTTCTAACGTTCGAATAATTTGCCTTGCCCTATTCAATTCATTTGTTAATTTTTGAATTTCTGATACGTCACGAATTACACCAACGCTCCCTTTCAATATCCCATCCACAATGACTGGTGCTACGTTTACAATTACATCTCGCTTTTTTTGCCCAATCTTCATATGTATCCCTCGTACCGCCCTACGCGTTCGAAGTACTTTCATATGCATACTTTCACCTTCTACAATATCAGTTGTAGCTGGCTTTCCAATAATGTCCTCTTCTGTTAAACCTGTTAATTTCGTATACGCAGGGTTAATTACTAACCCTCTTCCTTTTTCATCCACGACCGAAATCGCTTCCTCAGACGAGTTAATAATCGCCTCAAGTAACGTTTGAATCTCCTTTAAATCTGTAACTTCTTCCGCAAGATCTACAACTTCTGTTATATCTTTAAAAATCGCAAATGCCCCTTGTACCTCTCCTCCCTCTTTTAATATTGGAATACGGGTTGTAATAATTTTCTTTTCATTCTCTAATGTCAGTTCATAATTTACTTCTATTTGTTTCGTACGTATAATCCGAAGCAATTTACTAGTCGGAATAACTTCTAAAATATATTTCCCTACCGCATCTTCTTTTTTATATCCGATAATACGCTCTGCACTTTTATTAAACAGGCGAACTTGTCCCTCTCGATCAATCACAATCATACCGTCATGTGTAGAATTTAAAATTAAATCCCCTTGCTGCGTTTGTTCTTCTAATTTTCCAATTAAATCTTCCTTCTCATGTGCTAATCTCGTAACAATTTTCGCAATATCGCCTGGTATAAGAAGCGTATCTTTATGCTTCTTCTTTAATAAAACTTTATGTAAATCAGCGTCACCTGTCATATCAAACATTACATCAATGTGCATAGCAAGAAACGGCGTTACACTCTCTCCAATCGTAACCCCATATTCCGTAGCCATTTGTAATCCTTTCGCTAACGGATTTATATCAATAATCCCTATAATTTGAAATATATTTGAACTTTGTAAC
Source organism: Bacillus sp. BC08 (assembly GCF_054326875.1). Lineage (NCBI taxonomy): Bacteria > Bacillati > Bacillota > Bacilli > Caryophanales > Bacillaceae > Bacillus > Bacillus sp. BC08. Next base: position 649,764 of record NZ_JBTGPA010000035.1, on the reverse strand, counting down.
AGATTCAGTAGTGTACTACCACCTTCACCGGCACCAACAATTAACACTTTTTGTTTCATATATTACACTTCCTCTCGAAGTATCTCTGCAAAATTTTTCACACCCTTATCTTACTCGTTCAACCCCCTCTTGACAAACCCCCTTCCCATATAACATCATTAAAATAAACAAAATAATCTGAAAAGGAGCGTTTTTATGCAGCGTTACCTTGCTCTATCATTAGCACTCATCCCTATTTCATTAGCTGTGTTTGGCATTAAGTTAATGAGAGATACTGTATTTGGGATTCTATTTCCGCCACTCTCTATACTGTGGTTACAATTTTTAATTGGCGCTCTTTGCTTCGCGTTCGGGTTTTATATTTTTGGTGGCTTCGTCTTACACCGAGACCGTAAACGAAATAAAGTACAAGCTCGCTTTAGAAGATAAGAAAGCCCCACTATTTATAAAGTCAAACTTTAATCAGTGGGGGTTTTGTTCATCCCACACTGATTATCAGCCCTCACCAATCGGGCTTTTACTGGCAGCCCGACCCCCAACTAACTTCTTTGCTTTCACTGAATTTTGAGACGAGGGTCTTACTGCCCGCAAATAGCGGGATAAATAAAAAAATGAGACCGCGTGTAACGGTCTCATTTTTTTATTGGCAATAACATTCTTGCCGTTTCAGGGTAATCAGTAATAATCGCCGAAATATTCATATCAAAATATTTTCGCATAAGCGTTTCTTCATTAATTGTATAAGGACGAACCTCTACACCACTCTCCATTGTTAATTCAGCAACGGCATCTTGCAGATAACGATAATTCGGGTGTACTGCTGTAGCACCCATTTTTTTTGCATACGCCCATGGACTATGCAAACCTTCACGATATAAAATCGCTGTTTGAATATCAGGAGCCATCATATGACACTTTTTCATACTGTAGTGATTAAATGAAGAAAATATAACACGATCTTCTAGATTATATTTCCGCACAAGCGTTATAACTTCTTCTTCTAAACCTCTGTATGGGATTTTATTATTTTTAAGTTCAATATTAAGTAGCAACTCTGTTTTTTCAATCCATTCTAACACCTCTTCTAAAAGAGGTATTTTACAAAATCCTACTTTATCACTGAATGTGTAGCTCGCATCTAATTTACATAAATCCTCATATACATAATTTCGAACCGCACCTTTTCCATTTGTTGTCCTGTTCACTGTTTCATCATGAATGACGACAACCTTTCCATCTTTCGTTAATTGAACATCAAGTTCAATTCCATCTGCTCTAAAAGATTCAGCTGCTTCAAATGAAATCATTGTATTTTCGGGGTACGTTCCCGCTGCACCACGATGTGCAAATATAAGAGTCATCCTCACTCCCCCAATCTTATGCTATACTATACGAAAAAGGAGGTACTTCTATGAGACCATTACAAATTTCTCCAGACACTGCAGTCCGCCTATCAAAAGCATTAGGTGTTCCACTCGAACAACTGATGCATATGCCGCAGCACATTTTAATTCAAAAGTTAGTTGAATTAGAAAAACAAAATAAAGACGAAGAATAATACAGTCCTGTTTTGCAGGGCTTTTTATTATTTTCTATTATATCATGGATGCCTTCCCTACTAAAATCCTTTAACAGATATACTATGATTCAATTTAATCGTTTCTTCAAACATTTATAATCAATACATTAAACCCCCTCTTTTAATAAAAGAGGGGGTTCTTACTACTCGTTTCAATTACTCAAATTATGCATTTTTCTTTTCTTTGTTAAAAATCATAAACAATTTATATAATCCTAAAGAAGCTGGAATATTCATAAATGCAAATGCTTCATAAGTATAATGAGGAGCCGTTTCCCATAGTAATAAGAAAGTAAACACCCCTAACGTACTAATCATCGCAATCCGTATAACTTCCGATTCATTTTCATCTTTCTTTTTATAAAGTATAACAGCCGCCAGAACAGCTACATAAACAAATAATTTGATAGCATACGAATATACAGTAACGATTTTATAATTCGTTGTACTATAGTTCGATACGTAATTAGTTATCGTGTCGTTCTTCTGCTCAAACCATTCTCCAATACGGTACATGGAGAACTGACTCGATACCCATTCTCTAGTTATTTTTTCATTTAAATGCCGTACATATCCCATTACGCCAAGTTCATTAAAACGCTGCACTATAACTTTTTTATTATGTTCATCCAAATCCTTTGTATTTTTTATGTTTTCATCATTAATATAATCTGTATCCGCCTGATTCCAAACACCATACGTATCTTTATTCAAACCCATTTGTACCCAATGGGTATATGGAATTTTTTCAATTTCATTATCAGTGCTGAGATTTAACTTTGTCGTTATACCTTTAAAACTTACAATAAGGATTAAACAAAATATAACACTACTTAATACCTTTACGGAATACTCCTTACGAAACTTAAAAATATTTTCAATTAAAATCGCTAACGCTACCGCCAACGCTGTCGGTCTTATAATATAAGTACAAGCTGCGAAAACTCCTAATAAAACCCATAAAATAATCTTCATTCTTTTTGTTTCCGCTGTTTTCAAACATAAATATGTATACATCGTTGCTGAAATAAAAAATATTACTAATGTATGCGTATAGAAAACTGGCGCCTGCCAATATATAAAAATGTTTAGCACAGATAATACAATCGATATGTGAGCAACTTTAAAGTTTGTAATTTTCTTTAAAATCAATACATTTAAAATGATACTACCTGTTATACATACTATTGGTAATATTTTTATTGCTATATCTACACTTCCTACCAATTTAGCAAAATATCCTCCTAATAATACAATATGTGTATTATATGGATAAAATAGAAGCTGTCCCATTTCTAAAAAATGATTATCTCCCTTAAACACAGAGACAATTCCTTCTTTAAGGATGGCATAATCTCCTACAACAGGGTTAAATGCTATGGAAGTAATAATTATTTCCATCGTTAAAATAATTACGATACCTAAAGCAATCATAATACTTGTGTACGTTCTTTTCATTTTATTAATAACCCATTTATAATACATAAAGAAGAGCGCAAATAAAAGCAACGTTGCCCCTATAACAGCACCGACCTTTTTGGGAGTATACTCCTCAGTCGGATAAGGAAATTCACCACTCATCAAAATTGTTTTCGGGATAAAAAATTTACTTACTATCATTGAAAATATAGATAAAAACACCATCATAACAATGATTGGGTAAGCTCGATTCACTATCTTTTTAAAAGTCATTCATCCATTCTCCTATATCTCTTAACTTTTCCCAATCAATGATACGTTATAGAGATTATGATGTCAAACCCACGTATCTCCTGTACATATCCTTATGTTCACTGCATTTTTCTACATAGATTTATATATATCCCTCAAAATCCTTAAATCCAAGGAAATAAAAAGACCAACGAATTCTAAAATTCATTGGTCATTACATAAAAAGTTCATTGGTTTTACATTTAATATCGAGTATAAATTTAAGGAATGATTAAGCTTTACTAAAACTTAAACCTCTTACTACTTTTACTCTCAGCTAGCCTTATGTTCAAGTCTTAGCTTATCCGCAACCATTGCGATGAACTCGGAATTCGTAGGTTTTGCTTTTGACATGGATACTGTATAACCGAATAAGGACGAAATAGAATCAATATTTCCTCGACTCCATGCTACTTCAATTGCGTGACGGATTGCACGCTCGACGCGGCTTGCTGTTGTATTATATTTCTTCGCGATATCTGGATACAATACTTTCGTAATAGATCCCAGTAATTCGATATCATTGTACACCATAGAGATCGCTTCCCTTAAATACATATACCCTTTAATATGAGCAGGCACACCAATTTCATGAATGATACTCGTAATGCTTGCATCTAAGTTTTTCGGCTTTCCATCTATTGTCGTTGCTGAGCGGAAAGATGGAAGTGGACGTTTAATGGTAGCGTTCGCCTTACCGCTAACTTGACGAATATGACTCGTTAAATTCTCCATATCAAATGGTTTTAATATGAAATATGAAGCACCTAAGTCAACTGCTTTTTTCGTCACATCTTCTTGTCCAAATGCTGTCAACATAATTACGCTAGGCTGTCTTAGCCTTTCAATATGTCGCATTTTCTCTAGTACAGCTAAACCATCTAAATGTGGCATAATAATGTCTAAAACAAGTACATCCGGCTGCTTATCATTTAATAAATTTAAACACTCTTGACCATTATAAGCAGTACCGATTACTTCCATATCATCTTGAGCAGCTACATAACTCTCTAGCATTGATACTAATTCTTTATTATCATCCACAAGACATACTTTAATTTTCTCCACAGCTTTTCCTCCCTTACCGAATCGATTCTCCGACATGTGTATCCTTCTAGGCTACATGAATTGTTCGACAATTGTGTGAAAATTCCCTTTTAAAGTTTGTTACTTTCCGATAAAATCACAAAAAAATATGTTTATCGCTCATTTATTCCCTTTCGCAACACATTCCATCATAGAAATACAACGAAACGTTCAACCCTTTTCTTTTATTTTACAACAAAAAACACCTCTTGCGGAGCTTTTACAAAATTTCAACGAATTTTTCAACAGAAAAGCGAGCTAATTATTAATTAGCTCGCTTTTCTTTCTTGTTCATAAATGTTTATTCCAGCCTCATGTAACATCCATTCAATATGAACACCATATCCTGATGTTGGATCATTTACAAATACATGTGTAACAGCACCAATTACTTTTCCATTTTGTACAATTGGACTTCCGCTCATGCCTTGTACAATACCACCCGTTTTCGCTAATAAACGTTTGTCCGTGACTTTTATTACCATGCCTTTTGTAGCCGGAAACTTTTGCGGTACTGTACTAACAACTTCAATATCAAACGCTTCCACTTTATCTTTATCAATAACTGTTAATATTTTTGCTGGTCCCTCTTTTACTTGATGAGATAGTGCAATCGGCATTGCTTTATCCATTACACCATTTGGTATATTTGTATTTAATTTTCCGAATATGCCAAATGGACTATTTATTGTAATATTACCAATCACTTCACGATCTGGTGAGAACCTCGCTAATTTCTCTCCTGGATTCCCATGACTACCTCTTTCAATTGATGTAACCGTCGAACGCATAATTTGTCCATCTTCGACTTGAATCGGCTTTTTCGTATCGTTATCAGAAATGACATGACCAAGTGCCCCATATTTCATAGAATCAGGATGAACAAATGTCATTGTTCCGATTCCGGCTGCCGAATCACGAATATATAAACCAATGCGATAAGACGATTCTCCACTGTCTTTTTGTGGTGTTAACTTAGTGCGGATATGTTTTCCATCTCTTAACAAAACAAGATTAAGCGGTTCACCTGTTTCACCACTATTATGAATAAACGGTGCTACATCACTCATTCTTTCAATTGTTTTACCATTAATTTCAGTAATCATATCTCCAATTTGCACACCAGCTGTCTCACCAGGAGATACTTTCCCTTTTTCAGTTTGAATTAAATGATGGCCTACAACAAGTACCCCTTTTGTATTTAACTTCACACCAATTGATTGTCCGCCTGGAATAACTTTAAAATCTTTCAATACTTTCACATTTACTTTTTTTACTGGAAAACCAGCAAGCTGAAACACCATATCTGCTTCACCATTTTGATGAGAATTTACCATAAGTCCTTGTTTTTGTTCATTTGAACTTACTGTAAACACATGACGATCTGTAGATGAAGCTTTAAAAACTGATAATGACGCTATTTCTGATTGTTGCCCTTCAAAAACAACAAGTTGCTTCGGAGATGAAATAAACGTCCGAAGCGGTTTAAAACACCCAATAAAAACTAAAGAAACAAGGAGACAAATACCTATTATTTTGCGAAATCTTTCTAATTTCAATTTGTTCACTCTCCTCGCTCCTACCCCACATTCAGCCTTTTGGCTTCACTTTTTAATCTCTCCTTGCAGTGCTTTATTTATAACCGGAAGAATTAAGAAATCATTATTTGAGAAAAAAAGCTATCCATTACTGGATAGCCTCTGCTGTCTGTTTAAAATGATGCGCTTGCGTAAGTAATTCTTTCGCATGTTCTGTCGTTAAATCTGTAATTTCCACACCAGAAATCATTCGAGCGATTTCTGTTACTTTATCCTCCATAGTTAAAACGGTAACTGATGTAATTGTTCGATCATTCGCTACTTGTTTCCGAATAAATAAATGCGAATCCGCCATTGAAGCCACTTGAGGTAAGTGCGTAATACAAAGTACTTGCGAGTTTACTGATACTCGATAAATTTTTTCCGCAATAGCCTGTGCAACTCGACCACTTACACCAGTATCCACTTCATCAAAGATAACTGATGCAACACCTTGATGCTTAGAAAAAATGCTTTTTAAAGCTAAAATAATACGAGATAACTCTCCGCCAGAAGCGACCTTTGAAAGTGGTTTTAGCGGCTCACCTGGATTTGTTGAAATATAAAATTCCACATGATCGTAGCCATCCGCCGTAAGTCTTACCGGTGCTCCTTCTACAAGAGGCTCTTCAGCATTTCCTACTCGCTTCATAATTCTTACTTCAAATTTTGTTTTTTCCATATACAATTCTTTTAATTCCTGATGAATGGCATTTGTAAGATGCTCTGCAAGCTCATGACGCATATTACTTAACGACGTTGCTTCTTTCAGAATAACACTTTCTAGTTCCTTTAATTGCTTCTTCGTCGTTTCAATATGAACGTCTTTATTTTCAATCGTAAAAATTTCTTGTTCAATTTTATCTGCATACGCTAAAATCTCTTCTACAGTATTTCCATATTTTCTCTTTAGCATACGAATTTCATTTAAACGCGTTTCAATTTCGTCTAAACGATTCGGATCATATTCCATCATATCGAGCTTTTCTCTAAGTTGATATGCAACTTCTTCTAATAAGTAGTAGCTATTTGCAATTGAATCATGGTTTTCTTGATACACTTCATCTAAATGTGTAATACTCTCCATTTGTCCCATTGCGCTTCGTATATTATCTAATCCTTGTCCGTCAGCGCTTAATGAGCGATATGCATCGCCTAATGCTTTGTAAATTTTTTCGAAATTAGAAATTTGCAATCGTTCTTCAGTTAATTCATTTTCTTCATCCATCTTTAAATCCGCCTTACGGATTTCTTCATGCTGGAATTGAATTAAATCTAAACGATGCGCCATTTGTTGTTCATTTTCACTTAACGATTTTAACTGTTTTTTTAACTTCTCATAGTCAGCGTATACATTTTGATATATACCCAATTGTTTAACAATGCGATCTCCATCAAAATGATCAAGCATAAACATATGACGCTCTTCATTCATTAAATCTTGTGTTTCGTGCTGCCCATGAATATCAACAAGTGTTTTTCCAATTTCCTTTAATATACTAAGGGTAACCAGTTTCCCATTTACACGACATACACTTTTTCCGTTTGCAGCGATATCACGCTTCAAAATAATCATGCCGTCTTCTATTTCTATATCCAATTCTTCTGCCTTTTCAATACATGGATGCTTATCATCTTCTACATAAAATAGCCCTTCTATCTCAGCTTTTTCTGTTCCGTATCGAACAAATTCCGCTGAACCACGGCCACCTACAAGTAAACTAATCGCATCAATAATAATCGATTTTCCGGCCCCTGTTTCACCACTTAAAACCGTTAACCCTTTTTGAAAAGAAATATTTAATGCCTCAATAATAGCAAAGTTTCTAATCGATAATTCCGATAACAATGCCCCATTCACCTCGTTATAAACTAATCCCCTATTAAGGGCTTTTCTCAGTTCTTCATTCAAATAGTCATACTATATGTTTGTATGTATAAATTACTTTTCTAACCGCTCCATTGTACCAAACATTTGTTTTACGGGTCAATCCACCTATTTTCTAATTTTATTCAAAGAAAATATTATATTACAATTAAGAATTCACATTTTTAACCAATAAAAATATCCTGTTCACTTTCCACTTTACAGAGGAAAGCAAACAAGATTTTTTTGTTACAACATATTTAAGAAACGATCAGAGACAACACCTGTATCTTCAGGTGTACGGCAAATAATTAAGCAAGTATCATCACCACAGATGGTTCCGATGATCTCATCCCACTCTAAATGATCAATAAGTGCTCCAAGTGAATGAGCGTTACCAGGCAATGTTTTTAGCACAAGCATATGTCCTGCCGTGTCTAATTTTACAAATGAATCCACTAGATTACGTTTTAATTTTTGTAACGGGTTAAATCGTTGATCTGCTGGCAAGCTATATTTATAGCGACCATCATGTAATGGCACTTTCACCAAGTGCAGTTCTTTAATATCGCGCGATACTGTTGCTTGTGTTACATTAAATCCCTCATTACGTAAAATATCAACTAATTCATCTTGTGTTTCAATTTCTTTGTTCGCAATAATTTCCCTGATTTTAATATGGCGCTGACCTTTATTCATACATTTGCACCTCACACTATCTCTTACCATAGTTTAAACATTGGTATACTTCACTTATTTATGTTAACTTATAATTCGTTGCTTGTACACAATTGTTTTTACAATCATTATACAATTACAACAAAAAGAGGAACAACATATGTTATTCCCCTTTTCCTTTTTGTTTTAGGACATCATGCGCCTCTGTAACTACTTGCTCAACAGAAACTGGAGAATGATTTTCGCCATTCTCGCGTTCACCATGCCATTTCAGATGAATTAAAAATTCGATATTACCATCCCCGCCCGTAATTGGTGAGAATGTTAAACCTTCTACGTCGTATCCTTCTTTTATAGCAAAGTCGACAATCATTTCCACGACAGCCTCATGTACTTTTCGATCACGAACGATACCTTTTTTCCCAACTTGCTCTCTTCCAGCTTCAAACTGTGGTTTAATTAACGCCGCTACATCCCCATTAGGCATAAGCATTGTTTTTAAAACCGGCAGTATAAGCTTTAATGATATAAATGAAACATCGATACTAGCAAATTGCGGTAAACCACGGTCTAAGTCTGCTGGTGTCACGTAACGGAAGTTTGTCCGTTCCATTACGACAACACGCTCATCTTGACGCAATTTCCACGCAAGTTGATTGTATCCTACATCTAATGCATAAGATAATTTCGCTCCGTTTTGAAGCGCACAATCGGTAAAGCCACCAGTTGATGAACCAATATCTATCATAACTTTATCTTGTAAATCCAGATGAAATGTCTCTAATGCCTTTTCAAGTTTATAACCACCACGGCTTACATACGGCATAACTTGTCCCTTCACCGTAATCTCCGTATCTTGTGGAATCTTCTCTCCTGGCTTATCAAGTCTCATCTCATTCGCATATACAAGTCCGGCCATAACGGCGCGTTTTGCTTTCTCACGTGTTTCTATAAGTCCTCGCTCTACTAATAGTACATCTACTCTTTCTTTTTTTGCACTCATTTGTTACGCCCTTTTTTGTTTTGATGGAATCATTGTATGAATACGGTCTACAACAGCATCTGTCGTTAAACCAATTTCTTCTAATAATTTTGTTACACTACCGTGCTCTATGAAACGGTCTGGAATACCCATTCGTTCAATTAACGCACTATGGTACCCGCTCTCAGACGCAAATTCAACTACTCCCGTTCCAAAACCACCAATTAAGCAAGCTTCTTCAATTGTTAAAATCGGTATATTTTTCCCTAAGAGATCATGTAAATATGCTTCATCCATCGGTTTAATAAAGCGAGCGTTCACTACTTTCACTGAAACTCCAGCCTTTTCAAGACGCTCAGCTGCTTCCATTGCCATTGGTATTGTCGTACCAAATGTTAAAATAGCCGCTTGTGTACCTTCTTTTAACGTTTCCCAAGTACCAATTGGAATCGCCTTTAATTCTTCATCCATATGAACACCAAGTCCATTACCGCGCGCATAACGTAATGCGATTGGTCCATCTTCATATTGCATCGCCGTATATACTAAATGTTGCCCTTCATTTTCATCTTTCGGCATCATAAGTACCATATTCGGCAAATGACGTAAGAATGAAATGTCAAACACACCTTGATGCGTTTCACCATCTGCTCCTACTAAACCAGAACGATCGATTCCGATGAAGACATTTAAATTTTGACGGCATATATCATGAACAACTTGGTCATATGCTCTTTGTAAGAATGTTGAATAAATCGCTAAGAATGGTTTCATACCTTGCGTTGCCATACCCGCTGCCATTGTTGTAGCATGCTGTTCTGCAATACCTACATCAATCATACGATCCGGGAATTCTTTTTGGAATTTCTCCAGTTTCGATCCAACAGGCATTGCAGGTGTAATCGCAACGATACGCTCATCCGTTCTCGCTAGCTTAAGTACTGTATCACTAACAACAGCACTCCATGCTGGTGCAACTTCTTTCGGTTTAACGAAGTCACCTGATTCAATTTTATAAGGTCCTGTTCCATGCCAAGTTCCAATAACATCACTCTCAGCTGGTTTATAACCTTTTCCTTTTTTCGTAATAACATGAACAAGCACTGGGCCTTTTGTTTTCTTTGCATATTGCAACGTTTCGAATAACTTTTCATAATCGTGCCCATCAACTGGACCTAAATATGTAAAGCCTAATTCTTCGAAAAAGACACCGGATACTAGTAAATATTTAAGACTATCTTTTATTTTCTCTGCTGTCGCAGCAACTTTCCCACCAACTGCTGGGATTTTCTTTAATATATACTCTAGTTCATCTTTTACCCAATGGTATTTCCCTGCGGTACGTAGACGTCCAAGCACATTATGAAGCGCACCAACGTTTGGTGCAATTGACATTTCATTATCATTCAAAATAACAATCATGTCTGTTTTTTCATGTCCAATATGGTTCAATGCCTCTAAAGCCATTCCGCCTGTTAGAGCACCATCTCCAATGATTGGTATAACATATTCTTTCGTTTTCTTTAAATCACGTGCTAGAGCCATTCCCATTGCAGCAGATAATGATGTCGAGCTATGGCCAGTTTCCCATACATCGTGCTCACTCTCGCAACGTTTTGGGAAACCACATAGACCTTGATATTGCCTTAATGTACCGAATTCCTTTGCACGTCCTGTTAAAATTTTATGTACATAGGATTGATGTCCTACGTCCCATAAAAATTTATCTTTCGGACTATCAAATAATTTATGCAGAGCAATTGTGAGTTCTACTACACCTAAATTAGGTGCAATATGTCCACCTGTTTGAGAGAGCTCTTCAATTAAAAATTTACGAATATCCTCACTCAATCCCTCTAGTTCACCGATAGACATATCTTTCAAAAAACTAGGGTTTTGAATTTGCGTTAGATCCACATGGATCACTCACTTTCATTTCATAATCTGTCAACATGTCAAATATTATAAAAAACATTTACACAAAACAAGAAATTATCTTTTTTTATTTTCCACCTTGTCCCGCTATTAACCAGTCTATTGCGCCCTAATCCTATTATAAACCATATTTCTTTAGGCGATGAAAAAAATAGCCGCTAACACGAAGTGATAACGGCAATGTAATCTACATATATTTTTGCCAATAACAAGAAAAGAAAAACCTTTTCCTACATTTATATCATAAAATGATGAATGACTCAACAAATGGAAACGCTGTTATATTAGTTATTACGTTTTGCAATCAAATCGCAAATAGATAGTAAATATTCATCTTGTAATTGCAAGGAACCAATAGCATCTTTTGCTTTTGCAATTGTATCTTCTAAAATATCCTTTGCTCTATCTACAGTAAATAACGTCGTATATGTGCTCTTTTCGTTGGAAACATCACTACCAATCGGTTTTCCAATCTCTTCTTCGGTTCCTTCCACATCTAGAATATCATCTCGAATTTGAAACGCTAGGCCGATATATTTCGCAAACGCAAGTAATTTTTCTTCTTGTTCTTCTGTGGCATCAGAAAGTATCGATCCGGCAAGTACAGCGAATTCAAGTAGTTTCCCAGTCTTATGCTTATGAATATACTCCAACTCATCAATCGTAAGCTGTTTCCCTTCAGCTTCCATATCTGCCACTTGTCCACCAACCATTCCTTCTGGTCCTGCCGCTTTTGCTAGCTCAAGTACAAGTCTTACTTTTTTTTCAGCAGAGATTTCCTTTTGTTCATATGCCATAATAACTTGAAAAGCATACGTCAACAAACCATCGCCTGCTAAAACTGCCATCGCTTCACCAAATACTTTATGATTTGTGGGCTTCCCTCTTCTTAAATCATCATCATCCATACAAGGTAAATCATCATGAACTAACGAGTATGTATGTATCATTTCAAGAGCGCAAGCTGCACCTACTCCAAGATTTCTTTCTTTACCAAACGCTTGTAATGTCGCAAATAAAAGTAACGGGCGGAGACGCTTTCCACCCGCTTCCAAAGAATATGCCATCGCTTCACGAAGTACATTTGGACATTGTAATTCATTTGCATAGCTTACAAGCTTCTCTTCTACGAAAGTTTTACTTTCTTTCAAAAAAGTATCAAAAGCAATAGTCACTATGCTTCATCTCCTAAAGCAGTAAACGGTTCAAGCTCTCCATCTTCCCCAAGAATAACTGCCATTTGTTCTTGTACGTTCTTCAACTTCTCATCACAAAGCTTAGATAATTCCATACCCTCTTTAAAATAAGAAATTGCTTCTTCCAAAGGTACGTCACCTTGCTCTAGCTTAGAAACGAGATGCTCAAGTTGCGAAATTGCCTCTTCAAAGCTTAATTTATTTTCCATTATTCAATTCACGCTCCTCTATGCCTGATACGCTACAATCTAGTATTCCATCTTGTAATTGAACTGAAACAGCATCTCCAAGGCTGACATCTTTCACACTTTTTAACACTTGCTTCTCTTCATCATATACAAGCCCGTACCCTCTCATCATTACTTTGAGCGGACTTAACGCTTCAAGTTTTTGAGCAGCTCTTACAAAGGCAAATTCTTTCGTTTGAAGTAATGTTTGCATTTCACGTTGCAATTGCTTTTGCAATGTTTCAACCGCTACCTTTGTTTGCATAATTTTTTGAGCTGGGTGGTGCTTCTCTAAATAAAATGAAAGCTGTTTTAACTGATTTACCTTTTTATCAATATAGCGCTCTTTCGCTAAAACAAGCTGTTCTAACGCTCTATCTAATTGCTCTTCTTTTTGCTCATATACTTGTCTTGGATAACGGAACGCATAAGATTTTTGCAATACTTGTAGTTTTTCTTCTTTTTTATGTACTAAATCTCTCATTGCTCTTTGCAATCTTAGAGTTCTTTGTAATACCTTTTCTTGTAACTCTATAATGTTAGGCGCTGCCAGCTCAGCTGCTGCAGTCGGTGTTGGCGCACGTAAATCCGCAACAAAATCCGCAATTGTAAAGTCCGTTTCATGACCTACTGCCGAAATAATAGGGATCTCACTCTTAAAGATTGCCCTTGCAACCACTTCTTCATTAAACGCCCATAATTCCTCAATAGAGCCTCCCCCTCGCCCAACGATTAGGACATCTATCTCTCCCATTTCATTCGCTGTACGAATCGCTTGTACAATTGAGGGAGCTGCTGACTCCCCCTGTACAAGTACCGGAAACACAATAATATTTCCGATTGGATAACGACGTTTAATCGTTGTTATAATATCACGAATCGCAGCTCCTGTTGGCGACGTAATCACACCTATTGTTTTAGCATAAGGAGGAATTGTTTTTTTATAAACTTGAGAAAACAAACCTTCTTCCTCTAAACGAACCTTTAATTGTTCGTAAGCTAAATGCAGGTTTCCGATTCCGTCCGGCTGCATGTCTTGAATATAAATTTGATAAGAACCGCTCGCCTCGTAAACGGAGATTTTCCCTTTCACAAGTACCTTCATCCCATTTTCAGGTCTGAATTTAATATTACGATTATGACCCGCAAACATAACCGCTGCGATTCTTGCATTTTCATCTTTCAATGTAAAATACATATGACCACGACTATGATTTTTAAAATTGGAAATTTCACCTTTTAACCAAACAGACTGCAAATGCGGATCATATTCTATTTTTGTTTTTATATAGCGTGTTAACGCTGTAACGGTTAAATATTGTTTCTCCATTTCTCTCTCCTCATAGCCGACTCAAATTATTTACAAACGACACCTGCACGTTTAGCAGATTCAACAGTATTATGAAGAAGCATTGTGATCGTCATTGGACCAACACCCTTTGGCACAGGTGTAATGTAACCTGCAACATCTAACACGTTGTCAAAATCAACATCGCCACAAAGTTTGCCTGTTTCTAAACGGTTTACACCAACATCGATTACAACCGCTCCTTCTTTAATATAATCAGCTGTTATCATCTTAGGTCGTCCAACTGCTACGATTAAAATATCAGCTAACTTCGATAACTCTTTCATATTTTGCGTCTTAGAATGACAGTATGTGACAGTTGCATTTTCATTTAAGAACAATTGTCCCACTGGCTTGCCGACAATATTACTTCTTCCAATTACTACAACATGTTTTCCTGAAATATCAAGATTTGTTTCTTTTACTAATTCTACAATACCGTGCGGTGTACATGGAAGGAATGTATCTTGTCCCGTCATCATACGTCCCACGCTGATTGGGTGAAATCCATCTACATCTTTTTCTGGTGAAATTCTTTCAATGATAGCTTTTTCTTCAATATGTTTTGGTAAAGGTAATTGCACTAATATGCCATTAATGCGGTCATCGCCATTTAAGCGATCGATTTCAGCAAGCAAACGCTCCTCAGTAATTGTTTCAGGAAGTTCAATTAGCTCTGAATAGATTCCTACTTGTTCACAGCCCTTTTCTTTTCCTTTTACATAAGAACGAGATGCTGGATCTTCTCCAACTAGAATAACTGCTAATCCTGGTACAATCCCTTGCTCTTTCAACTTCACAACTTCTTCTGTTAATTGTGCTCGTTTTTTCTCCGCAACTTCATTTCCTTTGATGATTACTGCTACCATTTTAAGATTCCCCCTTAAAGAAATTACAGTGTATCTTTTATATTAGATAAAACGCCGTTAATAAAACGACGAGATTCCTCATCCCCAAATGTTTTAGCAATTTCAATCGCTTCGTTAATTGTTACGTTGTGTGGAATTTCTTCCATGTATTTCATTTCATACACAGCTACACGTAAAATACTGCGATCGACAATACTAATACGCTCCAGCTTCCATTTTTTTAAGTTTTGACGAATCGCTTCATCAATTACTTCTTTATTTTCTACAAAGCCTACTACAAGTGATTCTAGAAATTCATTTGTTTCTTCACCTTCATCTAGCGTGTTTTCCACAGCTACTTTCGGTTCTAATTCACCTGTAATATCCATTTGATATAATGCTTGCATCGCTCTTTCTCTAGCCGTCCTACGTTTCATTGTAACTCTCCTTTATGCTTCAAGTCTTTCCTTATGCTTTGTTATATTATTATAATTTATAAGCCGTCAATTCACTTACTCTTACAGTTTTCATTGATTTTCCAACCTTATAATACAATGATAATAACACAATTTATCGTTTCACACACGGGTTACAAGGCTGAAAAATAATAAAAAGATTAACTTCAAGTTCCATATCTTATCACAATGTACGTTTTTTGGAAAAACGAAACATTTCCTTTTTGATTTCTTATTTTTTGAAATAGTATAATAATTAGAGGGTTTTAATTTGTGAAGAAATGAAACGATAAAAAAGGTGCCTATGTTACTAGGCACCTTTTTCATTCTTACACTGGTTCGATTTCTGTTTTTTGTGTTTCGAATGTTACGCCAACGATGTGAACATTCACTTCTTTTGGCTCAAGCCCTGTCATTGTAAAGAGTGCCTGGCGAATGTTGTCTTGAATCTTTTGTGCAACAACCGGAATTGCTACACCAAAATACATCACAACATAAAGGTCAACGATAATATCTTCGTTTGCTAATTCAACCTTTACACCTTTACCATGATTTTTCTTACCTAACTTCTCAACAACATCTGTAGCAAAATTACCACGCATTGCCGCTACACCTTCTACCTCAGCAGCTGCAATACCTGCGATTACTTCAATTACTTCTGGTGCAATTTCTACTTTACCAAGAGTTGTATCTTGACCCATATCTAACATATGTTCAGCCATGAAAAAAAACCTCCTTTAATGTATCACTGCGTCACAAGTTCATGCTCTTCCAAAAATTTCGTATTAAACTCACCTTTTACAAAATCAGGATGATCTAGCAATTGCAAATGGAACGGGATTGTTGTATGTACGCCTTCAATGACAAACTCACTGAGTGCACGCTTCATTTTTGCAATTGCCTCTTCACGTGTTTTTCCGTGAACAATTAATTTAGCAACCATCGAATCATAGAAAGGTGGGATTGAATATCCCGGATATACAGCTGAATCGACGCGAATACCAAATCCGCCTGGTGGCAAGTACATTTCTACTTTACCTGGAGATGGCATAAATTTTTTGGCAGGGTTTTCCGCATTAATTCGGCATTCAATTGCCCAACCATTAAATTGTACTTCTTCTTGCTGTAACGATAACTTTTCTCCAGAAGCAACACGAATTTGTTCTTTAATTAAATCCATCCCTGTTACCATTTCAGTAACTGGATGCTCAACTTGAATTCTCGTATTCATCTCCATGAAATAAAAGCTTTTCGTTCTATATTCATAAATAAACTCAACCGTACCAGCACCTGTATAATCAACCGCTACCGCCGCTTTAACTGCCGCCTCACCCATCTGCTTGCGAACATTTTCATCAAGTGCAGGTGATGGACTTTCTTCTAGTAGTTTTTGCAAGCGGCGCTGAATTGTACAATCACGCTCTCCTAAATGAATGGCATTTCCGTGTGTATCTGCCATTATTTGAATCTCAACATGGCGGAAATCTTCAACGTACTTTTCTAAGTATACACCAGGGTTCCCAAAAGCGGTACTAGCTTCTTGCTGTGTAATTTGAATTCCTTTTACAAGCTCTTCTTCATGGCGTGCAACACGAATACCTTTTCCGCCGCCACCTGCAGTTGCTTTAATAATAACTGGATATCCAATTTGATTAGCAAGCTCAATCGCTTCTTCGGTATTTTTAATAATCCCTTGTGAACCTGGTACAATCGGAACCCCTGCTTCTTTCATTGTATCACGAGCAACGTCTTTTGTGCCCATCTTTGAAATAGCTTCTGGACTTGGACCGATAAAAATCAAGTTGCATTCACGGCATAGCTCTGCAAAATCTGCATTCTCTGCTAAAAATCCGTATCCCGGATGAATAGCATCACAGCCTGTTAACTTCGCAACACTAATAATGTTCGTCAAATTTAAATAGCTTTCTTTCGAAATCGTTGGCCCTACACAATACGCCTCATCAGCAATTTGTACGTGAAGTGACTCTTTATCTGCTTCTGAATAAATTGCGACTGTTTCAATATCCATTTCTTTACAAGCACGAATAATTCGTACAGCAATTTCCCCACGATTGGCTATTAATACTTTTTTTATCATCACAAAGACTCCCTTATTACGCTTTTACAAGAAATAGCGGTTGTCCATATTCCACAAGTTGTCCATTATTAACAAGAATCTCAACAATTTCACCATCTACATCAGCATCGATTTCGTTAAATAATTTCATAGCCTCGACAATGCATACGATAGAATCTTTCGATACTCTATCCCCTACACTCACATATGCAGGTGTATCAGGCGAAGAAGAAGAATAGAATGTACCTACCATTGGTGATGTAATTTTGTGTAGGTTTTCATTTTGAACAGCTTTTTTCTCTTCTTGTTTTGGTACTTCCACTTGTGCTGCCGCTACTGTTGTTTCAACTTCAACAGGTGCTACTGGTTGCACGACTTGTTTTGCTACAGGTGCTTGCACAGCAACAACTTCATTACCACGCTTTTTCATTTTGATTGTCGTACCATCTTTTTTGTATTCAAATTCATCAATATTAGAGCTATCAATTAATTTAATTAATTCACGAACTTCTTGAATTTTAAACATGTAAAATCCACTCCCATACTCTTGTTTGTCCCGTTTTTACAGATTCTCGTCACTAAAACTAGATTGACTGTAAAAATACGATGTACTCTATTAGAAAATGCATTTCATTTACTAATAGAAATAATTGCTATTTCCATCTTACGATAAATTTTTTAAACATTCCAATTTATATTTCTTTATAATAAATCGAAACTCCTGTAAAAATATTATTTCAATAATAATTTATTACCTAGTAATAATACCAAGTTTCATACGAAATTGGCAAGACCACTTCCTAAAAAACATTTCTTACTTTTTCAAAATGCCACAAAGTAAACGTATCATTACCGCTCCACTCTTCACCTCATCTATAGTCAACAACATATTTTTACCAAATATTATTTTTTTGTTTACACGTCGTTCATCATTCCTTCATATAAGAATAGTATGTTCAAAGTGTAGAAAATATATTGTATCGAGGTGTGGACACATGATATGGCTCATTCTCTTCCTACCTGCCGTAATGGTCTGGGCATTCGTTCTCTTCATCCACGTCAAATCCGGAAAAAGTAATCATCGTTACCATGAACCGCTAATCTTTTACTCACAACGTATTTCTCCGTTCCGAGTTGAACATAGTAAAAACAACTACAAAGACGAAACGGAAAAAAGCTATCGAAAATGATAGCTTTTTTCTATTATTATTTTTATCTAACTATTTTCAAACAATCCAATTCGTAAAAGCTAATAATCCGCGGAGGATTTCCCCGCGGATTATTAGCTTTTATTTTGTTGGTGGATCAAATTTCACACCTACATCTTTTGAGCCGCCTTCACTTCTTACAAGCTGTATAATTTTATTCGCTTCTTTTTGTGAATGCTTCGCTGCTTTCACAGTTACTCTAATGTCAGTTCCGTCAGCTCTTACAAGGGCATCTTTATATCCTCCTTGAGACTTAATCACTGTCTCAAGTAATTCTTGCTTCGTTTCCATTGTAGTGATTGCATCAAAATTATCTTTTGCTTTACTCTTTTCTGTTGCTGAAGATTTTGCTGAATTCATCACTTCTTGTAATCTTGATTTTTCTTCACTTCGCTGATCTTCCATTTGCATACGTAACGCTGTGAAATTTTCATCACTTGATTGAACTGTTACGTTAGCATCTTTTTTACTTGTTTCTTTGCTAGCACTCTCTTTTTTGTTTGTTTCTTTGTTTGTTTCTTTATTTGATGTTTCTTTGCTTGTAGTTTCTTTTTTTGGCGTTTCTTTCGGTGCTTCATTTGTTACCGCTTTATCAGTACCTTGTTTTTCTTGTCCAATCTTTTCACCTGTTGCCGGCGATGCAGTATTCATTTTGTCAGGAGTTGTTACGTAATAAACAGATAGTACAACAACTAAACTTAACATCGTTAATAGCCAAACCGTTTGTTTTTTTAACACTTTATTTCCTCCCTATCAATTTTTCGGCGAAACTGAAACACGATGGGCTGGTACATCTAGCAGCCGTATTACAGCTTCTTTTACCATCGCTTTAACTTGTATATTATCCACTCCCTTTGCTACGACAAGGACACCTCGCACTTTCGGTTTCTCTGTTCGTAAAACAACGGGAGTTTCTTTATCACCTTCACGTATAATAACTGTCTTTTCATCAAGGGATTCATCTTCTACTTCCCTCTTACCACCTGTCTTATCTGTTTCACCTGTTGTTTGTGAACGTTTCACTGTATTTTTCTCTAATATTTTTTCTTCAGATGAATCTAAATTCACTTTAATCGTTACATCTTTTACTCCTGCTATTTCTTCTAAGGCTGCTTTTAATTCTTGTTCATACGCTTTTTCATACTTTTCTACATTTGACATACTATCGTTATTTTTTTGTCCAAAAGTTGGTACGTCTTTTTCTTGGTTTTGCGTTTTTTGTTCTTTAAATACAGGTACTTCTTCTTTTTTACTTGAAAATAAACTACTAGAAAACATAAGCAAAATTCCAAGTATGAGTAGGACAAGTAAAAACTTAGGTGTCACCTTTTTTCCCTTCTCATTGCTTTCTTTTTCATCCCCATTCAATAAGTTTCGAAAAAATGAGAACTTCGAATTTTTATCTTTATTGTCCATTTACTCTACCTGTCCTCCCTTCCATTTGAACTTGGATTTGTTTATTCTCTAGTTGCCACCTGCTTGAAAAGAAGTCTTTCATTTCTACATTCGTTTCTTCTACTTTTTTCGTTGGTTCTTTCGTGTTAATTTCAACTGGTTTTACTGTTTCGATTGCATCATTTTTACTACGTTCTTTTTCTTTCAGCGTCACAACAACAGTTTGAATATCTTTCGCTGACTTTACTTCCGCTGTACTTTCCGCTGCGACTATTTGTATTTCAGAGACTGTCATACCATACTTTTTCTCGAATTCTTTTCCTACTTCTTTTTTCATTTTGGTAGCCATCTCTTCTAAACTATATGCACGTGTTAGAGCTTGTATTTCTTTTTTCTTCGAATCTATTGAATTTTTTACAGATCCTTCTGCTACGTACTTCTCTTCATTAAAATTTGCGATTACTTCATTCACATCGGTTTGCAATAGTTTAAAAAGAGGCGTTAAGATTAATACAACTAATAATAGACTTACAACGAATTTAACGTACTTTTGCAAATTAGAATTTGGAAGAATAAGATGCAGCATTGTCGCTAAGAGTAAAAAAACGATAATATTTCTAATCCACTCTGTAACAAATTGCATACCCTTCACCTCCTACCGCATCATAAGTGTAATGTTCCCCGCAGCAATAATAATTGTGATACTTAAAAAGAACATAAATGATACGATAGCTAAGCAAGCAAATACATAAATAATGCTTCGTCCGATAATATCTAAACATTGAATAATTGCTCCGCTGCCAACTGGCTGTAATACTGCTGCTGCGAATTTATAAATAAACGCGATACAAAAAATTTGAATCGCTGGAAAAGCAACAATTAAACATAGAATGACGAGCCCTATAATTCCGACTGTGTTTTTTAATAACCCCGATGCACTAATAACAGTATCCGCCGCCTCTGTAAACATTCTTCCTACTACAGGAATAAAGTTCCCTGTTACAAATTTAGCAGTTTTCACAGCGATTCCATCAGCAACAGCTGTCGCTGTTCCTTGTACAGATAATACCCCTAAAAAAATCGTTAAAAAAATACCGATAATCCCAACGCTTACGTTTTGCAGAAGCTTGGTCAATTTCGTAACTTTATATTGATCACTCATCGTACTTACAATACTTAATATCGTTGCAAGTAATAAAAGTGGTAGAACGATATAATTCATCAAAAGCCCGCTCGTGTTCATTAAGAAGATGATAATCGGATGAAAAAACGATACAGATACAACACCACCTCCAGTTGCTATGAGTGCAAGTAAGATTGGCAATAGCGCTAATATGAAATCTACCATTGTTTGTATCGTTTCTCTAGCATATGTCATGACGACATAAAAACTATTTAATGCGAAAATAATCAGTACCATATATACAACAGCATCAGCAATTTTACTTACACTACTCTTTGAAAATGCAGATTGCAGTGATTGCAACAATGCACTAAAAATTGTAAGCATAATGAGCGTTCCAAGTAGCTTGCCATTTGCAACAAGCTCGTGAAATAAATACTTTAATAAACCTAGCATCCACTCTTTTATAGAAATTTCTTTTTCTCCCTTTACAAATTCCATAAAACTACCTTTTTGACTCTCTGGTAAATAACCTCCATATTTTGTAACAAGCCCGTCCCAAAATTGCTTCACATCTTCAATTCCGAGCTTATCCAATTGTTGATCAACGACGTTTGTTTCTACAGGAGAAGCTTGTACAACAACCGGTAAAGAAAAGAAAAGGAAGCAAGCAAATAGCAGCTTAGCTCCAAACTCCCTCAACATTCACTCCCCCTTATCCCGTCGGTAAAAATCCGAGAATAGTTTCAATTACAACTGTCAAAATAGGGATCGCCATTACTAAAATTAAGATTTTTCCAGCTAATTCAATTTTTGAAGCGATTGCACCCTGCCCTGCATCTTTTGTAATTTGTGCTCCAAACTCAGCAATATAAGCAATCCCAATAATTTTTAGCAACGTTTCTACATATACGTTGCTAACTTTCGCTTCACTCGCTACTCTCTCAATCATTTGTAAAATAGAGTGAATTTGATCAATTAAAATAAGAAACATCACGCTACCTACGAACACAATAAATAACGACGTAATGCTAGATTTATGCTGATTTAATACAGCCGCTAAAAACGTAGCAACGAGGCCTAATCCGACAATTTGTATAATTTCGATTCGAACCGCCTCCTTTACTGGAAGAGAAAGACACTCTTAATCTTGTCGAATAGCGTATTAATTAAAAATGCCACATGAAATAAAATAACGACAAAACCGACAAGGATAACCCAATTTGCAATATCCTCTCGCTTTAATTCTTTTAGTACGGTATGAATAAAAGCTAAAACAATGCCGATTCCGGCGATTTGAAATATTAATCCAACATCAATGGACATCGCCTTTCTCCCTCCTATAGCAGTAAAATTACGATAAGTAGCCCCGCTAGTACCCCTAAGCTCTTAATCATTTTTTCATATTGCATTTGTAAAGCTTTCGCTTCGCCTTCTTCTCTCTCCAAATGTGTAATACATAAGCGAATATGTTTTTGTTGTGATTCACGATCATGTTGTCCGAGCGTTTCGCCAAATTGCTGCAAAATCTCGTACTCAGTTTGTTGAAATGCTGTTAGCTTCCAATTTTCTTTCAAACTATCTATCCAAGCTTCTCTTACTGTTTGTTCTCCGCTTTCTAGCCTTCTAGCGAAACTTTGAAATATCCAATTTAACGGCTTTGGCATTTGTTTCACTAATCGCTCGGCGGCTTCAGACAAAGGTGTATGCCCATACATAATTTCTGCCTCTAATGATTGAAGTGCCGCTTTTAATAATCTAAGTTGCCGCGGCCTTTCGCTATATTTTTTTGCGTATGAAAAGCCGAAAAAGGTGCTGACCGCAACGATTAACACTGCACCAAATATTTTTACCATACGCCCTCAGCCTTTCTATGAGGTAATACCGATTTTCCATATTTATCTTTCACTTGCATAACTGTTCCTGGCCCTCTTGCTTTTGATAGCTCCACAAACCTATCAAATATACCGAGCTCCATCACCGCTTTTAGTGATGGACGTTTCACAACATCATCATAAGAAAATCCATGTGCACTTATAAAAAGCTGAACCCCTGCATGCACCGCCTCCATAATTGCTTCACTATCTTCTTTACGTCCGATTTCATCTACAATCAAAACATCTGGACTCATAGAACGAATCATCATCATCATTCCTTCAGCTTTTGGACATGCGTCTAACACATCTACTCGTGTGCCGAAGTCATATTGCGGAATACCTTTCACGCAGCCTGCAATTTCTGACCGTTCGTCTACAATCCCAACTTTACAAGAAGGAATTTTCGAAGCACTTACACCTTGACTCATGCAACGTGCTACATCTCTTAAAAGTGTTGTTTTCCCCGTTTGCGGTGGGCCAATTACCATTGTGTTTAACCATCGTGATTCATACAAATACGGCAAAAGTGGTTCAGCTATTCCTATTTTTTGACGAGCGATACGAATATTAAAGGAAGAGACATCTCGAATCATTTTCACTGCGCTTTTTTCTGTAATGACTTTTCCAGCTAAGCCGATTCTATGTCCCCCTCGAAGTGTCACATAGCCTCTTTTTAATTCCTCTTCCATCGTATAAATTGAGAATTGACTTAACTTATTCAATAAGTAAATGGCATCCTCTGCTGTAACGATATAGTCATAAAAAAACACTTCGCCATGAGCAATACACTCTAGCGGTCTTCCAATTCGAACACGAATTTCCTCTAGAGCATCGCACCACTTACAACTTTCCACTAACTGCTTCATCGTTTTCGGTAAAACTTCTAATACTTCTTTCATCAGCTTCTCCCCACTATACTCGACTTACTATTTCAACAACGCGATAAAAATGCAGCCAATTCCAAGCGCTAGAAAAAAGAGTTTCAAGAAAGAAATTTCACTTGCCACACTCGCTATGCCTATTGTCATTGTTAAAATTAATACGGTCGGTCCAACAAACGCCAACATACCATTTATAAACAATGCTTTCTTCGCATCATTCACATAAAGCATAAGCAAAGCGGCGAATATTTCCGCGCTACCTGAAAACAACCGAAGTAACCCCATTACAAGCACGGATGTTTCCATTGCCGCTAGCCACTGTTTCATTCTCCCACCTTCTCCCATAACGGTTACTATTGCTGTCTGCTACAAAAGAGTATATTTGTACAACCATATGCAGGGGTTGTCTATTTCAGAAGTAAAAACATAATTTTTCTCTATCGCCTAATCTCATCCCGAATATTCTTATTACATGGGATATTATGGTATATTTAATAGTAATAGGGAGTATAGACGATGCAGCACGAGAGATAAAACTAAAGTCATCTTGGGTACTACATATCGTATCACGCCATTTTTTAAAATTGACTATATGTGCAAAATGAGGGGGGAAAATATGAAGGTATTAAAAATTAGTTTAACGATTGTATTAGAATTGGCTCTTATTTATCTTTTTTCATTAGTGGTCAGTTGGTCATTTATGGAGACCTTTTTCCTTGGTAGTTTAGCGATATTTGCAATTACGTGGCTAATTATTATGAGTAATCATAGAAACAACATTACAGATCATGCAATCAGTAAAACACTGACTGGTGTTGAGACTGGCGAGATAAAACCATTTCAAATTGTTTTGACTCCGTACATTATGGGTACTCTTTCACTTGTCTTAGTTAGTTTTGTTATAACCACGATTTATTATCTGCCCTATTTCCTATAAAAAAAGCACTCGTGATAATCACGAGTGCTTTTCTACTATGCACGAGAAACGTATTTACCTTCACCAGTGTTGATGATAAGCATTTCGCCTTCGTTAATGAAGATTGGTACTTGTACAACAAGACCAGTTTCTAATGTAGCTGGTTTTGTTACGTTAGAAGCTGTATCTCCTTTAATACCTGGCTCTGTTTCTGTAACTTGTAATTCAACTGTGTTTGGAAGTTCAACACCAAGTACTTCATCTTGGTATGTCATAATAGATACTTCCATGTTTTCTTTTAGGAATTTAAGTTCGCGCTCGATTTGTTTTTCACCAAGTTCGATTTGTTCATAAGTTCCGTTATCCATAAATACGTGAGACTCACCGCTCGCGTATAAGTATTGCATACGACGGTTTTCGATGTGTGCTTTTTCTACTTTTTCACCTGCACGGAATGTTTTCTCTTGAACAGATCCTGTGCGAAGGTTACGTAGTTTAGAACGAACGAATGCAGCACCTTTACCTGGCTTTACGTGTTGGAAATCCATTACTTGCCAAAGGGCATTGTCCACTGAAATTGTTAAACCTGTACGAAAATCGTTTACTGAAATCATGTAAAAAAATCCTCCTGTATATTACAAAATAATAAGTTCTTTTGGTGATTTCGTAATTACTTCATTACCTTCACTTGTTACAATGATATCATCTTCAATACGTACGCCGCCAATACCTGGAATATAAATACCTGGTTCTACTGTTACAGCCATACCTGGTTCAAGAACTGTATCAGAACGGAACGCTAAACCTGGTGCTTCATGGATTTCAAGACCGATTCCATGACCAGTAGAGTGTCCGAAGTATTCACCATATCCTTTTTCCGTTATGTAATCGCGCGTTAACGCATCCGCTTCACGGCCTGTTAAACCAGCTTTAATACCGTTCACACCACGTAGTTGTGCTTCTAAAACGATATTATAAATTTCTTTCAATTTATCAGATGGTTCACCAACTGCAATCGTACGAGTAATATCAGAGCAATATCCTTTGTAATAAGCGCCGAAGTCTAATGTAACGAAATCTCCTGTTTCTATCACTTTTTCAGATGCCACGCCGTGCGGTAATGCCGAACGAAGACCTGAAGCAACGATAATATCAAACGAAGAAGATGTTGCTCCTTGTTTTCTCATGAAAAATTCAAGTTCATTTGACACTTCAATTTCAGATACTCCCGGGCGAATGAATGATAGAATATGTTCAAAGGCAGCATCTGCAATCTGTGCAGCTTCCTTTAATATCTTAATCTCTGAATCAGTCTTTATCAAGCGTAACTTTTCTACAAGCCCAGAAGTTGGGATAAATTCAGCATCGATCGCTTCTTTATGCGCTGAATAAGAACTATATGTAAGAGTATCTTGCTCAAAGCCAAGCTTTTGAATTCCTAGTTCCTTCACTTGCTTTGCAACTTCATCAATGATTAATCCTGCATGCTGTATAATCTCGTATCCAACTGCTTGTTTACTAGCCTGCTCTACATAACGGAAATCTGTAATAAATTGAGCACGATTTTTCGAAATCAGTACAACACCAGCTGTTCCTGTGAAGTTAGCCATATATCTACGACTATGTTCATTTGTTAACAAAATACCGTCAATACCAGCCTCATCAAATGCACTTCTTACTCTTTCGATTTTCTCCATTACTTTATGCCTCCCTCAATTTCTCCATTAATGCAAATAACGCTAACTTATAGCCATAAAAACCAAATCCAACAATTTGTCCCGCACAAACAGCTGCCGTCACAGATTCATGACGGAACGACTCACGCTGGTGAATGTTAGAAATATGTACTTCAATAACAGGAATCGAAATGCTCGCAATCGCATCTCGAATCGCATAGCTATAATGCGTAAATGCTCCAGGATTTAAAATGATCCCTTCATATATATCTTCCGCCTCATGAATACGATCAATAATCGCACCTTCATGATTCGATTGGAAACATTCTAACTCCACTCCCATTGTTTCTGCTTCTTGCTTCATATCTGCTTCAAGTGTCGCTAGCGTGCCCTTTCCATATACATTTACCTCCCTGACACCGAGGCGATTTAGGTTAGGACCGTTTACGAGGAGTACCTTTTTCATATGCTTAAAACTCCTTAATATTAAATATCTATACAACATTTTAACATAGGAGTTACTTATTTGAATAGTTCGTCTTCTCTTCCCCTTCTCGCTCAGCTTTATTGGTATTTACTGCGTAGGAAACAGAATATGCTATAAACACACCATACAATATAAAAATGCATATCGTCGTCACAATTGTTTCTTTCGGTAAATGGAGTGCGCTTTTAATAGCAGGCGCTATTAACCCCATTCCGAAAAATAGTAACGCCCACCAAAATAGACCATAAATCATCCCTGGCAGAATTCCTTCAAACTTTGCTAAAAACGCTTTATACAAAAAGGCAATTAAAATCGAAAGTAGTCCCATACAAACGATTCCTGACACATTGCCCCATACCCCTTCTTTCCAGCTTCCAAAGGCAAATGGTAAAAGTAAATAGTTCGGTCCTGCTTCCGTAAATGAAAATATATGAAGGAAATACCATATCCCTCCCCAAAAGACTCCACCAAATAAACCAATTTGTACAAAATTTCTTGTTCCTAATTGTTCTTGACTCACATCGACACCTCCGCTCAATAGTATGCCCGAAACTATTTTGAACCATGTTTAAATACTGCGAAATTTGTCTATAAAAAGAATAAGAAATGTCCGACTCTCGTAACATTTTTCCTTGTCATATACTTGTATTTGTCGATAAAATAAAGGAAACTCGGTGATTGTCTTATTTCAAAATGACAGAACCCAGTATGACAATTGCCTCTTTTTCTACATAAGAGAGAAACAAATACAGGTTGGTGTTAACATGGCAGAAGAGTCAAAACAAATATATGGCGGGCAAGCAGTCATAGAAGGAGTTATGTTTGGCGGTAGAGAATATACTGTTACAGCGGTTCGTCGTAAAGATAAATCGATTGAATTTTATCGATTACCACGCGTTCGTAATAAAGCATTATCTATCCTGAAGAAAATTCCATTTTTACGAGGTATTGCCGCTATTGTGGATGCAAGTGCAAACGGAGCAAAACATTTAAACTTTGCTTCAGAACGATTTGATGTCCACCCAGAAGAAGACGAACAAATTGCAAATAACAAAGAAGAACAATCGAAATTAACGATGGTATTAGGAGTTGCAGCAGTTGGTGTTTTATCTTTCATATTTGGTAAAGTCATTTTCACAGCAGTTCCTGCACTACTAGCTGAATTAACGAGACCGATTTTCCCCTCTCATACAGGGCAAATCATTGTCGAAAGTGTCATTAAGCTCATGCTATTATTGAGCTATATATACTTTATTTCTTTAACCCCACTTATTAAGCGGGTATTTCAGTACCATGGTGCGGAGCATAAAGTAATTAATGCCTATGAGAATAACCTTCCAATGACTGTAGAAAATGTGCAAAAACAAACTCGCCTTCATTATCGCTGTGGCAGTAGCTTTATTATATTTACAGTCATTATTGGAATGTTTGTTTATTTCCTTGTCCCTACAGATCCACTTTGGGCCAGAGTCGTAAACCGAATTTTATTAATTCCAGTCGTTCTCGGCATTTCTTTCGAAGTGTTACAATTTACAAATCGATTACGCGATATTCCAGTATTACGCATACTTGGATATCCCGGATTATGGCTGCAACTGTTAACAACGAAAGAACCAACAGATGATCAAGTGGAAGTAGCCATTGCATCGTTTGAAGAATTATTACGTTTAGAAAACAAACAATAATTATTTAAAAATGGTGTTCAACTCCTTTCCTCATCGTTAATATACTATTTTTAATATATGTTTTTAGGAGGTGTTCCTTATGAACGGTCGTTCGTTTACTTTCGCTATATTTGTGCTTATTATCGGATTAGCAATATTCGGCCTTGTTTCATCTGTCATTACAGATCCAATGGGAGTGTTAAGAAATATTGGTATCATGTTGGCTGTCGTTGGTATCTTTTATTTACTCTACAAAATGTTTACAAACTCTAGTGGTTCTGCAAATTCGCAAAGCTCTTATAAGCGTGCTGCAAAACAATCGAACCGCAAACATGGGAAACAAAATGTAGCACCCCTAAGCAATTCTTTATTTAAATCAAACGCTTCTAATGACAAAGGGAAAAAAGGCACTCCTTCCACTTTGAAGCGAAAAAGAAAACAATCTCATTTAACTGTCATTGAAGGTAAAAAAACAAAAAAGAAAGACCGTGCTTCCTTTTAGGAAATACGGTCTTTTTTTATATTTTGCAGTACTTCTTTCAAACTTTTATCTTTCATACTTTCAATTCGAAGGTGATGATTTTCAAAAGGTAAGTTCCGTGTCACATCATTAGGTACTACGACACAATTTAATCCTGCTGCAATCGCTGCTTTCAAGCCGTTTAACGAGTCTTCAAATACAACTGCTTCAGACGGATTGATCCCTAAATCTTCTATCGCAAATCGATAAAGTGCTGGATCCGGTTTTACCTTTTCAACATCTTCTCTCGTTTTAATGACTTCAAAATAATCTCGAATTTGTAGTTCCTCCAAAAAAGGAATAATCCATTCTCTAGATGAACTGGAAGCTAATGCGATTTTCAATCCCATCTCTTTCGCTTCCTCTAAATATTCTTTTACCCCGTCACGAGCTTCTGGTATTTTCATTTTCTCTTTATGTAAAGTTTTCACTTTTTCTTTTAATGCATCCTTGTTAAACTTCTCTTTTAATTGCTCATTTAAATATGCATATAGTACATCATCTGTCGTTCCAATACATTTTGCAAATTCCTCTAAAGGTAACTCCCCGCCATACTCACGAACGGCGTCTCTGAAAGAGTGAAACCATATTGTTTCTGTGTCCACAATTAATCCATCAAAATCAAAAATAATTGCTTTCATAATTCTCCCATCCTTTTCGATTGAAATAAAAAAGGAAACGACATACGTTCCCCTTAATTACTTTTCTCTTCATTTGCTTTTTGAACACCACGAAGTGTTTCCACTCGAACCTCATCTTGTTCAAAGTATTGCACTAAATCACCGATGCGGTCAATTGCTTCCCAACTTAAATGATGTTCAATTCCTTCTACATCATTGTAAATCTTGCTTTCATCCAAACCGATAATACGCATAAATTGCTCTAGCAAGTCATGACGGTATACGAGACGTTCTCCGATTTTTTTACCTTTTGATGTTAATACAAGCCCTCTATATTTTTCATAAATTAGATATTCATCTTTGTCTAATTTTTGCACCATTTTTGTTACAGAGGATGGATGTACACTCAGCGCTTCAGCAATATCAGATACGCGGGCATAACCCTTTTCATCAATCAACAAATAAATTTGTTCAATATAATCTTCCATACTAGGGGTAGGCATCGGTTTCCTCCATCCAATTTCATTTTGCTCATTCCGTACGAAGCAATCAATAAAATGATACACCAGAAAGAATAACGTGACAAGTTGAAAACAAGCCTAAATATATAAAACAAAAAAGAATCTGTATTTGTATACAGACTCCTCTTAAGTAAAGTATTGTATTTCTGCATCAGGAAAAAACTCATGTATATAACCTCTTATTGTTTCTTCCAATACTTCCGCATCATCTTTTTTATATACGTATTTCCCGATGCCGTATCGTCCCCATTTGTATTTACGCTTCTCTTCATCCATTTCAAGTTTCGTGTTTGGATAACGCTCTTGAATGACCTTTTTTGCTGGTTTTGTAAAGCGATGTTGAATTAATTCAAATGTTAAATTCGGTATGGATAAATCTTTTAGTGCATTGTACAGTCGCTCAAATAATTCACGGTATCCTTCTTCCCATCCTTCATGCATATAAAGTGGCGCAACTATAAATCCAAGTGG
Source organism: Bacillus sp. BC08 (assembly GCF_054326875.1). Taxonomy (NCBI): domain Bacteria; kingdom Bacillati; phylum Bacillota; class Bacilli; order Caryophanales; family Bacillaceae; genus Bacillus; species Bacillus sp. BC08. The sequence goes on along the minus strand of NZ_JBTGPA010000035.1, from coordinate 618,840 downwards.
ATAACCCGCGCCTGCTACTTTACGTGCCGCCTCAATACGCTCTTCAAAAGGTGATGTCCCCGGCTCAAAATTTTTAATCACATACCGTGAATTAATACTAAACCGAAAACGGGTTTTCCCATTATGTTTTGCATCTAATAAATGATCAACGTGCGAATATTTCGTAACGAAACGTAAACGCCCATGCTCACTTTCCCCAATGAATTCAATTGCTCGCTTTAATGCATGTGTTAAATGATCAATTCCAACGATATCTGATGTACAAGCCGCTTCAAATCGTGTTATTTCAGGTGCTCTTTCATCCATATATTGCTTTGCCTTCTCAAATATTTCATCAAGATTAACATACACGCGAACGTAAGGCTTACTCCCAAGTGTCGTTTGCAAATAACAATAATGACAATGCCCCATACACCCTGTTGCGAGCGGGATTGCATATTCAGCTGACGGTTTTGACGTATCAAACTTTAATGTCTTCCTCACCCCAACTACAAGTGTTGCCTTTGCATTACGATACTTTTGCAAATCATTTTCACCTGGCAAATTTCTAATTTGATTATGAGATGTCGTTTCACGAATTTCTAATCCCATCTTCGTAAACTTCTCATACAGCTCTTTTCCAAGCGGATATTCAAGTGCCTTCGGCTCAAAGTAAACGAGTTTTGGCATAAATGGTTTCATACGCTTCCCTCCTCTCGTTAGTATGGGGAACGTTGAGAAATTAACACTCATAAAAGTTTTCCACATCAGTAACTTGCGTTGCAAGTTACTGAATGTTATAATTTGGATATCAGCTACCTTGCAACGCAAGTTACCTGAATAAAAGGTGGTGAAATCATGCACAGCCAAATGTTAAAAGGTGTGCTCGAAGGTTGCATCCTATACATCATTTCACAAGAAGAAGTGTACGGATATGAACTGAGTACAAAATTAAATAAACACGGATTTACATTCGTAAGCGAAGGAAGCATATATCCGTTATTGTTACGTATGCAAAAAGAAAAGTTGATTGAAGGAACATTAAAAGCCTCCTCACTCGGTCCAAAACGTAAATATTATCACGTAACCGATAAAGGATTAGAACAGCTTGAAGAATTTAAACAAAGCTGGGGAATGGTTTCAACGACCGTAAACAACTTATTACAAGGGGAGTGATAGGGATGAATGCACAAGACATGATTGAATTGAATAATAAAAAACGTGAGCTTTTAACTTCCAAAAACGAAACTGCTTATGGCGATATGTTAGTATACCTTCGGTTATCTAATGTACCCGAACATCAAGTAGAAGAACTTTTGTTAGAAATATTAGACCACCTTATCGAAGCACAAACAGAAAATAAAAATGCTTATGACATTTTCGGAAATGATTTACAATCTTACTGCGATGAACTTATATCAGCTTTACCAACCCAAACAAAGTTAGAAAAAACTTCTTTAATCGGTTTTGTTATTAGCTTACTTCTTGCTATACAGTTTGGAATGGATGCCCTTGCTTCTCTTTTCATTTTCCTGTTTGAAAAAAATACCGATATAACAAGCCCACCCTTTAGCATCCCTGGAACTACTTTGTCTGTTTCACTCATTATTCTAGGAATACTGCTTATATTATATTTATTAAAGCGTTACTCTTTTAATAAAAAAATAAATTGGAAAAGACGAATTCTATTCGGACTCACTTTTGCTACTCCATTTTGTTCAGCTATATTCGTAAATATTTATTTTAGAAAACAACCTTATCTCCTTTACCATCTAACTTTTTGGCAAAACGCCTTAATCGCTATCTTATTTTTTGCTTTATATAAATTATTATATAAAAAATCAAATTTTTAACAGCCTTTCAAAAGGCTGTTTTTCTTCTGTCTAATTTTACAAATTGAAAAATTTCATAAAGAAAATAAGAAAAATGCAAAATAATTAAAGTTAATTGTTGACGTGATGCTTTTATTATCGGTATCATAAATCTTCGTGAGCAATTATTTTTCGTTATACGATTTTTTTATTATTACTGAATTTTTGAGAGGAGAAATTAGATGTCAGTTAAGAAGAAAACGCAAGTACGCACCGGCAAAATGGTACGTGAACTAATGTTAGCAGACGAAGATGTAAATGCTTCGCTAATTATGGTATATAGTGAAAACGGTGTAAACGCAGAAATTAAAATCGAGGGCTTAACGCCAAAATGTAACGAAGAATTATTTTTGAGCGGAAACGTGGATTGGAACAAGAGTGTTATTTATAAAATTGTTGATTTCACTGGGAACGCTGAAGTTGGTAAAGTTACATTAACAGCGATGAACAAAAATAATGTTTCTCTAGAAGTTGAACGCGTTATGTGGAGCAAAGAAAATAAAGAAGCTGCTGAGCAAGAAGAAACAGTTGTAGAAGCTACTCCGAAAAAAGAAGTAGTTGTAGAAGCTCCAAAAGCAGTTACAGCTGCTCCAAAACCTGTTACGCGAGTAGAAACACCTGTAGCACCTAAACCTACTCCAGTACCAACGCCGAAGCCAGTAAGTGTAGAAGCAGCTGTGGAATTATCTACTCCAGCACCTGTAAAAAAAGCAGTACCAACTCCAGTTACAAAGCAAGAGACAGCACCGGTTGCACCTGCAAAACCGAAGCAACCTGCTTTGACTGAAACAAACACAAAACTACAAGAAAATTATGTGAAACTCGTGAAAAAGACAATTGAAGTTTGTCAAGATTACGAGCTTGGCATCGACATAGATGATTCTATTGAAAGCTTAAAACAAGAACTACAAAGCCAAGGTATTAGCGTTACATTTGACAAAGAAATTATGGACGTTGTAAATCGCCTTCGTTCTTTACAAGATAAAGGAATCAAAGTAGAAAAAGTACTTAATTTACTATAAAAAAATAAGAGGTGGCACTTGCCACCTCTTATTTTTTATAATTCCATTCCTTACTTTCATACTTCTCTTTTGCTAATGTTTGCACTTCATGTAACTGTTCTTCTGTTAATTCATATGGAACAAGCTCTACATCTAATCCTTTTTCAAACCCAACCTCAAACGCTTTAATCAACTGTTCAATTGTAAACGTACGGTCTGTTAATTCATTAATTGCTACCGCTTTAGAAGAGAACATACTCTTCATACGCTCTTTTACACGTTCATTCGGGAATAAAAACAGATCGTATAATTCATCTAAATCTATTTCTAACGGAATCGATCCGTGCTGTAAAATCACACCTTTTTGACGTGTTTGTGCACTACCTGCGATTTTTCTTCCTTCTACTACAATTTCATACCAAGACGGTGCATCAAAGCATACGCCTGAACGTGGATTTTTTAAATTTTCACGGTCTGCTTCCGTTTTTGGAACTGCATAATACGCTTCTAATCCTAATGCCTTAAAACCGTCTAATAAACCTTGCGAAATAATACGATACGCTTCTGTAACTGTTTTTGGCATATTTGGATGATCTTCAGACACAATAACACTGTAAGTTAATTCTTTATCATGTAGTACACCCCTGCCGCCTGTTTGACGACGAACGAATCCGTATTTCTTTTCGTTAACTACATCCATATTAATATCTTTTTCAACACGCTGGAAATACCCAACTGTTAATGTTGGTACTTCCCATTCATAAAAACGAATGGTTGGTGGCATTTTCTTTTCACTTTGCCAATTTAATAAACATTCATCTAACGCCATATTAAATGCCGGTGAACATTGACCAGAGTTAATATAACACCATTTTTCTTTTCCCATCCTGCACCTCATATAACCAATTATTTTTCACATTCTCTAGTCTACCAAATTCGACAAAATTTGTGAAAGAATACGAAATTTCTTCTTATTATGCAAATGAATCTGTTGCATAAATACATACGGGCATTATAATATTGAAAGTAGGATAAGAAAAAAGGGAGCGATAGAACCGTGTCAACAACTTGGATTATTTTATTAGCCGTAATCGTAGCGTTCATCGGCTACACTGTATGGATGTATTTCTATCAGAAAAAATTAATTAAAACACTTTCAGAAGAAGAGTTTCGCGCTGGCTACCGTAAAGCACAACTTATCGATATTCGCGAAGCGGACGAATATACTGCAGGGCATATTTTAGGCGCACGTAACATTCCGTTATCACAAATTCGCCTTCGTCATAAAGAACTTCGTAAAGATCAACCAGTTTACTTATACTGCCAAAGCGGATTCCGTACTGGTCGTGCGGCTCAATACTTAAAGAAACAAGGCTACAAAGATTTCTACCAATTACAAGGTGGATTCAAAACGTGGACTGGAAAAATTAAAAAGAAATAATAACATACAAAAACTAGCTGAATGATTCAGCTAGTTTTTTCATTCCATATTATTCGCAATGTATAATAAATTTTGCTTAATCACATCTTTATCATTCTCTTGTGCATTCCGGTACAGCAGCTGATATTCAAGTCCTTTCTCTTTCCAGATAAGCGTAGCAAATTCATCTCCTCGCTCGGAATCATCCTTATTTTTAAAATAAGCGAGTGCTCCATTATTCAATTTCATTTGTTCTTGAAATTGCTTCTCTTCCACGAGATCCGGAAAACTATAAGGAAAGTTCGCAACATTTAACTCAATATACTCATTTCTCCCCGGCTCCCGCTGTTTATATTTAATCATCAAAACAGTGTTCTTTTTTCCAATCGTTCTGACTTCCCCCTTCATATCACTCGTAATGTCATACGGTAAAAACGCCGGAACTTTAAATTTCACTGGAAAATATTTTGGAAGCTCCTTCAGCGGAATTGGATCCGTAACACGATCCATAGCTCCCCCTGTTGTTCCCACAAAGCTTTTTTCCTCCTGCATCGTTTGCTGAAACGAACATGAACTTAGCACTAGACTAGAAAACACGAAACAAATGATTCTTTTTTTCAATTTGTTTCCGCCCTTTCTTCATACCGCTCTCTTTATGAATAAAGCGTTAATGCCTGATTGGTGGGACTAATAATCCGCGGGAGATGCCCGACTGATTACAGTCTCACTTTGTATGCTATTCATATTCGCTTCATTAACAAACTCCCCCTTTGAAAACTTTCCACGTTATTCTCACACATTTTGACAAAACTATTTTGCAAACAAAAAGACCCCTATCATTCTTACGCCCAAGTGAAAAGGTTACGCGAATAAAAAGAAGCCTTATTCATACCATAGTTTATGAAAAGCTTTTCAGGTCAAGATTTTTTCATTCTTATTATTTTCCCTTTATAATAGGGGAAAGAGGTGATACATATGGCCAATATAAAACAAATTGCAAAAACCGCTGGTGTATCCATATCAACTGTTTCCCGCGTCCTTAATAATCACCCTTACGTAAAAGAAGAAAAACGTAAGCGTGTTCTAGATGCTGTTGAAGAATTGAACTATGCCAAAAATATAAATGCTATTCATTTAATAAAGGGAAAAACCTATACAATCGGGGTTATGCTCCCTTTCATTAACCTCCCATACTTCAGTACCATTATTGAAGGCATCGGAAACGAAGCGTTAGCAGCTGGATATCATATTAATTTATGTCAAACGAATTACGATAGCCTCGAAGAGATTCGTGTTCTTGAAATGATGAAAATGAAACAATTCGACGGAATGATTATTTGCTCTCGAACGAGTTCTTGGGAACAAATTGAACCTTTCGCAAAATTTGCCCCTATTATTTCATGTGAAAAGATGAAGCATCCCCTCATTTCATCCGTCTACGTAGATCACTATGAAGGCTTCCGTCTCGGCACTTCCTATTTACTAAGTAAAGGCCATGAAAAAATCGGAATCTGTTTAGCAAGAAAAACAAGCGCCAATTCTATGGAGCGCGAAAAAGCATTTGCTGATACGCTTCATAACGAAGGTAAAACGGTACATCCAGATTGGATTTTTCATCAGTGCTATACGATGCAGGATGGTGCAAAAATACTTCATCGCATTTTAAACATGAAAAATCGTCCAACCGCTATTTTCACAGCGAATGATCAAGTTGCAGCTGGTTTATTAACAGAGGCGCGAAAACATGGCATTCGAGTCCCTGAAGAACTTGCTATCCTCGGATTTGATAATCATGAAATTTCAAAGGCATTAGAAATTTCAACAATTGAGCATCCTGGCCTTACAATGGGCTCACATGCTTTTTCTTTATTCTATAAACAGATCCAAAGCGAGCAAATTGCCGGGAACGCAGAAGAGCTTTCATTCCATTTAATTGAGCGAGATACTGTCTAAAAAAGAGCGTTACCTATAGCGCTCTTTTTCAGCTCTTCTCCTATTGACTTTATATCTTCCATCTCATATAATAAACCTAACGAACGGTAGGTAGGGGATGAAAATGACAGCAAACCGCATTAAAGCTGTAGCACTTTCTCATTTCGCACGCTACGGCTACGAAGGAACTTCATTAGCAAATATTGCTCAAGAAGTTGGGATTAAAAAACCATCGATTTACGCACACTTTAAAGGAAAAGAAGAGCTATATTTTATATGCTTAGAATCCGCTCTTCAAAAAGATTTACAAAGCTTCACAGACGATATCGAAAATTTTTCAAATTCGTCTACTGAAGAATCGCTCTTACAGTTACTAAAGGGCTATGCAAAACGATTTGGTGAAAGCGAAGAATCAATGTTTTGGTTACGAACTTCTTATTTTCCGCCCGATGCATTTCGCGAACAAATTATCGAAAAAGCGAATACACACATTGAGAACGTCGGAAAACTTTTATTCCCTATATTTAAACGGGCAAACGAGCAAAGTGAACTGCATAACATTGAAGTAGAAGACGCTCTAGAAGCTTTTCTATGCTTACTAGACGGACTTATGGTTGAGCTACTATTTGCAGGTTTAAATCGCTTTGAGACTCGTTTAAACGCCTCTTGGCAAGTATTTTGGCGAGGCCTTTCAAACTGACGGATTGCTCCTTTGCAATGCGTCGTTTTTAAGCCCTTTACCTAACGACTGGTAGGAAGGAGAAATGACATATGGCATGGATTTATGTAATCATAGCTGGTATTATTGAAATCTTTTGGGTCATTGGACTAAAACACGCGGAGGCACCACTTGAATGGGCTGGCGTTGCATTATTAATTACAATTAGTTTCGTCTTATTATTTAGAGCTTATAAAGATTTACCTGTCGGCACTGTATATGCTGTCTTTACAGGAATTGGAGCTGGAGGGATCGTTCTGACAGAGATTTTCATCTTCGGAGAACCTTTCTCTATTGTAAAAGTTTTATTAATCGGCTTAATCTTCTTCGGCGTAATTGGTCTAAAACGAGTAACAGAAGAAAAAGAAGCGAAGGAGGCCGCATAAAATGGCTTGGGTATTTTTAATTCTAGCTGGTATTTGTGAAATTATTGGTGTACTCTTTATGAAAGTAGCCACTGAAAAGAAAGGCTGGGCACCAAAAGTTATTTTAATCGCCAACTTCGGCGTAAGCTTCTTCTTCTTATCTCTTGCGATGGACACATTACCGATGGGAACTGCTTACGCGATTTGGACTGGAATCGGAACTGCCGGAAGTGCACTTCTAGGTATTCTTATTTTCCGTGAATCAGCGGATTGGCGTCGTCTTGCCTTCCTAAGCTGCATTCTATGCGGCGCTGTTGGCTTAAAACTATTAAGCTAACGTGAGGTGAATGTCATGTGGAAAGAAAAAGGAAAACAAATGTTAGCATGGATTACACTTGGGATTGTCATTCTACTGCAAATCAGTTTTCACATAATAGAATGGTTGTTTCATAAAGTAATATCCATTCTTACATTTCTTCCTAGCATGGCACTTGAAATTGCATCTATTGCTTGGTCTATTATTGCCTCCATTGCAATCGTCATTATATGGAGTATCGCCAAACTATGGAATAAATTATTTAAAAAGGACAGTACTTCTGAAAAAGAGTAACTGTCCTTTTTTGTATTCATTCAGACTTTCTGTAGAAGTTTGATGTGATAAGACAAAGAAGACCAACTATGACAATACTTATACCAATCCCTTTATCCAAATTAGGAAATGGTGATGGGATATCTGAATAAAAATTTGCTAATATGAGACCAATTGAAAATAAAAGTACCCCTATTCTATATAACCATTTTCTTTTGTTCATCATTCTCCCCCTAACATTTTTCATACACTCCTTTCTTTTGGACATACTACCTAAAAAAGGAGTGAATACTATGCAAAATTCTATACATAAGCAGATCCTATTTTTATTTTTCTTCTTTCTCATTCTCGTTATCATTCTCAGCTTTATATTACATACTCCAAAAGATGTTGTACCGAATAGCCTCTCTGTTTATAAACTCTTACTTTCATATTGTCGTTATTGAAGAAGGTGCCTTACATAAGGCACCTTTTAAAATTCTCTCTTCTCATACAATTTCACTGAAACGAAGATAGATATTATGAACATGCATATTGAACTAACGAATAACACACTGTTATATAGTTGAATTTGTTCTAGGTTGATTTGAAACAAAGTTTCTAAAATAACAATCGGTGCCATGAATATTACTATCGTAATAAAAATAGTTTTTTTATACCCTAACTTGAACGATATCGGTAGAACAAAACTTAAATACACTAAAATAAAGCTAATACTAGCAACCATTTTCGTTTCAATAAATTCAAATAGGTTAACCCCATTCTTCATTCCCATCGTGAAACAACCGACCGTTACGCTTATAAAAAGAATAATAATTGCTACTATATATTTTGCATACACAATTTGTTTTCTCCATATTGGTAAGCTGTTTACTATAACTTCACTCTCATTTTTACTATCTGCTTCAAATGTTTTTACTGTTGCCCCAATTGTAAAAATTACTGACATAATTATGAACAGATTTTCCGTATCTGTTAAAGCCATATAAAAGAAAACAGGATACAGTATGTACCAAATTAAAAATTTCCATTGAATGATGAAATCTTTTAAAATTAGTTGTTTCAAAACTATTCTCCTCCCCTCATAAATCACGCTCATTATACAAATGAATTGAGAAAAACATAGACATAACATATAAAAGAAGCAGCCCTGCTATAAAACAACTATTTACAACAAGACTCGTGTTCCAAACATTCTCTATATCTAACCACACTTTACTTACAATCAGTCCACTTAAATACCCAAATGCAATTCCGATGAAGGGTGCAATTTGTTTTGCACTGCTATATCCCACTGAAAATTCAATTGGGAGTACAATCATGCTATAAACCAATCCTCCCGTGATTCCGCCAAGAATTTCTCCCCATAGCATAAACACAGTTGTATTTTCATTTTGCAACTGGATTAAACTAACCACAAGTGAGAAAACTCCGCCTAAAGTAACTAAAATACTTACAAATATGTATTTTGCTATGACAATTTCTTTACGCTGAAACGGTAAACTATTTATTATCATTTCACTTTTATTCCTATTCTCATAACTCATTGACAGCATCATTCCAAGAACAGGTATAAACATAATAAATGGCATCAGAAAACTATCACTACGAAAATCAACAATAGCAAGGAAAAACAAACATATTAGATACACAAAACTTAACTTTCTTTGCAACATCATATCTTTTAAGACTAATTGCTTGATCATGTTTTACCCTCCTAATATGAAAATGAACCTTCTATAACTCTGCCTCCTGAAACATTTTCATTGAGAGAAACATTGATATGACTATACTTACTAACACTCCGATACCAAGAACACCCATTGCTAGTGTAGCCTCTTGAGAGTAGAGTACTTTTAACATAATTGTTTTATCACCAAAAATATTGCACATAAGGCCAATCATACCCATTAAAGGAAAAATCATAATCACATTCAAGACAGTAATAGCTTTATATCCCCCAATGTAATTAGTAGGTATCGTTACTACACAATAAATCAAAGTTGCTACTATTGCTGAAAATATTGCATATCCAGGAATAACTATATCTCTGTTTAATAAAATATTTCCTAATATTACGACTATAGAGGTTATACTCAAACCGACTATAATAAATAATGTGCTTGAAATATATTTAGCTATAACTATCTCTTGTCTCGTTATAGGCAAGCTCACTAATACTTTTTCTGTTTTCTTTTTCTCTTCATGATAAAAAGAAATATAAATAATCGTACTACATGTCATAAATAATCCTATTGCAATCCCCATTGGTTGGACGGAATCCCTAAAAATAGATAACATAGGTATTAAAAAATAAAAAGGAAACATCTTCTTCTGTAAGAAAAACTCCTTCAAAATCAACTGTTGCATATGAATTCTCCTCTCTATAAATCACGCGTTTCATAAATTTTGATCGTAAGAAACATAGAAGCGATATAAATACTGACTAATGCAATGAATCCAAATATAAATACACCAATATGCAGAGGATTCATAATCCACTCAAGGAATGGAGGTGTTGTTTCATTCAGCCCATCACTAATAAATATCCAAAGTATCCCACCCACTCCTATTGATGCTGCTGATACTAGACTTCTTACTACCTTCGATTTTGTACCATAATAACTAGGGAAAAAGGTGACAACTAAAAATACGGCGTAAACAACCCCATTTATTACTTCATACCACGGAATTTCAATGTATAGATTAGGATGATATGCACCGATATCATCAAAAACAGCAATACCTCTTATAAGGAAAATAAACAACATAGTAGAGAACATACCACCTACAATAAATATTGCACTGGAAATATATCTAGCAATTATGATATTTTTTCTACTTAACGGTAAACTATTGATAATAATGTCACTGGTATTCCGTTCATCAATTACAATTAACATCGTAATTGATGAAAGCGTTACAAATAAACAACTCATAGGAAACAGCATTCCATCACCGTTTTCAAATAAAAAGAATATAAAGGGTATAGTAAGATATACTGGCCATATCCCTCGAAAAAAGAACAAATCTTTATATACGAGCTGACGCATAGGCACCTCTTCCTTTCGCGGTGTAAACGATGATATCATCTAATGTAGGCTTTTCTAGTACAACCTCATTTCCAAACCAATCGACAATTGCTTGTTTATCCTTCGCTAAACCTTCAAAACCAAATTTATTTTTTCGTAATCCCACAAATAGTTCTTTTCCTTCTCGGTCTAATAAATCGTTACTTCCTTTTACGACTACGTAGTTCTCCATTAGTTCGTTTTTTTCACCAGTAAATATAATTTCTCCATCGTTGATGAACGTAATATAATCTGCGATACGCTCTAAGTCTGTTGTAATATGAGTTGAGAATAATACAGATACTTCATCTTCCATTACAATTTCTTGCAGCATATCAAGTAATTCACTTCGAACAACTGAATCTAATCCTGCTGTCGGTTCGTCCATAATAATAAACTCCGCGTGGTGCGAAAGTGCGATGGCAATTGCAAATTTCATTTTCATCCCTTTTGATAGTTCTTTAATTTTTTTATACTTCGGAACTTGCAATCTATGCATATACGATTGATACTGCTCTTCGTCCCACTTTTTATATAACGGCGCAATAATACGCTTCATTTGTTCACACGTTAAATCTTCATAGTAATGATTTTCATCATATACAAAACCGATATTTTGTTTTATTTCTTTTTCGGCTTTCTTATTGTCCTTGCCAAAAATTTTTATATCGCCGCTATCTTTTCGAATTAAATTCATAATCATCTTGATCGTCGTACTTTTCCCGGCCCCATTCGGTCCGACAAATCCCATAATATATCCGCGTGGTAATGTAAAACTTATATTTTTCACTGCAAAATCTTGATAACTTTTACAAACATTTTTTAGCTCTAACATCTCTTATTCCCCCTCATATAAACACGCAATCATCTGCTGTAAATCTTCAAGTGACAGCTGCAACGCTTTACTTTCATTCACAATCTCTTCCGCTTTACTTTCCAGTAAACGTAGCCGCTGTTCTTTTAGTAGTTCATTATTTTTACGTGAAACATAAGTCCCCTTCCCAGCAACAGTTTCTATATATCCTTCTTTTTCAAGCTCCTCGTACGCACGCTTCGTTGTAATTACACTAATTTGTAATTCCTTCGCTAAGCTACGAATAGACGGTAATTGGTCTCCACCCTTTAAACCACCATTTAAAATAAGCTGGCTTAATTGTTTTCTTATTTGCACATAAATAGGGTCTTGGGAAGAATTCGAAATAATAATATTCATGTTTTCCTCCAGTTTGTGTATATACTGTGTATACCTTATATACACAGTATATACACACCATCCTATTTTTGGCAAGAAAAAAAGACCAACATTTCCCTGTTGGTCTTTCGTATATGTATCACTTTTCAAAGCGATCTAACATCTCATCTCTCATTCCGAAACTCACTACCGCAATTCCTACATACATAAACAGAAGGAACGCAGGATGAACTGTGTTGTACCAAGTGCTATCAACAATTAAATAAATCGTTAATGCGACAACAAGAACAAACGCTAAGATAAACATATAAAAGTGTCTTGTGCTACCCATGATAAACTCCTCTCTTCTCACTTCACCATTCAACAGTATATTTTATCGAATAATTCGATATGACTCAAGGTTAACTTTCTGTTATGTAATCAAGTTCCACCTTTACAATGTCCTCACATGCTATTGAAATGATCGTTCCTTGCTTATCAATTGCCGTCACTTCTCTATTATCCATTACACGATGCGCTACTCTTTCTAGTACTTTTCCTTGATCTCGATAACAAAATTCTTTTATATCTTTAATCGTTTTTCCGTTTTCTAAATGGTATATCATTCTATAACACCGATATCCCACATTTTCACCCCCAGCTTGCTCGTTTTTTCACATATACATAAAAATGAGTCATTCCTATCTCATTACATCTTCTTAATTTCAATAAAATTCTAACAAAAATAAATACTTTTATCAAACCGACTTTTTCAACAAAATCACCTATGAAACTGCTTCTTTACGCCATTATGAAACAAAAAATATAAAATAGTAACATTTTCTTCACCACTTCTGCATAAAGCGAAACTTTAATTAGTGGGGGATTTTTGTTCATCCCCCTTGATTATCAGCCCGCAAATCGCGGGACAAATTCTCTATACAAAAAAAAGAACCCGCATATAGCGAGTTCTTCCTTTGTTATTCTAATCAAACTTGTACAGGAGCTGGTTTTTCATAACGTAAAACTGGTTTACGTGCAGCCATCGTTTCGTCTAAACGTTTAATGACTGTTGTATGAGGCGCTTCTTGTACAACTTCTGGATTTTCTTCTACTTCTTTAGCAATTTGAATCATCTTATCAATAAAACCGTCTAATGTTTCTTTTGATTCTGTTTCTGTCGGCTCAATCATAATACATTCTTCCACATTTAATGGGAAGTAAATTGTTGGTGGATGGTAACCGAAATCAAGCAGGCGTTTTGCAATATCTAATGTACGTACACCAAGTTTCTTTTGACGACGACCTGATAATACAAACTCATGCTTACAATGTCTATCGAATGGAAGATCATAGAATGGTGCTAATCTTCTCATCATATAGTTCGCATTTAATACCGCATACTCCGTTACTGCACGTAGTCCATCTGGACCCATAGAACGAATGTATGTGTATGCACGAACGTTAATTCCGAAGTTACCATAGAACGGTTTTACGCGCCCAATTGCTTCTGGACGATCATAGTTAAAGCGATAGCCATTTTCCGTTTTCTCTAAAATTGGTTTTGGTAAGTACGGAATTAAATCAGCTTTCACACCTACTGGACCAGAACCTGGGCCACCGCCGCCGTGAGGACCTGTAAATGTTTTATGAAGGTTTAAATGCACAACGTCAAATCCCATATCTCCTGGGCGTGCTTGGCTTAATACCGCATTTAAGTTTGCACCATCATAGTATAATTTACCACCTGCATTATGGACGATTTCTGCCATTTCTAAAATATTTTCTTCGAATAAACCTAATGTATTAGGATTTGTTAACATAAGTGCTGCTGTTTCTTCATTTACAACACGTTTTAAATCTTCTAAGTCAACAAGACCATTTTCATTTGATTTTACTGTAATTGTTTCAAAACCAGCTACAGTTGCAGATGCTGGATTCGTTCCGTGAGCAGAGTCAGGAACAATTACTTTCGTACGGTTAAAGTCACCATTTGCTTCATGGTATGCACGAATTAACATTAAGCCTGTCCATTCTCCATGTGCACCAGCTGCTGGTTGTAATGTAACAGTATCCATACCTGTAATTTCAATTAAATGCTCTTGTAAGTCGTACATTAATTCCATTGCACCTTGTACCGTCTTTTCGTCTTGTAACGGATGAATATTTGCAAATCCTGCGAAACGAGCTACATTCTCATTAATTTTCGGATTATATTTCATCGTACAAGATCCAAGTGGATAGAATCCAGAATCAACACCGTGGTTACGGTTTGAAAGTGCTGTATAGTGGCGCATAATGTCAAGTTCAGATACTTCTGGTAGCTCTGCATCTTCTACTCGAATATAATCGCTCTCAAACACGTCTTCTAGTTTCACTTCTTCTACATCTAATTTTGGTAGGCTATATCCTATGCGTCCTTCTTTACTCACTTCAAAGATAAGTGCTTGGTCTTGGTTCTTCATTGGATAGCCCCCATTTCGTTTACAAGTGTGTCAATTTCCTCTTTTGTACGAAGCTCAGTTACTGCTACAAGCATATGGTTTTCATGCTCTTTATAATCACGGCCTAGGTCGTAACCACCGATAATATTCTTTTGTAATAATGCATCGTTTACTTCTTTCACTGGACGCTTGCAATCTACAACGAACTCATTGAAGAATGGTCCAGCAAATGTTACAGCGAAGCCTTTCGCTTCAAATTGACGTTTTGCATATTGTGCTTTAGAAATGTTTTGACGTGCCATTTCTTTCACACCTTGTTTACCAAGTGCCGTCATTGCAACTGATGCTGCTAATGCATTTAACGCTTGGTTTGAACAAATGTTAGACGTCGCTTTGTCACGGCGAATATGCTGTTCACGCGCTTGTAACGTTAATACAAATCCACGTTTACCATCTGAATCTACAGTTTGTCCAACAAGACGTCCTGGAATTTTACGCATAAATGCTTTCGTTGTTGCAAAGTAACCACAGTGTGGTCCACCAAACTGCGTTGGAATACCAAATGGTTGTGCATCACCGATTACAACATCAGCACCAAATTTTCCTGGTGGTGTTAATGCGCCTAATGATAATGGATTTGAAGAAACGATAAATAATGATTTTTGTTGATGAACGATTTTTTCAATATCAGCTAATTTTTCAACTTGTCCGAAGAAGTTTGGATATTGAACGATTACACAAGCAACTGTATCATCTACTTCACTTTGTAATACGTCTAAATCTGTTACACCATCTTTATGATTAATTTCAACAACTTCAAGATGTTGACCTTTTGCATACGTTTCAAGTACTGCTCTTGATTCTGGATGAACTGCGCTAGATACAAGAATTTTCTTTTTACGAGTATGGCCAGCTGCTAGCATTGCCGCTTCAGCTAAAGCTGTACCTCCATCGTACATAGAAGAGTTTGCTACATCCATTCCTGTTAATTCACAAATCATTGTTTGGAATTCAAAGATTGCTTGTAATTCCCCTTGTGAAATTTCTGGTTGGTATGGCGTGTAAGCTGTATAAAATTCTGAGCGAGAGATAACATGGTCTACAATTACTGGAGCGTAATGATCGTATACGCCTGCTCCTAAGAAAGAAGCGTATTCTTTTAAGTTAGCATTTTTACTAGCCATTTGAGATAACTCTTTTAAAAGCTCTGGCTCTGATTTTGCTTCTTTAATTTTTAAATCCCCTTTAAAACGAACACTCTCTGGAATATCAGAGAATAACTCATCGATCGTTTGAACGCCGATCGTTTGTAACATTTCTTTTTTGTCTTCTTCTGTCATTGGAAGATAACGATGCAACATGAAATCTACCCCTCTCCCCGTTACTTTGAACGTTTATAAAATGGTGTTGGAACAACTACTGCTTTGACGCGTTTATTACGAATTTCAATTTCTACTTCTGTATCAACTGCTGCGTATTTTACATCAATTAGTGCTAAACCAATGCTTTTCTTTAACGTTGGAGATTGTGTACCACTCGTTACTTCCCCTATTTTTTCTTCTCCAATAAATACAGGGTAATGTGTACGAGGAATTCCACGTTCGATTACTTCGATGCCGACTAGCTTACGAGGCGCACCGTTTTCTTTTTGCTCTTTTAACGTTTCTTTTCCAAAGAAGTCTGCTTCTTTATTTGGTTTTACCGCAAAGCCAATTCCAGCTTCAATCGGTGTAATATCTTTTGATAATTCTTGACCGTAAAGTGGTAATGTTGCCTCGAAGCGAAGTGTATCACGAGCACCTAAACCACATGCTTTTAAGCCTTCTTCTGCTCCAACTTCAAGAAGTTTCTCCCAAAGTTTTGCAGCATCTTCACTCTTACAGTAAATTTCAAATCCATCTTCACCTGTGTAACCCGTACGAGATACAAGTGCTGGAATTCCATCTACAAGAATATCGTTTTTAAATTTAAAGAACTTAATTTCTTTCAAATCTTCTGACACAACTTTTTGTAAAATGCCTTCTGCTTTTGGTCCTTGAATTGCAAGCTGTGCAACTTCACTAGAAACATTGACTACTTTCGCATCGCCAATTACATGGCTAGCTAACCATTCGTAATCTTTCTCGATATTTGATGCATTGATTACTAATAAATAGTCTTCTTCACCACGTTTGTAGATTAATAAATCATCTACTGTACCACCATTCTCGTAGCACATAGCTGTATATTGTGCGCCTCCTACCTTTAAGGTAGAAACGTCATTTGTAACAACACGTTGTAAAAATGCTAAACTATCTACACCTTTTACCTCAACTTCTCCCATATGAGACACATCGAACAAACCTGCCGCTGTACGTACAGCTTCATGTTCTTCTTTAATGCTTGAAAATTGAACTGGTAATTCCCAACCACCGAAGTCGATTGTTTTCCCACCATACTTCGCGTATACATCAAATAACGGTGTACGTTGTAATGTAATCATGCTCTCTCCCCCTTATGCTTTGACAAATCAATAAAAGTTGCTCGCCATATCTAAACATTTTCACTCTGAAAAGATAGGATATACGGAATCTCCTTATATTTTTTTATGAAAGCGTAAATAAAAAATCACTTTCTTGGATAAAATACGAAAGATTCCACACATTTCACACCATTATCCTAACATTATTCGCTATATTTCATCAATATTCTAGCATAAAAAATAATTTAGAATTTTTTATTCTTAATCTAATTAAATACAACTTTCAAAATTTAGCCCTTTATCTTTGCCTATTCTTTAACTTTTAGTATGTGTAATAGTGCCTTATTACAAGGTTTATATAATAAAGATTTTTTTAATAATTAATTTAGTTTATAAAAGGTGGGAGAGTCGTAATGAATGTCGATATTTCCGTAGATCGAACGTGGCAAAACAATTTTTTAAATAGAATTGACGAAGATGGCCCTTGGACAAACTGGGATTTATATCATTTAGCTTATAAAACAGAAAAATCGTTACTTGTTCCTACTTTCGATGGATTACAAGCACCGAAGCATTTATCTCATTTCACACCACTTCCGCATCAATTAGAAGTCGCTCAAAATGTCATTGAACAAATGAATGGCAAAGCGATACTCGCAGATGAAGTGGGACTTGGGAAAACAATTGAAGCTGGACTTATTTTAAAAGAATATATGGTCCGCGGCCTTGTGAAAAAAGTACTTATACTCGTCCCTGCCTCTCTCGTATCACAATGGGCATACGAACTAAATACAAAGTTTTTCATTCCAGCTGTAGCCCAAAAGAAAAGCTATTCATGGGAACAAGCCGATGTGATTGTATCATCAATTGATACTGCAAAACGTTCACCGCATCGTGATATCGTTTTGAACTTAGAATATGATCTTATTATTATCGATGAAGCACATAAACTTAAAAATAATAAAACAAAAAACTATGAATTTGCACAGCGATTAAAAAAGAAATTTTGCTTATTATTAACTGCTACTCCTGTTCAAAATAAGATTGATGAAATTTTCAACCTTGTTTCTTTATTAAAACCAGGACATTTAGGCAATCAATCCAACTTTGAAGAATATTACGCTTCAAAAAATCGTTCAGCCGAATCTGATGAAGATTTAAAAGCTCTTATTAATAAAGTAATGGTCCGAAATCGACGGCATAATACCGGAATTGATTGGCCAAAGAGACATGTACGTACAATTTTCGTTGAGTTTAATGAAGAAGAGCAAGCTTTGTATAACGGGATTGAAAATTGGCGTGGACAAGATGCCTTCACATCTGCTTTCTCATCGTTAACTTTAAAACGAGAAGCGTGTAGTAGTCGGGAGGCCGTTTACTATTCATTAAAAAAACATGTAGAAAAACGGCAGAAGGAAAATGAGCATTACATAAAAGACCCGCATATTGATGTGCTAATGGACAACATTAATCATATTCCTTTCAACTCAAAGGCGAATAAAGCTCTTGAGCTTATAAAAGAAATTGACGATAAAGTCGTCATCTTCACAGAATATCGAGCATCACAAATGTACTTACAATGGTTTTTACAACAACACGGCATTTCTTCCGTTCCATTCCGCGGCGGATTTAAACGTGGGAAGAAAGACTGGATGAAGGAGCTTTTCCAAAACCACGCACAAGTATTAATTGCCACTGAAGCTGGTGGTGAAGGGATTAACTTACAGTTTTGTAGCCATATGATCAATTATGATTTGCCATGGAATCCAATGCGCCTTGAACAAAGAATCGGACGTATTCACCGTCTTGGTCAAAAGAATGATGTTCATATTTATAACTTAGCTACAAAACACACTGTTGAAGAACATATTTTGAAACTGTTATATGAAAAAATCAATTTATTTGAGCGTGTTATCGGGGAACTTGATGAAATTTTAACGAGAATTAATATGAAAAACATCGATGCGCACATTCAAGAAATATTTGCGCAGTCAAAAAGCGAAGGAGAAATCCGAATTAAGATGGAAAACTTAACATCTATTATCGACTTCGCCAAACGAAATGAAGCTGAGGTGCAAGGCTATGCAGCAACATGAAATTCATAATTACTTATACAATTTTTTCGAGGCGAATAACTGTGAAATTTTACAGCGCTCCCCTCATCTATTAGATGTGCAGTTAACAATTGAGATGGATAAATTATTAATGAATCGCCCTTTTTATTGGCACTATCTTGAGAAAACAGGAGGCGTACCGAATCCGATGCGCCTTACTCTTATTACAAATCCAGAAAATGAAGAAAACGATGGCGAGCTTATTCACTACGGTTCACCACGTCTTCATCAAATTTTCCAAACGACAAAAGAATTAGGCTCTTACATACGTTTATATGAGGAAGTACGGCATAGCGGGGCAACGCATACACCGCTCCATCCGTGGCTCGGTGTAAATATTAAAGTTTCCTATCAATGTGATCGAAAAAAAGACATCCTTCACTCCATTGGGATTCATCTCATTTCTGGCACAATGATTGCAAACTTTCATGAAACATTAACTAAAATTAAACTTACACCGAAAATACCTGATTTTTGTTTTACTCTCTCACCTATCATTAAACCGCAAAGCGGTTTACAACGTATAGAGGACGCTTTAAAAAATATTATTGCAGAAGATGACCATACGTGGGCGAAAGAAGCAAGAGTGCGCTGGAATCACGATTTAGACCTTTTAAATCGTTTTTATGAAGAAAGTGATGAACTTCCCGAAAGCTATGAAATTGAAAAGCAAGCACTGCAAGAACAATATGAACCACGCATTACAGTGCAAATTATTAATGGCGGACTTTTTTATGTTACCGCGAATCATTTTTTATCTTAAAAAGCCCCTTCTGTTTTAGAAGGAGCTTTTTTTGAGTTATCCTCTATCCTCATTACGCCCTTGTTGTTTTTGCTTTGCCATACGTTTTTGATGCGCACGATCTTTTGCACTAACATGATTTGCATCAGTAGGAAGGTTTTCTTTTGAACGGCCAATTCCATTACTCATCTTTTCCACTCCTTCTTATGTCTTTCAAAATACACCCTTATTTTCAGCTAGAGATACAATCCTTATACAAAAAAATAAGAGCAGCCATTGGCTACTCTTACTCGCTCACGTATTTTTGAAACATATCATGGATGCCTTTATTTACTAAGTTCGAGATCTGCTCGTCAGATTTATTCGGATAACGATCACGCAATCTGATAGATGCCTTCACCATTAAATTTTCTAATACAGAACGGCCGCCTTCTCCATAAATAATTTCAGCATATTTAACAAGCCTTCCATCCTCTACTGTTGCTGGATTATGATTGAAGAAAAATTTACTCATTGTCTCCACCTCTCTCTTTTGATAACGTTTACATTTATATAAATTATTTATGTTATTTATTTCACAATATTGTATGCATGTATATTTAATTAGTTTCATTATAAAGCAACATATCGATAGTAAATATGTGATTTTCCGTCCATTTTGTGAACAAAATAAAAATGAAAGCGTTTCCTTTATTATATACTAAAAAAACTTACTACGCTAGGGGCAATTTTTTTCAATCTACTAATCCCTCAAAAACTGATATATTTTTCCTTTTCCTATTAAACCTTATACAATTTTCAGAAATTATATTATAAAATATATGTATGACTTAAGGAGGATTTGTATGAATCAAAATAAAAAAGCTATATTAGATCTTGTCTTTTATCTCGTAATCCCATTCCTCATTTGGAAATTTGCAAAACCTTATATCGACCCTTATTACGCGATGTTACTCTCCTCTGTTCCAGGGATTATTTATACACTGTATACCTTTAAAAAAGAAAAACAGTTTAACGTGACAGGGTTCTTTATTTTAATTACACTTATTTCTAATACAACGGTAGATCTATTATCTGGATCAGCTGAACGAATGCTGTGGAACGATGCATATTACCACATCGTACTCGGCATTATCGTCATATGTACAATCTTTATAAAAAAACCACTTATGTTATATTTCGCAGCAGATATTGCCGCACTACAAGGTCATGACCGTGATAAAAGTCGTGAACTGTATCGTGATAGTCGTATTTATCCAGCACTACAATATTTAACGCTATTTTTCGGTCTACAATTCATATTAAAAAGCTTCTTAAAAATTTATTTCATCTCTGTTTTCGGTGTAGATGGCTATGGTGAAATGAGAGCGATTATGACCGCTGTTGGATGGGGCATTTCCATTTGTATCGGAATTGGATTTGTTTGGGTAAATAATAAAATACATGCCGTTACAGAAGAAAAAGAATCCGTGCAATAAATGAAAATCCCCTAGTAGTATGATGCTACTAGGGGATTTTCATTTTGCTACACATATTACAAAATCGTTAACTTGATTTTTTTCTTTTATCTTTTACATTTCGATAAAACAAAGCAGCACTTAGCGGCATCACACCGAACCACTTATTCATAAATGGCTCTTTTTCAGCACGGCGTTGTTCTTTCTTTTGTTTACGATCTTCTTTTGGAGCATCCATATACGACACAAACTGCTGTGTCACAAAGCGAACATAATCATTAGTAGACATATTATCATCACCTCTACTTGATTAGTATGTCCACTTTTTTATTCATTAATCTTTTCTTTTAATTCATTCATAATTTGCTTTACAGACTTATTCGTCGTATCAATATGAATATGAGCCTCTTCATAATAAGCTCGGCGCGATTCAAATTTTGCCACAAATGCCTCTATATCTTTCTTCTGAAATAGTGGACGCGTCGTATCTTCACGAAGCCTTTCTGCAATTACATGTGGATCACAATATAAATACACGACAGTTCCATTTTCCTTCATCCACTTTCGGTTTTCCTCCCGCTCAATGATTCCACCACCAGTTGTAATAATTACATTACAACTGGGTAGTGAACGTAACATTTCACTTTCATATTCCCGAAAAGTCATTTCACCTTCTTCGGCAAAAATATTACGAATTGCCTTCTTCTGCTTCTCTTCAATTTTTTGGTCTGTATCGACAACATCCATATGAAGTTCTTTACTTAATGCTTTTCCAATTGTTGTTTTCCCAGCTCCCATATAACCGGTTATGTATATAGATTTCATGTTCGTTCCTCTCAATCATCCGTTATTATTTGTTATTATAACGAAAGATTTCATTATTTAATAAAAAAACGTTTTGTTCTTCTTATAAAATGAAGAACAAAACGTTTCATACACGCTTTTACTTATAAGCGCCTCTTCTTACCCACTGCGTCGCAATCCATTTCTCACCTTTCGTTACAGGTGCCCCTCCATGTAACGTAAGCTCATTTAATGATTGGGCTTGATAAAAATACTCAAAGTATACTGCCATTCCCTTTCTAGGGTGCACAGAAAGATTTAATTTCGGGAAGAACGTTTCTCCGCCCTCTTCTACATCATTTAAGTACATGACAAGCGTACTAATACGATTATTAGCAGCTGATCTACTATGTTCTGCAAAATAATCATAGTGCGCTTTATATTGTTGATCCACTTCATAATTTAAAATGTGTAATCCTTCTCCATGCGACGCAGGAACATTCATGATAGATGAAATTCGTTTTTCAATCTTCGCAGTAAGTTCATTATCGTCCAAAAATGCACCGCTACTCGTTCGAATATCATTTACATCACGTGATGAACCAACTTTAGAACGTGCCAACTTACTTTTAGACAATTCAATCAATTCATCGCATTCTTCATTGCTTAATACATTTCCTAACACGACAACAAGAGGTTCTTCGAATTTTGAAATAATGTGTATTTCCCTATCTTCTGTCATAATCGCATTTCCTTTATGATCAAAAATAGTTTGTTCCTTATTTTCACCTATTTGATTGTTATTTGTCATTTCCCTATTCTCCCTAAAAAAATATGTTTGGATAGCTTGAATATATCATATTCTTTCTACCTTTCTCTTTTTTGAGAAAATTTAAACTTTCAATTGTTTTATTTATCCATTTCCTATAAAGTGAAACTTTATTCAGTGGGGGTTTTGTTCATCCCACACTGATTATTAGTTGAACCAATCGGACGTTTACGGACAGTTGATCTCCCACCTAACTTCTTTGCTCCAACTGAATTTTGAGGTGGGAGTTTTACTGTCCGTTAACGCGGGATAAAAAACAGCCTGTTTTAAAATGAGAAATTATGATTTTTGTTCACACATTAAACAGACTATCCTTCTATCCAATCGAATATTTTTTCATCCTTTTTTCTATACCGAAAGCTTACTTTATAGAAAATTTCCTGCTTTATTTTGCACTGCAACGAAACGAGAATATCATCGTTTTCAAAGATGTAATTTCCACTTGCTTCGCCCTTTTCATATTGAAAGAAAAATGTATCTTCCTTTTCTTTTTGCCGCAAGTCTTTTTTTATACTTGTAATTGATCGATTTAGTAGTTCCTCCATTACAAACTTTTGCTCTATTTCAATATAAAATTTTTTATCTATAAGTAACATATTCGTTTCGTATACAAAGAACGAAGTTAATAATACAAGAAAAATGATTGTTCCTGGCATCGTAAATCCATCTTGTTTTCTCATATATTTATTTCCATTTCGCTATACCTTACAGCTACACCTTCATATATTTTCCCACTCCTATCTTTCACACTTATAAAAAGCAAATGAGGTGTTACTTCATACGAAACCATTCCAACATTTTGTAATATAAATTCTCTTCCGCGCATATTCACTTTTCTTATAAGATGATTATTCAATTTTTCATACGTCACTTCATCTCCATTGCGAAGGTGGAAACGCAAAAGACTATCTTTATTTTCATTGACTACTTTTTCTACAAATGATACTTCACGAAACTCTAACTGTACTTGTCCTAAAAACACATCCCATTCCCAATTATTTAATCCTTTTGATTGGTTGTTTTCTATTCCAATAAAATTTAAACGTGGCAAGAGTAAAAAGAACAGTGATAACAGAAAAAAACATACGATCATTTCTATTAATGTAAACCCAACTTCTAATTTATTTTCTCTCCTGCATAAAAGCATTGCTCCATCATTCTTCCTTTCACATCTTTCCACATAGCACAAACTTCATTTCCTCCCCAATATGTGTAATATACATTTCCATTTACGACTTTTTCTTGCTGTTGTTTTGCACCATTCTCATACATATATAAAGCTGCTTCTCTTTTTAATAATACAAATGCTTTATAACGAATTTGTATGTTTTTTCGTTCTTGCATAATCAATACTGTTTGCGGAAGTAGTAAAGACACTGCCATCATTACTATACTTAACGCTACAAGCATCTCAGCCATCACTGACCCTTTTTGACATTTCACGATACGTAAATCTCCCTCTTCCAAGCTGAAATACAATCTCATATTTATAACTTCGATACGAAAGTAAAATAGTACCACCTCTATTAATATTTCCACTCGGATTATATGTCATCGGATTTGGAAAAGTATTCAAATCAATTTGTATATCGCTATCATATTCTCTTTTAATAATGGTAAGATTCGTACTTAGCTCCCCTATATAATACGCATGTCTATCTTTATGCCATCGTAATGTATAGTGTTTTTGCCGATTTATCGCTAATTGTTGCATATACAAAATATCATTTGAAAACTGTCTTAAAAATTGTTCGACTTTTTGTTTTTCATGTAATGAATGTACGTTAAAATACGTGACCATACTTAGTACAGAAATTGCAAATAGAACGAGTAGCATTTCTAAAAGAGTAAATCCTTTTTGTTTCACAGTTTCCCAGTTGTTACTGTGCCATCATTTGAAATATGAATGGATTCACCATTCGGGCACTTATCAGCTGTAATATATTTTTCATCCCTTAGCTCTTTTAGCGAGGGGATTTTATTATGTTGTAATTGGTATACTTGTATTTGAGCTTCTATAGATTTGACATAGGCTTTACATCCTGTTCCTTCGACGGATGAACGCTGTGTGATTACATTCGGAATAATTAATAGTAATAATACAGTGATGACGACCATAACTAATAACATTTCTAAAAGGGTAAATCCTTCCTCATTCTGCATGTAAACACCTCCTAAATAGAATTCATCATTTGAAACATTGGCATAATCATCGCTAAATACATAAGAACGATCATTCCTCCAATACACGTAAATAAAATTGGTTGAATGATCACTAACATACGGTTAACTTTTTGCTCCATCTTTTCCATAATAAGATCGCTATAGTCACCTAATTCAATGGCCAAATTACCGTTTGCTTGTCCATGCGTAATAATATAAGAAAGTTCTTCCTCATAATATCCGCTTCTAGCAATAATAGATTGCAACGGTTCTCCCGCAATTAATTGGCGTTCAATTCGGCTCGCTTCATACTGAAAGAACGGATGATATTTTTGCTCCATCATTATTGTTAGGGCCTCCAGTACTGATAGTCCGCCGTGTAATAAACCGCTTAATTGAGTGGCGAAATAATGTGAATGCTTTAAAATAAGAAATGTTTTTACGAGGGGGATACGAAGTTTAATTTTCACCTGCTTCATATGCGGAAGTTTCCGAAAGTAAAATATATATACGCTACAACCAATTATAACGATAAAAATAGTGCTAAAAATAAGATAGGGTAGTAGCTTAATTGCACTTAATATTTTTTCTGTAAATAACGATGCTGTAGAACCGAATGAACTATATACCATATCAACCTGCGGTAATAAAATACGGTTAAAAATCAAAATCATGATTATTAAAAAGAACGCCAAAAACATAGGGTACTGCATTATTTTCATCATATCTTTCCTATACTTATCCTTTTTATAAAGAAGTGCGCTCCCTTGTTGCAATGCAAAAGAAATATCACCATGTTGCTCGGCATAATATAAATAACTTAACATCTCCTGATGAAACTTTAATTGATGAAAAGAATCGTGTAGATTTTTTCCATCTTTTAATCCATCAATCATACGCTGCATTTGTACTTTCTTTTCTAAAGGTAATTGAAACCGTAAAAATTCTAATGCCTGCAAAAGGGAGTATCCTTTTTCTAATAGTTCTCCTAATCGTTTCAGCAATACTACTTGATCACTTAAACTCCATATTTTCTTAAACATACACATCCTCTTCTAAAAATCCTAAAGCGTATCCTTTTCGTATCGAAGACTCTAATGTTTCGTGCTTGTATGTGACACATTCCCCGTTTGCTTCTTTAATCGCTTGTTTTAACTCATATCCATATAACAACTCATAAATACTCGCTTGTCTTACTTGCCTCATTGATTTACATAAAGTTGAGCACTTTCTTTTGCAAAACGGACACTTCAATTCGACAAGTCGCTGTGCAGCTATAGCCAATAAAGATTGTTCAATTTCTTGCCTCGTTATACCAAAATCCGTGAACCTGAGTATCGCCCCTTTCGCATCATTCGTATGCAGTGTCGTCATTACTAAATGTCCAGTCAAACTTGCTCTTATAGCAATTTTCGCTGTTTCTTCATCACGAATTTCACCGACTAAAATAATATCCGGATCATGACGTAAAATAGCCTTTAATCCTGCCTCATATGTGATACCTGCTTTTTCATTTATTTGAATTTGTAATACATCGTCATTTCTTTTTTCAACTGGATCTTCCAGCGTAACGATACGACGTGTTTTCTTTTTTCTAATGACCTCTAATAATGCATACATTGTTGTTGTCTTTCCAGAACCAGTTGGTCCAGTAAATACGAGTAACCCATGTGAATAGTGTAAAAAAGAGAGTAGTTTCTTCGCTGTACTTGGAAATAACGAAAGATGGGATAACGGCTGAATAGATGCTTGTAAATGAAGACGGATAACGAGACTTTCTTGATATACAGTTGGTAGCGTGGAAAGGCGTAAATATACTTCTTGCCCATCCATTTGTAAATACAGTGAACCATTTTGTGGCTTCCGCCTCTCCCCTATATCCATGGATGCTAAAAATTTAAAGTGTGAAACAAGTTTTTCTCCAAATTCCTTTTCGATACAATGTTTCATCATTAAATCTTTTCCTATACGTAGTTGAACCACTACATCCTTCTTCCGGGGCACAATATGTAAGTCCGACGCTTGTACCCTACACGCTTCTTTCAAAATCGTATTCGCAAAGCTTTCAATTCCATTCATAATTTTTCCCTCCCCACTATGTATATAACATGAAAAAATGCATAAGAAAAATCAGCATTTTTGTATTTTCACTAAAGCAAAAAGGGAAAATATGTTTGTGAAATTATGAACAATTTCCGAATTATTGTCTGAAATTACCTATATGAAAGTTTATCTGTATTATAATGTTATTATCTTGGATAAAGTGATAAAGGTGGAGATCCTCATGGAACAAGCTTTAAAAATTACAGGTGTATTATCTGATCCAACTCGTTATTACATTTATAAATATATTTCTCAAAAACATAGTTACGTGACTGTACAAGAAATTGCAGATGAGTTTGAAATTCATCCAAACGTAGCGCGTTTACATTTATCTAAACTAGAAGATGTTCATATGCTGAAATCGGAAACGAAGAAAACTGGAAAAGGCGGACGACCAAGCAGATTATATGTATTATCTGAAGATGTGATTCAATTACAATTTCCATTCCGCGATTATCAATTGTTAGCAAGAATCGCATTTAATTCTTTACTTAGCCTTGGCGCTGCTGGTGAAAAAGCGCTATACGAAACTGGAAAACAGTTCGGAGCCGAATTAATGCAACAACACATGCATCGTTTAAATGTGAATGAAGATGCTTTAACAGTCGAGCAAAAAGTTCAAATTGCAAAAGAAGCTTTCTCAACAGCTGGCTTATCACCTGCATTTGAATTAAGTGCAGATGGAACGAAAATTTTCTATGATGTACACAATTGTCCATTTAAAGAAGTTGCTGTTCATCACCCAACTGAAATTTGTAACATGCACGGAGATATGATGAAAGGGATTTTTGAAATCCTATTCCCTAACACGGAATTAACACGAAATGATAGTCTACTAGATGGATGTAAATCTTGTAATTATAAACTAACAATTTAATTTCTCATATAAAAAGAAGCCAATTATAATTGGCTTCTTTTTATATGAACGAATATTTACAATAGTAAGAAAAATAAACTATAATGAGGTGAGGTTTACTTTTTTTAGAAAAGGAGGGAGATGGCATGGAGCGCATGTTTCGCGTTCTCGGCTTTTGGACTGGAATTTTCTCGGTTATGTTTTACGTAGGGGATATGCAACAGGCCGCACTACTATTTTTAGGACAAACAGGATTCTTCGTACTTTTAAGCTATTTAAATTTAACAGAGCGTATGTATATATACGTATTTGGGGCATATTTAACTGTTTTCTTCATAGGATTTACATACTACACGACGTTTTTACTTGTCCCTGGGGCTGGACATTAAAAGATGGCATTTTGCCATCTTTTTTTAATTCCGCAATTTCCTAGTTGACTTATAGGTTTTATTACCTTATATTCTATATAACAGATTGGAATTAGGGGGAATCAACATGAATACACTGCTTGTCGGAATTAACGTTGCAGTCATGCTCATCTTAGTTGGCGTATTATATTATATGCAACGTAAGCATGTATCTTTTAATAAACGTGTATTTACTGCTTTAGGAGTCGGAATTATATTCGGTCTTATATTACAATTTATTTATGAACCAACTTCTAAAGTAATTATTGAATCAAATACTTGGTTTGGCTTAATCGGTAGCGGTTATGTGAAATTACTTCAAATGATCGTTATGCCACTTATTTTAGTATCTATTATTTCAGCCTTTACAAAATTACAGTTAACGAAAAACCTTGGTAAAATTAGTGGTCTTATTATCGGAATTTTAATTCTTACTACAGGAATCGCTGCAGCTGTCGGTATCGCTGCAAGTGCAGGATTTGATGTATCTGCAACAGGCCTGCAACAAGGTGATGCAGAATCTGCTCGTCTGAAGCTAGTTGAAGAAAGATTTACTTCTATTGAAAAAACAACAATTCCAGATAAATTATTAGAACTATTGCCTACAAATCCGTTTCTTGATTTAACAGGAGCTCGTCCAACATCAACAATTTCTGTTGTAATATTTGCAGCCTTTATCGGTATCGCCTTTATAGGTGTAAAACGAAAATATCCAGAACAAGCAGAACTATTTAAGAAAATGCTTGATGCTGTATATGCAATCGTAATGCGTATGGTAACATTAATTTTACGTCTTACTCCATACGGCGTATTAGCTCTTATGGCAAAAACAGTTGCTGGTAGCGACATAAATGCTATTTTAAAACTTGGTAACTTCGTGTTAGCGTCTTACGTAGCACTTATCGTAATGTTCGTTATCCACTTATTATTAATTGCTCTATCTGGTTTAAATCCAATTCAATATTTAAAAAAGGTGTTCCCTGTATTAACATTTGCATTCACATCTCGCTCTAGTGCTGGTGCAATGCCATTAAATATTGAAGCGCAAAAAGAAAAGCTTGGTATTTCCGAAGGGATTGCCAACTTCGCAGCATCATTCGGAGTATCTATCGGACAAAACGGTTGCGCAGGTATTTATCCAGCAATGCTTGCAATGATGGTCGCTCCAACTGTAGGAATCGATCCATTACAACCACAATTTATTTTAACTTTAATCGCTGTCGTTGCTATTAGCTCATTCGGTGTTGCCGGTGTTGGTGGCGGTGCAACATTCGCAGCGTTAATCGTACTATCTACAATGAACTTACCAATCGGTATTGTCGCTCTTGTTATCTCAGTTGAACCATTAATTGATATGGGTCGTACAGCTCTTAACGTAAGTGGTTCTATGACAGCAGGTCTTATTTCTAGTAAATGGCTTGGTGAATTAGATCAAGATACGTACAATCAAGATGATACAAAAACTGGTGAAATTGCTTCATAATGAAAAGGACGCTAACAAAAACTGTTAGCGTCCTTTTTTAGTTCTTTTCATCTTCCTCTTTGTCTTTTATACATAAGGCATAACATATTGTTTCAAACACTATGTAAAATCTCGTTATTTATACTTCATTTCCGTCTCCTTACACATAGAAAAAGAGAATATAATAACATATTCTCTTTTCTCAAATATATTTCATTATCTCACAGCCCGTCCTTCTCACAAATAACCATTTTGTTCGCACCATTTATGAAATTGTCCTACATCTACTCCAACTAACACGATATCCTTTAGCTCTACATCAATGCTTTGTTCTCCAATTACAATAGCAAACTGCGATTCTAATTTTGTCTCGCTGTTCTTTACAATTCCAATTCGGTTCCGATGCGGTCCATCTTTTATATATGCTTTTTGTCCTACAATATCAAAGTTCAAGACTCTCACCTCTTTTATTGCGCTTAAATTTGAAATACGAACTCAAATCCGGAAAATTTCCTTTCCTTGCACTATTTCTCTATATATATGACGAAACAATAAAAGAGTCCTTCCTTCTTTACAATTATTTTTTCTTTGTTTCATTTTTGTGATCGAAACGTAAAGTTTATAATAAAATACACTTGGAAGCGCTTTCTATGTAATTTTTTATGTTATACTATATAAGTAGAACTTCGTAAAGAGGGTTAAAAAATGAATACAAAAATGATAAAAAAAGTAATTGAAGCATTAAAAGTATATGGCTTTCAGAATGTATCATTCTGTGACAAAACGAAGCAATTTTTATTTCATAACGAAATGGATATTATGAGCGGCTATGCAGAAATAACATATAGTAGTCAATTTGAAAAATTCAACGTACAAATTCATCCGATTGAAACACATCACCAAGCAGAGTTGCAAGAGGTTGAAAGACATATACAGGCCTGTATAAGAAAAGTGGAATATTTAAACGCACTTCTTAGCGGACAGACAAAACTAGATGACAAAATTATTATAATGTAAAAAAAAGAACGTGAAGATATCACGTTCTTTTTTTTACATTATACGTTCATCTTTTCCTTCAGTTGTAATCCTGTAATGGATTGTAATACATCCATTGCTTCTCCAAATGTCATATCAAAAATTGTTTTATCTTCTATGTATGGAAACTGTCTAAAACGCTTTTCTAACATTTTCACGGCGTCCGACGTAAAGTTTGCACTATCAATTCCAAATTCTGTTTCAAGAAGAACGATCCAATCTAACACGTGAAAACCTAATCCATTTACGAATGAAATAAGTTTTTCTTCTGGCTGTGAAGATAAGAATACGCATCGTTCCATCTCACTAAAAAGTTCTTCTCCTAAAATATCAGCTAATTCTTCATCATGTTCGCGGTCAATAATTTCTTCATAACCATAATCATCAACAAGCTCCTCAACTTCTTCACTATCCTCACAAAGCAATTGACTAAGAAGTGCATCTTTCTTAAATTCACTTTTTTGTACGACTTCTAAAAAGCTCGTTTCCCATCCATTTTCTAATTTCATATTATATACTCCTTTATATAGGTTTCTTATCATCACTGTACCCAAAAGATCACTTTTATAACCTTTTAGACAGTTACTATTATTTCACGTGATCCATAACATAAGATGCAAATTCAGTTGCATCTCCTTCAAAAATATTTATTTCTGGCAAATGATAGAACGTTGTTTGAAGCGGGTTTCCTTCATGGTATACATATATCATTTTCTCTAGCGCAATCGCCATTCCAAACTCTGTATGGCTCCCGTTTCCGCCATCTAATATAAGTAAAAAGACATCCGCTTCTTTTATAGCATTCTTTTCTGCCTGACCAATTTCTCTTAATTGATCTTGATTCACTGCTCTTTCGTTTCTTGTCCAATCATATGTATGGTGCCATCCTGCATGTTTCAGTTCATTTGCTATAGAACGTACAAGATGTTTATTTTGGAATCCTGAGGCGACATAAAAATTCATTTATATACACTCCTTCATTATGTAAGGGAAACTCCTTTTAGCGTTACTTGCTATACACATAATAAAAGAACGACCTCAAAAAAAAATCCCCATCTTTAAAACTTATTTGCGTTTAAATGATGGGATTCTTCGTGCTCTTCTTTTATTTTTTTCTTTTTATAACTTTCATCAGCTAACATTTCTAGTTCAGCTGTTATTTCTGATTTTTCAAGCTCTCTTTCTTGCGAAAATTTCCTTGAAATATAAACAATAACACTACCAACGTACAACACAAAGCATATAATAAG
Source organism: Bacillus sp. BC08 (assembly GCF_054326875.1). Taxonomy (NCBI): domain Bacteria; kingdom Bacillati; phylum Bacillota; class Bacilli; order Caryophanales; family Bacillaceae; genus Bacillus; species Bacillus sp. BC08. Next base: position 586,617 of record NZ_JBTGPA010000035.1, on the reverse strand, counting down.
TGCAGTATTTTCATAGAGACTTAGCTCCAACACAGTCACTCCTAATCCATTCGTATTTTCACGCTTCTTTAATTGGAATTTCCCTACTAATCCATTCATTATTGTAACATAAAAATATCAATCCTTGGAATCTTTCATCCTATAAAAAAAGACATGATTGTTTCATCATGCCTCTGAAATGTGTTGAATGATTGTTTGAATTGCTTCTTTTCCATTATATTTTTTTAGCGCTGTTTTATACATCTCATTATTTTGATTTAATTCTTCGACATGCTTTATAAGAGATTTAACAGTCACATCTTCTTCATACAGTACGGAAGCATATCCTTGTCTTTCAAAAGACTCTGCATTTAGTATTTGATCTCCACGACTTGCAAATTTCGATAGCGGAATTAAAACCATCGGCTTTTGCAATGTTAAAAACTCAAAAATGGCATTAGAGCCCGCACGTGAAATAACAAAGTCTGTTATCGCTAATATGTCTGGCAGCTCTCCATGTATATATTCAAATTGTCTATATCCTTCTTTATTTTGTAAACTTTCATCAAGATTACCTTTTCCGCAAAGATGAACAATTTGATATTTTTTCAGAAGTTCCGGTAACACCTCTCGAACCGTTTCATTAATTTTCTTTGCGCCCAAACTTCCTCCCATGATTGTAATAACTGGCTTTTTACGTGAAAAACCTAAAAATGCTAAACCTTTTTCTCGATTTCCCTTTAGCACTTCTTCACGTACAGGAGATCCTGTATAGATTACTTTTTCTTTCGGTAAATGTTTCGCAGCCTCTTCAAATGTAACAAATATTTTCGAAGCAAAACGGAGCGCAATTTTATTTGCTAGTCCTGGCGTCATATCAGATTCATGTAATAAAACAGGGACTCTATTTAGCCATCCTCCAATTACGACTGGTACAGATACGAAACCACCTTTTGAAAAAATCACATCCGGTTTTAGTTTTCTGATCCTTACATACGCATCCATAACACCCTTCATTACAAGAAAAGGATCTTTTATATTTTTTAAATCAAAATAACGACGTAGCTTTCCGCTCGCAATACTATAGTATGGAATGCCTTCCTTTTCTATAATCGTTTTCTCAATTCCTTGATGTGAACCGATATAAGAGATATCCCAATTCTGTTCTTGTAAATGTGGAATGATGGCTAAATTAGGTGTTACATGCCCTGCCGAACCGCCACCTGTAAAGACTATTTTCTTCATACGTCTCCCCCTTCTACACTATAATACACTAAAATATCTTGCCTCAGGGTGAGAAAATACCATAGCCGTCACAGATGCTTCTGGCTCCATCATAAATCCTTCCGTTAATGAAATACCTATTTCTTCTGGATGAATAAGGCGAAATAACTTTTCTTGATCCGCAAGTTCTGGACATGCTGGATAACCGAAGGACACGCGTATCCCTCTATATTTCGTACGGAAACGTTCTTCCATCGTCAATTCTGGTGAATCTGGGATACCCCAGCGATCACGAATGAGCATATGTGTTTTTTCCGCAAGTCCTTCTGCTAGTTCAAGCGCTAACGATTGAATGGCATGACTGCGTAAATAATCACCCTTCGCCTTCCACTCTTCAGCAATGTCCCGAACGCCTTCCCCAACCGTAACAGATAGGAAAGCAACATAGTCCATCTCATCTCCAACTGGTCGTAAATAATCACCTAAAGTACGATATGGTGCTTTTCCTTGTCTTGGGAATGTGAAACGCTCTATAACACGCGTATGATCTTCTGGATCATATATTACAATATTTTGTCCGTCGCTTTGCGCTGGGAAAAATTGATACACCGCTTTCGGTTTTAACCAAGATTGGCCTTCCTGCAATAGTTCGTTTATTAAATCATTTAATTCGTGTGCTCTTTTATCTCCCTCTCGCAGAAGCTTCTTCACATTTCCTTTTAATCCAAGGTGATGTCCAAGTAACATCTGTCTATTTAAAAATGGAGCGAGATGAGCAACTGGAATATCACGTAATACAATTCGCTTTGTTGAATCAGGCACTATGACCTCTGCCTTCGGTAATGGCTCAATTACTGCTGGAATCTCTACTTTCTTCTCCTCTTTTTCTACGATATGAAGATGACGCTCTTTTTTATCTTGTTTCATCTTCTCACGCTCTTCTTCCTTTTGAAGCTTATTAATAATATCAAGACCAGTCATCGCATCACTCGCATAGCATACGAGCCCTTTATATGATGGTGAAATACGGTTATCTGTAAACTTTCTCGTTAACGCTGCCCCGCCTACAACGATTGGAACATCAATATTTGCTGCTTTTAAATCTTCAGCAGTCGTTACCATTTGTTGCGCTGATTTTACTAATAAACCAGAAAGACCAATAATATCAGGCTTCTTTTCTTGTACTTCTTGTACAATTCGATCCGAGCGAACATTGATTCCTAAATTAATAATCTCATATCCGTTATTCGATAAAATAATTTCAACGAGATTTTTCCCAATATCATGTACGTCACCTTTAACAGTTGCTAGTAATACTTTCCCTTTTTTCGCACTATCGCTAGATTCCATATGTGGCTCTAAATAGCTTACGGCAGCTTTCATACTTTCAGCACTTTGCAATACTTCAGCAACGATAAGCTCATTATTATTAAATAATCGTCCCACCTCATCCATCCCTGTCATAAGTGGGCCATTAATAATATCCAAAGGCTTTCTTCCTTCTGTAAGTGCAAGACTTAAATCTTCTTGTAACCCTTGCTTCGTACCTTCTACAATGTAATTTGCTAGCCTTTCATCAAGAGTTAATGTTTCTTGGATAACAACATCTTTCTTTTTTGCCACGCGATAGAAGTTTGTAAATTTTTCTAACGTCTCTTGCGTCGTTTCAAAAAGCAATGCATCTGCAAGACGTTTTTCTTCCTCAGGAATTGACGCATACCGCTCTAATTTTTCCGTATTCACAATCGCATAATCTAACCCTGCTTTCGTTGCATGATATAAAAAGACGGAATTTAATACTTCGCGTCCAGCTGGTGGTAAACCAAATGATATGTTACTTACACCTAAAATCGTTAAACACTCTGGTAACGCTTCTTTAATAAGGCGAATTCCTTGTATCGTCGCTGCCGCCGAGCCAATATATTCTTCATCACCTGTACCTACAGGAAATACAAGTGCATCAAAAATAATATCTGACGGGCGTATACCATATTTCGTCGTCAATAACTCATAACTTCTTTTCGCAATTTCAAGTTTTCGTTCTGCACTAACCGCCATACCATCTTCATCAATTGTTCCTACAACAATAGCAGCACCATATTTCCGAAGAAGCGGTGTCACTTTTTTAAATCGTTCTTCTCCATCTTCTAAATTAATTGAATTAATAACAGCTTTTCCTTGAATATAAGTAAGAGCTCGCTCCATCACATTTTCATCTGTTGAATCAATCATAATCGGTACTTTTAACACTTTCGTAACTTCTGCCAAGAAGTTTTCCATATCTTCTATTTCATCGCGATCAGGATCTGCCATACAAATATCAATAATATGAGCATTTTTCTTCACTTGCGCCCTTGCGACTTCAGCAGCCTCTTCAAATTTCCCTTCTGCTACCAATCGTTTAAATTTACGTGATCCAATAACGTTTGTTCTTTCACCAACAAATAACGGTCTCATAGAATCATCATATTGAAGTGCCTCTAATCCACTAACCCCATGCCCAGCTCTCTCTTGCTGTTCACGCGGCTTAAGAGACGCTAACGCAGATTTCATTGCTTTTACATGTTCTGGTGTTGTGCCACAACAACCACCGATAATATTAACCCATCCTTCTTCAGCAAATCGCTTCACTTTTTCAGCGAGAGAAGATGGAGATTCATGATAATGTCCATCTTCATCAGGAAGACCTGCATTTGGGTAGCAAGAAATGTAACACTCCGACAAATCAGACAGGGAACGAATATGGTCTCTCATAAACTCCGGACCAGTCGCACAGTTTAATCCAACAGACAATGGCTTCATATGTTCTACCGATAAGTAAAAAGCCTCAATTGTTTGCCCAGCCAGAGTCGTTCCCATCGGTTCAATCGTTCCCGAAATCATGATGGGTACAATTTTATTTAGCTCGTCGAAAGCTGCTTGAATTCCAATATAAGCAGCCTTCACGTTACGCATATCTTGACTCGTCTCAACGAGTAATACATCTACGTCGCCATTTAATAATCCTCTTGCCTGCCGTGTATAGGCTTCAATTAATTCTTCAAACGTCACACCACCAGTAACACTAATCGCTTTCGTTGTCGGTCCCATTGCTCCCGCAACATATACTTCTTTCCCACTTTCGTTAACCGCTTGCTTTGCTAAACGCGCTGCCTTCTCATTTAGTTCCTCATCTAAATGAGACAACTCATAATCACTTAATACAATATTTGTCGCCCCAAATGTATTTGTTTCAATAATATCCGCTCCAGCTTCAATATAAGCTTTATGAATCTTTAAAATGACATCCGGCCTTGTTTCTACTAAATATTCATTACAACCTTCGTACTCTTCTCCTCCGAAATCTTCCGCAGTTAAGTCCTCTTGCTGGATCATTGTTCCCATTGCACCATCTAATATTAAGATGTTATTTTGTAATTTTTCTTCTATACATTTCATCAGTTAATACCTTCTTTCACTTCTTGCTTTTCTCTCACATATTTAACAAGATGTTCTGTAATTTCATATTTTAGAAATGGTGTAATAAGATAAATGCCGTTAAAATATTTCATCGCTGCATCAATCAATTCTTGTGAAATGCGAATCCCTTCCTCAATTGCTGCGTCTTTCGTTTCATGTCCATCCATTCTCTCCCTTATTTCTTCAGGTAGCGTAATTCCTGGCACCTCAAAATGAAGAAAATCTGCATTCCGTTTACTTATTAATGGCATAATCCCAATGAAAATAGGTTGTTCCAAATGCTTTGTCGCTTCATACACTTCTTCAATTAACGCTATATCGTAAATTGGCTGTGTTAAGAAATATTCCGCTCCAGCATCTATTTTCCGTTCCATCCGCTTAACCGCTGCTTTTAAATGTCTTACATGCGGATTAAACGCACCTCCTACTGAAAATCTTGTTGCTGGTCCTATTGATTTCCCTAAAATGGAGCGCCCATCATTCATTTCTTTGATCATCTTAATGAGCTCAATAGAGGACAAATCATATACAGAAGTAGCACCTGGAAAATCACCAACACGTGCTGGATCCCCAGTTAAAGCTAGCACTTCTTCCATGCCTAACGCTGATAAGCCTAGTAAATGAGATTGTAGTCCGATGACGTTATGGTCTCTACACGTTAAATGCGTCAATACCGGAATATCATGCTTCGTTAATAATGCCCCCATTGCCATATTCGAGACGCGAGGCGATGCTAATGAATTATCTGCTAGAGTAATAGCATCTGCTCCAGCTCTTTTCAATGCTTTTGCGCCTTCAAAAAATCGCTGCGTATCTAATGTTTTCGGTGGATCTAATTCCACTACTACTGTTGTTTGTTTTTTTGCTTTCTCTGCTAATGTGACATGAGCTTTCGAACGTTTCTCGTGTGTATGAACTACTTTTGGTCTTTGAATCGTATCCTTTTCTATTACAGGTGTAACATTTGCAATTGCACGTTTCATACTTTCAATATGTTCTGGAGTCGTGCCACAACAACCACCTAATAACCGAATACCTTGCTCAATAAATTTTGGTGTCATCGCTTCGAAATAAGCTGGACTTCCCTCATATACGTAACGTCCCTCCACATAATTTGGGAGACCTGCATTCGGATATGCTGACAAGTATCCATTTTGCGGAATCGATATCATTTTAAAAGCTTCCGTCATATGAAGCGGTCCTAGTTGGCAGTTCAATCCAACAACATTTGCACCGTAATCTAGAAGTTGTTTTAAGATTTCATTTACATCATTTCCATTTTGAGTTGTGCCTGCCTCATGCAATGCTAATTGAGCTACAATTGGAATATTCGTTTGTTTTCGTAACACCTGAACAGCATGAAGTAATTCAAACTCATCATAGAAAGTCTCTAATAGCAGTCCATCAACCTGTTCTTCTAGTAATGCACTTGCCTGCTCAAGTAGCATAAATTCTCGCTCCATATCAGTTGTTGTAACAGCTCCGATATGTTTCATGCCACCAATTGTTCCTAAAATTGCATTTCTCTCTGTCACAGATGCTTTCGCCAATTTTACTGCCGCTCTATTAATTTCAGTAACTTGATTTTCTAAACCATACATACGTAATTTCGCTTCATTTGCTCCGTACGTATTTGTTTGAATTACATCAGCCCCAGCAGCTACATATTGCTTATGAATCGATATAATTAAATCCGGATCAGATATATTTAATTCTTCAAAACTACTTTGCAAGCCATGTGAATGTAATAACGTTCCAACCGCCCCATCACCTATTACAATTCCTTTTGATAATAAATCTAGTAATTTCACAAATCTCCCTCATTTCTATCAATATAAAAACCCCCTCTTCACTTTGAAGAGGGGGACATAATCAATCCTCCTCTTATCATGCAAAACATTCGTTTTGCAGGTATTAGCACCGTTTCAAACATTTTGTTTGAAGGTTGCCGGGTTTCACAGGGCCTTTCCCTCCACCGCTCTCAATAAGAGTTTGTCTTTATTATTTTATTTATGTAGCTAAAAGGAAATACGTTCCCCTTTTAACAATGTTTGTTAATTTTTTAATAAATTTAGCATGCACAAATGCAAAAGTCAATGACACTTGCGGAAAAATAAAAATTATTTAAAATAAAGTTGCAATTCAATTATCTTTTGTTGTAAAGTTAAAAACATAATAAAATTTCATACGAACATTCTTATCTAGAGAGGTAGAGGGACTGGCCCTATGACGCCTCAGCAACCATTAACATTTGTTAATAAGGTGCTAATTCCAGCAAATTGTGAAAAATTTGACAGATGAGAAGAAGACTCTATTCAAACCGAAAGCCTTCTTCTTAGAAGGCTTTTTTTATTTTCCCCCGCTATTTGAGGGCAGTAAGATTCCCAACTCAAAATTCAGCTGAAGCAAAGAAGTTAGGTGAGAATCGACTGCCCGTAAAAGCCCGATTGGTGAGGGCTGATGATCAGTGGGGGATGCCCCCTCACTGATTAATGTTTCACTTTACATTCACTTAATTGTTAATTTAAAAAGGAGGAATTTTTACATGTCAACTATTGAAACAAAACTAGCACAAATCGGAAACCGGAGCGAAACTACAACAGGAACTGTTAATCCGCCTGTTTATTTCTCAACTGCTTATCGTCACGAAGGAATTGGTAAATCTACTGGTTTTGACTATTCACGAACTGGAAATCCAACTCGCGGTCTTTTAGAACAGGCAATCGCAGACTTAGAATACGGCGAACAAGGTTATGCCTGTAGCTCCGGAATGGCGGCTGTTCTCCTCGTCCTTTCGCTATTCCGTTCTGGAGACGAACTTATTGTGTCTGAAGATTTATACGGTGGCACTTATCGATTATTTTCTGAGCACGAAAAAAAGTGGAACGTTCGATGTAGATACGTAAATACACAATCTATTAAACAAATTGAGAAAGCTATCACAACTGAAACGAAAGCTATTTTCATAGAAACTCCGACTAATCCATTAATGCAAGTTACTGATATTACCGCTGTCGCAACTGTAGCAAAAAGACACGGACTACTCCTTATTGTCGACAACACATTCTACACACCTTATATACAGCAGCCATTAACAGAAGGTGCAGACATTGTACTGCATAGTGCAACGAAATATTTAGGCGGGCATAACGATGTACTAAGCGGACTTGTCGTTGCAAAAGGAAAGGAACTTTGTGAGGAAATCGCTCATTATCATAATGCATCAGGCGCGGTCTTAAGCCCATTTGATTCATGGCTATTAATTCGTGGTATGAAAACGTTAGCGCTTCGCATGAGACAACATGAAGAAAATGCAAAAGCAGTTGTTGCTTATTTAAATGATGAAGATGGTGTGACAGATGTATTTTATCCTGGAAGAGGCGGCATGATCTCATTTCGTTTAAAAGATGAAACTTGGATCAATCCATTCCTACAATCTTTATCCTTAATTACATTTGCTGAAAGTCTCGGTGGTGTTGAAAGTTTAATGACATATCCGGCAACACAAACACACGCTGATATTCCTGAAGAAATCAGAACAGCAAACGGTGTATGTAATCGTCTTCTTCGATTTTCCGTCGGTATTGAAAATAGTAACGATTTAATTCAAGACTTACAGCAAGCCATTAAACTTGTAAAAGAAGGTGTAAGAATATGAGTTATTCTATAGATACACTTTTACTACACAACCAATATAAACACGACTCGCAAACAGGAGCTGTTAACGTTCCCATCTATAACACATCAACATTCCACCAATTTGATGTAGATACGTTCGGGAAATATGACTATAGCCGCTCTGGTAATCCAACACGTGAAGCGCTTGAAGATATCATTGCTTTATTAGAAGGCGGAACAAAAGGATTTGCCTTCGCATCGGGAATTGCAGCGATTTCTACTGCATTCCTCCTTCTTTCACAAGGTGATCACGTACTCATTTCAGAAGACGTATACGGAGGCACTTATCGAATTATAACTGAAGTTCTCTCACGTTACGGTGTTTCACATACATTTGTTGATATGACCAATTTGGAAGAAATAAAGCAGAACATTAAGCCAAACACAAAACTCTTTTATGTAGAAACACCTTCTAATCCACTTTTAAAAGTGACAGATATTCGTGCTGTTTCTCAACTTGCCAAATCTATTAATGCCCTTACTTTTGTTGATAATACATTTTTGACACCATTATTCCAGAAGCCACTTGATCTTGGTGCCGACGTCGTTCTTCATAGTGCCACAAAATTCATTGCCGGTCATAGTGATGTTACTGCCGGGTTAGCTGTTGTAAAAGATGCCGAACTCGCCCAAAAACTTGGATTTTTACAAAATGCATTCGGCGCTATTTTAGGTCCTCAAGATTGTTCTCTCGTGCTTCGCGGCCTAAAAACATTGCATGTACGTCTTGAACATTCAGCTGCTAACGCCAATAAAATTGCACACTATTTACAAGAGCACGCTAAAGTTCAAAATGTCTATTATCCTGGTTTACAAACACATCTTGGATTTGACATTCAACAATCTCAAGCTACATCAGCCGGAGCTGTCCTATCTTTCACTTTACAATCAGAAGACGCACTCCGCCAATTTTTATCAAAAGTAAAATTGCCTGTCTTTGCCGTTAGTTTAGGAGCTGTCGAATCGATTCTTTCCTACCCAGCTAAAATGTCACATGCCGCACTATCACAAGAAGCTCGTGATGAAAGAGGCATTTCTAATTCATTACTTCGATTATCCGTCGGTCTTGAAAATGTAGACGATTTAATATCCGATTTTGAAAATGCCCTTTCTTATGTAGAAGAACCTGTAAATGCATAGGACGAACAAAAGATATGAAATTAAGTTTTCATATCTTCTTTTTATGCTGTTGAGTATATTTTTTACTTTTCGTATAGTTCATAAAAAAACGAAAGAGCACCATCTATTTCCAAGTAATAAATTAATTGATATATTAAGAAGTAAAAAAAGGGGCAAAAATAATGGATACTTGTGCAGATGTTTTAATCGTTATCGATTTACAAAATGGAGTATGTTATAACGAAGAACATTTATTTGACTTACAAAACCTACTTACAAAAGTAAATAACAGAATTTCTTCCTACAGAAAATTAAACAAACCCATTCTTTTCGTTCAACATTGTGATGATGATTTAGTACCCGAAAAAGAACTTTGGGCTATTCATGCTGATCTAGATGTTCAAGAACAAGATTTTTTTTTAAGAAAAACACACGCCAATTCATTTTATAAAACAAACTTAAAAGAAATTTTAGATCAACTATCTGTAAGTTGTATTGAATTTTGTGGTGCCCAAACAGAGTACTGTATGGATGCTACGATTAAATTCGCTCATGGACTAGGGTACGAAAACTTCATGGTACAGAAAGCAACCTCTACGTTAAATAATCCATTTATGTCTGCAAAAGATACAATTGATTTTTATGAAAATATATGGAATCACAGATTTTTAAAATTGATACAAGGTGAACGCTAGAATATATAACTAATTTCTTGGTAATTCTAAGATTTATCAGCTATATTCAAACATTTCGTTTTCACCATAAAGAAGCTGACTACATTCAGCTTCTTTTCTTATAACCTGTTTTATATTCTATATATAACATTATAATTCCTTTGTCATATTATTTTAAAAATTTCGTATATTCATTTGAAAGAATAAGAAATTCATGATAAAATTGTGTTACAAATATATCTATATCTTTCAATTTTTAAAACGCATCGAAATTTTCACCCAAAAATGCCATTTTACAAAACCGTGCTAATTTATCTACTTTATTTACATCAGGGTCTCTTTTCTTACAATTTCTTTACTTTAGGACTTTTTTTCTGCAACAACTGTTTTCTTTTCTTTAATTTTTTGGTATGTATAGTATGGTATAACAGCTCACACGGAGGTGGAAAAGAACATGTTAGAAACCTTTCAAAAAGAAATAGAACTATATGAAAGCAATGCAGAATTATTGAAAGTACTTGCTCATCCTGTTCGCTTATGTATTGTAAAAGGATTAATTGAACGCGGTCCAAGCAACGTTTCTACAATGTACACTGGCTTAAACATGCCACAATCTACAATTTCACAGCATTTAGCAAAGTTAAAAAGTGCTAAAATCGTTTCAAGTGAAAGAAAAGGATTAGAAATTTATTACAAAGTAGAAAACGAGACAATTATTCAACTCGTTCGCGTATTATTGGGTTAGGGACTCATAAACAGAGAAAAAGGACGTATTCTATATTTTTTATCTCATATCTTTAATATAAATATATATCATGAGAGGAAATATATGATGCTACATAAGTCGTATTAAAAAACAAGACACAGACATATGCTGTGTCTTGTTTTTTTATATTTTCAAATACCGATTCAGGTGTAACTGTTGCATATGTTTCGTATGTATCACAACATCAAATGCACTCCCTAACCCTCCGCTCAAAATCATAGAACGAACTGCACGATTTTGTTTTTGAGTTTCAGAAAAAGGATTTCTATCTTGGTGACCCGTAAGCTGATCTAGTATTCCTGCTGCTAACAAGAATTCAGACTGCTTCTTATGCCATACTGTATCCATGCCTTGCAAGCTAAACATCTCTTTCAGTTCATCCCAATGAATATGAGCAGTAAGATCCATTTCACCTGGATGTGCTAAAGGATTACGGATTAGCTTATGCTCGTAATATCCTCGTAAACTTCCTTCTTGATGTGCAGGATGCATCCATTCTTCTTTTGTATATCCATAATCAACTGTAATACATATACCTTTTTGAAACCATTTCCCAATGTCTTTTATATATTCTTCCATCGCAATTGGCACTTCAAAACGCTGACCTTCTGCAAGATGAATATTATATCTCAATAAGTATCGACCGATGCTTTTATGTAACGGCCTCCTTACTTCTGCAAGTTTCCCTTCCTCCGTGTACGTAACACGTACCTCATACAACATTCCATTTCTCTTCTCAATTACTTCAACAGGAAATGCATCAAATAACTCATTCGAAAAAAGAATCCCATCGAACGATTCTCTCATTTCACTATGCGACGTAAAATACGAAACATTTGAAAACGAACAAAGATTTTTCTGCTGTAAGTTTCTATGAAAAGGACTCATTTCAATCATTGAATAGTTTAAATCAATAAAGGTTTCTGGAGAGACTTGCTTCCATTCTTGTAAAACATCATAGGCAAACCTTCCTGTTCCCCCACCAATCTCACAAATATTCGGAGCAACTTCACCACTTTCAACAAGACGAATAAAAAACTTAGCAAAGGTTTTTGCAAAAACAGAGGATACATTGCTACTTGTAAAAAAATCCCCTTGCCTTCCAATTTTTTCACGTTCTTTCATATAATAGCCATGCCCCTCTGTATACAATACAAGGTTCATATACGTACTATACGAAATTGAATAATCCTTCTCTTTCCCCATCCATTCTTTTAAAATGAGCTCCATCCCCATAATGACTCCTTACTGTAAAAATGGATTATTTTCTTTTTCAAAACCAATGCTTGTTTCTGGACCATGTCCACATAGCACCGCTGTTTCATCTGGTAATACAAATAATTTTTCTTCAATACTTCCAATCAATTCAGCAAAACTTCCACCAGGTAAATCTGTTCTTCCGATGCTCATTTGGAACAATACATCTCCAGAAAATACAGCATTCGCCTCTTTACAATAATAAGAAATACTACCCGGAGAATGTCCTGGCGTCTCAAAAATCTCAAAATTAAATGAACCAATCGCTAATGCACCTTCTGCATCAATAATACGATCTGCTGGTTTTGCTGTAATGCTGCGATTCATCATAAAAATTTGAGAGCCATTTACAGTTGCATCGCCTAACCAATCTGCTTCTTCTTTATGTACGTACACTGGAATATGAAAAGCGTCTCTTACCGCATCAACAGCGCCAATATGATCGAAGTGAGCATGTGTTAATAAAACAGCCAGTGGCTTTAATTGTTCTTCTTGTAAATATGTAACGAGCTTCTCTCCTTCGTGACCAGGATCAAAGATAATACACTCATTTTGATCATTCGTTAAAATATAAGCATTCGTTTGTAATGGGCCTAACGGCATTTGTATCCATTTCATATGAAAATCTCCTCCAATTATTAAACTTACTTTCAATGATACAACATTTTTTTCTCTTAGGAAAAGAAAGGATGCTATCTCGACAATCATTTTTAAAACATGTACAATATAAAAGAGTAAATATTCCAAAAACTCATATTAAGGAATGGGTAGACAGAGGAGGATATTGTATGGGCCTTGTTATTATTTTTGCGCTAGTCACTCTGTTAGCTGTATTTGCTACGCTTAGAACACTTCGTGAAAAGAACTTTTTCGCAGGCGGCTTTGCAATTGCAACTGTACTCGTTTTCGGATGGTTTACGATCATGACTGTTCTATATAACGGGTACCCACCAGCAGCTTAATTCATTAACATGTTATTCTTCATCAAGATTTCACACAAAAAGAGGAAGGGTTTCCCCTTCCTCTTTTCATATTTCACAACTTATACCATCTTCGCTTCGTATTTGTGCTTTTTTACAAGCCAAGCTCCTCCGATAACACCTGCATCATTACCAAGTATTGCAATCGCTAACTTCGTGCTCTTTACAGCACGTGAAAAAGCATATTGCTCGAAATAACGTTGAATTGGCTCTAATAGTGCATCTCCAGCTTTAGACACACCGCCACCAATAACAATTTTCTCTGGGTTCAACGTACTAGCAAGGTTCGCTACAGCTAATCCTAAATAAGAAGCTACTTTTTCTACTACTTCGCCTGCTAGCTCGTCACCTTGTCCAAGTGCTTCAAACACATCTTTTGATGTAATGCGCCCTTCTTCTGCTAACATAGAACGTAGCATACTCTCTTTATCAGTCTCTTGTATTTTTTGCATAGCAACACGCACAATACCTGTTGCAGATGCAACTGTTTCTAGGCAACCAGACTTCCCGCAATTACATGGGAAAGCATTCTCTGTAACGACTGTAATGTGTCCAATCTCACCAGCAGCACCACTTACGCCGTGTACAATCTCACCATTGGCAATTACACCGCCGCCAACACCAGTGCCAAGTGTCATACAGATTAAATCTTTTGCTCCTTCACCGGCACCTTTCCACATCTCACCAAGCGCTGCTAAGTTTGCATCATTATCAATAACAACAGGTAATCCTGTTTCTACTTCTAATAAATCTCTTAACGGATAGTTTTTCCATCCTAAGTTAACCGCTTCGTAAATCATTCCAGATGCCACGTGTACAGGACCAGGAGCTCCCATACCAATACCGATTAACTTGCTTTTCAATTCGCCTAACTCTTCTAACTTTTTATCAATAGCTTTCGCTACATCAAGCGTAATATGTTTTCCTTGCTCATTTGTATTCGTAGGGATTTCCCACTTATGTAAAATTTCACCGTACACATTAATAAATGCTAATTTAATCGTTGTACCACCAAGGTCAACACCAACTAACCATTTCTCTTCCATGTTGCTTACCTACCTTTATCTAATTCTTATTTAGCTCTTTTTGAATTTCTTGCTTCAATAAAAATAAAGCTGTTTGATAGTCTTGTGGATCGATTAGCTGTGATTGATTTAATTCACGCAATTCATCTTGCATTAATTGTAAATCTGCAATTCGATCACCCGTATAAATAATCGTACCAAATTTCTTTAGCAATTGCTGAATATCATAAATAGATACCATTTCATCACCCTCTATGCTCACTTACTATAAAAATTATAATAAGAAAACGTTCACATATTTTATTATAATCAAGAAGAAAAAGTCTCGTCAATTTTTATTTGTCTATACAAGCCCATTTTTAACCATTGTTCCTTTTTCTGTAATAATTTTTTCTACATTTTTATCAAACGGCTCTACTGGAATATGTTCCACCATTTGAAAACTATAAGCTAATGATAGCGTTTTCCCTTTATAATGCACAAGATAACGATCATAATAGCCACCGCCATATCCAATCCGTTCTCCTCGCCCTGTATAAGCTACGCCCGGCACGATTTGAAGATCAATGTCATCTGCACCCACTTCTTCCGTAAGCGCTGGAATTGGTTCACGTAAATTCATATACACTGTTTCTAATTGATCAAAATTACTAATTTGTCGGAAGGACATTGTTCGTGTTCCTTTATTACACTTCGGAACAACAACGTTCTTTCCCTCTTCCCAAGCTTTTTCGATAATAGGATATGTATTCACTTCATTTTCCATTGAGAGAGTGATTCCGATTGTTTTAGCTTCAGCCCACTCTTTTTGCGCATACAACGAAAATGCAATTTGTTCTGATAAAGTTGTATACCGTTCTTCTGATAAAGAATTCATGTGCTCTATTATTTGTTTACGTAAACGTAGTTTCTCTTCTCTCACACATTTTCCCCCTCACAGTGATACTTTTCTCTACGATGATAGTGTATCACTTTTAACAGAGGAATCGAATAAAAAAAGAAACAGTAGGAAAATATTCCTACTGCTTACTTTGTTTCACGGTGTAACGTAGACTTCTTGTCACGCTTGCAATACTTTTTAAGCTCGATACGCTCAGCGTTGTTACGTTTGTTTTTCTTTGAGATATAGTTACGATCTCCGCATTCTGTACATGCTAGAGTAATATTCACACGCATTCTTATTTCCCTCCAGTACTAATAACTTAAATCAGACTATACTATAATACCACTTTTAAAATAAAAATTCTACACCTTTTGATATTGTCTAATTTTTTCTATAAGATTTTTCATATTTTCCCTTGCTATTACTGGGTTTCTAGCATGCGAATACACTAAAAATTTCGGTTGTTTTGTGTCAGAAACGATATAAGACCACTCTTTTTCGGTATATTTGAATTGTACTCCTTCAAATATACCTTCTTCTTTTCTTTCCATATCAGCTAATAATTTCCTCATTACTTTCCCTTTTTCCTTCCATGAACATACAACTTCATCACACAGTAAATAAAGTGGAGGTGATTGCTCTACTATGCTGAGAAATGTTTTTCCCTGCAATGCTATTAGCTCAAATAATTTTCCTATTCGATATAAAATATCTCTCTTCCATCTCGCTTGGAATGACTTCTTTTCATCCTGCGTATAAAATAGAAGGTAACATTCTCCTAATTTCAAAGACATTGGGTAAATATTTCCTGTCGATTCAAGCAATAAATCCGGAATATCTACCTCCTCAAAATCTGTACCTTGGTAAATATTACTATGATTATCATATAACTCGAAATAATTTCCTTGCTCCGAAAACATAAGTGCCATATTTGCTTTACTTGATTTCATCAAGGCTTTCACATGATCTTTTTGTTCACCTGCATAAATCCATGTAACTGTGCATCCGAGTCTTTGCAAAAAGAGCATAAGTAAATGTTGTAACATATCATTTCTTTTATTAATAAGAAGATGAAACTTCTGTTTTTGTATTTTTTCAATATCAATGCGTTCTAATACAGCTTCTATATAATCATGTAAAGAAACGTGCACTAGCTTATTCCGTCCCATTTCCTTCTCACATACGTAATAAAACGACTCAGACATATATACTTGTTCTATCGCTTTTTGCTGCTTATACGTTAATTGTACCCCATCCTTACCATACAACTTTATTACAACCTCTTTTTCATTTTCCACTTGAATGAAAACCCCACCTGCACATTGCAAATCCTGAATACTATACTGAAAAAGCGACTCGTTCATTTCTTTGCATTCCATTGTATGAACCCCGATACCATGAATCGCATGAAGAAAGAGATTTTTATAAGAAGTCGTTTCTATATGTTCTTGACTCCCGATTAATATACTTTCTCCTTTAGCAAAAAGAGATCCATACGCCATCGCAACCTTCACAATAAATTGAGGAGTGATCTCAACATTACCTCTTCCTACAATGCGGCTTTTTTGCAACCAACCTGCACTCTTTTCACTTTCTTGAACACCAGCCGATCCTACTACCGAATAGCTGTCAATCGCCTTATATGGCCATAGTTTTCCCTTTTGCTTAATTACCGTACTTTTCCCTATATGACAATGATCCGCTACAATGCTTTTTTGAAACAGTGTAACGTCATCTTCCACCATTGTATGCTCTCCTATTGTCGTTTCTAATAGTTCGCAATACTGCCCAATGTGCGCATTTGCAAAAACAATACTTTTTTGAAGATGAGAATAACTTGAAACAATACTATTTTTCCCGATAATAGAGTACGGCTCAATTACAGCTCCAGCACCAATCTTTGCTCCTTCCCCAATAAAAGAAGGACCGTGAATTTTCGTTCCTTTTCCAATCGCCACACCTTCCCCCATCCATACCATCGGCAATACTTCCGTATAAGGAATAGGTACTTGTAATTTTTTCGTTAACAAATCAAATTGTGCTTGTCGATATTGATCAAATGTACCGATATCTAACCAATAGCCTTCTGACAAATATGCAAATAATGCGTTCTTATTTGCCAATAATGGAAACACATCTTGACTGAAATCAAAAAATTCTTGGGGCGGTATGTAAGAAAAAATTTCTGGCTCCATAATATATATACCTGTATTCACAATATTAGAGACTACTTCATTCCAACTCGGTTTTTCTATATATCGTGTAACCTCTTGTTCTTTGTTCATTACAACTAAACCAAATGAGAGTGGGTTTTCTACTTCCTTTACAAACATAGTTACCATTCTTTTCTTTTGTTCATGAAACGTAATTCCTTCTGATAATTGAAAATCAGTTAACGCATCCCCACTTATCACAACAAACGTTTCATCTAAGAATGTTTCCGCTTGTTTAATACTCCCTGCAGTTCCAAGCGGTGGAGAATCTTCAAAGTAGTACAAATTGACGCCCCATTTGCTACCGTCACCAAAATATCGCTTAATAGCTGTGCTCATATACTGAACAGTAATTGCAATTTCACGAATACCATGCTGACGTAATAATTCAATATTGTATTCCAAAACTGGCTTTTCTAATAATGGTAACATTGGCTTTGGAGTATTACATGTTAATGGTCTAAGGCGTCGTCCTTTTCCTCCAGCTAAAATAACCCCCTTCATATACTTCAGCCTCCACTTATATAATGTTCAGTAACTTCATATACGATATGTATATTATCTACCCCGCATTAACTAGCAGTATAAAATGAAACTTTAATTAGTAGGGATTTTGCTGCATCTCCCACTGATTATTAGCCCTGACCACTCAGGCTTTTACAGACAGTAAAACACCCTATATACATGTACCTTTTAAACACCATGAAAGAAAGCGCTTACTATTAACTCAGTAAAATATTACTTATGAAATGAATAACATATATGTCCTATTTTTTCCATTATATTATGATACATCTTATCATCATAAACTAAAGGAAACAACGAGCTTTTTTTGTCATGTTTTGACTAAAAAAAGCAGGTGATGTTTCACCTGCCTTTTTTCTTTATTCATTTAATAAGTAATGCTTTCCTTTTACTAAATAAAAAACATTTTCAGCAATATTTGTAATATGATCTGCTACACGCTCGATATATCTTGCCACAAAGGATAATTGTGTAATTTGTGTAATTGCTTCTGGTTGTTCTGGAACTGAAGATATAAATTCACGAATCGCTTTCCCATATATTTCATCAACTGAATCATCCATTTCGGCAATTTGTTTCGCAAAAGTTAAATTTTCTTGCTCATATGCTTCCAACGCTAACTGTAACATCTTATTTGCAATTGCAAACATTTCATCAAGATTGTGCAAACTAACAACCACTTCTCTTTCCCCAAGACGAATTGTTGATTTCGCAATATTAACGGCATGATCTGCAATACGCTCTAAATCTGTCGCTGTTTTAATTGAAATGAAAATCCTTCTTAAATCACTTGCTACAGGTTGCTGCTTCGTAATAAGCATAAGCGCAAGATCATTTATTTCCTCTTCTAAATTATCCATACGATAATCACCATCTATTACCTCTAACGCTTTCTCTACATCCCTTTTATGAAGACCTTCCATAGCAAGCAATAAAGCTTCCCTCGCAAGCTCTCCAAGCTCAATCACCTTTTGCTGTAACATTTTTAAATCACATTGGAATTGTTCTCTTACCATTGTTTCTTCCCCCTCAATATTATGTGCCATTATATATAGATCTCCTACCTATCCTACTTGTAATAAGTGTTAAGATAGGAGAAGTATTACTTCTCTAATTAAATGAGGTAAAAATAAGAAATACCCTCTGTTAAGAGGGTATTTACTCTTATCCTTGCAAAGATATCAACCGAATCGGCCTGTAATATAATCTTCTGTACGCTTATCTGAAGGTGTCGTAAATAATTTATTTGTATCTGTATATTCCACAACTTCTCCACTTAAGAAGAAAGCAGTTTTGTCTGAAATACGTGCTGCTTGTTGCATATTATGTGTTACGATAACAATACTAAAGTCTTTCTTTAACTCTTGAATTAATTCTTCTACTTTTAATGTTGAAATTGGATCTAGTGCCGATGTTGGCTCATCCATTAAAATAACGTCTGGTTCAATTGCTAAACAACGTGCGATACACAGACGCTGTTGCTGCCCACCAGATAAACCGTATGCATTATCATGCAAACGATCTTTTAACTCATCCCAAATTGCTGCTCCACGTAAACTTTTTTCAACAATTTCATCCAACGTTTTCTTATCACGAATACCATGAATTTTCGGTCCATATGCTACATTTTCATAAATAGATTTTGGAAATGGATTTGGCTTTTGGAACACCATTCCCACATGAGTTCTTAATTCCTCAACTGGGTATGATTTATCAAATATATTGCGCTCTCTATATTCAATTACACCTGTAGTTCGCACGATCGGTACTAACTCTACCATACGATTTAATGTTTTTAAGTACGTTGATTTACCACAACCACTTGGCCCGATAATTGCTGTAACTTCATTCTCATGAATGCTTAAGTTAATATCTTTTAAAGCGTGGTCTTCTCCGTACCATAAATTTAAGTTTTTCGTATCAAATACTACTTTCTTTGGTGCAGTCTCGATTTTCTCCTCGTTTTTCACCTGTACATTTACTACTGTTGCTACCATTTGAATTCCCCTTTCATCCATTTCCAACTTATTTTCGATTTCGTAACCATAAGACAAATATATTGATAAAGAGCAACAAACCTAACAAAACAATCATCCCAGCAGCAGCTACATACTGAAAATCTTCTTGCGGTCTACTCATCCAATTAAAAATTTGAATTGGTAAAACTGTAAATCTATCAAACATACTAAATGGAACATAATTTGCAAATGCAAGTGCCCCGATAACTAATAACGGTGCCGCTTCTCCAATCGCTCTTGATATCGCTAGCGTACAACCCGTTATAATTCCTGGGAAAGCATATGGCAATACAATTCGATACATCGTTTGCCACTTCGTAGCACCTAATCCGTAAGAAGCTTCTAATAATGAACTTGGTACAGATCGTATCGCTTCTTGACTCGCTACAACAACAGTCGGTAAAACGAGTAAACTCATCGTCAGTGCCGCCGCAATAATACTCTCACCTAAATGAAGAGCATATACAAAAATAGTTAAGCCGAGTAATCCAAATACAACGGAAGGTACTCCTGCTAACGTTTGATTATTAATTTCTATTACCTTTTTAAATATAGATTCCTTCGCATATTGCTCTAAATAAAGAGCAGTTCCGACTCCAAATATAAAGGAGACTGGTATAACAATACTCATAAATAATATTGTTCCTGACAAAGCTGCAGCAATCCCAGCTTCTTTCGGATTACGCGAAGCGAAGTTTATAAAGAAATCTAACGAAAGGTAACTTATACCTCTTTCAAAAATTTGAAAAAGTAAAATAAGCAGTATTACTATTGAAAATAAAATTGCTATATAAAATAACAATTTGTAAACTCGGTCTTTTAAAAAACGTGATGCCATATTCTCTTGTATTTTTTTATGATTCAACATTCGCATATTATGTCACCCTCCTAAAACGGCGCATAATAGACTGCGAAATGATGTTCATGATAAAAGTAAATAAGAATAAAGTTGCGCCTACAGCATACATGCTGTAATACGTAATTGTTCCATGCGGAGCATCACCTAAGCTCACTTGCACAATATAGGCTGTTAGCGTTTGAATAGAGTGTGTCGGATCGAGCGATATATTCGGTGTAGATCCCGCTGCAATTACAACGATCATCGTTTCACCAATTGCTCTGGAAGCAGCTAATATGATCGCTGCCATAATCCCTGTAAAAGCTGAAGGAAACACGACTTGTTTTACCATCTCAAACCGAGTTGCTCCAAGTGCTAACGAAGCTTCTTTCGTTCCTTTCGCTACAGCTCTCATCGCATCTTCAGATAGAGACGCAATTGTAGGTATCATCATAAAGCCAATAACAATACCTGGACTGATCGCATTAAAAAACTGTAAATCTGGTATAATCCGTTGTAAAAGCGGTGTGACAACTGTTAATGCAAAAAAACCATATACAATTGTCGGAATACCTGCTAATAGTTCTAA
The DNA here is from genome assembly GCF_054326875.1 of Bacillus sp. BC08. Classification (NCBI taxonomy): domain Bacteria; kingdom Bacillati; phylum Bacillota; class Bacilli; order Caryophanales; family Bacillaceae; genus Bacillus; species Bacillus sp. BC08. The sequence continues at coordinate 565,390 of NZ_JBTGPA010000035.1, read as the reverse complement.
CATCGGTTTTAATACTTTCCTTGCACCGTTCGAAGCATATTCGCTTAAAAATACGGCACACGCTAAACCGATAGGAATTGCTACGAGCATGGCAATTACTGTTACAAGGAACGTTCCACATATAAGTGGTAATATACCGAATTTAGGATCTTCAAAAAAAGGTAACCATTCTTTTCCCGTCAAAAAGGACAGTAATGGTATTTTTTGAAAAAACATCAATGTTTCATTTGCCAATGTAAAAATAATTCCAAGTGTCGTTACAATAGAAACGCTAGCAATTATTTTTAGTAATAATGGAACGATTCGATTGATTCGCTGCGTTTTTTTTCTTTGTTTTGTATTTCTTTCAATCAAATGTTGCACAGAAAATGTAATTTGACTTTTGTCATTATGAGCCAAAGATGAAAACCCCTTTCCACCCTGACATTACCTTTTTATTTCTGTTAACATCCGCAGCTGTTCATTGTATTTTTCTTTTGGTAATTTTACATATCCAACCTCTTCAGCAAGATTACCTACATGCTGAATCATAAACTCAATATAATTTGCTACATTCATTTTATTTCGGATAGATGCATCATTCACATAAGCGAATAGCGGCCTAGATAATGGCTTATACTTACCTGATTGAATGGTATCTTTCGTCGGAAGTACACCATTCACTTTTATTGCTCTCACCTTATCTCGATTGGCCATATAATAAGCATATCCTACAAAAGCAATGGCATTTTTATCATTCATTACCCCTTGCATAATAACTTGATCATCTTCAGACAAAGAGACTTTTTTTACAATGCGACTATTTTGTAAGATGACATTTTGAAAATAATCATACGTACCAGAGTCTACACCTGGCGCATAAAACTTCACCTGTTCACGTGGCCATGATGAATGAATTTGTGACCATCGCTTTTCGCTTCCATCTTCACTCCATAATAGACGTAACTCGTCTACCTTCATATTGTCTACCCAAGTATTTTGGCGATTTACAACAATCGTAAGGCCATCGTAAGCGACTTCAAACGGTGTAAACTGAATGGAGTTTTTCTTCATTTCATTTTCTTCCACTTGTTTCATTGCTCTCGAAGCATTATTTATATCTACTTCTCCTTTACTGAAACGATTAAATCCTCCTCCTGTTCCAGAAACACTGATGGAAATTTTCACGTTTGGATGCACCTTTGTATATTCCTCCGCTACCGCTTCTATAATAGGAAAAACTGTTGAGGATCCATCAACTCTCACTTCCCCCATTTCATTCACAGCAAATGCAGTAGACGTGCCAACATAAAGGAAACATGTCGACAGTATGAAAACTTTAATCGATGCACTTATCCATTTCACGTGTTCTTCCTCCTAGAAGTAACCGGAAATAACAGGATTACAGATATAAGAATACTGCTAAACTATTAATTCGGTTTTAATTGTTTGTAAAAGTTTTGTAAAGTTCCACAAGAATCAACATTAAGTAAAAATTTAATCCGTAGCCATTGTTCATCTTCACTGATGATTGGTCCATAAAACCGTTGTCCTCCAGAAAGATGCACAAGTATCATTTATGAGGCCCTTGATTTTCCGATATGATATGCTTGTCCACTTTATTAAAACGTATGCATGAACCATAAAAAAAAGCACACTATCTTTTCAGATAGTGTGCTTTTTTTACAACTTTTTTATTCATCATCTTGCTCTTTATTTTTCTTTTTATTATCTATTTCCTCTTTTGTAGCTTCACCATTTTCTATTTTTTTCAAATCAAAGTACGCATCCATAATGTCACGGCTAATATATCCGTTAATACCTGATTTATCATCTACCCAAGGTACAACAACAGAAAATGCTACTTCAGGGTCTTCAAGTGGCGCATAACCTACTAATGTTAAGTTATATGTCTCTTTACGCTCACCGTTTGCTTTTCTACCAATCTCTTTATCTCCGCCATACACAGTTTGAGCTGTACCTGTTTTACCAGCAGCTTTATATGGTGCGCCTGTAAAGTATTTCGCAGCTGTACCACCAGACTCATTAAATACTTGTCTAAATCCTTCCTGAACACGTTTAATTTGTGATTCAGGCATATCAATACGGTTTAGTACTTTCGGTTCCATTGAATGAACAACTTTTCCAGTTTCTTCTGGTTTCACTGCCGGTTGACTAATTTCCTTTACAACTTGCGGTTGCATACGATAACCACCATTTGCAATTGTCGAAACATATTGTGCTAATTGAAGTGGTGTATACGTGTCATACTGTCCAATTGATAAATCTAATAGGAAACCTGGCTGATTTCCTCTACCTGTTTGACCCGCAGATTCATTCGGTAAATCAATACCTGTTTTTACGCCAAGTCCAAACTGTCCGAAATAATAACGCATCGTATCAAATGCTTTTTGTGGTATATCTAACGTACCACCTCTCACATATTGAACACCTGCGAGATTCATCGCTGTTTTAAACATATATACGTTAGAAGACATTTTTAATGCTGTCAGATCATTAATATATCCCATCGTCTTCCACGAAGATTTTTGTGGCGTTCCCTTTAATCTGATTGGTTCATCAAGCTGAAATGAACCCGGTTGAATTGCACCTGTTTGATATCCTGTAAGTACTGTCGCACCTTTTACAGTTGATCCCATCGGATAAGAGCTTGTCATCGTTCCTAATGCGAAATCTTGCACTTTTGTTTCTCCATTTTCTTCCACTAACTGTTTCCCTGCCATAGATAAAACTTCACCATTTTTTGGATTCATCATTACAACGAATGCACGATCTAAAAGAGGTTGTCCCCCTTTATATCTCAATAAATTTTTAGTGATAATTTCTTCTACACGCTTTTGTAATTCCATATCAATTGTTAAATTCAGGTTATTACCACTTTGCCCTTTTGATACATTAATCGTTTCTAAAATATTACCGTTTTTATCTGTAATATTTTTCACTTCTGCTTTATTACCGTGCAAACTATCTTCATATTGCTGCTCAAGATAACTTTTTCCTACGCGATCATTTCGATTATAATCACGAACAAGATAGTAATCTAGTCTTTCTCTAGGTAAACCTTCATCAGACGTTGACACCCCGCCAAGTACACTTCGGAATAAATCATCATAAATATACTTTCGATCCCAATCAACATTCGTATCTACACCCGGTAATGTTGCTAGATTTTCACTAATAATCGCGTATTCTTGTTCTGTAGCATCTTTTTTAATAACTTGAGGTGTCATTGCATATCCGCCGTCCATTTTGCTTTTAATCGCTAGTATTTCTAAATCTTTTGCGGATAATTGATTCACTTCTTCTTCTGTCACGCGATTTCGTTGACGCTCATCTAATTCTTTATCGTCAATTTTTTTATCTTTTAACTCTTGACGATCTTTATTCGTAATTTTTTCTTTGGCTTCCTCTTTATGCATAGCAAGCCAATAATCTTTTTTATCGCGATCTGTTAATTTATCTGTCGGTACTTCAATCAAATCTGCTAGCTTTTCCGCTGTTTCTAAGCGAGCCTCTGCAGTTGATCCTTTCATTTTTGTAAATGTAATCGTACGTACAGCTGCATTATCTACTACAGCTCGTCCATAACGGTCAAATATTTTCCCACGTGGTACAGGATTACTTATTGTCGAGTTCTCTTTCCTCTCCACTTCATTCTTATATTCCTCACCGCGAACAATTTGTACATATCCAAGCCTTACAATAACCGCGGAGAACATTAAAAACACGCAGAAAAACAGCACGTTTAACCGAAAAGGAACGTGAGTCTTTTTCTTTTGTTGTTTCTGCTTCTTGCTCATACAAACCCCCTCTACCAACAGCTATGTAATGTGAAAGGGACACCTTCATACAGGTGTCCTCACTGCTGTCTTACATCTTTTTCTATTCTAGCATAAAACAACCGAGAAGTTAACCTTCTGATTCTGTTTGATTCTGCGCAGTCGCTTGCGTTACAGCACTTGTTTTACTCGCATTTCCCTCATCATATTTGACATTTTTAACTGCAAAATAGATTAGAAAATGTCCTGCACCTAAAATACATAATAAGTAAGGTAAACTTTTTTCAGGCGGAAAGAATAGTACAGCACATAAAAAACTTAAAATCGAACAAATTCTTCCTGCATTTAACCATAATTCTCGGACAACTACATACTCTACACGCCACTCTCTCGCATTTTTCGCTCTGCCAATTACATCATATGTCATGGACCCGTACGGAACGAGTAAAATAGGGTATGCAATCGCAATACAAGCTGCATAAATAAGTAATTTTGTGTATGTAACATTGAATATAACTAAAAATACGACAGCATATAAAATAATGCCTCCAAGCAAAATTGCTTTTTTTCGCCATTCTTTCTTTAACATCCGAGTAACTAAATAGTAACACACAAATGATACAGCCGAATTTACTAAGCTATACTTCCCTAATGCGAGCTCACTATCAGTTGCTAAATACACGTATACTGAAATCACAAAAATAAACGTTCCCTCTCTCAGACCTTGGAAAAAATGAGCACGTGTAATTCTTCCCCAATTTTTATCAATCTGCCGCTCTTTCAATACTTGTACAATTTCATACCGTCCTTCACATTCTCTCTTAGATACAAAAAAGCTTAAAATGACAGCAATTGCAAATAACAGTAACGAAAGAAAGAATATGACCGTATAGCCACTCCATTTTTCCATACGTGAAATTGTGTATCCAGCTGCTATCGGTCCAATCATGCCAGAGAAGGATGTAAGAAGTCCAAGAAACCCATTAAAGAAATCTCTTGTTTCTGGTTCTGTAATCTCAAATGTTAATAAGTTAAACGCAAGCCAGTAAAAACCATACCCGACTCCTAAAAGAGCCCCCATTAATAAAATATAGTGAGAAGCGCTTTTTCCCGCTACTAAAACAACGATAAAAAAAATTGCTAACGTGCCTACGCCTATTCGTAACAAGATTGAGCGATCAATACGTTTCGCTAATTTCCCACCTACAAGAAATGTGAGAGGCTGTAATACAACGCTGGCCAAATTATACAAGCCAAGATTCACATAATTTTGTGTTTGTTTCCATAAATAAATATTAACAAACGTATTCGATAAAGAAATTGCGAGCGTGTATAAGCCTCCAATAAGGAGCAATAACACTAAATCCCGATTCACTTCAACGTCACCAATTATATGCTTCAACTTCATACACAACTCTCCTTTACTTCATGTTCTATTCTTCCAAAGACAAGCCCAATTATGTAAAGGAAAGCATAGAAAAAAGCTAGGAGCATTCTCCTAGCTTTTTTCTATCGTTATTACATTTATTTTGCTTCTTGGTAACGTTTTTCAGCAGCGTTCCAATCTACAACGTTCCAGAATGCACCGATGTAGTCCGGACGACGGTTTTGGTAATTTAGGTAGTAAGCATGTTCCCAAACATCTAAACCAACAACTGGAGTTTTACCTTCAGTTAGAGGAGAATCTTGGTTTGGCGTGCTTGTTACTTCTAACTCACCATTGTTTACTACTAACCAAGCCCAACCAGAACCGAAACGAGTTGCGCCAGCTTTTGCGAATTCTTCTTTGAATGCATCGAAGCTACCGAATTTCGCTTCAATTGCAGTTGCAAGTTCGCCTACTGGTTGTCCGCCGCCGTTTGGAGATAAGATTGTCCAGAAGAATGTATGGTTAGCATGTCCGCCACCATTGTTACGTACTGCTGTACGGATTGCTTCTGGTACTTCGTTTAAGTTTGCAACTAATTCTTCTACGCTTTTGTCAGCTAATTCTGCATGACCTTCTAAAGCAGCGTTTAAGTTTGTAATGTACGTGTTATGGTGTTTTGTATGATGGATGTTCATTGTTTCTTTGTCAAAGTGAGGCTCTAAAGCATCATACGCATAAGGTAAATTTGGTAATTCGTGTTTTGCCATTGTTATATTCCTCCCAGTTTATGTATTGCCACTTAAGTGACATACAACTTTATTCTACCCTAATTGCCATAGGGTGCAAACAAATAAATCACATTGTCTTGCTATCATTAACGTAGCAAAATTCCCACTTCTTTTCAATTAAAATGCTCATATATTCCGTAAAAAAAGCTCCCTTCTACAAGGAAGCTTCCTACTGACGTAATAAACATGTGAAATGGATATGGACCCTGTAGGACTCGAACCTACGACCGGACGGTTATGAGCCGTCTGCTCTAACCAGCTGAGCTAAGGGTCCACAATTATGTATGTAACAACATATCAAATAAAGGAATTCCTATCGGATATATCCTTTAAGAAATGTAAGATAAATTTACCATATAGAAAAGAAAAGTGTCAATTGTATTTTTCTCATGTGAAAGAAGAAAATTAATAAAAAGAAATTTAGTTATCTCCACTATATGTAAATATAATATATCTTGAGATTCTCTAGATTCCTACGTTACAATGATTTTATACATACATAAAGGAAGTGAATCTATGTCCATATTTACCCAATTAGCAAAAAGCGTATATTCGCCTAAAGATATGGCGCTATTCCGTTTTCAAAAAATCGGAAAAACCATTTTGTATATTATGCTACTTTGTCTAATCACTACTATTCCAAGAACATTCTTTTACGGTAGCTTTATCCAAGATAGTGTTACTATGGTAAATCAAGCTATCGAAAAAGATTTACCTGATTTCAAAATCGAAAATGGTGAACTAAAAGCTGATATTGAACAACCTATTCAAAAGGAAGAGGGAGATGCTCTTTTCGTATTTGATCCCAATACAACAGATATAGAACAATATCAAAACAAAACTGGTTTATTTATTTTAAAAGATAAAGTAGTTTCTATAGGAAATGGTCAGCAACAAACATACTCCTATAATGATTTATTAGGGACATCTCTTGAGAAGAAAGATTTGCAAGATTTTATTTCTGTATTCGATAGTATTTATCCAATTTTACTAGCCGTTATTGGCGTGTTAGTGTACCTATTCCAATTGTTCATTACTTTCTTAGGAATTACTTTACTTGCGTTTATAGGTTCTGCTATGAGTGGTCAACGTAAATTATCTTATAAGCAAGTATGGACATTAACTGCTTACAGCTACACAATTCCAACAATCTTCTTTATGATTATGGATTTATTCAAAATCGTTGTACCTGGTTCAACATTCATTTATATCGCAGTTGTTTTAATTGTTCTATACTTAACGATTAAAGAAGTTCCAAAACCGAAAGAAAAATAAGAACGAAAAAATGCCTAAATAGGCATTTTTTTTTTGGACAAGCATATATTCCTAGCAAAGGAGTGAAGAATATGAAGAGATTAGGTATATTCTTATTCGTGCTTGTTCTTGGTTATATATTTTATTACGATATAAAAATCGGCACTTTACCGATGTTAAGTTCATATAAAAAAACGAATGCGGCCCAAACGTTAAAACAAGAAAGTACAGATACAAAACAAAATAAAGAGAACAAAACAGAAACAAAAAAAGAAACAGATGTCACTTATAAAACAATAGAAGTCAAAACAGGTGATACGGTTCTTTCCATTACAGAAGCGATCAATAAGAAGAAAATTCCTTCTATCGAAAAAGTAATTGATGATTTTAAACAATTAAATAAAAATACATCTGCTACAAAAATACAAATTGGAAAGTCTTATAAATTCCCGTTATATCAATAAGCGATCACTTAATCCTTGTCAATTACATCAAGGCGCTGATACAATAGTAAAAGTGAAACCGAGCACTTCGGTTTCTATAGCCCTGTATCACGTATACTATCATTGATATGAGGGACTAAATAAGAAACTTCTTTTATAAGGAGAGCGATCTATTCGTGAATGAAATGACTCATCGTACAAAAACACGTCCAGTTAAAGTCGGTAATTTAACAATTGGCGGTAATAATGAATTAATTATACAAAGTATGACAACAACAAAAACACATGATGTTGAAGCAACAGTTGCTGAAATTAAACGTTTAGAAGAAGCTGGCTGTCAAGTCGTGCGTGTTGCTGTTCCAGACGAACGCGCAGCAAATGCTATTGCTGATATTAAAAAACAAATCAACATTCCACTTGTTGCTGATATTCATTTTGATTATCGCCTTGCTTTAAAAGCAATTGAAGGTGGCATTGATAAAGTACGTATCAATCCAGGTAACATTGGTCGTCGCCATAAAGTAGAAGCTGTTGTAAATGCAGCAAAAGAACGCGGTATTCCAATCCGTATCGGTGTAAACGCAGGTTCATTAGAGCGTCACATTTTAGAAAAGTACGGATACCCAACTGCAGATGGTATGGTCGAGAGCGCCCTACATCACATTAAAATTTTAGAGGACTTAGATTTCCACGATATTATCGTATCTATGAAAGCCTCTGATGTTAATTTAGCAATTGAAGCATACGAAAAAGCTGCACGTGCTTTTGATTATCCATTACATTTAGGCATTACAGAATCTGGAACATTATTTGCCGGAACTGTAAAAAGTGCCGCTGGTCTTGGAGCAATCTTAAATAAAGGCATCGGAAATACACTACGTATTTCATTAAGTGCTGACCCAGTTGAAGAAGTAAAAGTTGCACGTGAACTATTAAAGTCATTCGGCCTTGCATCTAATGCAGCAACACTTATTTCTTGTCCAACTTGCGGTCGTATTGAAATTGACTTAATTAGCATCGCTAACGAGGTAGAAGAATACATCTCTACACTAAAAGTACCAATTAAAGTTGCAGTACTTGGCTGCGCTGTAAACGGTCCGGGTGAAGCTCGTGAAGCTGATATCGGTATTGCCGGTGCACGTGGAGAAGGATTATTATTCCGTAAAGGGCAAGTTGTTCGTAAAGTACCAGAAGAAATCATGGTAGAAGAACTGAAAAAAGAAATCGACGTAATCGCTGCTGAAATGGCTGCTGAACGAGAAAAAGAAAAAGAAACACAAGAACAATAAAAAGAAGGTTGCCACAATATTTGTGAGCAACCTTCTTTTCTACGTAAAAGCTCGTCAGTTATATAACTGACGAGCTTTTACTTTGCACATTTTGGACAACGGCCGTATATTTCAAACTTATGACCGGTTACTTCATAACCGTTAAAATCTTTATTCATAAAATCCATCGGGCAGGAAGTAATCTCTTTCGTCCCCCCGCAATCTAAACAAATAAAATGATGATGATGTTCCATAATAGAACATGTAAAACGAAAATGTTTTTCACCATTTAATTCCGTTTGTTCCAGAACACCAATTTCAGCAAACACCGTTAAGTTACGATAAATCGTATCAAAGCTAAGACCTGGATAATCATCCTTCATATGCTCTAAAACGTCTTTCGCCGTTAAATAACGATTATGAGCTGCAAATAGCCTGAGCATTTCTTCCCTTTTCCCAGTATGTTTGTATCCTTTATCTTTCATTAGGCGTAAAGCTTCTGTTAGATTCATATCTATCCCTACTTTATGCAGTTTTTTTCTTTTTCCATAAAATCGCACCAATTAAAATAAGAACTGCTATCATAACAATTGTACCACCTGGTGCTAGATCAAGTTGATACGAAGCAAACATTCCACCAATTACTGCAATCTCACCAAATAAAATGGAAAAGAAAATTGTTTGTTTAAATCCATTCGCAATACGAATACTTGCTGCAACTGGTAACGTCATTAATGATGATACGAGAAGAACCCCTACTACACGCATTGATACTGCAATAACAAGAGCAACCAATATAATGAAAATAAAATGAATCCACTTTGCACTCAAACCAGTTGATACAGCGTATTCCTCATCAAACGATAGTAAAAATAACTCTTTGTATAATAAAGTAATCGTTACAATAACAACAATTGCTACAATGCCAATAATGATTAAATCTGTACTTGTTACAGCACTTACACTCCCAAATAAATAACTAAATAAATCAGTGTTAAATCCATTTGCAAGTGATATAAAAATAACCCCAATCCCCATTCCTGCTGAAAGAATAATCGGAATTGCTAATTCTTGATAATGTTTATATACAGTACGTAATTTTTCAATTAGTAACGCCCCACCAATAGAAAAAAACATTCCCATATATAAAGGATTTAAAAATCCTCCTGTAAAAATTGTTTTTTCTAGTAGCAAACTTGCAGCAATACCCGATAATGTCACGTGACTTAATGCATCCGCAATAAGCGACATACGGCGAATGACAACAAACACACCGATAAGCGGTGCAACAAGCCCTATTAAAATTCCTGCATATAAAGAGTTACGTAAAAAGTCATATTGTAAAAAATCTTGTATCATTATATCCTCCCGTGATGCCCATGCTCGTGTTCTAAACGATGAACATGATGTCCATATAAGACGGACATTTCCGCATCTTCTAACTCTCGGAACTTCTCTACATTTCCATGGAAATGTAGATGTTGGTTTAAGCATGCAACATGTGTTACCTTTTCCGTAACAGCTCCCATATCATGAGTAACGAGAATTAATGTGATTCCTAACCTTTTGTTTAAATCCTCTAATATCTCATAAAAACTTTCTACATTCTTCACATCGATTCCAACAGTGGGCTCGTCCAAAATAAGTAATTCAGGATCACTAACGAGCGCACGAGCAATAAATACACGCTGTTGTTGTCCACCAGAAAGTTCTCCGATATTGCGCCCTTGAAACTCAGTCATCCCTACATCAGCAATCGCTTTTTCCACTTTTTCCTTATCGTTTTTCGTAAAAAAGCGAAACAGCCCTTTTTTCGAAACGAGTCCCATTGATACAACTTCAAAAACAGTTGCCGGAAAACCAGAATTAAAGCTATTTGCCTTTTGCGACACATAACCAACTTTGTTCCATTCTTTAAACTTCTTACTATCAACACCAAACAAACGAATACTTCCCTGTTTTGGCTTTAAAACGCCTAATAAACATTTTAGCAAAGTTGATTTCCCAGAACCATTTGGCCCAACTAAACCTAAAAAAGCTCCCTTCGGAACTTGCAAATTAATATCTTCTAACACATTTCGATCTTCATATCGAAATGACAATCCTTCTATTTCTAATATATTATTCATAGCATCTCACCTATTTTAATTCAGAATGATTCCGATTTATATCTATTTGAATTATAGTACAGCTTATTATAGTTGTAAACCAATCTGCCTAAAATATATCATTTTTTTCAAGAAACCTTACTATTATAACAAAAAGCAGAGAAAAATTCTCTGCTTTCGAAAAATATTCCTATAAAATGAAACCTTAATCAGATGAGGCCCTCTCCTACCGATTATTTACCCTCAAATAGCGGGATACATGTTTTAGTGAATAGCCGATTTAAACTTACCACCATTTGTCTCTTGCGTACTCATAATCGTAACAAACGCATTCGCATCAATTTCATACACAATTGATTTTAACTTTGTCACTTCTAGACGCGTTACAACTGCATAAATAACTTCTTTTTCTTTATCCGTGTAACCGCCTTTCGCTACAAGCTTTGTAGTTCCACGACCAAGACGATGCAAAATCGCATTTGATACTTCCTCATATTGATCTGATACAATTAAAACTGCTTTCGTTTCATCTAAACCTTGAATGACTGTATCAATTGTTTTAAAGGCAATATAATACGTCATAACAGAATACATAGCTTGTTCAACACCAAATACAAATGCTGCCCATGCAAAAATGAATAAGTTCACAAACATTACAAATTCGCCAACAGAGAAAGGTAATTTCTTCGTTAATAAAATACCCATAATTTCTGTTCCGTCCATTGATCCACCATGACGAATAACGAGCCCTACACCAATACCTAAAATAAGACCACCAAACACTGTTGCTAAAATTGGCTCTGTTGTAAATGGTGGAACAGCATGTAACGTTGATTCAATAAATGCTAAAGCTACAATACCGAACGCTGAAGATAGCATGAACGTTTTTCCAATTTGCTTATAACCCGAATACATAAATGGGATATTGAGAATAACGACTAAAGTAGAGAAACTTAACCACCAAATATTAGGAGTAAGATAATCTAATATAAGAGAAATACCAATAATTCCACCATCAATAATTTTATTTGGCATTAAAAATAGTTCAATTGCTACCGCTGCGCATGCTGCCCCAAAAATAATCATAACTAAACGATAAATAAGATGGATAACACTTTCTTTTCGATGTTGCTTCTGCTCCATAGATCCTCCCTATACTCTTTTTCTATAGTTTTGTCCTTATATTATAACATACGCTTCTTTTTCTCATGAAAAAAGAAACTCTATACGAATATGTACAAGCTACGCACTCATATATTTCGATAGAAGAACGTATGAAGGAGGATAACTCGATGAACCTCATTAAACAACTTGTAAATAAAAAATTAAATCATATTTCTACAAAAGAGTTATTGAAATATAGCAAAGAATATGAAGTCTCTATTACGACTGCACAAGCTGATCAAATTGTTTTACTTATGAAAGGAAAGAATATTAACATTTACGATAATGACGAACGACTAGAGCTCTTAAAACAAATAGCAAAAGTAACCTCCCCTGCTACTGCCCAACAAGTAAATACTTTATTTCAACAACTACTAAAATAAGGAGGGGAAAATCCCCTCCTTATTGCTTATTGCGCTTTAATTTTCTCAAGAATTCCTTCATCAAATGTACCATTTTTCAGCATTTCGATTTCTAATTTATATGGTGGTTTCTTATCTTTTTTATCTTCACCTACATATGGCGTTTCAAGAATTTTTGGTACGTGCATTAACTGTGGATGATGCACAATATGATGTAACGCTTTATAACCGATATGACCGAATCCGATATTTTCATGACGGTCCTTTCCTGCGCCGCGTACATTTTTACTATCATTAATATGAAGTACCTGCAAACGATCGATACCAACAATCTTATCGAATTCGTTTAATACGCCGTCAAAATCATTTACAATATCATATCCTGCATCGTGCGTATGACACGTATCAAAGCATACTGATAATTTCTCATTATATTTTACACCATCAATAATCTTTGCAATTTCTTCAAAGCTACGACCGCATTCTGTTCCTTTTCCTGCCATCGTTTCTAACGCAATATTAACCGTCTGTTCTGGCGTTAACACTTCATTAAGCCCTTTAATAATTTGTTGAATTCCAGCATCCGCTCCTGCCCCAACGTGTGCACCTGGGTGAAGAACGATTTGTTTCGCCACACCTAATGCCGATGTTCTTTCAATTTCCATGCGAAGGAAGTCTACACCTAATTGGAATGTTTCTGGCTTCGTCGTATTCCCAACATTAATAATGTATGGCGCATGTACGATAATTTCCTCAATACCGTTTAGTTCCATATGTTTTCTTCCTGCTTCTATATTCAATTCTTCAATTGGTTTTCTTCGTGTATTTTGCGGCGCACCTGTATAAATCATAAACGTCGTTGCACCGTATGAAACAGCCTCTTCACTTGCTGCTAATAACATTTTCTTACCACTCATGGAAACATGAGATCCAATCTTTAACATACAATCACCTCTTCAATATACAATAGATATAATGATAGCATAATTTGTAGAAATATGTAGTGAATTGTTTGTTCCTAAAACACTACGCAAATTGTAACTAGCTACACTGAAACTTTAATCAATGTTTTTTCCATTCCCCAATGATTATTATCCCGCAAATAACCAGATAAAAAAAGATAAGGGGGCTCCCCTTATCTTTTTTTATTGCTATATTTCTTCTTCACTTTGTCACGTTCTGTTGCAAGTTTACGTTTATAGTTTGGTTTTACTTTTTTCGGCTTTTTAATAACTTTTGTTGCCATAACGTCAAGTTCATCATTTGGTTTTTTACGGCTCTTACGACGACGACGTTCACCTAAATCCGCCCACTCATCTCCGCGTAAATCTACATGCTTGAACTCAATATGACGTTGTTTTTCTAAACTATCTAACGCTTCTTCGTTTGCTGGATCATAAATCGTCACTGCAATACCTGAATGCCCTGCACGTGCTGTTCTTCCAACACGGTGAACGAAGAAATCTAAGTCTGATGGAAGTTCGTAGTTAATAACATGACTAATTCCTTCAATATCAATACCACGTGCTGCTAAATCAGTTGCAACAATATATTGGAATTCAAGGTCACGAATTTGTTTCATCATTTTTTTACGATCACGCGGTGATAAATCTCCGTGAATTCGTCCAACTTTTAAACCACGTTCCATTAATCCGTCAGCAACCTGATCCGCCATCTTCTTCGTATTCGTGAAAACAACTGCTAAATACGGTTTAAATTGTAGCAACATTTTGTTCACTAAATCGATTTTGTTACGATGTTTAGAAGGTACTAAATAATGTTCAATATTCCCTGCCGCAACTTGTTTTGGATTGATATGAATATGCTCTGGATTCTCCATATATTTCTTCAGAAACGGTTTTAGTTTTTGAGGAATTGTTGCAGAGAAAACTAGCATTTGCAAGTTTCTAGGCATGCGTGATGCAATTTTGTCTACATCATGAATGAATCCCATATCAAGCATTAAGTCTGCTTCATCGACAATAATTGTATTTGCTTTATGAACAAATAGCGCTTGCTCTTCTACTAAATCTTTAATACGTCCTGGTGTTCCAACTACAATATGAGGTTGTTTTTTCAACTTTTCAATTGATCGTTGTTTATCAGTTCCACCAATTAAACAACGTGCTGTAATCATTTGATCTTCCGCACAAAACTTTGTTAATTTCACGATTTCTTCGTAAATTTGTTGTGCTAACTCACGAGTAGGCGCTGTAATAACAAGTTGTACTTCTTCACGACTTGCATTAATTCTGTTCAATGTAGGAAGTAAGTATGCATGTGTTTTCCCAGAACCTGTTTGGGATTGTCCAATTACACTTACACCTTTTTTCACGACCGGGAAAATTTTCTTTTGAATTCCTGTCGGCTCTGTAAAGCGTAGTTCACGAACTGCATCTATTAAAAATGGTTTAAAATCATACTGTGTAAAAGTTTGTTGTGTCATAAGTTACACCTTCTTTCTAAATTTCTACTGCGCGCACAAATCAGTCAAGTCTACATTATATCGAAATCTACAAGTAAAATCCATCTTTAGTTTAGGTTTTTACTTCAAAAACTAACCTTCTTCCCTCTTATTGCATATTGTATGTGTATATACCTAACTGAAGAAAGGAGGATTTCTCACATGTTTCCAAAATCCCCTACAAGGCAAATGTATCCGAATCCAGGACAGCAACCTTATACACCATATCCAATTCCACAGTTACCACCGATGGCACAAAAAAAGAAAGGATTCCTTGCTAAACTCTTTAAAAAACACGACCCAACCGAGCCTTTCATGCAAATGGTTCCACCTTATCGACAAATGGAAGGACCGCCGCCAATGATGCACCAACACCAGCAACCGCCGCCCCAATATCAACAACAATACCAATACCAACAACAATACCCGCAGCCATACTCACAACAATATCAACCATACATGCAGCAACATCCAGAGCAAATGATCCCCCCTCAAATGTATGAATCAAATGAAACGCGCAGCGGTGCAGCAACTACAGCATCATCAAGTAGTGGCATCGGCAGTTTTTTTGCGAATTTAATTTCAAATCCAACTAATATGATAAACAATATTGAGAAAGTATCCCAAGTCGTTCAATCTGTAAGCCCTGTCGTCGAACAGTACGGTCCTATTATGCGTAACCTACCAAGCATTGTTAAAATCCTCACCTCTGGAAAAAGTACGGAAGAAGATTCAACTGAAGATCAAGCTGAAGACATAGCAGAAAAAGTTGAAGTAGCAACTCCGCCTCCTCCACAAAAAAAAAGAAAAAGAAAAAAAATAGTGATTGAGCCTGTCATAGAAAAAGAATTACGAGAGGAGCCTGTTCAAAAAATAGCAACAAAACCAAAACTATATGTGTAACAATCCTTTGTTTTCTATCCACTCCTCCTTTATAATGTAAAAGACTATGCACAAAAGTATCCCTTGTTTAGAAGGAGAGGATTACTCATATGAAAATTGTTAAAATTTCCCCTCGTGGTTATTGCTACGGTGTTGTGGACGCGATGGTTATTGCACGTAACGCCGCATTAGATACATCATTACCAAGACCTATTTATATTTTAGGTATGATTGTTCACAACAAACATGTAACAGATGCATTCGAGGAAGATGGCATCATTACATTGGACGGTCCAAGTCGATTAGAAATTTTAGATAAAATCGAATCTGGTACTGTTATTTTCACTGCACACGGTGTTTCTCCAGAAGTTAAACAACGTGCAAAAGAAAAAGGTTTAACGACAATCGATGCCACTTGTCCAGATGTTACAAAAACACATGACCTTATTGAAGTAAAGAAAGCTGAAGGTTACCATGTCATTTATATCGGCAAAAAAAATCACCCAGAACCAGAGGGCGCAGTTGGTATTGCACCTGACATCGTTCACCTTATCGAAAGAGCTGATGATTTAAAAACACTAGAAATTCCAACGGATAAAATTTTAGTTACAAATCAAACAACGATGAGCCAATGGGATGTTCAGCATTTAATGGAGGACATTCAGAAGAAATTCCCAACAGCAGAATTCCATAAGGAAATTTGTTTAGCAACTCAAGTGCGCCAAGAAGCGGTCGCTAAACAAGCTGATGTTGCAGACTTAACAATTGTTGTCGGTGATCCGAAAAGTAACAACTCAAACCGTTTAGCACAAGTATCACAAGAAATCGCTGGTACGAAAGCATACCGCGTTGCAGACGTAAGTGAGATTAAATTAGAGTGGCTACAAGGTGTAGAAAACGTAGCTGTTACAGCAGGTGCTTCTACTCCAACTCCAATTACGAAAGAAGTTATTGCTT
Organism: Bacillus sp. BC08; assembly: GCF_054326875.1. Taxonomy (NCBI): domain Bacteria; kingdom Bacillati; phylum Bacillota; class Bacilli; order Caryophanales; family Bacillaceae; genus Bacillus; species Bacillus sp. BC08. Next base: position 548,552 of record NZ_JBTGPA010000035.1, on the reverse strand, counting down.
TCTTGGATCAATATGACCCAATGAATCCCGCTACGTGGGAGAGAGTTCGAAAAGTACCGTTACAAAAAATATTACCTCGTGTAAAAGTGAAAAAAGAACAATAATAAAAACCGTTGCCTATATGAGCAACGGTTTTATTTTTCTTATACAAATGTAAATGGATCTGTATGTAATTGCGAAGCATGAATGTGTACATTGAGTTTCTTTGCATCCACTTTTTCTTGTAATTGCTTTTGCACACCTTGCTTCATTACTTTTTCAACGTTATGTCCTGGGTCAACTATATTTAAACCGAGCATCATTGCATCATGAGCAACATGATAATACATGTCACCTGTTACATATACATCCGCTCCTTTAAATTTAGCTTGATTGATGTATTTATTACCATCGCCACCAAGTACAGCTACTTTGCGCACTTTATCATCTAATTTCCCAACAACTCGTGCACCCTTTACATCTAATGATTGCTTTACATGTTCTGCAAACTGTCCAAGTGTCATTTCTTCTTGTAAGTATCCTATTTTCCCAAGCCCTAATGTTTCGCCTTTGTTATCAAGTGGATACACATCATACGCTACTTCTTCATATGGATGTGCTGTTACCATTGCTTTAATCACTTTTCGCTGTAGTGAAGCTGGAATAATCGTTTCGATTCGCACTTCTTCTACGCGCTCTAACTGTCCAGTTTCCCCGATATAAGGATTTGTCCCCTCTTGAGGTACAAACATACCTGTACCCTCACTACTAAACGTACAGTGGCTATAATTGCCTATATGACCAGCACCTGCGTCTCCTAATGCTTTTCGTACTTCTTCTGCATGAGTTACTGGCACAAACACAACAACTTTTTTCATTTCTTCTGCATATGTCGGTGCCAAAACTTCTGTATTTTGCAATCCTAATGCCTCAGCAAGTAAATCATTTACCCCACCCTTGGCAACATCCACATTTGTATGCGCTGCATAAATAGCAATATCATTTTTAATACACGTTTCAATAATTCTTCCGTACGCTTTATCTGTATGAATCGCTTTTAACGGATTAAAAATTAAAGGATGATGCGCAATAATGACATTCGCTCCTAATTGAATCGCTTCCTCCACAACTTCCTCCGTTACATCTAACGCAATCAATACGTGCTGTACAGATTTATTAAGCGCTCCAATCTGCAGACCAATCTTATCTCCTTCCATCGCCAAATGCTTCGGATACATACTTTCAAATAAAGAAATAATTTCATGGCCGTTTGGAATTTTACTCATGATAAAACCTCCCCTATCATTTTCATTTTCGCTTCTACTTCTGCACGTTTCGCTTTTGTTTCTTCAGAATCAGCCGCACGCTCTAACTGTTTTAAAATATTTTGGAAGTTTTTTAATTCTCCTTCCCATTTCTCAACGAAAGCTTCACCTTTTTCTTTTATTAAAAATGGACCCATAAACAATTCAGCTTGTTTATTTTCAGAGTAAGGCATTACGATGTTTCCACGCTCTCCTACTAAGATCTCGTAAATTTTCCCATCTTCTTTTACGATTTTTTCATGGATAAGCTCCCATCCATTTTCAATAAACCATTCACGGATGTGATGCGCTGCAATATTCGGTTGTAAAATTAAACGTGTTACACCTTCTAATTTTTCTTTACCACTTTCTAAAATGTCACGAATTAACGCTCCGCCCATTCCGGCAACCGTAATTACATCCACTTCTCCTGGCGCGATAACAGCTAATCCATTCCCTTTACGCACATCCACTTTATCTTGTAAGCCACTTTCAGCTACAGTTGCTTGTGCAGAGCGAAATGGTCCATCTACAACCTCTCCTGCAACTGCTTTTGTAGCAATATTATTTATAATTGTATAACACGGTAAATACGCATGATCCGATCCAATATCAGCAACTGTAGATCCTACTGGTATTTCACGCACAACTTCTTCTAATCGTTTTGAAAGCTTTACTTCATTCATGTATTTCCATTACTCCTTCTCTTGTCAGTCTGTCTCCATGATAATGAATTTATAGTAGTTGTTGCAAGCCCATAACAACAATTCACTTCTCTATCACTCATCGTATTTTAGAAAATATAGAAAAACAAGCCCTTTGCATAAGCAAAAGGCTTGTCATACGGAACTTTATTTTTTCTTCGACAACCAATCAGCTACTTTAGCCGCTTGATCAGCTGGAACTATATTTGGCGGCATATTTCCTTTTCCTTTCGAAATAACTTCTTGAATCTCTTCTTTCGAAAGTTTCCCACCAATCTTTTGTAAATTAGGCCCTACTGCCCCTTGTAACTGGTCACCATGGCAGCTCGTACAGCTTTGCTTCACAATATCCTCTGGCTTCGATGCTGTTTGCGCTGGCTTCCCGCCATTTTTTGCATCAGCTAACTCTTTAGATTTATTTAGCCCCTGAAATGAAAATACAAACATAACGATAATACCTAATGCTGCAATAAGAGCGAACGGAATCAGCGGATTACGTTTCATATCTCTTCTCCCCCCTCTATACCCCTAAATAGTTAGATGATTCAGTCATTTCCATTGTACTTGAAAACGCTCTATCAGAAAAGAGTAAACTACTAATCGTTAAAAATATTCCATAAATTCAGTTTATTGTTTTTTATTGTTATATCGCTTATTATTTCGATAATTATTAACGTTTCTCATCATATTTTTCACTTTTCTACATATATTTTTGTATAGAATAAACAAAATTAATCGAAAAATCGAAAAATGAGCATTTGCAAATCAAAAGACAATTCTGTAAAATAAATTACAAGAAATTGTAATCGTTGCCGATAGCTAAAGTTTAACAAAAGTTAACAAATTAAAAAAGTTTACTTCACAAAGGTGAAGTAAACTTAAAAAGAACCTATTCTAAGAAATCCTTAAGACGCTTACTACGGCTTGGATGTCTTAATTTACGAAGTGCTTTTGCTTCAATTTGACGGATACGTTCTCTTGTTACGCCGAATACTTTCCCAACTTCTTCAAGCGTACGAGTTCGTCCATCATCTAAACCAAAACGAAGACGTAGAACATTTTCTTCACGATCTGTTAGTGTATCTAACACATCTTCTAATTGTTCTTTTAGCAATTCATACGCTGCATGGTCCGCAGGCGATGTTGCTTCTTGGTCTTCAATGAAATCACCTAAATGGGAGTCATCTTCTTCACCAATCGGTGTTTCAAGAGAAACTGGCTCCTGTGCAATTTTTAAGATTTCGCGTACTTTTTCTGGAGCAAGATCCATTTCTTCACCAATCTCTTCAGGAGATGGTTCGCGTCCTAAATCTTGTAATAATTGACGTTGCACACGAATTAACTTATTAATCGTTTCAACCATATGAACTGGGATACGAATTGTTCGTGCTTGGTCTGCAATCGCACGTGTAATCGCTTGGCGGATCCACCAAGTTGCATACGTACTAAATTTGAAACCTTTACGATAATCGAACTTTTCAACCGCTTTAATTAGACCCATATTCCCTTCTTGGATTAAGTCTAAGAAAAGCATACCACGGCCCACGTAGCGCTTTGCAATACTTACTACAAGACGTAAGTTTGCTTCTGCAAGACGACGTTTCGCTTCTTCATCGCCATCTTCAATACGCGTTGCAAGTCGAATTTCTTCTTCTGCAGATAGTAAATCTACACGACCAATTTCTTTTAAATACATACGAACAGGATCATTGATTTTAACCCCAGGTGGTACACTTAAATCATTAAGGTCGAATTCTTCTTCTGTTTTTGAAATTTGACGATTGTTAGGACCTTCTTCGTTGTCATTGTCACCAACTAAGTCAATCCCTTGTTCACCTAAATATTCATAGTATTCATCCATTTGATCGGATTCAATTTCAAATCCATTCATGCGTTCTGCAATCTCTTCATATGTAAGAACGCCACGTTTTTTTCCGAGCTCAGTGAGTTGTTCTTTCACTTGCTCAAGGGTCATTTCAGTTTCAATTTGTTTAGAACGAGCTGGTTTGTCAGCCATCTGTTCCCCTCCTTACGCGAGATACAAACATTCATTATACTAAAAATTTATCAAAAAAGCTATTTTCTCGCTTTTTGATTTTGTAAATATGCTACATAATATTTAGCAGCCTCTACAGGATCTGTTTTTTCCATTTGTTTTATCTTAAATATGATTTCCGTCTTTTCAAGTTTTTCTTGATGACGTCTAAGCGTCTCCAAATGGCCTTGTAACACTTCTTCTGTGTATTCTGGATTAATAAATTCATCCGTCGAAATATCAGTGATAATATTTTTCAACTTCTCATCAGAGAGCCAACTTAAAAATGTTCCGACTGAAGGTTCATTTCCCTTCTCATAATATGCGTATAGTTCATATAAAATCCCTTTATGTTCCTCTGTGTGAAAATCTTCTATGTGGGATTCCATACGAACAGCCACTTCTGGACTTTGCAACATATGGTAAATAATTTCTCTTTCTGCCCTTTCAAAACCTGTTAACTTCGGTTTTGTTTGAACAATTTGAGACGGCTTAGAAACCTGCTTTACTTGTTTTTGCTGTACCTTTTGTTCTTTGCGATATTGGTGCAATTGATTCAAAAGTGTTTCCATTGAATACGAAAATTCTTGCGATAATGACTTCAAATATGATTCTGCCTGCATCGCATCCTGTAGCAACGATAACTCTTTTAAAACACTTTTCACATATTCTTCTTTGCCAGACTCATCTTGCAAATTTTTCCCTAAACGCAAATAATTTATTTTAAAACCAACAAAACTTATACTTGATTTCACAAGATTTTCAAAAGCAGTTGTCCCATATTGTTGCACATATTCATCAGGGTCAAGCTTATCTGGCAAGGATGTAACTTTCACTTGGCAACCAACTTTTAGCAATAATTGCCCTGCTTTCATCGTTGCTTCTCGCCCTGCTTTATCACCATCATAGCAAAGAACAACAGTTTCAACGTTACGTCGCAGAAGTTTTGCTTGTTCTTCAGTTAAAGCTGTTCCCATTGTCGCAACAGCTTCTTCCACACCACTTTTTACCGCAGCTAGTACGTCGGCATATCCTTCAAAAAGGACCACTTGCCCACGTTTTCTAATAAACGGCCTCGCTTGGTGGAAGTTATACAACAATTTACTTTTATGAAAAATTGGTGTTTCAGGGCTATTTAAATACTTCGGAGTATCATCTCCTAGCGCCCTTCCACTAAACGCTATCACTTTACCTTGTAACGTAGAGATTGGAAACATAACCCTTCCACGGAAGCGATCATAATGACTACCATCCTTCTCGCTTCTTATGAGAAGACCAGCTTGTTCCATACTAGACAGCGATAAACCTCTTTTTTGTAAAATTTTCGTTGCTGCATCCCAAGCAGGTGATGCATAACCAATTTCAAACTTCTCAATCATCTCTTTCGTAATACCACGTTTTAACAAATACGAAAGTGCTTCATTTCCTTCTTCTGTATTTACTAATAAATGATGATAATACTTTTTCAAAAGTTCATGAGCCTGTTGCATGATGACAGTGTCATCAGATATGTCTTCTTGTTGTCCTTGCCCTGATGTATACTCTGCAACCGCAATTCCATTTCTTTCACCTAGCTTTTGAACAGCCTCGGTAAAAGCCAATCCTTCCATTTTCATTAGAAAAGAAAATACATTTCCACCTTCTCCACATCCAAAGCAATGAAAAATTTGCTTATCCGATGAAACAGAGAATGAAGGAGAATTCTCACCATGAAATGGACAAAGGCCGAAATAGTTACGCCCCTGTTTTCTAAGTTGAACGTATTCACCAATCACTTCTACAATATCCGATGACGTCCGAATCTGTTCAACAACTTCTTCGGGAATTCTGTTCCCCATAAATCCATCTCCGTGTCGTATTTTGTATTCGATATAAATTAAAAAATTCCTTTATAATTCGACAATATTTTTTCTAAACTTATTAGAAAGTGTTGTCGATCACGTTATCAAACGATTTTGCAGGCCTTTTTCTGCGTAATTTCGCAGATACGTACCTACTATATAAAATTGTATCCATTTGCTCACCTGTTACAAATGTACCTCCTGGAGACAATACATATACACTTTTTTTACAAGAAGACTAGCAAGCACCATATCCTATGTGATCACGAGATCTGTTTCTTTTGCATGTTGATACATATAAAAAATCAACTTTAGCTTATTCAGCATCTACATAGATCCAATTTTTCTTGCTACTTCCTTAAACGATGAGCATACGATGTGACAAACAAAATTTCGACATGAACTTTCGTTCCAACTTGCACAATTTTCAGCATTCACAGGATATGCATCTGCATCAACTAATACGATATTGATGTTTTGCATATTTCTGTATTCTACATCCCTTCTGCGAATCCTTCCATAATGTGCGTTTTCTTGTATAGATTTTGTCGATTTAACGTAATTACATGTCTTTTCGTAAATCCTATCCCTAGTTTATTCTGAAAAATTAAAGTCTAAACGTAAAATATAGGTTTTTATCACAATTTTTTATTATAATATATTTTCTTCAACTGCGCTACATATCCCTTTATTTTTTCATCTTCTATTTCAGGATAACGAAACCATGCCTTTTGCATAATAAAAAGACAGAAGAATATAAGTATAACCACTCAACTATAATCTATTACGAAATCAACAAGCATTGTGTTTTTCATGAGCGAAAAAAGCACATTCACCTTTGGTAAATGTGCTAAAACAATTTTTGGTTTTGCACTGCATTCACAATAATGTTAGCTGTTTCTTCAATCGCTTTATTCGATACATCAATTACTTGACAATCTATTTTACCGACTACATTCTCAAAGTGATCAATTTCTTCTTTGATACGATTAATATTGGCATATGTTGCACCGTCACTTAATCCAAGTGATTTCAATCGCTCTTTTCGAATATGATTCAACTTATCTGGCGTAATTTTCAAACCAAAGCATTTTTCTTTAGCCACTTGATATAATTCTTCAGGTGGATCTACTTCTGGTACGAGCGGTACATTGGCAACTTTCAAACGTTTGTTATGAGCTAAATATTGAGAAAGTGGTGTTTTTGATGTGCGCGAAATCCCAATCAACACGATATCTGCTTTTAAAATACCACGTGCGTCTCTACCATCATCATACTTTACAGCAAACTCAATCGCTTCAATCTTTTTAAAGTATTCTTCATCTAATCTACGAACAACACCCGGCTCATATCTTGGTACTTGCCCTGTAATTTCTTCAATCTGATCGATAAGAGGCCCGATAATATCATATGCCTCTACGCCTTCTTTCGCGGCTTCTGTCACTAAATACTGGCGCATGTCAGGCTTTACTAAAGTGAAACAAATAAGTGCTTGATTGCTCTTAGCAATTGAAATCACTTCTTTTAATGTCCCTGTATCTTCTACATACGGTACACGTCTAATATCAGGAGCGAATGGGAATTGCCCCATCGCTGCTCGAACAACCAAATCAGCCGTTTCTCCAACAGAATCAGATACGACATATACGATTTTATTATCCATTACATTACCTCACTTTAAACAAATTACACTTATTCGTTATTTACTAAGTTTACAAACGCACGTGTAATATTTGTTTTTGTAATTCGTCCAATCACTTCTAAACCTTGTTTCGTATCTTTGACAACTGGCATCGCATCAATCTGTCTTTCTATTAATTCCATCGCAATATCATATAAAGAATCTTCTCTACGACACATCGCAATGTTTGGCATCCTTGTCATGATAATATTAACCGGAAGAGAGGTTAAATCCTGCTTTCCTAGGCTAGCTCGTAATAAATCTTTACGAGATACAACGCCAACTAATAGAGTCGATTGATCTACAACGAATAATGTACCTACGTCCTCTAAAAACATCGTACAAATCGCATCGTATACTGATACATTTTTATCAATTACAGCCGGTCTAGATTGATAATCTTGTACTTTAATTTTCTTAACAGCTTCAGATAATAGCTGCCCCCCAGTTTTACCCGTATAAAAATAACCTACGCGTGGACGCGCTTCTAAATAACCAGCCATCGTTAAAATTGCTAAGTCTGGTCTTAGCGTTGCACGTGTTAATCCTAATTGCGCAGCAATTGACTCCCCTGTAATAGGACCGTGATCTTTTACAATCTGAATGATATGTTCTTGCCGTTTATTCAGCTCTATGATAATCACCACCTTCAGTGCACAACGAAAAAAGTTATACTATCTCTTAAATATTATATACTAAATATGCTATTTGAAAAAGATAGGATGTAAAAAGGGCCGTATACGGCCCCAAATTATATTTGAAACTTATCAAGTTGTTCTAAGAAACGTCTTGATTTCAAATAAATCCCGCAATATTCATCATAATATGTATTCAATACTAAACGCATTTGTTTTTTTGTGCTATCCTTCACTGATACATTCCCAAGTCTATGTAAATCGAAGTGGTAGAAAAGACGTAATAATTTATGAACAGCCTCCCCCACTGGTATACGATACTGGTCTTGCTCTGCATGACGCGAGCACAGAAAACCGCCTTCTCGGACAGAGAAGGCGACAAAATCTGTTTCTTGATGACAAATCGCACATGTATCAAAATACGGGCGCATCCCTAATACCGGAAGCATTTTCGTTTGATAAATTAGTGATAATACTTCTGAATCAACACCCTCACACATATAATGCAACGTTTGATATAACATTTCAAATAAATATGGATTATGTTTTTTATCTTCTGTTGCTTTATCAGTTAACTCAACAATAAATGATGCATAAGCAGTTAAAAATATATCCTCGCGAATTTCTTTCATAGTTGAAATAATCTCGCCTTGTTGTAAAGTTCCAAGTCCAGATCCCATTTGAATAAGAAAATTACCATGTGTCATAAGTTGCGAAACAGATGCTAACCGGCTTTTCGGTTTTTTCGCTCCTCTTGCCATTGCACTTACCTTACCCAATTCTCTTGAGAATATTGTAACAATCTTGTTCGTTTCTCCGTAATCTGTCGTACGGATAACGATGCCCTCAACTTTTTGAAACATGTTCGTCACCATCCAAGGTTTGAACAAAACGGGTCAAGAAATTGGAGAGTCTAGATGCGCTAGCTCCTCTTCATGTTGATCCATCTCATCGTTTACGTCTTTTTCCATTTCTTTCAAAAGCAAGTACGTTTCAATGCTTCCTGTTTTGGAGAAAAACTTCCAGGTAAAATCTAGCATAAGAATCCACCTTTCTCAATAAGCGTAGCCTATAAACCAATTTCCTTTGTTGTTATTAAATTGACCCATTTTGTCCATTTTCATGTGAGAAAAATTTTTCCTAATTTATCAAAACTCATAAAAACCAATAATCAGCGGATGAACAAAACATCCGCTGATTACAGCTTTACTCTATTTTAGTACTCGTCTTCGCGGAAACCAAGGTCACGAAGCTGAGACATTTTATTACGCCAATCTTTTTGCACTTTTACCCATACTTCTAAAAATACTTTAGAACCAAGTAATGCTTCAATATCAAAACGTGCTCGCTTACCAACTTCTTTTAACATCTTCCCTTGTTTTCCGATAATAATCCCTTTTTGCGATGGACGTTCCACAACAATCGTTGCATTGATATAAACTGCCCCGCCTTCGCGTTTTTGAATTGCATCAATAACAACCGCTACAGAGTGCGGCACTTCTTCACGTGTTAAATGTAATACTTTTTCACGAATAAGCTCTGAAATAATAAATCGCTCTGGATGATCCGTTACTTGATTATCTGGGTAGTATTGTGGTCCTTCTGGTAAATACTTTTTAATTGTTCCAATTAAAGCGTCCACATTATTACCGTCTAATGCAGAAATCGGTACAATCTCTGCAAACTCATATAGTTTACGGTATTGATCAATTAACTCTAATAATTGCTCTGGATGAAGTTGGTCGATTTTATTAATTACTAAAAATACTGGTTGTTTCGTTTCTTTTAATTTCTCAATGATAAATTCTTCACCACGACCAAATCCTTCAACTGCATTGACCATAAACAGAACAATATCAACTTCTTTTAATGTCGTTTGAGCCATCTTCACCATGAAGTCGCCTAATTTATGTTTAGGTTTATGTATTCCTGGTGTATCAATGAAAATTACTTGTGAATCATTTTCTGTATATACGCCTTGAATTTTATTACGAGTTGTTTGTGGCTTGTCACTCATAATGGCAATTTTCTGGCCGATAATACGATTTAAAAATGTAGATTTCCCAACATTCGGTCTGCCAATAATAGAGACAAAACCTGATTTATAACCTTTTCTATTCATGTAAATCCTCCGCTAAAAATGCTCCTGGCAACAATTCTCCGACTGTCGTCTCTTGAACGTCACCATGTAAATTTGATAGGTATACTTTCGTATCCTGTTTACATAATTCTACCATAACTTGTCGACATGCTCCACAAGGAGGTACCGGACGCTTTGTATCCGCCACAATCGCGATAGCTACAAACTCTTTATCTCCTTCAGAAACTGCCTTAAATAAAGCTGTTCTTTCTGCACAGTTACATAAGCCATATGATGCATTCTCAACATTACATCCACGATATACTTTTCTATCCTGTGTTAATAATGCTGCACCTACTTGAAATTTAGAATATGGTACGTACGCTTGTTTACGCGCTTCGATTGCTTCTTGAATTAATTGTTCACTATTCATATTCCCGCATCCTTCCTGTCCACAGCTGTGAATAGATACACTCTCTGATTAAAGGCCTTTACGGCACTTCCAAAGCTTAATAAAAGCTTTGGAATGCAACTATACCACATACGGCAAAAAGATAATAGCACCAATTATAACGGCTATTATCGCAAACAATAAAACCGCTCCGGCTGCGACATCCTTTGCAATTTTCGCAAACGGATGTATATCGGTAGTCGCTAAATCTACTGTTTTTTCCACAGCCGTATTTACCATCTCTAAACTCATTACAATTCCTATTACAATAAGTAATACCATCCACTCTACTTTCGTAATATGGAAATAAAAGCCGCAGCATATAACAATGACTGCGGCTAAATAATGAATTTTCATATTTCGTTCATGACGAAGACAAAAGAATATACCTGCTATAGCATATCCAAAACTATTTATAAGTTTTCCTTTTTTCATCGACCTAATCCAAATGCCTCTAAAATTTCTTTTTGTCTTCCAAACATTTCTTTTTCATCCTCTTCTGTCATGTGGTCATAACCAAGTAAATGTAAAAAGCCATGTAACGCTAAAAAGCCAAGTTCACGATCAAAAGAATGTCCATACTCTTCAGCTTGTTCTTTCGCTCTCGGAATAGAAATAATAAGGTCACCTAACATACGAGGCATCTCTGCACCTACAATTTCCATTTCTCCTTCTCCCATTTCTTCCATAGCAAAGGAAATGACATCCGTAGGCTGATCCTTATCTCGGTAATCACGATTAATCTCGCGAATGCGTTCGTTATCTACAAATGTCACTGATAACTCCGCACCATCCTCTATTTTTTCCATTTGAGCTGCTTTTTCTAATATCTCACGAATTAAATTCACATATTCTTCTTTCACTTCTTCTGTTTCATCAATGAAATCAATTAATAAACTCATTCTTTCTCCTTCTCTTCCGGTGGTTCCGGATATGTAATACGCGAATGGAAAATACCATTTAACGTTTCACATAACGTTTTTCCAACGATTTGTAGTTCCTTAAACGTCAAATCACATTCACTAAATTGCCCATCTTGCAGGCGATCTTTAATAATACTTTGTACTAAATTATTTATTTGATCTGGCGTTGGGTGATTCATAGAACGTACCGCTGCCTCAACACTATCAGCAATACCAACAATTGCCGACTCTTTAGAAGTTGCTTTTGATCCCGGATAGCGGAACATCTCTTCTGTATATTTTTCTTTATCTTCTTTAATCGCCTTATAATAAAAATATTTAAGTAATGTTGTACCATGGTGTTGTCCCGCAATATCGATAATCTCTTGCGGAATATGGTATTCTTCGAGCATTCTGACTCCATCTGTTACATGAGCAATGATAATATCTTTACTCGTCACAGGATCTAATTTATCATGTGGATTTTCAATTCCCATCTGGTTTTCAATAAAGAATTGCGGTTGTACTGTTTTTCCTACATCATGATAATAAGCCCCTACACGTGCTAATACACCATTTGCTCCAACGGCTTCACATGCTGCCTCAGAAAGATTCGCTACCATTACACTGTGGTGGTATGTCCCTGGCGCTTCTAACAAAATTCTACGTAAGAGCGGGTGATTCGGGCTTGATAGTTCCATAAGCTTCATGCTTGATACAATTCCAAGTCCACTCTCTAAATATGGTAATATCCCCATCGCTAAAACGGATGAGATAATCCCTGAAACGGAAGCCATCAATAATTGTGTTCCAATTTCAAGAGGTGAAAAATTCCCATTACGTAATAATAATAACGCCGCTAAGACGACTACATTTAAGATAGAAACGAGTATACCAGCTTGCAAAATCATTGTACGACGATTTTTTTCTCGTAAGAAAATGCTTACTGATAATGAACTTAGTAGCACATAAATACCTACACTATAATTCAGTGTACTTGTTACTCCTTCATTAAACATAATACTTCCGCACACAGAAAAAATCATACTTGTTAAAAATACAAATCGATCGCCAATCATTAGTTTTACAAGTATTGTTCCCATCGCAACTGGGACAACATACGCAATTCCTGCATATTCAAGCTTTTGAAACAAACTAATCGTTTTCATTAAAACAATCGTGATAGACAAAATTGTAATATACGCTAAAATATACGGTCTATCTTCTCTTTTACGCTGTAAAAATACTTCAAACTGCTTATGCATAAAGTACAGTAACACACCAATGAGCACCGCTAATCCAACATAAGGCTGAAAACTATTACCTTTCTCTAATAAACCGACTAATTTCAACTGATTATACATATCACTTGAAATTGTTTCACCTTCTCTAACAATAACTTGTCCTTGAAGAATATAAACAGGTGGAACTAAATCTTCTTCCGCTTTCTTCTTCTCTTTCGTTACAGCCGGATCATAAAAATAATTTGCTGTAATCGCATATGATCCTAGCGCATTCACAGCTTCCTTCAATCCGCTATTCACATTGAGGCTTTTCATTTCATTAACAAATCGCTCTTTTGCTGCTATTTCTTCGGACATTTTAATATTTCCACCCATAATAACACTAACAGACGTTAGAGCCGCGTTCTTTGCTAATTCTAATTGATCCGGTTCTGCATTAATAAAGTATAATAAATTCTCATCAGATAATTCTTTTGTTAAATTAGATGGTAACTTCTTCTTCAACTTTTCTAATTTATTTGCATCGGTCATCTTTTTTTGCTCTTCAGGTCCAGCAGCTTTCATCTCTTGAATCACTTCATTTACCTTAGCAAAAACATCATTTACAATATCTACTCTATTTTGTTTATATTCACTTCTATATGTATATTGATCTCCCACTTTTTGAGCGGCCTCTTGTTTTTTTCTGTCCGTTATAACCTTATCTTCAATTTTAATAGGAGAATGAATTGTTTTTTTCGCAATAGAATACATATCAACATCTAATTGCTCTGGTTTTACATTATTCATAAGTGCAAAAAACAGCACTGCTCCTAACAAAACGTAAGAAATCCAACTTAGTTTTTTCGAATGTTGTAAATTACGAAACCACTTAGAAATTTCTTGAGCTCTTAACATGATTTCAATACCTTCTCCTCTCCAGAAATAAAGTGAAACTATTTATAGCTTTCATTTCTTCTAGCCAACGATACTTTTAGATAACATTTTGATACATCAGTACCTATAGTTTATTTCTCTTATCTTTTATGATAGTAAAAAATATGCCGTTCGCCAACCTTAATACAAAAAGAAATGATCCTGACAAATAGGATCATTCCATTTTATCATATGCCTCAATAATACGTTGCACCAGCGGATGCCTCACAACGTCCGTTTGTTCTAATGTAATGAACGAAAGACCCGATACACCAGATAAAATGTTAGAAGCTAGCGAAAGCCCTGATTTTACCCCTTTTGGTAAGTCTACTTGTGAAGGGTCCCCCGTAATAACCATTTTAGAACTAAAACCCAATCTTGTTAAAAACATTTTTATTTGTGCACCCGTTGTATTTTGCGCTTCATCTAAAATAACAAATGAATCATCAAGCGTACGCCCTCTCATATAAGCAAGAGGCGCGATTTCAATTACGCCTCGCTCCATCATACGTTGCGTATATTCTTGTCCAAGAATATCGTGCAACGCATCATACAATGGACGTAAATACGGATCTACCTTCTCTTTCAAATCTCCTGGTAAAAAGCCTAAACTTTCTCCAGCTTCTACAGCCGGTCTCGTTAAAATAATTTTCTTTACATACCCTTGCTTTAAAGCTCTCACAGCCATTACTACAGCTAAGTATGTTTTCCCAGTCCCAGCAGGTCCTATTCCAAATACAATATCATTCTTCTTCATTGCATGAATATATCTTCTTTGCCCCATTGTTTTTACACGAATGGATTTACCTTTTGCCGTTTTAAAGATTTCTTCTTCATATAACTCTTCAAATTGAGCAATATTCCCTTGTTGCGCGAGCTGAATTGCATACGCAACATCTCTTTCTGTAATTGATACACCTTTTCGAATAACAACAAGTAATTGCTGTAAGATTTTTTCTACGAGTGCCACAGTTTCAACCGCTCCAGATGCATGAACAGTTTCACCTCTAGTTACAATCGATACATTCAGTTCCCGTTCAATTACTTTCAAATGAGCATCATTGACTCCAAAAAGAGCGATTGCTTCGTTAGTATTTTCCAATTGTTGGTTCATTTCTACTAATTGTTCTGCCATTACTCAGTCTCCTTGAATATCGGATTCGGATATTGGTTGTGGCTCTGCAATATTTTCGATCACAGTATAATGCAATGTAACTTTTAGTTGATCCGCCTCAACCTCTTTACTCAAAATCTTATCACTTACAATCATAGCATGTTCATCCAATTTTTTCTTTAGTTCTTTTTCTGCCATCTCTTTCGCTACTTTCATTGCCTGTTTTTCTGTATATTCCCGATTCGCTTCTTCCTCTTCTCGCACAATATCTTTTTCGTACGCGATCGGCAGTGTAAAACCAAATAGTTTCACATCGTGTTTTACACTTTCAGTACGAGAGCGTTTATACTTATCATGTTGAAATCCCCATATTTTTATTTTCGTACTCCCAAATGTAAGGTAATGCTCATTATATGCATTGCCAGTATATACTTGAAATTGCGTCTTTAGTGGCACATTCACCTCAGATGTGTACCACGTTTCTCCATATACAATACCTTTGGCCGAAACAATCGTCGGACTCTCCTCATTACCGTATATCCCTGATACGAGAAGCTGTCCTTTTTCGACATGGTCATTTTTCAAGACAACTGGTTTTCCTACTTCAACAAATGTTTTTGTCACAATCGCTTCTTTTTTTGCTACTAAATTTTGCGGCCTTTGTTCCTTTTCTTTTTTTGGCTCGTTCTTTTCAACAATTTTAAAATGGTACGTCGTTCCTCTTATTTCTAGTCCCGCCCAAGTAATCGCATTAATATTGTCCGTCAAGTGACGCTGCACATCTTCTACATTAGGCATCTGGAATTGTAATTTTCCTTTTTTAATACCCATTTTGTCCAATTCTTTCATCAATATATATTCTGTTTCAGGTTTCGCTCCTGTAATTTCAATTTTCCAAACCATATTGGATAATGCAATCATGCCAAAAAAGAAAATTAAAAAACCAATTAAGAATCCACTATTTTTAATTAAACGCTTATTCAAAAAAGGAAAACCGTAACGCCCAATAAAATATAGTTTACATTCATTTTTTCTATAAATTGGTTTTATTTTCTTCACATCTCGTAATAACATACAAAAAACTAACGTTTCATCAGCAATCTTCTTAACATCCCAAACTAATAATTTTCTACGTACACATTCGTTAACGAACCGTTCCGCTCCTCTACCTTCAATTCGTACTTTTACATATCCAAGCCACTTTATAAACCATTTATTTTTCATCTACTATCTCCACTACCTTTCCAAAAGTATACACACTACTTTTTTCACTTTAATTAGCAAAATAGCTCGTACGAAAATGAAATAAAGAGTTCTACCACCCATAAATAGCGTGATAAACTGACTAGTAAGGTCGAATCACGAAAATAACGAAGAAAAACTTCACATATGGAAGTTTCCCTCACTCCTCTTTTTTTTCGTTTTCTAAAAACGTCACTTGCTCAATTATCCCTTCAAGCAAAAGTTCTTCTGGAAGGATTGTTTTAATAATAAAAGATTGCCCTTTAATTAATAATTGACCGTGCTTTAATAACAATCTTACTTCTTTATCTGAAAACACTAATAACCCCCGATGATTTTCTATATAGATATGCACTTGCCCAACAAGCGTGATCCGAGGTAGATCCATTAGCACATCCACTGGCAGGTCTATTTGCTTTGTTAACCAATTCTTCATTTGTTCTAATTTTTTCATCTCAAAAGACCCCCTCTCATCCCATATGTATGAAAAAAGAGCTTGTAATATCACGTCCAAACTGAAAAAAAGCATAAAAAAACGTCTCATACGAAATGAGACGTTTTTTTATGCTAATAGCTGGATAACCAACTTATTCACAAGTGATCCGTCTGTTTTACCTTTTACTTTCGGCATAACAGCAGTCATCACCTTACCCATATCTGCTTTAGAAGTCGCACCAACTTCAGAAATAACTTGCTTAATTACATTCGCTAGTTCTTCTTCTGTTAATTGCTCCGGCAAATATGCGCTTAAAATCTGAATTTCACTTTGCAGTTTATTAACAAGGTCTTCACGACCAGCTTTTTTAAATTCAAGGAGGGAGTCCTTATACTGTTTTACTTCACGAGCTAAAACTGTTAATTCCTCTTCTTCTGTAAGAGTATGTTGCAGTTTAATACCTTCATTTTGTAAAGCAGCCTTAACCATACGAATAACGGTTAATTTTTCTTTTTGTTTATTCTTCATCGCTTGTTTCATATCATCGTTTAAACGACCGAGAAGACTCATAACTTACACCCTCTCTTAGAATTTACGCTTTCTTGCCGCTTCAGATTTCTTCTTACGTTTTACACTTGGCTTTTCATAAAACTCGCGCTTTCTTGCTTCAGCAAGTGTACCAGTTTTAGAAACCGATCTTTTAAAACGGCGAAGTGCATCCTCCAAAGACTCGTTTTTACGAACGACTGTTTTTGACATTCTCTTTCCCTCCCTCCGAAACATCACACTTACATACTAATTTCAGCATGCAAAAAGAAACCCTTCTTCAGCATGTCTTTTACGATTATAATACATTTTATCACTTCAGGTCAACTATTTGGCAGAATAAAAGAAGAATAGATGCCCTTCCCTGTTCAAAAGCTATGTAGATAGCTATTATCCTTTTCCTCTGAAGACAACTATATTTTTATCTTTACACCTTGTTTAATACAAGAAAACATCAAATAACTACTCATTCAACGTACCTGCCTTTTCAGTACTTAACTCCTCCACGAAAAAAAAGCATGCAAATCGTTTCCGTTGGCATGCTTTTTTCCCGGCTATTTACCGGGCAGTAAAAGCCCGATTGGTGAAGGCTAATAATCAGCGGGGGATGAATCCTCCGCTGATTAAAGTTTCACTTTATGCGCTTGCTGATTCTTTTTTTACATCATCTTCAAGAACACGAACAAATTGCGCTTCGTTATATGGATAACCAGCTTTCGTAATTTTCACTTTCACTAGTTTACCAATTAATTCTTCTGAACCTTCAAATACAATTTTCAAGTAGTTATCTGTATAACCTACATATAACCCTTCGCGGTCGCCCTCTTTAAATTGCTCTTCTGGAATGATTTCAAGTACTTCGCCTTCAAACTGTGACGCATACTCTTTCGCTAATTGATTAGATAGTTCAATCAAACGGTGAACGCGATCGTTCTTCACATCTTCAGGAACTTGATCTTCCATACGCGCTGCAGGTGTTCCCGTACGTTTTGAGTAAGGGAATACGTGTAACTCAGAGAAGCGATTCTCTTTAATGAAATTGTATGTTTCCATGAATTCTTCTTCTGTTTCACCTGGGAAACCAACGATTACGTCCGATGTAATCGCAAGACCTGGTAACGCTTCTTTCAAACGATCTAAGCGCTCTTGGAAAAATTCCATCGTATACTTACGACGCATACGTTTTAATACTGTATTAGATCCAGATTGCAATGGAATGTGTAAATGACGTACAACTACTTCAGACTTATCTAACACTTCAATTACTTCATCTGAAATCTGGCTCGCTTCAATAGAAGAAATACGAAGACGTTTTAATCCGCCTACTTCCGCTTCCATATCACGAAGTAATCCAGCTAAGTTATAATCTTTAATATCTTCACCGTACCCACCTGTATGAATACCTGTTAATACGATTTCTTTATAGCCTGCATCTACTAATTGCTGCGCTTGTTTAATAACTTCTTTCCCATCACGAGAGCGCATTAAACCACGTGCCCAAGGAATAATACAGAATGTACAGAAGTTATTACAACCTTCTTGTATTTTTAAAGATGCACGTGTACGATCCGTGAAATAAGGTACATCCAGTTCTTCGTATACACGTGTTTTCATAATGTTGCGGACAGCATTAATTGGCTGACGCTCTTTGCGGAATTCTTCGATGTATCCTAACATCTTTTCACGATCCTGTGTACCAACTACAATATCTACACCTGGAATCGCCATAATTTCCGCTGGAGATGTTTGTGCATAACATCCAGTTACACAAATAACCGCATCCGGGTTTTGGCGAACAGCACGTCTAATAACTTGACGGCTTTTCTTATCTCCCGTATTCGTTACTGTACACGTATTAATAACGTATACATCAGATTTCTTTTCATATTCAGTTCTTTCATATCCACCTTGTTTAAACAATTGCCAAATGGCTTCTGTTTCATAGTGGTTTACTTTACAACCTAACGTATGGAACGCAACAGTTGACATTGATCATCACCCCATCAATTCAAAATGATACGAAGCAGCACTTAACGCGTATAACGGCGCCGTTTCTGTTCTTAAAATTCTTGGTCCTAAACTACATGGTACAAATTTATGTTCACGAAGCGTTGTAATCTCTTCCTCAGCTAAACCGCCTTCTGGGCCAAATACAATCAATAGCTTTTGACCTGGTTTCATCGTCGTTAAAGCTTTCGCAAAGTTAGATTTCTCCCCTTGTTTTGCTTCCTCTTCGTAAGCAACAAGACAAACATCATACTCACCACTCATCGAAAGCAATTGTTTAAATGATGCCGGAGCATGTACTTCTGGAACTTCACTTCTATGCGATTGTTCCGCAGCTTCTTTCACAATTTTTCTTAAACGCTCAACTTTTTTATCAGCTTTTTTTGCATCCCATTTTACAATAGATCGAGATGCTTGAAATGGTAAGAATGCAGCTGCCCCAAGCTCAGTTCCTTTTTGAAAAATCAACTCTAGCTTGTCTCCTTTCGGCAGTCCACTTGCAATCGTCACGAAAACAGGAAGTTCACTTGACGCCTCTACCCATTCTACAATAGCCGTATTAATAAATTCACTGGTAATTTCATCAATTGAACATACGGCTGTTTCTCCGTTTACACAGCAATAAATGTGATTACCAGCTGACATACGCATCACTCTTGCGATATGATGTACGTCATCACCTACAATGCGAATACTTGTCTCATTTACATATTTCTCTTCTACAAAATAACGTTGCATATAATCACCTTAGTAGAGTTTCGTTCCTTTCGTAAGTCAATACTTACGAAAAGAACGAAACGTTATCATTTTTCATATAACAAACGGCAAGTCCCTCACTTTATAGTGAGAGACTCCCCTTTTCATTATAGACTAAAATCTATATTACGCATTTCGTGCAATAATTGCTACCCAATCTTCCATTCTTAACACTTCTTCAATTGTAAATCCAGCTTTTTCTAACGCTTCAGAAATTACTTTTTCCTTAGCAGCAATAATGCCCGATGTAATAAATAATCCGCCCGACTTCACAACTCTCGCTGCATCTTCGGGGAATAATAGAATAATTTCTGCTAATAAGTTAGCTACGATTAAATCAACAGGACCTTCAATGCCTTCTAAAAGACTATTTTGTCCAACAGACACAATATCATCTGTTTTATTTAAACGTACATTCATTTCTGCACTTTCAACTGCAACCGGATCTAAATCATACGCTTGAACAGAAGACGCACCTAATTTTGCTGCTGCAATACTAAGTACACCAGAACCTGTTCCTACATCAATAATAGTGTCACCTGGCTGAACTGTTTTTTCTAAAGCACGAATACACATCGTTGTTGTCGGATGAGTTCCCGTCCCAAACGCCATACCTGGATCTAATTCAATAATTTTTTCTTCCGGAGAAGATGGTGTATAGTCTTCCCACGTCGGCACAATTGTGAATGTATCAGAAATTTGTACTGGATGGTAATATTTTTTCCAAGCAGTAGCCCAGTCTTCTTCATTGACTTCGTTAACTGTAATATTTCCAGTACCAATTTCGATGTCGTAAGATGGAAGCATATCAATAGATGATTTTACACCTGCAATCGTTTCATGTAAAGAATCCGTTTGCGGGAAATATGCTTTTATTAATACACCTTCCGCCGGATACTCATCTGGGTTCAATGCATAAATTTCACCATATTGTTGCTCGCGCTCTTTCGTCAACTCCGCTGGGTCCTCAATCGCAACTCCACTAGCACCAGCTTCATGTAAAATATGAGAGACAGCTTCTACTGCTTCTTCTGTTGTATGAATACTAATTTCTGACCATTTCACAATTTACCAACTCCATTTTTTATTTCCATTATTCCCCTTTGAAAGCACGTTTAAGCTTTCCAAATAGACTATCATCCTGCTCTTCTTGTCCCGCAAATTCACGTAATAAATCTTTTTGATGTGAAGTTAATTTCGTTGGTACAACAACACGAACGACTACATATTGATCTCCTTGACCGTATCCACGTACATTCGGAGCACCTTTTCCTTTTAAGCGGAATTCTGTTCCTGTTTGTGTTCCTGCTGGAATTTTCAGCTTCACTTTCCCATGAACGGTAGGAACTTCCACTTCAGCACCAAGTGCCATTTGCGCAAATGTTAATGGCATTTCGCAAATAATGTGATCTCCCTCGCGCTCAAAGAATTCATGATTTCTTACATGAACAACAACATATAAATCTCCTGCTGGTCCGCCATTTACACCCGCTTCACCTTTTCCAGATACACGGATTTGTTGACCATTATCGATACCTGCTGGAATTTTAACGTTGATTTTTTTACGTTTACGTACTTTACCAGAACCGTGACATGTCGTACATTTTTCTTTAATCATTTGACCAGTTCCTGAACAATGACCACAAGCTTGACGGTTTACGATACGACCAAATGGTGTATTTTGTTCTACACTTACTTGCCCTGAACCTGAACAATGTTTACATGTTTCTTTTGAAGTTCCTGGTTTCGCTCCACTACCTTTACAAGTATCACATGGATCTTCTACTGGAATCTCGACATTTAATTCTTTACCAAAAATAGCTTCTTCAAACTCTAAAGTAACTTGATATTGTAAGTCAGCACCTTGACGCGGAGCATTTGGATCACGACGTCTACCGCCACCGCCGCCAAAGAACGAACTAAAGATATCTTCGAAACCGAAACCACCGCCGAAGTCTCCTCCGCCGCCAAAGCCACCGAAACCTTGATTTGCACCAGCATGACCAAATTGATCATATTGTGCGCGCTTTTGGTCGTCGCTTAATACTTCGTATGCTTCTTGTACTTCTTTAAACTTTTCAATTGCATTTTCTTCTTTACTTACGTCTGGATGGTATTTTTTAGCCAAACGACGATACGCTTTTTTTATTTCATCTTTTGAAGCACCTTGGCTAAGTCCAAGGACCTCATAATAATCTCGTTTACTCATAAATTTACAACCCCCGAATCTTTCACATAAACGTAATTTTAACACCGAAAGAAAGTGCTTTGCAACAAAGTTTCCTCACTTACAGTATGCAAAGTAAAAAACTTAAGAACCTCACACTTTTCTTCTCATTCATGAAAAAAGCCAAAGCCAAGGCACGCTTGACTTTGACTTTTTGTCATCTTACTTATTTATATTACTTATCTTCTTTTACTTCTTCAAACTCAGCGTCTACTACATTGTCTTTCTTCGCGCCAGCATCTTGTGCTCCTTGTGCACCTTCTGCTTGCCCTGCAGCTGCTTGAGCTTGCTCGTATAATTTAACACTTAATTGTTGTACGATTTCTTGTAAAGCGTCTTTTTTCGCACGGATTTCCTCAAGCTCGTTCTTCTCGATCGCAGCTTGTAATGCTTCTTTCGCTTCTGTTGCTTTTGCAACTTCAGCTGCATCCACTTTACCTTCTAAATCTTTTACAACTTTATCCGTTTGGAATACAAGTTGGTCAGCTTCGTTACGAAGTTCAACTTCTTCCTTACGTTTTTGGTCAGCGTCAGCATTCGCTTCTGCTTCTTGTACCATACGATCTACTTCTTCATCAGAAAGACCTGAAGAAGATTGGATTGTAATAGCTTGCTCTTTGCTTGTTCCTAAGTCTTTTGCACGTACGTTAACAATACCGTTCGCATCAATATCGAATGTTACTTCGATTTGTGGAATACCACGTGGTGCTGGTGGAAGGTCTGTTAATTGGAAACGACCTAATGTTTTGTTGTCAGCTGACATTGGACGCTCACCTTGTAATACGTGAATGTCTACTGCCGGTTGGTTATCAGCAGCTGTTGAGAATACTTGTGACTTACTTGTTGGAATTGTAGTGTTACGCTCGATTAATTTCGTGAACACACCACCCATAGTTTCAATACCTAAAGAAAGTGGAGTTACGTCTAATAATAGTACGCCTTCTACATCACCAGTAAGTACGCCACCTTGAACTGCAGCACCTAACGCTACAACTTCATCAGGGTTTACACCTTTATATGGTTCTTTACCAGTTTCACGTTTAATAGCTTCTTGTACAGCTGGGATACGAGTAGATCCACCAACAAGGATAACTTTATCTAATTCGCTTGGAGCAAAACCAGCGTCTTTTAATGCACGGCGAGTTGGCTCTAACGTTCTTTCAACAAGACCTGCTGAAAGCTCTTCGAATTTCGCTCTTGTTAATGTTAATTCTAAGTGTAATGGGCCAGCAGCTCCAGCACTAATGAATGGTAATGAAATTTGTGTTTGTGTTACGCCAGAAAGATCTTTTTTCGCTTTTTCAGCTGCATCTTTCAAACGTTGAAGTGCCATTTTATCTTGGCTTAAATCAATGTTATTTTCTTTTTTGAACTCAGCTACTAAGTGGTCAATAATAACTTGGTCAAAGTCATCTCCACCAAGACGGTTGTCACCAGCAGTTGAAATAACTTCGAATGTTCCGTCTGCTAACTCAAGGATAGATACGTCAAATGTACCGCCACCTAAGTCATATACTAAGATTTTTTGCTCTTCATCTTGTTTTTCTAAACCGTAAGCAAGCGCTGCTGCTGTTGGTTCGTTAATGATACGCTCAACTTCTAAACCAGCGATACGACCAGCATCTTTTGTTGCTTGACGTTCTGCATCGTTGAAGTATGCAGGTACTGTAATAACAGCTTTCGTAACTGTTTCACCTAAGTATGCTTCAGCAGAAGCTTTTAGGTTTTGTAAAATGATTGCAGAAATTTCTTGAGGTGTATAATCTTTACCTTCAACTTCTACTTTGTAGTCTGTACCCATATGACGTTTAACAGACATGATTGTATTTGGGTTTGTAATTGCTTGACGCTTTGCAACTTCCCCAACTTGACGCTCTTCATTTTTGAAAGCTACAACAGAAGGTGTTGTACGGTTTCCTTCTGGATTTGGGATAACCTTTGGTTCTCCACCTTCCATAACAGCTACACAAGAGTTTGTTGTACCTAAGTCAATACCGATAATTTTACTCATGGCGAATCCTCCTACTTTTATGTAAATTATTGATTTACTTTTACCATTGATGGGCGAATCACACGGTCTTTTAGTTTATAACCTTTTTGGAATTCTTCAACTACCGCGTTTGATTCAAATTCACTATCTTCCACTTGCATAATAGCTTGGTGTTCATTAGGGTCGAACTGTTTACCAACAGATTCAATCACTTCAACACCTTCTTTAGTCAACGCTTCTAACAATTGACGATGCACCATTTCCATACCTTGTAACAAGGACTTCGTTTGCTCATCAGTTGCTTCCACTTGCATCGCTCTTTCAAAATTATCAAGAGCTGGCAAAATATCTGAAACTAGACTTTGTGCTCTATATTTTTCAGCAGCCTGTTTATCCATTTGGACACGACGCTTATAATTTTCAAAATCAGCTTGTAGACGTAATGTGCGACCTTCCGTTTCCGTTAGTTTCGCTTGTAACTCATCTACTTTTTCTTGTAAAAGAGCAGCCTCACTTTTTTCTTCTACAGTTTTTTCACTGTTTTCTGTCGTGACAGCTTCTTCAACTTGCGCTTCTTTTACTTCTTCTACCACTTGTTCGTTACGCTCTTCCACAATATTCACCTCCTTAAAAGGTATTAGGTATTATGCTGAACACAATTACCTAAGCATTATATATTACACACAGCAATGAAAATTTCATTACTTGAGCGAATGTATTACTCTCATTTACTTTTTAAGTCCATCAGTAAATTGTCTCGTAAATAACTGTAACAAACTAATTACCCGAGAGTATTGCATTCTTGTCGGACCTAAAATAGCAATTGTTCCAAGTTGCTCGTCTCCAATCGAATAGGTTGCAGAAATTAAACTACAATCTTCCATGGCCGTCGCAGAGTTTTCCCTACCAATTTTCACTTGAATACCTACTTGTTTATGACGCAAAATGTCATAAAACTCGGCTTCATTATCAATCATCGTCAGTAAGGATCTTACTTTGTGAATGTCATGGAACTCTGGTTGCGAAAGCATATTTGCTTTTCCTCCAAAGTATATCTTTTCCGATAAAGGAACTTGAAATGTACCATCTAACATTTTTATTGCACTATCGTAATTATGAACATACCCACGTAAAACTGTAACAATCTCTTTAAAGATTTTGTTATGCAATTCTGCCATTGGTACGCCCGACAGCTTTTCATTTAAAATATTAACCATTTTTTCTAAATCTGATAAATCAACAGATTCCGGAACGGTAATCGTTTTGCTTTGTACATGCCCTGTATCCGTTACAATAATAGCGACTGCAGTTTGACGATCAAGCGGTACAATTTGTACGTTTTTAAGTTTATTTGTGCTTAACTTCGGTCCAAGAACAATGGCCGTATAATTCGTAAGCTCTGATAAAATTTGAGCCGATTGCTGTGCAATCTTTTCTGCTTCAAAAATTCTTTCAGCAAATAAATCTTTAATTTGTACAATTTCATCGTTCGGTAAGTTTTGCGGCGCTAAAAGATGATCTACATAAAAACGATATCCTTTTTCAGAAGGAACACGTCCTGAAGAACTATGCGTTTTTTCAATAAATCCTAGTTCTTCTAAATCAGCCATTTCATTTCGAATAGTAGCTGAACTAAACGTAATTTCATCTTTCTTAGCCAACGTCCTCGACCCAACAGGTTGCGCTGATCCAATAAAGTCATCAATAATTGTTTGTAAAATTAAGAGCTGACGTTCCGTAAGCATCTCATCATCACCTCTGTTAGCACTCTTTGTCTTCGAGTGCTAAATCTATTAATAACTTACCAAAATTGACATTCAATTGTCAACGGAAACGTCACGAAATAATGAAACTTTTTCACGTTAATGGAACATTTAATTAGTCAATCAAAAATGATTGGAATACTTCATTCCCTAATAATTTTCCTTTTCGCGTTAAACGAACATATCCATCGCTCTCTTCAAGCAACCCTTGTTCTTCGTTGCTTTGTAACTGCTTCGCGAAAACTTCATCCATTTCCATATTAAATTTCTTTTGAAATCCTATTTTAGATACACCTTTTGTTTTTCGAAGTCCTAAGAACAACTCTTCTTCCATTCTTTCTTTCTCCGTCACCGCGTGAACATCTAAATATGGAAATCCAGTTTCATCGATTTTATTGAAGTATTGCTTGAGCGGTCCTACATTTTGGATACGTTCTCCATTTACATAACTATGTGCCCCAGCTCCAAATCCATAATACTCTTCATTATTCCAGTATGTGAGATTATGTCTACTTTCATTATCACCTTTTGAGAAATTGCTAATTTCATACTGGGTATAGCCGTGTTTCTCCATTTCATCCATTACCATTTCGTACATTTTTGCTTCATGGTCTTCACCTGGAAGTCTTAATTTCCCTTTATTCATTAAGTTATAAAAAACAGTTTTCGGTTCCACAATTAATGAGTAGGCCGAGAAATGTTGTACACCGAGCGTAAAAGCAATATCTAGCGTTTCTTTCACATCTTCTATCGTCTGCCCTGGCAGAGCATAAATAATATCTACATTTATATTTTTGAAGCCCACTTCCTGCGCTTCTCTAATTGCTACAAATGCATCTTCCCTCGTATGCTTGCGCCCAATTTTCTCAAGCAATTCATCTCGAAATGTTTGCACGCCAAAACTAATTCGGTTCACTCCACCTTCTAGCAATACATGTAACTTCTCTTTCGGTAAATCACCTGGATTCGCTTCAAATGTTAATTCACAATTCGGAGCAAATGGACGTAAACGACGGTTTATAATATCGAGTAACTTTTTTGTCTGCTCCATATTTAACGCTGTCGGGGTTCCTCCACCAACAAAAATCGTTTTCATACTATCAAATGGGACCTTTTGGACTGTATTTATTATTTCTTTCTCTAAATACTCTAAATATTGATCGACCGGTTGGCGTTCAATAAACACTTTATTAAAATCACAATAGTGACAAATATGCTGACAAAACGGAATATGAATATATGCAGCTTGCACCAAATATAACTCCTACCTTTCTAAAAAGAAAACCTCCGCGCTCGGGAGGCTTCTTTACTTCTCTAACGTATTACGAATTTGCTCCATTCGCATTTTTCCCCAATCATACATCATTTCAACGATTGGCAAAAGCGACATGCCTAATTCCGTCATATAATACTCCACTCGCGGAGGAATTTCTGGGTATACTGTTCTATCAACAATCCCATCTTCCATTAACTCTTTTAATTGATTCGACAAAACTTTATGAGAAATGCTCGGGAATAATCGTTGCAATTCACTAAAACGATGAGGCCCTTCCACACCAAGATGCCACAGTATCACAACTTTCCACTTCCCGCTAATAATAGAAAGCGTCAATTCCTTTTCACAATTAAAATTGCCATTTTGTATTTTCTCGTGAATATCTTTTCGAATATTTTCGGACATTAACAAACTCCTAACTCTATATGAACTAAAAAGCTCTCTCACCATTGTAAATGAGAGAAGCTACGTTGTCTAAAAAGTAGTGATATAAAAAAGAAGCCGTATAGACGACTTCTTTTTTATATCAATTCGCATGAAATAACAATCAATTATTAGTTGTCATCCATTTTCAGTACAGCCATGAATGCTTCTTGCGGTACTTCTACAGAACCGACAGACTTCATACGTTTTTTACCTTCTTTTTGCTTATCAAGAAGTTTACGCTTACGAGAAATGTCACCACCGTAACATTTTGCAAGTACGTTTTTACGCATCGCCTTAATTGTAGAACGTGCTACAACTTTGTTTCCGATAGTTGCCTGAATTGGCACTTCGAACTGTTGTCTCGGAATTAATTCTTTTAATTTCTCTACGATTACTTTACCACGGTCATACGCTGAATCACGGTGTACGATAAATGATAAAGCATCCACTTGTTCATTATTTAAAAGAATATCCATTTTCACAAGTTTAGATGGTTTATAACCAATTAACTCGTAATCAAATGATGCATACCCTTTTGTATTTGATTTCAATTGATCGAAGAAATCATATACGATTTCTGATAATGGGATTTCATATGTTAATGTAACACGCGTTTCATCTAAATATTGCATATCAATAAACGTTCCACGTTTACCTTGGCAAATTTCCATTACAGCTCCAACATAGTCATTCGGAACCATAATTGAAGCCTTCACAAACGGCTCTTCTACGCGATCGATAGACTGTGGATCTGGCATATTAGATGGATTATCAACAATTACATCTTCACCGTTTGTTAAATACACTTTATAAATAACGCTTGGCGCTGTTGTAATTAAGTCAATTTTAAATTCACGTTCAATACGCTCTTGAATGATTTCCATGTGAAGAAGTCCTAAGAATCCACAACGGAAACCAAATCCTAGTGCTTGAGATGTTTCTGGTTCAAACTCAAGTGCAGAATCGTTTAACTCTAATTTTTCTAACGCATCACGTAAATCGTTGTAACGTGCAGAATCAATTGGATATAAACCACAGAATACCATTGGGTTTAATTTACGATAACCTGCTAACGGCTCTGCAGCTGGACGTTTCGCATGTGTAATCGTATCACCAACACGCGTGTCACCAACATTTTTAATCGATGCCGCTAAGAAACCTACATCACCTACAGTTAACTCATCACGTTGCGTAGTCTTCGGTGTAAATACACCTACTTCTGTTACTTCAAATTCTTTACCAGTTGCCATCATACGTACTTTATCGCCAACTTTTACCGTTCCATTTACAACACGGATATAAGCAATTACACCTCGGTACGGATCATATAAAGAGTCAAAGATCATACATTGTAACGGCTCTTCTGAATCACCTGTTGGTGCTGGTACTTTTTCAACGATTTGTTCTAAAATATCTTCAATACCAATACCAGCTTTTGCAGAAGCAAGTACAGCTTCTGATGCATCTAAACCGATTACATCTTCTACCTCTTGGCGTACACGTTCTGGGTCTGCACTTGGTAAGTCGATTTTATTAATAACCGGTAAAATTTCTAAATTGTTATCAAGCGCTAAGTATACGTTCGCTAACGTTTGCGCCTCAATACCTTGCGCTGCATCCACTACAAGAATTGCACCTTCACAAGCCGCTAAACTACGAGATACTTCGTACGTAAAGTCGACGTGTCCTGGTGTATCAATTAAGTGAAGAATATATTCTTCACCGTCTTTCGCTTTATACGTTAACTGTACTGCGTTTAATTTAATTGTAATACCACGCTCACGCTCTAAATCCATAGAGTCAAGCAATTGAGCTTTCATTTCACGTTGTGTTAACGCGTTTGTTTTCTCTAAAATACGATCTGCTAACGTTGATTTTCCGTGGTCAATATGAGCAATGATAGAGAAATTACGGATTTTGGACTGTCTTTTTGCTCTTTCTTCTTTGTTCATCTATGTTCTCAACTCCTAATAGTCTCGCCAATATACACTAGCACTGATTATATCAATAGAGCAGCAAAGATTCAATGAAAACTCGTGCTGCTTACAATACAAATCATTCTATCTATATCTTATGCGAACAAACCATAAGAGACAAACCTTTTTCAAATTAAAAAACGGCTGTCGTACAAAATGGTAAGACAACCGTTCTTCTTGCTACCCTTAACTAAAAATCTCTTTCACTTTCCCAATAACTATATCCGTTCCAAACTTTGTTACTTCATAAGTAGCACTTGCTATTGCCATACCAATTCCTTCTACAACATTAAAACTCTTTAAACTTTCTAATTGCTTTTGTTTTTCGGTAACGGAAAACGAACCTCCCAAAATTTCTGATTCTGCACCCGCACCCTCTGTTCCTGTCATATGAGCGATTTGTTCATACGACATTTGCTGATAACCTTTCATACTTTTCAAACCATGATTAGCAAGTGCCACCCCTGCTATTATCATAAGTAAACATATGGCCGCACTACATATACATAAAAGCGAAAAGCGGCTTAAATGATTATCGTCTCTTCCCATCAATGTGTATATGCTCCTGTATTATCTTGGTCAATTTGATGATGCAAGGCTGCATTTAAACCACTCGCTATTACATTTGCCATATCCTCTATGAAAGCATCCACTTCTTTTGGAGTAACCATTAAATTATGGCCAAGAGGAGATAACACTTCATAAATTAATTTTCTCTTCTCTTCATCTTCCAGTGTACCTACAGCACCTAAAAACATATTCCGACTCTTTTCATCCGGCATATCTTCTTCTGTTAATTTTTTCTTTTCTCCAAATGTAAACCCAGCTGGTAACAAAGATCGGGAAGGTTTGTTTCCTTCCTTCATCTCCCGGCCGAAATGTTTCAAAATAAAATCAATTGTATCGCTTGTAATCGAAACGGCATCAACCACAGTCGGAACACCAATCGCGATAACAGGAATACCCAATGTTTCTTTACTAAGTTCCTTACGCTTATTCCCAACACCCGATCCAGGATGAATTCCCGTATCAGAAATTTGTATCGTACTATTTACTCGTTCAATAGAACGGGCAGCTAATGCATCAATTGCAATGACAAAGTCTGGCTTCGTCTTCTCAATGATTCCATAAATGACATCGCTCGTTTCGATTCCTGTAATTCCCATCACCCCCGGCCGAATTGCACTAACTGGCCTAAAGCCTTCTTCGACACTTTCAGGCTGCAATTGAAACAAATGTCTCGTTACCAATACATTTTCTACAACGATCGGCCCAAGCGCATCTGGCGTTACATTCCAATTCCCAAGACCAACAATTAAACAACTTGCTTCTTTCGTAACACCAACCTCTTCTAAGAAATAAGAAAATTCTTTTGCAAAAATACGCTCTACTTTTTGTTGCAGTTCCGTATCTTGTTGACGTATACCTTGTACTTCAAGCGTTAAATAACTCCCAGGTTTTTTACCCATCGATTCAGAGGCAATTTCATCAATCGTTACTTTTGTAATGGTAATACCTTCTTCTTCCCTCTCTTTTACAATAACCCCTTGTATCCCTTTTTGTTCTTCTTGACTCTCTTGCAGCATTTGATGTGCCTCTACAGCAAGGTCAGTTCTAACACTATATTTACTTAAATCTAATGGTTCTTTCATCGTATCTCCTCCGTAATTCATAGTAAATATCGTTAGATTTCCCAAAGTTATATAAGGTCATTCTTTCCTTTACGTGAAATTTCATTGATATACTATTGCAATTCTCTTCACCGTTTGATAGAATATCACTTGTTCTATGTTAAGAATCGAGTCATTCGATTGCACCAGGGAGGTGAAAAGTATGGCAAACATCAAATCTGCTATCAAACGCGCTAAACTTAGCGAAGAGCGTCGTTCACATAACGCTTCTATCAAGTCTGACATGCGTTCTGCTGTTAAAACTGTAGAAGCTTTAGTTACTAATAACGATCTTGAAAATGCTAAAGAAGCTTTCAAAACTGCTTCTAAAAAACTTGACAAAGCAGCTCGTAAAGGTCTTATCCACCAAAACGCTGCAGCTCGTCAAAAATCTCGCTTAGCGAAACAAGTAAACGCGTAAGGCGTTTAAAAAACGATCCATTTGGATCGTTTTTTTATATACAAAAAAGTTCACGTGCCTAGCACGTGAACTTTTTTGTTTCATCACATATGATTTAACCGCATTAAGAAAAATTCAAGCACAAGTTTCTTATCCATTTTTCCAGTCTTCATACTATAATCAGCTTCTGCTAATTCTATAATCACTTTTTTTAATTCTTCAAAAGAGAAAAACTTCGTTTGATTCATCGCTAACTTTACACGATATGGATGCACACCAATATGAGACGCAATTTGATTTTGTCCATAACCACGCTGCTGTAACTCTTTCACTTGATGCAGCAAGCGGAATTGACTTACTAATAAAGCAAGCAATTTAATGGGTTCCTCTTGCTGCGTAAATAATCCATCCAAAATTTGCATCGCACCCGCGATATCTTTTTTTACCACTTTTTCTGTCAAAGCAAACACATTTTGTTCAACCGATTTTGGCACAAGCTCTGCAACAAGTTTCGGTGTAATCTCTCCACCCATACCAACGTATAACGTTAACTTGTCCATTTCCTTCGCCAACATCGTTACATTACTTCCCACAAGCTCTAACAACAAACTAACAGCTGCATTATCAATATGCACATGCACTTCATCTGCACGAGCAACGATCCACTTCTGAACATCCTGCACTTGCATCGCATTCGCTTCTACTACGTCCGCTGTTTTCTTTAATAGTTTTGTAATTTTTTTTCGTTCATCAAGTTTTTCGTAAGGCGCAACAAAAACAAGAATAGAAAATGGAGAAGGCTCCCCAATATATTCTTCCAAAATTTTTATATTTTGCTCTAATTTTTCTTTTTGTGAAGTTAAAAATAGTGGTGATTTTATTAATAACACTTTACGTTCTCCAAAAAAAGGAAGCGTACGCGCATCCTCAATCACATCTTCTAAATACGCTTCTTCTAAATCATATGTCACAACATTAAACTCGCGATCTTCCTCTTCAAGCGCTTCTGTTGTAATAAGCTTTATCGTTTCATTTATAAAAAACGCTTCCGTTCCATACACTAAATACAACGGAGCAAACTGCTTCTTTTTAATCTTTTTATGTACATCACTCATACTTTTTCCTACTCCCTAACTTGGCAATATATATTTATACTAATGCCCTAGCTTTCGTTTTACAAGTACAAAGGAACAGGCTGTATAACCCGTCCCTTTATTTATATTAAACGCCACACAATAAGTCCCGGGTTTCTTATTGGTGTGCGGTAATCACCTTCCCTTTATTATTCACAATAAAAATTCGAGTATAAGTGCCAACTGTTAACATGCTTGGAAACAAAAAACTCCCGTTCCTTCATGATCTAAAAGTAGTAAGAACGCTCGATTTCTCTTCATACTGGAAATTGTAGATTTTTTTCTGACAATATTTTATACTAAAGTGGAATGTTGGGGAGGGATTCTAAATGAATGATTTTGAACAAAACGTTCAAAGTAAACGCAATGACGCTATTGATTCAGGGGTAGGATTTATCGTCTCATTTGGTTTTTTCGCAACACTTTTCATCATTGCAACTGTTATTAAATTTATCGGTTCTTAAAGACTGCTGCTTACTGGCAGTCTTCTTTTTTATCTATTATGTGTTTCATCATATGTGATTTTGCTACGAAAGGTTCCGTGTTCCGCTTTAAAAACATAGGAAATAGCGCCTTGCTTATCCGTACGCCATATTTCAATCTCCATCTTCTCAAAACGCTCTATAACTTCCTTATGAGGATGCCCATACCTATTACGCTCACCGGCAGAAATAATCGCTATATCAGGCTGTATAGCGCTCAAAAAAGGCGCTATAGATGACGTATTACTCCCATGATGAGCAACCTTTAAAACATCCGCCCGTAAATCTGGATACATCGCTATTAAAAACTTCTCTCCTTCTTCTTCTAAATCACCTGTAAACAGCCACGTTAACCCTCCTAATTTTGCCCATATTACAATTGAAGCGTTATTTTCACTCCTTGCTTTTCCTTTTGGAGCTAACACAAAAAATTCCGCATCATTTACGCTCCAACTCTCCCCGTCCCCCATTTCACTTATTTTCACTTCCTTTTCTAATGCCTGTTTCTTTAACACTTTTTCTAATACCGCCTCTTGTTCTTTTCGACCAAATACAACTTCTTTTACAGTTATATTTGATAATAACTCTTGCGCAGCACCTATATGATCCGCATCTCCATGCGTTACGATTAATTTATCGATTGTTTTAATCCCTTCCTTTTGTAAATAAGGGATTAAAATATCATGTCCAACAGAAAATTCATGCTTTTTCCGTTGCCATTCTTCCTTATTTACACGAATTGTTCCACCAGTATCAATAAGATAAATCTCTTTGTCATACGGGAGACGAATTAATATTGCGTCTCCCTGTCCAACATCAAGAAATGTCACACTCCCACTTTCTCGAAAATACGGATATACATAATGACATATACAAACAAAAAGAAATATACCCGAAGCTATGAACATAATTTTCTTCGACACTCGCCTTTCCCACAGCATCAATATACTAACAATACTCGCGCAATATAGAGCTACAAGAAGTAAAGGCGTTTGCCCGAAAACAAAGCGAATAAACGGTAAATTTTCACAATAAATTAGAAAATCATTAGAAAGATTCAAACCTATTGATAGTACATTCGCAAGTCCTTTTGCAAGAAACGGGACGATCGGTATACATACCAAAATAATAATACTACACGGCAATACAATGAGAGATAAAAACGGAACGTATAGAATATTAAGAAAAATACTATATGGGGAAAAATAACCGAAGTGATATAACAAAATCGGAGTACTAACGAGCTGCGAAATAAGAGAAATATAAATGGAATTTCGGACCACTCCATTACTACCCTCTAGTAAAAGCGGAGCTGACAAAAGCAAGGCGAAACTACCAACGAAAGAAAACTGAAAGCCAATATTAAAAACCAGATACGGATCAAATATAAGCATGCATATAGCTGTAATACTTAAAGCATCTAAGCTAGATAAACGAATAGAACATATGAAAGCAACCAACATAAAAACTCCTGTTATAGAAGCTCTTATAACAGACGGTGATGCTCCTGCTAAAATCATATATAGAGGAATACAAAAAATAAGACATACTGTCGCTACCTCTCTCGTCACACCACTTCTTAGCAAAATAAAATACACAATCACCATTAACAATACGATATGCGATCCTGAAATCGCCAACAAATGTACAAGACCAAATTGCTGATATTGCTCTTCAACTTCAAATGTCATTTGTTGTCTATCACCAAATACTAACGCATTCATAAAAGCACCTGATTGCGCTGGAAACATTTCTGTAACTCCGGAGATTGCTTGTTGTCTCAAAAGAAGAATCCATTGCACGAGTGACAACGATGTTTTATGACATTCAGAAATATATGTAGCATCTAATATGAAATGAATATTTTGCTTATACAAATAATCACGATAATTAAAACCATGAAAATTCCGAGCTATTGGTGGTTCTTTCCTCTCACCTTCGAATACACATGATACTCCTGCATGTAATTGCCGCAGTTGTTTCTTTTCCAAGGCTGATTTAATTTTGTAACTTAACTGCACTATATTTTTATTCTGATCTTCAATTTGAAATGATAGGCGATCCCCGTTAATAAGAGGTGTATTGTGTATCACCCCTCTTGTAGCTTCGTAAGGCTCTCCTAAAGGCTTGTTTTGCCCTTGAACATACGTAGTGTACATAACGCCGCTAAAACACGCTATCATACAATAAAGGAAGGTTTTACGCGAAGTACGATATAAACAAAAGAAAACATACAAAATGAGACAACAAATCAGCACTAAAATTGAAGTGGAAAAGGCAATTGCAATCCCTATTATAAATGAGATTGCAACATAGCCCCATTGTCCATGCAACTTATACTCACTCCTTATAGCATCATTTTTGCTTTCGTGAATACATGCTGTAATTCTTCCATCGATAAATTCTCTTTTTCTAAAGATGCAAATAGTTCTTTTAACTCCATATGACGCTTTTGATCCTCTAATGCTGCAATATCATATTCTAGCGGAACGTGTTTTACCTTTACATTCGCTTGTTCAAATAACTCGACTGCATATGGATGATTTTTATAATCCTGCGCATAATAAACTGCCGTAATACCACTTTGAATAATCGCCTTACAACATTGCAAACAAGGGAAATGCGTAACATAAATTTCCGCTTCCTCCGTTTTCACACCAAACTTTGCACATTGTAATAAAGCATTCATTTCTGCGTGAATTGTACGAACGCAATGATTATCAATAACGTAGCATCCGTCATCTATACAATGTACGCCACCTTTAATTGAACCATTATATCCACCAGCAATAATTCGTTTATCACGAACGATTGTCGCTCCTACTGCAAGCCTTGTACATGTACTACGTAAAGATAGCAAATGGCTTTGCGTCATAAAATATTGATCCCATGAAATTCGTTCCATCTTTTTCACCTACTTTTTTGTCTACCTGTAGTGTAGCGAATGAAGAAAAACTTCGTCAATCTTTTACGGAATAATAATTTGATCTTTTATTTTTTCCAATGACTTCACACCGATCCCATCAATCTCTAACAAATCTTCTATTTTCTGAAACGGACCATGTTCCTCTCGATATTTCAAAATACTTTCTGCTTTCCGAGAACCAATGCCTGTAATTTTTTCAAGTTGCTCTTTAGAAGCTGCATTTATTTGAACTTTTCCCTCTCCCTTTGAGGCAGCAGCTGCTTCTTGCACTTGTTCGTCTTTATTCGGTACATAAAGGATCATTTGATCTTGTACCACCTGTGCTAAATTTACCTTCATCCTATCTGCCTCGGGCAAAAAACCGCCTGCCTTTTCAATGGCATCCTTGACCCGATCCCCTTCTTTCATTTCATAAACCCCCTCTTTAACAACAGCCCCTTTCATATCAATTACAATTATTTTTTTCTGCTCTTTTGTATCCGATATTTTCGGTTTACTTTTTTTCTCTATCTCTTTCGCTTGCACATCCGTTGCAATGACCGCTCGCTCTGTGTACTGGTTTGTTTTCCAAAAAAGAAGAAAAAGTACAGTTCCAATAATAGCTACTAATCCTAACCATTTCTTTGGAAAATCCCACATCATTTTTCACCTC
The DNA here is from genome assembly GCF_054326875.1 of Bacillus sp. BC08. Taxonomy (NCBI): domain Bacteria; kingdom Bacillati; phylum Bacillota; class Bacilli; order Caryophanales; family Bacillaceae; genus Bacillus; species Bacillus sp. BC08. The sequence continues at coordinate 511,759 of NZ_JBTGPA010000035.1, read as the reverse complement.
TAATCATAAATTTACAACATCATTCATATTGTTTAGGAGAAAGCTGTTACGAAGGAGGGATGAAACATTGAACATAGGAATTATAGGGACAGGAAACATGGGGAATATACTAATCGATGCATTTTTAGAAACCCGTGTTGTCAAACCTTCGTGCCTTACAATCATTAATCGAACGCCCGCCAAAGCATATCATATAAAGGAAAAATACCCTTCTGTTCATATAGCCAAAACTATTGATGAGGTAATCGAACGATCACATCTTATTTTTATTTGTGTAAAACCAATAGATATATACCCGATCTTGCAAAAATACACTGAACATTTTTCTGATGAAAAGTGCTTAGTTTCTATCACAAGTCCAATATCTCCATCACAATTAGAGACACTTGTACCTTGCCACGTTGCCCGTATCATTCCGAGCATTACAAACCGTGCCCTATCTGGCGCATCACTATTTACATTCGGAAGTAAATGCTCTGAAGAGTGGCAACAGAAACTATTTCACCTATTCAAAAACATTTCTACTCCCCTTGTAATAAAAGAAGATATAACGCGCGTTTCATCTGATATAGCAAGCTGCGGCCCTGCATTCTTTAGTTATTTATTACAATGTTTCATTAACGCTGCTGTAGATAAAACAAATATTACACATGAAGAAGCCACTACTTTAGTAAGTGAAATGGTCGTTGGAATGGGGAAACTACTTGAAAAAGGGATTTTCACATTGCCTACTTTACAAGAAAAAGTATGTGTTAAAGGCGGCGTTACAGGAGAAGGCATTCGTGTTTTAGAAGAACATGTTGGGGATATGTTTCATAAATTAATTGAGCGGACACACGAGAAATTTGATGAAGATTTAAAATGCGTTGATCAGCAATTCAATAAACACACATAATAAATACGTCATCGTCATTCCAAATCCTTTTTATAAATACTTACTTTTTCACATTACATTTTTACTTAAACTAGCATTTTCACACTTCACGTATATCATCTTCTTATTATGCTAGAACTAAAATTACATCTTCTTTACAAAACAAAAGCAACCTTCTCGGTTGCTTTTGTTTTATCCGTTTTTCTTCGCCATGAAGAAAATACGCTCTGTTTGTTCTGTAACTTCAAGTCGCTCAAAGTCACCGGTTACGCGAAGCACTGTAAAACCAGCTTCTTCAAGCCATTTCGTTAACTCTTCAACCGGATATGCACGTTGCACGTGACATTCGTCAAAACGATGGTACACATCTTCTTCCGGGTCTTGAACAAAAAATGTTAAATCATGTTCTACGCTATTTGATTCTTCACCAGGGAAGCAATTCCAAATAAGAGATATTTCTTCTCCATTTACTGTGTATGTTTCATTTTGAAATACATGATGTATTTTATATAAAGAATGTACATCAAATAAAAACAAACCATCTTGACGTAAATGGTGAAATACTCTTCGAAATGTTTCTTGTACTCCATCTTCTTGCAATACATAATTTAATGAATCACAAAAGATCGTTACACAGTCAAACTCACCTGGAACATCAAGCTCTCGCATGTCTTGCTGGTAAAAAGGAATAAAATGTCCTTCTCCGCCTAGTTTTTGCTGAGCGACCGTTAACATTTCTTCTGAAAGATCGACACCGATTAAATCGTAACCCTTTTGTACAAGCGGAAGTGTTACATTACCAGTACCGCATGCTACATCAAGAATCTTCGCCTCTTTCATATCCGCTTGTTGTAAACTTTCCTCTGTGAATTCCACCCATTTATCATAAGGAACATCATTCATTAGTTCGTCGTACAACAATGCAAATTGTTCGTATTTCATTGGTCTAGCTCGTCTGTAATATCTTCACGCGGCACATCGCCCCAAAGACGCTCTAAATTATAATGATTACGCTCATCTTTATGGAATACATGAGCAACTACATCTCCAAGGTCAACTAATACCCAACGTGCTTCGTCAAAACCTTCCATACGTTGTACGTCGATTTGAAACTCATGTGCTTTTGATTTAATTTCACGTGCAATTGCTTGCACTTGCTTATCTGAGTTACCGTGACAAATAATGAAATAATCTGCAATTGGTGAAATACCTTGCATATTTAGGACAACCATATCTTCTGCTCTCTTATCATCAGCCGCTTTTGCTGCTAATACTAATAAATCTTTATCTTTCATTTACTAATTTCCTCCTTGATAATTGCGTTGTATGTTTGGAATGTTAATGGATAAATCGTTTGATTTTTTTCCATTAAAAATTGAATTGTTCGCTTTAACGCAAATAATAAAGCTTGATTTATATCCATATATGCGAGTTTACGAGCTTCCTCCACACCTGGAAACTTTCGCCCAGGCTCAATGTAATCAGCTACATAAATTACTTTATCTAACATCGTCATGTTCTCATGACCACTTGTATGATATGTAATAGCTTGCAGGATTTCAGGATCCGTAATGCCTACTTCTTTTTCTACTAAGTATGCCCCAACAGGTGCATGCCATAACTCTTTGTTATAACAAAGTAAATCTTTCGGCAAATCTTCACTTTTAATAATCTCTTCCATCTCAGAAATCGCTCTACACTTCGCATAATCATGGAATATAGCTGCAACTTCAGCCTTTTTTTCATCCACACCGTATAACTTAGCAAGTTCAATTGCTGTCTCCATTACACCAATTGTGTGTATATAACGTTTTTCATGCATTTGTTGTTTGACAATATGAAGTGCTTTCTCACGATTCATACAACCCATTCCTCTCGATATACACCTGTACTTTTTCAGGAAGTAAATATTTACATGTTCTCTTCTCTTTATATCTCTCACGCAATAAAGATGAAGAAACTGCAAACTCCGGAATTTCCACAGTAGTGATTGGATAAGGTGTACGCAATGTATAACCAGGTCTTGCAACCCCAACAAACGTCACGAGATCGAGTAACGCCTCAATGTTATACCACTTCGGTAAATACTCAACCATATCTCCACCAATAATAAAGTGAAACTGCACATCCGGATACTTCTTCGTCAATTGTAACATAGTGTCATACGTATAAGATGGGCCCTTCCTGCTTAGCTCTTCTAAACAAATGGAAAAATGTTCCTCCGCCTCAGTCGCAAGCTCTAACATTTGCAAGCGATTTTCTACACTTGTAATATTCCGCCCTTGTTTATGCGGTGGAATTTGGTTCGGTAAGAACCATACTTCTTCTAAATTTAAAGCGTGATATACTTCATTTGCAATTAGCAAATGCCCATAATGTGGCGGATCAAATGTACCGCCAATGATGCCAATTTTCCTCAAAAGAAACGCCCCTTCCTTTTACGTACAGCAACTCTCTTCATTCCTATCCGAAGAGAGTTCACTGTTAATAAAAGTTCAATTGGTTTCGCTCTCTACATCATTACCCACTAACGATAAAAATAGCGTATGCTAGTCTTTTTATCGTGGAAGTTTAATTTGTTTATTTTCTCTAGATTCTTTGTATAAAACGATCGTACTTCCAATTACTTGAACGATTTCAGCACGTGCGCCTTTTGCAAGTTCTTCTGCAACTTCACGACGATCGAATTCACAGTTTTGTAGCACACTTACTTTAAATAATTCACGAACTTCTAAAGTATCTGCGATTTGTTTAATCATATTTTCATTTACTCCGCCTTTTCCTACTTGAAAAATTGGTGTTAAATGATGTGCTTGTGCACGTAAAAATCTTTTTTGTTTTCCTGTTAACATATATGTTAGCCTCCAAGCTTTCTTATAACTAATTGTTTCATTCTATCGATATTTGGTACACACCCTGTCCACATTTCAAATGCAAGCGCCCCTTGATAAACAAACATATCAATACCATTTTGAACCACTGCATCTTGCTCTTTTGCCTCACATAAAATTTTCGTTTCAAATGGATTATAAATGATATCTGATACAATCGTTCCTTTTTTTAACGAAGAAATTTGTAATGGCGTATGTTCAACGCGTGGATGCATACCTATTGTTGTCGTCTGAATGATAATATCATAATTTCCTTGTTCTTCTGTTGCTTTTTCTAGCGATAAAGCAACAGAAGAAACAGTAGCCGTACACGCAGCAATAAGTTCTTTCGCCTTATCTACTGTACGATTAGCTACATCAATCTCTTTCACACCTACATCAGCAAGAGAAAAATAAATAGCTCGACTAGCACCACCTGCACCAAGCAATAAAATACGTTTCTCTTGAAGCGGTTCACTACTAATTGACTGCAATGCTCGGACAAAACCAATTCCATCTGTATTGTAGCCAATCAATTTTCCATCCTTATGAACCACTGTATTTACTGCACCGATTTGTTTTGCTAGCGGGTCAATCTCATCCAAATAATCCATAATAGCAACTTTGTGCGGAGTTGTTACATTAAATCCTGAAATACCTAATGCTTTTAAACCTCTTACTGCTTCCCCTAGCGCTTCCTCTTTAACAAGAAATGCATGATAATGGGCATCCATATTCAAGTGTTCAAATGCATCGTTATGCATAACGGGTGATAATGAATGTCCAATTGGATTTCCGATTACACCATATAATTGTTTCATAAATCCCTCTCCATATTAAATTAAAGATTTACGCAATGAAACACTTACTCCTTTTGGTACGTGTGCAACAATTTTTGCTCCCGATTCGTTCACAGTAACCCATCCTAATCCAGAGAATACAACATCCGTTTTTGGTTCACGAATATTAAATTCGTATTTCACTAATTCTGGCATATTTTCTAATTCTTCTGGTGTTGGCGGGCTTAGTAAATCCCCAGCATGATTTTTATACAATTCATCTGCTTTCTCAAGCTTTGTACGATGGATTGTTAAACGATTCGAGAAGTGACAAGTAAATGCACGACGACCACCACTTACATAATCAAAACGTGCCAATCCACTGAAGAATAATGTTTGTTCTTCATTTAATTGGAACACCATTGGCTTAATTTCTTTTGTTGGCGTAATAAGCTTTAAGCTTTCTTTTCCAACATAATGAGCCATTTGATGGTGGTTAATAATACCCGGCGTATCATATAAAGAAGATTCTTCGTCTAACGGAATATCAATTAAGTCAAGTGTTGTTCCTGGGAAATGAGATGTTGTAATTACATTTTCAGTCTCATCACTAAATTCTTTAATCATGCGATTAATAAATGTTGATTTCCCTACATTCGTACATCCAACAACGTAAACATCTTTTCCGCCGCGATAATACTCAATAGCATCTGCCAGCTCAGCAATCCCTTGTCCCTTTGCTGCACTAATTAAAAAGACATCTTCCGGCTTTAATCCTAGCTGCTTTGCACTATAGCGCATCCAATGCTTTACTTTATCATGTTTTACTGACTTAGGAATTAAATCAGCTTTATTTCCAACAAGTAATACTTTATTATTTCCCACGAAACGATGTAAGCCAGGTAACCAGCTACCATTAAAATCAAAAATATCTACGATCTTAACTACTAATGCATCTGATTTTCCAATTCCGTTTAGAATACGTAGGAAGTCATCATCTGTTAATGATACATCTTGAATTTCGTTGTAATGCTTCAAGCGAAAACAGCGTTGACAAATTACTTGTTCTTTCTCTAAAGATGAGGCAGGAGCATATCCTACTTCATTTTTATCTTCTGTTTGAATTTCTACACCGCAACCAATACATTTAATTGTTTCAGTCAAACTTTATTCCTCCCAGTTGATTAAACCTTTTTTCTTCATATTTCTCATAATTCTTCGTTCAATTTTTCGATTAAAGCGCGTTACTAATCCGTCCGTTTGTGCTACCGGAACAACTAAAATCGTATGAAGTCCCACTCGGTTTCCACCTAAAACATCCGTTAGTAACTGATCTCCAATTACTACAACTTCATCTGGTTGCAGATGCATCTCTTGTATCGCACGCTTAAATGCGCGAACAAATGGTTTACGCGCACTATGAATAAACGGAATACCTAATGGATCAGCAAAGTCTTTCACACGTTGCTCATTATTATTTGAAACGACCGTTACTTGAATGCCTTGCTCTTTCATTTTCAAAAACCATTCTTCAAGTTGTGGCGTTGCATTTGGACGATCCCATTCAATTAACGTGTTATCTAAATCAGTAATGACACCTTTAATTCCACGTTTTTTCAAATCTTCTGGTTGAACATGATATACATTTTTCACATATTCATTTGGTAAAAATAGCTTCAATTTCTTTCACCTCTTTGAGGAGTTTTCATAAAAATTTTTCGACAACATTTTTCGATATATGACCTGTGGATAAAATTGTACACATTTTCCACATTAATTTTTCAGTCAATTTGGAATTTACTAACAATCTATACACATTTTATCCACCTAGGTATGTGGATAACCACTCGTTTGTGACTGTCATATTTTTTTGGTACATTAAATGCAACAACGAATCAACCCTTAAATTATTAGGAGGTGACTCACCTTGAAAACAAAACATATGGAACAGTTATCTACTGAGTTACTCACTGAGTCTTATTATAAAGCAAAAGAACTAAAATTAAATCCCGACTTCATTTTACTTATAAAACAAGAAATGATTAGACGCTCATTAGAGGACAAGCTTGTCAAATCGTCTTGATTACATATAAAGTGAAATTTTAACTAGCTAACTTGTAAAAAGAGCCATCCTATGATGGCTCTCGAATAAACAAGTACTCCCATCTAGGGAATTTCATCATTAAGCATCTTTGTCCATAACTCTTGCTTACATTTATAAAATATTTCCTTTACTTATGAGCCAATCGAGTAGCAATTTTTTCACCAAGACGAAGTTCTTGTCCACTCTTCAAATTCTGCACTACTTCTATCATATCTTTTTCAAACAATAACACAACTGTTGAACCAAATGTAAAGTATGCCATTTCTTCACCTTTTTGAACAGTGTCTCTTTCATGCAGCAGCTCAATACTATTAACAAACATAGCTCCTACTTTTACAAGCGCCATATGTTCACCGTCACTATTTACTTCTGTAACAGAGCGATAATTTTTTGACAATGGCTCTTTCCCGTATTCCATACCAGCTGCATTTACCGGATATGATTTTCTACCAAGTACAAACCTTTCAGTCACGGAACCAGAAAGCGGACTATGAATACGATGATAATGACTTGGGCTTAAATAAATAACCATGTATGTACCACCTGCATATCGCTGTGCACGTTCTTCATTACCTAGCATATCCACGATTGAATAACGCTTTCCTTTAATATCAAATGTCTTTGTGTCCTCAATAGGACCGTGATCAGCAAAAACACCATCAACAGGACTAACGATACTCAATGCATCTGTATCAATACGACGCTTTCCTTCTTTTAGCTTACGCGTAAATAGTTCATGCAATGTTCGATATTCCTTCAAACCCTTTTCCATCTCATCTTGATTAATTTGAAAAACTTTCGCATACGATGGAATAATGATAGAGCTCAAACGAGATTGTGCAAATTTACGTAATATATAAGAAGTAAAACGACCATTTGTAAGTTCGATCATAAGTCGATATAATGTACGTCGCAAATTGCGAAACCTCCTAATCAGTCTATAACTTTAGCTTCCCCTTCTTTTCCTTCTATATCATATGTAAAATTGGTTCTTATTCCCACATATCATATAGAACCGCCATATTATACATGTGGAAAACTAAGTATGGTATTATTCTTAAATTGTTTAGCACCCTCTAATATTACAGATAGAATCCGTCATTTTCAACAGTGAACATAGATTTCTTCTGAACACAACTCTTTTTCTTTCCTTATTTCCAAAAAGAAAAGCAGCCCATTTTAAAATAAGGCTGCTTGTAATGTACATTATTCTTTCGCTTTTTTCTCTTTCTCAGCTCTTACAAATTCGTGGAACATTTTCATTAAAGCGCGCTTTTCAATTCTTGATACGTAGCTTCTGGAAATACCAAGTGCCTTCGCAATCTCTCGTTGCGTTTTCTCCTTATCAAGCCCCAGTCCAAAACGCTTCACGATTACTTCTTTCTCTCGTTCGTCTAAAATATCGATATACTCTTTAATCTTTTCTAACTCCATACTAAGCTGGATCATATCAATTACATCTTCAGACTCTGATTTTAATATATCAATAAGCGATATTTCATTCCCCTCTTTATCTTGCCCGATTGGATCATGAAGTGAAACGTCTTTTTTCGTTTTTTTCAGTACACGTAAATGCATCAAAATTTCATTTTCAATACAGCGCGCTGCATACGTTGCAAGTTTTGTTCCTTTTCCTGCCGAATAGCTCTCGATTGCTTTAATGAGCCCAATTGTACCAATTGAAATTAAATCTTCTGCATCTTCCCCTGTGTTTTCAAATTTTTTAACGATATGAGCTACAAGCCGTAAATTATGTTCAATTAACAGATTTCTCGCTTGAGCATCACCTTGCTCCATTAACTCTAAGTACTTTCTCTCATCGTCTGACGATAACGGCTGCGGGAACGCATTATTCTTCACATAAGAAACAAAGACAAACACTTCTCGAACCATATATCCAATTGCGGCGAATAGACTCAAACCTTTCACCTCCGCCAAAATAGTGGTCTTTACTATGTGTATGTGGGCGTGAGGTTGTTTGTGTCTGTACGATATAAATATGGAATTCTTAGCTTTTTGTCGAACGAAATAAGTCTTTCATATCTTGAATATTTTTTCCAATGTATTACAATATGTGAGATTCCAAAATTTTGAAAGAGGTGTTTTCATGCGATACGCTACGTCACAAATTAGAAACCTTGTAATACTCACATCATCATTTTTCTTACTTTCAGCTTGTGGACAACAAACGTCTCCTACAAAAACCGAAGCTACTAAACAAGATACTGCCGTATCAAAAGACAGTACAAAAACGGAAGATAGCCAAAAAACTGAAGACAGCGCAAAAGCTGAGAACAATGTAAAAAACGAGAACAACTCAAAAGCTGAGAACAACCCAAAAGCTGAGAACAACTCAACAACTGAGAACAACTCAAAAGCTGAGAACAACTCAAAAGCTGAGAACAACTCAAAAGCTGAGAACAACTCAAAAGCTGAGAACAACCCAAAAGCTGAGAACAACTCAAAAGCTGAGAACAACTCAAAAGCTGAGAACAACTCAACAACTAAAAACAACTCAAAAAACGAGAACAATGCAACAACTAAAGACAATGTAAAAACTGAGAACAACACAAAACCTGAAGCAGAATCTAAAAACACACAAAAAGAGCAACAACCAGCTAAGCAACCAAATAAACAAACTGATACTATTACATTCACAAGTGAAGATGCTATAAAAGTTCTAGAAAAAAGAATGGGAGCTCGCTCAAATGAAATTCGTTACAGCTCCAGCGAAGACAAACTAATTGGCACAATAAATGGGATTAAGCTATACGACGTCTTATACGGACGCGAATCTCCTGAGAACTCTCGTGCTCTAAATTTTGCAGTGGGATCTGACGGAAACCTATATGATTGGTCAAAAGCTCAAGATGGTATTCTTCAACCACTTAACGGCAATTAATAAAGTGAAACTTTAATCAGTGGGGGTTTTCTTCATTCCCCCACCTAACTTCTTTGCTTTCGCTGAATTTTGAGGTGGGGGTCTTACTGCCCATTAAAGCGGGATAAATGATTCTAAGAACGTAGTAAAAGCCAATCGATACGTATCGATTGGCTTTTACTAATATTTACTCCAAACTTTCTCCCCGGTATGCGCATCAATATAACGCAGTTCTCGACTACAATCGAAGGATTCTTTATAATTTTCATCCGTTGTTTGTTTATACAATAGTTCGTAGCTAGTTTCCTCTACATCATTCTCTAAAAACCATTCTAAATGAACTCGCATGGCCCCTCTGTATATTTCTAACGCTTTTTCCTTTGTTACTTTTGGTGTTGTTTCGTATGTAAGTAATCCTTTTATAAAGTTGCTAGACTCTCCGGAATAATGCATCACAGCTCCATTTTCTGTATTGATGTTGACCATAAATTGCTTATACTCTGCTGGAATACCATTCACATATACGGAAAAGATAAATCTTTCAATCCCATCTTCTGCTTCTTCACGTTCTTCCCAAAGGCGTAGATATTGTGTGACATCTGGAATAACTTGTTCCAAAAATTGAAGTGCTTTTTGTAAACATTCCTCTCTAGACAATATTGATTTTACTTCTTTATCTTCTGTCAATTTTATAAAGCCAATTAATTCATTGGTAGATTTATCAACCGTAATGCCAATTAAATTATTATATTTTAACATCGGTAAATGCTTCTTAAAGAATTCATTCATTAAATAGGGATTCTTTTCTTCTTTCTGTTTCTGCAGTTCCTCTTTCGGAACAAATTTCATTCTTATTTCATCATCATTTTCCGTCTCAGCTACTTTTGTAAAACTTTCTTTATCCCAGTCAAGCAAATCGAATATATCATATTGTTTGCTGCCTTTTTTCGGTTTTTCAACAGCTACAGTTGAAGGCAATTTATAATGATCGGGTCCAAATAAATCTTTACCTGTACTTGCATTAATAAACGCATGACTAGGTTCTGGTTCATATACAAGATGGTACCCTTTTACTTCTTCTCCATTCTCATACTCACATGAAGAGTGTGTTAAATCTACAAATACAAGTCTCATATCTTGTCTAGCTTTCAAATTTTCTAAGACGACGTTCTCTTCAACGATTTTACTTGGCCATAACGGTTTTTTCTCGATAGCTTTTTGTCCATTATAACGAAAATGCACTACATTATCTGAAGGATGAACTAGCAAAACGCACCCTGTATTCGGCAATGGATAGCCATTTACTTCTTGCATATAATTTACTTCTTTCCGACCACACCTGTCGTCCTTAACCTTTACATATGTATAAAATTCATATCCTTCTTTTGTATATTTTTTTAAGAATACATTTGCATTCTCTCTTGCTTTATTCTCCTCTAGCGCTTCCTTACCGCTCGCAAAAGAATTTTCATCATCTATACTAAATTCAATTAAATTACCAGTATGTCTATTCAACGTAATTTGTATCGTTCTCTCCTCATCCTCTTTATGCTCCCACCATAATAGATGATACGGGTCATCTACGCCTTCTTGATCGTCTACTACAAGTCTATAATCATCTGGAATGTCAATCATATGAGCCACTTGCTCTTTTCTTTCTTTATCTTTTTGATTCATCATACCTCTCCTTTTATTACAATTTAAGGTGATTATAACAAACAAAAAAGACTAGAGATATCTCTAGTCTTCTACTTCGTCTCACGATGTAACGTTACTCGTTTTAATCGTGGACAATATTTTTTTAGTTCGATGCGCTCTGGATTGTTTCGCTTATTTTTTTTAGAAATATAATTACGATCACCACACTCCGTACAAGCTAGTGTAATATTTACACGCATATGTCATTCTCCTTTCTTTCAAAGATCGCAAAACAAAACGTAATGATTACGATTTATACATTATATAACTTCATTCCATTTGTCAATTATAAAAAAAGACAAAAAGCTGAAACAATTAGTTCATACGAAATTCACATGAATCTATTACTATAGGAATTGTACATAGTGAACTTATTAACAATCACGTTTATTCATATAGAATCTTACTCGAAAGGAGTTGAAAGTATGAAAACTAAATATCGTTTTATGATCTCATCATTTGCTGCTTGCGCTTATATGATTTGGTATTTAGTATAATAACAACCTCACTTGTAAATAGGAAAAGGTGTGTATATAAATGGAATATAATCAATCAACGGTTAACTACTGGAAAGCTTTTGTACTACCATATACATTTGCTTTAGAAGAGTTAAAAACTAAATTTGAAATTATGAACCGGGAAGCCCAATTTTTAGAGGATTACAACCCGTTTGAACATATAAAAACAAGATTAAAACAACCTGAAAGTATTATTAAAAAGCTTGAGCGTAAAAATTTATTACCGACAATTGAAAATGCGCAAACGCATTTACAAGATATCATCGGCATTCGTATTACATGTTGCTTCGTAGAAGATATTTATCATTTAAAAGAAGTCATTCAAAAACGTGAAGATATGGAAATCCTAGAGGTAAAAGATTATATCGCTAATCCAAAGGGAAACGGCTATAAAAGTTTACACATGATTATTAAGTATCCTTTATCACTGAATTCTGGTACAAAAGAAGTCTTTGCAGAAATTCAGTTGCGTACACTCGCAATGGACTTTTGGGCAAGTTTAGAACATAAACTTTATTATAAATATGAAGGGAAAATACCTGAGTATTTAAAAGATGAACTACATGATGCAGCAATGAAAGCTGAAGACCTCGATAATAAAATGGCAACAATCCGCCAAGATATTGATGATATCGAAGCATGCTCAAATCAAATTATGTTACCACTATAAAGTGAAACTTTAATCAGTGGGGGTTTTGTTTATCCCCCACTGATTATCAGCCCTCACCAATCGGAATTTAATGGGCAGTTGATCCCCCTACCTAAATTCTTTGCTTTCGCTGATTTTGAGGTGGGTGTCTTACTGCCCATTAAAGTTTCATTTTATTTCTTCCCTATCGTGCGAACCTCTTCAATTTTCCATCCGTCCTCTTCTTTTCCAAGCGCATACTGTACTTTCTTCTGAAGAGTGAGCTCTCCCTCTATTTCCTTTTCCTTTGTCTCAACAACAACATACCCTGCTTTACTAGCTTTCATGTCTATATGTTCCAATTCAATTTTCTTATTTCCCTTTTGAAAAGCTGCTTCTTTTTGTGTTTTTAAGTCTTCAGCGCTAGGCATCTTCTTTGAGAATAAGTCCATATGTTCAGCAAGATTTTTTTCATTTGTCGTCCGTACAAATTTCTCCACCACATCTTGAATCGATTTCTCTTCTTCTTTCGTTATTTGTACCTTTTCCTCAGTTTTTGTAGTAGTAGATTTTTGTTCTTCTATATGATTCTCCTTCGATTGACATCCCACTAGCAATAATGCCCCTATTAGAAGAGATCCTATCCCTCTGAAAAAAGAACTCATTTTCCCATCTCCTAAAAAGAAAAGTGAGGCATTTGGCCTCACTTTCATTTATAATTAGCGTCTTCCTTTATTTGGATCGCCACCGCCAACAATATCAAAGACACGTTTAGCGATATTTGTATTCTCTTGAACGCCAGAGAACAAGTATTTACCAGGGCCAAATGCATATACATTTACATCTTCCCCTGTATGTCCGCCTGTTGTCCAGCCTGTAACCGAACGCTTATTGAAAATATCCTCAATCGCATTATCAATCTTTGTTACATCTTTTGAAGGAGCAATATCATTTACCGCTTTAATTTCTTCTGGTGTTAATTGTAAATCAATATATTTTTTCAATGTTTCTTCTACATTTGCACCTTTTGCAATCTCATTTGCCATGAAGTCTGGTGTGCGTTTTGCAGCTTTAATTGGATCTACTTTAAAGTTATACTCGCCATTCGCACCTAAAGATAATCCGCCAGTAGCGTGGTCTGCCGTTGCAACGACTAACGTATTTTTATCTTTTTTCGCAAACTCAATCGCTGCTTTAAATGCTTTTTCAAAGTCTTCCATTTCACTCATTGCACCAACGATATCATTATCGTGTCCAGCCCAGTCGATTTGACTTCCTTCAACCATTAAGAAGAAACCATTTTTATTTTTGTTCAAACGTTCAATTGCTGCATTTGTCATTTCTTCTAATGAAGGTGTTTTATCGGCACGGTCAATCATTTTATCTAAACCGCCTGGCGCAAATAAACCTAGAATTTGATCATTTTTATCATTTAACAATTGATTGCGATCAGTTACATAGCTATAACCAGATTTCTTAAATTCTTCTGTAAGATTACGATCTTTTCTAACAAAGTTATTTACTCCGCCGCCAAGCATAACGTCTACTTTATGCTTCCCTTTAATTTTTTCATCAAAATAATCATTTGCAATTGCGTCCATATTTTTACGACTAATGTCATGCGCACCGAACGCAGCTGGTGTTGCATGTGTAATTTCAGAAGTAGCAACGAGTCCCGTTGATTTCCCTTTTTCTTTCGCTTGTTCAAGAACCGTTTTCACTTCTGCTTTATCATTATCAACTGCAATTGCTGCATTATATGTTTTAATTCCTGCTGACATAGCAGTTGCTGCAGATGCAGAGTCTGTAATATTTTCATGTTCATCTTCCGGATATGTTTTTTGCGTTCCTACAAGATGCTTATCAAATTCTGTAGATTCCATCTCAAAAGTTTTTGGATTATCTTTCATATAACGGTGAGCCGTCATATATGAAGGTCCCATACCATCCCCAATTAATACGATGACATTTTTAATCTTTGCATTGCTTCCGCTCTCATCTGCATTAACCTCACTAGAACGAGTAAAATTCCATGTTGCTACCGAAGTAACAGCTAACGATGCCACAACTGCAAATGGCCATGCTTTTTTTACAAACTTTTTCACTATATTGTCCCCCTAATTAGGTTATTCATTTCCCACTATCAAATTTAATAGAAGACTATTAAGAGAAAATTAGTTATATGTAAATTTTTTGTTAACTTATGTAAATATAAGTTATAATTTGTATAACTTTGTCTTTCCATACCAACCTTCTTCGCCTTTACAATCAAAATATAAACAAGTTGGATTTCATGTAACGCAAATCTCTTATTTAACATTTTCAATCTGCTTTTATAAAAATTAATAGAAATGTGGGGAGTATTTATGAAAACAATAAAGCTAGATGAATCTTTTATTTTTGATTTACTCGACCTTTGTAAAGCTATTGGATGGTTACAAGATAAAGCATTTATGAAAAAACAATTCGAAATGTACTTTTCTCTTGGCACACTTATCGGTTATATGCATGAAAATAAACTGATTGCAGCTGGAGGAGTATTTCCTTTTAAAGATAGTTTTTCTACTATTGGCATGTTAATCGTCCATCCTAATTTTCAAGGCCGAGGCATCGGACGTATGTTGCTTAATCGCTGCTTAGAACACACCTCCCCAAAACAAACAATTGCACTTATTGCAACAGAAGCTGGCGAGCCTCTTTATACATCGTGCGGATTTCAAACAGTAACGACAATTCATCGTTTTGAAAAGCAAACGACTAAGACACATATTACTCATACACAACAAGTGAAAGAACCGGACCTTGTATCACTTATTTCTCTCGATCAAATTACAACTGGCGCTAATCGTTCTTTACTTTATTCGTTACTCTTACCGAGAACGAGCCAATCTTTTAAAATTGAGAGAAATAACTGTATAGAAGCTTTTTCCTTATGTGTACAAAAAGGTAATATATTATGCGTCAATCCACTTATCGCAAAGCAAGAGAAGGATGCTATTCAATTATTTAAGAGAATCTGTGAATGTTGGAATGGCACAGTAAGGATTGATGTCCCACATTCACAACTTTCATTTCGTCAATTTCTTCAAACAGAAAATTTCCAAGAAACGCTCCTTTCACCTCTTATGATAAAAAATGGTAGCCAACTTCCTGGAAATCGTAATATGCTATTTGCTATGATAGATACAGCGTTATGTTAGAAAGGGGACACCTCATTGAAGCGATTTAGCTATTTTATGGTAGGTTGTCTTACTCTTACACTATTAGTAGGATGTAGTGCAGCAGAAAAGCCAGTAGAACAAGTAAAACAAGTGAAAAATACACTTACAGCGAAACTAGCTACCGAGGAAAAAATGGTAGAAATAGATGGGCAAACCATTTACTTTAAAAAGATTGGTAATGAAAAGCCACCTTTACTTATGATCCATGGATTTGGAGGATCGTCAGATGGTTTTCAAAAGATTTACTCAGACTTAGCAAAAGATCATACAATTATTTCTGTAGATGCTTTAGGATTCGGGCGCTCATCTAAGCCAATGGATTTTTATTATTCCTTCCCAACCCATGCAAATTTGTATTATAAATTAATGAAAAAACTAGGTTATGATTCGTTTGCAATACTGGGCCACTCAATGGGCGGAGAAATCTCCCTTAATTTAACGTATTTATATCCTGAAGCCGTTACCCACCTTATTTTAACTGATGCTACAGGTGGTCCTCATACACTCGTTAATAAACAAGGGTCACCAAAACCACAATTGTCGACTGATTTAAATACCGTTTCTGCTGTTGCAGATTATGATGAAAGCAAAGTGAAATTTAAACGTAACGATGAAGAGCATTACAATAAAATGAAATTATGGCCGAGACGTCTTCAAATCAATGCAAATGAACTGAAACAACCAACCTTAATTATATGGGGAAGAAATGATAGTAGCGTTTCTTGGAAAGAAGGAGAAACATATCATCAATTCTTAAAAAATAGTACTTTCCATATTATTGAAAAAGGTTATCATGCACCATTTCGTCAAGAGCCACAAGAATTTGTAGGTTATGTAAAAGAATTCTTTAAAAACAATCCAATCAAAGTTGAAAAATAACATAAGCGGGTATCTCATTTTGAGATACCCGCTTTCATATATTAAGCAGCTTGCTTTTGGCGTTTTTGAGTTTTTGATCCCAGTACTTTCGGAATAACGAAACCATCTATTCCAAATTTACCAGCATTCATACTAGAGACTAGAACGAACATGGATAGAATAACCATTTCAGGGTTTACACCAATTGACCCACTAAGCATATAGGAAAAGTTCATTAGAAGGCCGAAAAAGACCGCTGTTTTTGTTAAACAGCCTACAATTAAACCAATTCCGACTAAAATCTCTCCCCACATTACAAGTGAATTAAATAGATCAACGTTTGGAATTGCGAAATCTTGTAAAAATGATGCCCACCAAGATTGAACAGCCGGTTGTGCTCCTTTAGATTTTTCAATTGCACCTTGTAAATAGCCAGTTGCATCGAATCCTTTTCCTTGTAATTTACCGATTCCAGCCATTAACCATGTGTAACCAAGATATACTCGAATTACTGCTAACACAAAAGAAACTGCTTTATTTTCTCTTAAAAATTGAATAACCATATCTTCCTCCTAAAGTTGTAATTAAGTTAGTTACAGATAATATAATAACATTAGTTACTTATTTTTCAAATGTTAATTACGAATAATTTGTGACATGTGTATGAAGCATTAAAAACTAACGTTTATATAGTAACTTCTATTACCTGTAAAAACTTGAACATATCATACCATAAGTGATAATGGTTTTCATTGAAGAAAATGTAAAAAAAATGTGAGTTAAATGTGAAACACATTTATTCGAATATAGAACAAATGTGTTTCACACTACTTATACAATCGAAATGTATGTGTCTCTTTATCAATTAACCGTGCTTCTTCAAAAGCCTCTCCCAACTTTTTTTCATGGTTAATAAGCCCGTAAAATAAGCGTATTGTAAACATAAGTGCTGCATTCCCATCTACATAATCTATCGATCCAATATACGATTTCGCCCCACTACGTAAGAAAGATTCTGCTAGTTTTCGATCCCCTAACGTACACCCACTATTTACAATATGTGTATTATGCAATTTTGCATATTTATAAATTTCTACTGTACCAAAGTATCCCCTCGGTTCATCTTGTTCATATATATCTTCACCTAACTCTTCCATGACAAACTTTCCTTCCTCACCATGAAAGCAAAAGACAACATAATTAATATCATTATATAAACTCTTTCCAGAAAGAATATCGATGAACTCTTTCGGTCTACCAATCCAGTATGTTATAACTTTTGCCCCAAAATATTCAAGTGATGCCCTGATTGATTGCGCCTCTAAATCGGAATTAAAGCCAACTACTAGTGCAACATTCAACATATACTCTCACCCCATCATTAGATTTCATCAATCAGACTTTTATGGGATACCTCCATTTCATATATACCCGTTTCTTGCAAAAAATCAGATCTAGTTAAAACGACTTTCTGTAAATATTGCCTATATGCTGTAATCGTCCCGTCATGAGATACAATGCAAATTCTTTCAGCGCCTAGCTCATAACACCAAAGAAGAAATTCATCTACTATTTGCTGAAAGCTATTCTCTGAAATAATATTTATACCCTCCGTCCATAACTGCTTATTTGTGCTTTTCTCTATCAAAAAATGTGGAAATAAATTTGCTATCATTTCCTGATCTACTATGTGATCACATGGTAATGTTTTCGCTCCTTCTCGATAAGGAAAAATACGCGGGGATACATATGGATGGACGATTTTTTGACAAGTTACCTTCTCACTCCATATTGCCGCCGTTTGTAAAGTTCTAAGTGTAGGACTAGCAATTAATATATCCGTTTCTTGCAATGGCACATTGCATTGAAGTAATTTAGCCTGATTCCTTCCTTCATCCGTTAATGATGGATGCAATACTTGTAAAGTTGACGGCAAATCTTTTGTATGTTCACCTTCACCATGCCGAACAAAAACGAGTTTCATACCCATCCTCCTCTCTCTATGAAATCCTTCAACATAATTCCTTCCCTATCTCATTCATTATTCCTGCTATAAGAAAAAACGATATGTAAAAAAGATTTGACACAAACAATTGGGAAATATTACAATCATATATGTAAAATACTTTTTACAAGAGAGAGGGGAATCACAAATATGAAATGGATAACCATCTTAATCGGAATGATTATATGGGGATATATAAACGGATTTTTTAGTAGTGATAAAACTGCTAATCCTTGGATTACAGATGATGAACGTGAAACAAAAATTAAACAGAAGGCAATTATTGCAAGCTGGTCTGGTGTTTTTATGTTTTGTACCATTAACCTCTTAAACAAATGGTTAGGTATAGGAACGAGCGATACATCCCCTTACTTACCATCTTCTGTCTCAACTATTTTAAAAGAAAATGTAGAGTTACAAATTTTATTTATGCTATTTATTACGTATGGCATATTTTATATATATTATCGAAGAAAATTAAGTGCTTAACTTTTATCTCATGATTATCCTCCTAAATGGTTATAGTAATTAGGACGAAATGAAAGGAGCGATATAAAAATGAGTAACTCGAATGATTTTTTAGATACACTGCATGAAAAACAAGCAAAAGATGAACAAAACAGAAAGCGTCAGGGAAACGGGAACCCAGCGAAAAAAAAGCCAAATAAAACACATAAATAACAATAAAAAAACGTGCCTAAAATTATCTTTTAGGCACGTTTTTTTATTCTGCTTTCACCGAAATAACATTTTCCCAATTCCATTTCTCATAATACCACTCTGGTACATCTATATTTTCAATCCACTTCTTTTCCTGTTTTCCATCACTATTGGCGACCCATACATTGGCTTTCTTACGGTCTGAACGTATCCATACTAATTGATTGCTCTTATTCATAAAAATCGGATGATAATCACCTTGCTTATGAGGCGGCTTTGTGATTTGCTGTTGTTTATCGCTTGTACGATTGATCTCATATAAAGATGGCAGTGGCCTTTTTTCTGGCGGAGTTTCTATCCCTGCCTCTTTTGCCCGTGAAACGATAATTACTTTATCATTCTTCCATGCAAAATCCCAATCGACATATCCTTTCGGCGTAAATGTGTTCTGCTGAAGTGCTGGCAGTTCTTTTACTTTTAAATGTTTATTCTCTAACGCAACTCTCCCGCTTCCTTCAATATAAGCTAATATATTGTTGGATGGCGCCCATTTGAGCCATTCTGTGTTTAATAACATTTGATCTACTTTTTCAAACCGACTGCCATCTGCTCGAACTAAGCAAAGTGTATTACTATCTGCTGACCATGAAGCTGTCGGTACCGCTAAAAATGAAATCCACTTTCGATCTGGTGACCACTCAAACCCGCTTGCAACTAGCGCTAGAAAATCATCATGTTCATTTGGTAATGCATATAAATGTTTCATTTTATGAGGGTTCATATGTGCATCTTTTTGCACTTCATATAGCTGGGCTCCTGTCCATCCTGTTGGAAGTAAGTGTGCTTCAGAAGATACAAGAAACTTCTTTCCATCAGGGTACCATGCATAATCACCTACACCAGCTGATACATTTTCAAAATCTGCATTCTTTTTTTGGACATCAAACGTATTTAATGTATTCGTAAATACAAATGCAATTATATTCTCTTTCGGTGACCATTGATAATTTGATACTTCAGATTGAAATGGTCTAACTTTCTTTCCATCTTCCAGTCGGTACAATTCAAAAGTATTTTGCTGCTTTCCTTTAGCATAGGCAATCCATTCGCCATCATGAGACCACTTCGGCCCTGTTATGTACTCACCTTTTGTTATTTGTTTTTCTTTTCCATCAATTTTAATCCAAAGGTCATGATGACGAATGAAAGCAACTTTCGCCCCATTATGTTCCGCACTCGCACTAAAAATTGAAGATATAAAAATGAATAAACCCAAACTACTACTCACGATAATTTTTTTCATACATTCCTCCATTTTTCTTATAGCATTCCTCATATTTCGCTTACTATATGCGAATTTCACTCCTTATTAATTGCAGAATTGGTGTGGATTTATCCTCAATAAGAATGGGCTTTCTTCACTGAATATGAGCCATTCGACATAATCCCAAAAGATTTCCCAAGAAATTTTTAATTCAAAGAGGATTGGTATGAATTATGTCGAAAGTATAGTTTAGCCAACATTCGATTTTATATTTCATAACAAAAATGTAAGATAACTTTTCGGAATATTAGCACTTTTTATTAGGGGGAGTTTCAATGAAAAAAACTACATCTGCAATATTAAGTATGGCGCTTGTCTTTTCTAGTTTTGGAGCTTTAAGCGCGCATGCTGAATCGCTGCAAAAGGAGAAGCAATTTAGTCCACAGTTAAAAGCCAATATTGAGCAATGGGGAGAAAACAAAATCGCGCAAAATGTTGAAACAAAAACAGCAAAAGAAATTTCAGTCATTGTAGAATTGCAACATGCTCCGCTCGCTTCACAAAGTAACATTCAGCACGCTCCAGATTTAAAAAATGGAAATGCGCAATCATACCATGCACAATTAAAAAAGGCACAAGAGGATACAACAAAGAAAATTAAAGAAAAAGCACCAAAAGCAAAGATAAAAGAAACGTATAGTACGTTATTTTCTGGATTCTCTATTTCTATCCCAGGAGATCAAGTTGCTGCTTTAGCTTCTTTACCTGAAGTAAAAGCTGTTTATCCAAACTTAACATATAAATTGCATGAAACAGCAAAAAGCGCTACTAAAGAAGAAGCGCCAAATATCGGCGGACCGACAATCGGTGCACCTGAAGCATGGAATTTAAAAGATCCATCTGGCAAACCGCTTGATGGAAAAGGTATGAAAGTCGCTATTATTGATTCTGGCGTAGACTATACACATCCTGACTTGCAAGCAAACTATATCGGTGGCTATGATACTGTCGATGAGGATAACGATCCAATGGATGGCAACGTACACGGTACTCATGTAGCTGGCATTATTGCTGGTAACGGAAAAATTAAAGGTGTTGCTCCAAATGCGTCTATTCTAGCCTATCGTGTAATGAATGATAGCGGTACTGGTACGACCGAAGATATTCTTCAAGGTATTGAGCGTGCTATTCAAGATGGCGCTGACGTTTTAAATCTATCTCTCGGTCAAGATTTGAATGTCCCTGATCAACCTGTAACAATGACGTTAGAACGTGCAGCAAAACTTGGTGTTACTGCAGTCGTTTCAAATGGAAATGATGGACCAAAGCCTTGGTCTGTTGATGCTCCTGGTAACGCGAGTAGCGTCATCTCTGTTGGTGCATCTACTGTTTCTATTCCATTTCCAACATTCCAAGTAGCTGGTTCTAATAAATCTTATCAAGGATTACCGTTATCAAAAGCGGACTTCCAAGTAGGAAACGATGCCCAGCTTGTCTATGTTGGCTACGGTAATTCAAGCGATTACGCTAAACAAGGTGTGAAAGGTAAGTTCGCCCTTGTTTTACAAGGAACTTCGAGCACGTTAGTAAAGGCAGAGCAAGCAAAACAAGCTGGTGCTCTCGGCGTGCTATTAATTTCTAACGAAAAAGAAATTAATATCATGCCCGAATATTTTGGACGTGAAGATATAGCTCTTCCAGTTATGCAACTATCAAATACAAATGGCGAAGAGTTGAAAAATTTAATTACAAAACGAAAGAAAAACATAAAGATTGGACAACCAAATAAAACCGAACTGATTGGTAACTTCAGTTCAAGAGGACCATCACAAGGAAGTTGGCTCATAAAACCTGATGTTGTTGCACCTGGCGTACAAATTACTAGTACGGTACCAAGGGGTGGCTATGAATCTCACAACGGAACAAGTATGGCTGCGCCACAAGTAGCAGGAGCCGTTGCCTTACTACGTCAAATGCATCCTGATTGGACGACAGAACAAGTGAAATCTGCTCTTGCCAACACTGCAAAAACATTAAAGGATGTCAATGAAAATACATATCCTGTCATGGCGCAAGGATCAGGTTTAATTAACATTCCGAAAGCAGCTCAAACGGATGCGTTAGTGAAACCGAACAACGTAAGCTTCGGTCTTATTAAACCGAATAGCGGCAAACTGAAACTAACACAAAATATTACTTTAGAAAATCTTTCTAACAAAAAGAAAAACTTTTCAACTCGTATTGAATTATTAGATACAAAAACAAAAATCCAGACTTCTTTCCCTTCTTCTATTAGTATGAAACCGAATAGTAATATTGAAAAACCTTTTACTATTACTGTAGATAGCTCCTTACCACAAGGCGTATATACAGGGAATCTGTATGTAAAAGAGCAAGGGAAAACTGAAGAGATGCGTATTCCATTTACATTTAGCATCGATCCGAAAGAATACAAGCGTATTGATGGCCTTGAAATCATTAATTCTACTTTCAGTCCAAATAATGACAAAATACTAGATGACAACCTAATCAATTACTATTTAGTTACACCAGTTGAAGATATAGCGTTTCATGCCAATTTAATTACGAAAGACCGTGTGACATATCAAGGCACAGTATATCAAGGTAAAAACGAAACACCAGGTTATAAATCTTTCAAATGGAATGGTACAAGAACTGACGGATCTCCGTTGCCTGATGGCTTATACCAAATCGAAGCTGTTGCTTCTAACTCTGGTGGAGAAACAAAGCAAACAGGAGCTGTGTTTGTTGACCGAACAGCACCTAAGTTAACGCACGAAGTTGATCAAGAAAACCTCATAATTAGAGGAAAAGTTGACGATATTCTACTAGATTGGATGACAGAATCCGGTTGGGTTGCACCTGGCATTCCAGTGAGAATGCAATATGAAATTAACGGAAATGGTATGTGGGAAAGTGCGTTCCTGAATCCTTGGGAGAAAAGTTATGACATTTATTTCGATCGTAACCAATTACAACAAGGAAAGAATACAATTCATCTTGTTGCAACAGATGCAGCTGGAAATACAACTAATTTAAATGTTGATTTAGAAGTAAAATAAAGTGAAACTTTAATCAGTGGGGTTTTGTTCATCCCCCACTGATTATTAGCCTTCACCACTCGGGGTTCACGAGTAGTTAGTCTCCCATCTAACTTCTTTACTCCCACCGAATTTTGAGGTAGGAGTTTTACTGCTCATTAACATGGGATGAAAAATTTTTATTGACAATTTTTTTAATATAGTTTTATAATACAAAACATAGTTTAGTTGAACGAATTATATATCGGCTTTGAAGGAATACTAGTAGCGACTTATATCACTGTCTCAGAGAACTGATGGTTGGTGCGAATCAGTACATATACAAGGGTGAATTACAATTCTGGAGCTTCTTTCCCGTAGTGCTTTTTATGCATGAAGAGAAAGACGGATCTTTCCGTTATCGTAAAGTGAGTGGTAAACAATTAATTGTTTACAAATAGGGTGGTACCGCGATTTTTATCGTCCCTATCGGATTTTCCGATAGGGACTTTTTTGCGCCCAACCTCTTACACAATTTCATATATACGCGTTGAAAGAATCGCAGTAGTATCTTATATCCCTGTTACAGAGAGCTAATGGTCGGTGGAAATTAGCACATATATAAGTATGAATTACAATTCTGGAGCTTCTTTTTCGTAGTGCTTTTATGCATGAAGGAAAAGACGGAATTTTTCCGTTATCATTAATTGAGATGTAAGTATATTTTCACTTACAAATAGGGTGGTACCGCGATTCTTTCGCCCCTATCGGATTTTCCGATAGGGGCTTTTTCTATTTCTCACAGAAACAGATGTTAAATAATTCCGAATCTTATGATAAAATTTTATAAGCGCTTACAAAAAATGAAAGGAGGTGATACAAGCTATACGAAATCGATATTCAATTTTATTGAAAAAAAGGAGGATGTCTAAATGACAAAGAAAACAGAAATTCCATCGCATTTAAAACCATTCGTATCCACACAACATTATGATCAATACACACCGGTGAATCACGCTGTGTGGCGTTATATTATGAGACAAAATCATAGCTTCTTAAAAGACGTTGCTCATCCAGCCTATGTGAACGGACTACAATCATCTGGTATTAATATAGATGCAATTCCAAAAGTAGAAGAAATGAATGAGTGTTTGGCACCAAGTGGCTGGGGGGCTGTAACGATTGACGGACTTATTCCCGGCGTAGCATTCTTCGATTTTCAAGGACATGGATTACTACCGATCGCAACAGATATTCGGAAAGTAGAAAATATCGAGTACACACCAGCTCCAGATATCGTACACGAAGCAGCAGGACACGCACCGATTTTACTTGATCCTACATATGCAAAATATGTGAAACGTTTTGGACAAATTGGTGCAAAAGCTTTCTCTACAAAAGAAGAACATGATACATTTGAAGCTGTTCGTACATTAACGATAGTAAAAGAAAGCCCTACTTCTACTCCTGATGAAGTTAAGGCTGCTGAAAATGCTGTAATTGAAAAACAAAACTTAGTTTCTGGTTTATCAGAAGCTGAACAAATTTCACGTCTTTTCTGGTGGACAGTAGAATATGGATTGATTGGAAATATAGATGATCCAAAAATATATGGTGCTGGCCTCCTTTCTTCTGTTGGCGAAAGCAAACATTGCTTAACAGACGCTGTAGAAAAGGTTCCATTTTCTATCGAAGCATGTACAGGGACAACTTATGACGTAACAAAAATGCAACCACAACTATTTGTTTGTAAATCCTTTGAAGAATTAACAGATGCGCTTGAAACATTTTCTAAAACGATGGCCTTTAAAACAGGTGGAAAAGAAGGTTTAGAAAAAGCAATTCGCTCCGAGAACTATGCAACTGCTGAGCTAAATAGCGGATTACAAATTACAGGTACATTTAGCGAGACAATTGAAAACGATGCAGGTGAATTAATTTACATGCGAACAAATTCGCCAACGGCTTTAGCGCTTCATAATAAACAGTTAGCGAATCATTCTACTTCTGTACACAGTGATGGATTTGGAACACCGATTGGATTACTCACTGAAAATATTGCATTAGAAACTTGTATAGACGAACAACTACAATCATTAGGAATTACAATTGGAACTATCGCTGAGTTTACTTTTGCAAGTGGTATTCATGTAAAAGGAACAGTAACAGATATTGTAAAAAACAATAAGAAAATTGCTCTTATTTCCTTTATCGATTGCACAGTTACTTATAACGCCCGCGTTTTATTTGATGCTTCATGGGGCGCATTTGATATGGCTGTTGGCTCACAAATCACTTCCGTATTCCCAGGTGCCGCAGATGCAGCAGCATTTTTCCCAATGGATGAAGAAGTTCAAGAAATTCCTGCTCCACTTGTACTGAATGAACTTGAACGTATGTATCAAACAGTTCGAGATATTCGAAGTGAGGGGATCTTACACGACGCGCATATCGATCAATTAGTAGCAATTCAAGAAGTATTAAATAAATTTTATACGAAAGAATGGTTGCTGCGCCTTGAAGTATTAGAGTTACTTTTAGAGCATAACAAAGGGCATGAAACATCG
Organism: Bacillus sp. BC08; assembly: GCF_054326875.1. Taxonomy (NCBI): domain Bacteria; kingdom Bacillati; phylum Bacillota; class Bacilli; order Caryophanales; family Bacillaceae; genus Bacillus; species Bacillus sp. BC08. Next base: position 485,791 of record NZ_JBTGPA010000035.1, on the reverse strand, counting down.
GCAACATTACTACATCAACTTTCTACTTTCACAACTGACGAAGCTGTAACACGCCTTATTAACAATGGTCTTGCGTTACTTCCAATAAAGGATGTGAAAAATGATGCTAAGATTAACTGAAGAAGAAGTTCACGAGGAATTATTGAAGGTAGATAAATGGATGGTAAAAGATGAGAAATGGATTGAACGAAAATATATGTTTTCCGACTACTTAAAAGGAGTCGAATTTGTCTCTGAAGCCGCCAAACTATCAGAAGAACATAATCACCATCCATTTATCCTTATCCAGTATAAAGCAGTCATTATTACTTTGTCATCTTGGAATGCAAAAGGTTTAACGAAACTAGATTTTGAGCTTGCAAAGCAATTTGATGAACTATTTTTACAAAACGAAAAAGCGATTATAAGAAAATAAAAAAGAGAAGCCTTTTTAGGCTTCTCCTTTTACTTTGAATTGGATACAATGTCCAAATGGATCCTCGACTTGCAATATTCCATCTTTGTACGTAGCAATCTTGCCAATATTTTTTAAGCTTTCACATACTTGCTCTTTTTGTTTTTCATCCGCTAGTACAATTGTGAAATAGTTCAAGCCAACAGAATTTGGCATTTGCGGTGGTATTCCTTCACCTTGCCACGTATTTAAACCGATATGGTGATGATAGCCACCTGCCGATACGAACAACGCGCCATTACGAGCTGGGATTGTTACTTCAAAACCAAGACCATCCACATAGAAACGTTTTGCTTCTTCTAAATCAGCTACATGGAAATGAACATGCCCCATCACAGTACCCGTTGGAAAACCATTCCACACACTTCCCTGTTGTAATAATTCTTCACCAGCTAACGGGTTACTAACAAACGGTAGTTCTCCATTCTCATCACGCCAAACTTCTTTTTGGCGATCATGATAAATTTCAATCCCGTTTCCATCTGGATCAGCTAAATAAAGGGCCTCACTAAAGTAATGGTCGGCTCCGCCGTGCAGTGGATATACCATTTCTACAAGATGACGAAGAATATTCGCTAAATCTTGTCTGCTCGGTAATAAAATTGCGTAATGATATAACCCCGTTCTCCCTCTTTGCTTTGGTAAGGCTTCTTTCTTTTCTTCAATGATAAGGAGTGGTTCGTTATTTTCATTCCCAAATGTAACGACCATGTCATCTTCTTTTAGTACTTTCATACTTAGTACTTCTGTATAAAACTCTAGTGATTTCTTTATATTTGATACATATAAATGAACAACATCAAGTGTTGTGTCGGGATGAAGTTGAAAACTCATCTTGTTAGCCCCCATTTCATTTAGTTCTTCTTTAACATTTTCTCTTTTAAGAAATTATCTACAAAACCGTCTACTTTCGCAACAAATAAGTACGCACCCATTGCTAACAATGCAAGCTCTAATTCGAAGCCAGGATTTTTTCCATCTCCTAATAAACCAGCTGACCATTTTACTTTCACAATTGCTCCAACCATAACAAGTGCAAATAATAATCCAATATATCTTACTCCTAAACCTAGAATTAACAATATACCACCAACTACTTCCGCTGTTGCTACTCCGTATGCAAGTCCTCCTGGTAAACCAATGCTTGTAAACCACCCTGCAATATTGTCAATCCCCGATTGAAATTTTGTTAAACCGTGCATAAAGAACGTTACCCCTAACACGATACGAATAATTAAGTTACCGATATGTTGATTCATTTCTTTCTCTCCTTTATAGTTTCCTTATACAAAACTTTTATTTACATTACAAAACATACACTACTTTTTTTTATTCGTCAATTCATTTTCACTGGGAAAAAATATATTTTTTTTGCTATGATACAAATAGTTGTTTACAAAAAGGAGCTTGATTTTATGAATATTGGTTCTGCAATACGTGAAATTCGTCAACGTAGAGGCATAACAATCGCACAAATTTGTGAGGGAACAGGTCTTTCTAAAGGATTTATGAGTCAGGTTGAAAATAATAAAACTTCACCATCTATCTCAACTTTAGAAACGATCTCCAATTTTTTAAACGTTCCTCTTCCCTATTTATTGTTAGAACAAAAAGATCGGTTAAAAGTTGTCAAAAAGGTAGAGCGTAAATACAGTGTATACGGAAAAGATGAACAAAGAATTGAACATGTTGCAGAGCAAGGTGGCCTCCGCCTCAATCTTGTAGAAATTCCTGCTGGGTTTCCGAAAGAAAACTCACCAAATGCCCATGAGGGGGAAGAGTGTCACCTTGTATTACGCGGAAAACTAGAAGTTCAACATGGAGAAGATATTGCAATTGTAGAAGAAGGGGATTCTTTCTCTTGGAATGCATGTGTTCCTCATATCGTGCGTAATATAGGAGAAGAAACGGCATTATTACTCATCTCTAGTCATGCAGAAAATCGAAAACGTGTTTATTAAATAAAAAAGAAGCCTGTAAATTAGGCTTCTTTTTTATCCCCTTATAACTCCATAGCTTGTCCCAACTAGTACAGTCTTTTCGTGTTGATTGCGATAAACTGACTCGATTGAAACCTTTTTGTATCCTTCCATCTGTTCAACATTTGTTAAAGTCAATTCACAAGTGATCGTATCCCCTGTAAAAACCGGTCTAATAAACTCACTTACTAATTCTCTTGCTATGTAATGTAATTCTTCGCCTACTTTCGTTCCAATACTAGCAGTCAATAAACCATGAACCATTAAACGTCCATTTTCATCATATTCCATATGATGCCTACCTTTATCTCCTGTAATATTTGCAAATTCAAAAACCTCTTCCTCAGTAAATCTTCTTTCGTATTTAAATACATCCCCAACTTTTATACTCATTTTTATCCCCCTAATAATAAACAGAATTTTCTTTCATTTTATCATAAAAGGAGTCTCAGTTCAGTTTATATTATTAAAATAGCGATCCTTTTTCTACATTATCTTATTTTTATCGGTACCCATCTTTTTTTGCTGCTTGATACCCGTAGTACGCACATGTTCCATTTCTCGATAACTCCCTCACCTCAAAGCCACAACTTCTATAAAAATCAAAATTACTAGCAGATGTATGCGCAAACCAATCACCATGTGGCAGCTTTTGCAAACAAAGAGCGACAAGTTTCTTACCTAATCCCTTCCCTCTATATTCACATTTCACAACTAAATTTACTATGTTCGCGACCATAATTCCATCAGAAATGACTCTAACCATCGCAATCATCTCTTCTTCATCCCAAATTGTGAATGCCCATGTTGAATTTTCAAATGCTATCGTGAATTTTTCAATTTGCCAAGAAGGGATATCATCATTGCTCCAACCGGCATCTTCGAATAAAGTTTTAATTGCATATGCAGGTACACCATTCGTTCCCTCACGAATAATAAGTCCATTATGATAAATATACATGTAATCCCCCCTTTATTTTTATATACCATTCTTCAAAAGATGTAATTTACCCTTTTTCATCCAACGCGCTTAATGGAATAAACGAGAACATCCATCCCATGAAATGAAGTTGTTTTCTCATAACTAAGTCCTGTTTTTCTAGCAACAAAGATGGAGGCCGGGTGGTCCGGATTAATAAGAGAAATTAATTTATTCATTCGTAACGCTTGGAAGCCATAGTCTCGAAATGCTGCCGCTGCTTCTTTCGCATACCCTTTTCCCCAATACTGAGGCAGTAGCCAATACCCAATTTCAATTTCCTCTTTTCCATCTATCTGCTGCTTTACTAATCCTGCATGACCAATTCGTATCCCCGTTTCTTTTTCAATCAATACAAATAAACCGAGGCCGTTTTTATAGCTAGGAATCACCCACTCCTCCAAACTTTTTTTACATTGCATATATGTTTTTAACATCCCATTTCCAATATAGCGCATTACCTTCTCATTTCCCCATAGTGAAGCGTAGAACTGTAAATCATCCATTGTATATTTACGAATTTGTAAACGATCTGTATGAAACATTTCTGCACTCCTTCCCGCAAATTTGTACTTAACTACACGATCATGTTTTGTATGTATATGAATTGTTACTATTTATTATAAATGACTCCGCAACAAAACGCAGAATATTCAATTTCACTAAATATAAAAAAGGCAGTAGACAAATATTGTCTACTGCATCCATATCATAACTAGCATAAAGAAAACTACAATTGAGGGGGGTGTAGGATTTTCAAATATACTAGATACTTATCCCGTTCTAACGGGCGGTAAACTTTTCAATTATATGAAAGTGAAAAGTTTACCGCACACAAGAACCTTTGCGGTCATTAAGAGAGCACCGTTAAGTACTCAAATACACGCTGCGCTTTTTCTCCACCCATTCGTGCATGTTGAAGAAGGGAAATACCATGTGGACCCGATGCACGCAATGCCTCTGGTTGTGCCACTAAAATAGCTTGTACAACTTCTAATTCTCCAAGCATCGCGGCTGCGAAAATATCCATTCGAGCACCCTTTTCTAGTAAATAGAGAGCAATATCTTTACGGCCTACATGTGCCGCTGCTCCTAATGCACTTTCCCAATCTGATCCACCCCAATTGTAAGCTGCATGAAGTAAGCTTGGCGATTCAGCCAACAGTTCTTGTACTTTTTCTAAATCTCCGTGAGCTGCCATAACAAATTCTCTCACTAACTCAGTGGTAATACGTTCTTCTGTTCGCATCGCGCTTCTCTCCTTTTAGAAATTCTTTTCGGTGTAAAAAATGGCTTGTCGCTTCCTTGAAAAATATCTACCTCGATGCCGAACACATGTTGAAACATTTCATGACATAACACTTCTTCTGGTATACCATCATACTGAAGCTGCCCTCGCTTTAATACGAGTAAACGATCACTATATTGAGCCGCTTGATTAATATCATGTAAAACCATTACAATTGTCATGCCAAACTCCTCGTTTAATCGTTTCACAAGTTCCATTACTTCCAACTGATGAACGATATCTAAAAAGGTTGTTGGCTCATCTAATAATAAAACATTTGTACGTTGTGCTAGCGTCATTGCAATCCAGGCTCGTTGTCTTTCTCCTCCTGATAAAGATTGTAAAAGACGATATTCATACCCTTCAAGATTTGTAACTGACAATGCCCAATCAACAATTTCTTCATCTTCTTTATTTAAGCGACTGCTCCATGATTTATGAGGGCCTCTTCCAAATTCGATTAATTCTTTCACTGTTAAATCTAATTGATGATCATGCATTTGTGGTAACATCGCTAATTGCTTCGCTACATCGGCACTTTTCATCGTATGAATATTTTTTCCATCTAGAATGATATCCCCTTCGCTTTGTTTAAGTAGTCTTGCCATTAAACGAAGCAAAGTAGATTTCCCCGATCCATTCGGCCCAATTAAACTAACGACCTCTCCAGCTTTAATATGTACATTCATATTCTGCATTTGAAATCTTTCAGAATGTGCGTAAAACACTTTATTAACGGAAATCACTCTGTTTCCCTCCTCTATGAATTAAATATAAGAAGAACGGACCGCCTAAGAAGGATAATAAAATACCAACTGGCAATTCAATTGGATCGAACCAACTTCGAGCTATCGCATCCGCGAAAACAAGTAATATTCCTCCGCCAAGGCATGATAATGGCAGTAAATATTTATAGTCATTTCCAACTAATAAACGTAACATATGTGGTACGACAAGACCGACAAATCCAATAAGACCAGAAACACTAACCGCAATTCCAGCTAATAGTGTACTTACAACTATTAAATAAAACCGGCTTCTCTCCACGTTATGTCCTAATAATTTCGCCATTTCATCTCCAAGCATTAATACTCGAATATGCTTAATGCCAAAGAAGGCCAATATAATAGCGAATATTGCATAATAAATTATCATGTTTAAATGCGCCCAACTTACACCACCAATGCCACCTGCTAACCATGGCAACACGGATTGTACTTTATCACTATGTAATAACATTAACGCTGACGTGGCTGCGCCAATTAATGCATTGATTGACACACCTACTAAAACAATCCTTGAAGGCGGTGCCCCCTTTTGCCACGATAAAGCATAAATGACCATCGCCGTTATGAAAGCTCCTAAAAACGCTCCGAACGGTAAAAAAGCCATATGCTGAGGGAATAAAATCATAATTACAATTGCTACAAGGCCTGCTCCAGATGAAACCCCGATTATACCAGGGTCTGCAAGAGGGTTCCTCATAACCCCTTGTAGCAGGGCACCAGATGCTGCTAAACACGTTCCTACTATAAATCCAACGAGCACTCTCGGTATACGAAGATCCCATACAATTCGATGAACCGTCGAATCTTCATCTTGTATCCCTACCAGAATATCTCGTAATGAAAAGGATAAACTTCCTGCGAAAAGGCCGTAAAAAAGACCTAAAATCGTTAATACTGCTAAGGTAACTGCTATTATCCATCTTTTTTTCGCAAAAGGATGTTCCTTTTCCCTTACCACTTCACTACTTTCCATACGTATCATTTCCTTACATCTTGTATACTTTTATACATAAAGTCCATCGCTTCTGTAACTTTTGTTCCAGGATTTGATCCAAATAAGCCTGGTGGCAAAATCACTACACGATTTTGTTTTACTGCATCTAAATTTTTCCACGCTTCATTTTTCATCATTTCGCCTTCAAATGCTTTTTTAACGCTATTTGGATCTCCATGTGTAATTAAATAAATCACATCTGGATTTGCCTCAATAATACGTTCTACACTTAGCTGCGCATATTGCGGATATTCCTTCATTTCCGGAAAATCAGCTGCAATATTTTTTCCGCCTGTTTTTTCTAAAATATCACCTGATAAAGATGTTGGTAATGCCGCTAAATACGTACCTGGTGCCCCATACACTAGCAATGCTTTTACATCGCTTTTTTTCTCATATGTCTTCATTTGATCATTAATTTTTTGGTTAAGTTCTTTTGCTTTATCTTCTTTCTTCATAATCGTTCCGTATAGTTCAATATTCTTTTGAATATCTAGTACAGAATTTGCAGAAGAAATCATTACTTTCGTTCCTTGTCTTTCCACCGTTGGAACATTCTTTTGAAACCCATTATTAGCAATAAGTACATCTGGCTTTAAGCTGGCAATTTGCTCAAAATTCGGCTGATGCGCATTCCCGATTACTTGTACTTTCTTTATATCCTCTGGAAGAGTTATTTTTGCATCCGGACGACCTACTATTTTTCCGCCTAACGCATGAATAATATTCATGTCTCCCATACTTAATGTTGCAAAACTCTCTGGCACCTTATCGAATGTTACCTTTCTTCCTGACAGGTCGGTAACTTCGATTTTCTCTTTTCCTTTTTCCGTTTTTGTTGCAGATGCTTTTTCGTTTTCCTTTGCATTGCAACCTATTAACAAGAAAAAAATAGATAAAATCGCTGTGAATAGCGTAATAGATTTTTTCATTCTTCCACCTCTAACTGATAATGATAATCATTAACTACTACTCTACTTTAATTGATAAGGATTATCATTGTCAATATAAAACGCATACATTTTCTAGAAAAAACAAAAAGCGTTACAAAAAAGATTCCTGCTTTTTATAACGCTCTATTTATCAATATTATTCACATTCGTTTTCCTCTAACTCATCTCGCATCACTTTCACACGCTGGAAGAAAAAGAAGGATAAACTTAAAAATATAACGATGCTCCCCATCATAACAAAAGATTGTATTGCTTCTTTTGCTCCATTCGGAATCAACAAGCCAACCATTAACAATGTACTTACAGCGAGAAGAATTTGTCCGAAACGAGTATAATCTGCTATTTTTTCTTGTAATTCTTTCATCATATTCTCACTCCTCCATTTCACTGTATCATATTCTATTACACTTAAAGACAAGTAAATACAGACATTCTGGGAGATGTTTTCCAAAAGAAAAAGAGCCGCTTTATTGCGACTCTTTCATAAGCATTACTCTCCTTTATATGCTTCCATATAAATTTCTTTCAGCTCTGAAATAAGAGGTAATTTTGGATTAGCTGTTGTACATTGATCTTCAAAAGCTCTTTCTGCTAATAATCCAACAACCTCTTCAAACTGGTCTTTAGCAACTCCTTGTCCCGCGATACTCATATTAATATTTAAACTTTTTCCAAGTTCAATAATTGCTTGGACGAGTGACTCCACGCCTTCTGTTGTTGAGCCTGCTGGAAGCCCAAGCATTCTCGCAATATGTGCATAGCGTTCATCAGCTACAAAGTACTCATATTTTGGGAACAATGCGTGTTTTCTTGGCTTAATAGCATTATAGCGAACTACGTGCGGCATAAGAATTGCATTCGCACGCCCATGCGGAATATGAAATTCCGGTCCAATTTTATGTGCTAAGCTGTGATTAATACCTAGAAAAGCATTTGCAAATGCCATCCCTGCAATTGCAGAAGCATTATGCATTTTTTCTCGTGCTTCTTCGTCATTTCCATCTTTAAATGCTCTTGGTAAATATTTAAATACGAGATCAATGGCCTTTAATGCAAATCCATCTGTATAGTCATTTGCTAGAACAGACACATACGCCTCGATTGCATGCGTTAAAACGTCCATACCAGTGTCTGCTGTTACATGTGGTGGTACTGTCATTACAAACTGTGGATCAACAATTGCTACATCTGGTGTTAATTCATAATCTGCGAGTGGATACTTTATATTATTTTTCTTATCTGTAATAACCGCGAATGGCGTCACTTCTGATCCTGTTCCTGATGTTGTTGGAATGGCAACAAACTGTGCCTTACTTCCTAATTTCGGATATTTACATGTACGTTTTCTTATATCTAAAAACTTCTGTTTAATTCCATAGAATGTTGTTTCTGGGTGCTCATAGAAAAGCCACATCCCTTTCGCTGCATCCATCGCTGAACCACCACCAAGTGCAATAATTACATCTGGCTTAAAACTTCTCATCATTTCCGCACCTTTAAAGACAGTTTCATCTGATGGATCTGGCTCAACCTCAAAGAATACTTCAACTTTTACATCATTTGCATGTTTACGTAAATAATGCGTAACCGTATCTACATATCCGTGCTCAACCATTCCTGGATCCGTTACAATAAATGCACGTGAAATGTTAGGCATATTTGCTAAATATGCTGTCGCATGTTTTTCAAAATAAATTTTTGGTGGTAATTTGAACCACTGCATATTCTTTTTTCTATTTGCCAACCTTTTTATATTTAATAAATGCGTTGCTGTTACGTTTTGAGAAACTGAGTTTTTCCCATACGAACCGCAACCAAGCGTAAGTGATGGAATAAATCCATTATATATGTCACCGATTCCACCTTGTGATGAAGGGGCGTTTACAATAAGACGGCAAGCTTTCATACGTAATCCAAACTGCTTTTGTACTTCTTTATTTGTAGAATGAATGACTGCTGAATGTCCTAAACCACCAAGGTCTAACATGTCTTCGCAATATGTAAGTCCCTCTTCTAGTGAATTTGCTTTTACACAAGCTAATACTGGACTCAGTTTCTCACGAGATAGTGGATATGCTGCTCCGATACCCTGTATTTCAGCTACAAGCATTTTTGTATTTTCAGGCACAGCAATTCCAACTAATGCAGCAATATACTGTGCTGATTTCCCTACAATATCACTATTTACTGCACATGTATTTTCATTAATAACAAGCTTTTCTAATTTTCTTCTCTCTTCTTCTGTTACAAAGTAACAATTGTTTGCAATCATTTCTGTTTTCACATCATCATAAATTTCCTTGTCTACAATGATTGCTTGTTCTGATGCACAAATCATACCGTTATCAAATGTTTTTGATAAAATTAAATCATTAACAGCTCGTTTTATATGCGCTGATTTCTCTATATAGCATGGTACATTACCAGGACCTACACCTAGTGCTGGTTTTCCAGTAGAATAAGCTGATTTCACCATACCTGCTCCTCCAGTTGCCAAAACAAGCGCAACACCTTCATGGTTCATTAATTGTTTCGTTGCTTCTACAGAAGGTTTTTCAATCCACTGAATACAATGTTTTGGTGCACCCGCCTTCACCGCTGCATCATATACTGTTTTCGCCGCTGCAATGGAACAGTTTTGTGCTGAAGGATGAAATGCGAAAATAATTGGATTTCTCGTTTTTATCGCGATCAATGCTTTAAACATTGTTGTCGATGTTGGATTCGTTACTGGCGTTACCCCAGCTACTACACCGACAGGTTCCGCAATTTCTATTATTTCTTCATGAGGATCTTCGTGAATAATCCCTACTGTTTTATCTTTCTTTATGCTATGCCAAATATATTCAGTAGCAAAAATATTTTTAATGCATTTATCTTCATATACACCACGACCCGTTTCTTCAACAGCTAACTTCGCAAGCGGCATATGCTGATCAACACCTGCTAATGCCATTTCATGAACAATGTTGTCAATTTGCTCTTGTGTAAAACTTTCTAATGCTTGTAAGGCCTTTTGACCGTTATTCACTAACGTATCAATCATCTCTTTTACTTCCTGCATTTCATTTACAACTTTCTCTTTGACTACCATGTAAATTCCTCCTATTCAGCTACTATGGACTAAATAAGACCCTATAGGTCATAATAAGTCCCGATTAGCGCAAAAAAAATAGAATTGCTTTCCTACATGAATCTCATTGTTTGTGAAGTATTTCACAAGTTTGTTCGTGAGTAATACTTCATGAACTTAATATACATGAAATTATTTCATTTGTGTATGTCTTTTTTGTGAAATATTTCACAAAATAATATAATAAAAATGCACTGCTCTATATGGGCAGTGCATTTTTATTACGCTAGCGCTTGTGCTAAATCTTCAATTAAATCTTCACCGTCTTCAATACCGACAGAAATACGAATTAATGTATCTGTAATTCCTAATTCTTTGCGGCGATCTGCTGGGATTGATGCATGTGTCATTTGAGATGGGATAGAAATTAAACTTTCTACTGCTCCTAAACTTTCAGCAAGTGTAAAGTATTGTAATTTCTCTAGTACTTTATTTAATGTTTCTTCACTATCTACATCAAATGAGATAATAGCACCAAATCCATTTGCTTGTTCTGTTGCTAATTCATGGTTTTGATGTGATGCAAGACCTGGATAATATACTTTATTTACTTTTGGATGGTTATTTAAAAACTCAGCAATTGCACGTGAATTCGTTTCATGCTCTTCCATTCGAATTCCTAATGTTTTTAAACCACGAAGTAGTAAGAAGCTATCTTGCGGGCCAAGAATGCCTCCTGTTGAGTTTTGTACAAAGTGAAGGTCTTCTGCTAATTGCGGGCTATTTACAACTACTAGGCCTGCAACTACGTCACTATGACCTCCTAAATATTTCGTTGCACTATGAAGTACAATGTCTGCTCCTAAAGAAATCGGCGACTGCCAATATGGCGTCATGAATGTGTTATCGATAATTGTTAATAAATCTTTCTCTTTAGCAAGAGTAGATATTTTCTTAATATCAGTAATTTTCAGTAATGGGTTCGTTGGTGTTTCCACATAAATCGCTTTCGTGTTTGGACGAATTGCTTCTACAACTTCCTCTAGATTTGTTGTATCTACAAATGTATGCTCAATACCGAAGCGATTTAATACTTTCGTGATAACGCGGTACGTTCCACCATACACATCATCTGTTAAAATAACGTGGTCACCTTTTGAGAACAACATAATTGTAGCTGTAATAGCAGCCATTCCTGAACCAAATGCAAAACCAGCATGACCGTTTTCTAATACAGCAATCATTTCTTCTAAAGCTGCACGTGTTGGGTTGCCTGTACGTGAATATTCATATCCTTGATGCTTACCAACTGCTTCTTGTTTGTACGTACTTGTTTGATAAATCGGTACATTCACAGATCCAGTCGAAGGTTCTCCTATGCGAATACCATGAATTAACTTTGTCTTTGCTCTCATTTTTTATTCCCATCCTTTGTATATGTCTTTACTTAAATAGCGCTCACTACTATCAGGAAAAATCGTTACAATGTTTGTACCTGGCGCCGCTTTCTCTGCTTCAAGTAAACTTGCATGAAATGCTGCTCCTGACGAGCTCCCAACAAGCAGTCCTTCTTTTTGGGCTAATTCCTTCACTCGTAAAAATGCATTTCGATCAGAAATTGTATGAATTTCATCAAAATAAGATGTTTTCAAAAATGGTGGGATGAACTCAAGGCCAATCCCTTCGGTTTCATGCGAACCAGCTTTACCACCATTTAAAATGGACCCTTCTGGTTCCACAATAACCGTTTTTATATCTACATTTTTTTCTTTCAAATAAGATGCAGTCCCCATGAATGTACCACCAGTTCCTGCCCCAGCAACAAATATGTTAATCTCTCCGTTCAGTGCCAACCAAAGTTCAGGACCTAGTGTTTTGAAATAAGCACGCGGGTTTGCTTCATTCGCAAACTGACTTGGAGAGTACGAATTCGGTATTTCATTTACTAATTCTTTTGCTTTTGCAATTGCACCGGTCATTCCTTGCTCAGTTGGTGTATGCACGACCGTTGCGCCTAGTGCTTTCATTAATTCTTGTTTTTCAATACTAAATTTCTCTGGTACACAAACAATAACGCGTAAATCATATTGTAACGCTGCAAGTGCCAGTCCAATACCAGTATTTCCAGCAGTCGGTTCAATAATTGTTCCACCCTGGGTAACAAGCCCTTTTTCTAACGCATCTTCGATTAATTCTCTTCCTAAACGGTCCTTAACGCTTCCACCTGGGTTATAAAATTCAAGCTTTGCAAATAAACGGACCCCTTCCGGAAGTGAAAAACGAGTAATTTCTACAATTGGTGTATGACCAATCAACTCATGAACTCCACGATATACATTCATCGTGTTCTCCCCCTTATTTGCCAATAAAGAAAAGGCAACTGTATGTATTTTCTTTATATGAGACAGTTGCCTTTTTGTTACATTACTTTAACTCTTCTAGTACTTTTACGATAAAGTTTGTAGAATGAAGAGCTGCTTGATCTAAAAATTGATCAAATGAAACATTTGATTCTTTACCAGCAATATCAGAAAGTGCACGAATAATAACAAACGGAACTTCATATTGGTGGCATACTTGTGCAACAGCTGCTGCTTCCATTTCTACTGCATAAAGATCTTCAAATTTATCACGAATTGCTGCAACGCGGTTCGGATCACTCATAAATGAATCACCTGTTGCAATCATACCTTTTACAACTTGAATATTTTCTTCTGCCTGCATACATTTCTCAGCTAGTGCAACTAATGCTTCATCAGCCTTGAATCCAGGCGGCATTCCTGGTACTTGACCATACTCATAGTTAAATGCTGTTACATCTACGTCATGATGACGAACTTCTGTTGAAATAACTACATCTCCAACATTTAGAGAATGATGGAAGCCACCAGCTGAACCCGTATTAATTACTTTTTCAGGCTTATATCTTTCTAATAAAATTGTCGTTGACATCGCTGCATTTACTTTACCAATACCAGACTTTAACAAGATTACTTCATGTCCTGCTAATTGTCCTTTCGTAAATTCACAACCCGCAACCGTTTCTGTTTCTGCTTGTTCTAATTTGTCACGTAAAATACGTACTTCTTCTTCCATTGCTCCAATTACAGCAATTCTCAATCTAATCCCTCTTTCTATTGCTTAGTTGCCTCCATTACCCAAACGAAATGATTTAATCTCGTAAACGTTACATGGAAGCCATTGTTTTCAAAAATAGACTGCATGACTGGAATACGTGTATAGTATTCCGTTTGCAAATCGTTCGCTAACTGATGAAAGCCTCTTTGCTTTGCTGTTTCAACAGTTTTATCATATGCATCTTGATCTGCAAATATCGTATCAGCAAACACTATTTTACCACCTTTGTTTAGCAATTGACTATACTTCGCAATCGCTACATTTTTTTCATCATCTGTTAAATGATGAAATGCATAGGTGCTTACTATGGTATCAATTGAATTTGGGACTTCAAAAGAAAGAAAATCACCTTCTGTAATGGAAAACTCTTGCGGTAATTTCTCTTTTGCAATCATACGCATTTCACGTGACGGTTCTATACCGTAAACTGTGCGGCCAGCAAGTAATAATTGATTTGTTAAATTACCTGTACCAACACCAAATTCTAATACATTACCAAATGACTTGTTAACTACATCCTCTAGAATGTCCTCATAACGGGCGAAAACTTCTTTATATTGTATATCTTCGCCTTGTACAAACGAGTCGTACGTATGAGCCCACTCATCAAATAAACCATTAAATTCTGTACCCATAAAAATTCCCCTTTTTCTTATCGGTTTTATCAGTATAATATGCCCTCTTTCCAAAAATGTCAATTGAAATGTACATGGTATTTCCTTCTTTTCTTTGTTACACTATAGTTGATTACATAGGAGAGGGGTCGTCTTCGTGTCATTTACCTTTGAAATGTTAGAAGATAAAGTAGAGTTTTTCGAAGCAGGAGACTTAGCTTCTTTGGAACGAAAAATTAGTGAACAAATCGATAATAATAAAGCACTTATGCTTGAAGTTCATCACATCTCGCATCAAATGGTTATGGATCCCGAAAGCAAAAGACCATATTATAGCGCGGTTGTTCATTTTAAATTAAAGAAATTACGCTAACTAAAAAAGAGAAGCCCCTAAGGAGCTTCTCTTTTTTAGTTTAGAGTTTGAACAAGTACTGGTTTCCAGCCCTCATTGTCTACCCAATCAATATTCACATAATATTTTTTGCCTGATTGTTTATCTTGTACGTTACCGTAAGCTTTATTCTTACCGTTATTTCCAATTCTATGGATAACTAATTGCTCTACTGGAACGTCAATTGCAGCTGAAATAGCTTGATTCATCTCATTCCAATCTGCTGTACCTTTTTTAAACGTCATCGCAGGTGTTGCACCTTGCTCTGTACCTACTGGCTTCCAAGAAGGTTTCGTATAAGCGTCAGTTGCCTTTGGCTGTGTTTTTTCAGCTGATACTTTCTCGTTAGCTTTCGCTTCTTCTTCAGCTTTTTTCTGTTCTTCTTCAGCCTTTTGCTTCTCTTCTTCCTGCTTCTTAGCATCTGCCTCATCTTGCTCGTTCTTCTTCGTCTCTTCTTTACCTTTAGCTTTCTCAGTCTTATTCTCTTTCGTTGTTTGCTGAGCTGCTTTTTTATCACTAGAAGACGCTTGTTCTTTTCTTTCAGGAACAAACAATTGATATGATACAATAGCTACTAATATTAATACAATTGCGATTGCAATATTTAAAACACCGTTTTGACGACGTTTTTGTTGTTTCTGTTGGAATCTAGATCCTCCTGCCATTCTTCAAACCTCCATGCAGTTTTTCATACTTGCTATTGTAACATTAAATCTAGAAAGGTTGAACATTTACAATAATATTTTCACGAAATGAAAACATTTCACTATGAATTGCAAGATTACTTTTCATTCTCTAATCGATAGATTGATTCTACGATAGCTTTGAAAATAGGTGTAACTTTATTTTCACCGCTATTCGTTTCTATATCCACGACAACTAAAGCATATCTTGGGTTTTCATATGGAAAATAACCTGCAAACCAACGATTCACTTTCGTCCCTTTTCCTGTTTGCGCTGTCCCAGATTTCCCGGCGACACTTAGTGGCAACGACCTGAATGCTTCTCCTGTTCCTTTCTCTGTTGTTACAACGCCTCTTAATAACTCTTGTAATGTTTTTACCGCTTCATACGAAAGCTGTTTTCCACCTAATGTATGGTCTTCAAATGTATAAAAGTCCGTTCCATTTTTATACATTATTTTTTCCACAGCTTTCACTTCCATCTTTTCTCCATCCCTAGCAATCGTCGCCATCATATTTGCAAGCGCTAGAGGTGACATACGTACATCTTTCTGTCCAATCGCTGTTTGCGCTACCGCCTTTTTACTATTCTTATTTCCTTCACTCCCCCAAATCGTACCCTTCTTCTCCTCTGGCATTTGCTCAAAATGAGTTGTATGAAATACAGAACCTTTCCATCCAACCTTACCAGCGGCTCCTAAAGCTGCTACGTAAGTTTCTAACACCATCTTATCCTTTTGTATTAGCTCATTACCTAACTCTGAAAACGTCCTGTTACAGCTTCTAGCAAAGCTCTCTTTAAAACTAAGTGTACCCATCATAACTTGCGGGTTGTCTTCACCATATAAATCTTGATTACAATTAAATGTACGATTTAACACATTTTCATTTTGATCAATCATTGCCGCTGCAACTATTGTTTTAAAAACAGAACCGGGAAAATGTGGTGTTAACATTTGATTTTCAAGTGTAGTTGTATATAAGCGCTCATCCTTCACCTGCACAGATGGTTTACTGACCATCGCTAAAATTTCATTTTTCTTTACATCAAGTAATACTAGTCCTCCCTTCTTTATTTCGCTTGCTTCAACCACTTCTTCTGCTTTTTGCTGTAACCCGTTATGTAAAGTAGTTTGAATCGTCACTGGATAAAATGGATTTCCTGACGCAGTATATTTCGCTTGTTTTCCAAAAATCGGTTCTCCTTGTCGGTCCACTTGATACAATACTTTCGCCTCTCCATCGGTCAAAAGAAATTCATCAAATGATTGCTGCAATCCTGAAATGCCAATTGGCGTTTTCCTTGAAATTTTTCTTACTTCTCCGTATCGTTTTTGAAATTCTCGTTCATTCTCCCCCACATTGCCAATTAAATGATTCATCGCGTCAGTTTTCCGTAAACGAACTTCAGCTGCTACAATACCTAATACATTTAATTGATTCACCTTCTCCATCTGCTCTCGTGCCAAGTGAAATGGTCCATCTCCCCTTTGCATGATAAATGCACTTTTCTTGTCTTTCATTTGACTTTCAATCTCTTGTCTCGACACACCAATGATATGCGCAATTTTCTCTAACATGTCATTTTTTATTTGTAGAAATGGAAAAACAATTAAAACAGGATACTTTTTCTCACCTATTTCCTTACCGTTCCGATCTATAAAATGACCTCGTCCATCATCTACCGTAATGGACTGCGTCCGTTGTGTAACACTTTTTTCAATTAAATTTATCTTACGATCTGTAAATGATTCTGTATCTATAATTTGTATTTGAATTAAACGACAAAGTAAAATAAACATGATACATATAAAACAAATTAAAACAATTGTGATTCTCCGTTTTATTTTCATAAAAAAACACCTCGTCTATTATAGTTTGGACGGAGTGTTTCATCTTTTATACAAATAAAAAAATCACTCGCTTTTTCACGAGTGATTTTTTATTATTTTACAGAGATAATCTCTACTTGCATTTCTCCACCTGGAGTTTGGATTGCTACCTTCTCACCAATTTGCTTACCTAATAAGCTTTTTGCAATTGGAGAATCGTTAGAAATTCTTCCTTCAAATGGATCTGCTTCTGCGCTACCTACGATTGTGTAAGATTCTTCATCTCCACCTGGTAACTCTTTAAATGTTACTGTTTTACCTAATGTAACAACTGTAGATTCTTCACCGTTATCTGTGATGATAACTGCGTTACGAATCATGTTTTCTAATTGTGTAATACGTCCTTCTACGAACGCTTGCTCATCTTTCGCTGCATCGTACTCAGAGTTCTCAGAAAGATCTCCGAAGCTACGTGCAATCTTAATACGCTCTACAACCTCTTTACGTTTTACCGTTTTTAAATCTTCAAGTTCGTTCTCTAGCTTTTGCTTACCCTCTTGCGTCATAGGGTATGTTTTTTCTGTTGCCATATTTTCCACTCCTTTTATATACCAATCCCCCGAAAAAAAGAGGAGTTCCATATGAAAACTCCCCCACTTATATATATAGCGGAGGTTTCTAGCACGCCTGTACTAGCGGAGTTGTCACATACAACCCCGTATTCCCAATTCTTCTTTATATAAAGAAGATATGTATGGAAAGTTGATATAAATATGCCCTCACCTATATATAGATGAGGTTGCATGTTTCATTGTATTCGATAGGAAGGGAAAAAATCCCTTCCTATCGTATATCTTTTACTATGCTATTACAAATTTACTTTTTGTTCAAGAATTGTTGCAATTTTTGTCACCATAATATCAATTGCAACATGGTTTTGTCCACCTTCAGGGATAATAATATCCGCAAATTTCTTAGAAGGCTCAATAAATTGATTGTGCATTGGACGTACAACACTTACGTATTGATCAATAACTGAATCCATAGTACGACCGCGTTCTTTAATATCACGCTGCATACGGCGTAAAATACGAAGATCTGCATCTGTATCAACGAATAGCTTTATGTCCATTAACTCACAAAGACGTGGGTCTTCTAAAATAAGAATTCCTTCTAAAATGATTACATCTTTCGGCTCAACTGGAATAACTTCTTCTGAACGCGTATGCAATGTATAGTCATATACAGGCTTATCAATTTGCTCATATGCAAGTAACTGCTGCAAATGTTCAATTAACAGATCATTATCAAACGCAAGCGGATGATCATAATTTGTTTTTAAACGCTCTTCCATTGGTAAATGGCTTTGATCTTTGTAATAATAATCTTGCTCTAAGATTAAAATAGAATGACCTTTAAAATGGTCAAAAATCGCTTTCGTTACACTCGTTTTACCTGACCCCGAACCACCAGCAATTCCAATTACAACAGGCTTATTCGTCCCCATTCGACTATCAACTCTTTCTTATTGAAGTATGCTTTTGCGCATCATATTATTCACATACACTGGTTGATCCACTTTGAATTTCACGATTTGCAGCGGATGTCTCGCTGCATCTAATTCGTTTCCATCCTCATCCCAAATTTTCTCCACCGTCTGCGTAAAGTTTTCTATTTCTGGTCCAAAGAACTCCACTTCGTGTCCTGGTTTGAAATGATTACGTTGCTCAATCGTTACGATGCCCGTTTCTTCATTATAATCTAACACTAAACCAGCGAAATCATACGTTGTTTTCTTACTATGATTTCCAAACATTTGCTCTTGATGTCCTGGAACCCCTTCAAAGAATGCCGGAGCTGTATCACGATTTGCACATTTATCAAGCTCATCCAACCATTCTTGTTTAAACTCAAAATTATCCGGATCCGCACAATACGCATCAATTACTTTACGGTATACCGTTGCTACAGTCGCTACGTAATGGATTGATTTCATACGTCCTTCAACTTTTAAGCTATCAATTCCAATTTCAATCATTTTTGGAATTGATAAAATTAAATTTAAGTCTTTTGGACTCATTGCAAAGTGAGCATCTTCTTCTTGGAATAGAGGAAGCTCTTTTGCATCTTTATGTTGTGATACTGTTTGAACTAAATCATAGTCCCAACGGCAAGATTGACAACAACCACCACGGTTAGAGTCACGTGCTGTCATATGGTTACTTAACGTACATCTGCCTGAATATGCGATACACATTGCACCATGGACAAATGCTTCAATTTCAATATCCACTTTTTCTTTAATTTCTTTCATTTCTTCATAGCTTGCTTCACGAGCTAACACAAGACGATGTAAACCTTCTTCTTTCCAATACTGTGCCGCTTTCCAGTTGGATAGTGATTGTTGTGTACTTAAATGCACTTCAACAGAAGGCGCTACACGTTTACAAGTCTCAATAATAAGCGGATCAGCAACGATAATTCCCGTTACGCCAGCTTTTTCAATCCCTTTTAAATATTCCTCTAGCCCGTCCATATTTTCATTATGTGCAAAGATATTTGTTGTTACATATATTTTTGCTCCATATTTCTTCGCAAATTCAACACCTTCTGCCATATCTTCCAGTGTAAAGTTACCTGCATTCGAACGAAGACCAAATTCTTGTCCACCTAAATATACAGCATCTGCCCCATAATGGATAGCTACTTTTAATTTTTCTAAGTTACCCGCAGGGATTAACAGTTCAGGTTTCTTCACAATAACGCGTTTGCCATCGATCACTCGTGAAATTTCTTGTACAGTCATTTCCTACACCCTCCTCGTTTAGTAAACCGTCTCTTTAAAGAAGAATCCTGTGTCTAACGGACGATTTACTGGTTGCATTTCTTCTATCTCTTTATATAAATCGTCTTTCACGTCATAATACGCATCACGATCTTCTACACATAAATCAATTGCTTTACGATATTTCTTCGTTACCTCAATAATGTATGCAGAGCTTTTTAGTACACCATCAATTTTTAAGCTATTGACTTCAGCATCAATTAGCTCTTCTAACTCATCGATGAAACAAATATCGTTTGGACTCATAATGTGAGTACCATTTTCATCTTCATAAATTGGATATTTATTGTTACGCTCTGGGTCATATAAGAACATATTCTCTTCATATTTTTTCTTTTCAATGTCAAGATTACGTCCTTGATACTCAAAGTAGTTTCCTACTAATGAACGCTTCGATTGGAACATACAAGTCATACCGTGAATTTGTACTTCAAGTTCCACTTCAGCATTTTCTTTTAATTCAACAATTTCATCTAAACTAAGCTCACGAGCTAATACAGCACGTTTGGCTCCCCTTTGTCCCCAGTAGTTACAAGTAAACCAGTTTGTTGCTGTTGTTTCTGTATTCCAGTGCAATTGCATATTTGGCGCTACTTCTCGGACCGCCATTAATACTGCTGGATCTCCGAAAACAATTGCATCTACACTTACTTCGTTTAAAAATGCAACATAATCTGTTAATGCGTCTACTTTATCATTGTGAAACATAGCGTTCATTGCTACGTATACTTTCACACCGTTCTCATGTGCAATCTTCACAGCTTGTTTCACATCTTCACGTGAAAATTCCCCTGCTAAACGTAAACCAAACTTTTGCTCACCGATCATTACCGCATCTGCTCCTGCTTTCGCAAGAGGTTCGATATCCGCCACTGCTTTTGGCGTTACTAACAATTCAGGTTTCTTCATACCTTGGTCACCCTCTCTTTTTACTAACAGCTACTCCATCACCAATTGGGAAAATCGTTGTATCATATCCTTCATGATTCATAAGCCATTCATTGTACGTCTTAATACGACGGATTAAACCACGTGTACGTCTGTTTTCAATTTTCTCTTTTGTCGTTACAAGCCCATGGTACATAACATTATCTGAAATAATTACGCCACCAGGATTTAATAACGGTTCATATAAGTCAAAGAAGCGACGATATTGTCCTTTTGCTGCATCAATAAAAATAACATCAAATGTTCCATGTTCTTCTACTTGCTCACCTGTTTCTAAAGCATCACCGTAAATAACAGAAATACGCTCTTTAACTGGTGAACGTTCTATATATTCAAGTGCTTTTTCATATCGCTCGCGATTGCGTTCAACTGTCACAATACGAGAATTTGGAATAACTTGCATCATACGAATACTAGAATAACCAATTGCTGTACCAAGCTCTAAAATACTTTTTGGTCCAATTAAACGTAAAAATTGCAGCATAAATTCCATTCCAAGTCGATCCATAATCGGCACATGATTTTCTTTCGCATAGTCTTCCATTTCAAGAATTAATTTATCTTTTGGATCAATAAATGATAATAGGTACTCGTTAACTGCATCCTCCATAATGGTCCTCCTTATTTACATGGAGAAGTGCCTCTATGACGTCTTTTCACACATAGAATGCAATAAAAATACAAGCCAGTTTCACCCTTAGCTTGTACGTCCCGTTTTGATATTAAAAACGATTCTTCTGCCAGTTTTTAACCCGATATATTTTACCACAAAAAAGAGGGATGTGCGACTTTTTTCGCTATCCCTCCCCATTTCACTGTTTTTTCGTAATATATTTTTGCTTTAATGCATTATGCTCTTCTAATGTTTTCGCATAGTACACTTCACCAGTTGGTGCAGCTAAGAAATAATAATAATCTGTTTGCGCAGGCTCTAACGCCGCCTCTACTGAATGTTTACCAGAGTTTGCGATTGGACCAACTGGCAATCCTTTCACAACATACGTATTGTACGGTGAGTTTATCTTTAAATCTTCGTATAATACACGTTGTTTATGCTTTCCAAGTGCGTATAATACCGTTGGATCAGTTTGCAGTGGCATACCTTTCGCTAAACGATTATAAAAGACACTAGAGATTTTTTGACGATCTGTAAAGCCTGTTGCCTCTTCTTCAATAAGTGAAGACAATGTTAACAGCTGATGAACATCCCAGTTCTTCGCTTTCATTTTCGCCTCGTTTTGAACAATGATTGCATTCGTTTTTTCAAGCATCGGAATTACAATTTCTTCTAACGTTGTATCTTTTTTATAGAAAGAGTACGTCGCAGGATATAAATAACCTTCTAATGGATATTTAATATTGCTATCAAAGATTTTATCCGTTAATAACTTCGGATACTTTTGCTGCATTTTTTGAATAAATGCTTTATCGTTTAATTGACGTACAACATCATCTTTATTCCACTTTAATTCGTTTGCAACCATTTCTGCAATTTCAGTTACTTGCGCCCCTTCTTTTATCGTCACTTTATAAAGAGCTGGACGATGAACGTTACCAGATGACATTTGTTCAATTACATCTGAAGCACTCATTGAAGGATTTAATAAATATGTACCCGCTTGTAAATTTTTCGATTTAGCCTTTGTATAAAAACTAAAAACTGTACCGTTTTTCACAGCACCTTTTTCTTCTAAAATCTCACCAATTTTACTAGTAGATGATCCCTTGGGAATTTCTACTTCAATCTCTTTTTTATTCCCGCTATCAACTGGTCCTAATGCGGATGAAATATACGCATAGACTGAACCACAAACTAAAAGCAGTGCAATAATCGAAAATAAAAAAAGACGTCTACGCTTCTTTTTCACTTGATTCTCTATCAACACTCTTCCTCCTTAATTAAATTGTAGACCGTATGTATATCTTTCTATACAACACGACATAAAAACACAATAAATTTATTTATCTTTTTGAGATAGACATTTTATTTTTCTACAATCCGTCTCATTATACTACAAAGGATTGCAAGGTTTCGACAAAAAATCTTTCATTTTACATATAAAAAAAGATGGACTATATGTCGTCCATCTTTTCAGTACTTATTATTCAGCTTCTTGCTCATCAGCTAGAGTGTTGAACATTTCTTGTACCATTTCCCACTCTTCTTCAGATTCGATTGGAAGTAAACTTCCGCCCTCTTCTTCATTTTGCTCATAAGCCATTGCATCATAAATTGGGTCTCCATCTTCGTCTACTTCACCGATTGGAGAGAAGACTACGTATGATTTTTTGCCAAATTTTTCAGCATCAAAAGTGAAAATAATTTCACATAAATGTTCGTTACCTTTTTCGTCTACAATTGTAATTTGATTTTCTTCCATTTTGGTCACCTCTTATTTACTATCTAAAAATCCTTGTAAGATTACGACTGCAGCCATCTTATCGATTACTTGCTTTCGCTTCTTACGACTTACATCAGCTGAAATGAGCAGACGTTCCGCTGCCATCGTCGACAAACGCTCGTCCCACATTACAACGTCTAATTGTAACAGCTCTCGTAGGTTTTCTGCAAATTGTTGGCACGCTTCACCACGTGGGCCAATTGTACCATTCATATTTTTAGGTAAACCTACTACTATTTTGTCCACATTGTACTGCTTTACTAACTCAGAAATACGATCAAAACCAAAGTGGCCTCGTTCTTCGTTAATCCTGATTGTTTCCAGTCCTTGCGCTGTCCAGCCCATTTCGTCGCTCATCGCAACTCCGACTGTTTTTGTACCTACATCTAAACCTAATATCCGCATAAATTACTCCTCACGATGATGTTTCAAGTAAGACTTCACAAGCTCTTCAATTAACTCATCACGTTCAAGCTTGCGAATGATGCTTCGTGCATCTTTATGGCGAGGTATGTATGCTGGGTCTCCACTTAATAAATAACCGACGATTTGGTTAATCGGATTATAACCTTTTTCTTGAAGTGCATCATACACAGTTAAAAGTACATCATTTACATGGACACTCTGTTTTTCATCTTGAATGCTAAACTTCATTGTTTTATCAAAACCGTCCATTTCAAGCACCTCACTTATATAGTAAGTATAGGGAGAAGAACTTCTCCTCTCCCTACCATTGTACACTACTATCTCTTTATTTTGAAACAGATTTAACGTACTCTTGTACAAATGCTAAAGCTTCCTCAACTTGCGCTGGGTTTTTACCGCCCGCTTGTGCCATATCAGGACGGCCACCACCGCCACCGCCACAACGAGAAGCTACTTCTTTCACAAGTTTACCAGCATGGTATCCTTGGCTAATTAAATCTTTCGTTACGCCAGCTAAGATGTTTACTTTATCATCATTTACAGACGCTAATACGACAACTGCAGATTCTAATTTATTTTTTAGGTCATCCATCATCGTACGTAAGTTGTTCATATCTGCAACATTTACTTTTGCTGCTAATACGTTCACGCCATCAACTGTCATTACTGAATCAGTTAAGTTTCCAGCTTCAATATTGCTTAATTTTGCCGCAAGAGATTCGTTTTCTTTTTGAAGTTGTTTTACTTCAGCAAATAAACCGTCAACTCTTGTTAAAATATCTTTCGGATTTGTTTTCATTTTTCCTGCTGCTTCTTTTAATAAACCTACTTGATCGTTCATTAATTCGTATGCAGACTTACCAGTTACCGCCTCAATACGACGAGTTCCTGCACCGATACCAGACTCAGCAACGATTTTGAAAATACCGATAGAAGCTGTGTTATCAACGTGACAACCACCACAAAGCTCTAAGCTGTAATCGCCAACTTGTACAACGCGTACAACATCACCGTATTTTTCACCGAATAATGCCATTGCGCCCATTTCTTTCGCTTCTTCGATTGCTTTTTGAGAAATCTCAACATCAATACTTTCCCAAATTTTCTCGTTTACGATACGCTCAATTTTTTCTAATTCGTCAGCTTGTACTTGACCGAAGTGAGAGAAGTCAAAGCGTAAACGTTCAGAAGTTACAAGAGAACCCGCTTGGTTTACGTGCGTTCCAAGTACGTCTTTTAATGCTTGGTGTAGTAAGTGAGTTGCTGTATGGTTTTTCACAACGCTACTACGGTTTTTCGTATCAATGATACCTTTCACAGCAGCATCTTTCGTTAATGTACCTTCTTCAACAACAACTTTGTGCAAGTTTTGACCGTTTGGTGCTTTTTGTACGTCTTTTACAAGAACTTTCACGCCGTCAGCAAGAAGGTAACCACGGTCTGCAATTTGTCCGCCGCTCTCAGCATAGAATGGTGTTACATCAAGCATTAATTGTCCTTCTTCACCAGCTTGTAAGCTGTCTGTGTATTCGCCGTTTTTCACAAGTGCAACAACGTTACTTTCTGTTGCAACTGTACCGTAACCAACGAACTCACTCGCTACTTTCACTTCTCCAAGGACACCGCCTTGAACTTGCATAGAGTCAACGTCTTGACGAGCAGCACGTGCGCGCTCACGTTGTTTTTCCATTTCATTTTCAAAGCCTTCTTGATCAACTGTCATACCAGCTTCTTCTGCATATTCTTCTGTTAATTCAATCGGGAAACCGTATGTGTCATATAGACGGAACGCATCTACTCCCGAAATAACAGTTGTTTTTTCTTCTTTTGCTTTTGCGATAACTTCAGCTAAAATTGCTTCACCATCATGAAGTGTTTCGTGGAAACGCTCTTCTTCGTTTTTCACAACTTTTGCGATGAAATCTTTCTTCTCAAGTACTTCTGGATAGAAGTCTTTCATTACTTCTCCAACAACTGGCACTAATTCAAACATGAATGGACGGTTGATGTTTAATTTCTTCGAATAACGAACCGCACGGCGTAATAAACGACGTAATACATAACCACGGCCTTCGTTAGATGGAAGAGCACCGTCACCAACAGCGAATGTTACTGTACGGATATGGTCAGCAATTACTTTAAACGCCATATCTTTTTCTAAGTCACCATTACGATACTTCTCACCAGAGATTGATTCTGTTGCACCAATCATCGGCATGAATAAGTCTGTGTCAAAGTTTGTAGGTACATCTTGAACGATAGATGTCATACGCTCTAGACCCATCCCTGTATCGATGTTCTTCTTAGGAAGTGGTGTATATGAACCGTCTGGATTATGGTTAAATTGAGAGAATACAAGGTTCCATACTTCTAAGTAACGCTCATTTTCTCCACCTGGATATAATTCTGGGTCACTAAAGTCATTACCATAAGCTTCTCCGCGGTCATAGAAAATCTCTGTGTTCGGTCCACTTGGTCCTTCACCAATATCCCAGAAGTTTTCTTCTAAACGGATGATGCGCTCTTTTGGAACACCCATTTTCTCATTCCAAATTGTGAATGCTTCTTCATCTTCTGGATGGATTGTAACTGAAAGTAATTCTTTATCGAATCCAATCCATTTGTCGCTCGTTAAGAACTCCCAAGCCCAAGTAATTGCTTCTTCTTTAAAGTAATCACCGATTGAGAAGTTTCCTAACATTTCAAAGAATGTATGGTGACGAGCTGTTTTCCCTACGTTTTCAATATCGTTTGTACGAATTGATTTTTGAGCATTTGTAATACGTGGATTTTGCGGGATTACACGTCCATCAAAATATTTTTTTAATGTTGCTACACCACTGTTAATCCATAAAAGAGATGGATCTTCATGTGGAACTAGTGATGCACTAGGTTCTACTGCATGTCCTTTTTCTTGGAAAAAGTCTAAAAACATTTGACGAATTTGTGCGCCTGTTAGTTGTTTCATTGTATTTTCCTCCTTAAATATAAAAAACTCCCGCCCCTATAAAAGGGACGAGAGTTAACTCGCGATACCACCCTAATTATGAATTGATTACTATAACAATCAACTCATCACCTCATGGTGCCGTAACGTGGCAAAACGGCAGTGATTAGCTGCTCTCAGGATTAGCTTTCTGTTACCCTTCATTTAAAGCTTCTTTCAGCCATATGGAAGCTTCTCTCTATAAATGGACTGTAACGTACTTGTTCCGTCATTGATTTAATGTATTATATGACTAAATATAATAGAATTCTCTTAAGTTTGTCAATGTAGATAATCATTTATATTATATCAATTGCTTATTAATCATAGCTATTCTACTAGTCATTCTTAACAGCCTTTTCATATATTATGCATGTATTAACAAATTGCGCTACCTCTACAAACTTTTCTGAATATTATATTTTTGTTATAATTAAATTATCAACAATAAAGGAGCGATTACAATGACAACCTTATTAAGCAAAGCCAAAAACATATTAACGACTGACGAGACAATATTGTTTTACGTAGCATGTTCATTAGATATATTTATTTATCGCTCCGTCGCAAGGCCAGGTCTGTTAATTTTAACGAACAAACGGCTCTTCTTTTATGGACCAGATGTAAGTAAGAATCCATTATTTGAGGAGTACTCTTTCGAAAAAATTTCTGACCTAAAAGAACAAAAGCGCCTTTTCAGCAATCAAATTATCTTTATGTATAATAATGAATGGAAAAAAATAAAACATATTCAAACAAATGATGTAAGCTCTCTCGTTCAACAAATACACGCACAACTATCTAAATAAGGAAAGCCCTTTACCTTTATAGGTAGAGGGCTTTCCTATTACACATTTTCTTTTTTCAAAAGAGGCCTTACATGAACGATCACTGTACGAATGACTGCTAAAATTGGAACTGATATTAATAATCCTACAATTCCTGCCACTTCTCCTCCAACCAGTAATGCAAGCATAATAATAACAGGATGCATGCGAAGCGACTTACCAACGATGTAAGGGGATAAAATGTTACTTTCCAAAAACTGCAAAATAGCAATCGTAATTCCCGCCTTAATAAGTAAACTCGTTGATACCGTTGCCGCAATCATTAATGTCGGGATAGCTCCTAAAATAGGACCGAAGTACGGGATTATATCCGTTACCCCAATAATAATGCCGAGTAATAATGGATATTTCATACCGATAAACCAAAAAGAAAGAACAGATACGCCCCCTAATACTAAGCAAACAAATAGCTGTCCTCGAATATAACTTCCGAGTGACTTATCAATTTCTTTCGCCAGCATTTGCCCAGTACTCCGCCACTTACTCGGGACTAGTTTCCAAAAGATATGATAAAACTCACCGTAATCTTTTAATATGTAAAATACAATGAACGGTATTAAGAAAATAATGAGTAACGAATCGAGTACACCACGAGCTGTGCTCATCACTTTATTCAAAAGTGATTGTATCTTCGTTTCTACTCCACCAAAAATTTGTTTCACCTTTTCATGAATAAATGATGGGAAATTCGCTGTTTGTTCCGTAACGCCATCCATCCAAGAATCATACATTTTTGTAAACTGCGGGAATTGTTCATTGATTTCTTGTAATTGCTTAATCACAACTGGCGTTCCTTTATAAATTCCATAACCAATCCCACCAAAGAAAAGGATGTAAATGAGCAAAATAGCGAGTGTGCGTGGCATCCCTTCCTTATGAATTTTTTCAATTAAAGGATGCAATAAATACGCAATAAAACACGCAATAAGAAACGGTGTAATGGCCACTTTAAATACAAAAACAATCGGTGCCCATAGCGGCTTAATTTTTAAAAAGACGAGCAAGCAAAGAAATACGAGTAACAATAACCCTAAACGATATATCCAAATAATTTTAAGATTCTTCACACGAAAAACCTCCTCCACCTTTATTTTGAAAATAAATAGGGTAGGTTATGTGCAAAAGTTTTAAAATCTTTTTATCCAGACCATACTGTTTTGTAAAGACGTACATATACATAACATAACAAGGACAACCACCCCTGAGAATGCAGCATGAAACAATATAATCAGGAGGGTTCATGATGGTTTTATTTATGCTCGTATTATCAGCACTTTTTATGATTCTTGAATGGGTTTGTATCGGGTTTGGTATTTGGAAAGGTTTCTTTATTCGTTCCTCACGAAAAGAAAGAGCGAAGCAATTATTTCATTACGGAATGCTTGGCGTTGGATGTTACGGCCTATCTTATCTCTTCTCTGAAATTGGACTTTTATATTTACATACAAGTGCATAAAAAACTCCCTTATGATGAAGGGAGTTTTTTGCGCTTATAGATAAGATTTAATCATCTTACGTGCTTTTTTCATATTTCGTTTTGAAAATACATCTTGCTTGCGAGCATATTGGTATGCTGCCGCTCCAACACCTAACGCGATTAATGAATTGCGTAGATTCAAAGTAAATCCCCCTTTTCGTTATCCGATCGTTCTTTCGTTCTCATCAAATAAATCATCAAGTGAGCTTAATGAACCATCTTCTTCTACTTGATGCGTATGGATTTTCCCCTTTGAAACCGATAATTCGATATAACAATTCCAGCAATAAAATTGGTTGACACCTATTTTCCCAATGTCTTTCCCTTTGCAATTTGGACAAATGAACATATGGCTTTCATCTCCTTACAGTCTCCCAGATTCTATTCGCCATTATGTCCAAACCGCATTCATTTATACATTGCTGGAGCCTTTCAACGTTATACGTTTGAAAGTTTCACTATATAATTTCACCTTGTTACATGAAATCATACGGTGTAATGTTTTCCACGTCCATTTCTTCGCCATTCACTGTTACCATCTGTACTTCTCCTTGTGATTCTTGCAAGCGACTCGCTAAAGTTGTTTGACGCATTGCATCATCAAGGCGATTTACACCAGACTGGAAAGCGGCTTCCTCCCCGCAAATAATAAGAAACTTCTTACTTCTTGTAATACCAGTATAAATTAAATTACGTCGTAACATACGATTGTAACTTTTTACTATCGGCATGATCACAATCGGGAACTCACTACCTTGCGACTTATGAATCGAACAGCAATAGGCATGTGTAATTTGATTTAAGTCCGGCTTTGTATACGTTACTTCAATTCCATCAAATGAAACAATAATCATATCTTGTTGCTCAACGTTTTCTTTCGCATAAAACACCGAAACAATTTCTCCGATATCACCATTAAACACTTGGCTCTCCGGCTGATTAACGAGCTGCAATACTTTATCGCCTCTTCGGTATACAACATCACCGTAAGCAATTTCTTTACTCTTTTCCCTTTTCGGATTAAACACTTCTTGCAACGCTTCGTTTAGTACATTAATACCGGCAGGTCCACGGTACATCGGGGCCAGTACTTGTACATCCCTTGCGCTAAACCCTTTTGTTTTAGCATTGTCACAAACCTTCTTAACAACCTCAACAATTTGAGCTCCTGTACAGCCGATAAATGAACGATCTTTTTGATTTTGCGCTAAATCTGGCGGGAGCGTTCCATTTTTTATCGCATGGGCGAGTTGAATAACAGATGAGCCTTCCGCTTGACGATAAATTTCAGTAAGCTTTACTGTCGGAACTGCACCTGCATTCAATAAGTCTTTTAACACTTGTCCAGGGCCTACAGATGGTAATTGATCTTCATCGCCTACAACGATAACTTGAATGTTAGTCGGCAATGACTTAAACAACTGATTTGCAAGCCAAATATCAACCATTGAAAATTCATCAATAATGAGTAATTTCCCTTGTACCGGATCCGTTTCATTACGCTGGAAAGACCCTTCTGGCGTCCAGCCAAGTAAACGGTGAATTGTACAAGCTGGAAGCCCTGTTGATTCACTCATTCGCTTCGCTGCTCTTCCTGTTGGAGCCGTTAATAATATCGGAAATGGATTATCATCACTGTATTCATTCGGATTTAACGATAGCCCGTGAAGTGATGCATACATTTCAACAATGCCTTTAATAACTGTTGTTTTACCCGTTCCTGGTCCACCTGTCAATAACATCATCGGTTTATGAAGTGCCGTTTGAATCGCTTCTTGCTGAAATGGTGCATACTGCACATTCAGCTGTTCTTCAATTTGCCCTAACGTCTTTAATACTTCTGCTTCAGGAAATGAAGGTGTTTCCTCTTGATTCATGAGCCTGCGGATAGACTTTACAACACCTTTTTCAGAGTAGAATAACGAAGCTAAATACACTCGTTCTTCTTCTATGATAACTTTCCCTTCACTTTGCATCATTTCAACGCAACCTACAATATCTTCCTCCGTCACTCTTCCTTCTTGATTATTTAAAAGTGACATCGTTTCTCTTACGAGTTGATCTTTCCTCATATAAACGTGACCAAGTTGCAATGATACATTTTCTAACGTATAAAAACATCCCGCACGGACACGATCATCATGATTACCCGATATCCCTAATGCACGTCCTATATCATCCGCTCTTCCAAATCCAATACCATCCACTTCTTCAATAAGCTGATATGGATTATTACGGATCACTTCTAATGTCATCTCTTTATATTGTTGGTAAATCTTAATAGAAAGCTTCGTTCCAAAACCGTAGCCATTTAAAAAGCTCATTACTTTCTCTAACCCTTGATGTTCAACAATCGTCTCATATATTTCCTGAGCTTTTTGTTTGTTGACAACGCCATTTAACGCATCAGGATCATCCATAATTTTAGAAATGGCATGTTCCCCGAGATGGTCCACGATTTTTTCAGCTGTACGCTTTCCTATCCCTTTAAATAAATCACTCGCTAAATATTGCACCATACCAGCTTTTGTTTGCGGTAATTCTTTCTTAAACGTTTCAACTAAATATTGTTTCCCATACTTCGGATGGTCTTTAAAATGCCCTGTCAATGTAAACACTTCATCTTCATGCATGCGGGGAAAATGACCGTTTATCATCACTTTTTTTTCGTCGTACGTTTCATTCGTTTCAATGACTTTCATACTGACAACGGAATAGAGGTTTTCTTCGTTGTGGAAAATGGTATGAAGAACTTGCGCTTTTATAAACTTTTTCTCTTCTTCAAACAAATCCATTGCATGTTGATTTCCCATTCTTCCTCTCCTTTCCGGTTTCATTTCACTTTAATGAGCAGTACATCCCCCACCTTTTTAGATGAGGGATAACTACCCATTAAACTATATTTTCATCTTATTCAGCTTCTTGCTCTAATAAACGAACACCATTACCAGCTAAAAAGTGATCTGGTTGAATTTCAGTTGCTTTCTTAAATAAAGCAAGAGCCTTCTCGTTATTTTCTTCAAATACGTACGCAACACCTAAATTATAATACGCATCTGCATGCTCTTCATCCATTTCTAATACCTTTTCAAAATAAGGTTTTGCCTCTTGAATATGTTCTAAACGTGCAAAGCAAAGTCCGCACTGGAACACAGCTTCTACATCGTTTTCATCTAATTCTGTTGCTCTTTGTAAAAATGGCAGCGCAAGACGATCATTTCCAAGTTGCACATGTGTAATGCCTAGCATAAATGTTACATCAGCTGATTGTAATCCAGCTTTCATCGCTTGTTCAAATACAGCTTTAGCCTCTGCAAATTGCTCTTGACCGTAATAAACGTTTCCTAATCCATAATAAGCAGCAGCAGATTTATCATCTAACTCTAATGCACGTTTATAAAATAAAATTGCTCTTTCACTATCACCTAGTACATCTAATAAGTTCGCAAAATTAATGTATCCAAGCGCATCTTTCGGGTTTTCTTCGATTGCTTCTGTGAAATTTTTAGCAGCTTCTTCCCAGTTTCCTTCTTGCATATATTGAATACCTGTTTCAAGTTTGTTTGACATGTCCTTCACCTCTACAACAAATTATAACAAAGAATGTATTTTCCAAGCGAACGAAAATTCGCTTTATGTAAAAGAAACCTCTAACCGCGAATCGGCAGAGGCTTCTCGTTTTATCCTAAATAATCCAATTTCTTACCGCTACGGTACACTTCATCAATTGTAGCACCGCCTAAGCACTCATCTCCATCATAGAAAACAACTGCTTGTCCTGGTGTAATTGCACGAATTGGCTCGTCACAAAGAATACGAACTGTATTTTCATCAACGATTTGAACCGTTACTTTATTGTCTTCTTGACGATAACGGAATTTCGCTGTGCACTTAAATTCTTTTTCTTTCGCTTCATTACTTACCCAGCCGATATTCGTAGCAATAACTTCATCACCATATAAAAGTTCGTTATGGAATCCTTGATCAACATATAAAATGTTTTCTTTTAAGTTTTTCCCAACAGCAAACCACGGATCACCGTTACCACCAATACCAAGGCCATGACGTTGTCCAATTGTATAGTACATTAAACCGTCATGCTTTCCTTTCACTTCACCAGATAATGTTTGCATCACACCTGGTTGTGCTGGTAAATAGTTACTTAAGAAATCTTTAAAGTTACGCTCACCAATGAAGCAAATACCAGTACTATCTTTCTTCGCCGCTGTTGCTAAACCAGCTTCTTTCGCCATTTCACGAATTTGTGGTTTCTTCAGTTCACCGAGCGGGAACATTGTTTTTGATAATTGCTCTTGGCTTAATTGATTTAAGAAATACGTTTGGTCTTTATTGTCATCAACGCCGCGAAGCATTTTATATTCGCCGTCCATATAAGCAACGCGTGCATAATGGCCTGTCGCTACATAATCAGCACCAAGCGCAATTGCATGCTCTAAAAATGCTTTAAATTTAATTTCTTTATTACACATTACATCTGGGTTTGGTGTACGACCAGCTCGGTACTCATCTAAGAAGTACGTAAACACTTTATCCCAGTATTGTTTTTCAAAGTTTACTGCATAATATGGAATGCCAATTTGGTTACACACTTCAATTACATCATTGTAATCTTCTGTTGCTGTGCAGACACCATTCTCATCTGTATCATCCCAGTTTTTCATAAAAATTCCGATTACATCATAACCTTGCTCTTTTAATAAAAGAGCTGCCACAGATGAATCGACGCCACCGGACATCCCGATGACAACGCGTGTTTCTTGAGGTAGTTTGTTCATCATGTCACCTCCTATGCTAATTTTGTGTTAATCGCTTCACGATTTTCACTGTTTCGTACGCCGCTTTCTCAATTTGCTCTTTCGTATTTCCAAGTCCGAAACTAAAGCGTACGGATGAACGTATTTGATCGGAGTCTTTTCCGAACATCGCTACTAATACATGTGATGGATCAATTGAACCAGCTGTACAAGCAGAACCACTTGATACCGCAATGCCAGCTAAGTCTAAGTTCACAAGAAACGGTTCAATGTTCATTCCTGTAAAACTAATATTAAGCACATGCGGTAAGCGATATTCTAAGTTTCCGTTTACCTCGAAAGTAATGTCTTCATTTTTGAAGACAGATACCATTATATCTTTAAACTCTTCGTATTGGGCATTTTTTTGCTCACGAGTTTTTTCAGCTAGCAAAATTGCGTGCTGTAAACCAACGATACTCGGTACATTTTCAGTACCAGCACGGCGTTTTCTTTCTTGCTCCCCGCCTATTAATAACGGTTCAAATTTCACATTTGCACCAGCGAATAAGAACCCTACACCTTTCGGCCCGTTAATTTTATGAGCTGAAATCGATAATAAATCAATGCCGAACTCTTTCACATCTATTTCTACTAATCCGTAAGCTTGTACCGCATCTGTATGGAAATAAGCTTGATGCTCTTTTAACAGCTTACCTATTTCCGCAATTGATTGCATCGTTCCAACTTCATTATTCCCAAACATAACGGATACGAGAATTGTCTCTTCCGTTAATGCCTTTTGTATGTCAGAAACTTGAACGCGTCCTGCTTCATCAACAGGTAAATATGTGACTTCAAACCCTTCACGCTCTAATAATTCACACGTATGCAAAATTGCGTGATGTTCAATTTGCGTCGTTATAATATGGTTACCTTTATGGCGATTCGCACGTGCTACACCGATAAGTGCCAAATTATCAGCTTCTGTACCACCACTCGTAAATATAATTTCATTCGGATTCGCATGAATGCTACGCGCGCACACGCGTCTCGCCTCATCTACTGCATGGCGCGTTTGACGTCCATAAAAGTGAATACTAGACGGGTTTCCGAATGTTTCTGTCATATATGGAATCATCCTTTCGACCACTTCTGGGTGAGTCGGAGATGTCGCAGCATGATCTAAGTAAATGCGTTCCATTAAATCTCCTTCTTTCCAAATCGTTTCACAAGGAATTAAATGTAAAACATATAGCCCCCGTGATTTTCTTCCTCATAACGTACTAAATCTTCTAACGTTGTACTATCTAACACTTCTTGCACCGCATCACGAACACGCATCCATAATTGGCGTTGTGCTGGTTCTTCTTCTTCTATCATTTCTACAACACTAATTGGACCCTCTAGTACACGGATTACATCCCCAGCTGTAATGTTAGCTGGCTGATCTGACAATACATATCCGCCATATGCTCCGCGCGTACTCTTTACTAGACGAGCGTTACGAAGTGGTGAAATTAATTGCTCTAAGTAATGTTCCGATAAATCATGTGCCTGCGCAATTGATTTTAAGGAAATCGGACCTTCACCAAACTTTTTTGCAAGATCGATCATAATTGTTAAGCCGTAGCGGCCTTTCGTTGAAATCTTCATCTATTTTGCACCTCTTTTCAAATTTTCACTTCTATTGGTTATATCTTATTTATAAAAGAACACAATTTAAAATCCTATGAAATTATAGCATAATATAGTATTATAAGAAATTTCAACTTGTGTATCAAAATGATAACATAAAATCACATTGAAAAACTCGGAAATTATTACAATTGAAAGAAAAATGAAAATATTTATGTTCATTTTTTCCACAAAACAGCATCCCATTTCAAATTCCACTAAAAAAAATGATACGATAGAAAGAGATTATATACATTAAGGGAGACGGTAAAAATGAAACAACCACTCGCACATCGAATGCGCCCTACAAATATTCAAGAAATTATCGGACAACAACATTTAGTTGGTGAAGGAAAGATTTTATGGCGAATGGTCCAAGCGAATCATTTTCAATCTATGATTTTATACGGCCCTCCAGGCACTGGAAAAACATCCATTGCGAGCGCAATTGCAGGAAGTACCGGAACCCCTTTTCGCCTATTAAACGCTGTTACTCATAATAAAAAAGATATGGAAGTTGTCGTACAAGAGGCAAAGATGCATCGACACCTCGTTTTAATTTTAGATGAAGTACACCGTCTAGATAAAGCAAAACAGGATTTTCTATTACCTCATTTAGAAAGCGGACTCCTTACCTTAATTGGTGCAACGACGAGTAATCCGTTCCATGCTATTAATTCTGCTATTCGAAGTCGTTGTCAAATCTTCGAATTACACGCATTAACAGAAGATGATCTTTTAATCGGCTTAAAACGAGCACTTGAAGATAAAGAAAAAGGTCTTGGGGAATATGATGTAACTGTTACGCCTGAAGCATTACATCACTTTGCAAATGCTTCAGGCGGAGATATGCGTTCCGCTTATAATGCACTTGAACTAGCTGTTTTATCTAGCTTTACAACAGATGAAAAAGCTGCGGAAATTACGCTAGAAATCGCGGAAGAATGCTTACAAAAAAAGAGCTTCGTTCACGACAAAGGTGGAGATGCTCATTATGACGTATTATCGGCATTTCAAAAGTCGGTGCGCGGAAGTGATGTAAATGCAGCACTTCATTATTTAGCACGCCTTATTGAAGCTGGTGATTTACAGAGCATTGGTAGACGGCTTCTTATTATGGCATATGAAGATATCGGACTTGCTAGCCCGCAAGCCGGACCGCGTACACTAGCAGCGATCGAGTCAGCTGAACGAGTTGGATTCCCAGAGGCACGCATACCACTTGCAAATGCCGTTATCGAGCTATGCTTATCACCAAAATCAAATTCAGCTTATAAAGCACTTGATGCTGCATTGCACGATTTACGTAACGGTCAAACAGGTGACATTCCAGGTCATTTAAAAGACAGTCACTATAAAGGCGCTGAATCGTTAGGTCGAGGCATTGGATACTTATATCCACATGACCATCCAAATGGCTGGGTACACCAACAATACTTACCTGATAAAATAAAAAACAAGCAATATTATAAACCGAAAACAACAGGGAAATTTGAGCAAGCACTTTCTACTGTTTATGAAAGATTACAAAGTTCGAATAAAACGAAAAATAAAGGGTAACATAAACGAAAACGTCACCATTACGGAGGCTTCGCTTATGAAAACACGTCAAGATGCATGGACAAGAGAAGACGATCTCCTTTTAGCAGAAACTGTTTTACGACATATTCGTAGCGGCAGTACACAAATAAAAGCATTCGATGAAGTCGGCGATACATTAAACCGTACTTCAGCCGCTTGCGGATTTAGATGGAATGCTGAAGTACGGCCGAATTACGAAGATGCGGTGCAGCTTGCAAAAAAACAACGGAAAGAATTAAAACGCTCTGAAGCTAAAATAGAAAAAGAACATTTCACGCAAACGAAACAACTTGTAATTGATGCCGAGTTTTCAGAAGACCTTACGCCAAATAAACAAGAACTTACGATGCAAAGTGTCATTTCATTTTTGCAAAACTTGGAGCATACCAATCCTTCACTCGCAAAGTTACAAACTGAAAATGACGTATTACAATCTCAGCTCACGTCCTTGCAAAAAACGAATCATGAACTCGAAGCAAAATTAGCAGTACTCTCAAAAAAACAACAAGCAATCGAAGAAGATTATGCAATGCTTGTTAGAATTATGGACCGCGCTCGAAAACTCGTTTCAGTTGAAGAACAAGAAGAACAGATCGCTCCCATTTTCAAGACAGATCAAAATGGAAATTTAGATATTATATATTCTGCAGAGAATTAGAAAAGGGATGTCACTTTTTTGACTGAGTGACATCCCTTTTTGTTTTTTTGGTGGAGAGTATATATGTATGTGTGTGTCGGTAAATGAAATTATATCAACGATTTTTCAAATATATCGACTTACCGACAAAAGTTGACAATAAAAACCCTTAAGTTCAAACAAGGAAACACCCGGAAATAATTGGATATTTTCCGCTTAAATGTTATTATAAACATATACTTTTAAAGGGAGCTGGTTACTATTTCTTTAATAGTTTTCAAAATAACACTCGGTGTTCTCGTCCTAACTTTGGCTCTTTTCACCATTAACAGTTTAAAAAAGACGTCCGCCTATAAATCAGATAAATATGATCATTACTTACTAGCCTTACTTACATTTGAACTAGTAGTAATGCAAATATCCCTATTTCTTTAATACATACAAAAAAAGCATATATCCAAAATGGATATATGCTTTTACTTTATTCTTGCCCTACACGTTTCACTTCTACGTTTTTAATGCGTTCACGTACAACGTGACTTGCCATAATTAAGCCTGCCACAGATGGTACGAATGCATTTGATGAAGGTGGTAATTTCGCTTTACGAATTTTTGCATTTTCGTCTGGTACGATTTCTTTACGTACTTCTTCACGAATTACGATTGGGTTTTCGTCAGAGAAGACAACTTTTACACCTTTTTTAATACCCTCTTTACGAAGTTTCGTACGAATTACTTTCGCAATTGGATCTGTATGTGTTTTAGAGATGTCTGCAATACGGAAACGAGTTGGGTCCATTTTATTTGCTGCACCCATACATGAGATAATTTTAATTTTACGACGTAAACATTGTTTAATTAAATGAATTTTGAACGTGATCGTGTCCGATGCATCCACTACGAAGTCTAAACCGTGTTTAAAGAACTCTTCATATGTTTCATCAGTATAAAACATTTCTAGTCCAATTACTTCGCACTCTGGGTTAATGTCTGCGATACGCTCTTTCATTAACTCTACTTTTGAACGTCCTACAGTAGATACTAAAGCGTGAATTTGACGGTTTACGTTTGTAATATCTACAACGTCTTTATCAACTAATACGAGACGCCCAACGCCAGAACGCGCTAACGCCTCTGCCGAAAATGACCCTACGCCGCCAATTCCTAAAATACCGACTGTACTATTTTTTAATATTTCAAGTCCTTCTTTACCGAAGGCTAATTCATTACGTGAAAATTGATGTAACATTCAGCTCTACACTCCTATTACAAAAATGGTCTACCATGTATTCTAGCGTTTTTCCGACTATTTGTATAGAAAAAGTTATAGAATTCCTAAAAATACATATTTCGAGCATAAAAACATAGTATAAACCGGATTTTAGTTCTTCCCAAATACACGTTTTAGAAAGAGAATCCAGAGAACCGAGCAGATCGAGGCACGTATGCTAGGAGGAGCGCAGTGTAGAAGTACTACTCGAGCACCGGACTAGCGTACGCAACGACGAGATGCGCCTGCCCTCTGAACCGGACTTTTTAAACTTCCTTTCAATACACGTTTAAAAAGGAGGATTCAGAGGGCCAAGCAGATCGAGGCGCTGAGGCCAGGAGGAGCGCAGTGTAGCGTTACTACTCGAGCACCGGACTGGCGAAGCAACGACGAGATGCGCCTGCCCTCTGAACCGGACTTTTTAAACTTCCTCTCAAAAAAAGTCTAGACGGCTATAGTATAACCATCTAGACTTCATTCTTACTTCTCTTCTTTTAAGCTTAATTTTAAGTTCAACTCTTCAAGCTGTGCTTCTGCAACTGGGCTTGGAGCTTCTGTTAATAAGCAGCTTGCGCTTGCTGTTTTCGGGAATGCAATTGTATCACGAAGG
This sequence comes from Bacillus sp. BC08, assembly GCF_054326875.1. NCBI lineage: Bacteria > Bacillati > Bacillota > Bacilli > Caryophanales > Bacillaceae > Bacillus > Bacillus sp. BC08. The sequence continues at coordinate 446,164 of NZ_JBTGPA010000035.1, read as the reverse complement.
TTCGTACGGCCTGCAAGTAACATAACAAGACGGTCTAAACCTAATGCGATACCGCCGTGTGGTGGCGTACCGTATTCAAATGCTTCTAATAAGAATCCGAATTGCTCTTGCGCTTCTTCTTGTGAGAATCCAAGTGCTTTGAACATTTTTTCTTGTACGTCACGCTCGTAAATACGAAGTGATCCACCACCAAGCTCATAACCGTTTAATACAAGGTCATATGCTTGTGCACGTGCTTTTTCTGGTGCTGTTTCTAATAGCTCAACGTCTTCACGGAATGGCATTGTGAATGGGTGGTGAGCTGCGAAGTAACGATCTGCATCTTCATCATACTCAAGAAGTGGCCAATCCGTTACCCATAGGAAGTTAAATTTACTTTCGTCAATTAACTCAAGCTCTTTACCTAGACGTAAACGAAGTGCACCTAAGCTATCTGCAACAACGCTTTTCTTATCTGCTACGAATAGTAATAAGTCGCCAGCAGTAGCTTCTAATGTAGCCATTAACGCGTTCGCTTCTTCTTCACCGAAGAATTTCGCAATCGGTCCTTTTAAGCCGTCTTCTTCAACTTTAAGCCAAGCTAGACCTTTTGCACCGTATACTTTTACGAATTCAGTTAATGCATCGATATCTTTACGAGAGTATTTGCTCGCAGCACCTTTTGCATTAATTGCTTTTACTTGTCCGCCGCTTTCTACAGCACTTGTAAATACTTTAAAGCCACAACCTGCTGCAAATTCAGATAGGTCTGTTAGTTCCATTTCAAAACGTGTATCTGGCTTATCAGAACCGTAACGAGCCATTGCATCAGCATATTTCATACGAGGGAATGGTGCACTCACTTCTACACCTTTTGCATCCTTCATAACTTTCGTCATCATGCGCTCCATCATATCTAAAATCTCATCTTGTGTTAAGAATGAAGCTTCGATATCGATTTGCGTGAATTCTGGTTGACGGTCTGCACGTAAATCTTCGTCACGGAAACAACGTGCTACTTGATAGTAACGCTCAAATCCGCCGACCATAAGAAGCTGTTTAAATAGCTGTGGAGACTGTGGTAATGCATAGAATTCACCATCATGTACACGACTTGGTACTAAATAGTCACGAGCTCCTTCTGGTGTGCTCTTCGTTAAAATTGGTGTTTCCACTTCTAAGAAATCTTCTGTGTCTAAGAAGTTACGAATTGTTTTCGTTACGTCGTGACGCATTTTGAATGTGTTGAACATTACAGGACGACGTAAGTCTAAATAACGATATTTTAAACGCACATCTTCTGATGCATCTGTATCATCAGCAATAATGATTGGCGTTGTTTTCGCTGCATTTAATACGTTTACTTTCGTTGCTTGCACTTCAATACGACCAGTTGCCATATTGTCATTAATTGCGCCTTCACCACGCTCAACAACTGTACCTTCTACGTGTAATACGTACTCGCTACGAATTGTTTCTGCTACTTCTAGCGCTTCTTTTGATGTTTCTGGGTTAAATACAACTTGTACGATACCTGTACGGTCACGTAAGTCGATAAAGATTAATCCACCTAAATCACGGCGTTTTTGTACCCAACCTTTTAATTGAACTGTTTGTCCAACTGCTTCTACTGTTACTTTTCCACATGCATGTGTTCTTTCAGCCACTGTAAGTTCCCCCTATATTAATTTCTCTGCTACGTATGAAGCAAATACATCTAATGCTACTTCTTCTTGTTCGCCTGTTGTCATATCTTTTAAGTTAATGATGCCTTTATCTAGCTCATCTTCCCCTAATACAGCTACAAATTTTGCCTTTAGACGATCTGCTGATTTAAATTGTGCTTTCATTTTACGATCTAAATAATCTTTTTCAACTGATAATCCTGCTTTACGAAGATCAAACGCAACTTTTGCAGCATGGTCTTTCGCTTTTTCACCAAGAGCTACAACGTAACAATCGATACTATGTTCAATTGGTAATTCGATGTTTTCAGCTTTTAGTGCCATAATTAAACGTTCAATACTCATCGCAAAACCGATACCTGGCATTTCTGGTCCACCGATTTCTTGTACAAGTCCGTTATAACGGCCGCCACCGCTTAATGTTGTGATAGCACCGAAACCTTCTGCTTCACTCATAATTTCAAAAACAGTATGTTGGTAGTAGTCTAAACCACGTACTAAGTTCGGATCTTTTTCAAATGGAACATCCATCATCGTTAATAGCTCTTGAACTTTGTCATAGTACACTGCTGAATCTTCGTTTAAGTATTCTGTAATAGATGGTGCTGTTCCCATTAATTCATGGTTACGGTCCTTCTTACAATCTAAAATACGAAGAGGGTTCTTTTCTAAACGAGATTGACAGTCAGAACAGAACTCGCCGATACGTGGCTCGAAGTGTGCGATTAACGCATCACGGTGCGCTTGACGGCTCGCCGCATCACCTAAGCTGTTTAATACAACTTTAATATTTTTTAAGCCCATGCCGCGGTAAAACTCTACAGCAAGTGCAATTACTTCTGCATCAATTGCAGGATCGTTACTACCGATTGCTTCAATACCGAATTGTACGAATTGACGATAGCGACCTGCTTGTGGTCTTTCATAACGGAACATTTGACCGATATAGTATAATTTCGTTGGTTGAGTTGCGTCACCGAACATTTTGTTTTCAACGTAAGAACGTACAACAGGTGCCGTACCTTCTGGACGTAATGTTAAACTACGCTCTCCACGATCTTGGAATGAGTACATTTCTTTTTGTACGATATCTGTCGTATCACCAACACCACGTAAAAATAACTCAGTGTGTTCAAAAATTGGTGTACGAATTTCTTTATAATTGTAACGACGGCAAATTTCGCGTGCTTGCCCTTCGATATACTGCCATAACTCAACGCTACCTGGAAGAATATCTTGCGTTCCGCGTGGGATTTGAATAGACATATTCAGTTCCTCCTCAAATTGTTTTAATCTTAATAAAAATAAAAAAACTCCCGCCTCTACTGTTTGAACAGTAGGGACGAGAGTATTATACCCGTGGTGCCACCCTAATTGAAGCACGTATGCTTCCACTTTTTTAATAACGCTTAAATGTGCGTTCATCCCTACTAAGCATATACGCCGTTCAAGTTGAAACCTCTAGAGTGTCATTCAATCAGTCATCATGTAGAAATGTTTTCAGCCTAAGACATTTCTTCTCTTGCCATGTGTGTCTCATTTACTCTTCTCTATCAACGGTTATATTCATATGTAAATATAAAATTACTATACGTTTGTTGAGTAGGATTGTCAAGTACTCTAAGAGCGTTCAATCTGCTTCTTTAAACGCTTTACATCTTGAAGAGAAATTCCAAACTCAGAAGCGAGCTCCATTGAAGTATTGTTTTGCTCTTTTGAAATAAAATCATGAAAATTCACGTTAAACAATTGATTTGCACCATTTGTAACAGAATGCCCTTTTTCATTCATACGCATACGTATATCCCTCACATTCAATATGGATGTTTTACTCTTTATTGTTCCATATTGATTAGAGAGTTATACATAAACGAAAACGCTATTGATTCCAAAGTAAGTGAACAAAACATACAAAAATGTATAAAAAAGAGAGGATGATATCACACCCTCTTCTTAAGTAACACTATTTACTATCCACAATTAAGGTCACCGGACCATCATTGATTAAAGAAACATCCATCATTGCTCCGAACGTCCCTGTTTCTACATGCAATCCTTGCTTACGAACTTCCTCATTAAAGAAATCGTATAAACGCTCTGCATAGTCAGGTTTTGCAGCATCCATAAAGTTTGGACGTCTTCCCTTGCGGCAATCTCCGTATAATGTGAACTGCGAAATTGATAGAACTTGTCCTTCTACATCAAGTACAGAATGGTTCATCTTTCCGCTCTCATCTTCAAAAATACGTAAGTTCGCAATTTTTTCTGCAATGTAAGTTGCATCTTTTTCTGTATCTTCATGCGTAATGCCAACTAGTAATGTTAAACCGAACGGAATTTGTCCTACGATCTCACCGTCTACTGTGACAGACGCTTCTTTTGATCGTTGTAAAACAACTCTCATCTTTTCTACACTCCCTATTAATGCATCATGCGTCGTACTGCATAAATTTCTGGAACACGTTTAATGCGTTCTACTACTTTTTTCAAGTGCTGTAAGTTACGAATAGAGATTGACATATTAATTGTCGCCATCTTATTACGGTCACTTCTACCAGAAACTGCCGAAATGTACGTTTTCGTCTCTGTAACAGCTTGTAATACTTCATTTAATAAGCCACGGCGATCGTAACCTGAAATTTCGATATCAACATTATACTCAATTTCTTTTTCAGGGCTACCTTCCCACTCTACTTCCAATAAACGTTCTATAGCTTCTTCTGTATGAACATTTACACAATCACGGCGGTGAATCGATACACCTCGGCCTTTCGTAATATACCCAACGATATCATCACCTGGAACCGGGTTACAGCATTTTGATAAACGAATTAATAAATTATCCGCACCACTTACTTTAACGCCAGAATCCCATTTTCGAATTTTCATCGGTTTACGAACTTCTTTAACTTCAACGATTTCTTCTTCTTCACGTTGCTTACGGAATTTGTCCGTTAGTCGCGTAACAATTTGCGACGCTGTAATCCCGCTATATCCAACTGCTGCAAACATATCTTCTTCATTTGCAAAATTGAACTTCTCAGCAACACGTTTTAAATTGTCAGGAGCTAGCACTTCTTTCATCTCATACTCTAAGCCACGTACTTCTTTTTCAACAAGTTCACGGCCCTTTTCAATATTTTCGTCTCTACGTTGTTTCTTAAAGAATTGACGTATTTTGTTTTTCGCATGAGATGTTTGAGCAAGTTTCACCCAGTCTTGACTTGGTCCATACGAATGTTTCGATGTTAAAATTTCAATGATGTCACCAGTTTTTAATTTATAATCAAGCGTCACCATTTTGCCGTTTACTTTTGCACCAATTGTTTTATTTCCAATCTCTGAATGCACGCGATACGAAAAGTCAATCGGAACAGATCCAAGTGGCAATTCCATTACGTCGCCTTTTGGTGTAAAGACGAATACCATGTCAGAGAATAAATCAATTTTTAATGACTCCATAAACTCTTCTGCATTAGAAGCTTCATTTTGCCATTCTAATATTTGACGGAACCAAGTAAGTTTCTTCTCTAATGTACCTGTTGTTTCTGCTGTTTTTCCTTCTTTATACGCCCAGTGCGCCGCAATCCCGAATTCTGCAATCTCATGCATTTCTTTCGTACGAATTTGCACTTCAAGCGGATCACCTTTCGGCCCAATTACAGTCGTATGAAGAGATTGATATAGATTTGCTTTCGGCATTGCAATATAATCTTTAAAACGACCTGGCATCGGTTTCCAGCACGTATGAATAATTCCAAGTACTGCATAACAATCTTTAATACTATTGACAACGACACGTACAGCTAGTAAATCGTAAATTTCATTGAACTGTTTATTTTGCAGTGCCATCTTACGATAAATACTGTAAATATGTTTTGGTCTTCCAGAAATCTCAGGTTGAATTGAAACCTCTTTTAACTTCTCACGAATACCAGTCATTACTTCATCTAAATACTCTTCACGCTCTGCACGTTTACGCTTCATTAAATTTACAATACGATAATATTGCTGTGGATTTAAATAGCGAAGTGACGTATCCTCTAGCTCCCATTTAATAGTACTAATTCCGAGTCTATGTGCTAAAGGTGCAAAGATTTCTAATGTTTCATTCGCAATGCGACGCTGCTTCTCTTGAGGCAAATGTTTCAATGTACGCATATTATGAAGACGATCAGCTAGTTTAATTAAAATAACTCGAATATCTTGAGCCATTGCAATAAACATTTTGCGATGGTTTTCTGCTTGTTGTTGCTCATGAGATTTATATTTAATCTTTCCGAGCTTTGTTACACCATCGACAAGCATAGCAATTTCTTTATTAAATTCCCGTTCAATATCTTCTAATGTAATCTCTGTATCTTCCACTACATCATGTAAGAAACCTGCTGATACTGTAGCTGGATCCATGTGTAAATCAACTAAAATACCTGCAACTTGAATTGGATGAATAATGTACGGTTCACCCGATTTTCTGTATTGTTCGCTATGCGCATCACGTGCATATTCATAGGCACGTGCCACTAGCTCAATATCTTCATCTGCTAAATATTGACTTGCTTTCTCGAGTACCTGTTCAGCTGTTAGTACCTGCTCATTTGCCATCGAATCACCTTTTATTGAAAATTGACTTTATCTTAATTAAGTAGAATAAATTATATTCTATCATTATAACCTAATGATTGTGAATTGTGAAAAGGAAAAGATTTTACTGACATTTTACCTTGTTTTTTTGTGCAATTATACAAAAGTACCCGCTCCTCTCCAAGAGATTCACGGGTACTTCTTATCACCGTAGTTTTACCTATATAGTGATTAGTATTTTTCTAATACTAATACATCGTAACCATCTAACATTTTACGACCATCTAAGTAAGTAAGCTCTACTAAGAATGCAATTCCTGCTACAACTCCGCCAAGTTCTTCAACTAGCTTAATTGTCGCTTCAATTGTTCCACCTGTAGCTAATAGATCATCTGTAATTAATACGCGTTGACCTGGCTTAATTGCATCTTTATGGATTGTTAAAACATCTTTACCATATTCTTTACCGTAGTCAACTGTAATTACTTCACGTGGTAATTTTCCTAATTTACGAACTGGTGCAAAGCCTACTTCTAATGCATAAGAAACTGGGCAACCGATAATAAAGCCACGTGCTTCTGGCCCCACTACAACGTCAATGTCTCTTTTCTTTGCATACTCAACGATTGCATCTGTTGCTGCTTTGTATGCTTTACCGTCATTCATTAACGGTGTAATGTCTTTAAATACAATACCTTCTTTTGGATAATCCGGTACAATTGCGATATGTTGCTTGAAATCCATATTTCTGAATCCTCCTCAGATCTAAAAGGTTTGTAAATACAAATCCTTTACCCTAACTGTTCTACTTCTTTATGATTACGAATCGTTTCAAACCATGTATATAGTTGCTGATATGTGCTATAAACCAATTCTTTTTCTAATTGTAAGTGGTTCATTTTCTCACGATATGTGTTCGATTCAATTAAATCACGCTTTTGTTTTTTGTCTGCCATAAAAATGACGCCATCTTTTATTGTAACAAATTCTAACTCAAAAAACACCTGTGTCATGAAATTTACTGTATCTTTTGACCAACCTTTATGTTGACAGAGTTGTGCTCCGTATTGCCTTAAAGAAAATGGTGCTTTTTGGCTCAAGAACGAATAGTACCATTTAAAGTGTTCTCTCGTTGGAACAGTACTAAATAAATGATTATTCTCTTGATAAAATAGCGTATAAATTCGCGATGGGAACCCAACTTTAAATAAATCTCGTAATTCATCTGTTCCTTTTGGTAAATCAAGTAACACGATGTATTGATCATCCAATTGGGTTACTTCTGATGCATGCACAATATGCTCTTTATAGTCTTCTAAAGAAAATTTATTCAATACCTCTTCAGAAAAATACACCATCGTAATTTTTTCTTTCGGAAGTTCTGCTACATTCGCTTCTACGTTACGCATACTACGCCAATCAAATAATTGCCACGCTTCTACAGCAATATCTTGTACCATTAATTGCGGCTTCTTAAAATTATTCCATTCATTGATAGATGCTTCTCCTATTACAGATACCTTTGCAACTGGAGAAATTTCTTTCGCATACGCACCAAAACCAAATCCAATTGTATCCAGTGTCGCTTGTCCATCGCGAAGAGCCATTTTCAAATGAGAACCATCTGATCCGATTGCACGAATACTTTCTAGCTCTGCATCCTTCACTGCAATACGTGGTTTTGGATTCCCAACACCAAATGGCGCTAACTTTTGCATATCTTCAATTGCTGCAAGTGTTACATCTTCCACTTTACAAAAAACATCAACAGCTGTAATTGGAATAAAATCTTCTTCTGTTAAAATTACCTCTGCTTGTTCATTTAAGCGGCGGCGCAATTCAGCTACATCATTCATATGTAGCGTCATTCCCGCTGCCATCGGATGTCCTCCGAAGTGTGGCAATAACTCTCTACAATCTGACAAGTTTGCAAATAAATCAAATCCTGCAATACTACGTGCTGAACCTTTTGCTGTTTCTTTTACAGGATCAATACATAATACAATCGTTGGACGATAAAAACGTTCAACTAATTTAGATGCGACAATTCCAATTACACCTGGATTCCAGCCTTCTTTTGCCAGTACTAGTACTTTATTGTCTTCTGACGGGAAATTATTTTCCACTTCAGCAATAGCTTCTTCTGTAATTTGCTTTACAATATCTTTTCGCAGTTTGTTCAGCTCATCAATTTCTTCAGCTAGCTCTTTCGCTTCTTCTGGATCATCTGATAATAAAAGATGTACAGCCGGCGTAGCATCTTCTAAACGTCCAACTGCATTAATACGCGGTGCGAGTGAGAATCCAATACTCTCTTCTGTAATTTCACTTTGCGAAACGTTAGCAACTTTAAATAGCGCCTTTAGTCCGATATTTTTCGTCATGCGCATATGCTTTAAACCGCGCTTCACTAGCAATCTATTCTCACCATGAAGTGACACTAAATCGGCTACTGTACCAATTACTGCAATTTCTAATAAATGTTCTGGTACACGGCCTAGTAGTGCATGTGCAACTTTAAACGCAACACCTACACCAGCTAAATAGTGAAACGGATATACACCGCCATCTAATTTCGGATGAATAATCGCAAGTGCTTCTGGCAATTCTGGTGGTGGCTCATGGTGATCTGTAATAATAAGATCTATTCCAAGCTCCTTCGCTACCTTCGCTTCATGTACTGCTGCGATACCAGTATCGACAGTAATAATTAGTGAGAATCCTGCGCTATGTGCCCAACGAAATGCTTCTTCGTTTGGTCCATACCCTTCTGTAAAACGGTTTGGAATATAAAATTCTACGTCTGCACCTAATTCTTGCAAGGCAAGATATAACACAGTCGTACTACTTACTCCGTCCGCGTCGTAGTCACCAAATATTAATATTTGCTCTCCATTTTGAACTGCCTTATTTACACGTTCTACCGTTCTATCCATTCCTTCTAATAAAAATGGATCATGAAATTCTTGATTTTCTGTATTTAAAAAATCTAAAATCTTATCTTCTGTATCTAGTCCTCTACCGAGGAATAACGAAACGACAAGTGGTGATAATTGTAATTTACTTGCTAATTCACTCACTCGCTCATTATTATATTCTTTTTCTTTCCAACGCGTCTTCGGTTGTAACACGAAATCACCCCTTAACCTGTTCATTATACAAGACAGATTAAGGGGTGACAATATTATGCAAACTACGATGCAATATCTATATACCAAAATGTTAATAATGTTTAATTTGGAGAATACGGATTTATATGTACAAACACATTTTGTACGTTATCTTGTTCCATAAGTGTTTCTTTCACATGCTTTCCAATGCGGTGCCCTTCTTCTACAGTAATGTATGGGTCTACAGAAACTTTAATATCAACAATGACGTAATGGCCATGCTCCCTTGCATATAAAGAACCGATTTTTTTCACACCATCTATTTGAAGTACTGCTTTTCTAAGCGGAACAACATCTTCCTCATGCAGAACATGATCAAGCGTTGCATGAATTGCTTCTGCCCCAATACTCCACGCCATTTTTGCAACAAGAAGTGAAACAAATAATCCTGCAATTGGATCGGCATATACAAGCCAATCTAATCCGAACTTACCACCGATAATCGCTGCACAAATACCGATTAAAGCTGCAATTGAAGAAAACACATCCGAACGGTGCTCATATGCATTTGCAATAATTGCATCACTATTTACCCTCTTCCCTAATCGGAATTTATATTGAAACATTCCTTCTTTCACGACAATCGAAAGAACAACAGCAAAAATCGTAATTCCTTTCGGTGGTTCTAGTTCTTGCGAAAAAGCTTTTATAGACGAAATTGCTATCTCGATTCCTACAATAAATAATAATACTGCAACAATAATCGCTGAAATCGATTCCGCTTTACCATGACCATACGGATGATCTTCATCAGGCGGCTGCTTTGCTGCTCGCAATCCAAACAGTACAGCTAGCGAACCAATTACATCTGATGCAGAATGCACGGCATCCGCTAATAGCGCTTTACTGTTCCCAATATAACCAATTACCGCCTTTACAATCGCTAATATAATATTACCAACGATCCCGACAATAGCACCAAACTCGGCCTGTTTAAAACGTTCATCTTTTTCCATAATTAAAATCCCTTCTTTTCTTAACCTATCTTTTTATTGTAGCAAAAACAGCGATAATATCCCCACTTTCTTCCACTTTTCTATTTCAAAGTTGCTATCTTATTGTATCCACAAACGAAAAAAGAGATGCCTCATAAAGAGACATCATCCTTTTTATACTTGCGGTTCAGATTCTACTTTCTCAACCTTTTTCTTGTTTTTGCCCTTTTTCAAACGACGGTTTTCAAGCATTAACCAAATTTGAGAAGCAACGAAAACAGAAGAGTACGTACCTACAACTAATCCGACAAGTAAAGCAAACGAGAAGTTACGTAATGACTCACTACCGAAGATAAGTAACGCAATTACTGGGAATAACACTGTTAATACGGTGTTAATCGAACGACCAAGGGTTTGGCGAATACTTGCATTTACGATTTCTTCTAAGTCTTTTATATCGCGAACTCGTTTTTTCTGTTTGTATAATTCACGGTTTCTATCAAATGTAACAATCGAGTCATTAATAGAATAACCGATGATTGTTAATACTGCAGCGATAAACGTTAAGTCTACCTCTAATTGGAAAATACTAAACATAACAACCATAACGAATGCATCATGTAGTAATGCAAGTACTGCAGATAATGCATACGTAAAGCGGAATCGAATACTTACGTATAAGATAATAACTGCAGAAGCAATCAGTACAGCGATAAATGCATTTCGTGCAATTTCTTTACCAATTGTTGGTGAAACTGTACTTATGTTTGGATCTGTACCATATTTATCATGGAAGAATGTTTTTGTTTTCGCAATTTCATCTTTTGATAGAACACCTAATGTACGAACTGCGAACCCTTTATTGTCATCTCCAGTCGGTACAATATTTTCTTCCTTCACGTCAATTTTCAATTCTTTAAAATCTTTATGAACATCAGACACAGTAAGTGCTTGTTTTGATTGCAAGTCCATACGTGTACCACTCGCGAAGTCAATACCAAGATTCAATTTGAAAATTGGTAGTATAATTGCACCTGCAATTACAACTACAATCGAGAAGACAAGGAATTTATGACCGATATTTACAAAGTTAATACGATCAAATCTTGTTGGTGGATGTACTACACCTTTTGTTAACGGAATAATATCCTTTTGTTTCACACCGAAATATCCTGGTTTTTTATCAAAGTAACGGCTCTTTACAAGTAATCCTAATAAGAAACGAGTACCGAATACGTTCGTAACGAAACCAACTAAAATACTTACAATTAAACTTGTCGCAAACCCTTGTACTGAGCTTGTACCATATACGAATAACACACCTGCAGCTGCAAGAGTCGTAACGTTTGCATCTAAAATTGTCGCTAATGAACGATGGTTACCAGCACGGAATGCTGACATCATTGACTTACCAATTTTCAGCTCTTCCTTCAGTCTCTCGTACGTAATAATATTCGCATCAACCGCGATACCTACCCCGAGCACTAATGCCGCAATACCTGGTAATGTAAGAACCGCATGCATCCAGTTAAATACAAGTAGCGTAACAAAAATGTATAGACCTAACATAATTACAGCTACAAGCCCTGGTAAACGGTAATATACAAGCATAAATAAGAAAATAAGAGCGATACCGATCGCACTAGCGAAAATCGTTTGGTCTAATGCTTGTTGACCAAATTTCGCTCCAACTGATGTTGAATACATTTCTTTTAAATCAACAGGAAGTGCACCTGCATTTAATAAAGATGAAAGTTGTTTCGCACTTTCAACTGTGAAGTTTCCACCTACGATAGATACTTCAGCTTGGTTAAACACTTGGCTTACTGTTGCTGCTGATAAGAACTTCGGATTCGGTTTTGCAGATTCTGCTTTATACGAATCTTTTCCTTCTTCAAAGTCAAGCCAGATTACCATTAAATTCGTTGGTGGTGGCATTTTTGAAATTTTTTCAGTTACTTCACGGAATCTATCAGCGCTTTTTAGTGTAAGACCTACGCTCGCACGGCCTTGCTCATCAAATGTTTGTTTCGCTCCGCCGCCTTTTAAATCCGTTCCGTCCATAAGAAGGTTGTCATCTACATCACGGAATGTTAATTTCGCTTGTGTTGATAACATTTCACGTGCTTTTTGCTGATCTTGTACACCAGCAAGCTGTACGCGAATTCGATCTTGTCCTTCAATTTGAATATTCGGCTCACTTACACCGAGAACATTGACACGATTTTCAAGAGCACCTACTGTACTTACAAGTGCCTCTCGGTCAATTTTATCACCTTTTTTGGCTGGTTTTACTTCATACAGAATTTCAAAACCACCGCGAAGGTCTAGTCCTAGACTAATTCCTTTTGCTATGTCTTTTCCTGCCGCACCAATTACTCCACCGATTAATAAAACGATGAGGAAAAAGGCGGCAATTCTCGTACCACGCTTTGCCATATGTACCCTCTTTCTGCTACTAACACTTTAAATAAATCTCTTACGATTCACTTTTACACGTGTGCATACGCCTAGTTAGTAGACTTCCTTTCTATAATTTTGCTAGTTCATCACTAGCTGTGTCGGTAAGTTTTTCACAATACCTACACTTTCATTATTTATTTTCTCTCTTCACTACCCCCTTTATATATAATCTTAGACATAATTAATTCCTCTTCATCAATACCTATCATTATACTGCAAAAGGAAGAACAAACCAATTGCAGTCGGTTATTTATTTTCATATTCATCAAATGACCAAAGTGGCGCTTGATATGCTTCAACAGTTAAATAATTCATATATTCATTAGTACTTACTCTTAATACATCATTTACTAATTCATATAATCTAACATCACCGTTTATCTTTTTCCACTTTTTCACTTTAAGAAACTTCCAAATATCATTATCTGTCACTCGGTCGTAACCAAACATGTGAAACTCTTCTACTTTACTTTCTAAAACGACTTGTAACTGTCCGCGGTACGATTCTACCAAAGCCTCTTTTTCTAACATATATAACATCTCCTTCTTATTTCAGCACGAAAAGTCGCTTTTAATCCCGCTCTAATGGACAGCAATAACTACTTTCAAGAGCACTCTCATGCTTCACTCTCTTAAATGCTTGTCATTCTTGTCTCATACGTGCATATAAATTATTGTAAATCATTCCACTGATTTTGAGAAGGTAGGAGAAGACCATGACGAGACAAAGCTTTTTAAAAGGCGCATTTATTTTAATGATAGCCGGCTTTATTACCAAAATCCTTGGATTTATTAACCGGATTGTAATGGCACGTATTTTAGGGGAAGAAGGCGTTGGTCTTTATATGATGGCCGTTCCTACATTCATTCTAGCAATTACATTAACACAAATCGGTCTTCCTGTCGCAATCGCAAAATTTGTAGCAGAAGCGGAAGCAGTGAACGATAAACAAAGAGTAAAAAAAATATTAACAGTATCATTAGCTGTTACATCCGTTATTAGTATCATTTTAACAATTGGAATTATGCTCCTCACACCTATTTTAGCAAAAACATTATTAACTGATGAAAGAACGTACTATCCATTAATGGCCATTTTACCTGTCGTTCCTGTTATTGCTGTTTCTTCTGTTTTACGCGGCTATTTCCAAGGAAAACAAAATATGAAACCTAGTGCTTACGCTCAAGTTATAGAACAAGTTGTCCGCATTACAATTATCGCTATATGCATTCAGTTATTCTTACCTTACGGTGTAGAATATGCTGCAGCTGGTGCTATGTTATCAGCCGTTCTCGGTGAAGTTGCATCGTTATTATTTTTACTCACTTTATTTCAGCGCGAAAAACATTTATCTATACGCTCTGGATTTTTCACTACTGTAAAGGAAAGCAAGGGGACATTTTATTCTCTTATGGATATCGCTCTTCCAACTACAGGAAGTCGTTTAATCGGTTCCGTTTCATATTTCTTTGAGCCTATCGTCGTTATGCAAAGCTTAGCGATTGCCGGCGTTGCTGCCTCTGTCGCAACCCAGCAATACGGTATATTAAACGGTTATGCCTTCCCGCTATTATCACTGCCAGCCTTTATTACATACGCTCTTTCTACAGCACTCGTTCCGTCTATTAGTGAAGCGATGGCCAAAAGACAGCATAAATTAGTGGAACACCGCTTGCAACAAGCTCTTCGCATTTCATTAATTACTGGTGGGTGGTCAGTTGTTATATTATACGTGTTTGCTTCTCCTGTTTTAACTCTTATGTATGGATCAGATAGTGCAACAGCATTCATCCAGCTTCTTGCACCTTGCTTTTTATTTCATTACTTTCAAAGTCCACTTACCTCTGTTTTACAAGCTTTAAACTTAGCACGGGCTGCGATGATGAATACATTTATTGGCGCCATCGTGAAATTAATTGTTATTTTTGTACTAGCTTCAAGGCCAGATTTTCAGATGATGGGGGTTGCACTCGCTATCGCTGCAAATATAGTAACGGTAACATTCCTTCATTACGCTACTGTTTTAAAGAAAATTACATTTACCATTTACGCAAAGGACTATATTTTCGGTGGACTTGCCATCGGCATTGCAGGCGCTTTCGGTTTTTACCTTCATAAATATATGATTTTCTCTCATTCACTGGGCGTACAAACATTATGGGAAATTACTTTAACAACAATCGTTTATATTATCCTCCTCTTCACTTTCAAACTCATTCGAAAAGAAGAGTTAAGTAGGCTCCCTATCATCCGAAAACTTTCATTTTTGAAATAAACAGGCTTACTATTTCATATAGTAAGCCTCTAGTTTTCTTTCGCATCAACAAAAAATTGTCCATTTTGAAAGCTGCAGTATAAAATTTGCGCGATATCGTTATAACCTAAGTTTTTTAATTTCTCAATAAGCCATTCGTCTGTATGTTCAATCATTTGTAAATGATTCGATTGGATTTCTCCATCAATAATTAACGGGAGTGTAAAAACCGGCGTATCATTTTGACTCTTTTTACTTTTTTGTTTTTGAAAGACAGATAACTTTCCTGAAGGTTCTAAAATGGCGTATTCTACATCCCTTACATCCCCGACTCCCTGCTCCCTTAATTGCATCATTAAATCATCTATATTATAACGTTGCTTTCTCATCTTCTTTTCATCAATCTTTCCCGCGTTTACAAGAATAGCCGGCTCACCTTCTATTAAATGCCGAAATCGTTGAAACTTTAATGAAATGACTGACAAAATGATCTGTATACACATAAGAAAAGTCATCGGAACTAATTGGTGCCAAAGTGATTTATCGGTATTTTCAATTGCGACTACAGCCATTTCACCAAGCATAATGAATACGACTAAATCTAATACACTTAGCTCTCCAATTTCACGTTTACCCATAAGACGAAAAATAATTAATATAATGATATACAAAAGCATCGTCCGGCCAATGATTGATACCCATTCCATTTCTACATCTCCTTTTTTACATATAGACTCCCCTATAAAAAATAAACTAGTCTAACTTCAGCAAAAAGAAAATATGCTTGTATTAAAAAGGGGGAATGTATAAATGGATGGAACGAAAAAATTATCAACCGCAATCGGCTTTGGTATCATTACCTTATTACTTCTGGCAACAATTATTAGCATGGTTATGGCTCTTTTATTAAAGTTTACAGATATGAATGAAGGGACATTAGCCGTTACTATTTTTATACTTGCTCTTTTATCTATGCTTATATCCGGATTTACTGCCGGCAAAAAAGCACAAGGGAAAGGTTGGCTAGTAGGTTTCACAACAGGTCTTACATTCGCTATACTTGTTTTTCTAGTTAACTATTTAGGCTTCTCTCAAACTTTATCGAACTCACAGTTACTTTATCAATTAGCATTAATGGGGGCGAGTACACTCGGTGGTATTTTCGGGGTAAATATGTCAAAACAAAATAACTAAAAAAAGCCCTGCATATTTCATGCAGGGCCTTCCTCATTAGTTTTTCACAACTTCACGAATCGCATTGCGATCGAAAGTTAAATGTGAACCACCAGATTTAATAACGATTTTCGTATCATCTACTGATTCAATTGTACCGTGTAAACCACCGATTGTTACGATAGCATCACCTTTTGATAACTCACTTTGCATTTGAGCAACTGCTTTTTGACGCTTTTGTTGCGGGCGAATTAATAAGAAATAGAAAATCGCAAACATCGCAACGATCATAACGATATTCATCATACCTGGATTCATCTTTTTTCCTCCTTTTAAATTATGTATTAGAAGTTTTTAGCATTCGGTTTATTAAAGCCATACTGTTCAAAGAATTCTTCGCGGAAATCGCCAAGACGGTCTTCACGAATAGCTTGTCTCACCTGCTCCATTAAGTTTAACAGAAAATGAAGGTTGTGATAAGACGTTAAACGAATTCCGAACGTTTCATCACATTTCATTAAGTGACGAATGTACGCACGAGAGTAATTTTTACATGTATAGCAATCACAATTTGGATCAAGTGGACCGAAGTCTCTTGCGAATTTCGCATTTTTCACAACTAGACGGCCTTCACTTGTCATACATGTACCATTTCGAGCGATACGAGTTGGAAGTACGCAGTCAAACATATCAATACCACGAATTGCACCATCGATTAATGAGTCAGGAGAACCTACTCCCATTAAGTAACGTGGCTTATTATCTGGAAGAAGTGGCGTTGTAAACTCAAGTACACGGTTCATAATATCTTTCGGCTCACCTACAGATAAACCACCTACAGCGTAACCAGGGAAGTCCATTGAAACAAGATCTTTTGCACTTTGACGACGAAGCTCTTCGAACTCTCCACCTTGTACAATACCGAATAAACCTTGATCTTGTGGACGTTCATGCGCTTTTAAACAACGCTCTGCCCAGCGGCTTGTACGCTCTACAGACTTCTTCATATATTCAAAAGTAGCTGGGAACGGTGGACACTCATCAAATGCCATCATAATATCTGATCCTAATGCATTTTGAATTTCCATCGCTTTTTCTGGTGATAAGAATAATTTATCTCCATTTAAGTGATTACGGAAATGAACGCCTTCCTCCTCAATACGACGGAAGTCACTTAAACTGAATACTTGGAAACCACCAGAATCCGTTAAGATTGCACGATCCCAGTTCATAAATTTATGCAAACCACCTGCTTCACGAATAATTTCGTGACCTGGGCGTAGCCATAAGTGATACGTATTACTTAAAATAATGCCAGAATCCATTGCTTTTAATTCTTCTGGTGACATTGTCTTAACTGTTGCAAGTGTACCAACTGGCATAAATGTTGGTGTATCAAATGAACCGTGCGGCGTATGTACACGTCCTAAACGGGCACCCGTTTGTTTACAAGTTTTAATAAATTCATAACGAATTGCTGTCATAATTTACTCCTTTTATTTGTTTCCCATCTTAGCATGAGATGCAACGAACATTGCATCACCAAAACTAAAGAAACGATATTTTTCTTTTACTGCTTCATTATAAGCATGAAGTACATTATCTCTGTTTGAAAATGCACTTACAAGCATAATTAATGTTGATTTCGGTAAATGGAAGTTTGTAATTAAACCATCAATTGCTTTAAATTCATAACCTGGATACATAAAAATGTCTGTCCAGCCAGAAGCAGCACAAAGCTTGCCGTCATGATCTGTCGCAATTGTTTCTAACGTACGAGTTGAAGTCGTACCTACCGTAATAATACGTCCACCACTCTCTTTCACACGATTTAATAATGCCGCTGTCTCTTCAGACATATGGTAATATTCTGCGTGCATATGGTGTTCTTCAATCGTATCGGCAGAAACTGGTCTAAATGTTCCAAGCCCTACGTGAAGTGTAATGAAAGCTAATCCGACGCCTTTTTGTTTTAACTTCTCCAGTAACTCTTCTGTAAAGTGAAGTCCTGCAGTTGGCGCTGCTGCTGAGCCGATTTCTTTCGCATATACAGTTTGATAGCGATCGCGATCTTCTAGCGTCTCTTTAATATATGGAGGAAGTGGCATTTCCCCAAGTTCATCTAAAATTTCATAGAAGATGCCATCATATGAAAATTCAAGCTGACGTCCACCTTGATCTGCAGTTCCTGTACAAGTTGCTTTTAATTTCCCTTCGCCAAAAGAGATAACAGTTCCTTCTTTTACACGTTTTGCTGGCTTAACAAGCGTTTCCCACGTATCGCCTTCTTCTTGTTTTAAAAGAAGTACTTCAATGTGCGCGCCTGTATCTTCTTTCACACCGTGTAAACGAGCAGGCATAACTTTCGTTTCATTTAAAACTAAGCAATCCCCCTCATGTAAGTAAGAAAGAATGTCCGTAAAATGTTTATGCTCAATATCGCCTGTTTCACGGTCTAACACCATTAATCTTGATGTTTCACGATCTTCTAACGGGACTTGTGCAATAAGTTCTTCTGGTAAATGAAAATCAAACAGATTTATATCCATAACTATATCCACCTATTTCTTATTTGAATCGATTTATTATATACATAATAAAAGATAATACAATACTTAACACAATACATGTAATGATAGGAAAATAAAAGGTAACGTTTCCTTTTTTCACAAAAATATCGCCTGGAAGTCTTCCAATGAACTTCCAAGCTAATCCGACAACAATGAGTAAGATACCTGCTGTAATAAGCAATTTTGGCATCTCCATCATACTTTTGGCATCTCCATTCCGAAATGCTCATATGCAAGCGGCGTTACAATTCGGCCCCTTGGCGTTCGTTGTAAAAAGCCAATTTGTAATAAATACGGCTCATACACATCTTCAATCGTATGAGATTCTTCTCCGATCGTTGCCGAAACCGTTTCTAACCCGACTGGGCCACCGCGGAATTTCTCAATAATACCAAGCAATAATTTATGGTCGATATGATCTAGACCTAATTTATCTACTTGCAGTAGTTCTAACGCCATTTGTGTAATTTCCATTGTAACTGTTCCGTTACCACGAACTTGTGCGAAATCTCGTACACGTCGTAATAAACGATTCGCGATACGAGGTGTACCACGAGCACGTCTTGCAATTTCTAGTGCAGCTAACGAATCAATTTCAACTTCAAATACTTCTGCTGTACGTTCAACAATCGCAGAAAGCTGATCTACTGTGTAATATTCTAATCTCGAAAGTACACCGAAACGGTCACGAAGCGGCGCTGATAATGCCCCTGCACGTGTCGTCGCTCCAACTAATGTAAATGGCGGTAAATCTAAACGTACAGACCGAGCTGATGGCCCTTTCCCAATTACAATATCAAGGCAAAAATCTTCCATCGCAGGATATAGCACTTCTTCAATCGATCTATGCAAGCGATGAATTTCATCAATAAATAATACATCCCCTGGCTGAAGCGCTGTTAATACAGCTGCTAAATCTCCTGGCCTTTCAATTGCTGGACCTGAAGTTGTTCGAACATTAACGCCCATTTCATTTGCAATAATATTTGCAAGCGTCGTTTTACCCAGACCTGGTGGTCCATACAAAAGCACGTGATCTAACGTTTCTTCACGCATTTTCGCCGCTTCAATAAATACTTCTAAATTATGTTTCGCTTTATCTTGGCCAATATACTGACGGAGCGTCTGTGGCCGTAATGAATATTCTAAATCCGCATCTTCATATGCAGATTCCCCTGAAAGGAGACGTTCGTCCATTATACTCACCTCTTACCATTTAGTAAAAGACTAAGTGCCTTTTTAATATACTGATCCGTTGTTAATGATTCTTTTAATAACTCTGGTACAACGCGAGAAACTTCTCGTTCTGCGTATCCAAGTGCGCGCAGGGCTTCCAGCGCCTCATCAAGCTCAGCTGATGAACCTTTCTTCTCATCAAAACGTTCTGTATCTGAGAATAAATCAACAAATGCATCTGGTACGACATCTGCTAGCTTTCCTTTTAAATCTAAAATCATTTGGCGTGCTGTTTTCTTTCCGACGCCCGGGAATTTCACTAAAAACTTCTCGTCTTCATGTTCAATCGCTTGAACGACCTGTCCTGTTTGACCAGAAGCTAAAATTGCAAGAGCGCCTTTTGGTCCAATGCCAGATACCCCTAACAACTTTGTAAATAATAAACGCTCTTCACGTGTTTTAAACCCGTAAAGTGCCATAATATCTTCTCTCACATAATGATATGTAAAGACACGGATTTCTTGCTTACTTCTTTGAAATACATACGGATTTGGTGTAAAAATTTGATACCCAATTCCATTATGGTCAATTACGACATATTCCGGTCCTACATAGTCCACGTAACCTGTAACATATTCAAACAAAATACGATCTCTCCCTCTTAAATCATGTATTCCATTTTAACATATTTAATGATAGAAAAGCGAGACTACCCCAACAAATGTTCTCTATTAGAAACTTCTGTTATTTTCCATTGACAGAAAATAAAAATCACCTTAATATACAGAAGTCGATAATGATTATCAATACTAATTAAAGGGGTTACATCAGGATGAAACAGAAGCTATTTATTTTATTTACGATTATGCTAGTTGTTCTTTCTATCGTTGGCTGTTCTTCTCAAAAAGAGGAAACGAAAGCAAAAGAACAACCGAAAACAAAAGTTGTAAAACACGCTAAAGGGGAAACGACAATTCCAGTAAATCCAAAGAGAATTGTTGACTTATCTGGATCAACAGAAGAATTATTACTTCTTGGACACAAACCTGTTGGTACAGCAAATACATATAAAGATAAAATCCAAAATCATTTAACAGAGAAATTAGATGGCGTAAAAGCAGTAGGTTGGTACTGGGCACCTAAAGTTGATTTAGAAGCTGTTACTGCTTTAAAACCAGACTTAATTATTTTAAATAATCGTCAATTGAAGATTTATGATCAATTAGAAAAGGTTGCACCGACAGTTGTTCTAGAAACAAACTTAGAAGACTGGCGTGGTAAGTTTAAAGAAGTAGGTAAACTATTTGACGAAGAAAAGAAAGCAGACAAATGGATTGCAGACTACGATAAAAAAGCAGACTCTTTATCTAAAAAAATTAAAGAAAAAACAAAAGATGAAAACTTTATGTTCGTCGCAGTTACACCACAAAACTTCCGTGTATACGGTAGCTTCGGATACGGTGACATCATCTTTAACGACTTAAAACTTCCAGCAACAAAAGGTACAGATTTAAAACAAACGATGGCACAAGTATCGCTAGAAGGTCTTGTTGCATTCCAACCTGATCAAATGTTCGTTGTAAACTTCGGCGGCGAAGCTGATAAAGTTTACGAAGACTACAAAAATAGTGCCGTTTGGAAAGACAATAAAGCCGTAAAAAACAATCACGTATATGAAGTATCAAATGAAATCTTCAATACGAAAGCTTTCAATCCAATCGGAAAAGATATGTTAATTGATGAAATCGCAAAACAAATTCTAGATAAAAACAAGTAAAAAAAGCAGCTCACCATGAGCTGCTTTTTTTCTTACTTTGCACTGCGTATTGCTTCATTTTTTCAATCGTCTTCACAAAACCTTCTTTTGATTTAATCCGAATACCACGCTTCAATTTTGCACGCTCATAACTCTCCAGCTTTTTCATATCAATTTGAAAGAAGGAATGAATCGCATTATCACTTTTCGGTACACCTTTGAAAATTTGTAATATCCCTTCCTCTGACACACCGAAATAACCGCTCGTCTTTAATAACGGAGAAATATCATCAACTTTCTTTTGTAATACGATTTGTACATCATCACGATCAACGAGCTGCCATTCTTTATATTGCTGTAAAAACTTTTCTAAGTCCGCTACTTTTTCTGTAAAGATTTCCTCACTTACTTCTCCATCAACATACATTCGCTCTAATAAAATTGTAACTTCAGGCTCTTTTTCTGTTACTTCTGGTACTGGACCTTCCGCCTTCACATTCGTTTCATAAACGAAACAAAACATCATAACGAAAGCTTGCATCGCAATCAGTATCCATCTCATTTCCGTTCACCTCTTTTAGGAAAGATCAAACTTTCATTAGTAGTTTTTCCGGAAATGGGGGTTTTATCCCTAACTCATAGATTACTCTCATTAAGACTTATAGAGTCCAATGATTTCTACCTATTTCGAAACGTATTGATTACGTGAAAACTTTTTTATACCTTTATTTGATTGTACCGTTGCTATATAAACCCCAATTAATACAATTATCATCCCCACTATTTGTTGCCACGAAACAGCTGCTCCATACAATATAACTGATATACCAGTAGCCACAATAGGAGTTAGATTTAAATACATACTAGCTTTGCTTGCACCTAGTTCTTCAACCCCTTTATTAAACACGATATATCCAACTAACGTCCCGCATACGACCATATACAACATTTCTATCCATCCCTGTAAAGAGAGCGTTGCAACCTTTCCCCACCCATCTTCATATAGAGAAAGGCCTGCTAAAAACACAGTACCCAATACCGTCATACTCATTGTTGTTAACAAAGGGGAGACACCACTCATAACCTTTTTTCCTGTTAAGCTATATAAAACCCCACAGGTTAAAGCAGCTATAAATAAAAGATCTCCCTTATTAAATGACAAAGACATAAGTATATTCATTGAACCACCCATAATAACCACTATTACACCAACAAGGGACAAAGTTAAACTTATTCCGACTTTTATACTCCAAGACTCTTTAAAAAACAATATTGCTCCCAATGTTACAAAAACGGGCATTGTAGCAATAATAAGCGAGCCATTCAGAGTGGAAGTATAGTTAAGTCCCATAAAGAAGAAAACATTGTAGCCAAAAATACCTGTTAACGATACAAATAACAGTCCTTTCCAATTCTTTAATAACAAACTTGTATTCCACTCAGATTTCATAAACACGATGCCTATTAAAATACAACCCGCTAAGCCAAAACGAATTGTTGCCGCAGTAATCGGTGGAATTTCAGTAATAACATGCTCTGCTGTTGCAAAAGATCCACCCCAAAATAACGGAACAAGCAACATAATGAAATACATACTATTTATTCTGTTCATTTTTATTACCCCTTTCACGTAAACAAGTTTAAAAGTTTAAACTTGTTTACGTGTTAGTTAAAAAAAATTAATAATTTGATTCTATTGCTTGAAGTAAATCCTTCACCTGTTTTAAAAATTCTCCAGCTATTATAGAATAAAAAATTTCTTTTCCATTTCGATCCGCTACAATTAGTTCTGCTTGTCTTAAAATTTTCAAATGATGCGAAACAGCCGGTCTAGAAATCCCCATTTCATCTGTTATTTGCGTTACATTCATCTGTTTATTTTCTAATAACAGCATAATAATTTGCTGACGATTCTCATCTCCCAACGCCTGAAATATAGGGGTTACGACCTGAAATTTCTCTAATACAACTTCTGTATTTCTACATTCAAAGTTCTCCATATCCTATTCATCCCAACTTTTTATATCTAAAAAACATGTAATATATTACCATTAAATAGTAACTCTTTCATATATACTTGTAAATAACTTTATTTTCCGACTTTTATTCCAATAAAAAAGGGAAGCTTGGATTTCTCCATTCTTCCCATTACATTCATATAAAATGAAAGACGCCTGCAAAGCAGGCGTCTTGATGCGTTTACGGCGAGAGACCAGGCGACCACATTCGCGTGTTTAGCACTTAAGCATATCTCTCGTCTTACGTAAATTAGCTCATCGCTTTGCTAATATAACATTAATAACGTATAAGTGCAACATGTTTATAAAAATATTTTATTTTCTCTTTCATCCAAACGAATTATATGTAAATTATAAATTGATAAATGTAATATATATGTTACAATTAATATAACAGCGAAATCATAATAAACAGGGGATGGATATTGTGAAAAAAATAAAGGATGAACGTCTCATTCTACAAACATTAAAAAACATACGCATCGCTTTTCTTTTTCAATCACTCGGTATAATTGGCATTTTAGGCTATATCGGATTCACTGAAGGAATGGATCAAATTACAAAATCTCCATTATGGCTATTATTTATACTTACGAGTATCGTACTCAGTTATTTGCAGTTAAGCGTTTCTATCGATGTAGAAGAAAGCGAAAAGGATATAAAGTTAACTCCTTATTACAAAATTGTTTTACGCTCTCTTATTGTAGGAATCGTTATG
This sequence comes from Bacillus sp. BC08, assembly GCF_054326875.1. Lineage (NCBI taxonomy): Bacteria > Bacillati > Bacillota > Bacilli > Caryophanales > Bacillaceae > Bacillus > Bacillus sp. BC08. Next base: position 421,682 of record NZ_JBTGPA010000035.1, on the reverse strand, counting down.
GCTGTTATTTATATTATTTTCAGTCCAGAAAGACCTCTCTTTGAAGCTATTTTAACAGGTGGTATTCTCTTCATATGCTTTTTAGGTTCTTACTCCGTTAGTTATTTTATAAAAAAACGTCGATTACAAGACGACGATGAATAAAGAGGAAGGGCTACCCCTTCCTCTTTTGTTTTGCTATCGCATAGTACCAGTTAAACCGTAACGAATGTCTCGGAACATATTTGTTATGTCACGATTAAAATCGTTTGTAACTGTACCGTTACGTAGTCGTGTACTCATTGCATCGACACGAGTAAACATATCATTTCTTACAGAAACATATACATTTCTGTTTCCAACTTCATTTACAACAGCTTGACGAACTTCATTTGCAAGTGCCGTTTCATTTGATACTGGATTACGCGGTTTTACCGCAATCGCCACATCGTTTCCATATACAACTGTAGACACGCGGTCTACGTTATTCATACGTTTCACACGATTTGTAATTCTTTCTGCTGTTTTACCATCATTGTTAATGTATGAATTGTTCATTGTAATATTACGTGTTGGATGCGGATTAGCAATTTGACCGTTGTAATTTACATCGCGGTAATAATTGTTATATCCTGTATCGTTACGACCATTTCTATATGTTACATAATCTGTATAACGATCATTACGCGTTACATTATCACGATACTGATGTGTATCATTATAAGATGTACGCTCGTAATTGTAGTTACGTCCATCCATTGCATTGTTATCTTTTGGTGTACCACATGCAGCTAATGCACTGGTAACTAACAAAGAAGCAGCAATCACTTTTACTTTCGTATTCAATACAAAAACCCCCTCTGTTAGAATGAACTTCTCTTCTGAAAAGCTCCCTCTTATGATGAGTAACAGATAAGGTTTTTACACTGTTAATATTTCACTGGGGATTTTCTAACATTTGATGTAAATCTTCCATTTTCAGAACGACTCTACATACAAAAAAGGTGGGAATAATCCCACCTTTTTTAAACTTCCTCTTCGTCCTCTTCTTCTGAAACTGGATCTCCAAATACATTTGGTGGATCTGGTTGGTAATACATCGTTCCTGGCTGTGGTGCATATGCCGATTGAGTTGGTTGATAATATAAAGGATTCGCATATTGCGGACCACCTGGTTGCGGACTATATAACCTACTCTCTCCTCCGCATCCACAATCTTCCTCACCTTGCACGAGCGGCGGCATATTATTATCCATTGGCATCATATTTGGATTTGGCATAGACGTATATTGCGGTCCAAACGGTGCTCCTTGCTGATATGGCATTTGATATGGATTTGGTGGTTGATAGTACGGATTTGGCGGCATCATAGGCTGTTGGTATGGTATTTGATATGGCATCATATTCGGTGGTTGATTATTATCCATTATCGGCATCATATTTGGCGGTTGATTGTTATCCATTATCGGCATCATGTTTGGCATTTGATTATTATCCATTATCGGCATCATATTTGGCATTTGATTGTTATCCATTATCGGCATCATGTTTGGTATTGGGCTATTATCCATAATTGGCATGATGTTTGGCGGTTGATTGTTATCCATGATTGGCATGATATTTGGTGGTTGATTGTTATCCATGATCGGTATAATATTCGGTGGTTGGATATTGTCCATGATTGGCATGATGTTTGGTATTTGAATATTTGGCGGTATTACTTGTGGAATAACTACATTTTCTTTCGATACATTTGGTGACACTATGTTTCCTACATTTTCTTTCTTCACTTGCGGTGACACGATATTCCCTACATTTTCTTTCTTTACTTGCGGTGACACGATATTTCCTACATTTTCTTTTTTCACTTGCGGTGACACGATATTCCCTATATTTTCTTTCTTTACTTGCGGTGACATGATATTCCCTACATTTTCTTTCTTTACTTGCGGTGACACGATATTTCCTATGTTTTCTTTCTTTACTTGTGGTGACACGATATTTCCTATGTTTTCTTTCTTTACTTGTGGTGACACGATATTATCTTTTTTCGTTTGCGGAGAAATGATGTTATTAGGTTTCATTTTAGTAATTTGAGGAGCAATTAACTCGCTTCCTTTTTTAATTACATCTGAAATTTTATATTCTTTTTTCGCTTTTATTGGTGGTTGCGGTGGCTGTGGTAATACATTTACCGAAAACTTTGTGTTTTCTTTTTCTGCTGGTTTTTGTTTTTCTATAACCGGTGGTTTTTGAATAACAGACGGTTTTTCAACTGGTTTTTCTATTTGCACTTCTTTTTGTGGCTTTACCTGTATTTCCTTTTGCGGTGTCACTTGCATTTCCTTCTGTGGTTTTACCTGTACTTCTTTTTGCGGCTGCACTTGCATTTCCTTTTGCGGTGTCACTTGCATTTCCTTCTGTGGTTTTACTTGCACTTCTTTTTGTGTTTGTTGCATAGCAGGTTGCTGTGTAATTGGTGCTGATTGATACGTAACTTCTTCCTCATCTTCTATTCCAAGCGGAGTTGGCGTTGCTGCAAATTCTTTTTGTTGCACTTCTTTTACGTATTGTTTTGGAGGTGCTGAACCTGCTCCAGCATGTTGTTTTACGTGAACGCTGTTTGATGGTACTTTAATTTTCATACCTGGCATGATTAAATCCGGATTACTAAGTTGTGTATTTGTATTTTTCAACGTATCAAAATCCACTCCGTACTTTTTCGCAATTTTCCAAAGGGTATCCCCTTTTTGCACGATATGAATTTTCAAATTTTCCCCCTCCTGTATAACTTATCTATAAGTAACAAATCTCATGAAGTAACATCTTCTAAATAACGTTAACTTCTTTTCACTTTTAACACTTCTTCTATTTTCAATATAGTTCGAAGTGGAATAAGTATAAAAAAATCGCAATGATTTCTTCACAACAATGTATGCCCATTTCATTCTCGTTATGATTATATGTACGAAAAAAAGCAACGGAAATCCCGCTGCTTTACACACGCTCTAACATACGATTTAATGCAAGAACCGCTTCTTCGGTCACTTGTTTATCTACGCTAATAACGTTAATTTCTTCTCCTCTTTCTACCGTTTCAAGCACCCATAATAAGTGCGGCAGATCAATTCGGTTCATCGTTAAACACGGACACATAAAAGGATTAAGTGAAACAATTTCTTTATCTGGATGTTGCTGAATAATTCGATTCACTAAATTCATCTCTGTACCAATTGCCCATTTACTTCCAGGTGGCGCTGCTTCAATCATATCAATAATATATTTCGTTGATCCTGCGTAATCAGAAGCATCAACAACCTCATAACAACATTCTGGATGTACAATAATATTCATATCCGGATGATTTTTCCGTACATTCTCAATGTTTTTCACTGTAAAGTTTTGATGAACCGAACAATGCCCTTTCCATAAAATCACTTGAATTTCTTCTATATCTCCATCGTACTCTAATGAATCTGTATGTGGGTCCCATACTGCCATTTTATCTAACGGGATACCTAAATCGTATGCTGTATTTCTTCCTAAATGTTGATCCGGTAAAAAGACAAGACGCTCTTTTTCTGTAAACGCCCAAGATACCATTTGTTTTGCATTAGAAGAAGTTACTGTTGCTCCGCCATTACGACCACAAAACGCTTTAATTGCAGCTGTAGAGTTAACATACGTTAACGGAATCATCGTATCTCCAAATAACTTCGTGAGCCCTTTCCACGCTCTTTCTGTTTGTTCAATATCTGCCATATCTGCCATCGAACAGCCTGCACGCATATCTGGCAAAATAACGATTTGATCGTCTGTCGTTAACATATCTGCTGTTTCTGCCATAAAGTGTACGCCGCAAAATACAATATATTTCGCTTCTTTATTACTCGCTGCAACTTGTGCAAGCTGAAGTGAATCTCCTGCTGCATCAGAAAATTGTACCACTTCATCTTTTTGGTAATGATGTCCTGGAATAAATAGTGTTTTCCCCATTTTTTCTTTAATTTCACGCACACGCTTTTCCATATCTTCTGTTGACATCGTGTAATAACGCTCTGGTAACATCGTTTCAATCGGTTGTACTTTTTCTAAAATACTCATATTCCTTTCTCCCCCTCTAAGCCACTTTCCTTACGCCTCAATATTGAAACTAATATCAAGTGCTTTCACTGAATGTGTTAACGCTCCAAGTGAAATATAATCTACCCCTGTTCTTCCATATTTCGATAAATCTTCAATTGTAATGCCTCCTGATGCTTCCGTAACGATGGCACTTGGTACAATCTTTGAAAACTCCCGAATCTCATCTGGCGTACGATTATCAAACATAATGATATCCGCACCAGCAGCTACAGCTTCTCTCACTTGTTCCTCTGTTTCTGTTTCCACTTCTACTTTCACCATATGTCCTAATTTTTCTTTCACCGATGTAACAGCTTTCGTAATAGAACCAGAAAAAGCAATATGATTGTCTTTAATCATGACACCGTCATATAAACCGAAACGGTGATTAAATCCACCTCCGCACACGACTGCATACTTATCAAACATACGTAGCCCTGGCATCGTTTTTCGCGTATCACAAATACGTGTATGGCTGCTATCTAAAGCAAGTACAGCTTTATGTGTCATCGTAGCTATCCCGCTCATACGCTGGATAACGTTTAATATAACGCGCTCTGCCGTTAATAACGAAGCAATCGGTCCTTGCGCAGTTGCTATTATTTCGCCCTTTTCTACAAGATCTCCATCTTTTTTATGAAGCTCCACTTCAATTCTTTCATCAATTAATTTAAATCCTTCTTCAATTACTAAACGCCCCGCAAAGACCCCTGTATCCTTCGCAAGAAACGTTCCTTTTGAAAGTAAATTGTCTGGAAAAATAAGCTGAGATGTTACATCTCGTTCTCCTATATCTTCTAGAAAAAATCGATTTAATGCTTCTTTCACTTTTATCGTGTTCATAAAGCCCCTCTTCCCTTCATCACACAAGTTGTAGTTTTCTTTTCACTCGAACAATCTCTTTTTTTACGCTATTTCTATCTGGATAATCACTTCGATAATGGCCACCAATACTTTCTTCTCTTTGCAAAGCTGATACGACTATAAGCTCACAGGCTGTTAACATATTAATAAGCGTTATCTCTTCATTTGAAAGAGCATCATGTTGTAAGATCATATTTCGAACACCGTACTTACTAAGCCATCTCTTTGCATAAGATAAACTTTGCTCTGTTCGCACAATCCCAACATATTTCATCATGCATTCTTGTATTTCTTCTTTCGCCGGCAAATGATTCAGAACAATAAACTTCTTTTCCTTCTCAGCCACGTTGTTCCAGCTTTCTTTTGTCGCTTTCGTTAAAATATGTTGTCCTATTCTTTTTCCAAACACAAGACCTTCTAATAATGAATTACTTGCTAGCCTATTTGCACCGTGAACACCATTACAAGCTACTTCACCGACCGCATATAAATTTGGAATGGATGTCTCCCCATCACAGTTCGTTTTCACGCCGCCCATATGAAAATGAGCACCAGGTACGACTGGAATGCGTTTTTCATTTATATCGACACCATTCTTTTTACACAATGATGATACAGTCGGAAAACGTTCTTCGAAATTTTGGATAGACTCGATATTTACATACACTTTTTCACCCACCAAAAGTTGCTCATGAATCGCTCTTGCTACTACATCGCGCGGCGCGAGATCGTGATCAGGGTGTATATCCATCATAAAACGCTGCCCTTTTCCATTCATAAGGACAGCTCCTTCACCACGGACAGCTTCAGAGACGAGGCCGCAGCATCTCCCGTTTGCATATAACATTGTTGGATGAAATTGTACAAATTCTAAATCTACGAGCTCCCCGCCTGCGCGGTACACCATTGCAAGTCCATCACCCGTAATCGTCTTATCATTAGAAGTAAAGGCATATAAACCCCCAATCCCACCTGTTGCTAACACTGTGTAATCTGCAACGTAACGCTTCAACTTCCCTTCACTAGTTCTTGTTAAAACTCCAATACATTTATCATTTTCTATAATAAAATCGAGCACCATTTCCTGTTCCACTACCGTAACGTGCGGAGCTACTTCTTGAATGAAATACTCTAATACATTCTTTCCTGTTGCATCGCCACCTGCATGTAAAATACGACGCTTTCGATGTGCGCCTTCTTTTCCAAGATGAGGACCCGTTTCATCTCCATCAAATTTCATTCCATTTTCAATGAGATTATTCATTTCTTTCGGTCCTTCCTCGACTAAATAACGGACCACATCTTCATTGTTATAATGACATCCTGCTACTAACGTATCTTCAAAATGATCATTTGGATTGTCATATGTAGCAACCGCTGCTGCAATTCCACCTTGCGCTAAATATGTATTATTATTACGATTCGTTTCCTTTGTGATAATAATTACATTCTTTTCGTGACAAATCTCTTTCGCAACACGAAGTGCCGCAACGCCACTTCCAATAATTAAGACATCTGCACTTGGCATAATTGTTGCCTCCTACTTTACACTTTTCAACTGTCTTGACACCTATATTTACATAGTTTTAAAATAATGACAAGAGTTTTTTTATAATTCTTATTTTCACTACCATTTAAAAAATACAAGAAATGTAACTCTTACTAGGGAGAGGAACTTACATAATGATATATCTTGACTATGCAGCTACTACACCTATGAGTGAAGAAGCATTACAAACATATATGAAAGCAGCATCGCAATACTTCGGAAATGAACAAAGTTTACATGATATTGGAGGAACAGCTTCTTCTTTACTACAAGTTTGCAGAAAAACATTTGCTGACATGATTGGTGGAAAGGAACAAGGGGTATTCTTCACGAGCGGTGGCTCGGAATCCAACTACCTTGCGATTCAATCTCTTTTAAAGGCTAGAAGCGAGAAACATATTATTACAACACCTATGGAGCATGCATCCATTCGAAGTTATTTTCAATCCTTACAATCAGAAGGGTATACAATTACTGAAATTCCTGTTGATGAAGGCGGGCTAATTCATTTAGATGATTTAGAAACAGCTATTACAGAAAATACTGTTCTAGCAAGCATACAGCACGGAAACTCTGAAATTGGAACCGTTCAAAACATCGCAGAAATCGGGGCACTTTTAAAAAAATATAACGTTTTATTTCATTCAGATTGTGTGCAAACATTTGGTAAACTTCCTATCAATGTTTTTGAGATGGGAATTGATAGTCTTTCTGTTTCAGCACATAAAATATACGGACCAAAGGGTGTTGGTGCTTGCTATATAAATCCGCAAGTTCGCTGGGCACAAATATTTCCGGGAACTTCTCATGAAAAAGGGTTTCGCCCAGGTACAGTAAACGTTCCTGGCATCGCATCTTTTTTAACAGCTGCTGAGAATATATTAAAAAATCAACAGGAAGAAAGCTTACGTTTTAAAGAGTTACGATCCTACTTTTTAGAGCGATTACAAACACTTCCTATAGAAATTCAAGTAGAAGGTCATTCTACTTCTTGTTTACCACATATTATTGGGGTTACAATAAAAGGAATAGAAGGTCAATATACAATGCTAGAATGTAATCGCCACGGTATTGCCATTTCCACCGGAAGTGCTTGCCAAGTCGGTAAACAAGAACCTTCGAAAACAATGCTTGCAATTGGAAAAACGTATGAAGAGGCGAAACAATATGTCCGCTTCTCTTTCGGGAAACAAACAACGAAAGATCAAATTGATACTACTATTCATGCACTACACACAATTGGAAATCAATTTTATAGAGGTGTTAAATCATAATGAAACAAAATGAACAAAAAAAGATTTTAGGCGAAGAAAGACGACAACTTATCCTTCAGTGGCTTCTTGCTGCAAATGAACCGTTATCTGGGAATGAACTATCGAAAAAAACAAACGTAAGTCGACAAGTAATCGTGCAAGATATTTCCTTACTTAAAGCACGAAACGAACCGATTATTGCAACTGCTCAAGGGTATTTATATTTAAAACCACAAGAGAAACAACAAGCTTTTGAACGCGTAATTGTATGCCAACATAAACCAGCGGAAGTACGTAAAGAACTTACAATGCTTGTTGACCACGGCGTTACAATTAAAGATGTGAAAGTTGAGCATCCTGTATACGGTGACTTAACAGCATCCATCATGGTAAGTAATCGCTTTGATGTAGAGCAATATTTACAAAAAATCGAAAACACAAATGCTTCCTATCTTTCGCAACTAACCGATGGTATTCACTTACATACAATTGAAGCAGATTCTAAAGAAAAATTAGACGCTGCTTGCGAGGCTTTAGATAAAGCAGGATTTCTCGTTTATTAATGTAAAGCACAGAGTTTTTATCATTCTCTGTGCTTTTTTAGTGCTATAATATTGTAATCAATCGTAAAGGAGATCACATATGGGAATTGAACTCGTTCACTTTAGCATTGGCAAACCGAAACAAATGAAATATGGCGAAGATAAAGAAATGATAACAGGTATATGTAAAGATTCTATAGAAGAAGCTTTTCTCTCAAAAGATGGCTTCCTTGGTGATGACGTAGCAGATTTAAAACATCACGGGGGACCTGATCGCGCTGTTTGTGTATACCCACATGAGCATTACGCACTATGGGAAGAGGAATTTCAAACAAAACTTCCAGCTTCCACATTTGGTGAAAACATTACCGTAACAAATATGTTAGAGCGTGATGTATGCATCGGAGATACATATCAACTAGGTGAAGCAATCATTCAAGTGACACAATCGCGAGTACCTTGTAGCACAATTTCAAAACGTCTTGGCATCCCTGGCATTTTGCCGCGCATTGTAGCAACTGGATTTACTGGCTACTTATGCCGTGTTCTTCAAGAAGGTACTGTACGTAAAGATTCAAAAATCACATTACTAGAACGTCAACCGAGCAATGTTTCTGTTTTGTTCTCTAACGAAATTTATTTTCATAATAGAAAAGATAAAGATGGCATTGAAAAAATTCTTGCTGTTCCAGAACTAGCCGATATTTGGCGTGGTCAGTTAGAGGATCGTCTTGCGAAATTAAAATAAAGAATCCCACCATTTATAGGTGGGATTTTATTTATCTATCGCGCATTATACTAGCGACTGAAATGATATCGACTTAACTACAAATACTCCCCTTTACAACCAATAAGAAGAATAACTCCCCAGCACAGTAACAGAAAAGCCGAGTGCTTCAAGTTCCATCGTTACGCCTGGCAATAATACATCATCGTATGCTTTATCGACATCGATTAAGAAAAAGTAATTTCCAAGACCTGTTTTCATCGGGCGAGATTCGATTTTTGATAGATTTAATTTTCTCCATGCGAAAGCTGATAACACTTGGTATAGTGCCCCTGCATAATCAGCAGGTAACGTTATCATAAGCGTCGTTTTCTCTCCGCGGTTTTCTCCGTTATTTGAGAGTATGGCTTTCTTTTTCTTATGGAGCACGAGGAAGCGTGTATGATTGTTTTTGTGCGTATGAATATCACGCCTTACAATTGTTAAACCGTATTTTTCTGCGGCCGCTTCATTTGCAATGGCGGCGATTTTTTCTTCAGGATGTTCTTTCACATATTGCGCAGCTGCACTTGTTGATGTCATATCTCGGACGGTTACCCCTTTTAATTCTTCATTTAAAAACTTATGACATTGTGCAATAGCATGCGGATGAGAATGCACCGCATATACTTCATCCCACACTTCTGCATACTGCGGATGTACAAGTAAATGCTGCTGAATTGGTACTGTAATTTCTCCTACAATGGAGAGCGGCTGCTCATGTACAAGATAATCAACCGTTATATTCACTGAACCTTCTATGGCATTTTCTAACGGTACAACTGCGAAGTCTACATTTCCATTTGCAGCTGCATCAATACAATCTGGAATCGTGCGATACGGTACATGCTCTGCTTCCGGAAAAAAACGACTCACCGCCATATTTGTAAATGTTGCTTCTGGTCCTAAATATCCTACTCGAATCATCGTCTTTTCCCCTCTTTTTCGTTTTCTTACTGTTATACCATACTTTTTTATATTCTTCTATGTAAATTTCGAATATTTAAAAAAGACTAGCATTCGCTAGTCTAAATGTTTCCTATATTCTCTTTGAGCGAAAAAGAAATACATGATGCATGCAGCGATATAAAATAGAATAAACAAGCCTACTTTTCGTAATGAACCATCCATAAAGAACGTATTATGAAACGTATATAACGCAACTGCACTATGCATACTCCCTACTATAATTGGCGCAAAAAATAGCATACACAATTGCCAACGGGAAATTTTCCACACTTCTTCTTTCGTCATTCCAAGCTTAGAGAGCGCCCCGTACTCTTTACGATCCGATGCAATATTATGAAACCATTTAAAATATACGATGCTACACGATGTAAGGAAAAATAATATACTAATGAATGAACCGATAAATAGAGTAATATCACCGAACGATTTCATATTCAAATACAACTCCATATTACTTCGAAATGCATGATTATTATCTTGTTTCATATGTTTCCGTAAATCTTCATTTAATTTTTTCGTATTTTCGATATTTGGTAATGTATAGCCTCTATATATCATTTTTTCAGAATCAGGAACCTTATTTGCTATACTGTCAAAGTCTTCATCATTCATGACGAAGAACAGACCATTAATGTGCGAAGGGTGATGGTTAAATTGTACCCCTTCCTTCTGACCATTAAATACGAATGCATATGTTTGTTTCATTACTTGTAATTGAATCTCTTTTTTATCATATAAATACGGATGATTGTATTTACTATAATAAACGAGTGTAACTGTTCCTTTTTTAGGATGATACGTTTTCTGTTTTTGTTTTCTTGCCTCTTGATTGTATTCACTTTCTTTAATGAGCGGCGCTTCCTCTGTCTCTCCCTTGTTGGACTGAAAATATGCATACACTCCAACAAAACTCATAGATTGAAAATCATTATACCCATATTGATGCAATAATTGTTCAACCGTACCTTCCGCAAAGACTTCGTGAGAAGAAGTGCCTTTTTCTATGTAAGAAAATGAGTGTACTCCCCCGTCCCGCCACATATCTTGCATACCAGAAAAATACAAGAACACCGTACCTGTTGCCGTAACTACAAACGTCGTTGCCATTGACATTAGAAAGAAAAAACGACCATTTTCCTTCATTCGATGTGACAATTGATTCACTATAAATAAATACGGATATGTATACATAATCTTTTTATTTCGTTTTATCACTTCTAATATTTGAGCAGTTCCATGTGTAAAAGAAAAATACGTTCCGAAAAAGACAAGTATAGATACAGGAAAAAAATAGAATGCTATCGTTGGCATCGTCGCTTGTAACGCTAACGCATATCCTATCCCTAAACAAATAAAACCGAATATACAAAGCCACATCGATGTTTTCTTCTCTTTTTTATCTGTTCGAAATTCTTTCAATAGCCGAATGATTTTTATATTCCATATACGTAAAGCACTTATAAATGATAAGACAACAAATACGACCATATACGCAATAAACGTTCCCCCAATTGCTCTCACGTCAAATATGACAGGGAGTTCTTTCGGAAGCCCTAGTAACATACTAAACACCATGAAAAAGAGCTTTAAAAAGATTATACCAAGCCCAATCCCGCAAATATTAGCAAATACCCCGATTAATATTTGCTCGGTCATAATCACTCCTATTACGTTAGATTTCGTTGCTCCCATTAACATATATAATCCTAATTCTTTCTTACGTGCCTCTATGAAAATAGAAGTAGAATACAAAATAAATATGACGAAAAAAGAAACGATTATAACATTACATATGATAAGTCCCCAGCGTACATTTTGATACCAAATCGTCTCCTGCATATACGGATGTACAATGACAGACATGTATGCAAAAGACGCAAATATTGCAAAACAACTACTTAAGAAAAACACTTTATAATTACGCCAATTTCCTTTTATATTTTGCAGCGCTAGTTGCCGAATGTTCATCTATCGTCCCCCTATAACTTACTACATAAGCAAAAAGCTAGAGGTTTCTCTAGCTTTGCACGTGTTTCAAATATCCTCTTTGTGCAATCATAAAGTAAATCGCAGAAGCCACAACGTATGTTCCAATTACAATCGCACCTGATTTCCATAAATCAATATAAAGCATTTTCCCTAACGTATGAAGAGCAAATCCACTATGAATTGCACCGATCAAAATTGGGATAAAGAAGATAACGCCCATTTGTCGAATGGCAATTTTACGAATTTCTTTATCTGTCATACCGATTCTCTTTAACGATTTAAATTGAATACGATCTTGTTCTTTATCGTTAAACCATTTAAAGTATGTCATACTACAAGCGAAGAAGAAGAACAGTACAGCTACAAAGAAACCGATAAACATCGTAATCGCTCCTGATTCCCTTATATTTTTATAAGCGAGCACCGAGTTATTTAATTCCTCTTGCTTATCTGGTGCAACTTCCTTTTTCAAATCTAATACAAGATCTTCCGTACTTTTCCAGTCTTCTATATAATAACCGTAATATTTCGTCTTTTCTTCATCTGGTACGAGCTTTGCGTATTTCTCAAAATCTTGATCATTTACAATGAGATATTCACTATCATTAAAAACAGAAAATGTAGTTGGCTCATTTAATTGAACAGACTGCGTTTGTCCGTTAATTTTAATTTCATACGGTTTGGCAAGATCTAGCTTCATCATATCGTTCGCCATATCCATTATGACCATCGTTGCACTACCTGGTGCATTATGAACTTCTCTAACTTGCTCTCTTTTTTGTTTACGTACTTCAGCATTATATTCTTTTTCTGAAACAATCGCCATCGGTACTTCATGTTCACTATTAAACATCGTGATTTTTTGAGTTCCAGGAAGTTTTACATACGTTACTTCTCGCGCATCTTCAAATCCGTGTCTTTTTATTAATTCTTTTGTTTTTCCTTCTTTTATAACATTATGCGTATGAATTCCTTTTTCCTCATACGAAATAGCATGCGGGGTACTAGTTACTGCCTTATAACTCATATCCTCAAAAAATACATACAGTGTACCAACTGCTGAAGATACAACGGCCGTAATGATAGAAATTACAAATAGAAAACGAGCATTATCTTTCATTTTATAAATAAGATTGCTAAGTACGAACATATTTGGATATGTATAAAAAGATTTTTTTCGTTTTTGTAACGCCTTCAATACGACTGTACTACCTTGTGTAAACAGTAAATAAGTTCCGCCTATCGTAAGCCCTACAATCGGTAAAAACAGCATGATAAAATTCATAAATGTCACTTGGAAGCTAAGTACATATGCAACAATAATACATCCTATACCAACTACACATAACGATGTAAATGCAAAAGGTTCTACTTTTTGTTTTCTTGCTTCTCTTAATAAATCAATAATTTGTAAGCGTCCTACTGTCCAAACGCTAAACAATGATAAGATTAAAAATAGAATAAAGTATACACCTGCTGTAATCAAAACTGCTTTACTATTCCATACGAGTGGAAGTGTTTTATCTATTTTCAATATTACACTTAATGCTTGGAAGAATAATTTTGAACAAAGCATACCAAGCCCAATACCTACTACAATTGCAATACTACCTAACATAAGCTGTTCTAATATAATCATTCGGCCAAGTTGTGATTTTGTTCCACCTATTAATGTTAGTAGACCAAACTCTTTTTTCCTTGCACGTAAAAATGTTGAATTTGCATATAAAATAAAGAGTGCTGAGAAGATGACTACAATATAATTCATCGATTCTAATCCTTTTGAAATCATCTCCCTCATACTAATATTACCGCTTACGACATCTGGATGATAAATAAAGGAAGCATACATGAAAAATACGACTATCGATAAGCAACTGCTTATAAGAAACGCTTTATAATTACGCCAATTTCCTTTTACGTTATTAAGCGCGAGCTGGCGAAAGTTCATGATATTCTCCTCCTAGCATCGCAAGTACGTCCAGAATTTCTTGGAAAAAGGCTTGTTTCGTTCTTCCTTTATGTATTTCCGAGAAAATTTCTCCGTCGCGAATGAATAGAATACGTTCGCAATAACTCGCCGCTACTGGGTCATGCGTTACCATTGCAATTGTTACTTTCTTTTGTTCATGTAAGTCTTGCAACGCACTCATTAATGATTTTGCTGACTTCGAATCTAAGTTACCAGTTGGTTCATCCGCTAAAATTAACGTAGGCTCATGAATAATTGCTCTCGCTGCTGCTGCACGTTGTTGTTGTCCGCCTGATACTTCATATACTTTTTTATTTAAAATTTCTTCAATATTTAAAAACTTTGCAATCTCAAGCACCTTTGCATCGATTTCATTTACAGATTTCTTCGCCATGACAAGTGGTAAAATAATATTTTCTTTAATCGATAACGTATCAAGTAGGTTAAAATCTTGGAAAATGAACCCTAAATGTGTACGGCGAAACTCTGCTAATTTTGCAGCACGCATTTGATTAATTTCTTCACCATTTACAAGCACATGACCTGAAGTTTGCTTATCAATTGTTGCTAATAAATTTAAAAGCGTTGTTTTCCCGCTTCCTGAAGGACCCATAATCCCTACAAATTCGCCTTCTTCTATTTTAAAATTTATATCATTTAAAGCAGTCGTCGCTACTGAACCTTTTGATTGATACACCTTTGTTAATCCTTTTACTTCAAGAACACTCATTTCTAATCCCCCTATGCGTTTTCTTCTTACATTTACTATAAGAAAAATAAGAAATAGAAACGAGTGATTTCCCTTACAAAACGTTTTGTTATCTTACAGTTTTGTCATTTTTCTCATTAATGTATGATATTCTTCATCTTTTGCAAATTGGAACGTGAATGTTGACCCTTCTCCTTCAGCCGATTGCACATAAATACCGTGGTGTAAATTATCACAAATTTCCTTTGTAATATATAAACCCATTCCAGTCGCTTCTCTCGTTTTGCGGCCATTTATTCCTGTAAAGAACGGATCAAATACTCGCTTTACATCTTGCTCTGGAATACCAATTCCATTGTCCTTAATATGTAGTAACACCTTTTGATCTTTCTCTTCAATTTGAAATTGAATTTCCTTTTTCTCTACTTCTGAAATTTTTGTATACTTAATTGCATTTACAACAATTTGCCCTATAGCAATACTGAGCCATTTTCTATCAGATGCAACCATACAAGTATCTTCTTCAAACATTACTTTTGGAAATACAGACGATTGAATGAACGACTTTCTATTTTCATTAATAATACCTCGAATAATATCTACCACATTTACTACTTCTACTTTATAATCTTTCGCAAATTGCTCTAACCTTGCCATATGTAACGCTAAATCTAAACCATTTAGTATACGGTTATTTTCTTCACGAATACTTTCAACTGTTGCTCTTGCTTCACGATGCTCTTTACCAAACTTCTGTAATAGTAATTCTATAACCGATACTGGTGTTTTCATTTGATGAATCCACTGGTTCATAAATATCATTTGCTGTTGTTCTTTCGCGTGTTGTTTATGAATTTCATTCATATATTGCTGTCTTAATAGCGTAAATGATTCAACGACCATCTCTTGCTCTGACGTATAAGAAGTATCAATAAGTAAAGAATCGTGTAATGTATTTCCGCTGGCAACATATTTTTCAATTCTTTTTAAAAACACACTTCGTTTTCGATAATCGTAAATGAGGTATACAGTAAATACAACTGTCCCTAATAAAAGCCCATATAACCACGTACTCCAATCAATGGATCGCTTTTCTAAAAGACTTTGCAACTGCAGTACAAGCCCAAATAAACAAAGGCTAACAATATAAGAAAGAAGTAAAGAAAAGCGGTCCATGAGGTAATTTTTAACCTTCATGCCCTTCGCCCCACTCTGTAAGAAGCGCATAACCATATCCACGTTTCGTTACAATTGCATTCTTAATGCCTAGCTCCTCTAGTTTCTTCCTTACGCGTTTTACATTAACGGTTAAGGTATTATCATCAACAAAAGCTACCTCATCCCACAGGGCTTCTAACAGTTCTTCGCGCGTTACATATTGATTTGCTTGTTTCATTAAACACTCTAATAAGTAAAATTCATTTTTTGTCAGCTCCGTTTGTTGTCCCTGCCACTCAACAATGTGTTGTGACGGGAATAACAACAGTCCATTTACACCTAAACAATCACTCTCAGCAACAGAGGCATACTCACCATAGCCACGGCGAAGTGCACTTTTCACCTTTGCCATTACGATATCTAAATGGAACGGCTTCGTAATGTAATCATCTCCGCCATTTTCGATCGCCATTACTTGATCCATTTCCCCTGTTCTTGCAGAAACAAAAATAATCGGCGCATTCGATACTGTACGAATTTGACGACACCAATAAAACCCATCAAAGTATGGTAAATTAATATCCAGTAATACGAGATGAGGATTTATTTTCACGAATTCATCTTTTATATGGCGTAAATCACTTGCTCTAAATGATTGATATCCATACCTTTCTAAATGCTCCTCTAATATTCCAGCTATTTTTTCATCGTCTTCTACAATTAATATTTTATACATGTTCGTTTTCTCCCCATAAAAAAATTCTTCCAACACCACTCCTTGTTCTATTATAAATTGAAAATTTAATTAGTGGGTATTTTTTCCTATATGAATCAGACATTTACATAAAAAAAAGACTGCCATATTTCGGCAGTCTTAGTCGATAAATTCAAATTCATATTCAAGAATTTTTACAATATCTCCATCTTTTGCACCACGTGCACGAAGCGCTTCATCAATACCCATTCCGCGCATTTGGCGAGCGAAACGACGTATAGATTCATCACGTGAGAAGTCTGTCATTTTGAATGTCTTCTCAATATCATAACCAGAAATAACAAACGTGCCGTCACTTTCACGTGTAATTTCAAATTTAAGACTTTCAGCATCAAATTTGTACATTACACTTGTTTCAGACTCTTCGACAACATCGTACATTGGGAATTCTGGTGTTGTTTCTAGTAAGTTCGCTACTTCAAATAGTAAGTCACGAACACCTTGTTTCGTTACAGCTGAGATTGGGAAGATTTTTACTTCGTCTCCCACTTTCTCTTTAAATGCTTGTAAATTTTCTTCTGCATCTGGCATATCCATTTTGTTTGCAACAACAACTTGTGGACGCTCTGTTAAACGCATATTGTATTCTTTTAATTCATTATTGATTGTTACGTAATCTTCATATGGTTCACGGCCTTCTAAACCAGACATATCAATAACGTGTACGATTACACGTGTACGTTCAATATGACGTAAGAATTGGTGTCCAAGTCCGACGCCAGCATGTGCGCCTTCAATTAGTCCAGGAAGGTCAGCCATAACGAAGCTGCGGTTATCACCCGTTTCAACAACACCAAGATTTGGAACGATTGTTGTAAAGTGATACTCTGCAATTTTCGGACGCGCTGATGATACAACAGATAATAATGTAGATTTACCTACACTTGGGAATCCAACAAGTCCAACATCTGCTAGTACTTTAAGTTCTAGAATGACATCACGTTCTTGACCTGGTTCCCCGTTCTCAGCGATTTCTGGCGCTGGATTCGTTGCTGTTGCGAAACGTGAGTTACCACGGCCACCACGACCACCTCTTGCGATTACAGCTGTTTGCTCATGCGTTACTAAATCGGCAAGAATTTGTCCTGTTTTTTCATCTTTTACTATTGTTCCTGGTGGAACCTTTACGATTAAATCTTCAGATTTACGACCGTGCTGACCTTTACTCATTCCGTGCTGACCACGATCAGCTTTGAAATGACGTTGGTAGCGGAAGTCCATTAATGTACGTAAGCCTTCCTCAACAACGAAAACAACATCTGCACCTTTACCACCGTCGCCACCTGCTGGGCCACCTTTAGGTACATACTTCTCACGACGATACGCAACCATTCCGTTACCACCGTCGCCGCCTTTTACATATATCTTGACCTGATCTACAAACATTATTTCACCACACTTTTTTCAATTGGTTGTAATATAACTGAGACTTCTTCGTCTCGTACTGTATAAGAAATGGAATACCATTTATTGTTTTGGGTCGCAAGCCAATTCTGTAGTTCTTCTACACTCGTTAGCTTACCACGAAAATCAAAAAAGAAACGAGCATTCTCCGCGTCACATTCAATTGTGATACAAACATAATTTTCAACATATACGTCTAAACTATGCTGAAGCATTGAGAAAAATTGATTCGTCCATGTACATACAGTCTCATCTAAGTGAGATAAGTTATGTAATTTCCCTAATACTTCGTACTCCAATAAGCACGGCTGCTGTTTCCAATTATATGTTAAAATCCACTCTGAAAATAAAGGCATTGATAGCCCTATCAGATTGGATTCTTGTCTCGCTTCTTGGACAAAACGATCGATGAGACTATGAATCTCTTCCACTTTTCCAAGGGAAAGGTTTCCTTTCACCATCTGCATACGATTGAGCCAATCATGTCTTGAATGACGCAACGCATCTATAATTGTCCATTTTTCATTCATTTAGATACCCCTTAATATAGAAAAACTCTAACCTGCACTCAGGTTAGAGTTTTCCGTGAGTTCTTATGCTTCTTGAGCAACAGGATATACGCTCACTTGTTTGCGGTCACGGCCAAGACGCTCAAAGCGTACTACGCCGTCAACTTTCGCGTATAAAGTGTCATCGCCACCACGACCAACGTTAACACCTGGATAAATTTTTGTACCGCGTTGACGGTAAAGAATTGAACCACCTGAAACCGTTTGACCATCTGCGCGTTTAGCACCAAGACGTTTTGACTGAGAGTCACGACCGTTCTTTGTACTACCTACACCTTTCTTAGATGCGAAAAACTGAAGATCTAATCTTAACATACGTTACACCTCCTGCACTTTTTCTATTAAACGGATATACTTTCCGTAATCAAGTTCGATCGTCTTAAGCGAAACAACCAATCCTTCTAAAAGCGTTTGTGCTTTTTCTGCTGCATGAACGTCTAAATCATTAGGCAATTCATACGTTAAGAATCCGCCATCACTTCCGAGTTCAATAGTTGCCTGCACATTACAAAGTTCTTCCACTGCATTTATAGAACCAAACACAACCGCTGTAGTTGCTGCACAGACAAGATCTTGTCCATGTGGCGCATAATTGGCATGTCCAGTCATTTTAAATGATTGGATACTTCCTAATTTCGTGCGACTTATCGTAATTTTAATCATGTTAACCTGGATTAAGCGTTGATAGCTTCAACAACTAGCTTAGTGTAAGGTTGACGATGACCTTGTTTCTTACGATTGTTCTTTTTCGCTTTGTATTTGAAAACGATGATTTTCTTAGCGCGACCTTGTTTTTCAACTTTCGCAGTAACTGTTGCACCTTCTACAACTGGGCTACCAACTTTAACGTTTTCGCCACCAACGAAAAGAACTTTGTCAAAAGTAACAGTTTCACCAGCTTCAACATCTAATTTTTCAATGTAGATTGCTTGACCAGCTTCAACTTTAATTTGTTTTCCACCTGTTTCGATAATTGCGTACATACTTGCACCTCCTCTTAATTACTAAGACTCGCCAAAAACGAGGTAGACATAAATGTCTTTAGGGAACCTGTTTTGTGCGGTTGTAGCATATAGCCGTTTAGGTGCTATAAACTATAACATAAAGATGTTATCATGAATCATAGACGGTTGTCAATAAATGTTCTGCTAACTATTTTTTCCGTTCTACAATTTCTTTTTTGCTTCCAAAACGGATAATGGCGTACTTTTCGATCATATCATCTTTGAAATAAATTTCAAATGGAATATTTTTTTGTAATTCTTTTTGCATAAATTGTTTTTGTAATTCTTTAGGTGCAGCGATTAATACTGCCTCATCCTCTATATCGCCATATGTAATTAGCTCTCTCTCTAATTCATACGCAATTGTTTCATTTGACATTACATACCCCGTCGCTTTGCACGGTACACACTCTTCTAGTAATACGTCGCGTAAGGAATGTTTCTTACGTTTACGTGTCATCTCCAAAATCCCTAACTCTGTAAACCCGAGCACTCTCGTATATGTGCGATCATTTTGCATAGCAGCCATGAGACATTCTCTTACCTTTTCTTTATCTTCTCTTCTTTTCATATTAATAAAATCAATTAATATCATACCACCGATATCACGCAGTCTTAATTGACGTGCAATCTCTTCCGCTGCCGCCTCATTTGTAAGAAGGACTGTATCTTGTAAATTCTGTTTTCCAGTAAACTTTCCCGTGTTCACATCAATTACAGTCATCGTCTCCATTTGTTCCACAATTAAATAAGCACCATTCGGGAGCCACACAATTTTTTGAAGTGCTTTCTCAATCTCACGCTCTATTCCAAAATGGTTAAACATTGAAGATTTTTCATTATAAAAAGATACTTTTTCTTTTCCTACTTTTTCTTCTAATTCTTTCACTATACTTCTTGTATCTACAACTACTTTTTCAATCGTTTCAATTGGATTCTCTTGAAATACACGATCTAAAAAGGTCGCCGGTCGATGAAGTAGTAACGGTGCCTTTCCTTGCCCCTCTTTTCTTTTTAACTCTTCATATAACTGCTGTAACCTTTGCATTTCAGCTTGTACTTCTTCAATTTCTCCTTTTTCAGAAGCAGAGCGGAAAATGTACCCTCCTGTCCCTTCTACCTCAATTTGGAGTAGCTGTTGCTTTCTTTTATTATTTTTTATCTTTCGAGAAACTGCACGCATTTCATCATATGGCATATAAACGACATATTTCCCGGTAAATTCTATGTTTGCTGTCAATTTCGGCCCTTTCGTATCAATTGCCTCTTTCACAACTTGTACGAGCACCGCTTGCCCTTCATGTATACGATAGGAAGATGGTACATCATCATATGAAAGGTACGCATGTTTTTCTAAACCGATGTTTACAAATGCTGCATTCATTCCAGCTATCGTTCTTACAATACGTCCGACATAAATATGCCCAACAATCTCTTGTTCTTCATTTCGTTTCCATAAAAACTCAACAATTTTTTTCTTCTCTTCAATTGCAACGCGTTTTTCCGATCCTGCGTAGTTCATATATAACGTTTTCAAAATTCTTTCCTCACTTTATAATCTTCTTTGCTTTTACAATAATAAAAGGTTAGTGCTATCGTCAACACTAACCGATTAATTCTTCAACAGATGAAGTTGTTCGTTTTTCAGTAAAATACGCATAGAGTAATTCATTTTCATCCAATGTGTAATGTTCTTTATATTTTCCATGTACGATAATAGAGTGCTTATACCCTCTACGAAATTTTGTGAAGATCGTATATAAACGATCTTCTGATTGCACTTCAATAGGTGCAATCTTTTCAATTCCTCTTTTATTCCCATAATAACGTTCTAATAAAAAACGCATAAAGGCATACTGTTTTTGTTTCCACTCTTGATATAACGACACCGCTAAAAATATGAGTAGTACCCACATCATAATATTGTTACTATTCCAAAGTAACTGCCACACTAGTATTACACTAAAAAAAACACATGATAATTTCATCATCTTTTCATGTGCTTGTAAATAAGGAAAACGATATGATAATACGTTAAACAATACTTTCCCGCCATCAAGCGGCCAAATAGGCAGTAAATTAAATGCTAAAATAATTATATTATTCCATATAAAGAAATAATATAAATCCGCACCCAGCCAACCAGCTTCAAACACTATATAACCTACTGCCATCATCCAAATATGTTGTATAGGCCCTGCAATTACGACAACGAGTTCCTCTTTCAATGACTTATTCCCATGTTCCTCAAGCTCAGCCACACCGCCAAACGGTAAAAGTTGAATCTTTTTAATACGCCAATTGTAGTGTGCCGCCGCAAAGGCATGCCCAAGTTCATGGATAAGAACGATACAAAATAACAGTAGTAACTCTTTAAAACGTGCCGTAAAAATACCAATGACAATAATAACCCAAAACAACGGATGCACTGAAATCTTCGTTAAAACTTCTCTATATTTAATCAAATGAAATCACCTGAATCGGGTCAATAAATTTTTCATTCTTTTTTATCGCGAAATAAAACTTACCATTTTTATTATTTGCATCATTATTCACCGTTCCAATTTTTTGTTTCTTTGAAACGTAATCATATAATTTCACTGACATGTCATTTAAATTCGCATACCACGATTCCGTTCCATCTGCATGCTGAATTTGAACTGTATTACCAAGTTCCTCTTTCTTTCCTGCAAAAACAACTAGCCCTTCATTCACTGACTCAACAGTTGCATTAGTAGCTGTTTGAACAAATACACCTTGGCCATTTTTTTGAAACCCTTGCATTACCTTTCCGGAAGCAGGAATTGCATAATCTTTTTGCTGAATGGTTCCTTCTTTTTTCTCAGTAGGTGAATAAAATACGAGCGGTTTTCCAAACTGCTTTTCGTACCATTTCGCCACAGTAGCAAACTGAAATTCTTCTTTCATCACTTTTTCTGTAACAGCTTTAGCACCGTCGAAAGAAGAGGGTGCATTCTTATATAAAATAGCGACAGAAAGAACTAATATTGCTGATAACAAAACTTTGAAGAAAAATACTTCTTTTCGAAATAAAGGATGAATTTCCTTTTCTCCATCTTCAATAAATACTGTTTCACTATCAAAATTCCCTCCAGCAAAATACTGCTCTTCCTCCATCCTTTCTTGCTCTGCCTTCCTTTTCGCAATCCGTTTTTTAATTTCTTCTACACGTCTATTCTTCATACTGTCTCCTTTCTTTCGTTAAGCTAATTAAATTAGAAACAGTTGTATACAGTTTGTACATATGTATGAGCTAAGAAAGAAAGATATTCGTGTGAAGAAAAAAGAAAGCACTTCGCATATGTGCGAAGTGCTTTTAACGGATTCCAAAGAAGTTTTTCATCTTTGTAAATACCGATACCTTTTCTTGTTCAAATGCTTGCAATGGTACATTCTCACCCAACAAGCGTCTTGCAATATTACGATAAGCTAACGCTGCTTTTCCGCTCGGTTGCAACGCTACAGGCTCACCTGTATTTGTAGCACGAATAACTTCATCATCATCCTCAACAACACCAAGAAGCTCGATTGACAATGTACGTACGATTTCATCAACATCTAACATATCCTGTTCATGAAGCATATGACTACGCACACGATTAATAACAAGTTTTGGTGGTTCAATATCCTCTTTTTCTAAAAGCCCGATAATACGATCCGCATCGCGCATTGAGGATACTTCTGGCGTCGTAACAACGATTGCTTTATCCGCACCAGCTACCGCGTTTTTAAATCCCTGCTCAATCCCCGCAGGACAATCAATTAATATGTAATCATAATCTTGACGTAATACTTGTATTAATTCATCCATTTGTTCAGGTGTTACCGCTGATTTATCACTCGTTTGTGCTGCAGGTAATAAATAAAGATCATCAAAACGCTTATCTTTAATAAGCGCCTGAGGTAAACGGCAACGCCCTTCAACGACATCAACAAGATCAAATACAATACGATTTTCCAGCCCCATTACTACGTCTAAGTTTCGAAGACCGATATCTGTGTCAATTAAACACACTTTCTTTCCAGATAACGCTAGGGCTGTACCAATGTTCGCAGACGTTGTAGTTTTACCTACTCCGCCTTTTCCAGATGTAATTACTATTGCCTCTCCCACAGCTATACAATTCCCCTTTCTAACTTTGTTAAATTAGGTCTAA
Source organism: Bacillus sp. BC08 (assembly GCF_054326875.1). Classification (NCBI taxonomy): domain Bacteria; kingdom Bacillati; phylum Bacillota; class Bacilli; order Caryophanales; family Bacillaceae; genus Bacillus; species Bacillus sp. BC08. The sequence goes on along the minus strand of NZ_JBTGPA010000035.1, from coordinate 397,877 downwards.
GATGAGTGAGAAGTTGCAGTCGATCGACAACAATGTGATTGTTCTCATTAATATACGCACATTCTGCCGCCTCCGCTCCGTCTTCTTTCTCTTCCGGAGCCCGCATTGCCACATCACTAATTCGAAGTTGCATCGGGTTCATATCAGATGCAGCGATTACAGCATCCGAATCCCCATAATACCCAGCATGTGCAATTCCTCTTAATGATCCTACGACAAAAATATTCCCCCCAGCGATAACCGTTCCGCCTGGATTAACATCTCCAATTAACAATAAATTTCCTTTTACATGTAAAACTTGTCCAGAGCGAACAATTTTGGAAATAGGGACAATTTCTGTTTCTTCTTTCCAAGCTATTGCTTCTGCTTTCGTTATAACATCACTTTCAATTGAATCCACAACAAGATTCTTTTTATTACGAATTAACGTACGAATCTCTTCTTGTTGGACTTCTGTTAAATAACGATTCCCCACTTTCACATGCACTTCAATTAAAGAGCGCCCATCACCATCATAGTAATGTGTAGAAAGCTTTTCATCCAATTCCTCCAGTAATTCAGAGAATGAACAACAATCATCTAAATGAAGCGTTATTCCATCTTTTGTCCCTTTTATTGTTACATTTTGTTGCTTTTTTTCTTCCACTAAAGTTCACCCCACCGATTCAATTCGACATAAAATTAGAAAATCCTTTTTTCTTTTTCTTCCATCGCTTTTGAAAGACGCACTAAATATCGTCTCAGTGGGAAACAAACTATCAATAAGAAAATTGCATTTAGCAATACAGTAGACAGGAGACGATCTGTGAAAAAGACATACGCTGACATATGAGTACGTCCTAACAAAGTTAAAAATCCATACACATAATACTCTAGTGCTACAATACTAGCTAGTACAATAGAAGCAACAATAAATAAATTCAATTGTAGTACCTTCATCACACTATAAACTAAATAAGCTAAGATCGGATACGCAAATATATATATACCGACAAGTTCTGTGTATACGGTATCAAATAAGAAACCAAATAAGAGTCCGTAATAAATCCCTTGGACCGGACTATAGTACACAGTAATAAAACATAACACAATTATAAAGAAATGTGGTGCTGCTATACTGTTTTTCCAAAAAACCTCTGTTGGAACAATAGTAGCAAACATATTTTCAAATAGAAAAACAAAAAGGAGCAAAAGAGGAAGAGCTGCTCTTTTTAAAATCTTCATCATCTCTTCTCCCCCTCCTATTCTAATGGCGCTGAAGGCGTTGCACGTTTAGCAACCATAATATGCTCTACGTCATTCAAGTCAGCGGCCGGTTTTACATAAGCTGTTTTTGTTAAGCCGTATGGATCTGGCTGAACATCAACGATTGTTCCAATTACAAGACCTTTCGGGAAAATATCACCAAGTCCAGATGTTACAACTAATTGATCTTTTTTTACTTCTGCATCAGAGCCAATCTTTGTGAAAAGAAGTAAGTGCTTTTCTTTGTCGTAACCTTCAATCAATCCGAAGATTTTCTCATCACCTTGTACGATAGCAGAAACACGATTTGTTCGGCTCATAGAGCTTAGCAATTCTACTGATGATGTAAACTGGGATACACTTTTCACTCGTCCAACTAGACCTTGTGAAGTTACTACAGCCATATCTTTTTTAATTCCCTGCTGTGCTCCTTTATCAATTCCGATTAAATCGTACCATTTGTCTGGATTACGAGAAACAACAGTAGATGGAATTTCAGTATATTGGCTATTCAACTCTTTTTTACCCGTTAACTCTTGTAACTTCTTGTTATCATCTTCTAATTGTTTTACTTTCCCTGATAGACCTGCATAATTATCTAATTTTGCTTTTAATTCTTTATTCTCTTCATACGTGCGCTTTACATCCTCTACATTTTCGAAGAATCCAGCTACGTATTTCGCTGGCTTTTGGAATACACGTTCTACAACACCGACAGTGTCTTTAACAAACTGCTCTGGCCATGTTAAACTGTTCCGTTCTTTCAATGAGATTCCAATCAATGCCACGAGAAGAATAATACTAACTAACAAAACAATTAATCTTTTGTTTAAGAAAAACTGTGGCACGTTCACACCCTCTTAATTTCATTGATTTTTATTTTGCAATATTATCGAGCAGCAGTTTTGAAAAGGTCGATATTGTCTAATGCTTTACCCGTTCCAATTGCTACGCAATCTAATGGGTCTTCTGCAACAAGAACTGGCATATTTGTTTCTTCACTAATCACTTTATCTAAGTTACGTAGTAATGCTCCGCCACCTGTTAATACGATACCACGGTCCATAATATCTGCCGCTAATTCAGGTGGAGTTTTCTCTAACGTATTTTTAACAGATTCTACAATTGCATCTACTGTATCTTTTAATGCATCTGCAATTTCTTCGGGCTGAATTAGTACTGTTTTTGGTAAACCACTTACTAAATCACGACCGCGAATTTCCATAGGCTCGATACCTTCTGGCTCGCCTGCAGAACCGATTTCTAATTTTAATGCTTCAGCTGTTCTTTCACCAATCATTAAGTTGTAGCTTTTCTTAATGTACTGAATGATTGAATCGTCCATATCATCACCAGCAACACGAACTGATTGACTTGTTACAATACCACCTAAAGAAATGATTGCAACTTCTGTTGTACCACCACCGATATCAACAACCATGCTACCAGTTGGTTCCCAAACAGGTAAGTTTGCACCAATTGCTGCTGCAAATGGTTCTTCGATTGGATAAGCATCACGAGCACCCGCTTGACGAGTCGCATCGATTACTGCACGTCTTTCTACAGCTGTAATACCAGAAGGTACACATACCATTACATATGGTTTACGTGAGAAGAATCCATTTGATTTTTGAGCTTGTTGAATGTAGTATTTCATCATTGTTGCTGTCGTTTCGTAATCAGCAATTACACCGTCTTTCATCGGGCGAAGTGCCACAACGTTTCCTGGTGTACGACCAATCATTTGTTTTGCATCGCTACCTACAGCAACGATTTGTTTCGTATCAGTTTGTAACGCTACTACTGAAGGTTCACGTAAAACTACACCTTTTCCTTTTACATATACAAGCGTGTTCGCAGTTCCTAAATCTATTCCAAGATCGCGAGTAAAGCCACCAAATCCAAACATATTATTTATCTTCCTTTCTTGTTTTCACGGACTCATTTTTTCTTACTTTATATTATAAAAACAGTACGTTTTTTATATCTTTATCCTTCTTGTAGATAAATTTCTACAAAAAACTCATAAATCACATTATAAAACAAAATAAGTAAAAAGCATAGTCTTAAATATGACCTTTTTCCTTTAAACTCACGAATTTATGGTCACCTATTATAATATGGTCAAGCACTTCAATTCCGATAATCTGGCCACATTCTACTAAGCGTTTTGTTACTTCAATATCCTCTCGGCTCGGCGTGGGGTCTCCTGAAGGGTGGTTATGAAGACATATGATAGAGGCTGCTGCACGGCGGAACGCTTCTTTAAAAACTTCCCTTGGATGTACAATTGATGTGTTTAAACTTCCAATGAAAATCGTTTGCCTATGTATAACTTGATTCTTTGTGTTCAAATATAAACATACAAAATGCTCCTGCTGCAGGAAGCGCATTTCTTCCATCATATATCTCGCACAATCTTCTGGGCTTCGAATGCTGTATCTATTTTGATATTCTAAACGTACCATTCTTCTACCAAGTTCAAAAGCAGCTATAAGCTGGGCTGCCTTTGCAATCCCAACACCATGTATACTAACAAGCTCTTCTAACGTTGCATCTTTCAACATACGTAAACCATCAAAGTGATGTAAAATTTTATCTGATAACTTTAAAACTGTTTCTTCTTTAGAACCTGTTCTGAGTAACACCGCAAGAAGCTCCCGATTCGATAAACTTCCTGCTCCTTCTAACAATAAACGCTCCCGTGGCTGTTCTTCTTTGACAACATCACGAATACCGTTCATTTCTCCACCCCTTTTATTTGTTCTCTCAAAGAAAATCCCATGCAATTTTACGCATGGGTTACATCAATATTGAATTGTTTTAACTCCCGAACAAGACGTGAAATCGGTAAACCAACTACACTATAGTAGTCCCCTTGAATATGTTGAACAAAAATAGATCCTTTACCTTGAATTCCATAACTTCCTGCTTTATCAAGAGGCTCTTTTGATGCAACGTATGCGTCAATTTCCTCTTCTGTTAATTCCCAAAACGTAACTTCTGTACGCTCGTAAAAAGTGACTGTTTTGTCTTTTGTTATAATTGCAACACCAGTATACACTTCATGTGTTTTCCCTGATAATAATTGCAACATTTCTTTCGCCTCAGCCTCATTAGATGGCTTTCCAAGAATACGCGATTCATATGTAACAATTGTGTCTGCACCTAACACAATATGATCACAGTTATTTTCCGCTACCGCAGATGCTTTTTGCAGGGCAAGGGACATAACAATATCAGAAGGTGATGAGTACGCACCTATCGTTTCTTCTACTTCACTTACAATGATTTCAAATGGTACATCCGCTAACTCAAGCAGTTCCTTCCTGCGAGGTGACCCTGATGCTAAAATGATTTTTCTCATATTTTCTCCTTCCTTTCTCACATGAAGCAGAATCATTTATATTAATCGTATCAAAGGAATAGTTTGTCCACAAATGAAAGAAATATTATTTTCTCTAAACAAAATAATACTTTTTTACTAAAATACGATTATATTCCTGCCGTAGAGAAAGCACTTTGCTCTAAATTCAAAAGAAAAGAAAGAAGTACCTATACTTCTTCCTTCGTCATTTCATTATCCTATTATTTCACCTTTTGTGAAACAACTTTTTCATATGAAAGTATACCATCAATAATAACTTGATTTAATTTTGCCAAAGATTCCTTATCACCTTTTCCATCCTTCACTGTTTGCACAGCTACTGACGTATACATATACAATTTCTTCGCTTCTTCCTGTTTCATACTTTTTCCTTCTTTTTCAATTGCTTTCCACTCTTTTTCAATCGCACCTATATCTTTTGCATTACTTTTTCCACTAGCTTGTAAGCTAGAAGCATATTTTGCTAAATGAGTATATAATGGCTGTACTTTTGTTAAAAATGCCCCAACTTCTTTATCATCTTTGAGTAACGCTTTATCTGTTATATCCCAGTTCTTTTTCAATACAGAGACGTTATCATTTTTATACTGCGTCATCAATTGGTTTATGCCTTGTTCATCACTAGCAATACCAACAACTAATGCATACTTATCACCGCTCGGTTTTAAAGCTGCTATGCCTCCATTACCTTTCCACTCTTCAAGAGCGGCCTGTCCCTTTTCTTCGGAAGAATAAATCCCTCCTTGAACAAAAAATAATTTCATTGGATATAATGGCGTTCCTGTCTGCGCTTTTTGTTTTTCCTCTTTTTGTGCCGGTGTTTTTTCTGACGTTCCACCCACCTTTGCTTCTTCATTTTGCACCTGCTTCGAAGCTGTTACTTCACTTCCGCCTGTCGCTCCTTGCCCTTTAAGTAACTGTAGCATTCCCATCCCAAACGCCGTACCAATAATAATCGCAGTTGCAACGATTGCAATTAACGTATTGCTCCACTTCTTTCGTTTTTTTTCCGTAGACACTAATTTCGCTTTTTGAAACGGAACAACGTTTTTCGGCCTTTCGCTTTCTACTACCATCCATTCAAATTCATCTTTCTTTTTCTCCTCATACTTCGCTTCTGTTCCATTCACTTTCACTGAGATCGTTCGTGATTGCTTGTCCATACACTCACACCTCACCTCTTATCGTTGTCCGCATCATATCATATTCCTTTCACAAAAAAACGAGATATTTGTCAGAGGAATTCGCCAAATAACCCTATATATTTATCTTATATGTATGCATTTGACTTCATTTGTAGAACAAAAAAACTAGATAGCAAAGACTATCTAGTTTTTCTCGCGAATATATTTTCGAACTTCCGAAATGAAATAAAGAGAACCTGTTATGATAAAAACATCATTTTCTCCAATCATTTCAACCTTCGTATCAATTGCCTCTTTCCAATTTTCAAAAACTAGTTTTGACTCTTTCTTTGCATACGATGCAAGCTTATCAGCAGAAATAGCTCGATCAAAGGCGAATGTTGTAAAAATAATTTCATCGGCAATTGTTTCTAATTGACCTACCATATTATGCAACTGTTTATCACCAAGGGCAGTAAATAAAACTATTACATTTTTATCTTTGTAATGTGATTCTACTGTTTTCACAAGACTTTCGATACCTTCTGGATTATGGGCACCATCTATAATAATATCTGGATTACTTTGCAGTTTTTCAAATCGTCCAATCCAATACGCTTCCTGTAATCCAGTTCTCATTTCTTTTTCCTCAATTAAAAATGATAAGTATGTTTTGACATACATGACTGCCATAAGTGCAAGTGCTGCGTTTCCTACTTGGTGACTACCTTTCATTGAGATTCGCACATCTTCAAAAGTAGCGAAAGGACAAGTGAAATCGAACTGTTCTCCATTTTCGCTAGACTGTTTATGTAACACTGTAAAATGCTTGCCCATCTCGTATAAGTTTGCATGATTTTCCTTTGCAACCTTTTGAATGACTTGCAATGCTTCCTCATCTTGTACACCAGTAATAACCGGAACACCAGACTTAATAATCCCCGCCTTTTCATATGCAATTTCTCCTATTGTATTCCCTAAAATATGCATATGGTCATGGCCGATATTTGTAATAATCGTGAGAACAGGATGAATAACATTCGTAGAATCAAAGCGTCCTCCAAGCCCTGTTTCAAATAAAACAACATCACAGAAATTAACTTTACCGAAATAACAAATTGCCATAACAGTAATAATTTCAAACTCAGTCGCTTCCCCTAAATCCGTCTCATCTAGTTTTTCAACGACTGGCTTTACCATCTTTACCAGTTCAGTAATCTCTTCATCTGCAATTGGTGTTCCGTTCACACTAATACGTTCGTTAAATGTTTCAATATAAGGAGAGGTAAATGTTCCTACCTTATATTTTGCATCTTCTAACATGTAGCGCATATATGTTAACGTTGAACCTTTTCCATTTGTACCAGCAAGATGAACACATTTTATGTGACGCTCTGGATTTCCAAGCTCTTCTAGCATCCATCTCATTCTTTCTAATCCTGGTTTTATACCAAACTTCAATCGGCTATGAATCCACCCTATCGCTTCTTCGTATGTATGTATCACGTATGCTTTCCCCTTTCAAAAGACAACCTTCATACTCCTATTATACGCAAAGAAAAGAGACTCACCAATATAGTGAGTCTCTAAAAAACATTTTATTTCTCAAGATCTGCTAGACGTTGGCGAACTGCTTCACGTTTTTCTAGGTAGTCTTGCTCTTTCGCACGCTCTCCGTCAATAACTGCTGCAGGAGCTTTCGCTACGAAACCTTGGTTTGAAAGTTTCTTCTGTACACGTTCTACTTCTTTGTCGAACTTCTCAAATTCTTTCTCAAGACGTGCTCTCTCTTCATCAAGATTGATAAGATCAGCTAACGGTAAGAATAACTCTGCACCTGATACGATTGCAGTCATTGCTTTTTCTGGTGCTTGTAAATCCGTTTGAATTATTAATTCGCTTGGGTTACAGAAACGCTCAATGTAAGAGCTGTTTTTTGTAAGTTGAGCAAGTATAGCCTCATCTTTTGCTTTAATTTGCATTTGAACTTTTTTGCTCATTGGCGTATTAACTTCTGCACGGATGTTACGAACAGAGCGAATAATATCAACTAGAAGGTGCATTTCTGCTGCCGCTTCTTTATCTTGTAAATCTTCGCGAACTGTTGGCCACGCTGCTACTGTAATAGACTCGCCTTCATGTGGTAAATGTTGCCAAATTTTCTCTGTTACGAATGGCATGAATGGGTGTAATAGACGCATTGTTTGGTCTAATACGTAAGCTAAAATAGAACGAGTTGTTTTCTTAGCCGCTTCATCTTCACCGTATAATGGAAGTTTCGCCATTTCAATGTACCAGTCACAGAAATCGTCCCAAATGAAGTTGTATAATGAACGACCAGCTTCACCGAACTCATATTTATCCATGTTACGCGTTACGCTTTCGATTGTTTCGTTTAAGCGAGTTAAAATCCACTTATCCGCAACTGATTTTTCACCAGTTAAATCGATTTCTTCATACTTCATATCATCCATGTTCATTAATACGAAACGTGATGCATTCCAAATTTTATTAATGAAGTTCCAAGTAGATTCTACTTTCTCCATGCTGAAACGTAAATCTTGACCTGGTGCACTTCCTGTTGATAAGAAATAGCGCATTGCATCTGCACCGTACTTCTCGATAACATCCATTGGATCAATACCGTTACCAAGAGATTTACTCATTTTACGTCCTTGCTCATCACGAACTAAGCCGTGAATTAATACATCTTTAAATGGACGCTCGCCTGTAAACTCTAAACCTTGGAAAATCATACGAGATACCCAGAAGAAGATGATGTCATAACCCGTTACTAGTGCATCTGTTGAATAGTAACGTTTGAAGTCTGCTGCATCTTCATTTGGCCAACCAAGTGTTGAGAATGGCCATAGTGCTGAACTGAACCATGTATCAAGTACATCGTTATCTTGATTCCAGTTTTCAATGTCTGCTGGTGCTTCTGTACCTACGTATACTTCACCAGTTTCTTTATGATACCAAGCTGGAATGCGGTGTCCCCACCATAATTGACGAGAAATACACCAATCGTGAATGTTTTCCATCCAACGTAAATATGTGTTTTCGAAACGCTCTGGTACGAACGTTACTTTCTCTTCTTCTTTTTGTTGAAGCGCTACTGCCTTCTCCGCAAGTGGAGCCATCTTTACGAACCATTGTGTCGATAAGTAAGGCTCAACAACTGCACCACTACGCTCACTATGACCTACTGAATGCATATGAGGCTCGATTTCTACTAATACGCCCGCTTCTTGTAAATCTTTTACTAACGCTTTACGGCATTCGAAACGATCCATGCCGTTATACTTACCAGCTTTTTCGTTCATCGATCCATCTTCGTTCATTACTAAGATACGTGGTAAGTCATGACGGTTACCTACTTCAAAGTCATTCGGGTCATGAGCTGGTGTAATTTTTACAACGCCTGTTCCGAAATCTTTTTCTACGTACTCATCAGCAATAATCGGAATCTCACGGCCTACGATTGGAAGTGTAACTGTTTTTCCGATTAAATGTTTGTAACGATCGTCTTCTGGATGAACTGCTACCGCTGTATCACCAAGCATCGTTTCTGGACGAGTAGTCGCAAGACGAATATGACCAGATCCATCTGTTAATGGGTAGTTCATATGGTAGAATGCACCTTGAACTTCTTTATGAATTACTTCAATATCAGAAAGAGCTGTGCGTGTTGCTGGGTCCCAGTTAATGATATATTCACCGCGGTAAATTAAGCCTTTTTCGTATAATTGAACGAATACTTTATTAACTGCATCAGATAAACCTTCGTCTAATGTGAAACGCTCGCGAGAATAGTCTAGTCCTAAACCAACTTTCCCCCATTGTTGACGAATGTGAGACGCGTATTCTTCTTTCCACTCCCAAGCTTTTTCAAGGAACTTCTCACGGCCAAGATCGTAACGTGAAATACCTTCTTCACGAAGTTTCCCTTCTACTTTCGCTTGTGTTGCAATACCCGCATGGTCCATTCCTGGAAGCCATAATACATCGTAGCCTTGCATACGCTTCGTACGAGTTAAAATATCTTGAAGAGTTGTATCCCAAGCATGACCTAAGTGTAACTTACCAGTTACGTTCGGAGGTGGAATTACAATTGTATACGGTTGTTTCTTCTCGTCTCCTGTTGCTTCAAAATATTTGCCTTCTAACCACCACTGATAAAGGCCTTCTTCAACGGACATATGATCATATTTAGTTGGTAAATTCTTTTCCGTGTTTGACATTATTTTCCCTCCTTAAAATAAAAAATGTCCCTCATCCAAAAAAGGACGAGGGACATCGCGGTACCACCTTTATTTACAAACAAATTCAGAATTTGCTTATACTCTTAATTTGATAACGGACAAATCCGTCTTTTCCTAATGAGAACTATTCCGTTCAGAAAAGATGCTCCAGGGCTACCTTCTAACATAACTATCTAGAGAATCTCCCAGCTAATGATTCTCCTCTCTGAAGACGTTTCTTGTTATACTCTTCCCCTTCAAGGCATTTATATGATTGTTAATTATTATATACAATAGTGTAAAAAACGAAACCCTATTCGTCAAGATAAATTTAAGACTACGAATTTTTGACGCACAAAAAAGATAAGTAGAGGATGCTACTTATCTTTTTATCCGTTCCCTTGCTGGGCAGCTTGTAATTGCGAAAGGAAATATTCTATATTGCTAACGAGCCAATGCGATTGTTGTAAGCTCTTTACTCCGAGAAGTTCATTTTCCTCATTGCGACTCTCTCTTCTTTTCTTATAAGACTGGATTTGCCGAATAAATTGCGATGGATACGTCATATACGCAAACATGAGTAGTTGCTCTTCTTTCGTAAAAGGGAAATTTTTTTGATACATTTGATACCATTCAAACCGATCACTTCGCGCAATTGGATATGTGTTTAAAGACCGAGAATAAAACCCTACTATATCTTGCACCGGTGTTGCAAACTTCGATTTTTCTAAACTAATAAAATAGCCGTTCCGTTCATAATCAAATAAAAAATGATTAAGTGATACGTTACCATGCACAAAAGTAATACGTGTTTTTTCTTTTTCCTTCATCGCATCGTTCCACTCATTTAATTGCTTCGTTGCGAACTCACGCGCCCTCATGACATGATGATAATACGTACAATATTGCAATTCAAACGGAGACATATACCACTTCGCTTCAGATTCTACAAGAAACTCTTCTAACATCTCACCATCATTTTCCCAACGATCGGATATATTTGTATAATGTTTCTCTAAATCTTCTTCTGTATACGTTTCTTCTTTTACCGTTTTTTGATGCAACGCTCCGAGAGTCTGGAACATTTTATGGTATTGATCATTATCCTCGCCGTTCCCTTCCGCACGTTCTAACCAAGGCATTAAATAATAATTATACGTACCATCATTTAAAATATAATTACCATCCGTCGCATGGTATATAGGTACATAATTTGAAAAACCTTTCTCTTTCAAATATTGAATATGGTGCAGAAAGTTATTCCGCTCTAACTTTCTGCCTTCTATTTTCTTGAGCGCATATGGACCTTGATTCGTGTAAATTTTCGTTACGCTTCCGTGCTCTTCCATATGCTGCGTATCCAATCTATATTGCCTTACAATGGGTTCATAGCGATTTCGTAATTCCATATCCATACGAATAACCCTTTCTATTCAAAACATAGCCTTTAGGAAAATAAGTGAGTGAAAAACACTCACTTATTTCGCTTTTGCCCTTGAAACGGGAATATAAATAATTTGCCCTGCTGTTAAATATATATCTTCTGTTTGATTGACACGATATAAGTTTTGTACAGACGTTTCATAACGATCTGCAACGGATTCGATCGTATCTCCTTCTTGCACGAAATACATTCTTAACTTTGTAAATTCTTCTTCTGGCTCTTTCGTAAATAATTTCGTTAAATACAGCGCATTTTCATCTCGCTGTGAATACGCTTCTTCTTCTTGCTCTTCTTGCTTTTTCTTTTTATCTTTCTCTTTCTTGAAATCTTTTCGTCCGAACAATTCAAATTGCGGCGTTGTTTCTTTCTCTTCTTCGCGCTCTACAAATTCATGTTCTTCTATTTCCTCTTCCTCTACTTCCTGCTCTTTTCTTTCTTCTAGTTGGAACGGTTCAAATGCGTAATCTTCCCACTCATCTGATTCCTTATAAGCTGGTTCTTCTACTTGTGGCGTCGGTCTAGTTTCATACTCTTGCGCTACATCATCCTCTAACTCAGCATACGCCGTTTCTTCCTCTTCATCCTCAATTCTTTCTTCATCACATAAACCTGTAATAGATATATCCGCTAATAATTGTAAGCAACCATTTTCCTTTAATTCATAATCAAATTCCTCAATAGATACATATAGTTCTTCAATTAGTTTCACACGGTTTCTCGGAATTGATATTTCAAGCGGAAAGGAATGAACAAGTTCATTAACCCCATCTTCTCTTGTTTCTACATAATCAATTGACTTCGCTGGTGATAGATCTCTTAATGAATAAGCCGAATCATCTTGCCTTGCAACATACTCTCCCGTTAAATCTAATTGCCCTCTCACGATAACTTCATGATCAAGCTCTTCTATCTCAACGTCTGGATCTAACGAAATTGACAAAAGTTCTTCGACTTCCTGTCCTTTTTGGAACCAAACAGATTCTTTTAATGAAAAACGTAATGAATGATCTGTTGCCACTTCTTTTCCCCCTCCCAAACTATATGTCATTACAGATTTATGTACGGAAAGCTGACTTTATGAATAAAAAAAATCGCCCCCCTTATGGAGAGCGATTTTCTTTATTCAATTAAGCTTTTAATTTTGACATGGCAATCTCAGCCGCTGCAATTGTCGCTTCAATATCTGCATCACTATGTGCTGTCGATAAGAATAAGCCTTCGAATTGAGATGGCGGCAAGAATACACCTTGCTCTACCATTTCACGATAGTAAGCTGCAAAGAATTCTAAGTTTGAAGATTTTGCTGCATCGTAATTAATAACTTGTTCATCTGTAAAGAAGATACCAATCATAGAACCCGCACGGTTAATATGATGCGGAATGCCATGTTTTTCAGCCGCTTTACGTAAGCCAGCTTCTAACATTTCAGCTTTACGCTCGAATTCTACATATGATTCTGGCGTTAACTGTACTAACGTTTCATAACCTGCTGCCATTGCAAGTGGGTTACCTGATAAAGTACCCGCTTGGTAAATCGGTCCGCTCGGTGCAACTTGTCGCATAATTTCTGCTTTACCACCGTATGCTCCTACTGGTAATCCACCACCGATTACTTTACCTAAACAAGTTAAATCAGGTGTTACACCGTAATAACCTTGTCCACAATTATAAGCAACTCGGAATCCTGTCATTACTTCATCAAAAATAAGCAATGCACCATTTTGCTCTGTTACTTCACGAAGACCTTCTAAAAATCCTGGTTGCGGAGGAACAACACCCATATTCCCTGCTACTGGTTCTACAATTATACAAGCAATATCATCACCGAATTGTTCGAAAGCGTATTTCACACTTTCTAAATCGTTATACGCTACTGTAATCGTATTTTTCGCTACACCTTCTGGTACACCAGGGCTATCTGGTAAACCTAGCGTCGCCACACCAGAACCCGCTTTAATTAATAACGAATCACCATGACCGTGGTAACAACCGATGAATTTCAAAATTTTGTTACGACCTGTATAACCACGCGCTAAACGTAGCGCACTCATTGTCGCTTCTGTTCCAGAGTTAACCATACGTACAATCTCAATTGATGGTACGCGCTCAATAACAAGTTTCGCTAATTTATTTTCAATTTCCGTTGGAGCACCGAAGCTTGTACCTCTTTCAGCAACAGATTTTAAAGCTTCAACAACACGATCATTCGCATGACCATGAATTAAAGGTCCCCATGATAATACGTAATCGATGTATTCATTTCCATCGATATCATATACTTTAGAGCCTTTTCCACGCTCCATAAACAACGGATTCATACCAACAGACTTAAAGGCACGAACTGGGCTATTTACGCCACCAGGCATTAAATCTTGCGCCTCTTCAAACGCCGCAATCGACTTATCAAACTTTTTCATTATTTAGCGCCTCCTTCTTGTAACCATCTTGCTGCATCTTTCGCATGATACGTAATAATTAAATCTGCTCCTGCACGTTTCATGCTAATTAATTTTTCAAGTACAACTTCTTTTTCATTAATCCAGCCATTTTGCGCTGCCGCTTTAATCATTGAATATTCGCCGCTTACGTTATAAGCAACAACTGGTAAATTAAAGTTATTTTTCACATCACGAACAATATCTAAGTAAGAAAGAGCTGGCTTTACAATTAAGAAATCTGCCCCTTCCATTACATCTGATTCCGCTTCACGGAACGCTTCCATACGGTTCGCTGGGTCCATTTGATATGTTTTACGATCACCAAATTGTGGTGCACCGTGCGCCGCATCACGGAATGGCCCGTAAAATGCTGATGAATATTTCACAGCGTACGACATTACTGGCACATGTCCAAAGCCATTTTCATCTAATGCGTGGCGAATCGCTGTTACAAATCCGTCCATCATGTTTGATGGCGCAATAATGTCCGCTCCCGCTTTCGCTTGGCTGACAGCTGTTTTCGCAAGAACTGCAAGAGACTCATCATTTAAAATAATACCATCTTCAATTACACCGCAATGACCATGGCTTGTGAATTGACATAAACATGTATCCGCAACTACTACTAACTCAGGGAATTCACCTTTAATTTGCTGAATTGCACGTTGCACAATTCCATGATCACAATATGCTGATGATCCAACTTCATCTTTTTCAGCAGGTAAACCAAATACAATAACAGAACGGATACCTAAATCAACAACCTCTTGCATTTCAGCTTGCAATAAATCTAAAGACATTTGATATACGCCTGGCATAGAAGGCACTTCATTACGAACGTTTTCTCCTTCTAATACAAAAATAGGATAAATAAAATCTTCCGTATGTAAAAACGTTTCACGCACAAGCGCACGCATATTACCACTTTGTCTTAAGCGACGATGACGATTAAATTGTAAAGAGTTCATAGATTTCTATCCCCATTCTTTTATTTTATCCCGCTATTTGCGGGCAGTAAGACCCTACTAATTAAAGTTTCACTTTATAGATTCACAAATACATTGTAGCAATGCTTCTACAGTGTACTCTTTCGGCATAATAATATGCGGAAAATAAAGGCTCGCCTCTTTTTCCGTAATAGGCCCTATACAAGCAATTGTACATTTTTTTGTCCATTCTCTCCAGTTTGTACCCTCAAGTAAACGAACAAAACTAGTAACAGTTGAAGGGCTCGTAAATGTAATAATGTCTACTTTCCCTACTTCTAACGCTTCTATCAACTCTTGTTTTTTCTCTGCATTTTCTTTCGTACCATATACGATTAGCTCATCTAGAGAAACACCAATTTCGCGAAGTGCAACTGGAATTACATCTCTTGCTAAATTCCCTTTCGGAAATAAAATGCATTCGTTTCCACTTAGTCTTTTTACAAACTCTTCTGCAAACACCTCTGCAACAAATGCAGTTGGAACGAAGTCCACTTCATAGCCCCGCTTTTCTAACTCTAACTTTGTTTTCACGCCTACTGCAGCAATTTTAGTCGTTACGGGAAGCCTGTTTCTCAAACTATCTAGAAAAAAAGCTACCCCATTTTTACTCGTAAAAATAACCCAGTCATACGAATGTAGTTGTCCTGCTATATGTTGAATCTGTCTATGGGACATACCTTCCATACGCAAAAGCGGAATTTCCAATGGAATTCCGCTCTTTTCTTTCACCACTACACTCATTTGTTTTGCTTGATGCTGGGCACGTGTAATCAATACCGTTTTGCCAGCGAGAGCGTTCATATTTATTGTTGCCCCTTATTTGCAGCAAGGATGAGTTCCTTTGCGCCTTGTTTAATTAAACGGTCCGCAGCCTCTAATCCTACTTCCTCTGGATTAGTTCCTACTACTGTCTCTTTCAATAAAACAGAACCTTCCATAGAACCGACAAGAGCTGTTAATTCGATTGCATCGTTTTCTGTAAGGGTTGCATATCCAGCAATCGGAACTTGGCATCCACCTTCAAGTTTATGAAGAAATACTCGCTCTGCTGCCACTGTTCTTTCTGTTACTGCATCATTCATATGCGCCAACAGCTGTAGTAAATCCTTATCGTCCTCACGGCACTCAATCGCTAATGCACCTTGTCCTACAGCAGGTACACATAACGTCTCATCTAAATGTTCTGTAATAACTTCATTATCCCAGCCCATTCTTTGTAATCCAGCTGTCGCTAAAATGATTGCATCGTAATCTTCTTCTTGTAATTTACGTAAACGTGTATCGATATTTCCTCGAATCCACTTCACTTGTAAATCTGGTCTTGCAGCTAATAATTGTGCACTGCGTCTTAAACTACTCGTACCTAAAATAGCGCCTTCTACTAAATCTTTAAACGATGCTCCGCTTTTTGAGATAAAAGCATCACGAGGGTCAACACGCTTCGGTATACAACCAATCATTAATCCTTCTGGAAGTACGGCTGGCATATCTTTCATACTATGTACAGCCATATCAATTTCTTTCGTAAGTAACGCATGTTCAATCTCTTTCACAAACAAGCCTTTTCCGCCTACTTTTGAAAGAGTAACATCTAAAATAACATCACCTTTTGTGACGATTTCTTTCACTTCAAATTCATATGGTAAACCTAGCGCTTTTAACTGATCAATAAACCAGTTTGTTTGCGTTAATGCTAATTTACTCTTTCGTGACCCTACAATAATTTTGCGCATAATTCTCTCTCCTCATTATAAATACCAAAAGTGGAAGTTGGATAAACTGCTTAATAGAAAAATATTGATTAACATTACGAGAAATGCTCCGATGTTCCACTGCACGATTTTCTTCCCTTGCAACACATCTGCCACTCGTAAATATAGGCCAGCACAATATACAAATAGAACGACAAAAGATCCGATAACTTTCGTATCATACCAATGGAAATTATCCAATTTCGTATATCCCCAAATGCACCCTAATAAAATAGCTAGTAGGAAAAATGGAACAGAAAATAAATTTAATCCGTAAGACATCGATTCTAACTTCGGTAAATTCCCTAACCTTCTTAATCTCGCATTCCATTTTTTCTTTTTTAATAGGCGATATTGCAATAAATACATAATAGAAAAAATGAACGATACAGTGAAAGTTGCATAAGAAATAATAGCCATACCGACATGTACATATACAAGTTCTGAAACTAGTTGCTCCGCAAGTACCGGCGACATCTTTCCGAGCGGTGTAAAAATAGAAAAAGCGCTTACGCCAAATGCGACAACATTTGTAAAAAAGACTAAAAAGTCAATTCTCATAAAGCGATTAATGACTAACGACATCGTAATCAATAGCCAAACATAAAAATAAATCCCTGATAATAAAGTTAATATAGGGTTCGTTTCTGAATCTGTAGCCCGAAGTAACATGAAGATAGACTGCAGAACCCATACAATCGAAAGTAACCAAAAAGCAAATCGGTTCGCCTTTCGGTTACTTTGGAAATAATCTATAAAATATAAACTAATGCTACAAGCATATAAAATAATTGCAATATGATAAATAATACTGTTATTTAAAAAACTCATCCGATCATCCTTCCAAATTATAAAGATGGAACGGATGGTGTCCACGCTCTTTTATGTTCTACTTCTTCCGCACTACTCTCTACGTCTTCCATTTCTAAATCGAAAATCTTTGCAAATAACGCTAATTTTTCGTCTGCTCCCTCTTCAGCAGCTATTTCTTTCGCTACTAAAATTGGGTCTTTTAATAATTGATTAATAATACTTTTCGTATGCTTACTAATTACTTTTCTCTCACGATCACTAAGATTCGGTATTTTGCGTTCCAAACTTTCCATCGTTTCACTTTGGATAGCAAGTGCCTTATCACGAAGAGCTGCTATTAACGGAACAACACCAAGTGTACTTAACCACGTTTTAAATAAAACAATTTCCTCTTCAATCATAAATTGAATTTTCTCTGCTTCTTTCAAACGCTCAGCACGATTTGCTTCCACTACTCCTTGCAAATCATCAATGTCATATAAGAAAGAACCTTCTAGTTCATCAATCGCTGGATCAATATCACGCGGCACTGCAATATCCACCATAAATAACGGACGACCAGAGCGCATTTTCTCTACTTTTGTCATCATCTCTTTCGTAATAACATACTCAGATGCACCAGTTGAACTAATTAAAATATCCGCTTCTAATAATGCACATTGCAATTCACTTAAAGGCTTTGCATGTCCCATATATTTCTCAGCCATTACTTCCGCTTTCGTAAACGTCCTATTCATAACTGTTACTTTTCGAGCACCGCTTCCATATAAGTTTTGCAGTGCCAGTTCACCCATTTTGCCAGCACCAAGAATAAGTACGTGACAATCTGTTAGCTCGCCGAATATTTTCTTCCCAAGCTCGACAGCAGCATAACTTACCGACATCGCACTTTCACCAATCGTCGTTTCTGAGTGCGCACGTTTCGCTAACGTCACCACTTGCTTAAACAATTCATTAAAAATTGTGCCTGTTGCTTTTACTTGTTGTGCTTCTAAAAAGCTATCTTTTATTTGACCTAAAATCTGCGTTTCTCCGACTACCATAGAATCTAAACCGCACGTTACGCGGAATAAATGGTCTATTGCACCATCTTGTTCAAAAATCGTTAAATATGGTGCGACTTCTTCTATTTCAAGCTGAAACCAATCAGCTAAAAACTTCTTAATATAATACCGTCCCGTGTGTAATTGATCGACAACAGCGTAAATCTCAGTGCGATTACAAGTGGATACAATGACATTCTCTAACACGCTCTTTTGATTTTGTAATGTAGTCATTGCTTGCTCTAGCTCTGCTGCCTGAAATGTGAGTTTCTCACGAAATTCTACAGGGGCTGTTCGATAATTTACACTAACAACAAGAATATGCACGCAGCATGTCCCCCTTCACCCGTTTTATCACTTTATCTACTATCATAATACAACTTTCCTCTTATGAATCTGACAATCGTGTGAACAACCGATTATTTTTTATTTATTCTCCGTATGTAATAAAGGAGATTCAGTAAAACTAATAAAGACTTTCTACTTTATAATGATTATAAATTAATAACTCTATTTGTACGTTACCAAAAAAAGTCCTCATAATCAAGTGATGGAAACTATTCCATATGAATTATAACATCATCTTTCCTATCTTCTTTCATCATGAAGGAAAATATGTATGATTGTTCCAAATTGTAGCACAAACTTTCTCAATACAATGTATTTGACATTGTATTTCTTTTTCGTTATATTGATTTTACAAAATTAAATTGTGCACAACTTAATTAGAGAGGAGTTATGTATGACAGAGAATTCTTTACATCTAGATAATCAACTTTGTTTTTCCATTTACGCCTGTTCTAAAGAAGTGACCCGCTTTTATCGACCATATTTAGAAGAGATGGGCATTACGTATCCCCAGTACATTACTTTACTCGTACTATGGGAGCAAGATGGACTAACAGTAAAAGAAATTGGAGAACGTCTATTTTTAGATTCTGGTACGTTAACACCTATGTTAAAACGAATGGAATCATTGCAACTTGTAAAACGCGTTCGTTCCAAAGAAGATGAGCGCAAAGTTTGTATTGAATTAACAGAACAAGGTAAAGATTTAAAAGAGAAGGCTTGTTCATTGCCGACAACAATGGCAACAAATTTAGGAATTACAGAACAAGAATATCGTTCTTTATTAATTCAATTAAATAAACTAATTGAAACAATGAAAACAATTAATGATAGAAAAGGGGAATAAACATGGATAAATTATATACTGCTTCAGTAACTGCTACAGGTGGAAGAAACGGAAAAGTAGTTTCAGATGACGGCATATTAAATCTTGATGTAAAAATGCCGAAAGCACTAGGTGGTGCAGGCGGAGAGGCAACAAATCCTGAACAGCTATTTGCTGCTGGTTATGCCGCTTGTTTTGATAGTGCATTACAACTTGTCATTCGTACAAAACGTGTGAAAGTAGAAAGCACAGAAGTAACTGCTCACGTTTCTATCGGAAAAGATACAGATGGCGGTTTCGGCCTATCTGCTGTACTTGATGTACACGTTGCTGGTGTTTCTCACGCTGAAGCACAAGAACTTGTAGAAGCTGCTCACGGTGTATGTCCTTATTCGAAAGCAACAAGAGGTAATATTGAGGTTACATTAAACGTAAAATAAAAAAATGTAGTAAATAAAAAAACGCGCGACATTCGTCACGCGTTTTTTGTTTTTGTCATTCTATGAATTGCCTTCCACGCTTCTTCTTTTCCAAGTCCTGTTTCAGAAGAGAATAGAACAATTTCATCGCCAATTTCAACAGCAAGCGTTTCTTTTACAACTTTTAAATGCTTTTGCCATTTCCCTTTCGGAATTTTATCGGCTTTCGTCGCAATAATAATTGTTGGGATTTCATAATGCTTTAAGAAATCATACATCATCACGTCATCGTTTGTTGGTTGGTGACGTAAATCAACTACTAATACAGCTGCGTCTAATTGCTCACGCGTTGTAAAGTATGTTTCAATCATCTTGCCCCATGCTGCGCGCTCTGATTTAGATACTTTCGCATATCCATAACCTGGAACGTCAACAAAATGCATCATCTCATTGATTAAGAAAAAGTTCAGCGTTTGCGTTTTCCCTGGTTTAGAAGAAATACGTACTAACTTTTTACGATTTAAAATTTTATTAATAAAGGAAGACTTCCCGACATTTGAACGACCTGCTAATGCAATTTCTGGTAAATCACTGTCTGGATATTGTTCTGGTTTAACAGCACTAATTACAATATCTGCTTTTGTTACTTTCATTGTTTCACTCCTACTAATGCGTGCTCCAATACTTCATCTAAATGAGATGCAAGCACAAACGTAAGGTTTTCTTTTACGCTTTCTGGAATATCATCTAAATCTTTCTCGTTTTCTGCTGGCAAAATAATTTTTGTTAAGCCTGCGCGGTGAGCACTTAATGTTTTTTCTTTTAAACCACCAATTGGTAATACACGACCACGAAGTGTAATTTCACCTGTCATCCCCACTTCTTTACTTACAGGAATACCTGTTAGTGCAGAAATAAGTGCCGTTGCCATCGTAATACCCGCTGACGGTCCATCTTTTGGAACTGCTCCTTCTGGAACATGAATATGAATATCATTTTTCTCATGGAAATTCGGATCAATCTGAAGCTCTTCTGCACGAGAACGAATATAGCTAAACGCTGCTTGTGCGGATTCTTTCATAACATCCCCAAGTTTCCCAGTTAAAATTAATTTCCCTTTACCTGGCGCTACAGACACTTCAATCGCAAGTGTATCGCCGCCTGCTGCTGTATACGCTAACCCTGTCGCCATACCAACTTGGTCTGTTTTTTCAGCTTGCCCATAACGGAATATGTGCTTACCAAGTAAATCAACAATGTTTTTCTCTGTTACTACAATACGCTTGCGTTCTGCTGTAACGATAATTTTTGCTGCTTTACGACAAACTTTTGCAATTTGACGCTCTAGTGTACGAACACCAGCCTCACGTGTATAATAACGAATAATTTCAAGAAGCGCTTCATCACGTACTTGTAAATTACCTTTTCGTAAACCATGCTCTTTTAATTGTTTCGGCAATAAATGTTCACGGGCAATATGCACTTTTTCAAGTTCTGTATAGCCAGCAATCGAAATAATTTCCATACGGTCAAGCAACGGACCTGGAATACTTGAAAGTGTATTCGCAGTTGCTACAAACATAACTTTCGATAGATCATATGGTTCTTCAATGTAATGATCACTGAAGTTATGGTTTTGCTCCGGGTCTAACACTTCAAGTAATGCTGCTGATGGATCTCCACGGAAATCGTTAGACATTTTATCAATCTCATCTAATAAAAAGACTGGATTAACTGTTTTCGCCTTTTTCATACCTTGAATAATGCGTCCTGGCATTGCCCCAACGTACGTACGACGGTGACCACGAATTTCAGATTCATCACGTACACCACCAAGAGATACACGGACAAAATTACGATTTAATGATGTTGCAATCGAACGCGCTAACGAAGTTTTTCCGACCCCAGGAGGTCCTACTAAGCACAGGATAGGTCCTTTTAATGAATTCGTTAACTTCTGTACAGCTAAATATTCAAGTACGCGCTCTTTCACTTTCTCAAGACCGTAATGATCTTTGTTCAAAATCTCTTCAGAATGAGCAAGATCAATCATATCTTCTGTCGCTTCTGTCCATGGAAGAGCTAATAACCAATCTATATAATTGCGAATAACACCGCTCTCCGCAGAACTTGCTGGTAACTTTTCATAACGGTCTAATTCTTTCAGTGCAGCCTTCATTGTTTCTTCCGGCATTCCCGACTGTTCAATTTTCTCACGAAGTTCTTCAACTTCCCCGCCCTTACCTTCTTTATCGCCAAGTTCAGTTTGAATCGCCTTCATTTGCTCACGTAAAAAGTATTCTTTTTGCGTGCGCTCCATTGAACGTTTCACTTTTTGTCCAATTTTCTTTTCTAAACTAAGTAACTCTTGTTCATCTTGAATAATTGAAATAAGTGTATGTAATCGTTCCTTCACAGATACGATCTCTAAGATTTCTTGTTTCTGTTTCGTTTTAATCGGCAAGTGAGAAGCAATTAAATCAGCTAATCTTCCTGGCTCTTCTACATCAGCTACCGTTGCAAATGTTTCATTTGAAACTTTTTTCGAAACTTTAATATATTGTTCGAAATGCTCCAGTAATGTACGCATAAGAGCTTTCTCTTCTAGATCATCTTCCACTTCTTCAGTTACCGTTTTGATAGAAACCTGCACTACATTTTCTTCTTCGATAAACTCTACTACTTCAGCTCTATGTAAACCTTCTACAAGGACACGAAGCGTACCGTTCGGCAATTTTAACATTTGCTTCACTTTCGCCACTGTACCTACACTATATATGTCATCTTCTTTCGGATCATCGATATTCATTTCTTTTTGCATCGCTAAAAAGATGATATTTTCATCCATTGCCGCCTGCTCTAGTGCTTGTATCGATTTATCACGTCCTACATCAAGATGCAGAACCATCGTTGGATATACGAGAACGCCTCTTAATGGTAGGAGGGGTACGATTCTTTCATTCGTATTCATACTAGACATAGCACCTCCATAATAAATTAAACTCCTGTTCAACTATTTTATATTACAATACATCTAGATGCAATTGCAGAGATTTTCCGCAATTGTAAATCCCTCGTTTTTTCTCCCTTTTAAAAAGAAAAAAGACTCCGCTTAAGCATACAAACTTAAACGAAGTCTGGCAAATTTTATTATCGTTCATTCTCACATTGATTGTGCATCTGTTTCGTCTACAGTAGTATGTATATCAATATCTCGATGCATATTTTCCTGCATAAATGTTAGCTCAAATACTTCTTTTAACTTACGAACAGGAATGATTTCAATTCCTTTTATTGTGTACAAAAACGGTTGCATGTTTTCAGCAGGAATGATGACTGTCTTCGCACCTGCTTTTTTCGCAGCTTTTATTTTTGCGTACACACCACCAATAGGTTTCACTTCACCGTGTATACTTATTTCACCGGTCATTGCTACTTCATTATTCACATACGTACGATGCACTGCTGAATATACACCCGTTGCCATAGCAATACCTGCCGAAGGCCCATCAATTGGGATACCACCTGGAAAATTAATATGTATATCGTACCCTTCTGGCAACACATCAAGAGAACGAAGTACTGTTAATACATTATCTACAGAACCTTTCGCCATACTTTTACGACGAATGGATTTCGTTTGACTACCAATACTTTCCTCTTCAACAATTCCGGTAACATTTACCGATCCCTTATCTTTCGCCTTGATTGCTGTTACTTCAATTTCTAATAACGCGCCTGTATTCGGTCCGTATACAGCAAGTCCATTTACAAGACCGATTCTTGGAATAGGATAAATATGTTTTTCATATTTCGGTGTAAGTTGACTAGAGTGAACAACCCACTCTATATCTTCATCTTTAATGAAAGGACGTTCTTCATTTATTGCCATACCAGCAGAAATTTGTACAAGGTTAATCGCTTCTCGTCCATTTCTTGCATACATCCCGATCATTTCAATACCGTTCTCACCTATTTGCATTTCCACTTTATCAGCCGCATTCTTCGCTACTTTTTGAATTTCTTCTGTATCTAACTCACGGAAAAACACTTCTAAACAGCGTGATCGAATAGCAGGTGGAATCTCCTCTGGCGAACGTGTCGTCGCCCCGACTAAGCGAAAATCGGCTGGCAAACCTTTTTGAAAAATGTCATGTATATATGTTGGAATCATCGTATTCTCTTCACTATAGTATGCACTTTCCAAAAAAACTTTCCGGTCTTCTAGCACCTTTAACATTTTGTTCATTTGAATCGGATGTAGTTCGCCAATCTCATCAATAAACAAAATACCACCATGTGCATCTGTTACCGCACCTTTTTTCGGTTGCGGAATACCCGCTTGCCCCATTGCACCTGCACCTTGATAAATCGGATCATGTACCGAACCGATTAAAGGGTCTGCAATACCACGTTCATCAAACCTAGCTGTCGTCGCATCCAGTTCAATAAATGTTGCATTCGTGCGAAATGGAGATTTTGGATTTCGTTTCGCTTCCTCTAAAACAAGACGTGCTGCCGCTGTCTTTCCAACACCTGGTGGACCATATATAATCACATGTTGCGGGTTCGGACCACAAAGAGCCGCTTTTAACGACTTAATCCCGTCCTCTTGCCCTACAATATCTAAAAAGGATGTAGGACGCACCTTTTCCGCAAGCGGCTCTGTTAAAGAAATCTCGCGCATTTTACGAAGCTGCTCTAATTCTTTTTTCGATTCTCGATCAATTGAAACTTTTTGTGTTCGCTGATTTCGAAGTAAGTGCCAAAAATACAATCCGACAATTACACCAAAAACAAGTTGAACAAGTAAAAATATATTTGTCCAGCTCATAATTTATTTCCTCCCGCAATGTTTTATCCCTTAGTATTTCCGCGGAGGAACATAGCTAAACATAAAGAAAAACAGCAATTATAAAAATTGCTGTTTCTCCTTTGCACTATGCAGATGTTTTTGTATCAAGTACAGTACCGTCTTGTAACACCAATTTCGGCGGTTCATTATCAGCTACTGTTTCTTTCGTAAGAATACACTTCTCAATATCTTTGCGAGATGGCAGCTCGAACATTACATCAAGCATCAAGCCTTCAATAATAGAACGAAGTCCACGAGCACCTGTTTTACGTTCAATTGCTTTTTTCGCAATTTCAATTAGTGCACCTTCTTCAAACTCTAACTCAACATCGTCAAGCTCCAATAGTTTTTGGAATTGCTTAACAAGTGCATTTTTTGGTTTCGTTAAAATATCAACAAGAGCATCTTCATCAAGCGGCTCTAAGTTCGCAATAACTGGAAGACGACCGATAAATTCTGGAATTAAACCAAATCTTAAAAGGTCCTCTGGTAATACGTGAGATAAAACATGCTTCTCATTTACATCAGCATTTTTCTTCTCAGAACCAAATCCAATTACTTTTTCACCAAGACGACGTTTAATAATTGGCTCGATGCCATCAAACGCTCCACCACAGATGAATAAGATATTCGTTGTATCAATTTGAATAAACTCTTGGTGCGGATGCTTACGACCACCTTGAGGTGGAACGCTTGCTACAGTACCTTCTAAAATTTTCAGAAGTGCCTGCTGCACACCTTCACCAGATACATCACGTGTAATTGATGGATTTTCGGACTTACGTGCCACTTTATCAATCTCATCAATATAAATGATTCCTTTTTCCGCTTTCTCTACATCATAATCAGCTGCTTGGATTAATTTTAGTAAGATGTTTTCTACATCTTCCCCAACGTATCCAGCTTCTGTTAAAGATGTTGCGTCCGCGATCGCAAATGGAACATTTAAAATACGCGCTAATGTTTGTGCCAATAATGTTTTACCACTACCAGTTGGCCCAATAAGTGAAATATTACTCTTCGCTAATTCTACATCATCAATTTTGCTGTTAGAATTAATGCGTTTGTAATGGTTATATACCGCTACCGCTAGTGCTTTTTTCGCGTTATCTTGTCCGATGACATACTCATCTAGGATTTCACGAATTTCTACCGGTTTCGGTACATCTTTGAATTCTACTTCTTCGTCCTTCGCAAGCTCCTCTTGTACAATTTCAGTACAAAGTTCGATACACTCGTCACAAATGTAAACACCTGGACCTGCAACTAACTTTCGAACTTGCGTTTGTGTTTTACCACAGAAAGAACATTTTAATTGACCTTTTTCATCATTAAATTTAAACATATTTTCACACCCCTTACAAAGTGCTAACCTCTTGCCTTCGTATGTACACGATAAATGTATCGTATGTAAATACATATTATGTCACTACGTAGCGAGAAATACAAATAATATGACTAGTTATGTACAAATAAAAAAATTTTAAAACTTTTGAAATATGTATATTCGACTTACAAAGGAACTTTTCCTTCTTCATCAAAAAGTTTTATAAATATATTTCTATATTTATAAAACAAGGCACGATTAAAATCGTGCCTTGTTATTTTATTATGCAGCGTTTTCTACTAAGAAATCTACAGCTTTACGCACTTTAAGATCTTCAGCTAAAGCGTCTACGCTTCCAAGAGCTTGCTTGATAGCGTCTACTGGCATACCGTACATTTCAGCCATTTTTTCAACTTCTGTAGTTACTTCTTCTTCAGTAACTTCGATGTTTTCAGCTTCAATGATAGCTTCAAGAACAAGGTTGATTCTTACGCGTTTTTGAGCGTCTTCTTTCATTTGCTCTTTTAACTTGTCAGCGTCAGTACCTGTGAATTGGTAGTAAAGCTCAAGGTTCATACCTTGTTGGCTTAAACGTTGCTCGAATTCACGAACCATACGATCTAACTCAGTGTCGATCATAGCTTCTGGAATTTCGATTTCAGCGTTAGCAGCAGCTAATTCTACTACTTCGTCACGTACTTTGTGCTCAGCTTCGTGCTTTTTGCCTTCTTCTAAGTTTGTACGAAGTTTTGTTTTTAATTCATCAAGAGTTGCAACTTCTTCGTCAGCTTCTTTAGCGAACTCGTCGTTTAACTCAGGAAGTTCTTTTGTTTTGATTTCGTGAATTGTTACTTTGAATGTTGCTGGTTTGCCAGCTAATTCAGCAGCGTGGTACTCTTCTGGGAATGATACTTCAACGTCTTTAGAATCACCAGATTTAAGACCAATTACTTGCTCTTCGAAACCTGGGATGAATGTACCAGAACCGATTGCAAGAGAGTAGTTTTCGCCTTTTCCGCCTTCAAATGCTTCGCCATCAACGAAACCTTCGAAGTCGATTACAGCTGTATCACCGTTTTCAACAGTTCCTTCTTCTTTAACAACTAGTTCAGCTTGACGCTCTTGTAAAGATTTTAATTCGTTCTCTACATCTTCATCAGTTACAGTTGTTTCAACTTTTTCTACTGCTAAACCTTTGTACTCACCTAATTTAACTTCAGGTTTCACTGTAACTTTTGCAGTGAAGATAAGGTTAGCATTTTTTTCGAACTTCTCGATGTTGATTTCAGGATGATCAACTGGGAAGATACCAGCTTCATCAATTGCTTCACCGTATGCTTTTGGTAAGATGATATCTATAGCATCTTGATATAAAGATTCGATACCAAAGCGTTGTTCGAATAACGGACGAGGCATTTTTCCTTTACGGAAACCTGGTACGTTGATTGTTTGTACTACTTTTTTGAACGCAGCGTCGATAGAGTTGTTTACTTCTTTAGCATCAACTTCGATTGTTAAAACGCCTACGTTACCTTCTAATTTTTCCCATTTTGTAGCCATTTATTCTTTCCCTCCAACTATAATAATGTATGCACATACCTTTATAGATTAAAATCTTCATTATCTCTTTTTTGAAATAACAAAAGTACAAATAATCCTCTAGCAAAAGCTTTCAGATATAATGTTCCAATCTACTAATTGCCTAAAAGACAACTACGGTATATTTTGTTCGAGAATAATATGAAACATATTAAGTAAGAGAATTACACTTCTCTTCTCTTACAAACAGGCAGATTTCTGCCTTTTGCAACCCTTACATTATAACATAGAATATGCTCGTTTCAAGAACCGAACGATTCTTTTTCATAATTATACGGGCAAATATCCTTCTCTTTCAACACGTAATAACCATTGATAGGCAATATGAAACTCTTCCAATTCAATATTATACGCTGTCATAAGCTCTTCTTCATCAATAGTCAATCCGAAACGCTTTCTTCCAATTCTCTCTAAAACAGCAGCCCAAATCTCCACTTTATCCATTAATAGAGCGAATGGGAAAACGCTAATTCGCAATTCTTTCCAATATGTAACCATCGCATCAAATATATCGGGATAATTTTGCTCTAATCGGCTTGATAATGTATGTATAATGTTATCGGATTGCTCCTCATTATGACCTGTAAATGCTGGAATCACCTTGATCGTATTCCCAAACTTTTCTACCTCTATCTCTTCTTCTATTTGATTTTCTATCATTTTATATAAAATAGAAGTTTTCAAATAAGGGTGCTGTTTTTCGTCTATTAAAAATTTCTTTAAAATAGGTAATGCAAGATCCAAGTCTTTTAACGACAGTTGCTGAATCGCTCTTAGCTTTTGTCCAAAGTTTTCTCCAAACATTTCATTAGTAAACTCATCCAATTCAAAATTCGAATCGACTAGTGACGTATCTACTTCACTTAACATACCTTCTGCAAATAAAGCGAGCTGTGCTAATTTTTCCTTTTGCTCAGGCATTACATCTTTCGTTTGCAAAACCTTTTCAACGATTTCAATGACACCTTCATAATCATTTGTTTGAACTAAAATCGTCACATATGTTTCAAGAATATCACCAAATAATACAGCCCCTGTTTCAAGTAACTGTTCACATTTGTCTTTCGCTTCTTCCATATGTTTTAATTCTAACAAACAAATAACAGAAGCGAGTTCCGTTTGTTCCGTTTCTGCATTATACTGACGTAATATTTCAAAGCAGCGCAATGCATCTTCGAATTTCCGCTCTTTCAGTGCTAAAAAACCTTCATCAATATATCGCTCTGATAGTTGCGGAAACAATACGACCGTATTTTCTTTTTTATCCATACGTCCGCCTCTTTTTCTAGATTTTAATTATCTTTAAAGTAAATATATCAAATGAGTAATGAGAACACAACATCCCAAAACCATTTGTTTGAAATATGAAAATATTTAATTTTTATATTTCAATATAAACAAATCCTTACTAAAAATTAAAAATGTGCAAATAAAAATCCTCAGCAATTAAAGCAGAGGATTCATCATTAATGGAAAGCTTTTATAATAGTGGGGTATATAACAAGGGTAATAATTTGGAGAACAATAATTGCCATAACAATCATGCTAAAATAGAAGATTGGTTTACTTCGCTTCATTAAAAACATAATAATAAGCATCGTACAAGCAAACAAACTTAAGAAGAACAAACTCGTTGCCGAACTAAGTATACCACTCGGGACAAAGAACAATAACACTACACTACAAGTACCTATAATTCCAAATAACCATTCCATTCATTCACTCATTCCCTTTCCCTCTCATGGCAGTTTTTTACTAAGCGATTAAATGTTTTACAACATCAACTACATACGTTAATTTCTCATACGCTACAAATCCAAAAGCAACTGTTAAACCCGTTACGATTAACCCTTTCATCATTTCTTCCTCCTCGTTTTATCGTTGTTACCTTCATTATAGTGGATTAGCAATTTGTTTCCATCGAACTTCCTTACAGTTACCTTACAGAATTGTAAGATTTCAAAAAAGGATAGAAAAACACCTCATATCACTTGAGAGGTCTTCACGGAATTTCTCTATAATCACTTGTTTTTCTCTTGGTTATTTTTCGGAGATTACACTCTTAAACTAGTAGATTTACTAAATATTCGTTACTTTCCCTAACTTACCTTCAAATGTTTTTAATTATAAGAAAACACTTTACTGAAATCGTGTTAATATATTTTTGTACAATTAAGAATTTAAAAGGGGGATTATATATGTTTAAAAAAATGGCTGCAGATGTATTAGGACTAAGTGATGTAGGATCTGTCATCACACCGAAAGATTACGATAAAGTTGATGCTGATGATTACGTGATGCATGAAGATGGGGAGAAAATTTATTTTCTAATTAAATCAAAATCAGATGAATATTGTTTCACAAACAAAGGATTAATCCACCTAGATGGAACAAGCGCAACGAGTAAAAAACGGACACTACGCCGCTTTAGCTATAGTAAATATCAAATTAAAAACGTAGCACTTGAAACTGCGGGAACAATTGATTTAGATGTAGAAATTAAGTTCCAGATGGGCGACGAGCATTATTCAATTGATGTTCATAAAAAACATATTGAAGAATTAAAAGATTTATATAAAGCTTTACTTAAGATCGAAGAAATTTCATACGACAACGATATTACATTGCAGTATGCACATAAAAGTCTAGATATGGCATCTAACGCTTTCAGCCGTATTTCAAACGCACAAGTAAATTTAGCAGAACAGTTTAAAGAAATGAACGAAATCGCCTTTAACTGGCTCGTTGATACGAAGAAACAATATAACGTGAAAGATTATGGTTTTGTATTTGAGAAGTTTATTAATAACTAAACAAGAAAACCTTGTTATCAAAAGATAACAAGGTTTTCTTAGCGTCCCAGGAGAGATTCGAACTCCCGCTCCGCCCATTTCCGTACTATTTTATATATTTTGATCGCAGTCTTAATATATCTTCTCCTTCGCGAATGCCTGCCGATCCCTTCCTCACATTTTTTACAACAGTCCAATTCGGGTTAGTTTCATCACCGATGTTCTGTACTGTAAAGTTGCCGTCACCATATTTCCGGTGACCTTCTGCCAATTTCTCCGTTAAATTATTCTCGTTTGATCTCGCCATCTTTGCGCCATCTCCCTTTTTATACAACCTTCTTAAACTGTCCAATCAATCACACGTCCAGTCAATTGGAGATTCTCGTTTTCCGCTTCTATTAATTGTAACACACTGCCGGGGATAAGTTCCGACAACGGGTGCTCAATCGTACTAGAATGGTAAAAAGTTTTATAACATTGTAAGTGATTAATTAGGGGCATCTTCTTCGAAAAAAGATGGTGAAAGTTTAGAGAAAGTTACTAGAGACCTAGTGGGCGAGTTATTGGGAGAATACGATGTACGACGTGTTATAGAAGGTGTTGATCCCGATACTGGCGAAAAACTTTCATGGTGGGAACGCACTGGTGCTGGTGTCATGGTTTTTGCGGGACTTACGCCTGTTGGTAAGGGAATAAAAGTAGTCAAAGGCGCATAAAAGTTTCCAATGCAATAGATGCAGCAGCCACACTAGAAAAACAACGGAAAACTTTAAAAGCTAATAGCTTAGCAGGTAAAGAATACGAAACAAAAATGTTCGAGGTTATAAAACAACAAAAACCTAAATCTGAATTGAATGAACAAATAACCGTACAAACAAAATCGGGTGTACGCACTCGTATAGATACAGGAGGCAAGGACGCAAATGGCAAGATTGACTTAGTAGAGTTAAAATCTTCACCTACTGCACCTCTTACTAAAAATCAGAAAAAAGCCTTCCCTGAAATTGCGGAATCAGGTGCAATAGTTAAAAGTAGGAACAAACCACCATTTGAACATTTAGAAGAGATTCCACCAACGAAAATAAATGTAATAAGAAAAGAAGAATAAGGAGGCTTTTATATGGCATTACATGATACAGATCAAGTCGATTTAGTTTTAATAGATGAGGATAATAAAGATAATGTATACTTAACAATCTTTGATGCTTTAGAGTGGAATAAAAGCGAAGAACTTGACGATGAACACATTTTACTTTTACAAGACAAAATCAATACATATTTAGGATTCATTAAAAGTGATGAAATCTACGAAAAAGTTCCAAGTACAATAGGAAGAACACATTTCATTATACAAGTGTATTCGCAGAATGAACCTAGTTTTTACGGGAAAAAGTTTTATAATATTGTAAGTGAACAATTAGGAGAATCTGGATATGGATTTGAGTTCCATCATAAACCTATTGATTCTTTAAATTAAATAAGAGGAATAGGGCGCATAAATGGCGCTCTTTTTAATGCACTTTAGTCTGTTGTATATAATAATTACCGTATGTTACGTTATATTTTTTAAACCTCTTGCACATACATCAATTTTTAGACAAACAAAAAACCTTGTTATCAAAAGATAACAAGGTTTTTTTAGCGTCCCAGGAGAGATTCGAACTCCCGACCGTACGCTTAGAAGGCGTATGCTCTATCCGGCTGAGCTACTGGGACATGGAGCGGGTGAAGAGAATCGAACTCTCGACCAGAGCTTGGAAGGCTCTTGTTTTACCACTAAACTACACCCGCATATGTCATTTTATTTTTCTTCGTTAGCGCCGTTGCCCTATCGACAATATTTATTATATGTATAACCATACATAAAGTCAACACCTTTTTTAAAAGAGGATAATTTTTCTTATCCTCTTTTAAAAACTGCTTGTTCAACTAGTTGCCCGTCTAATGTTTCAAAACGAACTTCCATTTGATTTTCATCCATTTCTAATAAAGCAAATGTCTTTTCTACACGTTGACGTGGTAATAAAATACTACCTGGATTAATAAATAAAACGCCATCGATTAATTCCGCACCTAATACGTGAGAGTGTCCGAAGCATGCAACTTGCGCTCCTACCTCTTCTGCATGATACGCTAATGTTTGTAGTGTCATTTTCACGTTATGACGATGTCCGTGCACAACTACGAAACGAATGCCATCTACATCAGTTACAATTTCATCTTGAAAGTTAGCATAATCACAATTCCCTTTTACAACATGGAAACCTTGCAGCTCTTCATGAGCAGGCGTTAGCTCTGAATCACCACAATGAATCATGATATCTACTTTCCCTTCATATTTCTCTTTTAACTGCTGTAATTCCTTCACAGAGCTATGACTATCGCTTACGATTAAAGCTTTCATCAATCTCTCTCCCTTATTCTCCTAAAAACCATTCAGGGATTTTTTCTTCTAGCTTACGAAGAGCACGTCCGCGGTGACTAATGGCATTTTTCTCATCTGAACTTAGTTCCGCCATCGCTTTTTTATATTCTTCCACATAAAAAATCGGATCATATCCAAAGCCGTTTTCTCCGCGGCGCTGTTCTAAAATATACCCTTCGCACGTCCCGTTTACAATGACAGGCTTTTTATCACCTTCAGGGAAAGCCACTGCTAATGCACAGTAGAAGCGAGCTTTACGCTTATCAAACGCTACCTCATTTAATTCTTGTAACACTTTATCAATATTCGCTTGATCATCTTTCGGCTCTCCAGCAAAACGAGCTGAATAAACGCCTGGTTTTCCATTTAAAGCATCTACAATAAGACCTGAATCATCCGCAATTACGATCGCATTTAGCTGTTTGCTCAGACTATCCGCTTTTAAAATCGCATTTTCTTCAAATGTTTCACCAGTTTCTTCGACTTCTTCAATATGAGGAAAATCGTGTAATGATTTCACTTCTAAATCAAATCGCTCAAATAACTCAGCAAATTCACGTACTTTCCCCATATTTTTTGTCGCTACAACAACTTGTTTCATACTTTCCACCTCTACTCTATATGAGATACGATGTCGCCTAACGCTTCTTTTTGCATGTCAATCAGTTGGAAAATACCTTGTTCAGCAGCATCAAGTAATTCATTTAACTGCGCTCTGCTAAACGTCGCTTCTTCTCCAGTTCCTTGCACTTCAACAAACTGACCTTTTCCAGTCATAATTACGTTCATATCCACGTCTGCTTTAGAATCTTCTGCGTAGTTTAAATCTAAAACAACACCTTGTTCTTCAACAATCCCTACTGACGTTGCTGCTAAATAATCTTTTACTGGAATTTTAGATACTTTTTCTGCTTGTAATAACTTCTCAAACGCTAATACCATTGCTACATATGCACCTGTAATAGAAGCAGTTCTCGTTCCACCATCCGCTTGAATAACATCGCAATCAATCCAAACTGTTCTTTCACCAAGTGCTTCTAGGTCAACTACCGCACGTAAAGCTCGTCCAATTAAGCGCTGGATTTCCATTGTACGTCCTGTTACTTTCCCTTTACTTGACTCCCTAATTGTACGTTGTTCTGTTGCACGTGGAATCATCGCATATTCAGCTGTTACCCAGCCCTTTCCTTCTCCACGCATAAACGGCGGGACACGCTCTTCAATTGTCGCTGAGCAAATTACCTTTGTATCCCCAACTTCAATTAATACTGATCCCTCTGGATGTTTTAAATAATTCGTATGAATATGTATATGGCGTAATTCTGTTTTCTCTCTACCATCTACTCGCATAAAAATAACCTCCTCATAACTACTTGTTAGTATAGCCAAATTTAAATGTATGATATGTATACAATAAAAGAAGAGGAACCCAAAAAGCAATTCCCCTTTCTTACTTAAGTATATCAAATTATTGACGATTAAAAACTACCTGTATTCACGTTTTCTGGACGATCTACAGGTTTTATTAACTTTCCGCCTTTTTCATCTATAAGATTTGCTTTACCATTTACTTCAATAGAAACACTTTTCACGCCTTTCTTTTCTGTTAAAGATAAAACTAACGACTTCAATACGTAATTCGAAACCATATTTTTATCTGGGTTTATAAATATATTTTCGTTAAAGTTTAATGTAAGATTTCCATCTTGTAATTTCGGGTTCGTAATAAGCTTAACTCCTGGATTAAAATCATTTAGAAGCGACTGATGAATCGGTCCTTTTACAAGCTCATCTATAATTGCTGCATAATCATTTTCTTTTCCTTCTACAACGCGGCGTGTTACTGGTACGTAGTATTGCTGTTTATTATTATTTTGTGCCATAAAATAAAGTGTTACTGGTTTTGTATTTGTTACATCCGCTACTTGCTCATCATCGAAGTTGATACCGTTAGCACGGCTCACCCCTTCACCAAGCGGTGTACCACCAACAGGCATCTTCGCCAATTTCTCACCATTTATTTGGAACTGCACTTGTTTTATTTCTTTAAATTGCGTCAACGTCCACGCTATTGACTCAACGATTTGACGCTCTTCTTCTTTTGCATAGTTTTTCATTTCTTGTGAGAAATCAATGACTGCCGTCCCATCTTTTTTCAAATTTAAGGTCATTGATGTATTCGCTGGAATGACTGCACGGAACCCATTCGGTAATAAATTCGTTACCGGTCCATCTTTCACAAGGTACTCTAACGTTTGCTGAATAACCTCATTTGCTTTCGGAGTAGGTACAGCTAACGTTTGTGGTACAACATAACCATTTTTATCAACAAGGTATAGTTCTCTATTCACCATTTGTCCTTGCTTATCTTTCTTAGCTACGTCTTTCTTTCCACCCTCTGTATACGTAACTTGTTTTGGCGGATCAATTTGTTCCGTTGCTTTTTCCTGATTTATAAAGCCACACCCCGTTAGTAAAACAGCGCTCACAGTAGCACCAACAACCCATTTAAAAGTGGATTTAGGCATGCCATTCCCCCCTAAAATCTAAGTTTGTACTATTATGTATACGAGCTGTTTCATGTTTTAGAACAAGCTGTGCTTCTTCTAAACAAAAAACTCCTGATTTCTCAGGAGTTCACTTATATGAATTCTACTATTATTCTTTTTCTAAATAAATATGTTTCACATTTTCAATCGGTTGACCGAACCATTTTGATGCAATTTCTTTAAATAGGCCTATTTTTCCTGTTGTTAAGAAGAGATGATCACTTTGTTCCTCTCCCTCATTCAACATTTTACTATGGTATAAAATTGTACTTACTTCGCGTGCTGTTTCATCACCTGAACTAATTAGTTGCACTTTATCTCCCATTACTTTTTTAATAACAGGACCTAAAATCGGATAATGTGTACAACCTAAAATAAGTGTATCAATATCAGTATTTTTCAGCGGTTGCAACGTTTCTCTTACAACTTCATATGCCATTTCACTTTCAAAATTGCCACTTTCTACAAGTTCAACGAAAGGCGGACACGCTAAACTTTCTACCATAACACGGTTATTAATCGACTTTAATGCTTCTTCGTATGCACCACTTTTCACCGTTCCGATCGTTCCAATAATCCCAACATGATACGTGTCTGTTACTTTTAAAGCTGTACGTGATCCTGGGTGAATAACTCCTACCACTGGAATTGGTAATTGTTTCTGCATCTCTTCTAATACAACCGCAGTTGCTGTATTACACGCAATAACTAACATTTTGATATTTAAATCTAGTAAATGCTCCGTCATTTCCCACGTAAATTGACGCACTTCTTCTCGAGAACGTGGACCATAAGGGCAACGTGCCGTATCCCCTAAATATATAATACGCTCTTTCGGCAACTGACGAATTAATTCCTTCGCTACTGTTAAACCGCCAACTCCTGAATCGATAACACCGATTGCTCTATTCAACTTCATCACCCGTTTTCTCATTCATCATCTTTTTTTATCATTATATTTTACACACTTTAAGTTCGCTAACTTAAACTGCTTCTGTATGAAAATTTTCATTTGTACCTGTATAGACTAGGACCTTTTTTATTTTGCTCCTTTTTTTCATAATTTGCAAGACAGAAAAATAACCGACCTTCTATATAAAGCGCATATTTATTGCTCCATCTTTTTTTGGAAAGAAGACATTCCTATTAATAAGAAGAAATGAGCGGAAATTAACATGACAATTAAAATAAAATTCAAACGATAACTATTTGTAGATTCCATAATTTTGCTCGATACAGCTGGTCCAAATGCCATACCGAAAAAGTTAATTAAATTATATAAACCAAGACCGACTCCAACTTTAGCTGGATGTAATGTTTTCGGTATAAATGTGTTTACTGATACTTGAATAGCTGAATAACTCATAAACGTTAAAATAATCGCCAATACAATAACGGCTATGTTCCCGTTTGGAATAAGCCCTAAAATTAAAAAGCCAACGATCATAATGGCAGATGCTACATAAATCATATTCACATTTCCAAACGAAGGGACGATCTTTCCAGTAAGAAAACTAGATACAATACCAAAGAGTGATGCAATAAACAGTGCAATTCCGATAACGAATGGAGACAATCCGTGCTCTCTCCCTAACAATAATGGCAATAATAATAAACTAGCACATAGCGCCACATTCATTATAAATCCGACCGCTATTAAACGAAGAAATGGTTTATTTGTAAACAACTCAATATCAATAAATGGATGCTCCGTGTTCTTCATACGAACCGTGAATAAAAATAAGAAAACAACCGATAACACAAATAGCCAACTATTAATATTTACTCCTAATAAAACAGTCGTAATGAATGCAAATAATAACGCCGCTCCGGTGTAATCAAAATGAAACGCTTCGTCCGTATGCCGCACTTCTTCTGGCATAAATTTTATAAGCAAGAAAATCCCCACTACTGAAATAACCATAAATAAAAATAAATATGGCCACCCTAATGTATTTGTAATAGCGCCGCCAACTAAAGGACCGATACCTATCGCTAATGCAATAGAAGAACTAATCATAGCTAACGCACCAGGCTTCTTAGCAGGAACAACTAACTTTGCCACTGCAATCATACTAAGCGCAATAAACGCCGCTCCTCCACTCGCCTGCACTAATCTTGCAAGAATGGTAACCGCATAAGATTGATTCATAAATCCAATAATAGAACCCGCTACAAATATGATAATTGAAATAATTAATAGTTTTTTTACACTGTAACGATCAGCCAGCTTTCCATATATCATCGAACCAATACCGACAACTAAGGAATAACCTACTACAACCCAACTTACCTTCGATTGGCTAATGGATAAATCACGCGCCATATCCTCTAACGCTACATTAAATAAAACTGCATTCATCGGTCCTAATAAAACGATAAAACATAATGTGAAAACAAACCATTTTGAATGGTTACTTATATCTTTCCCCATGTGTAACACCTCTCCTGATTGTAGTAACTGTAAATGAAAAATAAAGTGAAACTTTAATCAGCGGGGGTTCTTCATCCCCCGCTGATTATTAGTTGAACCAATCGGGCTTTTACGGACAGTTGATTCCACCTAACTTCTTTGTTTTCGCTGAATTTAGAGGTGGAGGATCTTACTGCCCGTTAATGCGTGGTAAAGTTTTTTAGCTCCCCTATTACCACTAAACAACTTCATCAAATGTATACATTCATCGCACGACAAATTGAATTTGAAACGAGACATGTACGTTGTTCGATATTCATGGAACTATCATAATTTCAGCATTACAGTTTGTCAACGAAAAATATACAAAGTAAACTAATTTGGTGTTTTTAGTTTACTTTGTTCAAAAATTGTTATACACTAATTTCGAATCCGATATAAGAAGGACTGACATGGTTATTCAAATTTGCAATTTCTAACTTAATAAAACCAAGTAAGTAAATAAAGAATTTTTATATAGAAGAAACATCACAGGAGGGTTATGATGAAGAAAAAAATGTTAGTCGTATTAACGAGCGTAGAAAAATATCCAAATTTAAATCGAGCTACTGGTCTTTGGCTTGGTGAAGCTGTCCATTTTGTTAAAAAAGTAGAAGACGCTGGTTACGAAGTAGATTATGTCAGCCCACAAGGCGGCTATACACCGATTGATCCTCATAGTTTAGCAATGGCGGAGAGCATCGATTGGGAATGGTATCACAAGAAAGAATTTATGAATCGTCTCGGTTCTACAATGAAGCCGAGTGAAGTGAACCCAGAAGACTACGCTGTTATTTATTATGCAGGCGGCCACGGTGTAATTTGGGACTTCCCAGAAAATAAAGAACTTCAAATGATTAGCCGCAACATTTATGAAAATGGCGGAATTGTTTCCTCTGTTTGTCACGGAGCTGCTGGTTTATTTCACATCACATTAAGTAATGGAGAACGTTTAATTAGCAGAAAAAAAGTAACAGGATTCTCAAATGAAGAGGAGAAATTGGCTGAATTAGATCAATTCGTTCCATTTTTAACAGAAGATGAACTCATTAAAAACGGAGGGCTTTACGAAAAAGCTGCGCAACCTTGGGAAGCTTACGCTGTAGAAGATAATCGTATTATCACCGGTCAAAACCCAGCTTCAGGTGGCCCAGTAGCTGAATTAGTATTACAACATATAAACAAATAATAGGTAATAAAAAAGAAGATTTTCCATTACTATAGGAAAATCTTCTTTTTTACGAAATCATTTGCAAAATAGCAATAACTTCTTTTTCAACTTCAGAATCATCAATTGCTTCTATATACTCTGGTTTAAACAGTTGATACTTCTTTAGTTGATAAAAATCAAGTATCGCTTTCTTTAACGTAATATCGTACTGAATACAAAAAGAATGATCTATAATACGTCTTAACATCACGTCATCTTGCACCATAAATAATTGTGCGTTCATTTTATTAAAGTAGCCTTGTTCCATACCAGCTTCAAAAAACATTTGCAAATTATGATTACGATTTTGTTGTGCAGCGACTAACTGATCAGATAAGTGCGGATATGCCTCTTTCAAATCTTGTAAAAAGACATCAGAAATATATGTCACACATTTTAAAGAGTGGATAAACGTCTTTTGGAAACGTTCTGCAAAAGACATATTTTCATCTTGATTATCCGCATCTCCTTCAAGAAGGTAGTTCATAAAATCTTCTACCACAGCTTCAATAATCTCATCTTTTGAAGAAAAACGTTTATATAAAGTAGCTTTACTAATATCCATATATCTCGCAATTTCATCTATTTTCAATTGGCTAAAACTCGTTTTTCTAATAACGGGCTTTATTTTATTAATATAAGTGTTTGCACACGCAACTTTTCTCATTAAAAGAGCCTCCCCTTTTGTCCATACAAAATAGTATAGCAAATTCACGATTAATTATAAATGAAGTCACTATACGCAATACATCTTTTTAGTTTAAGAGTCATTTATACTATAGAAAAAATGCCCGCTACCTTTATGAGTAACGAGCACTTTTTCTATAATTTATTTATAGCTCTTCTTATTGCTTTCCCTATTTCCATACTAGACTGCGGATTTTGCCCTGTAATTAAACGCCCATCTACTACGACATGTGGCGTGAAATTTGGAGCAACATAAAACAAAGCCCCTTCTTCTTTCAATTTACTTTCTAATAAAAAAGGCACTCGCTTTTCTAAATGTACAGCTTTTTCCTCATCATTCGTATAACCTGTTATACGCTTACCGGCAACAAAAAACGAGCCATCTTTATTTTTCACACGGACTAAAGAGCTTACTCCGTGACAAACAGCTGCTACAATCCTGTTATTGTTGTACATATTCTCAATCAAATTTGCAACATATGGATTACCTGGAAAATCTACAATCGCTCCGTGCCCACCACCAAATAAAACCGCATCATAATCCGAAAACTGAACCGTTGAGATCGGCTTCGTATTTTGCAATAAAGAAGCAACATGCTTAAATTCACGAGGTATCCCGTTCGGAATAGACACTCTATCAATAGGTACTCTACCACCCTTTATCGACACAATATCAACATCGAACTTAGCCTTTTTAAATACATGATAAGGAGCTGCGAGCTCTTCCAGCCACAAACCAGTCGGGTGTCCATTCATATCATGAGCGCTTGTTGAAACTAACAATACCCTTTTCAACATATCCCCTCCTTACTACCTATTTATGTATGGAGTGTTCTTATCATTCTTATAGAACATGAAACAGACAGAAAAATAGCCGACTCTTTATATAAGTCGGCTACTTTCTTCTACATCAAATGATTCAGTATCTAATCTAGCCGTTCTCTAATATCAGATTAAATCCCCTTCAAATAACACCCACAATTCCCCCATCTTACATTATTTATTCATTAACAATTTCAATTCTTCAGGTGTTAAAAAGGAACCATTCATGCTTTTTCTATGAAGCATCGCATGGCAGTTAGGACAAACTGGTATCAAATCATTCACATAATCCACCTCATACTCATCCCCTATTTCACTAAGTGGTATTTTATGATGAACATGAATGAATCCCTTGCCTAAAGAACCGTATTGTTTTTCAAAATCAAAATGACAAACGTGACAATAACAACCATGGTGTTCAATACATTTCCTTCTTGCTACAGCACTACGCTCGTACTGATTGACGACTACTGTTTTTCGATGCCCTTCCATAATAGATAATTGTTCTGGCACCTCATCTGGATAGACGGATTTTGAAATATCCTCATTAAAACATTCTTCAATATAGCTTAGTAAATCAACTTTTGATTCTAATTTCATTGGACCTTGAATATTGCCTAACAATCCGTTTTCCCTTAACCTTTCAAGAGCTAAATCGTCAGACTCAATCTGTTGCTGTAAACACAAACGCATAAATCTTTTTGTTTTCGCCTTTTGATAATCTTCTTTCTCCATCCAAAATTCATCTTCATCGTTAACGTTTTCCCACGGTATATTTACATCTTCTACAATACATTTAAACTTTATTTTCCCTATAAAAGCCGAACAATAAATGTAAATAACATCCCCAATCTCGTGATTTGCACTTTGGCTCCAATCAATATAATCATATTGATTAAAAGCACTTACTACGTCATATTTGTTCGGGTTTGCTGAAATTATCCACTTCATATCCTTAACCCCTTTTTATTTTAACTATAACAAATAATAGTCAAGTTTAACTGACCTTTTATATAAACCACATAAAAACATTCAACCATCAATGCAGTGTATGTTATATCAATCATCTCATTAGGATAAACAATATTTTCTTCAATTTAGTAAATCCGCATTAAACTTTTCTTTCACCTATTCTCTTAACCTTTAAATTTCTGCATCTCTTACTAGTCTCTTCACATTATAGTTATTCGGATTTATGCATTATGAAACGCATATAATCACTTATCATCGCGACGGATTCTTCCCATTACTTCCTTAAGCTCAAGAACCTTTACGCACTTCAAAATATAAACAGAAAAATAGCCGACTCTTCATTTAAAAGTCGGCTTTCTTTTTATAGTTCGAGCTCTCCCATGCGAAGAAGCTCAACAACTGCTTGTGAACGTCCTTTAACTCCTAGCTTTTGCATTGCGTTTGAGATGTGGTTGCGTACTGTTTTTTCACTGATAAAAAGTTCACCTGCAATTTCCTTCGTTGTTTTATCTTGAACTAGTAATTCAAATACTTCTCTCTCTCTCTTTGTGAGTAACGGTTTAGATTGATACGCTTTTTCCTTCAACTGGTATAACCCTCCTTGCTTAAGCCAGAGCCGTGTATGTGTAAGTTGGGTGTTTATTTAGTCAAGATATTGTATGAACGAAATGTGCGGGTGGTGAATGAAAATGGGCTTTATTTCACATGTTATTTTAGACTTTTATACAGTGCAGACACTCTTTGTATCCACTCACTTTTCAGTACGCCATATTTGTTCTAGTAATATGCTGACAACTGTACCTACAAACAAACCATTTCCGAATATATATTGCATCACAGACGGCAGTGATTGGAGTGCTCCAGACGGTAAAAACATAACACCGCTTCCAAATAATACAGCAACTCCTAAAATCGTTACATTCCTTTCGCCCATCGGCACTTGTTTTATATTATGAAATCCAATTCCAATTAGCTGTACGAACGAAGCCATTAAAACCGCAGATGCGACAGCGGATGGCAACGATGCTAAGTAACGAATAATACTCGGAAACAGCGACATTACGACTAGTAACATACATGCTAGTAAGAACGATCTTATATATTTTTGTTTCGTTAAACGTATAAATCCTGCCGTTGCTGGTAATGGCACGACACCTACAGTTGAAAATACAGAAGAAATGATATGAGAAATCCCTCCAACCCACGTACCATCCTTCAACTGTTTCTGTTCAATAGTCCCTTTTTGAATGGTAGCTTGATTAATTGCTATAATAGCTGCCACTGTATTAGAAACTAAAATACATACCATAACGAAACTTGATACAGCCATACCTGTATTCCATTTCGGAAGTCCCCAAGCAAATATTTGTGGAAGTTGCACAAAATGAGTTACTTGAGATGGAATCGTCACTTTTCCTGCAATTAGAAAAAGAATCCACCCACTAATTAATCCTATTAAAACCGCATAACTTTTGACAAAACCTTTTCCGAAGTTAGATAGTATAATAACAAAAAGAAATATGCTAAACGCAATTATTGCTGTAAATCCATCGATTTGAGAAACGGTAGCAGTAATTCCTAGCATTCCTTTTAGAAACACACCACTTAACTGTAAACATAATAAAAGTAAAAACGTTCCTGTCACAAGCGGCGTAAATAAAAATAAAATACGTCCGATAAAACCAGTAATTCCTAATCCTATTAAAACAACACCGGAAATTATCATTCCTAATTCTAAAATTTGCAACGTACTATGTAATTGATCTTGTCCGGCAGTTGCGTAAGCAAGTACGGTAAATACGCCAACCCAAGATCCAGCTGGTCCATCCGCAATTGGTAGTCTATGTCCAAGCCAACCTTGTAAAAAAGAAGATATACCAACTACAAAGAATGTACGCTGCATTAAATAAAATATTTCTTCCGTCGTAAGATGAAATAATCCGCCAACGACAATTGGTAAAGCGATTGAATTCGCTAATAAAAATATAAACCATTGCAAAGTTCCCATAATATGATTTTGGTTATGTTGATTGTCCAAATTTTTCATCCTTCCTAGCTAGCTAACCTATAAGAAATATATTGTAAGCATAAAAAAGAAGGGTTCTACACTCACAATTAGAACCCTCCTCAAAACATTCAAACGATTCTTTTACACAAGATTATTTAATTCCACCTCATTTAAACTACCAACAACAATATTTCCTTTATGTACAACGAAACACTTCTCTGTTTGACGCGCTACTGCTTCAGCGACGCATGTTGCATTTGTCAAAACAAAACTCGCTTCATCTCCTACATTTGGCCAAGCTCGCTTCCCTTCATCGTTTAACGTTTCTTTTCCTCCTGTAATAAAGCGAAGTGCTTTTCCTAAAGACCTTTCATCACTCCATCCGAAACGCTCCGCTAATCGATTTGCCTTTTGTAGCATATCCCCCGTGCCAAACGGCGACCAATGATCAGTAATACTATCATTTCCTAATGAAACTTTCACACCTTTTTTATCTAATAATGGTATTGGGATTACTTGTTTCCCAATTGGCACCGTTGAAGTAATATCAATTTTTAAAGCAGCTAGTCTTTCCGCCACTTCTTCAGCTTCTTTATCCGTAACACCACCAAGTCCAAGCGCATGACTAATTGTTACGCGGCCTTGCCATCCCGCTTCTTCTGTTAGAATTGCCAATCTCTTCATTGTAAACGTTCCAAGATTATTCGCATCATGCAGATGGATATCAACATCCGCATTAAATTCTACTGCGATATCCATAATGGTATGTAATGATTTTTCAATATCATTATCCACTGTAGCTGGATCTACTCCACCGACTAGATCCGCACCCATACGCATCGCATCTTTCACAAGCTGCACAGAATTACTGCGCAATAATCCATGTTGCGGAAAAGCAACGATTCTACCAGAAACCTGATTTTTATATGTTTCCAGCGCCGCTAACGTCGCCTCCAAATTACCAAGTCCAATAATCGGATCAACATTACAATGCGTTCTTATATTCGTTGCACCATTTTGAAGCAATAACGCTAGCATCTTTTCCGCCCTATCTTGAGCAGTTGCTAATTGCTTCGGCAAAATTTTTTCTTCTTCATTAAAACGTGTAAAAATATTCTCTGCTGGCATACAAGCTTTCCAAGGGCCACTATAATACGTCTTATCAATATGAATATGCATTTCTTCGAAAGCAG
This sequence comes from Bacillus sp. BC08, assembly GCF_054326875.1. Taxonomy (NCBI): domain Bacteria; kingdom Bacillati; phylum Bacillota; class Bacilli; order Caryophanales; family Bacillaceae; genus Bacillus; species Bacillus sp. BC08. The sequence continues at coordinate 352,914 of NZ_JBTGPA010000035.1, read as the reverse complement.
GCAAAATTAATAAACGATTAGCATCAAGAATCAGTATCCCTTCCTCTTGAACAGCCCCTGCTATTATTTCTTTAATTCGTCCATCCTCAATGAGTAAACTACATAACTCTGTTTCTGTTTGGGAAATTCTCCCCTCTTCATATGTATACCCTGATTCAAGCATTACATTAGTCAACCAATATACTGTCATCTCTATTCCCCCACCCTTTATTAAAAGTTACCTCTTACCTATAATTCTAATATCAACTGAAAATTAAGACAATTATTACGACTGTTCCCTAAAAAAATGTAATACAACCTCATAGTCTTCTCATAAATTTCTATATAGAATAGAAGTATATAGCTTGCTAAAAAAGGAGTGGATTGAAAGATGTCAAAAAGGTTATGTAAATCCGAAACTGATAAAATGCTATTTGGTATATGTGGCGGTTTAGGAGAATATTTTGATATTAGCTCTACCCTCATTCGCATACTTTGGGTCATTGCTATTTTATGTTTTGGGACTGGTTTTTTAGTTTATTTCATTTGTTTATTACTTATGCCACGTTCGTACTAGTGTCATCCTGCATATACTTAATCGAAATATAAAAAATCACCTATAGAATTCTATAGGTGATTTTTTTATGAAGAATATTTCATCGTTAAATGTAATACCGCTACTTCATCTTCTTCATTTCTATAACTATGTTTTTTGTTCGCTTCAAATTGAATAGAGTCAAACTCATTTAATTCGTATACATCGTTTTCCACTTGAATCGATACTTTCCCCTTCATGACCGTTACAAGCTCAATAGCACCTTCATGATGAGCTTCTGGTTCATATATACTATTCGATCTTAAACAAGCACGATGCATTTCCATCCCTGTTTCTTTCGTATAACGGAACATCGTTTCTAAGTGCCATGCTTGTCCTACATCTACTGCAAATCCTTCTCCGCAGCGCGCAACAGCTACAGGTTCTCCAACAACCATCAATCTCGATAAAGGAATCGATAACCCTTTCGTTATTTTCCAAATGACAGCTAACGTCGGATTCGTTTCGCCTCTTTCAATCTTTCCTAATGTTAATTTACTAACACCTGTTTTTTGAGCTAATTCTTCTAAACTTAATTTTTGTTCATTTCGAATTTGTCTTAATAGCTGACCTACTTGCTGAATGACTTCTTTCGTTTGCATATCTTCATGTTCTTTCATCTATAAAACCACCTTAAAGTATAAAATAGTTTACTTTTATTATTTTTAAGTATATTATACTATACATAATTATCAAATCCCGAAAGGAGTGCTATACTTCATGCGCGCAATTTTATTAGGCCTTTTATCATCAGCCTTTTTTTCTGCAACCTTTATTATTAATAGAGCGATGAATGTATCTGGAACGAGCTGGGCTTGGACAGCTTCCTTCCGTTTTTTATTCGCTCTCCCTATTTTATTCTTTATCGTTTTATTTCGCAAAAACTTAAGGGGGTTATGGGAAGAATTAAAGAAACATCCATTAGCGTGGATCGGATGGGGTTCCGTTGCTGGTATTGGTTTCTATTCTTTATTAAGTTTCGCAGCTGTCTTTTCTCCAGCGTGGCTCGTTGCTGGAACTTGGCAAGTTACGATATTAGCAGGATTACTTTTATCACCATTGTTCTTCGTTAAAATAGAAACGAAATCAGGCGCAAAACTTGTACGCGGAAAAATTCCACTTCGTAGTTTATATGTTGCATTATTTATTTTACTTGGTGTAATTTGTATGCAAGCAACTACAGCAGGTCATATTACAATGACTCAGTTTATTTCAGGATTTTTACCTGTCGTGGTGGCTGCTTTCTTATATCCATTCGGCAACCGAAAAATGATGGAGCTTGTTGGCGGCCGTCTCGATACGTTCCAACGCGTATTAGGAATGGCAATCGGAAGTCTTCCTATAACAATTTTACTTGGTATATATGGATTTTCTACTACCGGTATTCCAACATCAAGCCAAATGCTGCAAGGCTTTTTGTTAGCATTATGTTCAGGCGTAATTGCAACGATGACATTTTTCTTTGCTACTGACTTAGCAAAAGATAACCTCGCCCTACTTGGAGCTGTTGAAGCAACGCAGGCTGGAACGATGGTCTTTACCGTGCTTGGCGAAATTGTTTTCTTGAATGGTTCATTCCCTGGTGGGCTTTCCCTACTTGGAATGATTATTATTATGTTAGGAATGGTTGCAAATAGTATTTTAAATCGATCCGTTCCAATCGTTAAGCAGAAAAAAACAGCATAAAAAAGAGTATGGTTCTATAACAAAGAACCATACTCTTTTTTTATTGTCCCCCTATTTCGCCTTATCAGAATAGTATTTCATTAGCTGTTTATACTAAAACCTATGTTATAATACGTTTCATGCGCAATATTAGGAGGTAAATTATGTTAAAAAAAGCAATCGCTGAATTTATTGGTACATTTGTACTTGTATTATTCGGAACTGGAGTAGCTGTCATTGGCGGCGGAATTGAAGGAATTGGAACATTAGGAATCGCTATGGCTTTCGGTCTATCTATTGTGGCTATGGCATATAGCATCGGAACAATTTCTGGATGTCACATCAACCCAGCAGTATCAGTAGCTATGTTCATCAACAAAAGAATGAACGCTATGGAACTTTGTTATTATGTATTAGCTCAAATTTTAGGTGGTTTATTAGGAACTGCAACATTAGTAACAATTTTACGCTCTGCTAAAACACCTTTAGATAATTTAGGACAAAATGGTTTTGGAACTCTTGGTTTATCTGGAGCATTTCTAGTTGAATTTATTTTAACTTTCGTATTCATTTTAGTGATCGTTGCTGTAACAGGTAAAAAAGGAAGTTCTTCTCTAGCAGGATTAGTAATTGGTTTCACATTAGTTTTAGTTCACTTATTAGGTATCCCGTTAACTGGAACTTCTGTTAACCCAGCTCGTAGTATCGCACCAGCTTTATTCGCTGGCGGAGAAGCACTTTCTCAACTATGGGTATTCATCGTTGCACCAATTCTTGGTGGTATCGTAGCAGCTATTGTTGGTAAATTTATTTTAAATACTGAAAAATAGAATTTTCAATATTTCTGAATAAAAAAAGGCGAGCCCTCATTATGAGGATGCTCGCTTTTTTACTCTTTCATTTTAGACTTTAAGTTTGTAACTAATTGATCTACCGTTACATTTGCAAGTACGTTTTCCATCGCTTCTTGCGCTTGCATTAAAATAATTTCTAATACTGATTGAATATTAGCTCCTACTGGACATTCAATGTTGGGATTTTCATGGAAGGAAAATAGCTGTCCTTCTTCTACAACTTCCACTGCTTTATATACATCAAGTAATGTAATTTCTTCTAAATCACGAGCAAGTGTTGTACCACCTTTACCAGCTTGTACATCAACAAGTCCTGCTCTCTTCAACATTCCTGTAATGCGACGAATCACAACCGGATTTGTATTCACACTACCAGCAATCCATTCAGAGGTACAGCGAGAGTTTCGATCAATCGCAAGTAACGTTAACATATGAACACCTACTGTAAAACGACTACTAATTCCCATCTGCACACCCTCCTTTGCATTCATTCTATTAAAAGACGACTCTTATTATTATATACTATTTTTAATTTATACATAAAGAAAAAGCATGATTTCAATAGGAAATCATGCTTTCTCTCATTATTGACGCTTTATAAATTTCGCTAAATCTTTAAATTTCACTTTGTCTGAGTAATTCATTACGCCGTTTACATAAATGCGGCTTGCAAGCATATTGATGATAACGATAGTCACCAATAAAATTACTAACGTCACACCAATTTCTACAGCCCCAGCTTCACCAGCTACAAGTCTTGAAAATGTAACCATAGGTGTAAAGAATGGAATATATGAACTAACTACAGCTAATGTACTATTAGGATCAAATAATGATTTAATACTAATGAAAAATGCTGCTACACCTAACATTGTAATTGGGAACGAAAGAGATTGCACATCCTCAATTTTTGATACAACAGCCCCAACCGCTGCATATAACATTGCATATAGTAAGTAGCCCGTAACAAAATATACAACGAACATACTAATTACTACCGCATCCAATTTAGAAAAGTCTAGTGTAAGTCCTATTAAAGATGCGTTTTCTAAATCTACCCAACCTAATAAATATGGTACAAGAAAGCCGAAGGAAGCAATAACTAGTAATAGTAAAGCACTAGAAACAATTGCTAAAATTTTAGCATGTAGCATTGTTAATGGTTTTACTTTCGGAAGCATTAACTCCATAACACGAGATGACTTTTCAGATGCTATCGTCATCCCAATTGCAGTTCCAAACACAATAATAAACATATATAAGGCAAACGAGAAAACATAACCAATTCCAAAGGAAGATGCATGATCCTTTACTGCCTCTTGCTTTAACGGAATTTCCATCTGTAACTGTTTGGCTACTTCTGCAGATACATTATTTTTTTCAATCATTACCGCTGTATACTGTTCTTTTAAATAACTTGCCATAAGTGTAGCCGTTGATTGGCTCGGAAAACCACTATACATATACGTCACTTCTGGAATACCATTCTTTTCTGTAATATGGAATAAACCGTCTAAATCCCCATCTTCCACTTGCTTACGTAGCTCATTAAATTTATCCTTATTTTCTACAGTTACTTTAGCAGACGGAAGTAACTTTGTTACATCACTTTCTTGCACTTTATAAGTATCGCTTTCAGTTACTACCGCAAATTTATCTTTTCCTTTATCGTTATCAGCAGTGAAATGATTAAATGCGAAAAGCCCAAACACAACTAAAAATAAAATCGCACTCGTAATTAATGATTTTTTAGATAAAAACGCTTCCCTGAAATAAAATGAAAATACATGAGAAAATTTACGCATCGTTATTTCGCCCTCTCTACAAAGATTTCGTTTAACGTCGGCTCTAACATTTTAAATTGTCGTAAGCTAATACCTTGTTCTTGCAACTGTTGTAAAATCTTTAGAGCTTCTGCATCATCTTGTACTTGCACATAAAGAAGACCTTGTTGTTTTTCATACGATACATGAATAGCTTTTAATCCCTTCGCATTCTCTTCTGTATCTTCAATCGTTAAATTGCGGAAACCGTATTCTTTTTTAATATCACTTAACTGGCCTTTTACGACTGCTTCGCCCTTTTTCAAAATACATACATGTTGGCAAAAAGCCTCTACTTGTTCCATACGATGACTGGATAAAATAATTGTCTTTCCGCTCTGTACTTGTTCTTCAATAATGCTAGCTAACATCCCAGCATTAACTGGATCCAGTCCGCTAAATGGTTCATCTAAAATGAGAAGTTCAGGATTATGAAGAAGAGCAGCAATCAATTGGATTTTTTGCTGGTTCCCTTTTGAAAGCTCTCCTGCCGTTTTAAATTTATATTCCGGTATTGCCAATCGCTCTAACCAGTGATCAATAGCAAGATCTACTTCTTTTTTCGTCATTCCTTCTAATCTACCAAAATATCGCAACTGGTCTATTACTCTACTTTTTGTATATAAACCTCTCTCTTCTGGTAAATATCCAATTGTTACCCCACTAGTCCCAAATGTTTTTCCATCCCATGTAATAGAGCCTTCATTAGGCGTTAATAATCCGAGAAGCATTTTGATTGTCGTTGTTTTCCCTGCACCATTTCGCCCAAGTAATCCTAGCACTTCACCTTTAGGTAACGAAATTTGCAAGCCGTTAACTGCTTTTGATTCTCCAAATAGTTTCGTTAAGTTTTGAATTTGTAAACTCAAAGTATAAAGCCTCCCCTTTAATATCATTCATACTCTCTTTCAAAGACTATGTTTATGCAGGATAAAATATAGCACTACGCTTCACCCTTTTAAAATGTAACATCTCCTTAATCCATCATTTGTTCTATTTAGTTAAAATTGTAAATAATATCATGCGATTTGTCAATTATAATTGTCATTTCGACAATTAAACTTGTCAAAATAATTCCCATCATTTTTTCTCATCTTTCTAATATAGGACATACTACTATATATACAAAAGACAATATGCAAATGTTCATACAAAAAATATTATTTTTCGATATATAATATTAACTGATTTTCTAACATCAAGGAGGATACATATGAAGATGAAGAGGGGCATTACCACTTTATTATCTGTAGCGGTTCTATCTACATCGCTTGTAGCATGTTCAGGAACACAAGAGAAAACTGTGGCGAAAGAAGAGACGGCAAAATTAACAGACCAGCAATTAATGGCTGATTTATGGTATCAAACAGCTGGTGAGACGAAAGCACTTTACTACCAAGGATACAATATCGGTCAATTAAAGCTCGATGCAATTCTTGCAAAAGGGACAGAGAAAAAACCTGCTATCGTACTGGATTTAGATGAAACTGTTTTAGATAACAGTCCTCATCAAGCAATGAGTGTAAAGACAGGAAAAGGCTACCCGTATAAATGGGATGACTGGATTAATAAAGCTGAAGCTGAAGCCCTTCCAGGCGCAATTGATTTCTTAAAATATACAGAATCTAAAGGTGTAGATATTTACTACATCTCAAATCGTAAAACGAATCAACTAGATGCAACAATTAAAAATCTTGAGCGTGTAGGTGCTCCTCAAGCAACGAAAGAACATATATTACTACAAGATCCGAAAGAAAAAGGAAAAGAAAAACGCCGTGAACTCGTTTCGCAAACACATGATATCGTCTTATTCTTCGGCGATAACTTATCTGATTTCACTGGTTTTGATGGAAAATCTGTAAAAGATCGAAATCAAGCAGTCGCAGATTCAAAAGCACAATTTGGTGAGAAATTTATTATTTTCCCGAATCCGATGTATGGTGATTGGGAAGGCGCTTTATATGATTATGATTTCAAAAAATCAGATGCAGAAAAAGATAAAATCCGTCGCGACAACTTAAAATCATTTGATGCAAAATAAAAGAGGATGGCATTCGCCATCCTCTTTTATTTTACTTTCTCTGTTAAAGGCAAGATAAATACTTCCACACGTCTATTCTTTGCCTTTCCTTCTTGTGTATCGTTTGGAGCAATCGAACGGTATTCTCCGTAACCAATCGCACTAAATTTTTCTGGTTGTAATTCTTTATTTTGCAGTAATACTTGCATAAAATTAACTGCCCGCTGCGTACTTAATTCCCAATTCGATGCAAATTGCGCATTGGCAATAGGGACATTATCCGTATGGCCCGATACTGTAATTTCACGAGGTGACGCTGAAACAAGTAAGCTAGACATCTCTTTTGCAATCCCTAAAGATTCTAATTTCACATCTGCTTTCCCCGAATCAAACAGTATATTCTCTAATATTGTCACCATTAATCCCTTTTCAGTTAATTTAGTTTGAAAAGAAGAGGATAATTGTTTTTCATTAATATATTGATCAATCTTTTTTTGTAATGCTTTCAATTCATCCATCTCTTTTTTTTCTTTCGCTCTAGCTTCTTCTTGTTTTTTTGCTTGTTCTGCCTCAAGGCTACTTGCTGATAATTCTTTTTCATCATTTGGCTTTTGATCACTTAAAAATTCTTTGTTACCTGTTCCACCGGCTAATTCACTTCGAAAAGCAACTGCCATCTGTTTAAACTTCGCAGCATCTATACTACTCATCGCAAATAAAACGATGAACAATGCAAATAACAACGTTAACATATCAGAATAAGGGATTAACCAAGTTTCATCGATATGTTCATCATGCTTTTTCTTCTTACGTCTTCTATTTTTTTTACTCCGCATTTTTTTCTGCCCCTTTTTCAAGCTTTTTACGCTCAGTTGCAGAAAGTGCACCTAAAATGCGGTTCTTCATAATAAACGGATATGTACCCTCTTGTAACATTAATAAACAATCAATAATTAAACGTTTTTTCTCTAATTCAGCTGCAGATTTTTGCTTTAATTTATTTGCAAATGGATGCCATAATACATAGCCTGAAAAAATACCAAAAATCGTTGCAATAAACGCACCCGAAATAGCGTGACCTAACTTTTCAATATCAGTTAAATTGCCAAGTGCAGCTACAAGACCAATAACAGCACCTAATACCCCTAATGTCGGTGCATATGTACCAGCTTGAGAAAAAATTGCCGCTCCTTTTGCATGCCTTTCTTCAATTGCTTCTAATTCAGCTTCTAAAATCTGCTCTAAATCTTCTGCGGATACGCCATCAATCACAAATTTCATACCACGCAAAAGAAATTCATCTTGAATTTTGTCTAATTGTTGCTCTAAAGACAAAATACCGTATTTTCTACTTTCTGATGTCCAATGAACAAACAATTCTAGCAACTGTTCATAACTTAAATCCTTTTTATTTGAACCAAAAAGAACTTTAAATAATTTTGGAACCCTTTTTAGTTGATTCATCGGAAATGCTATACATACTGCAGCAAATGTACCGATAAAAATAATTAATGCTGCGGCAGGATTCAATAAGGCATTTACGTCAGCGCCCTTGACGACCATCCCTACTACTACCGCTACAAATCCTAAAATAAGCCCAATAATTGTTGCAAAATCCATTCCCATTCACTCCTAGTCTATACAAGAAGTTCTTTATTCTCGATAATCGCTACATCTTCTTATGTATATATATTACATAAAAAATTCATTTCATGAAAGATAAGAAATGAATTAAATGAAAAAATACTACAATTTCACACATTTTCTGACATTTTCTTTGCATTTCTATTACGTTACGACTCTTATATTTCTTTTTCAGTAAACTAGACTTATAATAAAAAACGATACATATTTTATTAAGAAAGGAATGTGATTACAAGGTATCATGAAAAAGATAATCATTATTTCTGCCACTACTATTGTAATCGGTATCACTTCTTTCGCTTACTTTAGTTCTAAATCACCACTACAAAATGAGGCGAAAGCTGTCGAAAGTCAACAGCATAGTAATCACCAAAAAGAAGAGATTCCTGCTTTTCCAAAAGCTGATCATAATGCAAAGAAGCTAGAGAATGATTTTTCCGTTGTAACAAATCCAGAGTCTAACCTTGTCTTAGTTAATAAACATCGAAAACTACCAGACGGATACATACCTGAAGACTTAACAAGACCAAACGTACCATTTACTAGTCCAAAAGATAAAGAAAAAACATTGCTGCGTAAAGATGCTGCAGATGCGCTTGAAAATATGTTTGAAGCAGCAAAGAAAGAAGGACTAGAACTTACAGCTGTATCTGGTTATCGTTCATACAAACGCCAGAAATCATTACATGATACATACGTTAGACGTCAAGGAAAAGCTGAAGCTGATTCAGTAAGTGCCATTCCTGGTACGAGTGAACATCAAACTGGTTTAGCAATGGATATTAGTTCAAAATCTGCTAAATTCCAACTAGAGCCTATTTTCGGAGAGACAGCCGAAGGAAAATGGGTTGCGGAACATGCTCATGAATTTGGCTTTGTCATTCGCTATTTAGAAGATAAAACAGAAACAACAGAATACGCATATGAACCGTGGCATTTGCGCTACGTTGGTAATCCATACGCTACATACATATATAAACATCATTTAACATTAGAAGAAGCAATGAAAGACAAAAAATAAGAGAGCAAATTGCTCTCTTATTTTTCTTTTACTCTATCATTGTAGTAATTTTTTCTTCCACTCTTCAGGCCACGGTTCGCCTTTTCCTGTTTTTTTCGATGCTTGAACCATCATTCCACGACCAACTAAACAAACTTCTCCTTCTGCATTCTTCACCATATAATGCAAATCTAAAGAAGAATTCCCAACCGCTCCCGCTTTTACATACACCTTCAACTGTTCATCAAAATATATTTGCTTAATAAAATTGCATTGTAAATCTGCAACAACGATCATCGCTTCTGAAGATTCATGCGTCCATTCTTGCATAAATCCAAGTTCTTTAAACAATGCGATACGTGCTTCTTCAAAATAAGTAAAGGCAACGACATTATTTACATGTCCAAACATATCTACTTCACCAAAACGAACTTTTACAGGATTATAAAATGAAAAACCACTTTCCCATTGCTCAAAATCTTCAATATAAGAAATTCTCTTCATTGTTCCCTCTCCTTTTCGCCTTAAAATAAACAGAATAAACAGAAAAATAAAGTTATAAATATTGCCTCTTCAACATGAAGAGGCAATATTTATTAATAGTTATTGTCGCTACCAAAGAAATCTTTGAACGATTGAATTGTTGTATCACGGTTTAATGCCGCAATTGAAGTTGTTAATGGAATACCCTTTGGACATGATTGCACACAGTTTTGAGAGTTACCACAGTTTGCAAGTCCTCCATCTCCCATAATTGCACGTAAGCGATCTGCTTTATGCATTTCACCCGTTGGATGTGAGTTGAATAAACGAGCTTGTGATAACGGTGCTGGTCCAATAAAGTCAGATTTACTATTTACGTTTGGACATGACTCTAAGCAAACACCACATGTCATACATTTTGAAAGCTCATAAGCCCATTGACGTTTCTTCTCAGGCATTCTTGGTCCTGGTCCTAAGTCATACGTACCATCAATTGGAATCCAAGCTTTAACGCGTTTTAGAGCGTTAAACATGCGACTACGGTCAACTTGTAAGTCACGTACAACTGGGAATGTCTTCATCGGCTTTAAGCGGATTGGTTGTTCTAACTGATCAATAAGAGCTGTACATGATTGACGTGGTTTTCCGTTAATCACCATCGAACATGCGCCACATACTTCCTCTAAACAGTTCATATCCCATGCAATCGGAGTCGTCTGATTTCCTTTTGAATCAACAGGATTACGACGAATTTCCATCAGTGCCGAAATAATGTTCATATTTGGACGATATGGAATTTCAAACTCTTGGTCAAACTCTTGTGCATCTGGTCCATCTTGTCTCGTAATGATGAGGCGGATTGTTTTCTCAGACATGTTGCTTATCCCCCTTCTCTTCACCCTTAGCAGCTACATCATGTTTTGAGGAATAGTCACGTTTACGTGGTTTAATTAATGAAACATCCACTTCTTCGTAATGGAATGCTGGTGCATTTCCTTCTCCTTCAAATTTCGCCATCGTAGTTTTTAAGAAGTTTGCATCATCACGATTTGGGAATTCAGGTTTGTAATGCGCCCCGCGGCTCTCATTACGGTTATATGCGCCAATTGTAATAACACGTGCTAATTCAAACATATTCGCAAGTTGGCGTGTAAATGAAGCACCTTGGTTACTCCATCTTGCTGTATCGTTAATGTTAATACGTTTGTAACGAGCCATTAGCTCTTCAATTTTCGCATCTGTTTCTAATAACTTTTTATTTTCACGAACTACTGTAACGTTATCTGTCATCCATTCTCCAAGCTCTTTATGAAGAACATACGCATTTTCGTTACCATTGAGCGTTAAAATATTGTTAAATTTCTCTGTTTCGATTAATTCATTTTGTTCATATACAGTAGATGAAACTGCATCAGATGATTTAGAAAGACCTTTCATATACTCAATCGCATTCGGTCCTGCTACCATACCACCGTAAATTGCTGATAATAGTGAGTTCGCACCAAGGCGGTTACCACCGTGCATAGAATAATCACACTCACCTGCTGCAAATAAACCTGGAATACTTGTCATCTGCTTATAATCAACCCATAGTCCGCCCATTGAATAGTGAACTGCTGGGAAGATTTTCATTGGTAGTTTACGAGGATCATCACCTGTAAACTTCTCATAGATTTCAATAATTCCACCAAGTTTAATATCTAGTTCTTTTGGATCTTTATGAGAAAGATCTAAGTACACCATGTTTTCACCGTTAATACCTAGTTTTTGCTCTACGCAAACGTCAAAGATTTCACGCGTTGCAATATCACGAGGTACAAGGTTTCCGTAAGCCGGATATTTTTCTTCTAGGAAGTACCATGGTTTACCATCTTTATATGTCCAAACACGGCCACCTTCACCACGTGCAGATTCACTCATAAGACGTAATTTATCGTCTCCAGGAATTGCCGTTGGATGAATTTGAATGAACTCGCCGTTTGCATAATATGCGCCTTGTTGATATACAGCAGAAGCTGCTGTACCTGTATTAATAATAGAGTTAGTTGATTTTCCAAAGATGATACCAGGGCCCCCTGTTGCCATAATCACGGCATCAGCTTGGAAACTTTTAATCTCCATTGTTTGTAAGTCTTGTGCAACGATTCCTCGGCACACACCTTCGTCATCCACAACAGCTCGTAAGAAATCCCAACCTTCGTATTTCGTTACAAGTCCTGCTACTTCGTGACGACGTACTTGCTCATCTAATGCGTATAGTAATTGCTGTCCAGTTGTTGCACCAGCAAATGCTGTACGGTGATGTTGTGTTCCACCAAAACGACGGAAATCAAGAAGTCCTTCTTCCGTACGGTTGAACATAACACCCATACGGTCCATTAAATGAATGATACCAGGTGCTGCTTCACACATTGCTTTAACTGGTGGTTGGTTCGCTAAGAAGTCCCCACCATAAATTGTATCGTCAAAGTGGATCCATGGAGAATCCCCTTCACCTTTCGTATTTACGGCACCGTTAATTCCACCTTGGGCACATACAGAATGCGAACGTTTTACTGGTACTAAAGAAAACAGTTCAACATTTACTCCTGCTTCCGCCGCTTTAATCGTTGCCATTAAGCCAGCCAAGCCACCGCCGACTACTATAAGTTTCCCTTTCATGCTCTCCCACTCCTTACTGGTTTGCTAGCTGTGGATCGATGAACGCTAATAATGCACTCACACCTACATAAGATAGACCTAAGAAAATAGCTAATGTTACATAAGTAGAGATTCTTTGTGAACGTGGAGATACTGTAATTCCCCAGCTGATGCAGAATGTCCATAGTCCATTTGCAAAGTGGAAAATTGTTGAAACAACACCGACTAAGTAGAATGCAAACATAGCTGGATTGTTTAAAATATCTGCCATCATATCATAGTTTACCTCTTTACCTAACATTGCTTGAATACGAGTTTCCCAGACGTGCCAAGAAATGAAAATCAGCGTAACGATACCTGAAATTCTTTGGAAGACGAACATCCAGTTACGGAAATAACCGTAAGAAACCGCATTGTTCTTAGCTGTAAATGCAATATATAAGCCATATATAGCATGGTACAGTATCGGTAAAAAGATGATGAAAATCTCTAGCGCGTACCGGAATGGAAGGAGCTCCATAAAGCCTGCAGCTTTGTTAAAAGCCTCTGCTCCTCGTGTTGCAAAGTTGTTTACAATTAAATGTTGCGTCAAAAAGACACCAACCGGGATGACCCCCATTAATGAGTGCCACTTACGAAACGTATACTCGCGGCCTTTCATGTCCCCATTACCCCCCTTGAATGTTTGACTGCTGTTTTCAGATTAGTTTACAACAATAATGTTTTTTCACTATTGGCATAAGAAAAACTGAAAAAATTATTCGAAATATTTCAGCATAATTTGATACCAAGTTCATTTTACTCCTATTTTTGTCGAAGCGTCAAGAAAACGTATACATAATTTGCATATAATTTGCCAATTCTTTTTTTCTTCTTATATATTCAGATTTTCCCAAAGAAAAATCTGTTTTTATAAATGAGAAATGTTATATAATAATCCCTATAGAAAGAGGGGAATATTGTGAGTAAAAATACAATCGATACAACATCTTTAGAAGATGTTTCATTGAACGCCTTCGCTTATGAATTGCTACGTGAAGAATTACTACCTGATTTAATCGGTAACGATTTAGATGGTATTTTATACTGGTCCGGTAGAAACCTTGCAAGAAAATATCCACTAGAAACAACTGAAGAAGTCATTCAGTTCTTCGAAAAAGCTGGCTGGGGCACTTTAAGCATTATTGAACATAAGCGTCGTGAAATGCAGTTCCAACTTAAAGGCACACTCATCGCTGAACGCCAAAAACAAAACAGACATTCTTCTTATCAATTAGAAGCTGGATTCATCGCTGAACAAATTCAAAAACAACGAAACGTCGTTGCAGAGTCCTATGAAGAAAAGAAAAAACGTTCAGACTCTATTACATTTCTTGTGAAATGGGATATAAAAGATCTCATTGAAGTGTAGCATTACCTACAGTCAACTAGACATATAAGTTTAGTTGACTTTTTTGTATTTTCATTCAGTTAGGTTTATTTTAAATCTTCAGAAATTATACCAAGAAATAGAAGACGTTGTAAACTACAACGTCTTCTTATCCGCTAAATAAGTATAAATCGTTTCTGCGACATTTTTCGGCATACCCGCTTCGACAAATTCAGCTACAGAAGCTTCCTTCATCTTCTTTAATGAACCAAAATGTTTTAACAATACCTTTTTCCGTTTATCACCGATTCCTGGAATATCATCTAGTGCTGATTGAATAACAGATTTCCCGTGTAATTGACGATGAAATGTAATCGCAAATCGATGCACTTCATCTTGAATGCGCTGCAATAAATAAAATTCTTGGCTATTTCGCTCAAGCATCACAGGTTCAGGTGGATCTCCAATAATTAAATGGGAGGTTTTATGTTTGTCATCTTTTACAAGACCTGCCATCGGAATATATAAACCGAGTTCATTTTCTAGAACATCACTTACAGCTGCCAGATGACCTTTTCCACCATCAATAATGATTAAATCTGGTAAAGGCAAACTCTCTTTCAGTGCCCTTGTATAACGGCGTCTCACAACTTCTCTCATAGACTCATAATCATCTGGCCCTTGAACCGTTTTAATTTTATATTTCCTGTATTCTTTCTTAGCTGGTTTCCCATCGATAAAAGCAATCATTGCAGAAACAGGATTCGTCCCTTGAATATTTGAGTTATCAAACGCCTCAATACGATAAGGTGTTTCAATCCCAAGCTGCTTTCCTAACTGATCTACCGCTTTAATCGTTCGCTCTTCATCACGTTCAATTAAATAGAATTTCTCTTCAAGAGCAATCTTCGCATTTTTATTTGCTAATTCTACAAGATCTTTTTTCTTACCACGTTTCGGTTGTGTCGCTTCCACTTCTAAAAAGCGCTCTACTAACTCTGAGTCTATACTTCCTGGAACGACAACTTCCTTCGGCTTAAAATGACTGCTGTTCTCATAAAATTGACCAATAAACGTTAAAAACCCCTCTTCTGGTTCATCGTAAATTGGAAACATAGAAACGTCACGTTCAATTAGCTTTCCTTTTCGAACGAAGAAAACTTGAACACACATCCATCCTTTATCAACTGCATATCCAAACACATCACGATCCACTAAGTCACTCATGATCATCTTTTGTTTTTCCATAATCGCATCGATATGCGCAATTTGATCACGTAACTCTTTTGCACGTTCAAATTCTAGTTTCTCTGAAGCTTCATACATCTTTGTTTCTAATTCTGAACGAACTTCTTTATGTCCACCATTTAAAAATTTAATAATTTCATCTACAATTTCTTTGTTTTGTTCTTCCGTCACTTCTTTCACACACGGTGCTAAACATTGACCCATATGATAATATAAACAAACTTTATCAGGCATATTTGAGCACTTACGAAGCGGATACATACGATCTAGCAATTTTTTCGTTTCATGAGCTGATTGTGCATTCGGATAAGGGCCAAAATACTTTCCTTTATCCTTTTTTACGTTTCGTGTAATGAGTAATCGCGGCTGTTTCTCAGCTGTAATTTTAATAAAAGGATATGTTTTATCGTCTTTTAATTGAATATTATATTTTGGATCATGTTTTTTTATTAAATTTAACTCTAAAATGAGAGCCTCTAGATTTGAGGAGGTTACAATATATTCAAAATCTACAATTTCTCCTACAAGCCGAAGTGTTTTTCCATCATGTGAACCAGTAAAGTACGAGCGCACACGATTTTTAAGCACTTTTGCCTTTCCGACATATATAACCGTTCCTTGCTTATCTTTCATTAAATAACAACCAGGTTGATCTGGTAAAATAGCCAGCTTCTCTTTTAAATGTTCGTGCACTCGTCACCCTCCATTTCTACATGCTTAGCATCTTTATTTTCACATGAAAACATACTATGCCAAAACACCCAACATACGTTCTTTCATTGTAACGGAAAGGTGTAAAAAAGGAAAATAAAAAAAGCTACCAAATGGCAGCTCCTTTATTTTAGAAGTGTTTAGAAACTAATTCTACTAACGCTTCTTTCGGTTTGTAACCTAACGCTTGATCAACTACTTTACCGTCTTTTAATACGAAAAGAGCTGGAATACTCATTACTTCGAATTGACGAGCAGTTTCTTGGTTTTCATCCACGTCTACTTTTACTACTTTTACTTTTTCGCCTAGTTCTGCATCAATTTCCTCTAATACAGGAGCGATCATTTTACAAGGTCCACACCATGGTGCCCAGAAATCTAATAATACAACACCTTCGCTAGTTTCAGCTGCGAAGCTTTGGTCATTTGCGTTTACAATTGCCATTTTATTTCCTCCTTCAAGTATATTCTACCAAGAGTATATCATTAACTTATATACGTGGCGAATAATATGTATCGTTATGTATTGTAACAAAAAAGTGTTCCTTTATACTATATAAAAATACGGATTACATACTAAAAAGATGAGAGACAGGGGATCTCTCACCTTTTTCTATATATAGGGGTACTTCACTTGGAACTCAAGGGTACTCAAATCATGAATGTACTTTTAACTTTTTAAACTCTTCTGTTAAAAGAGGTAAGACTTCAAATAAATCACCAACAATACCATAGTCAGCTACTTTGAAGATGCTTGCCTCTGGATCTTTATTAATCGCAACGATTATTTTCGAGTTAGACATACCAGCTAAATGCTGAATCGCGCCCGAAATACCGCATGCAATGTATAAGTCTGGCGTAACAACTTTACCAGTTTGACCAATTTGTAATGAGTAATCGCAATACTCAGCGTCACAAGCACCACGAGATGCTCCAACAGCGCCGCCTAATACGTCAGCTAACTCTTTTAATGGCTTGAATCCTTCTTCACTCTTCACACCGCGTCCGCCAGCGATAATAACTTTCGCTTCAGAAAGATCAACACCTTCTGCAGTTTTACGGACGACATCTTGAATGATTGTACGTAGGTCTTTTACATCTACTGTAATAGAAGATACGTCACCACTGCGAGACTCATCTTTTTCAAGCGTTGCAATGTTATTTGGACGCACTGTCGCAAATAAGATACCGTCTGTTACAATCTTCTTCTCAAATGCTTTACCAGAGTAGATTGGACGTGTGAAGATAACATTTCCACCTTCAACTTCTAAAGCAGTTACGTCAGAAACTAGACCAGCTTCAAGTTTCGCTGCTAATTTTGGTGATAAATCTTTACCAAGTGCTGTATGCCCAAATACAATACCCTCTGGCTTTTCTTCAGCATATACAGCTAAAAATGCTTGTGCATATCCATCAGATGTATATGATTTTAATTTATCATTTTCAACTGTCACAACGCGATCTGCACCGTAATGAATCAATTCATTTGCAAAAGAGGCAACGCTGTCTCCAACTAGAAGACCTACTACTTCACCGCCTTCTGCAATTGTTTTTGCTGCTGCTACCGCTTCAAACGAAACGTTACGTAGCGATCCATCACGAACCTCACCCATTACCAATACTTTACGAGCCATAGATTTTCCCTCCTGCATATATAATTTCGTATTTTATTAGATTACTTTCGCTTCTGTATGGAGCAACGATACAAGTTCTTTTACTTGATCTTGCAGCTCGCCTTGTAACACTTTTCCTGCATCTTTCTTAGGAGGCAAATAGATTTCAATTGTTTTTGTCTTTGCTTCCACATCATCTTCTTCTAAATCTAAATCATCTAATTCTACTTCTTCTAGTGGCTTTTTCTTCGCCTTCATAATACCTGGAAGCGATGGATAACGCGGTTCATTTAAACCTTGTTGTGCTGTTACTAAAACTGGTAATGAAGTTTCAATCACTTCCGTATCACCTTCAACATCACGCTCAATCTTCACATTTGTACCGTCAATTTCAAGTTTTGTAATTGTCGTTACGTATGGAATATTTAACGCTTCAGCTACACGTGGACCAACTTGTCCAGATGCACCATCAATTGCAACGTTCCCACCTAAAATTAAATCTGCATCTTTATCTTTTAAATATTCAGCAAGTACTTTTGCTGTCGTGAACTGGTCACCATTTTCAACATCATCTTCAATATTAATTAATACCGCTTTATCGCAGCCCATCGCTAATGCCGTACGAAGTTCTTTCTCACTTTCTTCGCCACCGACTGTTACAACAGTAACTTCGCCACCTTGTGCGTCTCTTACTTGAATTGCTTCTTCAATCGCATATTCGTCGTAAGGGTTGATGATGAATTCCGCTTCGCCATCGTAAATTGCACCGTTTTTAATTACGATTTTTTCTTCTGTATCAAATGTTCGTTTCATGAGTACGTAGATGTTCATTCCATTTACCCCCTTGTTTTTCAGAAAGATTCTATCAATTTTAATTTTCTGTTAATTTATATTAAAAAAATAATTGAACTACCTGCCACTAAATGAAGGTTTACGCTTTTCTAAAAACGCTGCTACACCTTCTCTTCCATCTTCACCCGTAAATACTTCACCAAAGATTTGAGCTTCGCGTTGTACACCTTCATAATAATGAGACGATTTCGTCGTTTGCAATAACTCTAGTACAGCACGAGTCGTCGCTGGGCTTTTTCCAGCAATCTGTTTTGCAACTTTAAGCGTATCATCTAAAAATGTTTCTTCAGCAAAAACTCCGTTAACAAGTCCCCATTTTAATGCCTCTGCACCAGTAATCGGTGTACTTGTTAACATCATTTCACAAGCTTTCGCTTTCCCAACATAACGTGGTAATCGCTGTGTACCTGCAAATCCAGGAATTAATCCAAGTGTTAACTCAGGTAAACCAAGTTTTGCACTTTCAGTTGCAAAGCGCATGTGGCAAGACATAGCAAACTCAAGGCCGCCGCCAAGTGCCGCTCCATGAATTGCCGCGATAACTGGTTTTGAACATTTTTCAACACGCTCAAACGTAACTTGTCCAAGCTGCGCTAATTCTGTCGCTTGCTTCGCTTCAGTAACAGATGTAAATTCTTTAATATCTGCTCCCGCCGAGAAGAAGCGCCCTTCACCGTGAATAACAACAACACGAATGTTATCATCCTTCTCCACTTGATCAATTAATTCAGTAACGTCATGCATAACTTGTGAAGACATCGCGTTAGCTGGCGCATGATTTAACGTCGCCACCCCAATATGATCTTCAACTCTTACAGATAGGAATTTCAACATGATCCCTCCCATTATTGACGATAACCACAAGCTGCAATAAGTAGCCCATGTACCGTTTTTGAAAGTGCGACCAGATCATACTTATGATCGCTCATTACCCAATTGGTCACAACTTCATCTACTGTTCCAAAGATCATTTGTCTTGCCACGCGAACATTTAAATCCGCTTGGAATTCACCTTGCTTTATACCTGTCTCTAAAATCTCATCCATAACTTGTAAGTAGCCTTTTAATACTTCATTTATTTTCAGGCGTAAGTCTTGATTGGACTGTCTTAGCTCTAATTGCGTAACGATAGCAAGAGGAAAATTTTGTGACAACAGCAAGAAGTGCGTTTCTACCAACATGAACAATTTCGATACAGCGCTTTCAATTCCTGCTGTTTTTTGACGAATTGTTTCGACAAATTCTCCCATCTTCTCTTGGAATAAGGATATTAATATATCTTCTTTATTTTTAAAATATAAGTAAATCGTGCCATCAGCTACCCCAGCTTGCTTTGCTATTTTAGAAACTTGCGCTTGGTGGTACCCATTCTCCGCAATCACAATGACTGCCGCATCAATAATTTGATTGTATTTCGGTCTATTTTTCTTCACTTTACTGTCCCCTTCAAGAAGATGACTGAATGAATAGTCATTCATATTCTTATAATACTGACTATTTAGAAAAGTGTCAATCCTATTTTTTCAAAAAGAAAGGGCCTTAGCCCGTTTGCTCATCCTCATTCTTTTTTTTCTCTTCATCTATTAGGACACGACGTAAAATTTTTCCGACTGTCGTTTTCGGCAGTTCATCTCTAAACTCATATACTTTCGGCACTTTATAAGCCGCTAAATATTTACGCGCAAACTGGTTTAATTCTTCCTCAGAACACTCCATACCTTCTTTTAACACAACAAATGCTTTAACTGTTTCTCCTCGGTACGGATCTGGAATTCCAATCGTTACTACTTCTTGCACTTTTTCATGCTCATATAATACTTCTTCTACTTCACGAGGATACACATTAAATCCACTCGCAACAATCATATCTTTCTTACGATCTTTCACATAGAAAAATCCATCTTCATCCATGTAACCAACATCCCCTGTATGAAGCCATCCGTCTTGTAATACAGCGGCTGTTTCTTCTGGCTTATTCCAATACCCTTTCATAATTTGAGGACCCTTTACAACAATTTCACCAATTTCACCCGGAGGTAAAGCCTCTCCAGTTTCAAGTGACATAATGTTTGCCTCTGTATCTGGCCACGGCACACCAATACTTCCTGGCACGCGTTTTTCCCACAAAAAATTCCCATGTGTAACTGGCGACGACTCCGTTAATCCATAACCTTCTACCAATTTGCCACCTGTAACTCTCTCAAACTCTTCCTGCACTTCTACAGGAAGCGGGGCAGATCCACTAATACAAGCCTCGATAGAAGAAATATCATATTCTTTTAAGAGGGGACTATTTAATAGAGCAATATAAATGGTTGGTGCCCCTGGAAATAGTGTGACTTTATGTTTTTTTATTGCTTCAAAAACCATTTTCATATCAAACTTCGGAATCAGCACCATTTTATACCCTTGCATAATACTTAAATTCATTACAGCTGTCATCCCATACACATGAAAGAACGGAAGAACACCAAGAATTACTTCTTCTCCTTCTTTACAATTATATAGCCAATGTGCTCCCATTAAAGTGTTCGAAACAAGGTTTTTATGCGTCAACATAACCCCTTTTGGAAATCCCGTTGTTCCCCCTGTATACTGTAAAAGAGCTAGATCATTTTCAGGATCACAAGGAACTTCAACATTAACATTACTTTCTCGTTCTACTGATTTCCATAGATGAATCGTTTCACTTTCCGACACATTCACAACAAGATTTGCCTGCTTTTTTTGTACAAATGGGTAAAGTAAATTTTTAGGGAAGGGTAAAAAGTCCGCAATACGGGTTACGATAATATGTTCAATTTTTGTAGCAGCTTGAACATTTGTTACTCTTGGAAACACTAAATCAAGACAAAGAATTACTTTTGCTCCCGAGTCATGAAGCTGGTACTCTAATTCTCTTTCTGTATATAGTGGATTTGTTTGTACTACGATACCTCCTGCAAGTAATGTACCATAATAACCAATTACAGATTGCGGACAGTTCGGCAACATAATAGCAACTCGATCACCCTTTTCCACACCGAGCTTTTGGAGATAATTTGCAAACCTCTTCACCTTATCATGGAAGTCTGAAAATGTAATATCCTTCCCTAAAAAGTGAAGCGCTTTCTTTTCTGGATAGCGAGAAGCCACCTGTTCCACATATCCATGAAGCGGCTGAATATCATAAGAAATCGTACTTGGAATTTCTTCTGGATAACTTTTCAACCATGGTTTTTCCACCTTCATTCCCCCTTCAAATACATAAAAAATAAATGAATGTTCATTCATGATGGTTGTTTTCATTATATTATAGTCGCCATAACGTTACAATCATAATATTCTGACTTTTATATAACTATGCTTCACTCCATTAACTTCTTATTATATGTATAAACTCTCCTAATCTATAAAAGAATAAGAGAGTTATTATTTAGCTTAATCTTATTATCGTTAACACAGCTCCTGGTGTAGTTGTGGATAACGTTGCAACAGCTAACAAACCAAATAGTTGCAAACTAATGGCACTTCCAGCCGCAAGAGTCGTAATAATTGTTGCACTAAATGATGTAGTTGCTAACGCTGGAGAATTGATCGTTCCAGCAAGAGGTGCACCATTAATTGTAATCCGCGAACTGACTAATAATGAAGCCGTTATATTAATCGTATATGAAATATAATAATTCCCAGCATTTGCAGCCGTAAATACTGTATTCCCCCCAGAAACAGTAATACCTGGACCAATATTTTGATTATTTGGAAGCGGGACATTCGTTCCACCAAGAAGTACCGATATCGCTGTTCCCGATGTATTATTTGCAAAAGCGTATGTTGCCGTTATACTTGTACCAGTTGCCCCCGTGTCTCCTGTTGCTCCTGTTGGACCCGTTGGACCCGTTGCTCCTGTTATTCCTGTCGCTCCCGTTGGGCTTGTTATTCCTGTCGCTCCTGTTGGACCCGTTGCTCCCGTTGGACCTGTTATTCCCGTCGCTCCCGTTGGACCTGTTGCTCCTGTTATTCCTGTTGCTCCCGTCGGACCCGTTACTCCTGTTATTCCTGTCGCTCCTGTTGGACCTGTTGCTCCCGTTATTCCCGTCGCTCCTGTTGGACCTGTTACTCCCGTTGCTCCCGTTGCTCCCGTTGCTCCCGTTGGGCCTGTTATTCCCGTCGCTCCCGTTGCTCCCGTTGGGCCTGTTATTCCCGTTGCTCCCGTTGGGCCTGTTATTCCCGTCGCTCCCGTTGGACCTGTTACTCCTGTTATTCCTGTTGCTCCCGTCGGACCCGTTGCTCCTGTTATTCCTGTTATTCCTGTTGCTCCCGTCGGACCCGTTGCTCCTGTTATTCCTGTCGCTCCTGTTGGACCTGTTGCTCCTGTTATTCCCGTTGCTCCCGTTGGACCTGTGTCACCTGTTGGACCCGTTGCTCCTGTTGCTCCCGTCGCTCCCGTTGGACCTGTTACTCCTGTTATTCCCGTTGCTCCCGTCGGACCTGTTGGACCCAGCTTAGGAACTGTCCCATCACAACTAAAACAGCATGAATCAACATGTACACCATTTTGATTATTACACCCACAATATCCATTTATATTATTGCTCCATGAAGACATGTTGATCACGTCCTTTACATTCAATCTTTTAAGTACAATCACCGAGTTAGAACACCTATCTAAATAACAAAGAAATACTTTACCTAGTGGGGATAAACACAGATTCATTCCATACACTCTAGTAATTATTACATGCGATTCTCTCTCTTTTTGCTTGTACTTTCGCCTTCTTGCTCAAACGAAATTCTTTTTCTCCATTCTGCATATACATATAAATTTCAATCCAATTGGTGCATTTATCAGCGGACTACTTGCAGTTGGAATTGTTCTTTTCTTTTCATGGAAATCAGGATTTAGCCCAACAGCCCTTGCTTTAATAGGAATCGGTATTTCAGCCCTTAGCTCAGCGATTATGCAAATCTTTATCGTTAGCACAAACTTGAACGTTGCTGTACTTGAAGCACCTTATTTCTTATGGTTGATGAGGAAGAGTGGGAAGAAGGTTAGTTAAAAAAGAGGCTTCTTGTTAGAAGCCTTTTTTTTATATTCGTTCTTATAGTTCAAAAGGAAACTATCTTTTTTTCACGAATGTAACTTATGAACATAACTAGGAGGGATAAATATGTACCAAACTATTGAAGGCTTCTTGCAATCATGGACATACGAAGCTGAGTCTACTCAAAAGATGCTCGATGCATTAACAGATGAGTCTTTATCACAAGAAATTGCATCTGGGCACTGGACATTAGGCAGAGTTGCTTGGCATATCGTGACTGCAATTCCTGTTATACTATCTGGCACAGGGCTTAAGTTTGAAGGAGAAACGAAGGATTATCCTGTACCAACTTCTGCAACAACAATTGCTAATCAATACTGTAAAGTGAATGTAGCTTTTGTTGAAGCTCTTCAAGGCGAATGGATGGATAAAGACTTAGCTACTATTAATGACTTCTTTGGTCGTCCTATGCCAAATTCTATATTTTTAATGACACTTATTAATCACCAAAATCACCATCGCGGACAAATGACGGTTTTAATGCGACAAGCTGGCTTAACAGTCCCTGGCGTATATGGCCCAGCAAAAGAAGAATGGGCTGCAGCTGGAATGGAAGCTCCTAAAATGTAACAACAAAAAAAGACAAGGGATTTACAAACCTTGTCTTTTTCTGTAACTTGTTTCATGTGAAACTATTTTTTACTAAATGGTTGTTTTATGGAAAAGATAGGTTAAAATAAATACATATTATGAAGAGGAGTAACCAAATTGAATACAAAAAATAAAAAAATAGTTATGGGAACTATTTTACTAACTTCTATTATTGGAGTTATTAGCGCAACTCTTTATTTCACAAGTTATGGTACCCCTTGGGGGAAACAAACAGCAGTTACAGAATCAAAAGAATATATTACAAAATACTTTGATCTAGATGCGGAAGTCAAAAATACTTCTTACGATGCTAAAATGAATAGCTATGCCATCTCCTTTGAGACAAGTAGAGATGGAGAATTTACTATCGAATATAAAAGTCCTAATAACTTTAATATTTCTCCAGGAGTGCAAGAGTATTTAAGCAAACACTCCAAATTTACAGAGTAGTAACGAAGCATACATATACAAAAAAGAGTTGGTGTAACGCCAACTCTTTTTTCTTATTCTTATCATACAGTTATATCTTCCTTCTCTATATTTTTAATTCCGTAATATGCAATTACAACTCCAATTGCTGCAAGTGCTAGTTGAAGGGGAAGAAAAGTTGCTGTAGATAACATTGGATTGTTATTAATTGCAATTGCTACAACGATAAGGGATGAAACAATTGTAGTTGGCACTGAACGTTTACGCATTCCGAAGTATAGAGGTATTAAACTTATTCCAGCAGTGGCAATAGCTAAAGGAACAAGGTTTATCCCTTCTCGCGTCAATTGATCTACTGTGAATGAATTAGGAAGAATTGAAAAATAGCTATCTATCCCAAAGAACACTCCTACTACTAAAATATTAGATAAAATGACTGTTATAAATGTTAATATTGCTGTAATAGCCAACTTACTAACCATCATTTTCTTTCGGTTAATTGGATAAGAAAACATAAGTAGTATTGTTTTATTTTTATATTCATTAATTATTAACCTTGCGATTAATACACTACCAAAAATAATAAATGTTGCTCTGACTAACGTACTAGCCGCTAACAAAATCATCTGCGGATCTCTTATTTCTGGATCTCCTTCTATTTGAGAAACGATGCTCATAGAGATCAATAATGCCAGTATAGCGATATTTGCAATAATCGCTCCCCGTACATACCATCCAAGCTTAAACTTCTTCATTTCTAGTTTCATAAGACGTAGCATGATAGTCCTCCTTTCCTTTACATTTTAATCGATATAAATCGCTCCTGTTTTACTTAAAATCTTCACTTCGTTTTTTGCATCACCAATCGTTCCTTCTTTTATTTTTTCTGTATTTTTATCTTTTTTAATTCCATTTACATTCACCATTACGTCAGACGAATTACTTTTAGCCGCAAGTTTTAAAGATGTCGGAACACCTTTATACCGTACACCAATATCTCCTGATTTTGTTTCTACAAATAATGATTTTCCTTCTTTCATATCTTTCAGTAATACTTCACCGGATGTTGAAGTGATGTTCATATTTAAATTCTTTACATTTGTTATATAGTTATCACCAGTCGTAGACTTTATATTTAATTCTTGTACTGAACTATCTTTTACAGCTAACTCTCCACTTTGCGATATGAATTCACCTTTCTCGGCTGATAGTCCTACAACCATTTCATCTCCAGACTTGCTTTTTGTCACGATACTTTTTACTACTATATCGCTTATTTTCACATCACCCGATTTATTATTTAATACAATTTTATCTATTTCTTTCTTTGGAATAGCTATAGATATACTATTTTTCTTCCGAAACGTAAAACCATTAAAAAATCTGATCGCCTTTTGTTTTTGCTTAACTATAACTTTATTCCCCGCTTGTTCTATTTCGACAGGATCTACCTCTTTATCTACTCGTTGACCTTGAGCGGAAATTACTATTTTATTAGCGTCTGTACTTTTAAATTCAACATCCCAGTTTTCATTGTCCACTTCTATTTCTTTTATATGATTTATCTCAAAAGACTTTTCTTTCTTAAAATCTTTCCCCTGAGATGTCTTAAAGCCAAAAACCACACTAGCAATTGTAATTAGTAATATTGCAATTACTATTATTTTTTTCACTGTTCATACCCCAGTTCGTCGTTGTTTTAAGCTTCCTTCACGCTACATCGATCTTATCGATGTTACGATACGATAGATAACTAATAAACATTCCTAATAAACAGAGTACAATTGGGATAAATATAAAATCATACATACTTACTTGACCGTTTCCAGGACCAACGTTACTGTTCACTAACATCCCAATTATTACTGCAGAAGTAATCGTTGTCGGTGCCGATTTCTTTCTCATCCCAAAAAATAAAGGAATTAAACTAATACCAGATATCATAAATGCACTTATAAAAGTAGCTGGAACGGTAGCTATTATTTCCCCCATCGTAATAGGTGTTTCAATTAGCCCTATCATTGGGTTCATAAAAAATATGAGCAAACTAATAGTGAACGTAGCGATAATCATGCTAATAAAACAAAAACTAAAAACAAGTGTTAATTTCGCTCTCATTAGCAGTTTCCTTTGTAGTGGATACATAAACAATAGTTGCATTGTTTTGTTCTTATACTCATCAATTACTAAACGTGATAAAATGACCGCACTAAAAATAAGAAAAGTCATCCTAATAAATAGGTTTGCTAAAGTCATATACTTTGTGAAATCAGTGAGCGCCGCATCTCCTTCACCTTTCGCTCCTACCCCCATAAGACTTACCGCAGCAAAAATTGCTATAATACAAATGGCTACCCCTTTAAAGTAACTAGATAATTTATGTTTCTTCCATTCAAGTTTCATTAATTTAAACATATAAACCAAGCCTCCATTACTGACATAACTATCTCTATGCTACTAGCATTCTAATTCCAGTCGTAACTACGCTTACCATTCCGATCACTAGTAAAATTAACGGCCATTTCCACTCAGGTTTTTTATAATATAAAATCCCACTTATGAACATTACAATCAATCCACTTACTAGATTCACTAACAATCCATTAAGCATGAATGCCTTCTCCATCCATTACATTTAAGAAATATTCTTCTAAGGAACTATGTTTCTTATTAATACTTTCAATTTCTACATCGTTCATAATAAGTGCTTTTGAAATAGCTTGCTGAGACGCTGACGTATCATATACACGAATCATGTTTCCACTCATTATTTTGTAATTTTTTATACCGAGTTTATCTTCTAAAATATAAGCTGCACGCTTCACATCAGGAACAGTAATTTCAATGTACTCTGTTTGTTTTCCGTTAATACTCTTCATCGAAACTTCTTTTATTAGTTTTCCATTTTGAATCACACCAATTGTATCTGCCATTTGTTCCATCTCGCCTAAAATATGACTAGAAACTAATAATGTAATGCCGTATTCTTTGCAAAGCATTTTAAATAAGTCTCGTAATTCTTTAATACCTATTGGATCTAAACCGTTAATTGGCTCATCTAAAATGAGTAATTCTGGCTTTGTCATGATCGCCCTTGCAATACCAAGTCGTTGCTTCATCCCTAATGAAAAATCTTTTACTTTTTTATCATCTATACCGTGCAGTTTTACTAAATGTAAAGCATGATCAATTGCGTTCTTATCGTAATACCCCATATATTCACAATGTAACTCTAGGTTTTCCTTCGCCGTTAATTTATCATAAAAAATTGGATATTCGATAATTGTCCCCATGCGCTTTAACAATTCATAAGATGTATCCGTTAACTTCTCACCAAAAATTTCAATATCACCGCTCGTCGGTTTTATTAAATTTGTGATCATTTTCATAATCGTTGTTTTACCTGCGCCATTCGGTCCTAAGAAACCGTATATCTCTCCCTTTTTCACATGCATGTTAACGCTAGAAATAACTTCTTTCCCTTTAAATACTTTCGTTAACTGATTCGTTTTTAATATATATGTCATGTCACTGTCTCCTTTCGCACTACCTTATACTTCTATAATAGACAACGGAATTCTCTTTTTTCTTACCCGTTCCTTACAAATTCCTTACGCTGAAAAAAAAGCTTGTAGAATCTACTTCTCTACAAGCTAAAACAGCATCTTTTTTAATACAACTGTAAAAATTGTTTTTTCATATGGCTTACTAGAAAGATGTATTTTTCCGTCCATCGCTTCCACAAGCCGTTTTGTAATCGTTAACCCTAAACCGCTCCCTTGATACAACCTATTTCTCGAATCTTCAAGTGTGTACATACGCTCAAACACTTTATCAACATGAGATTCATCAATTCCTTTTCCTGTATCCCATACATCTATATACACACTCGTTTCATCATCTCTTAGCATCATACCAAGTGTCTTTCCATCGTCTCCATATGTAATCGCATTTGATATTAAATTATTCAATACTCTACCTAATACTTCTACATTTCCAAGTGCATATATATTTCTTTCTGGTATATCAATATGAACTTGAAATCCTTTCACAGTCACTAAATCATAAAAAGATAAAATCTTCTCACGACAAACTTCATTCATATTTACTTTCGTCATCTCAATTGCTTTGTCACCAGATTCTAATTTTGCTAAATCAAAAAACTTATGAATCAGTTCCATTACTTCTAGTGTTTTCACATGCACCTTTTCAAGTAATATTTGCTGTTCTTCTTTATTCATCGTTTTATCCTTATTTAACATTTCTGTATATCCAAGAATAACTGTTAATGGTGTCTTTAAATCATGCGAAATATTTGAAAGCATTTTTCTCATCGAAATTTCTACTTTTGCATGATCTGCATTCGTTTTCTGTTTTGCATCTAATAATTGATTAATTGCCACTAATAATTTTTGCAATTCTAGATCATCTGTCATAACGAGTAACTTCTCGCCTGTTTGTTCATTTACAATACTCCCCAACTTTTCATATGTGTATCGTAAATTTTTACTACTATTTTTTCTCATTTTATATTGTATGTAAATGATACATAACAATATAAAAATAATACCCAGTAACAAATTGACCATATTACATCACTTCCAACTTATAGCCGATGCCCCATAACGTTTTAATATATTCTGGATTAGATGGATCACTTTCAATTTTCTCACGCAATCTTCTCATATGAACGTTAATAACGTTATCATCACCGTAATACTCTTCGTTCCAAACTAACGTATAGATTTGTGCTTTCGTAAATACACGATTTTGATTTTTTACGAACAGTTTTAAAATCTCAAATTCTTTTAAAGTAAGTTTGAGCGATTTCCCGTTTTTTTCAACCGTAAAATTAATTAGATCAATTGTTAAATCACCAATTTGAATCATCTTTTCTGTTTCTTCTGTAGCCGAGTATTTCGTAGATCTCCGAATACCTGCCTTTACACGTGCAGCTAATTCAATCATAGAAAACGGCTTACAAATGTAATCATCTGCTCCAAGTCCTAATCCAACAGCTTTATCAACATCTGTATCTTTTGCCGACATCATTAAAATCGGAACAGCACTTTTTTCTCGAATGATTCGCACAACCTCTAAGCCATCTAACTTTGGCATCATAATATCGAGAATAATCAAATCAAATGAACCTTTTAAATATGTGTTCACGCCTTCTTCTCCATCAGACGCGATTGTAACTTGAAAGCCTTCTTTTATTAAATACTTTTCCACCATCTCTTGAATTGAAATATCATCTTCAACTAATAAAATTTGATTTGACATATGTCTATCCCCTTTTTTACAAACATTAGCATTTTAATTGTATCGTAACGAATGAATACTGTGAAGAATTATATGAATTTTCAAACCAACTTCCCTTCCTTCCATAACAATGATATGATGAAATTTACTACGATAGTTCATAATTAACTTTATATAAAGGAGACTTATCATGTCAGAAAACAAAAAAGTAAGCTTAGCTGATTTAATGCGTGAACAACTTGCAAAGAAAAAGCAAGGTAACGGTAACGGTCAAACTGCCAAAAACCAAAGCCAAGAAACAAAAAAATTACAAAACCAACAAACGAAGAAAACAAACAACCAACGTAGACGTACAGGTGTATAAATGAACGGACAAAAACGTTCTAATATCGCACCCGGCCTTGAAGTTGATATTGTATTAAAACAAGATCAACGCACAGGCAAATTAACACGTGGAATTGTAAAAGATATTTTAACAAATTCCCCTTCCCATCCGCATGGCATTAAAGTGCGATTGCAGGACGGGCAAGTCGGTAGAGTACAAAATATCGTTCAATAAGAAAAGGAGCTCAAGTAAACTCGAGCTCCTTTTTCTTTATTAACCTTTAATTTTCTCGATGAAAACTACTTTTAAATAGTCTCCTTCTTTAAATTGATCAATGGTACGGAAATCTTCTGGTAAAGAATGTTCTTCTAATATTTTATATTTGCCATTCATTTCTTTAAATGCCGTATCGATAAATCCTTTAAACTTTTTCATATCGAACGCACTACAATTTGTAGAAGCAACGATAATCCCGTTATTTTCTGTAATGGCAATTGTTTCTTTTAATAAGTTTTTATAATCTTTCGCTGCACTAAATATATATTTCTTTGAGCGTGCAAAGCTTGGAGGATCAAGTACGACCATATCAAATTTCATCTTTTTCTTCGCTGCATATTTAAAGTACAGAAAGACATCTTCTACAATAATATCTTGTGCTTCATAATCAACTTCATTTACACTAAACTGCTCAATCGTTTTACTTAAACTACGATTTGCAAGATCCACACTCGTCGTTTTGCTCGCTCCGCCAAGCGCTGCAAATACAGAAAAAGCACCTGTATAAGAGAACATATTTAACACGGTTCTTCCCTTTGCATATGTATCACGAATTTGTTTTCGAACGTTACGCTGATCTAAAAATACACCAACCATCGCTCCGTCGTTTAAATACACCGCAAAGTTCACACCATTTTCTTTTACGATAAGCGGGAACTCGCCACGCTCTCCTGCTACGAAATCATCACCTTCAATGTATTTCCCTTTCGTATCAAAACGCTTTTTCTCATAAATACCTTTAAAGTTTGCTACTTTTTGAAGAGCTGCTATAATCTCATCTCTGAAAGTATAAATCCCTTCACTATACCAACTTACTACATAATAGCCATCATAATAATCGATGATTAAGCCTCCAAGACCATCACCTTCACCGTTCAGGACGCGGAATGCTGTTGTATCACTTGATTTGTAAAATTGCTTTCGTTTATGTAAGGCAGATTTTATTTTACTTTCAAAGAAAGATTGATTAATTTGTTCACTCTCTTTTCTCGTCAAAATCCAGCCGTATCCTTTATTTTGTTTTCCATAATAACCTTTTCCGACAAAATGGTTCTTCTCATCTACTACTTTAATGATTGTTCCTTCTTCCTGAACATCATTTAAATTTTGAATTGCATCTTTTAAAATAAGCGGATATCCACTTTTAATTTCTTTTATAAATTTCGATTTTATTTTTATAGTAACT
This sequence comes from Bacillus sp. BC08, assembly GCF_054326875.1. Taxonomy (NCBI): domain Bacteria; kingdom Bacillati; phylum Bacillota; class Bacilli; order Caryophanales; family Bacillaceae; genus Bacillus; species Bacillus sp. BC08. The sequence goes on along the minus strand of NZ_JBTGPA010000035.1, from coordinate 321,265 downwards.
TCTGATCGCATATAATAACTTCCTTTCCATTTGCATGCTTTCTCAAGAGGAAGCATTTAAAAAAAGAGACTGAAAAAAACAGCCTCGTTTCACTATACCATATTATTGCTTTGCTAGTACAACTCGCTCATTCTCTCGCTTAACTGCCCCATATTTACTACATTTTGAACTGAATTTCTTACTGTCCAACATAATAGAAAAAATCCTTATATATTTCATATTTACCATTGACAATGATAATGATTTTCATTATCATTTAATGTATATGAGTTCTCGAAAATACAGGCTACATTTAATAGGAGGAATAAAACATGATTATTGTTACAAATACAGCTAAAATTACAAAGGGAAATGGACATAAATTAATTGATCGTTTTAATAAAGTAGGTCAAGTTGAAACGATGTCAGGCTTTTTAGGATTAGAAGTTCTTTTAACTCAAAATACAGTTGATTATGATGAAGTAACAATTAGCACACGCTGGAATGCAAAAGAAGATTTCCAAGGTTGGACGAAGAGCTCAGCATTTAAAGCAGCTCACTCACATCAAGGCGGAATGCCAGATTATATTCTTGATAATAAAATCTCTTACTATGATGTGAAAGTTGTACGTATGCCAATGGCTGCAGCACAGTAAACATATTTCTTTAAAGTATAGAATATGAGAAGCGTTACCACTTCTCATATTCTATACTTTTTTATTTACTGTCTTTTTACTAGTTTCGCATGCACGACTAACCTTCCTGCTTCCGGATCAAGTGCATAGTCACACGTCGAAAGTGTTACGATTTGATCACTTGCTGCCAATTTTGTATCCGTTTTGTACAGCGATTTTTCTTGGATTTTCTCCAAAAATGATGTGTATTCTGTATCACTGCTAAAATCCGTTTCAATGTAATAAAAATCAGTTGTTGTTGTATACACCGAGAACACTTCAAGGTCATATCCTTCAAATAATGTATCGTAATATAATTTACGATGTGACATGAAAAACTCTTCATCTAACATTTTCTTTAAACTTCCAAACATAGAACCATCTTTCATACGGTGACCATATAAAATAGTATTTCGATTTTGAGATTTCACATCATTACGATAGTCCATAAAGATGCTTCCTGCTCTCATATCTTCACCTTTATAATTACGAAATAAATAGTAATCATTGTCTTTCGCTTGAACGATTGGATAATTAATTTGTGTATCATCCATCGTAATCCACCCAACTATTTCTTGGTTAATTTGCTGCAGAGCTTTGAACTGTTTACGCACTTCCCCGTCTTGTGATTGCTCTTCCATCGGACTTTTGTCATAAATGTTTTGTGCTTCGGCCATTACTTTACGATTTTCATAGTAATCCATGAAAATATCCCCTAATTCATATACTGAATAGAAAAAGGTACCTAAAAAAACAACTGTAAGTATTCGTTGAAAAAAAGAATTCTTCTTCCGTTCTTTTTTACTACTCAAATTATCACCTCAAAACGGATTGTTCGCATATTTAAATACCCATTGGGACCATATACAGCCCTGTATCTTCATCTTGCTTTACAACGACATCTACACCGTATATCGTCTTTATCATACTTTCTGTCACAACATCATTCGGCTTACCTTTCGTAACAATCTCACCGTCTTTCATAACAATGATATGATCACTATAGCGAATCGCCTGATTAATATCGTGTAATACCATAACAATCGTCAATCCATGTACTTCATTTAACTCTTTTACTAACTCTAATATTTCAAGTTGATAATAAATATCTAAATAGGTGGTCGGTTCATCTAAAAAGAGCATTGGTGTTTTCTGAGCTAACGTCATAGCAATCCAAACACGTTGTCTTTCTCCACCAGATAAAGCATGAATCTCTTTATCACGTTTACTTAGTAAATTCGTACATGCTAAAGCCCTTTCGATTGCTTCTCTATCTTCATCAGTTTGCGAGGAAAAAATATTTTTATGAGGCATACGACCAAAACTTGTTAATTTCTCCACCGTCATATCTGCCGGTGCTTCATTTTGTTGATGGACAACGGCTAACTTTCTAGCAAACTCTTTCGGTTTATATTGGCTAATCGCCTTCCCATCCAGTATTACCTCTCCGCTACGAGGATCGTAATTTCTTGACATCACGCCAAGTAATGTCGATTTCCCACAGCCGTTTGGACCAATAATTGTTGTAATTTTACCAATTTCTATTTCACTACTAACCGACTTTAATCGATCCGTTACATTATCATACGAAAAGGTTACATTTTTAATTTCCATGAACTTTATCACTCTTTCTAAGCAAGAATATTAAGAATGGGCCACCAATAACTGCCATAATCGTCGCCGCTGGAATTTCGTTAGGTGGCACAATTAACCTTCCAATCGTATCCGCCGTCAAAATTAATAACGCTCCTGCAAGAGCAGAAAATGGAATTAATACTTTATGATCTGAACCGACTAATTGTCTTGAAATGTGCGGAACGAGTAATCCTACGAAAGCAATAACACCTGCAATCGCTGTTGATACTGCCGCTAAAAGTACTGCAATAGCAGAGATAATAAGACGAACTCTCGTCACGTGCAAACCTAAGTTTTTCGCAGTCTTATCTTGTAGCGATAATAAGTTACACCACGCTCCTACAAACAGAGCAAGAATAAGACCAATTGTTCCATACGTAACCATTATTTCTACATCGCCCCACGTCTTCATCGTTATGTTAGAAGTCGTCGTTTGCTTAATACTCTTAATGAAATATCCACAAATTGTAATGAATGATTCATTTAATCCAGTAAACATCGCATTAATCGCTATACCAACTAAAATAATGCGAAGTGGACTTAGCCCTGACTTCCACGAAAATGCATAAACGAGATAACATGCGAACGCACCACCTAAAAAGGCGAATACTGGTGTCCAGAAAAAGAATTGCGGGAATAACGTAATAATAACAAGTGTCATAAAACTTGCTCCTGAAGAAATACCGATCACTCCAGCATCAGCAAGTGGATTTTTCATAACCGCTTGAAAAAGCACACCTGAAACAGCAAGAGCCGCCCCGGTGAACAGCGCAATAATAATACGCGGGAAACGTAAATCTTTAATTACTTCAACATCTTCATTGGCTCCTGTAAATATTCCTTGCACAAGGTCCACTATCCCTATTTCTAAACTCCCTTTCATTGCTGACAATGATGTCATAACAATAAGTAATACAGTAACAATGAAGAAACTCCAAGTTTTTTTATTCATTCCACTCTTCCTTTATATTAAAATGCATCACGGATACATCATTTTCTTCAATTCATCTAACGCTTCAATTGCTTCTAAATTTCCTGTCGTTCCAAATAAACGCTCTTCTAAATCGTAAACACGATTATTTTTAACTGCAGCGAAGTGTTTCCAAATATCATTTGTTTTAAATTCTTTATCAAACATTTTTACAACTTCATCAGGCATACCATGTGCCGCTCGTAAAATAATGTCTGGATCTGCTTTTTTTAAATACTCTGTATTAGAGGCTAAATACTCTACTTGCTCACCTTGTACAATGTTTTTACCGCCTAATTGCTTCACTAAATCTCCAATGTAAGAATGCTCCGTTGCTACTAAATAACTCCCCGGCACACCTAATAAAATAAGCACTGTCGGTTCTTTCTTTCCCTTTACTGCTTTTTGAATCTCTGTAACTTTGTTATCTAACTTCGTTACAACTGCTTCCGCCTGCTTCTCACGTCCATATTGCTTACCTAATTTACTAATGGAATTTTGCATATTTTTTAAACTAGTTAAGTCTACAAAGTTTGCTTTCATACCTATACCATCAAAAACTGGCTTTAATTCATATTCAAGTGTTGTCACGGATAATACTTCTGACGGCTTTAATGATTTTACCTTTTCCATATCAGGACTCATCGGATTCCCGACTTCAGGTATACCTTTATATCTCTTTGGTAAATCTTTCGTACTTGTTGGAACACCAACTAAATCTACTTCTAACGCATCCATAATTTCAGTAACAGCGACTGTCGTGGCAACAACTCTCTCTTTACTCTCACTCTTTACCTGCTTTGCTGCTTCTTTTTTGGGCGCCGAGCATCCAGCTATACTCACTAATAAAATGATAGCCATTAGTACACTTGCAAGTTTCTTCACTCTCAATCACCACTCCTTTCCAAACAATATGAAACAAGTCTTGATGCATGCGAACATGCATCAAGACTTCAAAAATTACAATCTACCTGCTCTATATTTACGAACTAGCAAAGCAAGTGATCCAAGCAGTAGCACCATGTATAAACCTAGTTGTGCTGTATCTGCCGTTTTTGAGTTTTTCTCTTTTTTTGGATCATTTTTTTGTTCTTCTTTTTTCTTCTTATCATCTGCATTTCGGTTAAAATTAGGATTATCTACTTTTTTTACATTATCTACTTTCGGTGTAATCACTGGATTGTTCGGATCATTTTTCGGATCTTTTTTTGGATCCTCTTTAATCGTTCCTAACGCACCAATATTATTTGTATCAAACTGAATTTGGACATCGTAGAAATGGTGGTAGTTCATTTCATTGATATCAACTTTTACTTTTGCATTTAATTTTGCAAATAAATCACTTACTTCAAATTGCACTACTCTCATATTTGCATTTTTATCTTCACTCACGAGTTTTGCATCAGCAAATAGACCATTTTTTTCTGTTTGGAATTTCGTAATCCACGCACTATTTTTCAGTGTCATTTCAATGTACTTTTTACCATCTTTAACGATTAATTTTGCTGGATGTACAGTGTAGTCATACATCTTTGAAAGCTCATTTGTTTTATCTTTTAACACTTTAAATGGAATATCATATTCACCATCTACTAAATTTTTTGGATCAACTATTACTTTTGGTTTATTATTTCCACCTTGGTTGTCATTTCCGCCTTGGTTGTTGTTTCCACCTTGGTTGTCGTTTCCACCTTGGTTATCATTTCCGCCTTGGTTATCATTTCCGCCTTGGTTACCTAAAGCTTTAATACTATTTTCATCAAATACAAATTGAACATCGTAGAAATGATGATAATTCATTGCATCAATATCCACTTTTACTTTTGCATTTAATTTTTTCGATAAATCATCTACTTCTAACTCTACTACTTTTGTATTTTGCTCTTTATTCTCACTTAACACTTTTGCGTTAACAAAAGAGCCATTCTTCTCGAACTCAAATTTTGTAATCCATGCACTATTCGTTAATGTAAACGATACATACTTCTTGCCATCTTTCACTTTTAGTACAGCCGGACTCTTTGTATATGTGTTCATGATTGAAATTTCTTCTGTTTTATCTTTTAAAACTTTAAAGCCAATACTGTATTCACCATCTTTAAGAGCTTTTGGATCAATGGTTGTGTTATTATCTTGGTTATTGTTTCCGCCTTGGTTATTGTTTTCGCCTTGGTTGTTGTTTCCACCTTGGTTATCGTTTCCGCCTTGGTTGTTGTTTCCGCCTTGGTTGCCATTTCCACCTTGGTTGTCTAACGGTTTAATGCTATCTTTATCAAATGCAAATTGAATGTCGTAGAAATGATGATAATTCATTGAATCGATATCTACTTTTACTTTTCCATTTAATTTTTTCGATAAGTCATCTACTTCTACTTCCACTACGCGTGTATCAGCTTTTTTATCTTCACTTAATACACTCGCATCAACAAACGAACCATTTTTCTCAAATTCAAACTTTGTAATCCATGCACTATTCGTTAATGTGAATGATACATATTTTTTACCATCTTTCACTTTTAACACACCTGGACTCTTCGTGTACGTGTTCATCATTGAAATTTCTTCTGATTGATCTTTTAACGCTTTAAAGTTAATGCTGTATTCGCCGTCTTTAATTGTTTCAACATTCGGCTTCTCTACTTCTGGTTTCTCTACCTCTGGCTTTTTATCACCGTCTGGTTGCTTTTCTTCGTTTTTAATTGGCTCAAGTTTATCTTGTTCAAATAAAAGTTGTACATCATGTGTTTGCTTATAGTTTCTTGATGCCATTTCGATAAATACTTTTGTATTTAGTTTTTTTGATAAATCGTCCACTTCTAACTCTACTACTCTTGTATCTTTTTCTTTATCTTCACTCACTACTTTTGCATCAACAAATGCACCATCTTTTTCCGTTTGGAAATTTTTAATTAATGAGCTACTTTTTAGTGTTACAATTGCCTTTTTCTTACCGTTTTCTACTTTTAATACTCCTGGATTTACCATGTAAGTATTCATCTTAGATTCTTCATCTGTTTGATCTTTTAACACTTTAAATGGAATACTATAATTTCCATCGTTAATTGTGTTAGAATTGGGTTGTTGATCTGGGTCAGGCTTTTGGTCGGGCTTCTGACTTGGATCCGGTTTTTCATTTGGATCTGGCTTATTTGCTGGATCCTCTTTTTCATTTGGTTTTTCTACATGAATCGGTGTAATACTATTTTGATCAAATGCAATACGCACATCATAGTCATGATGATAATTTAAAAAGTCTATGTCTACTTTTACTTTCGCATTTAATACTTTCTCTACATCGTTCACTTCAAATTCTACTACTCTTGTATCTTTTTCTTTATCTTCACTAATTACATTTGTTGCAACAAACTGGCCATTTTTTTCTGTTTCAAACTTCGTAATCCATGAACTATGTTCTAACGTAAAGGATACCTTCTTCTTCCCATCCTTCACTTTTAAAGTTCCTGGACTTACAGAATATTGATTCATCATAGATTCTTCATCTGATGTATCCTTAAGAACTTTGAAACCGATTGAATATTCACCGTCAGCTAGTTGGCTTGCTGCTTGAACTGCGAGAGGTTGTAATGTTGAGATGAACGTAAATATCATTAAGCACATCGCAACAACAATTTTAAGATATCTATTCAATGGAATAACGCTCCTTTATTTAGTTTTGACGTACTTTACGAATTAAGAAAACACCTGAAATAAGAATTAACGCTGCAAATAATCCGATGCGTGATTCATCACCTGTTTTTGGATTATCTGTTTTTTCAGCTTTTCCACTTTCATTTGTTCCTTTGCTCGCCTCTTTATTTGCTTCTTTATTCTCTTCTTTATTCTCTTCTTCTTTTACTTGTGTATCTGTTTTTGTTTGATCATTATTCTTTGTTACAGTAGTTGCTTTATTTTCTCCACCTACCGCTTTTACATTTGCATCAAACGCAAAGCGAATTGTGTAGTTATGGTCATAATTTACGTTAGGTACAACAACGTGAATTTTTGCAGCTGCTGGCTTAGATAAATCGTCTATTTTAAACTCTACAGTTCTTTTATCTGCTGATTCATCTTTACTAACAACTTTTGCATCAACAAAATTCCCGTTCTCAGGTGCTTTAAATTCTGTAATCCAAGCACTATGATTCATCGGAATTTGTACTTTCATTTCGCCATTTTTCACAACTAGCTTAGCTGGTTTTTCAAAATAATCATTTGCCATTGAAGCTGAATCATTTTCCGCTTTTTGAATGACATAGTTAATATCATACGTACCGTCAGCTAGTTGTGCTGAAACTTTCCCATATGGCATGACAAGAAAAGCTAGCATACATACGAACGTTATAATAAAAGCGGGTAATACAGAAATCTTTCTCATTTGGCTTACTTCCTCCTTGTTTATCCTTCATCCATACTTTTTGAAAATGATAATTATTCTCAATTTATGAGAAAAAAATAATAATCCTCTATCATTATTTACCTGTAATTTGTTTATGTACTATAGATATTATTGATTATCATTCTCACTGCGTGTTAAAAATAATATCCCTCCCTATTCCTTATAAAGAGCGATTCGCATTTTAACATAAGTCCCTATCTCTTTTGTTGATTATCATTCTCAATGGAGATCAAAAAAAATAAAACTACCATTCACCTACTCTATCACCTCTATCTACAAAAATGATATCGTTATAGAAAACTTTATACCTTTCACTCCTCACTTTCCTTCCAATATTTCCACAACTAAATCAATCTTAGCCTAATGCTAATTTTTTTGTCAACTATATTACGTATAAAACTTTTAATATCTAAATTTCCCTATATATGATTTTCCCTACAAAAAAAGAGACTTTCTTTCATAGAAAGCCTCTTTTCACTATTTTTCTACAGCAACTTCTTGCTTTTGGAATAAAGAAACTACATATCCAATTGCAATTCCAATGATACCCGGAACTAGCCAACCAATCCCTACACTATATAATGGAATCTTATCTAAGATAGGAGCAAGGGCCGCTACTTGAAGATTTGCATTATGCAATCCATCAAAGAAGCTAATTGCAAATGAACCTACAATACCGCCTACATACATAGCTAATGGAAGACGAATATAGTTTTCAACAAGTGATAATACAATCAGTACGATACCAATTGGGTAAATTGCAATTAAAATCGGTAATGCTAATGCGTTTAACTGAGTTAATCCAAGGTTTGCTACCATAAATGCTAATACACAGAAGATGAAAACAACCTTTTGATAAGAAAGCTTTGGTAATAAGGAAGAAAAATATTCCCCACAAGCTGCAACAATACCTACAGAAGTTGTTAAACATGCTGCTGTAATTGCAATTCCTAATAATAAAGTTCCGTAACTACCAAATAAATGATTTACAACGTTTGTTAAAATAATTCCTCCGTTTGCCCCCATTCCAAGAGACACACTAGAAGCTCCAAGGTAAGCAAGCGCTAAATAAACAAGTAGTAAACCAAGCGCTGCAATAAACCCTGCAAAGATTGTTACTTTTGCAATGCTGTTTTTATTTGTAACACCTTTTGTTTTTAACGCATTAATAACAACATTTCCGAAAACAAGTGCTGCAAGTCCATCTAAAGTTAAATATCCATCAATAAAACCTTTAAAGAGCGGAGCACTATACGCTTCTGTCGGTGCACCAAATTCTCCAATTGGTGTAATAAGCGCTTTACCTACGATAATTGCAATAACAGCTAATAAAATCGGAGTTAATACTTTACCGATGCGGCCCACTAATTTCGATGGGTTTAAAGCTAAATAGAAAGTTACGGCAAAGAAAATGAATGTAAAGATAACAAGTGGATACGATTGACCAGCTATCTCACTTGGTAAAAACGGTGCAACACTCATTTCATAAGCAACAGTTCCTGTACGTGGAACACTTACAAATATGCCTAAACATAAATAAATTGCAGTGATAAAAACGAGCGCGAATACAGGGTGTACACGTCCTGCTAGCTCATTAATATCTCCTTTTAGAGCGATAACGATAACTCCTAATAAAGGCAACCCAACACCTGTTACGATAAAACCAAACAACGCAATCCATACATCTGTTCCAGCACCTTGTCCTAACGCTGGCGGAAAAATCATATTACCTGCACCGAAAAATAGTGCAAATAACATTAAACTTATTGCAAACATCTCAGAAAACTTTAAAGATGATTTCATTTCTACTACCTCCTAAATAATTTATTGACAAAATATTCTGAATTAAAATCCGTCATATGTCCTCTTTCAAGCATACTTCCCCGTAAAAGAACGCAAAAAACACCCGTCCCTAACAAAGGGACGAGTGTTGAAATCGTGGTTCCACCCTTATTCTAATAAAATGAATTTATAGCAAAATAAGCTCATTTTATAGCTCGTGTAAATTAATAACGGTTTTATCCGCCAAGAATTACAATGCATCATGCAGTTCACTCTTGAAGTTTAGAGGTGGTAAGTTTGTCTTTCCGTATTAGGAAGCTCACAGCCTAGGCTTCCCTCTCTGAGAATCGTCAAAAACAACTCATGTCCTCATCATTACTTTTATAAAATATCTTGTCGAAACTTGTTGTTTTTTTATTATATGGGCTATTTTTTAAAAAATCAATAGTTTTATTTTTTCTGACAAAAAAATATAGGGAGAAAATATTTCCTCCCTATAACTGCCCTATTAATATTTCTAATTCTTCCGCTGTAACATCCCGCCACTTTCCAGATTCCAATCCATCTAGCTCTATATTCATAATACGAACTCGCTTTAGCTTAGTTACAGTAAACCCGAAGGCACGGCTCATTCTACGAATTTGTCTGTTCATTCCTTGCGTTAAAACGGTGCGAAATGTAGATTGATCCACTCTCGTCACTTTACATGGCTTCGTCATTCCATCTTTAATCTTTACACCGCTGGACATTTCATTAATAAACCAATCTGTAAACGGCTTATCGACAGTAACAACATATTCTTTTTCGTGCTCATGATCACCATGTAAAATTTGATTCGCAATCCCGCCGTCATTCGTTAATAAAATAAGTCCTTCCGACGCTTTATCTAATCGTCCCACAGGAAAGATACGCTCTGGATAATTAATATAATCAATAATATTATCTTCAATATGATCAGCTGCTGTACAAGTAATACCAACTGGTTTATGAAAGGCGATATATACCTTTTCTTTCTCTTCTTTTGCAAGAACCTGTCCATCAATCGTTACAACATCACCATCGTTCACGATTGCGCCGTGCTTACAAATTTCGCCGTTAATTGCAGCGCGTCCTGCTTTGATAAGGCGATCTGTTTCACGTCTTGAGCAAGATTTTGCTTCACTTATGTATTGGTTGATTTTCATGTTTTATTCCTTTTCATATATATTAAAAGCGTCAATCTATGGCAATATCATTCTGCCACGATTGACGCTTTTTTTACTTCGCAAAAACAACTAAATAAATAACCCCAATCACCAAAAATATTCCACAACAAGCTAACAATACTTTTGCAAGTTTGTCCATAAACATATAATGGTTTCCCCTTTGTTTCATTGTTTGCTATTTTAATTCGACCACTGTTACGCCTAGGCCTCCCTCGCCCATGTCACCGTAGCGGTAGTTTTTCACACCGCGATGCTTCTTCAAGTAATCTTGTACACCTTGGCGAAGTGCTCCTGTTCCTTTACCGTGAATGATTGATACACGAGGATAGCTTGCCAGCTGTGCATCGTCTAAATATTTTTCAACGCGCATCATTGCATCTTCATAACGTTCACCGCGAAGATCAAGTTCCAATGAAACGTGGTAATCTCTACCCTTCACACTTGCGACTGCTTTTTTCTCTGTTTGTTTCGGTGTATTAATGTATTCCATATTGGATTCTTTTACTTTCATCTTCAGAATACCAATTTGTACGCTCCACTCTGTATCACTTACCTTTTCAAGTAATTGACCTTTTTGACCGAATGTTAATACTTTTACTTCATCGCCTGCACGTAATTGTTGTTTTGGTGCTGTGTTTTTCACGTTTACTTTTTGTTTCTTCACAAGCTCTGGCGCCGCACCTTCTAGACGGCTCTTCGCTTCAATAAGTTCATGGTCTTTCACGTTTACAAGCTGTGCTTTACGCAATTGACGAAGTTCTTGAATAATGCCTTCTGCTTCTTTCTTTGCAGCTTCGACTTTTTCTTCCCCTTCTTTTTGCGCTTTTAATAATTTTTCATCGCGCTCATCATTAAATTCAATAATTTGACGCTGTAATTCGCGATGCAGTTTTTCAGATTGCTTGCGAAGTGCTTCTGCTTCGTTCCAGTCACGCTCTGCGTTCTTTTGACTTTCTTCTAACTTCGCAATCATATTTTCAATTTTGTTTGTATCTGTACTAATGTGGCTACGAGCTTGATCAATCACGCGATCAGATAAGCCAAGACGCTTCGAAATTTCAAAGGCATTACTACGTCCTGGTACACCGATCAATAATTTATACGTTGGGCTTAATGTATTCACGTCGAACTCAACGCTCGCATTAATAACCTGCTCACGATTATATCCGTATGCTTTTAATTCTGGGTAATGCGTCGTAGCAACAACGCGAGCACCACGATTACATACTTCATCTAAAATTGAAATTGCTAGTGCAGCCCCTTCTTGCGGGTCTGTTCCAGCACCTAATTCATCGAATAAAACTAAGCTTTCAAAATCAGCTTTTTCTAAAATATCAACAATGTTCACCATATGTGAAGAGAACGTACTTAAACTTTGTTCAATCGATTGCTCATCACCGATATCAGCAAAGATATTTTTATATACACAAATCTCTGACTCATCCATTACTGGAATGTGAAGACCAGATTGCGCCATTAATACACAAATACCAACTGTTTTCAGCGTAACTGTTTTACCACCTGTATTCGGTCCTGTAATAACAATTGTCGTGAAATCTTTACCTAACATAATGTTATTTGGCACGATAATTTCTGGATCAATAAGCGGATGGCGCGCTTGTCTTAAATCCATATAACGCTCGTTATTTACGATTGGCTTCGTTGCTTTAATACGCTTCGCATAAAAAGCTTTCGCAAAAATGAAATCAAGATTCGCAACTACTTCTACGTTAGATAAAACGATATCCGCTTCTACTGCCACTTCTTCTGTTAACATCAATAAGATGCGTTCAATTTCTTGTTTTTCTTTCACTCGTGCTTCTTGAAGCGCGTTATTTAATTCTACAATGACTTGCGGTTCAATAAATAACGTTTGTCCAGAAGCTGATTGATCGTGAACAATACCGCCATATACGCCGCGGTATTCTTGTTTTACTGGGATTACGTAACGTTCGTTACGAATCGTTACAATCGCGTCAGATAGCATCTTTTGCGCGTTTGAAGAACGCGTCATATTTTCTAACTTTTCACGAATACGGCTTTCCGCAGTACGAATTTGAGTACGAATACCACGCAGTTTATCACTCGCACTATCGACTACTTCTCCGCCGTCACCAATACAATTTGTAATTTTCTTTTCTAAATCATATAAAGATACAATTTGAGCGACATGAGTTTCTAAAATTGGCAGCTCAACACCATTATCAACCATATCTTCAATGAAACGTTTCATATTGCGACTACCATACATCGTATTGGCAATATCAAGTAGTTCATTTGGGCTTAACATACTTCCAATCTTTGCACGCTTCACATTTGAGCGAATATCCGTAATACCACCTAATGGTGCATTACCTTTTAAACGAATGACTTTCGCTGCTTCATCCGTTGTATCTTGCATTTCTACAATTTCTTCAAAATCAGTGCTCGGCACTAAATGTTTCACTTTGTCACGGCCAAGTGAAGAGGCTGTATGTTCAAGTAATTGCTCTTTTACTTTATTATATTCTAATACACGCAACGTTCTTTCTAACATGTTGCAGGTCCCCCTTGTGTTACTTATTACGTTTAATATAGTCTAATAAACGTTCAATATCCCACGTGTTAATCACGTTATCTTTTTGAATCCAACCTTTACGTGCTGCTGCTACACCTGTTTCCATATCTTCTAACATTTCAAGCGTATGAGCATCCGTATTAATCGCTACTTTTACACCAGCATCTTGTGCTTGTTTTAATAATTTCGCGCTTAAATCTAGACGGTTTGGATTCGCATTTAATTCTAAAACTGTATTTGTTTCTTTTGCGAGTTCGATTAATAAATCTGTATCTACATCATAGCCTGCGCGTCGTCCAAGAAGACGTCCTGTCGGATGAGCAATCATTGTGACATGCTTATTCTCTAGCGCAGCGCGAAGACGTTTCATAATCGTTTCACGGTCTTGTGAGAAGCTAGAGTGAATCGCCCCAATAACATAATCTAATTCTGCTAATACTTCATCATCAAAATCAAGTGTTGCATCCGGTAAAATATCCATTTCAATTCCGCGTAAAATTGTAATGTCTGGATACTTTTCGTTCATACGTTCAATTTCTTTCGCTTGTTCAGAAAGGCGCTCTTTCGTTAAACCATTCGCTACTTTTAAGTATTGAGAGTGGTCGGTAATTGCCATAAATTTATAACCACGAGCACGACATGCCTGTACCATTTCCTCAATTGAAAAAGCACCGTCACTCCATGTTGTATGCATATGTAAATCACCTTGTATATCAGAGAATTGAATTAAGTTTGGATACTCTTTAATTAATTCAATTTCTTTTCCATCTTCACGCACTTCTGGCGGGATAAATGGAAGACCGAAATGAGCGAAGAACTCCTCTTCTGTTTCAAATGTTCTCACTTCACCTGTTTCTAAGTTTTCTACCCCGTACTCACTAATTTTCTCGCCTCTATCTTTCGCGATTTGACGCATTTTTACGTTATGGTCTTTTGATCCTGTGAAATGGTGAAGGGTTGTAATAAATTCTTCTGGTTTTACTAAACGGAAATCGATTGAAATATCATATTCATATTGAAGACGAACAGAAACTTTCGTATCTCCACTTGCGATTACTTCAATCATATTATCAAATTGAAGTAAATGCTCACGTACTGCAGCTGGTTCTGTCGTTGCAATGATAAAGTCTAAATCTTTCACTGTTTCACGAACACGGCGCAAACTACCAGCACGAGAGAAACGAATTACTTCAGCAATATTCGACAATTTCTCCTCTATTTCCCCGGCAATAGGCAATACCATTGCGATTGGTAAACGCTCTGGACGAGATCCTACTTGATCGATTGCTTCTAATATTTTCTCTTCTGTCTTCTTACCGAAGCCTGCTAAAGCTTGTACTTTATTTTCCTCACAAACCGCTTTTAGCGATTCCATATCAACAACACCAAGTTCTTTATATAACTTAGCTACCTTTTTACCACCAAGGCCTGGCAATTTTAATAACGGTAATAAGCTACTTGGCACTTCTTGTTCAAGCTCTTGTAACACTTCAGATGTTCCCGATTCTATATATTCTTGAATCACTGCTGCTGTTCCTTTTCCAATGCCCGGAATCTTCGTGAAATCTTCAATCTCAGAAAGACTACGATCATCACTTTCTAGTGCTGCTGCCGCTTTACGAAATGCAGATATTTTAAATGGATTCGCGCCCTTTAGTTCCATAAACAGGCCGATTGTCTCTAATAATTTAATAACTTGTTTTTTATTTACTTTCATCATTGCCCCGCCTTTCTTTCATAGAAAAAAACTCCTCTTTCCGAAAAAAGAGAAGTTATACTCTGCTACCTGTCTGCCATAGTTCCTTCACCTTTTCAGAAAGAATCGGTGTATCGTCTACAATTATTTTGCTAATTGATGATTTTTGTAATGGTGTTTGTATTTGCTCAATCGGAAGGATGTTTCCAACGATAATTAAAACAAACAAAATAATATATACTTCTAAAAATCCGAGGATTGCCCCCGCAAACGCATTGACTTGCTTTAAAACCGGTATTTCTGCAAACATATTTAACAAATTACCAAGTAATGAAAGTGCAATTTTTGTAATAATAAACAATATGATAAACGCAAGTGCTTGATAAAATACTGTCTCAATATTATTTGCATCAATCCATTCTGGAACAGATACGTTTTTATCAAATGGATACGGAATAAATTTCGCAAGTGCTGGCGCTAAATCTTTACAGTACCAGTATGCAACAAGGTATGCGATAATAAAGCTTGTTAACTTTACAAGTTGCAGAATAAACCCTCTGCGTAAGCCGAGGAAAAATCCCATAACAAGCAGTAAAATGATAATAATATCAATCATGTTATTCCATTCCTTTTTTTGTCATACTTTCTTTCAATTTCTCATGTTCTTCTTTTAATTTTATGTAATCGTGTATGACGTTTACCGCCGTCAATACCGCTAGTCTACTCGTGTCAAGCGAAGGATTCTTGGCATTGAGTTCGCGCATTTTATCATCCACAATCGCTGCTACCATGCGGATATGACTTGTACTTTCATCGCCAACAACTGAATATTGTTGACCATAGATTTCTACATTAATTCGACTTTTCTTTCCCTTTTGTTGTGACAACTCACCGGCCTCCAATCACGTACAGAATCCTAAAGTTTATCATACCATGAACCATCATATTATGGAAACAGAAAGAACAATCCGATATGATAAAAATAACAATATAAAAAAAGGGGCGACCACTATGTCAAATTCTATCGTAATTCAAACAAATTCTACAGTAATTGAAGACATGAAACAACAATATAAACAATCGCTTAGCCCGAAGATTCCACAAGGCGGAATCTTCATGGCAAAGGTGCCATCTTGCACGATTACAGCGTATAAATCTGGAAAAGTGATGTTCCAAGGAAGCCGTGCTGAAGCAGAAGCTTCTCGTTGGCAAACTGTCTCTCAAACACCGAAAACAGCTGTAAAAAAATCTGTCGATTCACACCGTTATGCACCCCCTGCTTCCATCGGTACAATGTCTATCGTAGGATCAGATGAAGTTGGTACTGGTGATTTCTTCGGACCGATGACAGTAGTTGCTGTATATGTGGATGCGAAGCAAATTCCACTTTTAAAAGAACTTGGTGTAAAAGACTCTAAAAACTTAAATGACGATCAAATTACTGCCATTGCAAAACAACTTCTACATGTTGTTCCTTACAGCTCTCTTGTCCTTCATAATGAAAAATATAACGAACTATTTGATAAAGGAAACAACCAAGGTAAGTTAAAAGCTTTACTACATAATAAAGCTATTACAAACTTATTAGCAAAAATCGCACCTACAAAGCCTGAAGGCGTCTTAATCGATCAATTCACACAACCTGATACATACTATAAATATTTAGCTAAACAAAAACAGGTACAGCGTGAAAATGTTTACTTCGCGACGAAAGGCGAAAGCGTCCATTTAGCAGTAGCTGCAGCTTCTATTTTAGCTCGTTACTCATTCGTAAAACAGTTTGACGAACTAAGCAAAAAAGCTGGTATGCCACTTCCAAAAGGTGCCGGTAAACAAGTTGATATCGCCGCTGCTAAATTAATTCAAAAACTTGGTAAAGAACGATTACCTGAGTTTGTGAAAATGCATTTCGCTAATAAGGAGAAGGCGCTTCGCTTATTAAAATAGTATCGACAAAAACAGGAGCCTACAAACTCCTGTTTTTTGTTTCACTCTACTATTATCCTTATTATTTTGTTACATTTAAAATATACAGATTATTCTAATGTAGGAGGATATTTCCATAGATACTTCTACAAATGATTCTAAATATTTTACTAGGCGATCCCTACGAAAGACAGTTTGAAATTAGAGAAAACATTCAGCTACTAAGTGAGCAACGAGAGTTCAACGATTTAATAGAGCGTTATGGCCGGTCTTTCTTATTAAACTTTCGGATTCGAAGATTTATCCCGCTTTAATGGACAGTAAGACCCCCACCTCAAATTTCAGCGAAAGCAAAGAAGTTAGGTGGGGGATCAACTGTCCATAAAAGTCCGATTGGTTCAACTAATAATCAGTGGGGGATGAAGAAAACCCCCACTGATTAAAGTTTCACTTTATCAGGAAACACGATGCCCGCTTGTTAATACATAATCCAACAAAACTACAACACTTCTGTGAGGAACTTGAGTTTATGATTAGAAGAAAAGGATTGTTTACATAAGGAGGGAATTCATATGAATGCTGTAAAAGTTAAAAAGTTATTATATGTTTTTGCACACCTTGTAGGCCCGCTTTCTTACCTCACTATTTCTACCATTTGGGGAGCTTTTTTCACTACTAAATCCACATTCGAAAATATATCTGATAATTTTGGTGTGATGGCCATCTATTACGTGCTCATGAGCTTACTATGGTTTTTCTATTTAGATCGATTAGACAAAGATGTAGATAAGATTACAAAAGAAATTAATGATAATAAGGTGTAATACATATAAAAAAAGGAGAGCCGCCAAGACTCTCCTTTTTTATGTTAACTTCTTTTCTGCTTCTTATTTGATGAAGATACTTTATGAGAACCTGTTTCATGTGCCGTCGTTCCTTGTCCTTCTACTTCTGGAGAACCAAGGCTTGATCTTGAATGATCTTTTTTCACTTTTTTACTCATTTATATTCACCCCTTCGCGTTACTTTTTGCTACGAGCTAATAAACTATGCAAAATAAAAAGCGAGAGGAAATCCTCTCGCTTTTTTCATATTTTAGAACTCAGAAGAACCTGGAGTTCTTGGGAATGGAATTACGTCACGGATGTTAGCCATGCCTGTGATGTACATTAGGAAGCGCTCGAAACCTAGACCGAATCCAGCGTGTTTTGTACCGCCGTATTTTCGAAGTTCTAAGTACCACCAGTAGTCCTCTTCGTTCATGCCTAGTTCTTTAATTCTATCTACTAAAACGTCCATTCTTTCTTCACGTTGACTTCCGCCGATTAATTCGCCGATGCCAGGAACTAGAAGGTCAGTAGCAGCTACTGTTTTTCCATCTTCATTCATACGCATGTAGAACGCTTTAATGTCTTTTGGATAGTCAGTTACGAATACAGGACGTTTGAAGATTTCTTCTGATAAGTATCTTTCGTGCTCTGTTTGTAAGTCAATACCCCATTCTACTGGGTATTTGAAGTCAGCACCTGACTCTTGAAGCACTTTAATTGCTTCTGTATATGTGATACGACCGAAGTCAGAGTTGATTACATTGTTCATGCGCTCTAGAACTGTTTTATCAACGAAGCTGTTGAAGAATTCCATTTCTTCTGGTGCATGCTCTAGTACGTATTTCATTGCATATTTCAGCATATCTTCTGTAAGATCCATTACATCGCCTAATTCAGCGAATGCAATCTCCGGCTCAACCATCCAGAACTCAGCAGCATGGCGAGTTGTGTTTGAGTTTTCCGCACGGAATGTAGGTCCAAATGTGTATACGTCACGGAATGCTAATGCATAAGCTTCAGCGTTCAGCTGTCCACTTACTGTTAAGTTTGTTTCTTTGCCGAAGAAGTCTTTTGATTCATCAACTTGTCCGTCTTCACCTTTTGGTACGTTGTTTAAATCTTGCGTTGTTACGCGGAACATTTCGCCTGCACCTTCTGTGTCACTACCAGTGATGATTGGTGTGTGAACATGTACGAATCCACGCTCTTGGAAGAACTGGTGAATCGCAAATGCTGCGACAGAACGTACACGGAACGTTGCAGAGAATGCATTTGTTCTTGGACGTAAGTGAGCGATTGTACGTAAGTATTCAAACGTGTGACGTTTCTTTTGAAGTGGGTAATCAGAATCTGATAAGCCCTCGATATCAATTTTTTCTGCTTTGATTTCAAATGGTTGCTTCGCTCCAGGCGTTGCAATTACTTTACCTTCTACTTTAACTGAAGAGCTAAGTGGAAGTTTTGCAATTTCTTTGAAGTTTTCTAACTCTGTATCGAAAACGATTTGAACGCTTTTGAAGAAGCTACCGTCGTTTAATTCGATGAAACCAAATGCTTTTGAATCACGTAAGTTACGAATCCACCCTGATACTTGTACTGTTTGACCTGCATATTTATCTGTATCTCTATACAGACTTTTTACTAATGTGTTTTCCATAGTGAAATTCTCCTTTGCTGATATATTTAAATACAAAAAAACCTTTCATCCATAAAGGGACGAAAGGTTAAACTTCGCGGTACCACCCAATTTGTCATAAAGACCAACTTTAACTCGTATGTAATACATACTTCCCGGTTTGTAACAGGCCGGATTCCCGTCTAAGTCTACTCTTGAATACAAGATTCAATTTCGGTTAGCAACTCCAAGGTGTTCTTCACATATACCGCCTCATCAGGCTCTCACCGTCCCTGACTCGCTTTGGATTATAGTATATACTACTTTTCCTTATCATCGTCTTTCATTTTGTTAAACTAAAATTAATGTACTACATTCGAGAGAAAGATGCAAGATGCCTTAATATTTATCGGCGATTTTTATCAC
This sequence comes from Bacillus sp. BC08, assembly GCF_054326875.1. Lineage (NCBI taxonomy): Bacteria > Bacillati > Bacillota > Bacilli > Caryophanales > Bacillaceae > Bacillus > Bacillus sp. BC08. Next base: position 301,574 of record NZ_JBTGPA010000035.1, on the reverse strand, counting down.
GGATCGACTTACCGACATTTCCAGACAATCATGCCATAAAAAAAATTGCCGGAATGAATCCGGCAATTTCTCATTACTTACGTAACTCCGCACCAAATTTCTCTTCTACCGTTGTTAATACACGGTTATGTGCTTCTGTTACTTCTTCATCTGTTAACGTACGTTCTGCATCGAAGTAAGTCATAGAGAATGCAAGTGATTTCTTGCCTTCTTCCATTTTTTCACCTTCGTATAAGTCGAATAGTGTTACGTCTTTCAGAAGTTCTCCACCAGCTTCAGCAATGACTTGCTTCATTTCGCCAGCTTTTGTTTCTTTCGTTACAACAACAGCCATATCACGTGTCATAGATGGGAAACGTGGAATTGCTGCATAGTATGTTTCTTCTGCGTCTGCACCGAATACTTTTACAAGAGATAGTTCGAATACGAATGTATTTTTCACATCTAATTGTTTTTCTGCTTCTGGGTGCAATTGACCGATGAAACCAATTACTTCGCCATCTAATACGATGTCAGCTGTACGACCTGGGTGCATACCTTCACGTTTTGCTGGTGCATAAGTGATTTGGTTTGAAACGCCAAGTACGTCGAATAATCCTTCTAGTACACCTTTCACAACGAAGAAGTCTACTACTTTCTTCTCACCTTGCCATGCATGGTGAAGAGCAAGACCTGTCATAACACCTGCAAGATGTTGTTCTTCTTTCGGAAGTTCTCCTGCTTCTGTCGGTAAGAAGATAGAACCTACTTCGTATAAAGCAACGCTATCGTTTTTACGTGCAACATTGTATGAAACTGCTTCTAGTAATTGCGGTACTAAGCTTAAACGAAGTTGGCTACGCTCTTCACTCATTGGAAGTGCAAGGTTTACCGGCGCCTTTTCGTTTGGCTCAACCATATATTGTTTCGCTTTGTCAGCGCTTGTTAATGAATACGTGATTGCTTCATATAAACCAGCACCTTCTAAGAAGCGACGTACTTTACGACGTTTCGTTTGTGCTGATGTTAATTTACCACGAGTCATTGTTCCAGAAGGTAATGTAACTGGAATGTGGTCATAACCGTATAGGCGACCCACTTCTTCTACTAAGTCTTCTGAAATTGTAATATCAGGACGACGTGCTGGTACATTCACATGGAATGTTCCTTCTACTTCTGTGAATGGGAACTTCAAGTTTGTGAACATTGTACCCATTTCACTTGCAGAAATATTTGTACCTAATACACGGTTTACTTTTTCAGCAGTAACAGATACTGTACGTTCTTGTACTTGTAAGTTATCAGCTTCTACTACACCTTCAAGTGCTTCTCCGCCAGCGTATTTCGCCATTAAAGCAGCTGCGTGTTGAATTGCTTCAAATGTACGTGTTGGATCGATTCCTTTTTCAAAACGTGCACTTGATTCACTACGAAGACCTAAGTCTTTTGATGTACGGCGTACTGTTTGACCTGCAAAGTATGCAGACTCAATTAAAACGTTTACTGTCTCGTTTGTAACTTCAGAATCCGCTCCGCCCATTACACCAGCAACAGCTAAAGCTTTTGTACCGTTTGTAATTACAAGATGGTGATCTTGTAACGTACGCTCTTGATCATCTAACGTTTCAATTTTTTCGCCTTCTTTTGCAAGACGAACAACGATTTCTTTTGAACCTAATTTATCGTAATCGAATGCATGTAACGGTTGACCATATTCCATTAAAATGTAGTTTGTAATATCAACTACATTGCTAATTGGACGAATGCCAGCTGCCATAAGGCGCGTTTGCATCCACATTGGTGATGGACCAATCTTTACGTTCTTTACCATTTTCGCAATATATAACGGATTTTCTTCTTTCGCTTCTACACTTACAGAAATGTAATCAGCAGTTTTTTCTGCTGTTTCTTGTAAGTTGATAGCTGGAAGTTTTACTTCACGGCCGTAAATAGCAGCGACTTCATATGCAACACCTAACATGTTTAAGCAATCTGCACGGTTTGGTGTTAAACCAAGCTCAAGTACTTCATCATGTAAGTTTAAAATTTCAAGTGCATCTGCACCAACTTCAGCGTCACTTGGGAAGATGAAGATACCGTCTGCGTATTCTTTCGCAACTAGTTTCCCATCGATACCAAGCTCTTGAAGAGCACAAACCATACCGTGAGAAGCTTCACCACGTAGTTTTGCTTTTTTAATTTTGAAGTTGCCAGGAAGTACAGCTCCAACTTTTGCAACTGGTACTTTTAAACCTTTTGCAATGTTAGCAGCTCCACAAATAATTTGAACTGGCTCTTCTTCACCAATATCGATTAAGCATTTGCTTAATTTATCAGCTTCTGGGTGTTTTTCACATTCTAATACGTGACCAACTACAACACCTTTTACACCTTTATTTAATACTTCAACACCTTCTACTTCAATACCACTTTTCGTGATTTTGTCTGCTAGTTCTTGTGCTGTTACATCTTTAATATCTACATACTCTTGTAACCAACGATATGATACGAACATACTTATCCTCTCCTTCCCTTACGCTCGTTTGAATTGTTGTAAGAAACGTACATCATTTGTATAGAAATGACGAATGTCATCTACGCCGTATTTCAACATTGCGATACGCTCTGCGCCCATACCGAATGCGAAACCTTGATATTCTTTTGAATCATAACCAGCCATTTCAAGTACGTTCGGGTGAACCATACCTGCGCCTAAAATTTCGATCCAGCCAGTTCCTTTACAAGTGCCGCAACCTTTGCCGTGACACATCATACAAGAAATATCCATCTCTACAGATGGCTCTGTGAATGGGAAGAAACTTGGACGAAGACGAATTTCACGATCTTCACCGAACATCTTTTTCACGAATACTTGCAGTGTACCTTTTAAGTCACTCATGCGAATGTTTTTATCAATTACAAGACCTTCAATTTGCATGAACTGGTGTGAATGCGTCGCATCATCGTCATCGCGGCGATACACTTTACCAGGACAAATAATTTTAATCGGACCTTTTTCTTTATTATTTTCCATCGTACGTGCTTGCACAGAAGATGTATGTGTACGTAGTAACGTTTCTTCTGTAATGTAGAATGTATCTTGCATATCACGCGCTGGGTGATCTTTCGGTAAGTTTAATGCTTCGAAGTTGTAGTAGTCTTTTTCTACTTCTGTTCCTTCAGCTACTTCATAACCCATACCGATGAATACATCTTCAATTTGTTCAACAACAGCTGTTAACGGATGGTGACAACCTGTTTCAACAGGACGACCTGGTAGTGTAACATCAATTGTTTCAGTAGCTAATTTCGCTTCAATTACTGCTTTTTCTAAGTTACCAATTTTGTCGTCTAGACGCGTTTGAATCGCTTCACGTACTTCATTTACTAATGCTCCCATACGTGGACGCTCTTCTGCTGATAATTTCCCCATGCCGCGTAATACTTCTGTAATTGGACCTTTTTTTCCTAAGTACGCTACGCGTACGTCGTTTAAGCCTTTTAGCTCTTTCGCTTCTTCAATAAGCTCTAACGCTTTTTGCTTTAGCTCTTTTAAACGTGCTTCCATTTGGAACCCTCCTAATTTTAAAAATAAAAAAACCTCGCTCCCAAAAAGGGACGAGGTAAATTCGCGGTACCACCCTAAATTGACAGAACAAGTCTGCCCACTCATTAGTTATAACGATCAATTCTGACCGGAACGCCTTTACATATATATGGTCCTGGCGTCAACTCCAGAGGTGAATTCACTTCCGTCTACCATAAGAATACTTTCAGTCTAAGGCATTCTCTCCCTATATGGCGATTTTGTAAGTTACTCTTCTCTATCAACGTTTTTCGTTATTTAACTTTTAATATAATATACTTCAACTTATTATAAGAAGTTTTTTATTTGTTCGCAACTGGGCTTTGCAAATAATACGTTAAAATCCCTGCTGCAACCGCAACATTTAATGATTCTGCCCCGCCGTAAATCGGAATATACAAGTTTTGATCCGTTTTCGCAAGAATTTCTTGGCTTACGCCGCTTCCTTCATTTCCTACAATTAATGCAAAACTACCAGCTGGTGTTACTTCACCATACGGAACTCCATTTTCAAGAGCTGTTCCATATACAGGAACGTTGTTTTCTTTTAACTTGTCTACCCATTCTTCTAAGTTACCTTTTACAACTGGTAAATGGAAAATAGAACCTTGTGTAGAGCGAAGCACTTTACTATTATATGCATCAACGCAGCCTTCTCCAAGCACAACGGCATGAATACCAGCTGCATCAGCTGTACGAATAATTGTCCCTAAGTTACCTGGGTCTTGCAGGCCATCTAATAAAAGAAACTTCCCATCAGCAAGAGCCACTTCACTCTCGTGTTTCTCACAAACAGCAAATACGCCTTGCGTCGTTTCTGTTTCACGAAGTATTTTTACGATTGCTTCAGGTACGATATACATTTCCACATCATTAACTGTCCAATCTTTCGGAAGATCTGTCTGATCAGAAGCGATCAGTTCTGTTACAACTCCTGCTTTTAAAGCTTCCTCGACTAAGTGGAATCCTTCTACAAAGAATAAACCCTTTTTATCGCGCTCTTTTTTCGTTTGCAGCTTTTTCCACTGCTTCACACGCGGATTTTGTACTGAATCAATGTTTTTCATAATATGTATTTCCCTCTCTTCTTGTCTTATCATTATAGCCTATTTTTCATACATATTTACATAAAAAAGAACAAAAACTAACGTCAGTTTCAATTCTGAAGAAGAGGTGAAAGCAATGAGTTTTAATTTACGTGGTGCTGTATTAGCAAATGTATCTGGAAATTCACAAGATCAATTACAAGAAACAATTGTCGATGCAATTCAAAGCGGTGAAGAAAAAATGCTTCCAGGTCTTGGTGTTTTATTCGAAGTCATTTGGAAAAATGCTGATGAAAATGAAAAGCACGAAATGTTAGAAACATTAGAGCAAGGACTAAAAAAATAAGCAATTTGAAAATCACCTTCGCATAAGCTAAGGTGATTTTTTTACGAAAAATTTTTTCCTTCTCCTAAACATTTCTACTTTACTAACGCTACCCCGATGGAGTACAATGTTCAAAATACATTTAAACCGATCGATTTTCTTATAGACACCATTAGATAAAAAGGAGTGAATGTTTTATGCAACGTATTACGCTTGAACAAGTTTTTAAACACCACATTACACAAAAATATGTGAACCGTTCCGGAATGGTCCACGCGATTGCTGTCGCTTACCATGCGTTTCACTTAGCAAAAAAGCATCACGCCTCAGTCGATGCTGCAACAAAAGCTGGTTTCCTTCATGATATCGGACATCACACATGGTACAGTGAGGGAGAATGGGACTATGACTTGTATAAAAAGAATGATATCCATGCGATTAAAGGAGCAGAAAGAGCTCATAAATTGCTTATTAGATTAGGAGAACATCCGAAACTAGCAAAAGAAATTTCTATCGCGATTCTTCTTCATACAGATTCTTTCTTAGTACAGCAAGAAATTGAAAGAACATCTCTTCAAAACATTATTAAATGGGCAGACGAAGCAGATGAAGAACCGGGCGGAGCGCACCATTATAGAACGATTTCTTATGAAAAAGCATTAAAAGCTATTCAACAGTTAGACCGATTGGTAGAACGTGAATTGCAAATAGAGCAACAAAAATCTAATAATAAAGCAGAACATAGTTATCAATGAGAAAGAGGCATCACTATAGGGTGATACCTCTTTTATTATTTTGCGAAAAATACACCTTTATATGTAATATTTAAATATTACATATAAAAATAAAACACCTTATAATTAAATATACAAATATAAAGAGGTGATTTTATACATGCAACCCGCTACACAACTTTCTAATGAGCAGAAATACTCTATGTCATGGGGACAATTTATTAGCTCCGTTTTATTCGCTTTTTTCGGAACCGGACTTATTACTGTGTTCCTCGCAATGCCCTTAACAATTTATACAACAGGTCTTACAGATAAAAAACAAATTGCCCTGTACGAATCGATCGTAAATACTGCAAGTATCGTATTACAACTAGCCGTATTGTTGTTCTTCATTTTCAAATTCGAACCCGCAAAAAAATTACTACTACAATCATTTAACTTTAAAGCACTTAAAGAATGGCGTACATACGTATACTTACTTCTTTTCTTCGCTATAAACATTTTACTCAACTACATCTTGTTAAATTATGTGTTCCAAGACGCAACAAAGCAGCAATCTTCCGCATTAAACTTAGACGTTTTTAAGCAGTATCAAATATTATTACTTCTCGGTTTCGCAATACTTACACCAATTTTTGAAGAGCTTATTTTCCGTGGCTTTATACTTCGCTTCTTCTCAGAGCGCTTTCCATTTTGGATTGCAGCCATCATAACAAGTTTCTTCTTCGGTATCGCTCATACATACTCACTTGGAGTAATGGTAATTACTTTCTTCATGGGATTATTAATGGCTATTTTATGTAAAAAAACAAAATCCATTATTCCAGCTATGTTATTTCATATTATGAATAATACGTTGGCATTCTTGAGTTAGAAAGAGGTATCATCGCGATACCTCTCCCTACTCTTTTGTAACAACTGCAAACTCTTCTTCCGTTTGCACATAACATCAATGTAAAATCATTACTGTCTGTAAATATTAGCTTCAAAATATCATTTTGACTACAATAATGACTTTTTTACATAAATATCCTATAATCTTTATATATAACTACAAAACGAACAAGGATAGGTGATTCACTATTATACAAGCCACGCAACTAACTTACCCACAAAAACAACCTATGTCACTCTCACAATTTCTATTTTCACTCGTTTTTGCGATTTGGGGAACAGGATTCCTAGCCGACCTCTTTATAGGTCTTCCTACCGTTATTTATACAGAAGGTTTAACCGATCCAAAACAAATTGCTTTAACAAAATCACTTACTACTTTTGGGAGGCATTTATTTGTATTATGCATTTTATTAATTTTGATTTATGCATATAAGCCATTAAGAAATTTAATTGTCCCAACACTAAACTTTACAGCATTAAAAAAAGTAAGCACATACATCTATATCATTCTTTTTTATGGACTACATATCGTTAATGATATATTTATAATTAGTAATCTTTTTCCTGATGCGGTAAAAGAGCAGTCATCCGCTTTAGACCTAGAAATGTTAAAACAATACAAACTATTATTGCTAATAGGTGGCGCTATACTTGTACCTATTTTTGAAGAACTTATAGTCCGCGGTATTATTCTTCACTTCCTACAACAGCGCTTCCCATTTTGGATTGCAGCGTTTGGGTCTAGCTTCCTCTTCGGAATAGGTCATATATACTCAACTGGTGTGATGTTTAGTATGTTCATCATGGGTCTATTTATGGCCATTTTATGTAAAAAAACAAAATCCATTATTCCAGCTATATTACTTCATATTATGAATAATATGTTAGCCTTTTTAGGATAAAGAGAGGTATCATCACGATACCTCTCTTTACTCTTTTATAACAACTTCAAACTCTTCTTCCGTTAACACTTTTCGATAATCCGTTTTCGTTTCTTCCTCTTCACCAGAAGTTAGCACAGGCGTCAGTACAATTTTCGTTACACTATCCTCTAGTTTTTCAAATCGCCAATAACTATTTTTCGATAATGTAAGGCCTGAATGTGGTATTAACTCTTTTCCATCTTGATCTTTCGCGATAAATTTCACCTCTAATTTCGTTCCATTCAACATTTTATAGTTCAACTTTGCAGATATAGGAGACACTTTTAAATCTTCCACTTCTATTTTTTGACCATTTTCTAATTTAAAATGCTTATGGATTGGGATTGTTTTCGTTTCAGCTTTTATTTTGTCTCCAGACGCTTTGAAGGAAAAGCCCCATTCTCCTTTCCATGTTGAATTGCCCTCTTTTAAAGAAATATCCCTATATACAACTTGTACATCACATTCTCCACGAATTTCTAGAGGATCCATTTCATCATCTTTTAAATCTATATTTGAGAAAAATGTATATGTGTACTCATTTATTTTCTTGTCTCCACCACTACCACTTCCATTTAACTGTTTTCCATTTATATAAATATCAGGACTAGGATAAGAACCTTCTAAATTGATTCGACTAGACTTAAACGTACTATTAACAATAATCTGCCCTTCATCTATCATCACTTCATCTAACCGTACTTCTACACCGTTATCATAAACTGTTTGTCCTATTGTCGTTTTATATTCTTTTAAAGGTTCCCCTCTACTGTTTACGTAGTCTTCCATTTTACTTCCGATTAACGGTATATCCGCAATCATCCTTCTCATATCTACAGTCATCATCATAATAAATAATGCCGCAGCCGATGTTACAATCGCTACATTCCGTTTCGTATGAGCTTTGTTCTTGTTTATTTTTTTACGAATTCGCTTTTTTATTTTCTGTTTCTCTATGTGAGTTAAGTTAACCTCTTCATATTCATTCTCATCCATTTTTATATCATTTAACATTTCATATGGATTTTTCATTTTCTTCACCTCTTTTCTTATTTATTTCATCCGGTTATGTAAAAATAATGACCTTAACTTCTTCCGTCCTCTAGATAGACGATTGTATATAAAAGAAGTTTTCACTCCCATTTTCTCTGCAATATTTTCTACACTGTCTTCTTCCACGTAATGCTTCATAAAGATTTCTTTATCATTCTTCTTTAAATGATCTAATATATGTTCCATATCATTGCTAATTTCATTTTTAGTCTTATCGGTATGCACCGCTATTTCACCTATTTGATCTAACCCTTTTTCATTTACTGTTTTCGCATATTTCCTCGCATAATCGATAGATTTATATTTTGTAATAGCTGCGATCCAATTTTTTAAAGTATTTTTCTCTTCATCATACTTTTCAATATGATTCCAAATCGCCAATAACACATCATCCATACATTCCTCTTGCACATCTTGAAACGAAGCTAAATGCTTCTGAATAATACTTTTTATAAGTCCACCGTACTGGTCGATAATAAAGTATAATGCTTTTTCGTTCCTTTTCCTTAGCTGTATTGCAACGTTCTCTTCTGTAATTTTCATATACACCCTCCTCTCTAACGTTCTCTATATCTATTAATTCGTATCGTTACTTCTCATTTCTATCAATTTATACATATTTATTAATAATATCCAAAATAAACCTCATGTAGTAAAATATAACTGATTGCATAGAAGGAGATTATATATGTTGAGCTTGCTTTAGGTTGTTTATATGCCACTCCTTGTTTTATGTGGATTTTTCGGTGGTATTTTTTAATTATTACTAGCATGAAACACCATAAATTATTTATTGGTTTAATGGGGCTACTTAGCTTCTCCTTTGTCACACTACCTTTTGTTTTTTTAAGTGTAGGGATTCATATCGATACAATCCTCCCTATTTCAACTACTTTATATTGGACGCTATTTTCTTTAACTGGATTATTAGCAGGGATAAGTGGAGTACAAGCAAAACTTAAAAGTATACGTAATATGGGATTCATTATTTGTACAGATGGAGTATTAGGGGGTATCTTCTGGGAGCTCATGTCTGTAGGTGATTCATTCTATATATAATATTTTTTAGAAATTCATAAATCGGAGGTAATACAGAAGTGTTTGGAATATTAACTTGGATGATTTTAGCTCTTACTTTGATGTTATGCCAATTCATCGTTGGCATTTTTTTAATTATTGCTGGCATTAAATATCGTAAATCACTTACTATTATAGCTGGTTTGATTAGCATATCGCTTATCTTTGTTCCTATCATTTGTATAGGTTATGGAATGGATTTAGAGGGGATCGTTCCAATTTCAGGAACTTTATATTGGAGTTTTTTCTCTTTAGCTGGACTATTAGCTATTATAAGCGGAAGACAAATATCAAGTCTTCGTGCTATGGGAACGATTTTGTTTATAACAGGTCTGTGCTCCGTAACTGGTTACCATTTTTTATATCTAACTCTTTAAAAAGACAAAAAAGCAGGGAATTTAATTCCCTGCTTTTCTATTTGGTTTATTGCCTGATGGTAAAAAGAACGATAATACCCAAGCAATACCTGCGAGTATCGTTGCAATTAAGAAGGCATCGTTAATACCGTTAATTGCAGATAACTTCGAAATTTGTCCAAATAATAGCTGCGTGCTCATCGCATCTCCTGCTTGAGCCGATCCAGCAATTGCTGCTAAACTTTGGCCCATACCGTGTACTTTATCAACTAAAATTGGATTTGACGTTGTTAACATGTTGCCGTAATCTGCTACGTGAGCAGTCGTTTGTTGCGTCATAAGTGTAATTAATATCGCTGTTCCAATTGAACCAGCTACTTGTCTTGACGTATTTTGCGTTGCTGTACCGTGAGAAATTAATTTCATCGGCAGTGCGTTCATACCAGCTGTCATAATTGGCATCATAATGAATGACATACCAATTGAACGTATAATATAATCCATCATAATAACGCTATACGGTGTATCCATCGATAACGTTGTGAATTCATATGTCGCAAACGTTGTAATGGCTAATCCAACAATCGCTAACGGACGAATACCGTATTTATCAAATAGTTTACCTGCAATAGGTCCCATGATACCCATAATTAATGATCCTGGTAGTAATAATAAACCTGATTCAATCGGCGTAAAGCCGCGAATGTTTTGCAGATATACTGGAAGTAATAACATACCTCCGAATAATGCCATCGTAACGATTGCGTTAATTACTAAAGTAAAAGTAAATACTGGGTATTTAAACACTTGTAAATCAAGCATTTTATTGTCCGTTGTTAGCTCTCTCCAAATAAATACCGCAATACCTACTACACCAATGATAAGTGAAATAACAACCTCTGCACTAGTCCAACTATTATTTCCTGCTTCACTAAATCCGTACAATAAGCTACCTAGTCCAATACTTGAACTAACAACACCAAATACATCTAATTTTGTATTAGACACTGGCTGAGCTAGTGTAAAGAATTTTAAAGATAAGAACGTAATAATTAAACCAATTACAAACATTCCGTAGAACATTAAGTTCCAGCTATAGTTTTCAATAACCCAGCCTGTTACAGTTGGTCCGATAGCTGGTGCTAAAATCATTGCAACGCCTAGTAATCCCATCGCTGCTCCGCGCTTATGAGGCGGGAATAATGTCATGAAAATATTCATACCAACTGGCATTAAAATACCTGCACCGACCGCTTGAATAATACGACCTGTCATCATCATTGTGAAGTTTCCTGATATAGCACAAATGATAGATCCTACCGTGAAGAATAACATGGCCGCTACAAATAATTTACGATACGTAAATCGTGAAACTAAAAAGGCACTAATCGGTACTAAAATACCATTTACAAGCATGAAGCCTGTAATTAACCATTGCGCTGTTGAAGTTGATACGTTAAATTCATTCATTAATGGAGGCAATGCAACGTTAATGATCGTTTGGTTTAAAATAGAAACGAACATACCAAGAATTAATACTGTTACAACTGCTTTTACATTTACATTCTCTATAGGCATAGACGTTTGTTTTTTCGGTATTTCTTTTTCTTGTTTTACTTCTTCTTGCTTGCCTGTTTCTAATTCAACTACATTAGAAATTTCTGCTTCTTGCTTTTTCTCTTCTGTTTCTACTTTACTTACTTCTATTTTACTTACGGCTGGGACTTGTTCTTCTCCCGCGTTCGTTTTTTTCTTTCGTAAAAGACGATTTACAAGGAAGAAGACGATTATACAAAATAGTGCATATCCTACAATTGCAATTGAGGACATCTCATCTCCCCCTTACTTATGAATACGAACTGACACATTCATTCCAGGAACAATATTTACTGATTTACTATGGTCTAAAGAAATTTTAACTGGCACAACTTGCTTTACTTTCGTATAGTTCGCTGTTGCGTTGCTTGATGGTAACATAGAGAATGTGTTAGCTGTTGTTAATCCAACTTGCTCTACTTTTCCTGATAACGTTGTATCTGGGTATGCATCTACATACACATCTACGTCTTGACCTTTTTGTACATCGTCAACATCTGTTTCTTCAATATTTGCTGTTACCCATAAATTGTTCATATCAAATGCATAAGCAATTGGGCTACCCGCTCCAACGAAAGCATTTGTCGTCGCGTTTGATTGTACAACTGTTGCATTTTGCGGAATTGTTACATCTACTGTTTGTTCCCCATTTGCTGCTGCTACAGTAACAGCACCTAATTTATCGTTCTCATTGTAATTCTTTCCTACTTCAGCTTTCCAGTCAGTTAATTTACCTGCTACTGGTGATGCAATTGGAATTACTTTTCCATCAATTTTTGCATTTTCTGTTTTTAAATAATTTTCCGCTTGATTGTAATAGTAATAACCGCCAATACCGCCGCCAACTAGTACAATTAATGTGATAATGTTGATAATCACCATTCTTCGAAACTGATTCATTGCATTCCTCTCCTTATATCGCATATAATTTTTTTCTAAACTATTTACGTCCTTATTGTTTAGACTGTTTAATTGTTAATTATATTAACTTTTAAACAAAAAAATCACACCATCTGCGGTGTAAATCGAAATTTATCTACCTGCGAGCGGTGCTGATTTCTGAAGGACTATCGTTTATAATTATAAATAATTATTTCGAATCTACAACCGACAATTTACGTATGAAATGTTGCTTAAACAACAATATAATACCTATATGTTGTTTAAGTATAGAAAATTAAACGAGGGGAAGTAAAAATGTCTATTAAAAATACAAATGATCCACGTGTAAAGCGGACGAGACAACTCATACAGGATGCTTTTGTCGCTTTAGTAGGCGAAAAAGGATTTGACGATGTAACTGTTCAACATATCGCAGAACGCGCTCCTGTAAATCGTGCTACGTTTTATAGCCATTACCACGATAAATATGACTTATTAGACAAAAGCATTGAAGAAATGCTAGAAAAATTAGCAGAAGTTATTAAACCAAAAAATAGAAATAAAGAAGAGTTTCAACTTACATTTGATTCACCAAATCCAACCTTTTTAGCTTTATTCGAACATATTGCAGAAAATGTGAACTTCTATAACGTTATGCTTGGCGATAAAGCTGCCGGAAACTACTCTTATAAAATGATGAAAACAATACAAACTCACTTAACATTAAGCTTATCGATTTCACAGCCAGATGATAAAGATCTTATGGTTCCTCGTGATATTTTGATTAGCTATGTGACAGGGGCTCATATCGGGATGATTATGTCATGGTTAAAAAGAGGGATGATATACACTCCTCATTTTATGGCCATGCAATTAACTCGTTTAATTATTTTAGGAGCTCATACTGCCGCTGGATTAGAAAGACCTTTTTAAAATACAAAAAAGCGAAGGAGCACCTCCTTCGCTTTTTCTATTAATTAAATGTAATGTTATGTACAGCCTCTTTATCAAGACGTTTAATAACTTCTACAATTAACTTCACTGCATTTTCATAGTCATCACGGTGTAACATCGCCGCATGAGAATGAATGTAGCGCGTTGCAATCGTAATTGCCATAGACGGAATACCATTTACAGCAATGTGAATTGCACCTGCATCCGTTCCACCGCCCGCTACTGAATCATATTGATATGGAATTTCTAATTCGTCAGCAACATCAACTACAAAATCACGTAAACCAGTATGACCAATAACAGACGCATCATATAAAATAATCTGTGGTCCATCACCCATTTTACTTTGTGCTTCTTTTGCCGTTACACCAGGCGTGTCACCAGCGATACCAACATCTACTGCGAACGCGATATCTGGTTTAATATAGTTTGCAGATGTTTTCGCACCACGAAGACCGACTTCTTCTTGTACAGTCCCTACGCCATATACAACGTTTGGATGCTTTTCATCTTTTAATTGTTTTAATACATCAATTGCAATTGCACAACCAATTCGGTTATCCCATGCTTTTGCAAGTAACATTTTTTCATTCTTCATCACTTGGAATTCAAAGTAAGGTACAACTTGATCTCCTGGTCGTACGCCCCACTCCATTGCCTCCTCTTGGCTAGAAGCACCAATATCGATGAACATATCTTTAATATCTACTGGCTTTTTACGCGCTTCTGGAGGTAAGATGTGCGGTGGTTTTGAACCAATTACACCTGTTACATCTCCGTTACGCGTTACAATTGTCACACGCTGCGCAAGCATAACTTGTGACCACCAGCCACCCACTGTTTGGAAACGAAGGAAACCTTTGTCATCAATTTGTGTAATCATAAAGCCAACTTCATCTAAATGACCTGCAACCATAATTTTCGGGCCGCTTTCTTCCCCTACTTTTTTCGCAACTAAACTTCCTAAATTATCAGTAGAAAGTTCGTCCGCAAACGGCTCAATATATTTCTTCATTACTTCGCGTGGTTCACGCTCGTTGCCCGCAATGCCACGTGCATCTGTTAATTCTTTTAGCATTGTCAATGTCGCGTCTAATTTTGTCATTGCCAACACCCTCCTTTTTCTTCAGTCACTTCATTATACAAAAGGAAATTGAAATATTCAAAAATTAAATCAATATCCTTGTGTTTGACGCTGATGATTTACTTCATTTTTATCTAAATATGCCTTTTCAATCTCTTCTTGCTCAAACTCTAGCGCTTGCCCAAGTCGAAGGTAGCTTGTAAATAATTCAATATAGTTCGTAATAGATGGTTGATCCGTAAAACGAATTACTTTCGCATATGTGTCTAAGAAAATTTCTACTTGTGTTTTATTCGTTTGTGCACATTTATAGAATAGGAAGTTTTTATCAATACCTAAATCAATTCCGATTGATAAAATAAAATGCAAGCCATCTACGTATTCTTCTAATATTACTTCACGTTCTGATGCTGGTTTGTTGCTCCAATATTTAAAACAACGTGTTTCATTTGCAAGTTCTCCAATTTCTACAAGAAGAGCTAACATTTTTTCTTTTAACAACTTTTTCGGTTGTAAATCATGCTCTTTCACAATACGGTCATCTAATTCTTTTTGTAATTTAAATAGTTGTAGTAAGTCCATTCTATTGTCCTCCTCCAACATCGCATTTTACGCAACAATGTTGTTTCATCTCAAAGTTCATTATTATTTTTCGTTTCTTATTAATAAGTCAGCCATTTATCTCTTTACAAAATAGCTTGTCCTTAATTTACAAATACGTTTCAATCATCACTATTAGATTGTTCACTCCGATTGGTGATAGTTAATCATTATCCGGGGATTGTCCACTGATAAAAAATTTATTTTATCTGATGAAAGTTCCATATCATCTTTCCATTATAGCAGTGTCGTTTCAGGTAGGAAAGATACTCTTCTTTCCAATGAGGGATAATTGAAAAAAGCTAGGAGAATTCTCCTAGCTTCATATATATATTCTTCTATATCGCTATAGCTTTTATATTGATTTTGTCATATCGATAACGACATACTTCTCTTTGCATACAAATAAAAAAACCTTAGAAGAAAAATCTTCTAAGGTTTCAACTAATTAATTAGTTAATGTTGTTTTTTGCAACTGTTGCTAATTCAGCGAAAGCTTTTTCGTCATGAACAGCTAAGTCAGCAAGCATCTTGCGGTTAACTTCGATGCCAGCATTTTTAAGACCGTGCATTAAGCGGCTGTAAGAAAGACCATTCATACGAGCTGCTGCGTTGATACGTGTAATCCATAATTTACGGAAGTCACGTTTCTTTTGACGACGGTCACGGAATGCATACATTAGAGATTTCATAACCTGTTGGTTAGCAACCTTGAATAATGTACTCTTAGAACCGTAGTAACCTTTTGCTAATTTTATAACTTTTTTACGACGTTGACGAGTAACTGTACCACCTTTTACTCTTGGCATAATATTACCTCCTAATTGTTCTATATATCAGCCGAACTTATTTTAAGTTGTCAAGCATTTGACGAATGCGTTTGAAGTCACCAGCGCTTACTACACCAGCTTTACGTAGTTTACGTTTAGCTTTTGTAGATTTGTTAGCGAATAAATGGCTTGTGTAAGCGTGAGAACGTTTCAGTTTACCTGATCCAGTCTTTTTGAAACGCTTTGCAGAGCCGCGATGAGTTTTTTGTTTAGGCATAGGTATTTCCTCCTCTATCTATTACTTATCGTTTTTCGGTGCTAAAACTAAGAACATACTACGTCCTTCCATTTTAGGCTTAGATTCAATTGTACTAACTTCAGCACAAGCTTCTGAGAAGCGATCTAAAACACGTTGACCGATTTCTTTATGAGTAATGGCACGTCCTTTAAAGCGAATTGACGCTTTAACCTTGTCGCCTTTCTCTAAAAACTTGATAGCATTACGAAGTTTTGTGTTAAAGTCGTGTTCATCAATTGTTGGACTTAAACGAACTTCTTTCATGCTAATTACTTTTTGATTTTTGCGCTGTTCTTTTTCTTTCTTCTGTTGCTCAAAGCGGAATTTACCGTAGTCCATAATGCGGCATACTGGCGGTTTCGCATTTGGAGCAACTAATACTAAATCAAGATTAAGATTTGCAGCTAAGTCTAAAGCATCATTACGAGACTTGATTCCAAGTTGATCGCCATTGGCACCAACTAAACGTACTTCACGTGCACGAATTTGCTCGTTAATCATCATATCCTTGCTAATAGTAAGCCACCTCCAAGGTTTTCTCAGAACATATTTTGTAGTCATAGAACCCGACAAAAAAAGTGCGGGCATACGACACCCACACTTGTAAATTCTTAAGTAAGAAATACATTTACCTGTAAACTGCGAATGCGTCCATCAGGTGAGAAGCGGGTGCTTCTACTTGTTCCACAAAACAATATTCTATTATCCTTGATGAGTTTATCATAGGACATGACGTCTGTCAAGAAGACGCGATGTGTTTTACTAACAACAAGAAATATTGTAACAAACAACTAACATACTTGCAATACTTTTTTATGATAAGTATTGTTTGGTTATTTTTTCTAGTTTTTCTTTTTTATAATACATACGAAAGCCGCGGTATACCGCGGCTCTGTCTTATCGTTTTCCTTCTACTTTAATCATATCAACAAAAGCATCTAATGCGATTGTTTCTGATTTTTGTTCACCGTATTTACGTACGTTTACGCCGTTTTCAGTTACTTCATTGTCACCTACTACAAGCATGTACGGAATTTTTTGCATTTGCGCTTCACGGATTTTGTAACCAATCTTCTCTTCACGAGTATCTAATTCAACACGGATACCAGCACGGCGTAGTTCATCTTGCACTTTCTTCGCATAGTCTAAATGTACTTGCGGAGAAACTGGAATTACTTGTGCTTGAACTGGAGCTAACCAAGTTGGGAATGCACCTTTGTATTCTTCAATTAAGAAGGCTACGAAACGTTCCATAGTTGATACTACACCACGGTGAATTACAACTGGACGATGTTGTTTACCGTCTTCACCAACGTAAGCTAATTCAAAGCGTTCTGGAAGTAAGAAGTCTAATTGTACAGTTGAAAGTGTTTCGTCTTTTCCAAGAGCAGTACGAACTTGAACGTCAAGTTTTGGACCGTAGAATGCCGCTTCACCTTCAGCTTCATAGTAATCAAGACCCATTTCATCCATAGCTTCTTTTAACATACCTTGTGCTTTTTCCCACATCTCGTCATCAGCATAGTACTTTTTAGTATCAGCTGGATCACGATAAGATAGGCGGAATGAATAGTTCTCTAAACCGAAATCTTTGTACACTTCCAGAGTTAAGTTTACAACTCGTTTTAACTCTTCTTTAATTTGATCTGGGCGAACGAAAATGTGCGCATCGTTTAAAGTCATTCCGCGTACACGTTGTAATCCAGATAACGCACCTGACATTTCATAGCGGTGCATTGTTCCAAGTTCCGCAATACGGATTGGTAATTCACGGTAGCTGTGAATATCGTTTTTATAAACCATCATGTGGTGAGGGCAGTTCATTGGACGAAGAACTAACTCTTCATTATCCATTTCCATTGATGGGAACATACCATCACGGTAGTGATTCCAGTGACCAGAAGTTTCATAAAGCTCTCTGCTTCCTAGTACTGGAGTGTATACGTGATCATAGCCTAAGCTTGCTTCTTTATCAACGATGTAACGCTCGATAATGCGGCGGATAGTTGCACCTTTTGGTAACCAAAGTGGTAAACCTTGTCCTACTTTTTGGCTATTAGTAAATAGTTTTAATTCTTTACCTAATTTACGGTGATCGCGCTCTTTCGCTTCTTCAAGCATACGTAAGTGCTCATCTAATTCTGCTTTCTTAACGAATGCAGTACCGTAAATACGTTGTAGCATTTTATTATTGCTGTCGCCGCGCCAGTAAGCACCTGCAACGCTTAATAATTTAAATACTTTAATTTTCCCTGTAGATGGAAGGTGAACACCACGGCAAAGGTCGAAGAATTCGCCTTGCTCATAGATTGAAATAACCGCATCTTCTGGAAGGTCGTTAATTAAATCTAATTTTAACTCATCGCCGATTTCTTCAAAGCGACGAAGTGCTTCTGCACGTGGTACTTCATGACGAACGATTTCTAAGTTCTCGTTCACAATTTTTTGCATTTCTTTTTCAATTTTCTTGAAGTCTTCAACTGTAATTGCTTCTTCCATATCAATATCGTAGTAGAAGCCATTTTCGATTACTGGACCAATACCAAGCTCAAGCTTAGCATCTTTATATAAACGTTTTAACGCTTGTGCTAAAAGGTGGGCTGTTGAATGGCGTAAAATGTATAAGCCATCTTCAGAATCTAATGTAATAATAGAAACTGCACCATCTTCTTCGATTGGTGTAACAAGATCGATCATCTCATCGTTTAATTTTCCAGCCACAGCTTTTTTCTTTAAGCCTGGGCTAATAGAAGCTGCGATTTCTTCAGTTGTTACGCCTTTTGGAAACTCCTTCACAGCTCCATCAGGGAAAGTAATTTTAACTACATCTGCCATCACTGGTCACTCCTCTTTTTTTCAAAATAAAAAACACTCATCCCGTAAAAAGGGACGAGTGTTGAATTCGTGGTTCCACCCTTGTTCCAATTAACCTTATTGTTAATTGCTCAAGTTCAACATAACGGTGTTGTCCGTTAGCAATTACTAGAAAACCGTTCACTGCTAAAGTTTAGAGGTGGTAAGTAATAATCCCGTACTAGGAAGCTCACACCCTAAGGCTTCCCTCTCTGAAAATCGTAGAAAACTACTCATGTCCTCATCATGACATTTCAATATATTTCATTTATGTAGGTAATTATATGCTCAAAAACTTAGAAAATCAAGGGCGTTACCTTTATTTTTTAAATTTTTCACATTGCGCTCAAACTCATGTAATCCATGTAATTGGACCCGTTCTTGAAATACATTTCGCAAAGTAATAATCATATTATGGTCTTGTTCTTTCGTATATAAATAAATTTTTTTCGGCGAAATAGAAAGAAGTGGTGCAATTACTTTCGTATCAATATATACATCCTTTTGCTTTAATAATTCCTCGTCTATATATTGGACCAATTTCTCCTGTTTTAAACGTCTACCTTTATCATCATAGAAAATAAAACTTTCATCAAAAATAAGATGCACACAGGACAAACGTGATTTTCGGCTGCGCACTTGTTGCCTTAGCGTCTCAATAAACATTTGATATTCTTGTTCCAACTTATACTCATCAATCGACAATTCAGCAAGCTTAGCTACCATTTCCCTATATGTACGAAGGCGAAAACGAACATATGATGAAAACGAGAACGAAAGCGGATCACAAAGCCAGTTATTTAAAGAAGATTTAATATATGATTCAAATGTGTGACGTGTTAATTCATGAGCAATCCCTTTTCTTCTTCCCTTTAAAATCTCTTGTGCCATATGCAATATTTGATGACACTCTTCCTCTTCTTCATAAAAAAACTTCTCTTTTAAGATTGTATAAATCCACTCATTTTGCTTTACATTCACAATGAAATATACCATGACTGGCAATAAAATCTTTTCAATATAATTCGATTCACATACTGGTATGTGAATCACCACTTTTTGTTCCTGTAAATACACACTCGTTTCCTTATATAACAGTTCAGCTCTTTTCAATAGTTGTCTATATACATGCATAGCATCATTTTTTTCTTCGAAGCAAATTTCAATCACTTTTGTCCCCCCTTTTATCCCTGCTCTAAAGGATTGTATCTATACGTTACAAATCCTATAAGAGTCCGTCCCGCGTGAAGTTCACTCTTAGTAGAATTACATTTCCTATCGTTAGAAGATCCACTCGATATGGCTTGCTAATTTTATATATATTAAGGGAGGGAGAAAAAAATGATACAAGCTACAATGAATTTTCCATAAGAACTTTTCGTTTTACAATTCACCTAGTCTAAAAAGTGTTCAAAACGAAAAAAAGAGCAAGCTTTTCAGCTTACTCTTTACTTATGACGTCGGTTTTTCCCGCCAATTGGAATTGGCTTCGCTAAATATTTAATTCGTTCCATAATACGTGCTGCTTTCATTTGTTCTGCTTCACCACGCTGTGTATACGTTAAATGATGTTCCAATTCCTTGAAATCAAAGTTAGACGTAAAGAACGTCGGTAAGTTTTCTAACATACGGAATTGCAAAATTGCACCAAGCACATCGTCACGTACAAAGCTTGACATCGCTTCTGCTCCGATATCATCTAGCATTAAAACTTGTACGCGTTTCACTGCATCAATCTTTTCCCCAATCGAATTATCTTGAATCGAACTTTTAATTTCACGTAAAAATTCAGGGAAGTATACGAGCATCGAACTTATTTTCTTTTGAGCAAGCTCATTCGCCATTGCTCCTAACAAATACGTTTTCCCTACACCAAATTTACCGTACAAATATAAACCTTGTACTTTTTTACCAGGTTCATATGTACTTAAAAATTCATTGGCTGCACCAATTGCATCAATACGCGCATCTAAATCTGAAGGATCTAAGTTTTCCATCGTTGCCTGTAAAATGTCAGTTGGCATATATACACTTTGAACGAGTTTTTCATATTTCTTTCTCTCGTCATATGCTACTTTTCTAACGCAACGATCGTATTGAATATCAATCATCTTCCCTTGGATAACGAGCTTTGGCTCATATCCTTGCAGCATGTTTTTACACGAACCTAGATCCGGACAATCTGCGCAACCTACACTTTGTCCGATATATTCGTATAACTTCACAAGACTGCGCTCAATCATAGATGTTGTTACTTCACCTTGATGTTCGTCTATAAATTCTTTCACACGCGGATGTGCCATTACTTCCGCCTTTAATACTTCATATCTATTTTTAAAATTTTTATTTTCCATTAACTTTGCAAATGAATTTTGAATATGCTCCATTTTCTCACCTCAAAGAGCGTTCATTCTCTTCTATTAATCACGCTTATATTTTTTTAACACTTCTTCTAGTCGTTTTCGTTCATCATCTAACGTACTTGCATCTTTTTTCTTACTTACATCTTTCTTCACTGTTTCTTTCTCTTGTTCTTTCGGCTCTTCTTTCAGCCAATCTGGTACCATTTCTTTTCTTATCGTTTTCTTCGACGTACGGCCTTTTTTCTTCGTCTCAGCCCATTCTTGATATTGACGATTTTCTTCTTTCGCTAACGCCATTGCCTCAGCTACTGTACCGACCTTTTTACGTGCCCAATGCCCAGCAATTTTCTCCACATACGTTTTCGCAAGTTTCATATCTGAGCGTAGCATAACGTAATAAATAAGTACATTCACAACACCTGGCGTTAATTTTTGATTGATCATTACATCTTCAACGATCTGCAAGTCAGCCTTTGTCGCCTCTGCACCACCAGAGATTTCTTTCAATAGTTGTTTTGGTGAGATTTCCTCTAATTGTTTTATTAACATCTCTTCTTGCGTAGAAGGCTCTTTCCCTTCCATCATACGTGCAGCGTGAGGTTGTACTCTTTCACTTAATACAGGTAACGCTTGACCGTTTTCGAACTGATACCAATCACGCGCTCCTTTTCTAAGCCTTTCGATATCAATTGTCTGCATCTCTGTCACCGTACCAAGAACGATATTTTGCATCGATAACACATCTACATCGTACACGTAAGCAAGTGTAATGACACATTCTCGCACTTGATCTGTAATCGCCTTTTTAGGAACAAGAGCGGACAAGCCATCTACAAATAAGGAGAAATCAAAGAAATCATTCCAAACTTTTGGAGCGTCTCCCTTCTCGTTACTTGGCATAGCTGTCGTTTTTGGAATACGAAGATCTTCTTGCGCATGCTCAAGCTGTCCTGGGTTAAACGAACCAAACACATCATTGAAAGAACGCGTAACATTTTCATAAGAAGCAAAATCAAATTCTTCTTCTAAGAAATATTGCTTTACTTGATTATATTTTGTCCGACTCAATCGATTGTATAAAAAGATGCTTAACACAATATCATCAAAAAACTGTTTCGGAGATAAAGGCGGTTGCAATTCGTATATAAACATTCGAATATCTTTTTCTTTCTTAATATATACCTTCAAAAGCCCAATTGCCTCTAACTTTACGCGGTCCTCATATATTTCGGGAAGCTGCATTTGCATGGTCACCATAAGGGAATGATGTGTATTCTCTTTTCCAAACACTCGATCTTGCTCTAACTCTCCCCATAGCGTCATATACAAGCTAAAAGCCCTACTACCTATTAACGGCTGATACAACATCGTTAACACTTTTCGGTCGTAATTATGCAATAACCCTTTCGCACTTACTTTATAACGATCAATTGGCAATAGCTCCATCCATGACTGTTTTTCCATTCTTGCTTTTCCTTTCTCTCATCCAATCTATCCTCTACTTCATTTGTTCTATCTTCATTATATAATTTCTTAGCGAAAAAGAGCTATTAGCTTTCGCTTCTAGCTCTCTTATCTCATTCCTTACGGTATGTAAAGAGAATAAAATATAACTTCTACTCTCTTTCTTTTTGCAGTATATCTTTTAATTCTTCAATAAATACATTTAAATCTTTAAATTGGCGATATACAGAAGCAAAACGCACGTAAGCAACATCATCAATATCACGTAGTTCTTCCATAACAATTTCACCAATCATATCACTTTTCACTTCTGATATACCTAAATTACGAAGTTCACGTTCCACACTTTGAGTTACTTCTTCTAATTGTCTTAAAGATACTGGTCTTTTTTCGCAAGCTTTAATTAAGCCGCGCAAAATCTTTTCTTTATTAAACTCTTCTCGTGTGCCTTCTTTTTTTACAACGATAAGAGGTGACTCTTCTACTCTTTCAAATGTCGTAAAGCGACTTAAACAACTTTCACACTCTCTCCTTCTTCGAATAGAGCGCCCCTCGTCTACCGGACGCGAATCTAACACTCTTGTACCATTATGAGAACAGGATGGACAACGCAATATATTCACTCCTTTACACTATACTCTTTATTTTTCCTCTACTTACTTCATCTGACAATATATATACAATATTATATAACTCATTCTAACTCTCTTACCACTTTAAGTTTATGCTCATAATTTTATCATCTCGTTTTCAAAAATAAGATGGGAGACGTGGCGTTAACTTATTCATAAGAGCTCAATTTATCTAACTAACAAGTACGTTATATTTTTCCTTTTTTATAAACTAAAAAAGAGGTGCATTATACACCTCTTTACATTTTAAATCAATTATGTTCTTTTTTAAAGAGCTTTTGTTTCTCTCTGCTTAATTTCGAAGCTACCAGTGCCTCGAGGAAGCTCGATGCTCTCACGCGTTTTCGCGTTTAAACCTTCTGCAATATATTCTGCAGCAACATTTGGATCAATACGATCCCCACAAGTATAAACATCGATACTTGCGTAACCGTGCTCCGGAAAGCTATGAATTGTTAAATGTGATTCCGAGATAATTACTACTCCACTTACACCTTGTGGTGCAAATTTATGGAAAGCCACCTCACGTACTTCAGCACCAGCTCTCAGTGCTGCATCCACAAATAATTGTTCAATATACGGCATGTCATTAAGCTTGTCGAAATCGCAATCCCAAAGTTCAGCGATCACGTGACGACCCATCGTATCCATAGTATCCATTCTACAGTTCCCCCTTGTAAATTTATTCTAACTGTTCGAATTGAAAACTAATTTGCAATTTGGCTTGCTCCACTACCACGGGGGAAAGTTAGTCCAGAGAGGTCCTAACCCTTTAAGTAGTGACTACGTACCTCAGCTCTTAAGTTTACGAGTGTTAGTATACTTTGTTTATTTTCATTTTGCAACAACAGTTTTTTCGATTTTCTGTCATATTTTCCTCTTTACTTTTCCCTAAAAAAAATAAATGATTCACAAATACAGTAATCACAACGTTTCGTGGTATGTCCACTTTCAAAAATATACTCCTATAATTTTTTCCTTTTCAGAAAAAATATAAAAAAAAGAGGGCAAATATTCACTTGCCCTCTCCCTTATTCACTTAAATATGTTGCACATTTTCTTGCTTCGCTAATTCGTCAACAACTAACGTTACAAGATCCACAACACGACGAGAGTAGCCCCACTCGTTATCATACCAAGCAAGTACTTTCACTTTACGATCACCCATTACCATTGTAGATAAACCATCAATAATAGCTGAGTGTGTATTTGTATTAAAGTCAATAGATACTAAAGGCTCTTCGCTGAATTCTACAATACCTTTTAATGCACCGTTTGCAACAGTTTTGAATGCTTCATTAATAGCTTCAACTGTCACATCACGTTTTACATCTACTACTAAGTCAACAAGAGACACGTTTGGTGTTGGTACACGAAGTGCCATACCATGAAGTTTTCCGTTTAAGTGCGGAAGAACTTTTGCAAGCGCTTTCGCGGCACCTGTCGTTGTCGGAATGATCGATTGTCCGCAAGCACGCGCTCTTCTTAAATCTTTATGTGGGTTATCAATATTTTTTTGGTCATTTGTATAAGCGTGAACAGTTGTCATTAAACCGTTTTCAATTCCAAACTGCTCATCTAACACCTTAACAACAGGCGCTAAACAGTTTGTTGTGCAAGATGCATTTGAAATAACAGTATGTTTTGTAATATCTAATTGGTCTTCGTTCACACCAACTACAATTGTTACATCTTCATTTTTACCAGGCGCTGTTAAAATAACTTTTTTCGCTCCAGCTTCAACATGAAGAATTGCTTTTTCTTTTGAATTAAATTTACCAGTTGCTTCAATTACAACTTCAACACCTAGATCTGTCCAAGGCAATTCCTTTGGATCGCGGTTGTTTAAAAGGCGAATCATTTTCCCATCAACTAATAAGTGATCTTCAAATGCTTCTACTGTTCCGTCAAACTTGCCGTGAACTGTATCATATTTAATTAAATGTGCTAACGTTTCAGATGGATAGCTTGCATTGATTGCTACAATTTCGAATGCGCTTTCTTTTATTGCCTGACGAAATACCATTCTCCCAATACGTCCAAATCCATTAATTGCCACACGAGTCATAATATGTTATCCCCCTTGAATGCGTTATACTATTTATCTCCAATCCCAATAATAGTATAACACAAAAAGGGGATATGTCACTAAGCATTTTCATTAATTTCACAATTTTTTAGTCAATAATGTTCCAATTCTTTAAAATCACCTGTAATTGTGTTTTCGTTCCCATAATTGTGCCATCATTATTTATCACTTCATCTGCATTCTTCACTTTTTCTTCTAACGGCATTTGAGACTGAATACGAGCCGTTGCTTCTTCTTCTGAAAAATTATTTCGTTTCATTAAACGTTCTAATTGCGTATGTGGCTTAACAGCTACAACTAAAACACGATCAACAAGACTTGTTAATTTCCCTTCAAACAGAAGAGGAATATCTAACACAACCGCTTGCATACCTTCCTTTATGTACATTTCCTTTTGCGTATTCATTTCCTCACGCACTGCAGGATGAACAATTTTATTTAACTGCAATCGTTTTTCTTCATTATAGAAAACGACACTTCCTAATTTCGGCCGATCCAGTTCTCCATCTTCTTGTAATACTTCCGTTCCAAACACTTCTACTATTTTGTTATATGCTGGTTTTCCTCGCTCTACAACTTCTCTCGCAATAATATCCGCATCAATAACTGGTATACTCAGTTCACGGAACATTTCTGATACCGTACTTTTCCCGCTTGCAATGCCTCCCGTTAATCCAATTACTACTGTCATCATAATCCGTTGCCATAAACTTATAAAAATCTATAAATTTTGTTTATTTCCCTGTTCTACGTGTCCGATTTTGCAGAAAGCTACTTTCGTTTGATCTAACACTCCGAGGGCGTAAATTCGGATACAACGAATCCCACATATTAGCCGTAACCTTTTTAG
The DNA here is from genome assembly GCF_054326875.1 of Bacillus sp. BC08. Classification (NCBI taxonomy): domain Bacteria; kingdom Bacillati; phylum Bacillota; class Bacilli; order Caryophanales; family Bacillaceae; genus Bacillus; species Bacillus sp. BC08. Next base: position 275,163 of record NZ_JBTGPA010000035.1, on the reverse strand, counting down.
ATGTTAACTGGCTAATTCATACCGTGACAAATTGATAGCCGCATTTAAATCCCTATCCATTTCGTGACCACAAGTGCATTTGTATACACGGTCAGAAAGTTTTAGTTCTTTGTTGATGCTTCCACAATTGGAACACATTTTTGAAGAAGGATACCATGTATCAGCTTCTACAAATTCAATACCATATTTTTCACACTTGTATTGAATTTGTCTTTTGAACTCATATAAACACTGCTTCGCAATCGCTTTAGCTAGGTGTCTATTCTTCATCAGACCTTTCATATGCAACGTCTCCATCACAATACAAAATGGCTTGGTTTTCACAATTTCGCTCGTTGACTGATGAAGATGATTCTTTCTGATATTTGATAACCTTCTATGTAGTTGTCGTATCTCTTGTTCGATTTTTATAATGTTGCTTGTTTTGGCAAAACGGTTTCCCTCCCTGTTCATTTCATATTTACGAGAAACTTGACGTTGCAACCTACGAAGGCGTTTCTCTGCCTTTCTTACCACCTTTGTTTTGTTGATATTTTTCTTTTTCTGACCATCAGAACAATATGCTAATTCTTTGATTCCAATATCTATTCCTAACGAAACAGCCGTTAACTTCTCATTTGTAAACTCCTGTTCGGTACTGACAGATAAATACCAATACTTACCGTCCTCCCCTCCTCATAATAAAAGGCGCGAAACTAATGTTCCACGCCCATACTTACATTTTCCAAATTCCAATAATAATGAGTAATACCCCAGGCAGGAATGTAAATTTTTGTAACCATTTCATATTTGATAAAACCGTTCCAAGTTTCATTCCAATAAATAAAAACAAAGAACTCATCACTGCAACTAATATCGCCATCATAGCAGGTGCATACCCTAATAAAGATGCACCAATTCCAGCACCGAACGAATCTATAGAAAGAGCGATACCAAGAAGTAACGCTTCTCCTGCAGAAATGGTACCTGATTTATCAAAATCTGCAACAGTCGGTTTCCGTAAAATTTGAATCACTAGCCCGAGTGAAGCAATTTCTAATTTCCAAACCTTCTCCTCTTGCTTCGGTTCTTCTTTTTTTTCACTTCGAAAAAATTGGTATAACACCCAAATTCCAATTCCAATAAGAACAAGCCCACCGATACGCGTTGCGATAACAGGTGAAAATATTTTCGCGATCATATGTCCAATTCCCATTGAAACAAGCATAACAGCCGCTGAACACATTCCGATAATTATAATTGATCTTAGTGGAATTCTTACGCTTCTTAAACCATATGTTAGCCCTACACTACAGCTATCTAAGCTTAATGTAAAAGCTAATAAAATAAGAGATAAATAAAGGTACATCGGTAAGCTCCTCCCTTATACATAGCCCTGCTGTATGTATATGACAAATGCCTATCCGATGTTATCTCTTTTCTATATTCTCGGCTGACAAATTGGACAGTAATGCGTTCCTCTTCCGCCTACAACTGTTTTTTCTAATATCGTACCGCAAGTTACACACGGTTCTCCCTTTTTTCCATATACATTTAGAAGTTCTTGGAACGAACCAATTTGCCCTTGCGAGTTGATATACGTTCGAATTGTACTTCCGCCTCGCTTCACTGCTTCACCTAACGTTGTAACAGTCGCCTCGTAAATTCGTTCAATTTCTTCTGTTGTTAAAGACGAAGCTTCTCGTTCCGGATGAATTTGAGAACGGAATAAAACTTCATCTACATATATATTTCCAAGCCCTACTAAAAGTCGCTGGTCTAATAATACGACTTTTATTTTACGATTGGTCTTTTGCAATCTTTCTTGTAAATACTGCGGTGTCAATTCAGCATCAAACGGCTCCGGACCTAAGTCAGCAAGAGGCATTTGATTCAACTCTTCACCTTTCTTAAAGAGATGCATCGTACCAAACTTTCTCACATCTTTATAATGTAATTCAGTTCCATCTGTAAATAAGAAACGGACGTGCGTATGCTTATCAATCGGTTCACCCTCTTGATGCAGTAAAAACTTACCTTCCATACGCAAGTGTGAAACAATAACATAATTCGTTACATATAAAAGCAAAAACTTTCCTCTTCGCTTTATACTTTCAATCTTCTCGCCTCTTAGCATTTCTTTAAAAATTTCTGCATCATCCGGTCGTTTTACTATTTTCGGATACGTAACAATGACATCTTCAATCGTTTTTCCTGTTACAAGATTTTCAAGTGTCCGTCTGACGTTTTCAACCTCTGGTAATTCAGGCATCTCATCACTTCCTTATTTTGCGTCGTACCAAGTTGGACCGTAAGAATAATCAACTTTCAGCGGAACTGCGAGTTCAATTGCATGCTCCATTACTTCTGGTACAAGCTTCTCTAATTTTTCAAGTTCTTCTTGTGGTGCTTCAAATATCAATTCATCGTGTACTTGCAGAAGAAGACGAGCTTGTAATCCTTCTTCTTCTAAACGATCTGCCATAATAATCATCGCTTTTTTAATAATATCTGCTGCAGTACCTTGAATTGGTGTATTCATAGCTGTACGCTCAGCAAAACTACGTAAATTGAAATTCCGACTCGTAATTTCCGGAATATAACGGCGGCGATTTAATAATGTAGCCACATATCCTTTTTGTTTCGCATCTTTTACGATGTCGTCCATGTATTCTTGTACACCAGGGAAGCTTTCTAAATACTTTTCAATAAATTCTGCTGCTGCTTTTCTTGTAATTCCTAAGTTTTGTGAAAGACCATAATCACTAATACCATACACAATTCCGAAGTTAACAGCTTTCGCTTGTCGTCTCATATTTGAAGTTACTTCATCTTTTTCAACGCCAAATACATCCATAGCTGTTTTCGTATGAATATCCATGTCATGTTGGAACGCGTCAACTAGCCCTCTATCATTTGCAATATGAGCTAATACACGAAGTTCAATTTGTGAATAATCTGCCGCATACATAATCCATCCTTCTTCTGATGGAACGAATGCCTGACGAATCTTCCTTCCTTCTTCTAATCGAATCGGGATATTTTGCAAGTTCGGATCCGTTGAACTTAATCGACCTGTTTGCGTTAATACTTGATTGAAACGAGTATGGATTTTAGATGAATCTTCATGTACAACTTTTAATAAACCTTCAATATAAGTTGAATTTAGTTTCCCTAATTGACGATAATGTAAAATATTTGGAATGATTTCATGGCGATCCATAAGCTTTTCTAGTACATCAGCTGACGTAGAATAACCTGTTTTCGTCTTTTTAATAACCGGTAAGTTTAAGTTCTCAAACAGAATAACACCAAGCTGCTTCGGTGAATTAATATTAAATTCTGTTCCCGCAAGCTTATAAATTTCCTGTTCCATTTCCTTTAGTCTACCTGCAAGTTCTTCTCCCATATTACGAAGACGCTCCGTATCAACTTTTACACCTTTTACTTCCATATCAGCTAATACACGCGCAAGTGGTAATTCTAACTCTGTAAACAGTTCATATTGCTCATTCTTTTGTAACTCTTCTACGAATGTTTGCTTTACATCATATAATACGTGCACTTTACGAGCTACATGCTCCGCTACTACTTCTAGCTCTGGAACAGCACGCTTTGCACCTTTTCCGTAAACTTCTTCATCGGATTTCACAGCATGCGTTTCTTTCATTTTCGCTACAGTACGGAAATCTTTATCCGTATCAGCCGGGTCAAGTAAATAAGCAGCGATTAATAGATCAAAGTCAATCCCTTGCATATCTATCCCGTTCCATTTAAGTGCCACGATCGCACGCTTCGCATCAAATGTATGCTTTCTCATTTCTCCATCTGCAAGCCACTCTTTAAAAGCATCTGACTTAAGAGCAATGTCTGTCTGAATAAAGTAACAACCATTTTCATTTTGAATACCAAAACCTTGAGTGTCCGCTTTATGATAGTTATCTTCTTGTACTTCAACAATAAGCGCACTATCTTGCTGAAGCATTTCTTCTGTAACTTCTTCCACAATATCAAATATAATATCATCTAATTCAGCTGGAGCTGTTTCTTCTGGCGTGACACCTAATTTATTTAAAAGAGATGTAAATCCTAAATTCTCGAACATTGGAATGACATCACTTGCTTCATACCCTTTATACTCCATATCATCCACATGCACTGTAATCGGCGCATCTGTAATAATAGTTGCAAGATCTTTACTCATAAGAGCTTGGTCTTTATTTGCTTCCAGTTTTTCTTTTAATTTCTTTCCGCTTACTTGCTCTATATTTTCATACACTTCTTCAACCGTTCCAAACTGTGTTAACAATTTAATCGCAGTTTTTTCACCAACTCCTGGTACCCCTGGAATATTATCTGATTGGTCTCCCATTAAACCTTTCATATCGATAATTTGCTTTGGTGATAAACTGTACTTCTCAAATAAAGCTTCTTTCGTATATTCATCTACTTCTGTAATCCCTTTTCGAGGAATGCATACAAGCGTGTTATCAGAAACAAGCTGAAGTAAATCTTTATCTCCTGAAATAACTTTTACATTTGCTCCTTGTTCACTTGCTTCTTTCGCTAGCGTTCCCATAATGTCATCCGCTTCATAATTTTCTAATTCATAACGCGGTACGTTGAATGCATCAAGCATCTCACGAATAAACGGGAATTGCTCTGACAATTCAGGTGGAGTCTTTTGACGTCCTCCTTTATAATCACTATACGTTTTATGACGGAACGTTGTTTTACCTGCATCAAACGCTACTAACATATGCGTCGGTTTTTCTTCCTCTAATATTCTCATTAACATCATTGTAAAACCGTAAATTGCGTTCGTATGTATACCTTTGTCGTTATTTAAAAGCGGTAGTGCAAAGAAAGCACGATACGCGATATTATTACCATCTACTAATACGACCTTTTTTTCCAAAACAGAAACCTCCCCATACAAATTTGAAATGACTTTTTTCACAGAAAAAAACCGTTCCTTTCCTCTCTCTATATTAACATGACTAATAGAGAGAAGAAAAATAACGGCTATTTTCTATTATATATACAAACGTTTACTAATATAAAAGGGAAGTGACGAGAACAGCATAACTATTCTCGTCCAAAATTACTCCTTGGATGAAGGGGTTTTCATGTATTATATTAACAGAGTTGTATTAATATTTAATTAAGCCATTGTTAATATATTGTAAACATCCTTCATCCTATTTTTAGGTTGCTGATTTTGGTAAAACAACTGTAAATGTTGTCCCTTCTCCAACTTCACTATCCACTGTAATCGTACCGTGATGTGCCTCCACTAAATGCTTTACAATCGATAATCCAAGGCCTGTACCACCAGTATTTCTACTTCTCGCTTTATCCACTCGGTAAAAGCGTTCAAAAATACGCGGAATTTCATCTTTACTAATACCAATTCCCGTATCCGATACTTTTATATAAGCATTATATTTATCTTCTGCTAATTCTACAGAAACAACGCCTCCAGCCGGCGTATATACGATTGCGTTATTCATTAAATTAATAAAGATTTGCTTCAAACGACTTGGATCTCCAATGACCGAGACTCCTTTTAGCGCATTTACTTGTAAAGAAATTTCTTTTTCTCCTGCTTTGTTATCAAGCACCATATGAATATCTTCAAGAAGTCCCTTCATATCAACGGTCCCCATACTCAATTTAAATCCTTGTTGCTCAATCTTTGATAAATCTAATAAATCTTCAATTAACCCTTGCATGCGTTCACTTTCTTTTAAAATAATGTGCAAGAAATGTTCGCAGAATTTTTTATTATCCATAGCTCCGTCCAAGAGCGTTTCTGAAAAACCTTTAATAGAAGTAATCGGTGTCTTTAGTTCATGAGAAACATTCGCTAAAAAGTCTTTTCTCATTTGTTCTAATTTCTTTAGCTCCGTAATGTCATGGAATACAAGGACAATCCCTTTCCATTCATGGTTCGTCCCGATAATCGGTGCTCCATATACTTCGAAATGCTTTCGCTCAATTTCAAGCGGCAATAACATTTGTTTACGCACTTTCACTTCTGTCATAAAGATTTCTTCCACGAGCTCTATAATTTCTGTATGATGAAACGACTCATAATATAAACGATCTAAATATTCTTCATCTGTTACGTGGAAAGTCTCCTTATACGAACGGTTTACAAGGTTTATATAACCGCGGCTATCAATTAAAATCATTCCGCTTCCCATATTTTCGATTAACGTATGCAGACGATCTTGTTGCATTTCTTGCTCAAGTGTCATCTCTTGTAAATTACGGGCTAAAATATTAATCGCTTTACTCAGCATTCCCGTTTCATCGGAATGACTTTCATAAGCGCGTGCTTTATAATTGCCCTTCGCTAATTCGATAGCAACTTTCGTAACCGATTCAATCGGCCTAATATATTGCCCTGTAATTTTCATACCTAAAAATACGACTACGAGACAAGCGATAACAAACCCGATAATTAATAATCCCCACGTTTTTTGATGAACAGATTTCAAAGGCTCAATTGTACTTTTCACCAAAATGTACCCTTGTTTCCCTGCTACATCTTGAACGAACACCGCATGGTAAAATTCATTATTCTGATCTGTTTCTTTCGTAATGACTTTGTTTTTTTGTTTCGTTGTTTCAGAAGTAAGTTCTTTCATTATCCCTTGGCTAAACGTAGACTGTTCTCCGCCGCTATATTGCACTTTCTTTTTTTCATCTACAAACGCAATAGAAGCCTGTATTTTTTCTTCTAACTTTTCAAATACATATGGATTTTTTAAAACATCATCAAAACCTTGTTCTTCTGCTAATACTGCAACATATTCTGTCTCTTTTACCATTCTCTCTTTGGCATGTTCTATATAATAGTTTTCAAACACAGTTTCCAGCAATAAACCTAGTCCAACTAAAATAAAAACAATAAGAGAAACAAATGTAAAAAGAAGCCTGGAACGAAATTTATTCATCCCCTTTTGGCTCCTCTAATTTATATCCTAAACCACGTATCGTTTTAATATACGCCGGTTTTTTCGTATTTTGTTCAATTTTATCGCGCAAATGGCTAATATGAACGTCAACAATTCGTGTATCACCAGCAAAATCATAGTTCCATACAGCACTTAATAATTGATCACGTGTCAACACACGACTTTTATTTTTTGCAAGATAAACAAGTAGTTCAAATTCTTTTGGTGTTAATTCAAGCTTTCTTCCTTGGAAATAAGCCTCATAAAATTCCGGCAAAATTTTAAGTTCAGCAATTGTGATGCTCTCTTCATCTGATGTTTCTTTAACTTGTTCTTCTTGTTGCAATTTCGTGCGGCGCAAAATTGCCTTCACACGCGCAACAACTTCCCTCGGGCTAAACGGCTTCGTCATATAATCATCTGCCCCAAGTTCAAGACCTAGCACCTTATCAAATTCATCATCTTTTGCTGTTAACATTAAAATCGGCGTCATAACGCGCTGCAATCGTAATTCTTTACACACTTCCATACCATCCATTTTTGGAAGCATTAAATCTAATATAATTAAATCTGGGCGTTCTGTTGTCGCTTTTTGAAGCGCCATTTCTCCATCCATCGCTGTTATCACTTCAAACCCAGCTTGTTGTAGATTAAATTCAATTAAAGTTAAGATAAACTCCTCATCATCAACTACTAAAATACGATTGTTCATTCTTTTCCTCCAAGTTATAGACTTGAAACCTTCTTCATCCTAGTATTTTCCCCGTTATTCTCATCATACTAGAAAACAAGGTCCCTCTCAATATAATTGTCTATTCATGGATTCAGATTATTCTATTGTAATTACTCAGGCACTCCAATTAACGTGTTGTTATCCATACTTTATACACTTCTATATCGTTATTAAACTCCACATTCGTATAAATATTAAATCCTCGATTTTGCGCTAACAAAAAAGCAAGAGCATACGCTATTTTATAGTCTAGTGTTTCATATCCATCAAATACTCTTCCATACATTTCATTTGCGACCCCATCTGCCCACACTTCAGCTTCTCTTATCGTTTCAAAAATAACGTCTTCTTTTTTCCATCTCATCTTAAAAAACCACTCTTTCAATTGACTTCAATTATCAAATCAAGATATAGTAAATATTGTTAATCTAAAAATCCTAATATAAAAGATAAGGAGACTCTATTATGCGACTAGTGCTACCTATTCTATCTTTAATAGTAACGTGCATTCTTACATTCAACGCCCCAAGCTGGGACACGATTAAAACAGGTTGTTCCGATTTCGCCGAAGGATTCACACAAGGATTCTTCAACTAAAAATAGCGCTAGCCCCTTATAGTAAGGTATGCTAGCGCTATTCATATTTTCATGTTTTAAAAATTATCTAATGCTTTTTCCATAATAGAAACTGATTTAAAAGGCGGCGTTACTGTTAAAGAACCTTTTACAACCGTTTCTCCTTTTTCATCATGGGCAGATACAAGCATATCAATTGTATGTTCCTCCTCGGAAACAGCCACAACTTCAAAGTGGATTTGTAACGTTTCATAATGGTGAACATGCTTCACGAACGTAAGGTCCTTCCTTGTAATATGACTACCTGGACCTGGTAAATATTTCGTAACTGCCGTTGTAATCATTCCCGTTAGCATAATGCTTGGTACAATCGGCTTCTCATACGGAGTTTGGGATGCGTAATCATGCTGAATATATAATGGATTGGCATCATTTGTTAACCCTAAGTACAATAACAAATCTTTATCCTCAATTTTTTCAGTGATAGATAATTTCTCTCCTACTGTAATTTCATCCATTCTACGACCAATTTGAACTTTTTTCTTTAACATGTTACAACCCCCTCCGATTTTTTCACCTTATTATCCTACTAAAACCGATACCTAATCCGAAATTTACTATGATGAGGGCAATGTATAGTATAAATCTATAGTTTCATTATAGGATACACCAAATGATAGCGTTTTCATATTATTTCAAAAAAACATTTGAATAAATAGTAGAAAAAGATTCGGGACCCCGAATCTTTTTCCGCTTATATTTAATTATTAAACAAGAACCTTCATAACATTACGTACAGATTCTACAGAGCGATCTAACGCTTCTCTTTCATCTGCAAGAAGTTCTAATTCAATAATTTTTTCAATTCCGTTACCACCTAGAATTACTGGTACCCCTAAGTAAAGGTCGCTATAACCATATTCACCTTCAAGGTACGCAATAGCCGGTAATACACGGCGTTGATCTTTTAAAATTGCTTCTGTCATTTCAACTAAAGAAGCAGCTGGTGCGTAATATGCACTACCGTTTCCTAATAAGCCTACAATCTCGCCGCCACCTTTACGGGTACGTTCTACGATTGCTTCTAAACGCTCTTTCGGAATTAACGTTTCTAACGGAATGCCACCTGCATAAGAATAACGTACAAGAGGTACCATATCGTCACCGTGGCCACCAAGAACAAATCCTGTAATGTCTTTCACAGAAAGATTTAATTCTTGTGCAATAAATGTACGGAAACGAGCTGTATCTAATACGCCCGATTGACCGATAACACGCTCTTTCGGGAATCCTGCTTCTTTAAATACAGAATATGTCATTGCATCAACTGGATTTGTTAATACAACAATAATGGCATTTGGTGAATGTTTTGCAATGTCGCGCGTAATACTTTTCATAATTTTAGAGTTTGTTGCTACTAAGTCATCACGGCTCATACCAGGCTTACGTGCAATACCTGCTGTAATAACGACAACGTCAGAATCAGCAGTATCTGCGTAATCAGATGTTCCAATAATGTTAGCATCAAAACCTTGTACTGGGCTCGCTTCTAACATATCCAACGCTTTCCCTTTTGTTGGATTTTCCAGTTGTGGAATGTCCACTAATACAACATCTGCAAGTTCTTTTTGTGCTAATAAGAATGCTGTTGTTGCTCCTGTAAATCCTGCACCGATGACTGAAACTTTCTTGCGTTTGATTGTCATAATTTACCCCCCGCTTTAATTATGCGTTTTTGATTATCGCTACATCCATATTTTTAATAAGTTCATTAGCGAACTCAGAACATTTCACTTCTGTTGCACCTTCCATTAAGCGTGCGAAATCATAAGTTACTACTTTTGAAGCAATTGTGTTCTCAACAGAAGCAGTTACTAATTTCGCAGCTTCGTTCCATCCTAAGTGCTCTAATAATAATACACCAGAAAGAAGAACTGAAGATGGGTTTACTTTGTCTAAACCTGCATACTTTGGAGCTGTACCGTGTGTAGCTTCAAAGATAGCATGTCCAGTCACATAGTTAATGTTTGCACCAGGTGCAATACCGATTCCACCTACTTGTGCAGCAAGTGCATCAGAGATATAGTCTCCGTTTAAGTTCATTGTTGCAACAACATCGAACTCACGTGGACGAGTTAAAATTTGTTGTAAGAAGATGTCTGCAATAGAATCTTTTACGATGATTTTTCCAGCCACTTCAGCATCTGCCATCGCTTTATTCGCTGCATCTTTACCATCTTTCTCAACGATACGGTCATATTCAGCCCAAGTAAATACTTTGTCGCCGAATTCTTGTTCCGCTACTTCGTAACCCCAGTTTTTGAAAGCACCTTCTGTAAATTTCATAATGTTTCCTTTATGAACTAATGTAACAGAAGAACGTTTTTCGTTAATTGCATATTGAATTGCAGCACGAACAAGACGCTTTGTCCCTTCTTCTGAGATTGGTTTAATACCAATACCAGATGTTTCTGGGAAGCGGATTTTATTAACACCCATTGCTTCTTTTAAGAAAGCAAGAACTTTTTCTGCTTCTGGAGATCCTTGTGCATATTCAATTCCAGCATAAATATCTTCTGTATTCTCACGGAAAATAACCATATCAGTATCTTCCGGACGTTTTACAGGTGAAGGAACACCTTCAAAATAACGAACTGGACGTAGACATACATATAAATCTAATTCTTGACGAAGTGCTACGTTTAGAGAACGAATACCACCGCCAACTGGAGTTGTAAGTGGACCTTTAATCGCGATTAAATATTCACGGATTAAATTTAAAGTTTCTTCTGGTAACCACTCGCCTGTTTGGTTGAATGCTTTTTCCCCTGCAAGCACTTCTTTCCAAACGATTTTCTTCTCACCATCATAAGCTTTTTCAACTGCTGCTTCTAGTACACGAGATGCAGCTGCCCAAATATCAGGACCAATTCCATCTCCTTCGATAAATGGAATAATCGGATTGTTTGGTACATTCATAACACCATTAGTTACAGTAATTTTTTCACCTGTCGTCAATGTGATAACCCCCATGTTTGAAATTTCATATGTATGAAACTGAGGGAATAACCCCTCAGTTCAAACCGTTATTTAAATTAAAATATTCTAATCATTACGTCTTTCCGAAAAAATCAGACTTTTGAAAGCGTATTTTCACTATCAAAATAGTGTTTTTCGCTTATCGTTGTGCAATTGGAACATACACTTGATGTGTTGGTCCATTATAATCAGCACGTGGACGGATTAAACGGTTGTTTTCATATTGTTCTAGAATATGAGCTAACCAGCCTGACATACGGCTAATTGCAAAAATAGGTGTAAATAAGTCATGGTCAATTCCTAAACAATGGTATACAGAAGCTGAATAGAAATCAACATTTGGTGGAAGACCTTTTTCTTTTGTTACAATGTCTTCAATTTTGATAGACATATTATACCATTTGTCTTCTCCTAAAAGCACGCATAATCTCTTGGACATTTCGCGTAAATGTTTCGCACGCGGATCACCCTGCTCATATACACGGTGGCCAAAGCCCATGATTTTCACTTTATTTTGAAGAGCATTATGAATATATGATTCTACATTTTCTTCTTCGCCAATTTCAGTTAACATCTTCATTACATTTTCATTTGCCCCACCGTGAAGAGGACCTTTTAACGCACCGATTGCTGCCGTAATACCAGAATATACATCTGAAAGTGTAGCGACACAAACACGTGCAGTAAATGTAGAAGCGTTTAACTCATGATCTGCATGAAGTACAAGCGCCTTATCAAAAGCTTCAATTTCAACTTCATTTGGCTCGCGATCATTTAACATATACAAGAAGTTTGCAGCTAATGATAAATCGTTTCTAGGCTCAACAACATCTAAACCTTTACGAATTCTTGCATAAGCAGCAACTAAAGTTCCCACTTGAGCCTGCAATTTAACCGCTTTCAAATAATTGGAGTTTTCATCCATAATTTCAGCGCTCTCATCGTATAATGATAGCATGGAAATTGCAGTTCGTAAAACAGACATCGGATGTGCGATTTTCAAATCTACTTGTTTCAAATATGTTAAAATCTCACCTGGAACTTTATAGTATTCCGATACAGTCTCTTTAAATTTCGCTAGTTCTTGTTCATTAGGAAGCTTGCGATGCCATAATAAGTACACTACTTCTTCAAACGTAGCATTCTCAGCTAAATCATCAATATTATACCCAACATATGTTAATGTATCATCAATAATAGAGCTCACAGATGATGTTGTTGCTACTACCCCTTCTAAACCTCGAATAACAGTCATGACATTCTCTCCTTTTCCTGAAAATTCTCCCAACCTTGCTCCTTATATCTATTTGCTCCCCTTTTGAATTATGAACGCCCGTTCACTCTTTAGGCAAGCAAAATGCACGATCATGCAAATTTGTTGCGATGTTCCCCTCTTATGTCCATTGTTTACATGGAAAGCATGAGCGTGAATGTCTCCCCGAATCCTCACGCTCAAAACAACAAGTTAGTGAGGAAAATTAATTCCGAAGAGTTTTATGATAAAAACAACATAAAACAATATCATTATAAAATTGTTTTATGTTGTTTTTATTTTATCTGGTGTAAAGTCTCTGCTGTTATGTAACTTTTCAAAGTTTCTAATCCTATTATAAACAATTATCTGACTTTTGTGAACAGAAAGAATTCAAAATTTTTATATTACTATAAAATTCCTTATTTAAACATCTGTATAATACTCATAACTGCATAGGCAATTCCAGCCCCAATTAATGGACCTACAGCAACTCCATTAAATAAAGCAACCGCTATAATTGTCCCGAAAACGAGCGCAGTTGTAATATGAGGGTCCGTCGTCAATAATTGTACGCCGCCTTTCGCTAACAAAGCAACCGCAACCCCTGAAGCTAAAGCAATCCATGCATAATACGATTTCGCTGCTTCTCCAAGTTGTTTAAAACCTATTTCCCCCGTCGCAATCGGCACGAGTACTGCTATTGTAATAACCGTTACACCTAGGTTAATGCCTTTCGTTTGTAGATAAGGAAAGACCTTATCTCCTAAAAACGTAAATTTCAATAAAAATAACACACCAATAGCCACAGTAAGCGATTGGTTTTTCGCAATAAGTCCTATAATAAGTAGTATGAATAAAAATAACGTTGACTGACTAATCATGTTTGCACTTCCTTTCTGAAAATAATGAACTCATTTCCAAACAAAAATACCTTTAAACCTATCGTTATACATGCTATATCGATGTATATGCAACAATAACCACTTCATTTTTTACATATTTTAAAATGACAAATTGAAACGCTAACCATCAAAAATTTAAGCATGTATACATTTTTAAAAACGGTCGTCTCTCCTTTCTTTTCTAATAAGAAACAGGTAAAATAAAAAGAAGAGAAAATGAAGTTTTTACCATATAGTAGAAGCATCAACACCATGCCTTTCCGGTCACTCATATACTGAAAAAGCAGGAAAAATCCATCATTCCACTATAGCATAAAGTGAAACTTTAATCAGTGGCGACACACTCGTTATAAGTTGAACGAATTAGGTTAATCCAAATTGGAATGGGAGGTATACATCTTTGAACCGAAACTTACTATATATGATATTGCGACTCATATTTGTCATTGTAGCAGCGGTAGCCGGGTTCTATGCATTACTATATATATCAGGACTTATCTACCCTTTTATTATCGCTTTCGCATTTGCTTATTTGATTAATCCTGTCGTCAATTTCCTTAATCAAAAACTACAATTCCCTCGCGCACTAGCAGTACTCGTTAGCTTAATTCTCGTATTCGGAGCTATCGTCGGACTCGTTACATATCTTGTAACAGAAGCAATATCTGCCACAACATACTTACTACAACTTGTTACAGTAAAGTTTCCAGATATCGTTGCATTCGCACAACAATTTGCACTTAATCATATTATGCCTCTCTATGATGATTTAATTTCTAAATTTAATCATCTTGGGGAACCACAGCGCTATACGATTACACAAAACATTCAAAACTTAGGAACCGAAGCAACGACACAAATGAAAGAACTTTTAACTGCTATTATAAGCGGGTTAACAAATTTCATTAGTGCATTACCAACAACTTTAACTGTTCTTGTATTCGTTTTATTAGCCACTTTCTTCATTAGTTACGATTGGCACCGTCTTGCTCAGAAAGCAAGAAAGTTTTTGCCCAATCGTGTTCATGGCTATGGAAAAACTATTTTTGTCGATTTAAGAAAAGCTTTATTTGGTTTTGTTAAAGCACAACTTACACTCGTATCTATGACAACTGTTATTGTACTAATCGGACTGTTAATATTACGCGTACCATACGCCATTACTATCGCGATTATTACAGGGGTTGTAGATTTACTCCCTTATCTAGGAACAGGCGCCGTCTTCGTTCCTTGGGTTATATACGTATTTTTCACTGGCGACACTGCTTTCGCCATCGGTCTTCTCATCTTATACATCGTCGTGATTGTCCAAAGACAAATTATGGAGCCTAAAGTACTTTCATCTAATATCGGCCTCGATCCATTAGCAACACTGATTGCTCTATTTGTCGGCTTTAAACTCTTTGGCTTTTTAGGATTAATCATCGGTCCAGTCACCTTAGTACTACTTAATACATTGCACAAAGCTCGTGTATTCCATGATTTGTGGAAATATATTAAAGGCTCACCTTCAAAATAATAGTTTCTAATTCATATACAACAAAAACTTACATGTAATCAGTGGGAAATTCCCACTGATTATTCCTTGTACTGATTATTCCTTGTACTTATTTTTCATACTTATTACATCAACAAGAGAATTGCCCCCAAAAAGGATCATTCTCTTGTTTTTTTGTATAAAAAACGTATATTTCGAGGTCTTTTTACATATTTATTCTATTATTTTTATAATTATTACTTACATTTATTACTTTTTATGTAAATGAATAAATATACAAAACAGCTTAGAATGAGACTTAAACTAATAACTTTCCTGTTCTTATCTAACTTTTCCATGCCAATTAATTCTTTTTATATACAAAAACAAGTTTGAGTTCACAAAAATTTTCGTGCAGCAGACTCATTAAGAGCTACCAACTCCCCAAATCACATATCCAATCAAAAAACACACAGCGAATACAATAAAGTGAAACTTTAATCAGTGGGGGTTTTCTTCATCCCCCACTGATTATTAGCCCTCACCAATCGGACTTTAATGGGCAGTCCGATTTCCACTTAACTCCTTCTTCACACTCACCAGATGTTAAGGTAGGATAAAGTGCATCTTTAATTAACTTAGCTTTAATCCCCCCCCTCATCCTTTTACGCGCAAAAAAATAGTGCTTAGATCGCTATAATCTAAGCACTATTTCTGAACAATAATAGTAGAGTTCTTTCTAAACTTCCATTCCATCCATTTCATAACAAATGGCTTCAATAAAGCCCTCGTCACAGGGATAACAAAGATCAAACCTATTATATCCGTTACATATCCAGGAAGTACCAAAAGAATACCTCCTACAAAGATAAAAATACCATCGAGTACTGCCGCCCCTGGCATTTCTCCTCTATTCAACTTAGATTGAATCTCTCCAAGTACTTTAAATCCTTGCCTTTTCGCCAAATAGACACCTACAACACCCGTAAATACAATCATAGCGAACGTAGACCATAAACCTATTACATGACTCGATCCAATTAAGACTGTAATCTCAATCGCTGGTATTAAAATAAACAAGAATAGTAACCACTTCATAGTTCTACACTCCTCTCACATACCATCACTTTAAACGCCCTCACAACGCTCATATACACCACACAAAAGCCAAATACATTTCATATCAAACCTCATAATAAATAGCTTTTAAAAGCAATTTCAGACGTCTTAAGCTAGTTATACCTCATTTTTGTGTAAAAAAAAGAGAAGGACTCCGATCCTTCTCTCCGTATTACTTATAGCACTTCCGCATGTCCATTATAAACAATTCCGCGTGCTGCATCAACTGTTACTTCTTGGCCATTTTTTAAAGTTGCTGTTACGCCGTTTACACCAACGATAACAGGAATACCGATTGATACACCTACAACAGCCGCGTGGCTTGTTAGACCGCCTTCTTCTACAACTAGAGCAGCAGCTTTTTCGATTGCAGGAATCATATCTTTATCAGTGCTTGTTGTAACAAGGATATCACCTTTGTTTACGTTCGCTACAGCTTCAGCAGCTGTTTTCGCTACAACTACTTTACCTTTTGCAGCTTTACGACCGATTCCTTGTCCTTTCGCAACTTCTTCACCAACAACGTGGATTTTCATTAAGTTTGTTGTACCCGTTTCAGCAACTGGTACACCAGCAGTGATTACTACAGTGTCTCCAAGTCCGATTAGACCTGCATCCATACCTGTTTGAATTGCAGTATCTAACATTTCGTCAGTAGACGCTGCACGTTTTCCAGCCATAAATGCTTGTACACCCCAAACAAGTGCAAGACGACGTCCTACTTGCTCGTCAGATGTTACAGCTACGATTGGAGATTTCGGACGGTATTTAGAGATCATTTTCGCAGTATATCCACTTTCTGTTGGAGCTACGATTGCAGCTACATCAAGAGCAAGTGCTGTATGCGCAACAGATTGGCTAATTGCATCTGTAATTGTTGGAGTGAACTCTTTAATACGTTTTTTGAACATATCTTCATACTGTAATGATTTTTCAACACGTACTGCAATGTTAGCCATCATTGTTACTGCTTCTACCGGGTATTGACCAGCAGCTGTTTCACCTGAAAGCATGATTGCATCTGTACCATCGAAGATTGCATTAGCTACGTCACTTGCTTCCGCACGAGTTGGACGTGGGTTACGTTGCATAGAATCTAACATTTGTGTCGCAGTAATAACTGGTTTACCTAACACGTTACATTTTTTGATTAGACGTTTTTGTACTAATGGTACTTCTTCTGGTGGAATTTCTACACCCATATCACCACGAGCTACCATTAAACCGTCAGAAACTTCTAAGATTGAATCGATGTTATCGATACCCTCTTGGTTTTCGATTTTTGGTACGATTTGGATGTATTGAGCTTTATTCTCTTCTAATAATTCACGGATTTCTAATACGTCAGATGCTTTACGTACGAATGAAGCTGCGATGAAATCAACTTTTTGCTCGATACCGAAAATGATATCTTTTACGTCTTTTTCAGTGATACCAGGAAGCTTAATGCTTACGTTTGGTACGTTAACACCTTTTTTATTTTTTACAGTTCCGCTGTTAAGAACTTTTGTACGGATGTTTCCGTCAGCTTTTTCGATTACTTCTAGTTCGATAAGACCGTCATCGATTAGAATACGAGAACCTGGGTCTACATCGTCATAAAGACCAGCATAAGATACAGAGAACTTCTCTGCAGTACCTAATACTTGCTCAGTAGAAAGAACTACTTCTGCACCTGTTACAAGCTCAGCTTGTCCGTCTACGAAGTCGTGAGTACGGATTTCTGGACCTTTTGTATCAAGTAAGATACCAACTGTTTTACCAGTTTTCTTTGAAGCTTCACGAATGTTTTTAATACGAGCGCCGTGCTCTTCATGGCTACCATGAGAGAAGTTTAAACGAGCAACGTTCATACCCGCTTCGATTAATTGTTCTAATTTTTCAATACTTTCACTAGCAGGACCTATAGTACATACAATTTTAGTTTTACGCATATTGCACCTCCGAAAATTATGAAACCGTTCCCAAATATCCGACATTAAGCCGATTAGATGGATAATTCTTTAGATAATTGATACATATCTTTATCGATTGTATGCTTTTGAGCTAACGCTTCGATAATGTCATGATCAACAAGTTTATTATCTTGAATACCTACACAACGTCCACCTTTACCAGCAATTAATAATTCAACTGCTCTTGCGCCAAGACGACTTGCTAATACACGGTCTTGTGCACTTGGTGATCCACCACGTTGTACGTGACCTAACACAGTTACACGAGTATCAAAGTTTGTTGCTTCTTCAATATGCTTACCGATGTCAATTGCACTTCCAACACCTTCAGCCACAATGATAATACTGTGTTTTTTACCACGTTCACTACCACGCTTCAGACGAGCAATAACATCTTCCATGTCATACTCTTCTTCTGGAATTAAAATTGTTTCAGCACCATCAGCTAAACCAGCCCATAATGCGATATCTCCAGCATGACGTCCCATTACTTCGATAACATATGTACGTTCATGAGATGTAGCTGTGTCACGAATTTTATCAATTGCATCAATAACAGTGTTTAAAGCTGTATCGAAACCAATTGTGAAGTCTGTTCCAGGGATATCATTGTCGATTGTACCTGGTACACCAACACATGGGAATCCTTGTTCAGTTAATTTTTTAGCGCCTTGGTAAGAACCATCTCCACCAATAACAACAAGTCCTTCGATACCGTGTTTCTTTAATTGCTCGATACCTTTTAGTCGTACTTCTGGGTCTTTAAACTCAGGACATCTTGCTGTATATAATTTTGTACCACCGCGGTGGATAATATCGCCAACAGAACCAAGTTCTAATTTTTCAATATGACCAGAAATTAATCCAGCGTATCCATGGTAAATACCATATACTTCAATATCATGGAAAATCGCTTTACGAACAACTGCACGAATGGCAGCATTCATACCAGGTGAATCTCCACCACTTGTTAATACACCAATACGTTTCATTTGTACTCACCTCATAAAGATTATTTGCCTTATAATAAAATAACACGAAAAAATATAAAAACACAATGGAGAAGATGTGTCTTTTCATAATAAAAACGTGCATTCGCGAAGAGGAACGCACGCTTTTATTATTTTATCCCAATGGAAGCGTTTGAAAACGAAACTTGCCCAATTTTCATATATTTTTCATAACGTTTTTCGATTAATTCATCTTTCGAAATTTCGCTTAATTGTTCAAAAGTTTTCTTAAGCATTAAATCTATATTTTCTGATTGTTTTAAAATATTACGATGTGCTCCGCCTTTTGCCTCTGGAATAATTTCGTCAATTACACCTAATTCTTTCAAATCTAATGCTGTAATTTTCATCGCTTCTGCAGCTTCTTTTGCTTTACCAGCGTCTTTCCAAAGAATTGCCGCCGCACCCTCTGGTGTAATAACAGAATACGTGGAATTTTCCAGCATATGAATGTAATCTCCTACTCCAAGACCTAACGCACCACCACTACCACCTTCACCGATAACAATACAAATAACAGGTACAGTTAAACCCGCCATTTCAAATAAATTACGGGCGATCGCTTCACTTTGTCCACGTTCTTCAGCTGCTTTACCAGGATAAGCTCCCTTCGTATCAATGAAACAAATAATAGGACGATTAAACTTTTCCGCTTGTTTCATTAGACGCAGTGCTTTTCGATATCCTTCTGGATGAGGCATCCCAAAATTACGACGAATATTTTCTTTCGTATCTTTTCCGCGTTGATGCCCAATTACAGTTACTGGCATCCCCTTATATTTCGCAATGCCGCCGACAATCGCTGCATCGTCGCCAAATACGCGATCTCCATGACATTCAAAAAAATTAGTAAATAAGTGCTCAATATAATCGAGCGTTGTTGGTCGTTCTGCATGACGAGCAATTTGAACACGGTCCCATACTTTCATATTGCCGTATATATCTTCCTCTAATTTTTCTAACTTGTCTTCCAAAATACGAATCTCCTCACTGAAGTCCATCTGGCTGTTTTTCGTATAGTCTTTCAGTTCACGAATCTTATTTCTTAGCTCAACAACTGGTTTCTCAAATTCTAGCTCTGCCATACAGCCATTTCCCCTCCTTGATGAACTTCTAAAATCTTACGGAGCGATTCTCTCATATCATCACGATGCACCACCGCATCTAATTGACCGTGCTCTAATAAAAATTCTGCCGTTTGGAAATCTTCCGGTAGTTTCTCACGCACTGTTTGTTCAATTACACGTCTACCAGCAAATCCGATAAGTGCACCTGGCTCTGCAAGATTGTAATCACCAAGTGAAGCGAAACTTGCTGAAACCCCGCCCGTCGTTGGGTGAGTCATAACAGAAATAAATAACCCTCCTGCATTACTATGCTTTTTCAAAGCTACGCTTGTTTTTGCCATTTGCATTAAACTTAATATCCCTTCCTGCATACGGGCACCACCCGACGCAGTAAAGATAATAAATGGAACTTGTAAGTCGTATGCTTTTTCAACTGCACGGGCAATTTTCTCTCCTACAACAGAGCCCATGCTGCCCATTCGAAAACGAGAATCCATTACTGCAACAACAACAAGCATGTCATCAATTGTTCCTTCACCAGTTACAACCGCTTCGTTCAATTCAGTCTTCTTACGATCGCTCTCTAGTTTCTCTTCGTACCCTGGAAACTCGAGTGGATTTAATGAAACCATTTCTTTGTCATACTCACGGAATGACCCTTCGTCCAATATACTATCAAGACGTTCCCATGCATTCATAGGATGATGATATCCACAATTCACACATACTTTTAAATTTTTTAGAACCTCTTTCGTATACATGATTTTTTTACATTTCGGACATTTTGTCATAACGCCATCTGGTACATCTTTTCGTACTTGTTCTGAAGGTATTGCAGCGTACTTTTTCTTTTTCACGAATAAATCTCTTAGCACAATTTGACCCCCTTCGTTGAGAGCTAAGGTTAGCGCAAGAAGAAAATTGGGCTAACACCAAAGTTTGATGTTAGCCTTATCTTCTCAATCTGTCTAATAACCTCACTCTTTACGTTTAACTTTAACCGCTACGCGATAGAATGTTTGTCATAACGTGTCATGGTCATTTCGACAAATTTTATACATTACGAGTGAAACTGTATATTCTCTACTAATTCATCGTAAATTTTTAGTGCATCACTTTCTTGTTTTTCTTCCAAAGTAGCATAAAGCTTTCTATACATATCGATAGAATCTCCTGAAACTTTACAAGAAAGAGTTGATACATAATCATTTACGATCATCCAAATGCGATAAAGTAAATAATTATCGACTTGTTCAATAAGTGTTTTAAAAAACGTTTGATGAAGCATTGGAATTGAGTTTTCATTTTCTTCAAGCACTTTGTGTAATTTACTTAGCACTTTAGAAAACGTCTCTTTCGGTAAATTACATACAATTCGAATCATATCTTTCTCAAGCAATCCTTTTGTTTGTAATAAATCACGAATTGTTTTCTCATCTTGCAGCAAGAACGGCGCAATCAATTGTACAAGACCGTTATCGTAAAAGTTTCGAATAAACGTCCCTTCACCACGTCTCGTTTCAATCAATCCTACCAGTTCTAAAGCACGCAATGCTTCTCTTACAGAGGAACGCCCTACGTTTAAACGTGAACTTAACTCACGCTCAGACGGCAAACGATCCCCCGCCACCAATCCATCTTCTTCCATAATGGAACGGATTTTTTTTACAATTTCGAGATATACTTTTGTATTTGATGATGTCAATGGAAATTCCTCGCTTATTCTTTACCAATCAGCGCTAATTGTTTTGTTTTCTCAGCAATCTCATTTGGGTCTACTTGACGGCGAGCTACTCCTGTCTCCATTGCAGCTTTCGCAACGTAAGCTGCCACTTGAGGCGCTACACGCGCGTCAAACGGTGCTGGAATGATATAGTCTGCATTCAACTCATCTTCTGCTACAAGCTCAGCAATAGCCTGTACAGCTGCCATCTTCATTTCTTCGTTAATTTGTGTCGCATGTACGTCAAGTGCACCACGGAAAATACCAGGGAACGCTAGTACATTATTTACTTGGTTCGCGAAGTCAGAACGACCCGTTCCAACAACAGCTGCGCCCGCTGCTTTTGCCAATTCTGGCATAATTTCTGGAACTGGATTCGCCATTGCAAAAATAATTGCATCGTCATTCATTGTACGAACCATCTCTTCTGTTAATGCACCTTCTGCAGATACACCAATGAATACGTCCGCACCTTGTACAACGTCAGCTAAAGAACCTTCGATACGATTCTTATTTGTATATTTTGCAACTTCATCCTTCACCGGATTCATACCTGTAGGACGACCATCATAGATTGCGCCTTTACGGTCACACATAATAATGTCGCGTACACCATAGCGATATAAAAGTTTAATAATTGCAATACCTGCTGCACCTGCGCCATTTGCGACAACTTTAATGTCAGACATTTTCTTTCCAACTAGTTTTAGCGCGTTCACAAGACCTGCTACTGTTACGATAGCTGTTCCGTGTTGATCATCATGGAAGATAGGAATATTTGTTTCTTTTTTCAAACGTTCTTCAATAATGAAGCAGTTTGGTGCTGCGATATCCTCTAAGTTAACGCCGCCAAAAGTTGGCTCCATTAATTTTACAGTTTCAACAATTTTATCTACATCGTTTGTATTTAAGGCAATTGGGAATGCATCTACACCAGCAAAGCTCTTGAATAATACAGCTTTACCTTCCATTACTGGAAGAGATGCTTCAGGTCCAATGTTACCAAGACCAAGTACAGCCGTTCCATCAGTCACAACTGCTACCATATTTCCCTTCATCGTATATTCATATACCTTACTTTTATCGTCATAAATTTCTTTACAAGGCTCTGCAACCCCTGGAGAATATGCAAGACTTAAATCTTTTGCATTTTCTACTTTTACTTTTGATACAGTTTCTAATTTTCCTTGATGCACTTTATGCATGTGAAGTGCTTCTTCACGAAGTGTTGACAAACTATCCACTCTCCTCAAATTATTCTAGCTGATATCAATTTCTCCAAGTGGTCTGACCACGAACACTACTACTATAATAATCGAAGTGTAGGGAAATTGTCCATTATATTTTCACAACCACATTTTCTTCCCCGACAATTTCACGAAGTGCTCCTAAACATTCTTCACTTGGATGAATCGATAAACTTCGAGATAATTGTACCATTTTATGTTCCTTTTCATAATAAATTAGTACTTTCGCAAAACCCGAATAGTCAAACAATATTTTAGTAACCTGATTTAACAGCTTTTTCTCATACTGAGACGGCAATTTCACGTAAACAGTTGCGTCTTTTTTTTCTTCATACATATCCATTTCTTCTAACGGATATAGCCCATTTACAATCCATTGCAACTTATGATTTCTAAGCTCAATCATGCCGTCAACTAATACAATTTCGCCTTCTTGTAACTTATCTGAGAAATGTATATACGTTTCAGGGAAAAGAACTGCTTCCATTTCATCATTTTGATCACAAAATGTAATAAACGCCATCTTTTGCAACTTTTTCGTACGAATGACTCTCACGCTTGTTATATACACGATCGCTCTTTGTACTTTTTTCTTATGCCGCATCGCCTGAGCGAGAGATGGAATTTCTAATTCTTTCGCTAACTTTACATACTGCGCTGTCGGATAGCTTGATAAATAAAAGCCTAATGCTTCCTTTTCTTTATTTAACTGTTCAATAAAAGAGAGCTCTTCTCCTTGTACGTATTTTGATTTTGGAACAGCATCACCTAAATCACGTGCAAGATTTGCGTACTCTAATGCTCCTTTAAGACTTTTCCATAAATTCGTTCTCGAAACACCAAAATCATCAAAACATCCAGACCAGACGAACGCCTCTAAATTTCGCTCTGTTACAAACTTTGATGGCATGCGAAGACAAAATTCAAATAAATCTTCAAACATTTTTTTCTCTCGTTCTTCGAGTAATGCTGTCACTGTAGCCATACCGATGTTTCGAATGGAAAGTAAGCTGTAACGTATCGCATTACCTTCTATTTGGAAATTGTAACCACTTCTCTGAAGAGACGGCGGCAAAACGTGAAAACCTTTCCGCTTCGTTTCTCGTATATACTGCACAATCTTATCTTCATTTCCAATTGCACTTGATAATAATGCTGTCATAAATTCCAGCGTATAATTCGCTTTTAAGTAAGCAAGCTGATATCCAATCATACTGTAGGCTACCGCGTGACTTCGGTTAAAACCATAATTCGCAAATCTTACAATTAAGTCGTAAATTTTCTCTGCAGATGTCTCATCATAACCATTTTGTAAACAACCTTGCACAAAATGCTTACGCTCCTGATCTAAAATATTACGATTTTTTTTACTCACTGCACGGCGTAATAAATCTGCTTCTCCAAGCGAGAATCCTGCTAATTTCGACGCAATTTGCATAATTTGTTCTTGGTATACAATTACACCGTACGTTCTTTCTAAAATCGGCTTTAAGTCCGGATGTAAATATTCAATTTTTCTTTTTCCATGCTTTGATTCAATAAAGGTCGGAATTTGTTCCATTGGTCCTGGTCTATATAACGAGTTAACAGCGACAATATCTTCAAATTCATTCGGTTTTAACCCGCGAAGTACATTTCGCATACCACCTGATTCAAGCTGGAACACACCTGTTGTATCCCCTCTACCTAACAATTGGAACGTCTTTTCATCTTGCAGTGGTAAATTTCTTATATCAATTTGTGTCCCCGTTTTTTTCACGATAAACTTTATAATATTTTCAAGTAACGTTAAATTACGTAATCCTAAAAAGTCCATCTTTAACAAACCAAGTTCTTCTAATGCATCAGCTGGATATTGCGTCACATACACATCGTTATGCCCTTCTTGAATTGCAACACTTCCTGTTAACGGCTCTTGGCTCATAATAACGCCAGCTGCATGAATAGACGTATGACGTGGTAAGCCTTCTACACGTTTTGCAATTTCAAACACACGCTCATGTAACAGATTCCCTTGTATGAACTCACGGAGTGATTGCGATTCCTCATATGCATCTTTTAACGTTATACCAAGCTTTGATGGGATAAGTTTTGAGAATATGTCAATATCTCGCGGCGGAAGCCCCATTACACGTGCAATATCTCTAATTGCCGCTTTTGCTGCAAGCGTCCCAAACGTTACGATTTGTGCAACACGAAGCTGACCATATTTATCTTTCACATATCGAATCATCTCATCACGTCTTATATCCGGAAAGTCGATATCAATATCTGGAAGTGTCACACGCTCGGGGTTTAAAAATCTTTCAAATAATAGCTCATATTCAATCGGATCAATATCTGTAATTTCTAATACGTAAGAAACAAGTGAGCCAGCTGCCGATCCACGTCCTGGCCCTGTTAAAATATGATTTTCATGCGCATACTTCATAAAATCCCATACGATGAGGAAATAATCACTAAACCCCATACTAGAAATCACGTTTAATTCATGATTCAAACGCTTTATATGTACTTCTTTCGGCGTACCATAACGTTTCTGCAACCCTTCTTCACAAACTCGGCGTAAATACATATCATTCGTCTCGTTAGCTGGAACAGGAAATTTCGGTAATTGATTTATATGAAACGGTATTTCTACTCTGCAACGTTCTGCAATTTCTACTGTGTTATAAATCGCTTCTTCTACGTGAGAAAATAGTGCTTCCATTTCATCTGATGATTTTAAATAATATTGATCCGTTTTCAACCTCGGTCTATCTGGATCCGTCATTTTCGTTCCACTTTCAACAGATAATAAGCACTCATGAACAAGTGCGTCACTTTGATTGATGTAGCGTACATCGTTTGTTGCAACGACTGGAACATTTATCCTACTCATAAATGCAGGTAATTTCTCTTGCAGAAGCAGTTCATCTTGAATCGCATGATGCTGCAAACTCATATAAAAATTGCCGAACATACTTTGATACATGCGAGCTACTTCTTCAGCTTCACTCTCTTTGTCTTCTAATAATAATTGTTCGATTTCCCCATCTTTACCTGGTGAAATAGCAATTAATCCTTTCGCATAATGGGCAAGCCACTTTTTCGGAATACCCTCTTTGGACTTCGTCATAATGCTACTAGAAATCTTTAATAAATTTTGATATCCTATTTCATTTTCAGCAAGTAAAACAAGCGGATAAGATTTTTCATCTTCTTCACTAAAAATAGAAGCTGTTAAGCCGATAATAGGCTGTATACCATGTTTCTTACATGCTTTATAAAATGGAATGACACCATACATAACATTTTCATCCGTAATAGCGAGTGATGAAAAACCAAGTTCTTTCGCCCTGACTACAAGCTCATCAATTTTACAAGCACTTTTTAATAAACTAAAAACGGTTTGACATTGTAAATGCACAAACTTCACTGTTGTACCCTCTCTTTACCAATTTGACTACTTTTATTATAGGTGATGAGGAAAGCGGAAATCAAAACATACTTCTTATACTTTGTCCATATATATGAAGAAGAAAGGGGAATGACGATGGATGTAAGAGAACACACTTTTTTCTCTCTGCTCATTATTAGTTACTTTATTGCCTTTGGGGTTATACTCGGTGGTTCATTAATTGGCGGCTTTGGTGCATTTCTTATCGGAAAACCAGCTCTAACTTACATTAATCAATTCGCCCAAAATTTAAGGATTTGGGCACTCGTTGCAGCAATTGGCGGAACATTTGATACTTTTTATAGCTTTGAAAGAAGTTTCTTTGGCGGAGATATGAAAGATATCGTAAAACAAATTCTCCTTATTTTTTTCGCAACGGGTGGTATGCAAACAGGTCTTACTATTATTAAATGGCTAACGCAGGAACATGTATGAGAGTACCAAGTGCCAATACAGCAAAAAAATGGTATTTAGTTTTAGCTGGTGCTGCTGTTGGAGGCGTATTGAGCTGGTTTATTTTTTTGTACATATACGGTGTTTTTCAAGAAGAACAAGCTAGTAAAATCGCAGAGCAACGAGAAATTATAGAAAAACAAGAAGCAAAGCTCCACGTCCTTCTCGAAGATCAAGAAAAATTGAATACAGAAAACAAACGGCTCTTAACTATTCAAGAGATTAAAATAAAACTTATAAATCGAGAAAAATACGATTTAGACAACCTTACACTCGAAAATATGACCACTTCTATTCATAATGACCTCCAACATCTTTTAACGAAAAACATACAAAGTATCGCAAAAAATAAAGACCTACTCAAAAAGGTAATCGAAAACAAAACGTACAAACATTACGATCGGCTATACCGTTTTAAAGTCGATACAATATCTTTTGATACAGTGCTTGAAATTAGCATTACTATAGAGAAAGAAAAATAAATAAAGAAGGAGGGCTTTAGCGCCGCTCCTTCTTTTTGTCCTACTATATAATCTCTTATCTACACAACTCACGTAAATCAGCAAAAAGACGATCGGCTTCTTCCCAAGAAGATGCTTTTGCACCAGAAGCCATCGGATGCCCTCCGCCATTATATTTCATTGCTAATTTATTTATCACTGGTCCTTTTGAACGAAGACGAACACGAATCACATCGTCTTCCTCTAAAAATAGAACCCACGACTTTAATCCATCAATATTACCAAGTGCTCCAACAACGCCAGATGCCTCAGAAGGAAGTACATCAAACTTTTCTAATACTTCTCTCGTTAATTTAATGTAAGCTACTCCTTCTTCTACCATCGTAAAGTTTTGTAAAATATAGCCGTTCAAACGAGCAATCTTTTCTTTCGTCTTATACATTTCATTGTATAAATCTGTGAATTTCACATCCATATCAACAAGCTCACTTACATAACGAAGTGTTTTCGCTGTTGTATTCGGGAATAAGAAACGACCTGTATCCCCAACAATACCCGCTAAAATAAGACGAGCTGCTTCTTTTGTTATCTGTAATCCTTTATCTTTTCCATAACTGTAAAACTCATAAATCATTTCACTTGTAGAACTTGCTGTCGTATCTACCCACGTAATATCTCCGTACGGATCTTCATTTGGATGATGGTCAATTTTAATTAACATCTTCCCTTTTGCGTAGCGTTGATCGTCAACACGTTCTTGGTTCGCAGTATCACATACGATAACAAGCGCATTTTCATATAGACTATCTTCAATATCATCCATTACTCGTAAATATTCTAGTGACGGTTCATTGTACCCAACCGTATAAATATTTTTCTCTGGAAACGATTCTTGTAGAATAGTACCAAGACCGCCCTGTGAACCTAACGCATCTGGATCTGGACGCACATGGCGATGAATAATAATTGTATCAAACTCTTTAATTGCTCCTAAAATTTGCTCATGCATATGTATAATCTCCTTTTTACTCAACTTCTTCACTTTATCTTCCATTATAACGGAAAGTATTTCATACATGCGAACAATTGCTTTATAATAAAAGTTAGAAAGTTTAGATATTTCTTTTTTCTCCACTATTATTTTTTACAAAGCGATGGGAGTGTGCATTATGCCAGTATTAGTCTTCTGTATTATCGTCTCAATTATGTTGTACCTCTTTTACAAAACAAAATACTTTCGTACAAACCGCCCAATGGAGAAAGGTTGGCTCGCAGGAAAATCCGCAATGGCACTCGGTTCATTCGTCTTATTCTTCGGGATAAACCAATTCTTTTTAGAACTTTCAACCGCTCGTATTATCGTTGGTGTTTTATTTGTTCTATTTGGTAGTGCAAGTGTATTTAATGGATTTCGCCAATACAAACATTTCTTACCATTAGCCGTTGAAGAAGCTGAATCTGTCTGAAGCAACGTAAAAAAAAGCATCAATATTGTGATGCTTTTTTACGTCCCCTAACTTTTAAAATCATATATGCGACAAACGCAGATGGTATATTAAAAAGATTTCCTTGTACGTGAAAATGTAATTGTTCTTCCTCAAAAGACATTTTTTCATATAGTTCTCGCTGAGATAAGCCTGTTCGTTTCTTTTTTTCATGTAAACCTTGTAAATATAAATATTGAAACGGTATCATCACAAGAAAGTAAAATAGTGCGATTCCACCAAAAAAGAGTACTTCTGATGACATAATGCATACCGCCTTTCTGTAATCCATTTTCTTACAATCCGATTATAACATATTATAAACTTCAATTGAATTAATATTCTGTTTTTTAGTCATACAATTGTTTCACCACATAATTCCTCTTCAGCGTACTGAACATATCGTCGAATAAAAGCACCGGGGTCTTTTCTAATAGGCTCGATATCAAGCCTTAACGGAATCTTTCCCGCCATGTAAAAAATTCTCGAAGCGGTTCCAAGCCGAATGGCTGCTTCCGAAATATTTTCCCCATATCCCATCATGAAATTCCCCCATACATCTTCTAACTGTCCCGAAGAAATTAAATGTAATCTCGGAACACCAATATCAAACTCTTTATACCCAAATCCACATTCATCAAAATCAAGTAAATACCAATCCTCTTTGTCTACAAGAACATTACCAAAATGCATATCCCCATGAACAAATTGTTTTTCTCCTAGTTGAGTTGAATTTGTGAGTTCTTGTATTCTTTCTGCAATTTTCATGCATTTATGCTTATCCGCATGCGATAGAAATGAAGCCTTTAGTAATCGCTGTAAAGGCTCGTGGATTATCTTTTGCTCACTATATATAGGCCTTTCGTAACCTCTCCAAGTTTGCGGCACTCTTTTGAGCACTTCATTTGTTTTTTCATGAAACATTCGCATTAGTGACCCAAGTTTTTCATAGTCCCTATCCCTTGGTTCTAAAATTTCACTTCCGTTTATAAACCTAAAGACAACAAAATACTGAATACTTCTCTCATCTTTCATAACAGATGTGATCCAATTACCGTTTTTATTTGCAACTACTTCTGGTACTAACATTTGTTTTTGCATCGCTATTAACCAATGTATTTCAGCCTCTATTTGCTCAGCTATATAACGTCCTTCTCTATACT
The DNA here is from genome assembly GCF_054326875.1 of Bacillus sp. BC08. Classification (NCBI taxonomy): domain Bacteria; kingdom Bacillati; phylum Bacillota; class Bacilli; order Caryophanales; family Bacillaceae; genus Bacillus; species Bacillus sp. BC08. The sequence continues at coordinate 245,116 of NZ_JBTGPA010000035.1, read as the reverse complement.
GCCTCACTACAAATTTATTTTTGTCCGATTCGAATATATATGTTTGATTCTCTCCCCCATGCAACAATACAACTTCCGTAAGACTATTTAAATTATATTGCTTACCTAACTGCTCTTTAATGTGAAAATCCATTCTTCTCCCCCTAGTTCCTATAGTGAAGCATCGTTTCCCTATCCAATTACACGATTATTATCTCTTAACGATTAGTAGCGTAATCGACTAACAACCAATTTTCTATCTACATTGATACATATCCTTCTATTTTTTCACTTCTCTACCCGAACACTTACATAGCTTAAGTATTCACTTCAAAACCCAATAAAACAAAATAAAGTTAAAGAAAAAAACTAATGGATTAAACGAAATTTCCCATCCGCCATAATAAATGAAATTTTCTGCTGGTATAACAAAGTAAAGAAAATCGCTCTTATTTTCTCCAGTTATAGGGATAAAGGAACAAATAATAGCGAAAACCAAACTCACTACATACAATTTCTTTTTATTTGAATCCATTCTTCTATGCGTTAACCTATGAAAAGTTATTGCAAATACTACCCCTAAAAAGAGAACTATTACTCCCATTCGACACCTCCACAATTATTATTCAAGCATCTTCAAGTAATTGCGTGCTTCTACTTATAAATATGAGGCAGAAGGTGATAGATTCAGTTGCTAACTAAATTTAAAAACTCCCTATTGTAGCGTTCTAAAAAAAATGGAACAAACCAAAGCGGCTTGCTCCATCTTTTTATTTATCGATCAACTGCACCATAAGTAATGCTTTCCCGACAACATTACCTTCATGATGTACTTCTACATCCACCTTACCAAATTTACGTCCAATTTCTAATACTTTCGGATGAACCGATACAACATTGTCAATTTGAACTGGTTTTACGAAATAAATTGTTAAGTTCTCAACAATTAAATCACTTTTCTTCTGCGCACGAATCACACGATTCGTTGCTTCCGTCACAATCGTTGTGAATACACCGTAAGATAACGTTCCGATTGAATTGGTCATTTGCGGCGTCACTGAAAATTGATATAGATGTTCATTTTTTGCTTCTTTCGGTGTCATGAATTGATTCGTTACAATATCATCGATTGTTTCCCCAACTTGTGGTTGACGCTGAATCATTTGCAACGCCTGAAGTACATCTTGACGGCTAATAATACCTTGCAGTTTATTTCCTTCATCAACAACAGGAAGTAACTCAATACCTTCCCACACCATCATACGTGCCGCAGCCGCGACAGACATTTTTCCATTTACCGTAATTGGATGTTTTGTCATCACTTTATCAATTGGTGTTTCTTTCGCTACACCGATCATATCTTTTGAAGTTACAATACCTAATACCTTTTTATTTTCATCAACAATTGGATATCTTCCGTGCATCGTCTCTTCGTTATACGCATGCCATTGCTGTACTGTATCACCTGGTTTTAAATATAGTGTCTCTTCAATTGGTGTTAAAATATCTTCAACGAGTACTATTTCTTTCTTAATAAGCTGATCGTAAATTGCACGATTAATTAACGTCGCAACTGTAAATGTATCGTAACTACTTGAAATAATCGGCAGCTTTAATTCATCTGCTAATTTCTTCACATGATCTTCCGTATCAAATCCACCAGTAATCAATACCGCAGCTCCGGCTTCTAACGCTAATTGATGTGCGTTCGTACGGTTACCGATAATAAGTAAGTTCCCAGCTTCTGTATAGCGCATCATCGCTTCTAATTTCATTGCCCCAATTACGAATTTATTTAACGTCTTATGTAGTCCTTCTCTGCCCCCAAGTACTTGACCATCGACAATGTTAACGACTTCTGCATATGTCAGCTTTTCAATATTCTCTTTCTTCTTTTGTTCAATTCGAATTGTTCCGACACGTTCAATCGTACTAACATATCCTTTATTTTCTGCATCTTTAATTGCACGGTAAGCTGTCCCTTCACTTACACTCAAATCTTTTGCAATTTGCCTTACAGAAATTTTATGCCCTACTGGCAGGCTATTAATATGTTCTAAAATTTGGTTATGCTTGGTAGCCAAATGGTTTCACCATACTTTCTTTTCCCTAAATTCTTCATGTGTTGTATTTTCAGTATACTATATTTTCAAAACTGTTACACTCTCTCTTTATATGTCTGTACTATTTTTTTTATAACAAAATACGCCTTACATTATACTACTTCTTCTATTACAACAATGTAATGGTATTGTCATCTCGTTCGATAGTTTGTCCAGCCGCTTCAATATACAATGAAGACAAGAAATAAAACAAAGGAGCGGATATATGATGAAAAAATTATTAGAAGTTGTAGGTGCTGTATTTTTAGCTTTCGTAGACGGAAAAAAAGTTGCAATGGAATTGAATGAAACACCTGAACAGCCACTTCCAAAAAGAAAAGAATCACCAAAACAAGTACAAACTTTAAAAGCTGTCCTACACACGTAAAAAACCCTTCACTTGTCTTTTCAAATGAAGGGTTTCTTTTCTATAGTGTAATACTTTCTCCAGCTTCTAATACTTTCCCTGTACAATTTTGTAGCTTTTCTACAAATTGATATGGGTCTTGTTCAATTACTGGGAACGTATTGTAATGCATCGGTACAACAGTTTTCGCCTGAACCCATTTTGCTGCTAAAACAGCATCTTCTGGTCCCATTGTGAAATTATCACCAATTGGTAAAAATGCTATATCAATGTTGTTTAGTTCCCCAATTAATTTCATATCAGAGAATAGAGCGGTATCTCCTGCATGGTACACAGTTTTCTCTTCTGCTGTAAATAAAATTCCTGCTGGCATACCTGTATATGTAATCGTCTTATTTTCTTCATCAATATAACTAGAACCGTGGAATGCTTGTGTAAACTTCACTTTTCCGAAGTCAAATTCATGCGAACCACCAATATGCATCGGATGTGTATTCACACCTTGCCAACTTAAAAAGGTCGCTAGTTCAAATGGTGCCACAACAACCGCATTATTTTTCTTCGCAAGCTCTACTGTATCTCCAACATGATCGCCATGTCCATGCGATAAAAGAATCGCATCTACTTTTACATCTTCAGCCTTTAAATCCGTTGTCGGATTTCCAGTTAAAAATGGGTCAATTAAAATCACTTTTCCATTCGTTTCAATCTTTACAACTGAATGTCCATGATAAGATACTTTCATTATTACATTCCTCCCCTATTCACATTGTCACTTTTTATTCTACATGATTTTTCAATTCCCTGTCTTTTCTAACATCTATTTACTTGTCATAACGCTTTCCTCCGATGTAAAGTTATATTTGTAATTAAATATCTCGGGGGTGCCAATCGATGAATGCTAGATTAGAAAATTTAATGCAATGGCTAAAAGAAAAAAACGTAGAAGCTGCGTTCTTAACTTCTACACCGAACGTCTTCTACATGACAAACTTCCACTGTGAACCACACGAAAGACTTCTTGGTATGTTTGTATTCCAAGAAAAAGAACCTATTTTAATTTGTCCTAAAATGGAAGAAGGTCAAGCGCGTAACGCTGGCTGGGCACATGAAATTATCGGATTTACTGATACTGACAGACCATGGGATATGATTGCAAAAGCAATTAAAGACCGCGGTATCAATGCAAACGCAATTGCGATTGAAAAAGAACATTTAAACGTAGAACGTTACGAAGAATTAACAAAACTATTCCCAAATGCAGCGTTCAAATCAGCTGAAGAAAAAGTTCGTGAACTTCGTTTAATTAAAGATGAAAAAGAACTTTCTATTTTACGCGAAGCAGCTAAAATGGCGGACTACGCTGTTGAAGTTGGTGTAAATGCAATTAAAGAAGATCGTAGTGAGCTAGAAGTACTAGCAATTATTGAACACGAATTAAAAACAAAAGGCATACATAAAATGTCATTTGATACGATGGTATTAGCAGGTGCAAACTCTGCTCTTCCACACGGTATTCCAGGTGCAAACAAAATGAAACGCGGCGATTTCGTACTATTTGATTTAGGTGTAATCATTGAAGGTTATTGCTCTGACATTACACGTACAGTAGCATTCGGTGATATTTCTGAAGAACAAACTCGCATTTATAACACTGTACTTGCTGGACAACTACAAGCAGTTGAAGCATGTAAACCAGGTGTTACACTTGGCGCAATCGACAACGCTGCTCGCTCTGTGATCGCAGATGCAGGTTACGGCGACTTCTTCCCGCACCGCCTTGGTCACGGACTTGGAATTAGCGTACACGAATATCCAGATGTAAAAGCTGGTAACGAGTCTCCATTAAAAGAAGGTATGGTCTTCACAATCGAACCAGGTATTTACGTACCAAACGTAGGTGGCGTTCGTATTGAAGATGATATTTACATCACAAAAGACGGGTCAGAAATTTTAACGAAATTCCCGAAAGAATTACAATTTGTGAAATAAGAAAAAAGGCAGCGTGATTGCTGCCTTTTTTCTTATTTCCGTTTTAAAACCATCTTCTCTTCATACTTATCATCCCATTTAATCACAATTTCAATCGGTTCATCTTTAGATAGAGGTGCACAACTTACACAAGAAGACTTCATTTCAACCTTTGCTCCTTTATGAACTTCTGAAGTTTGTGTCATTGTACGAAAGGTTTCATGAATAGCAATCTCTAAATTTTTAAATTCTGTATTTCCATCTCCGCCTTTATACTGAAACGTAAACATTCCATCTTCACTGTCATCCTTAATATGCCCTTTATATTGTCCCGTCCAGCTTTTGCTCTCGCTAGAAAAAGTAACATACGAAAGCGAACAACTTCCTAAAAAGAAAAGACTAATAAAAAAGACTAATAAAAAAGACTAATGCTCTCTTCATCATGCCCCTCCATTCAAAAGCATTTATTTATTGTCTATTTCTTCCTCTTATTATACTATTTAAATACAGAATTTTCTAAAATAGGAGGTTTATATGTTACAACAACAGTTAGAAGAAATTCGTAATAATAATTACATAATGGATAACACAATTAACATGGATTCTTTAAGTTCAAATATGCTTAAACATATCGGTATTACTGATAGCTATTTAAGAGACAAACTCATTTGCTCTACTTTTTATCATCTCATCAAAAAGGACTACATTTCACACACACAATTGCAGAAATTATTATTAGAAAGCATCAGCGAAAACTATTTATTTTATAAAATTCGTTCAGATGACGAAGATGCTGTATTTACCCGTGCATTTACGACATTATTAATTGCGCTCCTTATTGATGCGGATACAAAATATAATTTCTTATCGCAGAATGATATTTTAACTGTAAAAGATCACTTAATTCTATATATGAACAATGAACATGATTTCCGTGGATATGTTCAAGACCATGGCTGGGCACATAGTATCGCTCATGCTTCTGATACATTTGAGGCGCTTGTGAATAGTCCTAAACTGGAAACTTTATATTACGAAGAGATACTACAAACTTTATTAAACAAAGTTTGTGTTCATTCCATCTATTACAAATATGAAGAAGACGAGCGTCTCGTTTATCCAATTGTCTCAATGCTACAAAATGGTCTAAAAGAAGAAGCACTCATATTAGCCCTTCATGATTTAGTAGCTCAATTACCCGTCCAAAAACAAACATTACATATTAAATCGTATGAGTACTTATACGGAAATATAAAATCTTTCTTACGCAGCTTATTTTTCAGACTACGCACACTGTCTATATGTGAAGAAACAGAATGTGAAATTGAAAAATTATTACAAGAGCTTCCAAAATATTATTAAAAAAGAAGGCCACTTAAAAAGTGCCTTCTTCTATTTCACTAATATTTAATTGAAATTTCACGATCCAAACTGAGAAAAGGTGGACAAGAAGCGCAAACGCCATACATGCTCCGCTTAAAAAAGTTAGTAAAGGATGCGAATACACGTGCCCTAATCCATAGGATATCGCCACGAAAAACATTGTTATGTAAATATAAATTGCTCCATGTATTTGCCTCATATGAACCTCCTTTTCCCATATTATAACATAAATTTTCTGATTATTCACATTAATTACTTGTAATCAATATTTCTCAACTGTTACACCTCTTACAGCAGCCTTAATATACGGTGATCCTTGTAAACTTTGTAAATCCTTTGTTTTGCCTGTTACAACTACACCGTATATTGGTAGGTCTTTTGGTTCGGTGTTTTTTATTTCTTTATAATATTGTTCAAAATAATCACTTGGTATACCTTCACTATTTTTTGCTAAATACTTCATTTGGTATAGAAACTCTTTTGAGTTTATTGTTAAATCGTTTTCCACATCTTCTTTTACTTTTGCATAACTTCCTTCAAATCCAAAAACATTTCTAGCCATTTCGGCATTTAATATTGCGCCATTTTTAGGATCTTTTAACCCTACATAAGAATCACTTTTCTTTTCATTTTATAAGCACTTCATCCAATGACTTTTGACCAATAAGAACAACTGATTCAATTGCGATTGGATTTAGTCTTTTTTCTTTTCGATGTAAATCTCGGTGCTGATTGATTGCAACCCTAAAGAGCCACGATGTTAAATGCTCTAACGGTATTTCTTCCATAAGCAATAAAGCTTTATATAACGTATCTTGCACAATATCTTCTGCTTCTTTTCTATCTGCTCCAATCTTAATTAAGTATCCAAACACAGCTTTTGACTTCTCTATTAATAACGATTCAAACGTATCATGGCTCATCTAGCTCTCCTTTCTACATACTCAACGTTTGAGAGCGTAAAATGTATACAGCTTTTCTAAAAAAATTTCCATAATAAAAAGCACATCCATTTTGATGCGCTTCTCTCCAACATACTATTCTATTATTTCATCGCTTCCTTCACAACATCTTGAATCATAACAACTTCTGTTTTCATATCAACAGACTGTACTTCTTCATCAATACATTCGTACCAAAAAGATAAGTGCTTTTTATCAATTTCATGATGAGAATTTTCGACAAGAGCCCCGCCTTCTCCTTGCACAGAATACCAATATAAGTACTCTTCTCCATCTCTTATTTCCCGGAAAATTGTCTCAACGTACATCTTTTCGTCGTTTAGTGTCAAAAGTACTTCTCTCATATTGTCATTAAGAAGCTGCATCCATTCATCTACACGATGACTTTTACCTTGCTTCACTTTAAATCTCGTTAACTCCACATTCATTTTTATTCCCCCGTTTTCTTCCGTACAAACAATCTATATTCTATTGGATTATGAAAACTTAATTTACTAGCTAATTGTTGCGACGGAATATTGTCTACATAACAATCCCAGCACGGTGTAATATCATTTTGTATGCAATGTTCAATGAACCGTGTTGCAACAGCTTGAGCTAATCCTTTCCCTTGATATGCTTTATGCGTCGCAATATCAATTTCAGCAAACCCTTTCCCGTTAAATATCGAAACACATTCAGCTACAATTATCCCATCTTGTTCTATACAAAATCCAAAACCACCGTTCAAAAACGTTTCTTTTGATCCCCAATATTCTTTGTAGTACTCCTCTGTAAATTCATTGCTTCGTTCTATATCACTTTTATCAATACGCTTCACTTCATATGTATTTTTGTTTGCATCTCGTTTTCTCTCTTCAGAAATTTCTTTTTGGAATTTCATTCGCGGCATATTCCGAAGTGCATTACTAAAACGCCCTTCAATCATCATTTCCCACTCTTCAATTGAAGTGAAGAGTGTAAATCTCTTCTCTGTTTTTTCAATAGCCATTTTTAAATAGGAAAATAAATTTTCGTTATAATTTTGATCATCCGTATCACCAAATAAATAATAGATACCGTTAGCTGTACGAATTAATCCTGCTGTTAACTTCTCGTTGGCAAAAATCTCACCATCTATCATTTGGTCACATACCGCATAAGCAAACGTCGTCGTTCTTGTATTACTTTCTAAAACCGGAATGATTTTTCTATACTCGGCTACAGATAATTTCTTCATAATTGCTCCACTTTAATCGTATCAGCTTCTATATTTTCAAAACAAAGATTTACCGTTCTCTTTAATGCTCTCGTTCTATGAATCGTGCACGCCGGAATTAAGATAGAATCATTCGGCTTTAAAACCGCTGTTTCTCCATCTTCAAAATCAATAAGTAATTCTCCCTCTAGCACAATGAATAATTCATCCGAATTAGAATGATGGTGCCAATCATATTCACCAGTAAATACAGCAATTCGTAAGCAATGATTATTTATATTTGAAACGACGAAGTTTTTATGTTGATCTTGAATGTCCTTTGTTAATTCTAATAAATTCACAGTCTCCATATTTCGTCTCATCCTTTCATTAGTCGTTCTTCTGAAAAACTAGCTTAGTCTCCACCACCTCCGCAATCTCCTCCACCATCACTTGAGCTGCTACAATCGTCGCTACTGTAATCTCCTAATCCGCTTGATGAGCTTGAATCAGATGAAGATTTTTTTCTCTTTTTTCTTTTCCTATCTCTCTTACTTTCATAGCTAGGCCATACTGTAGCAAAGAGTATAACGAATAAGGCTAATTCTATTACGACAAGTGTAAATTCTAGAATGCTCTCAATAATATTAGGAGTTATCCCCAAACTGTAAAATACTCCAAATGAATACATACACAAAATTACATAAAGAACCATACAAATATAACGAAATGTTTTCTCTATCATAATGACTATTTTTTGTGAAAGAGGTATGTTCTGTTCCTGTTTTTTCTTTATATACTTTTGTCTCTTAACTTGCTTTATCTTCCTCTTTTTACTCCCCATTGCATCTCCTCTTTTGATTTCTTTTTTCATTTAATTCCAAATTATCACAAAAAACAACATCATAACAAGCTATATTTTTCGTAAAGTTTTGTTTACTTTTTGTAAAGTTTTGTTTACTTATTCCCTAAAAATGGATATAATAAATGTAACAAATTTACAAAAAGGAGACTTTGTATATTTGATTAAAAATAAGGTGAAACAATTCCGCGTCGTTAGAGACATCACCCAAGAACAATTAGCTTCCTCTGTTCAAATCACTAGACAATCCCTCATCGCTATCGAGAAGAATAAATACAACCCAAGTTTAGAATTAGCATTGAAATTATGTGAGTTTTTTAACTGTAAAGTAGAAGATTTATTTCAATTAGATAAAACTGGGGAGGAAAAAGAATGAAAAACCCTTTTAATCAAAAGTTCATTTCGCATCTTACCTTTTTATTGTTAGGTTCAACTTTTCTTTATTTCACTAGTAATGATGAAGAAAAAATTAGTTCCGTCCTTCTATTCGCTGGCGTATTTATACTCTTAGACTCGATACTATTCGTAGTGAAACAAATATTCTTTCATAAAAAAAAGAAAGATCCCGAAAAATATCCATTACCTGAGATGGATGAACGAATCGAGAAGATGAGTTTAAAACTTATGGCACAAATTTTCGGTCTCTCTCATTTAATCGGTTCTGCGATACTATTTTTTTTATATATCACTGACAAAAATTCGATGATACGAGTTGAGTATGCCTTGTATTACTTATTCGGCATTCTTTTCTTTACAATGATGTTCGGATTGAAAATTGTAAAGAAACTAGACAATTAATCCAAGCAAAAAGCCCCTCCTTACATAAGGAGGGGCTTTCATATATTTCTATTATGATAAAGCAGGAGCTTTCTCAAGAAGCTCTTTCGCATCAGCGTATTGTAAGCCGTGAGCTTCTGCAACTGCTTCGAATGTTACATATCCGTCTAATGTGTTAATACCTTTTAGTAATGCAGTGTTACCTAAGCAAGCATCTTTGTAGCCTTTGTTCGCAATTTGCACTGCATATGGTACTGTTACGTTTGTTAATGCAAGAGTTGATGTACGTGGAACCGCACCTGGCATATTAGCAACTGCATAATGAACAACGCCATGTTTTTCGTAAGTTGGGTTGTCGTGAGTTGTAATACGGTCAGTTGTTTCGAAAATACCACCTTGGTCAATCGCGATATCTACAACGACAGAACCTGGTTCCATTGATTGAATCATTTCTTCTGTTACAAGTTTTGGCGCTTTTGCACCTGGAATTAATACCGCACCAATCACAAGGTCAGATTCTTTTACAGCTTCTGCAATGTTGTATGGGTTAGACATTAACGTTTTTACTTGGTTACCGAAAATGTCATCTAGTTGACGAAGACGTTCTGCACTTAAGTCGATGATTGTTACATCTGCACCTAAACCTACTGCAATCTTCGCTGCGTTTGTACCAGCTTGACCACCACCGATAATTGTTACTTTGCCGCGTTTTACCCCTGGAACGCCTGCAAGTAAAATACCTTTACCGCCTTTGTTTTTCTCAAGGAATTGTGCACCGATTTGTGCAGACATACGACCAGCTACTTCACTCATAGGTGCAAGTAATGGTAAAGAACGATTGTCTAATTGCACTGTTTCGTATGCAATTGATACAACTTTGTTATCAATTAATGCTTTCGTTAATTCTGGTTCTGGAGCTAAGTGTAAGTATGTGAATAAAATTAAACCTTCGTTGAAATAATCATATTCACTTGCAACTGGCTCTTTTACCTTCATAACCATATCTTGATTCCATGCTTCTTCAGCATTTTCAACAAGTTTCGCACCAGCTTGTACGTATTCTTCATCTGTAAAGCCTGATCCTATACCTGCTCCTTTTTGAACAAAAACTTCATGACCATTTTGTACTAAATGTACCGCTCCCGCTGGCGTCATTGCCACGCGGTTTTCGTTGTTTTTAATTTCTGTTGGAATACCGATACGCATTATTAGTTCCCCCTTGAGTTATGAAATGACCCCTGAATCATTTTTTAAAGCGCTTTCTACGCTCTTATATTTTAACATAATATCTCAATATTTGACAAAAAAACAATACAAGTTTTCCGATAGATTTAATTTTATATTAAAGGACAGTATTATCCGCACCTCTCAGCGTACAGGATAAACTGTCCAATTATTCGAAACTTCACTTTATTTCACTCTATCGATGTCTATGAATAACATCTACTGCACCAGTTACTTCAATAATTGTACCGGTAATCATATCGGAATCGTCCTCACATAAAAACGAAATCGTTCTTGCGATATCTTCACCTGTTCCAGATCTACCAATTGGTGTGTTCTGTTCTTTCAACTGACGTGCTTCTTGAATTGTCGCTTCTTTCATTTCACCAATAATATCACCAGGGCATACCATGTTTGCAGTGATACCATATTCTGCTTCTTCGTAAGCAACTGTTTTCGTTAATGAAACAAGTCCTACTTTCGCTGCTGCGAAAGCTGAACGATAAATCCAGCCCGGTGCGCTATCTGCTCCTTGGAATCCGTAATTAATAATACGACCAAAGTTCTGTTTTCTCATAACAGGAACGACAAGTTTCAACAAATGAAACACCGCTGTTAAATTACCCTGAATCATCTCATTCCATTCGTCTTCTTCATAATCGACTAACTTTTTTCGTTCAAATACATATGGACCAGCATTATTAATTAAAAAGTCAATTTTGCCAAAACGGCTTATCGCTTCTTCTACTATTTTATGTAAATCTTCTTTTTTCGTGACATCCGCTTGCACGAATTGTAGACGCTCTTCCATATTTTTATATGTTTCTTTCATCGTTTCCATAGCCGCTATATCGCTATGATATGTTACTGTTACTGAATACCCTTTAGCTAATAACTTTTCTGTTACTTGCTTTCCTAAACCTTTCGTGCCGGCTGTAATGAGCGCGTGTCTCACAAACATGCCTCCTTTTAAATTGCTATACTTCATATGTAACAAGTTCTCGCACTAATTACAACTAAAATGAATTGAAATAAAGTTTTCAAAATTCTGTAACGTTTCCGACAAGCACATTACCAAAATTTGTTTTATAATAAAGTTGTAAACGGTAATAAAAATGATTGGGAGGAATTTACTATGAATAATACATATACAAATATTTTAATCGCGGTGGATGGTTCTAAAGAAGCAGAAAAAGCCTTTAAAAAAGCAATTCAAGTCGCAAAACGAAACGATGCAACATTAACAATTGCTCATATCGTTGATGTAAAAGCATACTCAGCAGTAGAAGCTTATAGCCGTGCAATTGCTGAACGTGCAAATCTATTTGCAGAAGACTTATTAGAAGACTACAAAAAAACTGCGCTTGAAGCTGGCCTTGAAAAAATTGAAACTGTATTAGAATTTGGTAATCCTAAATCTAAAATTTCAAAAGAAATCGCTCCAAACAATAAAGTAGATTTAATTATGTGTGGTGCAACTGGTTTAAATGCTGTAGAACGTTTCCTAATTGGTAGCGTCTCTGAACATATTATTCGCTATGCGAAATGCGATGTCCTTGTTGTTCGTGGTGATGAGGAGCAAGGTGATCTTTAATTTATAAATAAAACACCAAGTCTACATGGGCTTGGTGTTTTTTATTTTACATATTTCACTATAAATACAAGACAAGCCACAATAACAACAGTAATTGCTAATACATAAGGCGGAAGACATTTTAAGGACCACAGTGCCATCATGATCGTAGCCACCGTTAAATAAGATTGCTTTGCATCTTCTGTCATCTTTTTACGAAGGAAGAATACATACAAATAACCGATTGGCGGTGTAATAAAGCAAAGAATATATATAATTTTAGATTTCAAATACCATCTTTGTTCTCCGAGCTTCTGTATATCTTCTTCTATTCTCTTATGCTCTTGCTCTCTCGCTTCTTCTACAAGCGGATCTTCCTCTTCTCCTCGCTTTTCTTTCATATAAGGAAGAAAGTGCATGAAAAAATAGTATGCAAATACGAACGCTCCAAATCCAATATTTAATCTTTCTAATGGAATATGTTCACTAAAAAAGACGGCAGTAAGCACTAAAGAAAAACAGTACGTCATCATCCAAAAGGAACGTTTTCTCTTTTTCCGTTCGATTTCTTTTTTATCTTGTACATGTTTTCTTTTCGAAAGTCATATTGAAATACAGCAATCTACTATAAATAGAATAAAGATAAATATCCCAACGTGTACTGTTTCTACATCCTTAAATGAAAAGATGTTCGGGAATGCAGCGTGTAATACAATTAATGTGTACAAAATTATCCCTATAAAATAAATACGTCTCATTTTCCATTCCTTTCTTATTTCCTAACTTTAGGTTAACATACATTTTTTAGAAATAGCCGGACAAAATATAGATGTTTAAAAAAGGAGGATGCTACATGGATGATTCTGAACGTATTATTTTAGATGTGAACGGGAAAGAGCTCGAAATGTTAGATACAATCCGTACACATTTTAAAGAAAAACATGGTGTGGAACTAAGTAATGGTGCATTACTACGAGATTTGATGGATATTGAGTATATTCGAATTACGGAAGATCGACATAAGTATGATTGATTTTAAGCTATAAAAATCACAAAAAAGGTACGCTTCCCTCTACTAAGGTTAGCGTACCTTCTTTCTTACCAATCAACTTCCTACAAACTCTCCAACTAACCCCTTCGCCTTCTCCAAAGCTTTTTCAATTTGCTCAAATCCTGTCCCGCCAGCACTGTTACGACGTTTCACAGCTGCATATGGTGAAAGAACTTCATACAAATCTTCTTCAAATAACGAACTCATTTCTTTATACGTTTCAAGTGGTACATCTACTAAATAAATTCCTTTTTGTGTGCAGTGTAGAACTAGCTTCCCAACAATTTCATGCGCTTGGCGGAATGGGAGTCCTTTACTTGCTAAGTAGTCAGCAATTTCTGTTGCGTTAGAGAAATCTTGGGTCACAGCTTGCCCCATTTTTTCTTTTTTGACGGTCATTGTTTCTAGCATGCCTGCCATAATATGAAGGCAGCCTTCTACTGTTTTTACTGTATCAAACATTCCTTCTTTATCTTCTTGCAAGTCTTTATTGTAAGCGAGCGGTAATCCTTTCATGACTGTAAGCAAACTAAATAAATTACCGTACACTCTGCCTGTTTTACCACGAATAAGTTCCGCCATATCCGGATTTTTCTTTTGCGGCATAATGCTGCTTCCAGTTGCGTATTGATCGCTCATTTCAATAAATTGAAACTCTTGGCTACTCCATAAAATAAGTTCTTCGCAAAAGCGTGATAAGTGCATCATGAGCATAGATGAGTTACTTAAGAACTCCAGTATGAAATCACGATCACTCACTGCATCTAAACTATTTTCATAGATTCCATTAAATCCAAGAAGCTCTGCACTATATTCTCGATCAATCGGGAATGTTGTCCCAGCTAACGCTCCTGCTCCTAGTGGCGAAATGTTAATACGCTTTAATGAATCTTCATAACGATTCACATCACGCTCTAACATCCAAAAGTAAGCAAGAATATGATGCGCAAATGAAATTGGCTGGGCACGTTGCAAATGCGTATAACCAGGCATAATGGTTTCAATATTATTTTCTGCTTGATGAACAAGAACAGTTTGCAATTGTTTTGTAGCTTTTATAATATGTTCTACTTTTTCTTTTAAATATAAATGCATATCAGTTGCTACTTGATCGTTTCGACTTCGGCCAGTATGAAGTTTCCCTCCTACTTCACCAATTTGTTCAATTAACATCTTTTCAATATTTAAATGAATGTCTTCCGCTTCAACTGAAAAATGCAATTTATTTTGTTTTGCTTCTTCTAATAAATATTGAAGACCTACCTTTATTTTTTCGGCTTCTTCTTCCGTAACAATGCCTTGCTTTGCTAGCATCGTTACGTGTGCAATACTTCCGTTAATATCTTGATTTACTAATTGTTGATCGAAGGAGATGGATGCTCCAAACTCTTCAACCCATGCTTCCGCTTCTTCTGTAAAACGTCCGCCCCAAAGTTTGCTCACGCTTCCACCTTCTTTTGATTCACTTGGCTGTATACTTTCGTCGGTAAACCGAATAATGAAATGAATCCAACTGCTGCATCATGGTTAAATTCGTCCTGGGCAGTATACGTTGCTAGTTTTTCATCATATAAAGAGTACTCAGATTTACGTCCTTCTACAATCGCATGACCTTTAAATAATTTCACACGCACTGTACCTGTTACATTCTTTTGCGTTTCTTGTAAGAATGCATGAAGTGCTTGTTTTAAAGGAGAGAACCATAAACCGTTATAAATAAGTTCTGTTATTTTCTGCTCAATCACCGGTTTAAAATGTGCTACTTCTTTTACGTGCGTTAAATCTTCCAGCTCTTTATGTGCTGTGATTAACGTCATTGCTGCTGGACATTCGTATACTTCACGCGATTTAATACCAACAAGGCGATTTTCTACGTGATCGATACGTCCAACGCCATGTTTTCCAGCAAGCGCATTTAACGTTTTAATTAATTCTGAAAGTGAATATGCAGTACCATTTAAAGTCGTCGGTACGCCTGCTTCAAATCCGATTTCTACAAATTCTGGTTTATTCGGTGTATCTTCTAAAGCTAATGTCATTTCATATGCATCTTCTGGCGGCGCTGCCCATGGATCTTCTAAAATACCACATTCGTTACTGCGTCCCCATAAGTTTTGATCGATTGAAAATGGGCTATCTAAATTAATCGGAATTGGTACATTGTTTTCTTTTGCATAGGCAATTTCTTCTTCACGTGACCATTTCCATTCACGCACAGGCGCAATCACTTCTAAGTAAGGATTTAATGCTTGAATAGAAACTTCAAAACGAACTTGATCATTCCCTTTCCCTGTACATCCATGTGCAACTGCAGTCGCTCCTTCTTGTTCTGCAATTTCAACTAATTTCTTCGCGATAAGTGGACGTGATAACGCTGAAACGAGAGGGTATTTCCCTTCGTATAACGTGTGCGCTTGCATTGCCATCAATGCATATTCATTTGCAAATTCTTCTTGAACATCAATCATATATGATTTAATTGCACCTACTGAAAGTGCCTTTTCTTTTACAAATGCTAGGTCTTTACCTTCCCCTAAGTCTAAACAAAGCGCGATAATATCATAATTCTTCTCTTGTAACCATTTAATTGCAACGGAAGTATCAAGACCTCCGGAATATGCTAATACCACTTTTTTCTTCTCCATTTTGCATCCCCCTAAAGAATAAATATTCATTTTCTTTTATAATAATTCACACTTTAACACTTTTTACAAAATGTATCAAGAGTCATTTTCAAATTTTTTCAAACAATTCCGTCGAACTTCCTTCTGTTTTTATGTACAATATAAGCAGGACAACGGGGGTGAACTTATGGAAAAGTATTTCTTATACGATGATCATCTAGGAATTGAAATTCCTCATTTACAAGAAGATTGGGAAGATATCCCCGAAAAAATGCAGCATGCTATTTTATTGAAATGGGAACAAGTTCGCGGAAAGATTCCTGATCGAATAAAAGAACTCGAGCACTCTATTAATGCGAAACAGCATCATTTAAATAACGAAGAAGACTTCGAAATTTCTTGCAAACTGAATTCACAAATTGCCGATCTCGCTTCCATCATTAATGACCTTTGGCTTTGGTATCGACTCACTCAAAATGTATCTGAGGGGAAGGCACACCAATGAAAAAAGCATGCCCCTCAATTACTTTGGGTCATGCTTTTTTGTCGTAACACGATTTACAATATATTTCTTTTGCTGTTTTTGCCAAACATACATCAAATGGACCTACTAATATACTTTTTTCTTTCGGCAACTTTACAAAAGCAACGAGCTCCTCTTCATAATGAATCTTTTTCTTACATGAAACGCATGTTAATTCTTTTCTTTTGAACATGTCTTTTAGCATATCTCCACTCTCCCCTTTATCTATCTATATTAATATACTCTCATAATAGTTAAGACTTGTAAAAAAATGACACATTCCAAAGTAAACGATTCATATACTGTGTACAAAAGGAGGTCTAAAATTTATGCGCGCTTTCGTTATTATCGCTTTAACATTTTTAAGTGTGATTAGCTGGGATACGTTTTTTAAAGATAAAAGTGATGAAAAGAATACAACTGAATAAAAACTCTTTTTTTCTTACTTATTGGACAAACTAAAAAAACTGTCCGACTTAGCGAAATAACTTAGGCTTTTCTACAAAAATATTTAAACATAACAATTTTTGTAGATTCCCTCCGTTTATTGTCGGTTTCCATCCGCATACATTTTTTGAAAGTATGATATAATAATATAAATCTTGAAGGAAGGGATTTTGATATCATGATCGCTCGAAGGAGCATGTGGCATCGTATTGACGAATCATACACGTAGCGTATTTTTCAGCTCAGATACTTTAGTCTAGCGAAAAAAATACGAGAGTGGGGAAATTATGATTGCCCGAAGGATAATTTGGCAAAAAAAAGACTCTTCTTACACATAGCGTTTTGTTTAGGACTTAATTGTTACTAGCTAAACAAAACAAAGAAGAGCAGGATTGCTAAATGAAGAGTCCTACTCCACGTTTTGTTTAGTCGTTTTAAGACTTAAACTAAAACGAAGGTAGGGAGAATTGATGGACGAGAGGATTATTCGTTATTTCTTCAGCGACATATAGCGTAGTTAGTTTTTTCGTAAACTAACTGAAAGCTACATGTGAGCTCGTAGTTAGTTTACAACACAAACAGGACTACTAACTACGGAAAGAAGGAATAACGATGAGGAACATCCAAAGTCGACAAATTATTAAAGAAATTTTTATGGTTTTAATCGGTTCATTTATTTTAGCAGCAGCGCTATATCACATTCACTTCCAAAACCACTTAACAGAAGGTGGCTTTGTAGGAATTGCACTATTCATCCAAAATTTTTATGATATTTCACCATCTATTTCAACTGTAATTATGGATATCCCAATTATTTTACTATGTGCTTCATTTTTAGGTAGAAAAATGGTTGGCTATTCATTCCTAGGTTCGATTTCATTCGGAGTATTTTATTCTCTTATGGAAAATTATTCTCCATTTACGGTCGATTTATCAAACAATTTATTTATAGCTGCAGTAGTTGGCGGTGCATTAGCTGGTATTGGACTCGGTTTTATATTGCGATTTGGCGGTGCAACCGGCGGGGACGATATTTTAACAATTGTATTAAGTAAACGAACTCGTTTTACAATTGGGCAAATTTTCTTCGTCTTTGACGCGATTGTTCTTGCGCTTTCATTATATTATTTAAATTGGACAGAAATTGCTTTTACTATTCTTTCGATTGCCATACAGGCAAAAACATTGGATTTAATTTATTATCCAAAAGCAGAGAAGAAAGCAGAAAAGCAACCAGTATCTATTCCAATGTCCAAAAAGCATGCAACAAATTAAAAAAGCGAAAGGCTTCGGCCTCTCGCTTTTTTTTATACTCTTTTTTCCTTCTCGACTATGTGGCGCACTTGATAAAATCTATTTGCAAATTCAGTAACGTTTCTTGTTAAACGATAATTCACTGTAGACCCAATTGCCATTCCAATTACCGGAATACCTTGGAATAATTTACGACGAAGAGCATAAATCGAAAATGTTTTCAAAATTTGTTTTAACACAACTTCAGTAGAAGCTGGTTGTAACACCGCTTCGTCTCCTTCGTAGAAGAACGAATCTTCTTGCTCTAGCTCTTGCAGTAAATTGTACCATGCGTATTGCTGAAGCCTTCCTGGCAGTAATGACGCATGAAACACCTTTAGTGCAAGCATCATTTCATAAGGCTTGTTCACATCATGTCCAAATGATGTGGCAATAAGTTGGACTGCCTTCACATTTAACGCGATCATAACCGGAAAATCAGCTGTTAATAATAATAAACCTCCAGCACCCGTTGCTCCGCCTTGTACGAATGAATATAAGCGATGTCGTGCTGTCTGCTGCTCTGCTATGTATGTTAATTGATCAATAGATAACGCTTTTAAATCTTCCAGTTGTTCAATCGATTCATCAAATAATCTCGACGTTCCTAAAATACGATTACGCGCCTCTAACTGTGATTGTGAGCTTTGAATCAATGCATGCAAATGAAAGAGCCATCCATCTGCTTTCGTAAAGAAATCTTTTCGTTTTTTCTCAGGTAATTTCGCAATTGTCGTATGTACCCATTTATCAAACATTTTTTGAAAATCAGTCGCTTCTTGCTCAACTAATTGCGATTCCCATTCTTTTATATTGTCTAAAATGGCTTGTTCTCGCTTCGATCGCATCGTAACAACCACCTCGTTCGATTTTTTTCTATTGTAACATATTTCTGCTTATTCTTTGCAAATATGCTTGTCTATCTTTATTCACATACCATTTTTTAATGACATAAAATATTAGCAAAAAGGATGAGATGAACCACATGAATCTATCCAATATAAAAAAAGAATATCATGCAGTATTCAGCTTAGGACAAAACTGCTGGCCTGCTTGGGCATTATATCAATTCGAATTATCACCATTTTTTGGTGTTATCGATTTTATGCTAAGCCCTTCATTAGAAAAAGTGAATGTATTATTACAAAATCGATTTGACTGTTTTTTACAGTTCGAAAACTTATCCTTCATCTCTTTTTGGGATGATAATGCGAAATTAAGACTTCGTGATACCCTATATGAAATTGACTCCTGCCATGATTTTAAAACAGATGTAAACACACCAACTTCTTGGCCTTCTTATACAGAAATTAAGTTAAACTATGAGCATCGAATTCATCGTTTTCTAACTACAATTGAAACGGCAGAATCCACATTGTTTATTCGAACTGGAGGAACATACGAAGAAGCACGTTCCTTGGAACACATTTTATCTCAATTAGTTAAACATACATTCTCTGTCCTATTACTCATTCCTGAAGATGTGCCAACTATCACCCAAGACGATTGGGGATTACAAAACATTTGTGTTATAAAATGCCCTATTATGGATGTATTTCAGTATAATGAAGCATTTTGGAATGACTTATTTGATGGGATCACAATTAGACCAAAAGCTTAAACACACGACACCTTTTATTACAAAACACATTATAATCATCCTTATACACAATAAATAAGGAGTGATCGTATATGTATCCACGCGCAAAAGCTTTTGGTCTTGCTACACATCAAGGTCGCCTTCTCGTACAAGAATATCATGCAGCTGATGAAACATTTTATCGACCTCTTGGCGGTTCAATTGAACTTGGTGAAAAATCAGCACATACCGTTATTCGTGAATTTAAAGAAGAGCTTCATACAGAAGTGGAAATCACCCATTATTTAGGATGCTTAGAAAACATCTTTCATCTTGATGGAGAAATGGGTCATGAAATCATTCAACTATATTCTGTATGCTTATTAGACACATCACTATATGAAATGGAAAGAATGAATATACAAGATGAGCAAACAGTATCGTATGCGAAATGGATTCCCATTACTGCATTCATTCAGGAGAAGAAAATATTATATCCAGATGGAATTTTAAACTATATCCGACAAAAAAAAGACGAAATCCTATAGGATCTCGTCTTTTTTATATAGTATATTAACCAATATTTCCAAGACGTAGTACATCACGAGCAATCATAACTTCTTCGTCAGTTGGAATTACGATAATTTTTACTGGAGAGTGCGGGAAGCTGATGAATGCTTCTTCACCAAATACGTTATTACGTTTTACGTCGAAGTATACGCCCATGTACTCAAGGCCTTCTAATACGCGCTCACGAATAATTGCACTGTTTTCACCTACACCAGCTGTGAAGATGATTGCGTCTACACCTTTCATACGAGCAGTGTAAGAACCGATGTATTTGTGGATACGGCTTACGAATACATCAAGTGCTACTTTCGCACGGTGGTCACCTTCTTCTTCTTTCGCAATGATGTCACGTAGGTCACTAGAATAACCAGTAAGACCTAACATACCACTCTTCTTGTTTAATACGCTAACTACTTCTTCTACTGTTTGTCCTGTTTTTTCCATGATGTATGGAATTAACGCAGGGTCAATGTTACCAGAACGTGTACCCATTGTTACACCAGCAAGTGGAGTGAAGCCCATAGAAGTATCGATAGATTTACCGCCTTCTACTGCTGCGATACTTGCACCGTTACCTAAGTGACAAGAAAGTAAGCTTAAGCTTTCAAGTGGACGACCTAATAATTCAGCCGCGCGCTCAGTTACGTATTTATGAGAAGTTCCGTGGAAACCGTATTTACGGATGCCGAACTTTTCATAGTACTCATATGGTAAGCTGTATAGGAATGCAGATTCCGGCATTGTTTGGTGGAATGCTGTATCGAATACTGCTACTGCTGGTACGTTTGGTAATACTTCTTGGAATGCTTTAATACCAACAAGGTTTGCTGGGTTATGAAGTGGTGCTAAATCGCTTAATTCTTCGATATCAGCTAATACTTCATCAGTAATTAAAACAGAGTCAGCAAATTTTTCGCCGCCGTGAACAACACGGTGACCGATACCGCCAATCTCATCTAGAGATTTAACGATTCCGTTTTCAGTTAATTTGTTAAGAAGCATATTAACTGCTACTGCGTGATCTGGAATGTTTGTAATTTCTTTTTGTTTTTCGCCATCTACAGTAATAGTGAAGATACTATCTTCTAAACCGATACGTTCTACTAAACCTTTTGTTAATACTGTTTCACTTGGCATTTCAAATAATTGGAATTTTAAGGAAGAGCTTCCTGCGTTAATCGCGATGATTTTTGACATCTAGTCTTTCGCCCCTTTTTCTCTTGGTAGTTGTGTGGATGTTTCCACAAACCGCTCGATTTTATCTAATTAAATTCACTACATATGAAAACGTTTCATCATTAGCAAATTTTATACTCACGATTTTAATTTAAACATCGTCCGACATATATTTCAAGTGAAAAAATTGTAACACCAAGAAAAAATATATATTACAGATTTCAAAAAAATTCAGTTAAATCTAGTATATATTTAAAAATATGACATATCATATAAAACTGTACTACATGAATTACTAACCCTGTTACATATACCTAACCTTATTTATGCGTTGCAAACCAAGTATTTAATTGATCCATAATGTTCTCCATCGCCTTCATGTTGGAGAATTTAGGTAACTCCACTAATAACGCCTGTTTTGGCATCGTTACACTAGGGCCTTTCTTTTGGAGAACAAATATACTTTTTGCATTTTTCTCGTTTTTAAACATGGAAACAGGTAGCTGTAATAACCCCTGAATAAAACATGTTTCTTTAATAAATGCATGTAATTTTGGTGCTTGATCACTTTCAAAAATGAAGTTTGGCACTAGGAAGAATAAGTACCCGCCTTCTTTCGTATGTTTCACACTTTGTTCAATAAATAGGTGATGTGCATACGACATTCCTTCATCTGCTTTTAACTTATATTCACTTGCACCGATTTCATTTGGATAGTAACCAATCGGTAAGTCTGAAACGACTGCATCAACCGGATCGATATAAAGTGGCGCTAGTCCATCTTGATGGAAGAATTCGATTGCATGCTTTTGTAAATTCGCATTTACTAAAGCAAGTTTAATTAGCACTTCATCCACTTCTACACCAAACCCACTCATTGCTAGTCCTTCTTTGGCGCTATTAAACACTGTAGTCATTAAGTTACCTGTTCCAATTGCAGGGTCTAACACCGTAATTTCGTTTTGACCTTGCATAAATTTATGGAATAAGTAGCTCATGAACATGCCAACTGCATCAGGCGTCATTTCGTGATTTGCTTGTACGCCTTCTTTCATTCCTTTTAAGATGGCTAATTGAAATGCTTTACGAATTTCTTCACCTTTATATGTTTCTTCATTAAACGTACTATATTCACGATTCAGCCTTTCAATTGCTGACTCAGATAATTCCTCTTGTAAAATCGCTCCTTCAAACAAGTTATCACCTGTTTCTACAAGCGCCTCTAAATATGTTACATCTAATTCTTTACGTAAAACTACCGCAGAAGAATCAAAAATAGAAAATAATGTTTCTACTGTCTGACTCACGTACATTCCTCCTTCTCTCTTTTACACATAACTTATATCATACCACAAAGTGTTTTTTTCCAAAAAGAAAAAGCGACCTCCTGCAAAGAGCTCCCCTTTCAGTTATATGCGATATAACGTTTTTTCTCATATATTGGTACCGTTACGCAGCAATATATGAGAAAAAACGACCTCTTTATAAGAGGTCATTTCCTTCACATCATTTTGCAGATTTAGCTGCTTCTAATGCTGCTTCATAGTTTGGATGGCTTGTACCTTCGCTTACGTACTCTGCGTAAACTACTTTGTCGTTGCTATCTACTACGAATACTGCACGAGCAAGTAAACGAAGCTCTTTCATTACTAAGCCGTAAGCTTCACCGAATGAAAGGTCACGGTGGTCAGAAAGTGTAACAACATTTTCTAAACCGTTTGCTGCACACCAGCGTTTTTGAGCGAATGGTAAGTCAGCGCTAATTGTTAATACTTTCGCGTTTTCAATACCTGCTGCATCTTGGTTAAAACGACGTGTTTGTGCATCACACACACCTGTGTCGATTGAAGGTACAACACTAATTAATTTTACTTCACCTTTGTATGTTTCTAAACTTACTGGAGATAAGTCGTTTGCTAATACTTGGAAGTTTGGCGCTTGATCGCCAACTTTAACTTCTGTTCCAACTAAAGTCATTGGATTACCTTTAAAAGTTACGTTTGCCACTTGAAAATCCTCCCTTATTTAAACAAAATATGTACAATGTAAATGATAGTTTGTCCCTATCGATAATGCAAATAAAATCGCTTTATTTACAAAAAAATTAAAGAAGCCAATCCATTGATCAGCTTCTTTATTCGTTAAATTTGAAATTCAGGATCGTCTTCTTTTCGTTTATCCATCATTTCCTTCACTTTATCAACCGCTTGTGGCGCTAATTCAATTATTTTATCGATGACGTGTGTTTGCTTATCTAAATGCAATACTTTTACACCTTCTCCATTTATTACAAGAAAAGCAACAGGATTAATAGAAACTCCTCCACCACTTCCCCCGCCAAATGGATGACGGCCTGAATGTTCTACTTTACCAAATTCACTTCCACCAGCGGCAAATCCGAAACTAACTTTCGAAACGGTAAGGATTACACTTCCATCTGCCGCTTTAATTGGATCACCAACAATTGTATTAACATCAGTCATTTGTTTTAAATGCTGCATTGCGGTTGTCATTAAACCTTGAATTGGATGGTCCATTCTATATCCCCCCTTATGCTTGAACAGATTTTTCAGTCGTACCAGATCTTTGTTTTCTCATAAATACGAGTAATTTGATTCCTGTTTTTATAGCACGAAATATGCGAAAAGATGCCGTTAACTCACATCTTGATGCAAATCCTTTCCCTTGAAAAACAGGAGTAATTTCAAATTCTGGTACGTCTAGAATATGCATATATTGTCCTACAACTCCAGCAGCCATTCCTTTTGTCCCCCATGCATATCCAGTGACAATTCCAGTGCTAGCTGCATCACCTGCACCAATTTGCGTATGCCATCTCCAACCATTGATTTTCACTCGTTTGAGAAAATCTTTAACAATAGTATGAACTTCTTGTAGCTTTTTTATCAGCTCCCCCATACTATCAAGTTGCGCTATAATTTTATTATCTAATCCGCCGTCCTCTTCAGCTTTCTCGATCTTTTGTCCTGTCTTCTTCTGTTGCTTTTCAATTCTTTCCAGTACATCGAATGTGTATCGAAACATCCATATTTTCACTTGAAACAAACATTGCTTTTCCATTTCTGAATATAAAAATGTCACTTTAAGCTTTATTTTCGACAATAGTATAAGCAAAATAAAAAGGAGAAGAATTATTATTCCAATTACGAGCCACTTCATACGTATCATCCTTTCACTCCGTACCCATTATCGACAAGTTTATTCATCATTAAACAGAATCTTATAAGATTGAATATAAAAATTTTTCTAAAAAATAAAAAGGGATTTTGACATTTTATATCGAAATATATTATTTGAACATATCGTCGGGGAACGTATTCTGATGATATGTAGCACGAAGAACAGAAAATTTAACTGCAGTGGAGGGATACATAATGGCAGATCGTCGCAATTTATTTTTCTTTTATGGTGATGACAAAGCAACGCTCGTTGAAAAAATGAAACCAATCTATCGTATTTTAGAAGAGAATGGATTTACCATATTAGATCATCCAAAAAATGCAAACGCTATCGTCAGTGTTGGAGATGATGCAACTTTCTTACAAGCCGTTCGTCAAACTGGTTTTAGAGAAGATTGCTTATACGCAGGGATTTCTACGAAAGATGAAATTTCGTTCTACTGCGATTTCCATATTGATCACGTTGATACAGCCCTTCAAGAAATTACAAAAAATGAAATTGAAGTGCGAAAATACCCAACAATTCAGGTAGATGTAGATCACGGTACATCTTTCTATTGTTTAAATGAGTTCTCATTGCGCTCTAGCATTATTAAAACATTCGTTGTAGATGTTCACGTTGATGATCTATATTTCGAAACATTTAGAGGGGACGGTTTAGTTGTTTCTACCCCAACAGGTAGTACAGCTTACAATAAATCGTTACATGGTGCGGTTGTTGATCCGCTTATCCCATGCTTCCAAGTAAGCGAACTAGCATCATTAAATAACAACACATACCGTACGCTCGGTTCACCGTTCATTTTAAATCACGAACGTACACTAACTTTAAAACTAAGACCAGACGGTAACGATTATCCTGTTATCGGTATGGATAATGAAGCGCTTAGCATTAAACAGGTAGAAAAAGCTATTGTACGCTTAAGCGATAAACAAATTAAAACAGTTAAATTAAAAAACAATTCCTTCTGGGAAAAAGTACAGAGAACGTTTTTATAGCATGAAAAAAACCGCCGCATTATGATATTCCATAATGCGGCGGTTTTTTATTTTTCTCGCTACCGACCAATATTGTTAGCTTTTGTCGGTAAGTCGATATATTTTCACACGTCTTTCCTATACACAATCTTCCCATCAATTACGGTCATTTCTGCTTGCACTTCTTTTATTTCTTCTGCCTCTATTTCAAATATGTTTCGATCTACTATCGTAAAGTCTGCTTCATATCCTTTTGTAATTTGCCCTCGCTTCGCTTCTTTTACGATTGCATAGGCACTTCCTGTTGTAAATAAAGAGACAGCCTCATATACCGTTAATCTCTCTTCCGGCATATAACATATACCGTCAATAAAACTTCTGCGTGTAACAGCGCTATATATGCCTAAAAACGGATTCACTTGTTCAATTGGCGCGTCAGATCCACCGTTGCAATGTAATCCCGCCTCCAGTAACGTCTTCCAAGCGTACGCATAACGAAGACGATGCTCTCCTAGTTTTTCAATGACTGATGGAAAATCTGATGAAACAAAAGCTGGTTGTATATCAATAATGGCTTGTAAGTTTTTCATTCTCTCAATCAACTCTTCACGAGCGAGCTGACAATGAATAATGCGGTCGCGTAATCCTTCTGCTGGTGGATATAATTCAAGTGCATCAATGACATATTCTAGCGACAAGTCACCGATTGTATGAATCGCAACTGGCATATGTAAATCTCGTGCTTTTTTCACTAACTCCGCAAGCTCTTCACGTGAGAAGACCGCAACTCCATTTGTTTCCTGCGCATCTTCATACGGTTCACTTAATAAAGCTGTTCTTCCGCCAAAAGAACCATCAGAAAAAATTTTCATCGCCCCAAATTCAATATAATGCTTATTTTCATATTCATTTCGTTCATGTGCTACTTCATGGTGAACAAGTAAATGTGCTTTAAATGGCATTTCCTTTATAACATGAGAAAACGCATTGTGCGTTTTTTTAAAGCCACCATAATAATTTAAATCTTCCGTATGCCCACCAACGAGCCCATATTGCCAGCAGTCTTTAATCGCTGTTTGCAAAGCGCTTTGTAAATAAGCTTCATCAATTTCTGGCTGCACATGTTTAATTAACTCTTGCCCTTGTTCATATAAAAGACCTGTTAAATTATTTGACGCATCACGGCCAATTTTTCCACCTTTCGGTTCTTGCGTCGCTTCTGTTATGTTCGCTTCTTGCAGTATGTATGAATTCACCCATGTCACGTGACGACAAACACGCTTTAATAAAATGGGGTGTTCTTTCGAAATTTCATCTAAATCTTTCACATGAACATCTTTCGTATCTATAAAGTTATTTTCATTCCATCCTTCTCCAATAACCCAAGAGCCCTTTGGAGCTTCTTCCACTCGCTTCCGCACGAGAGTCAGCACTTCGCTATAAGATGTGCAGTTCGATAAATCTAGACGGAGTAACCTCTCTCCATGCCCAATAATATGCATATGACTATCAACGAGACCTGGAATCGTCGTTTTTCCTTCTAAATCATGCAATTTAACCGTAGCATATCGGTCTTCTAACTCTTCTTTACTCCCGACATCAACGATTATACCGTTTTCAACATAAACAGCGTCTACTTTTTCATTCTCTTCTCGCATTGTGTAAATGGTGCCGCCATACCAAATTTCTCCCATATATCCCATCTCCTTTGTTTTTATTGTATAAAAAAAAGCACCATTTCAAAACATGGTGCTTTTCTAAAAATTACTTTTGTTCAGTAGGGTTCGTTGTGATTTGCCATTCAATGCTAAATTTATCTTTAAGTTGTCCGTATGCTGGGCTCCAGAACGTTTCTTGAAGTGGCATAATAACTTCTCCACCTTCTTGTAACTTTTCGAATACTTCTTTCGCTTTTTCTGCATCACTAATTTGAATTGCAATTGTTACTTGAGATCCGATTGCATGCCCTTGACCTGGGAATGTATCAGAAATCATAAGGTCCGTATTACCAACTTTTAAAGTAGCATGTAAAACGCGCTCTTTTGATTCAGCTGGAATTGGATATTCTGGATTTTCAGGCATGTCACCAAAAGTTTGCATGACTTCTACTTTTGCATCTAACACCTCTTTATAAAACTGTACAGCCTCTTGCCCACTACCATCTAAAACTACGTACGGATTAATACCTAAAATCATACGGACACCTCTTTTTTTAATTTATAAAATCGAACTTATGTTCGCTCCTATAATACCATACAGTTTACAGTTCATTCAACTATTTTCGAAATTATTTTGATGGAATCTCCATCTCTTGTTTCCTAAGTTCAATACGGCGAATTTTTCCGGAAATCGTTTTTGGTAGTTCATCTACAAATTCAATTTTGCGAGGGTATTTATATGGTGCAGTAAGTTCTTTGACATGTTGTTGGAGTATTGGAATTAAGGTTTCTTCGTTCTTTTCTATATTCTCTCTTAATACGATAAATGCCTTCACGACACTTCCGCGAATTTCATCAGGACTTGCGACAACTGCGCACTCTCTTACGTAAGGATGTTTTACAAGTGCATCTTCTACTTCAAACGGTCCGATTGTATAACCAGAGCTAATAATAATATCATCACCGCGCCCTTCAAACCAGAAATAGCCGTCTTCATCTCTCTTCGCTTTATCACCGGTAATATAATAATCACCGCGGAATTGCATCGCTGTGCGCTCATCGTCTTTATAATATTGTTTAAAGAGGGCTGGTGTTTCAATGTGAACTGCAATATCACCAACTTCTCCTACCTGCACCGGAATACCTTCCTCATCTACAATATCAACGTGGTTGCCTGGCGTTGGTTTTCCCATTGATCCCGGTCTAATATCCATTCCTTTCATTACACCAACAAGTAATGTATTTTCCGTTTGCCCATAGCCGTCTCTCACTGTAATATTAAAGTGCTTTTGGAATGTTTCAATGACTTCTCTATTTAACGGCTCACCTGCGGATACAGCGCTATGTAACGCCTCTAAATTGTACTGGCTTAAGTCTTCTACCTTTGCCATTAATCTATACTCAGTTGGCGTACAACAAAGCACATTCACCTTATTATCGTCTAATAAATTTAAATATGCTTTCGGTTCAAATTTACCGTTGTATACAAATCCTGTTGCCCCTGATCCGAGAGTTGCTAAAAACGGGCTCCAAATCCACTTTTGCCAGCCTGGACTAGCCGTTGCCCATACAACATCATTCTCTTCAATTCCGAGCCAATTTGGAGCGCTCGTACGTAAATGAGCGTATGCCCACGCATGCGTATGAACAACACCTTTTGGATTTCCTGTCGTCCCTGACGTGTAAGATAAAAAGACCATATCTTCTTTATCTGTCTTTGCCATTTCTAACATGTCACTTTCTGTTTCTAACGCTGTTTTTAAATTAATCCATCCATCTACTGACTGCTCGCTCAGAACGAATTTTTGAAGAGATTCCATCGCTTCTATATCATCAAACTGGCCAATGTACGGTTCATAACTTACGATCGCTTTTACTTCCCCGTGCTCAATGCGATATTCGATATCCTTTTTGCGTAACATTTCCGAACTCGGAATTACGACAAATCCTGCTTTAATCGCAGCGATATACGTCATGTACGCTTCAATTAAACGCGGCATCATGATAAGAAGCTTGTCCCCTTTTTGTAGCCCACTTTTTATAAAAGCGTTTCCAATTTTATTCGCACCTTGCATTAACTCAGCATATGTAACTTCTCGTCTATTCCCTTTATCATCTTGCCAAATTAAAGCAAGCTTCTCTTTATCACCTGTATATTTCTCTATTTCAGAAACTAAATTATAAGATAGCGGCGCCAACAATTCTTCTCTCTTCATACAATATCCTCCTCCATTTCTATGCCTCCCTTATATAATAAAGAATTTTCAGTTAATTTTGAACCCTCTTCTTTTGACAAATTTTTTATGTCTATGTCGAAATAAAGTGAAACTTTAATCAGCCCTCACCAATCGGACTTTTATGGGCAGCCCGACCCTCACCTAATTTCTTTGCTTTCGCTGAATTTTGAGATGAGGGTCTTACTGCCCATTAAAGCGGGATAAACGTATAACGGTGCAAACAACAAAAAGAAAGAGCGGGAGAACCCGCTCTTTCTAAGCCATCTTATATGGGATTATTTTTGGTAACCGCCTAATTGTTGCTCAGCTAGTGAAACTAGACGTTTAGTGATTTCACCACCAACAGAACCGTTAGCGCGAGCTGTTGCATCTGCTCCAAGTTGAACACCAAACTCTTGAGCGATTTCGTATTTCATTTGGTCTAATGCTGATTCAGCACCAGGAACCGCTAATTTATTTGTGCTACGTGACATGTTATATCACCTCCTTGTGAGTATAGAGTGTGATAAATAACATGACTTCATACACGTTTTAGATATGGTAATTTATGGTTTTAGAAAAGTTCTTCGAATTTTTCTTCTTCCGCCACTACTTCTACTGTTTGTAATACCATTGTTTCCTTATTCGCTACAGCTTCATCGATTAATGGCATGAAATCGTATTTCGCTTCAAAACGATTCGCTTTTTCACGCTTCGGCTTCGTCGCTGGGCTTGCTGGTGTGAATACTGTACAGCAATCTTCATACGGACGAATTGAAATATCATATGTGCCGATTTCTTCAGCGATTTTAATAATTTCTAATTTATCCATCGTAATAAGTGGACGAATAACCGGATAGTTTGTTACTTCGTTAATCGTATGCATACTATCTAATGTTTGGCTTGCTACTTGTCCAAGGCTTTCACCCGTCGTGATTGCAAGTGCATTACGCTCCTCTGCGATACGCTCTGTAATACGCATCATCATACGACGCATAACTGTCATTGAATAGCTAGATGGAATTTCTTTATTAATCGTTTTTTGCACGTCTGTAAATGGAACAAGGTGAAGCGTTACACGTTTACAGTACTTCGTTAACTCTTGTGCTAAATCGATTACTTTTTGTTTTGCACGCTCACTTGTGAAAGGTGGGCTATGGAAGTGAACTGCTTCCACAGACACGCCGCGTTTCATCGTTAAGTACGTTGCTACTGGGCTATCGATACCACCAGAAAGAAGTACCATTACTTTTCCGCCAACGCCAACTGGTAAACCGCCAGCTCCCATATGCTCACCGCACATAATATATGTGTAACCACTGCGAATTTCTATACGTACATTCACATCTGGATTATGAACATCTACTGTGATATCCTCTGTGTTTTCTAAAATGTGTCCACCGATTTCTGGAAGTAACTCCATCGTCTTCATCGGGAAGCGTTTATCAGAACGGTGCACTGTAATTTTAAATGTTTTCACATCGCCTTTTACTTGTAAGAAAGCTGCTAATGCACCTTTTTTAATATCTTCTAATTCTGATGGTACTTTCATCGCTAAGTTAAATTTATGAATACCAAATACATCTTTCAATCTTTCAGAAATTGCTTCATGGTCTTCACCATTTAATTGGATGTACATACGATCATGTGTTGCATCAATTTTAATATTTGGGAACTTTTTCAGTTTGAACTTTACGTTATCTTTTAATGTGCTTACAAATTTAGAACGGTTCTTACCTTTAGTCGTCATCTCTCCATAACGAACTAAAATATATTCATATGTCATCATATTTCTTTACCTCATCACTTCATATAATTTTGGCATCGTCTCTTTCACAATACCTTCAAATTGCTTTACTTCTTCCATCGTGTTTTCTGGTGCCAAACTAATGCGAATAGCACTTGCAGCAGCGGCATGCGGTACTCCCATTGACACTAACACTCTGCTCACTTCATTTGCTTTTGAAGAACAAGCAGATTTCGTCGATACATATACACCGTGCTCTTCTAAAGCATGAACGACCACTTCTGGTTTTAAACCAACAAATGATATATTTAAAATGTGTGGTGCTGCATAGGCAAGCGACGTATTGATCGTTACATCTTCCATCTCTTTGAAGAAACGGACAAGCTCTGTTTGTAAATTGTGCAAATGAGCTATCTTTTCTTTCACTTGTTCCATTGTCATGCGAAGTGCTTTCACCATCGCTACAATGCCAGGTAAATTTTCTGTACCAGAGCGATACTTAAGCTCTTGTTGACCACCTGATAAAATTGGATCTAACCTTACGCCATCACGCACATAAAGAAGACCCGTTCCTTTTACACTGTGGAATTTATGTCCAGATATTGAGCAAAGATCAATATGAGAAGCATATAAATCAACCGGTACTTTTCCTATCCCTTGTACATGATCCACATGGAATCTTATTTTCGGATAGTTCGATAATAACGTTCCAATTTCAGCAACAGGCTGAATTGCTCCAGTCTCGTTGTTCACGTGAATAATTGACACAAGAATCGTATCTTCACGAAGTGCTCGTTTTACATCCTCTACCGATACAACACCATGCTCATTAACCGGTAAATATGTTACATCAAAACCGAGATCTTCTAATTGTTTATATGCTTCAAACACAGACGCGTGTTCAATATTTGTTGTAATGATATGTTTACCGCGCGAACGATTCCTCATCGCTATTCCTTTAATCGCAAGGTTATTCCCTTCCGTTCCACCTGATGTGAAAATAATCTCAGAAGGTTTAACGTGAAGAAGCTGCGCTGCAATCGTTCTTGATTGTGTTAATAGACGCTCTGCCTCTCCTCCAAGCGAATGAATAGAAGAAGGGTTTCCAAAATATTTTCCAGCAACCGTTACGTACGATTGAAGGGCTTCTGGATATGGCTTCGTCGTCGCACTATTATCAAAATAGATCATCGTTCTTCCCCTTTCAGCGCTATCACATCATATAATCATATCACAAATACGTGTAATTACGCTAAGACTACTCAAAGGTTCCATTTTATCCCGATTGTGAAGGCCGATAACTAGTGAGGATCCCCTTTCACTTTACCTTAAAACGAATAACCTTACTGTATTCCGCTATTCATTATAGCAACATCGCCTGCAAAATTACACAAAAAAACAAACCCTTATGAAAGGGTTTGTTCGTTGTCTACATATTCAGCTATTTTTTGAACAACGCCAGGTTCAAGTTGCTCTAGTACAGAAGCCGCTTGTTCTAAAGCTGCATCGTATTGATATTCACGGAATAATTTCTCCGCATAATTTAAGCTCTCTGCAAGGTTCTCATCATGACTGCGGTAACGATTACCGTATTGAATTAATTTTTCAACTAAATACGCTTGTCCAATTAACTCTTCTGTCATTTCAGCTACACCATTAACAGTTGTGTACGCTTCTTCTAAACTGCTATTTACAGCGTTCATATTTAACGGTTTCACTTCTAACTGTTCATATACAGCTTGCATTGCCATTTGTCCTCTTTTTAAATCTTCCATAATGCTTTCTGGAAGACCTGGTAAATTCGACTTTTGCATAAAACGTTTCGTTTCAAAAATGATATTTCGCATTTCTTGCAACTTCTCACGCGCTTCAAATTCCTCTTTACGCATCGTTTGCAGCATTTCTTTATATTCTGCATGAAGTACTTTTAACGTTTCACATTGCTCATAAACCTCTTCCAGTTCCTCACGAATAATAGAGAAGGCAATATCTTGTTCCGCAACGCGTAATTGCAGCATTTCAAAACGTTTCGTTAAAATATGCATTTGCTTTTCAATTACTTTTTGAGACTCAATGTCCTTATCTTGTAACTGATAACTTTGTTTCACAAGTTGTGTTTCTGCTTTTGTTTCAATCGTTTCAGCGCGAATTTCTTCTAAGTCTTCATAAACAGAAAGTGTTTTTTGCTCCACATAATGTCTCGCATGTACTTCTTGTTCTAGTTGATCATAGAAGCCATCTAAACGCGTTTTTAAGTTTTCTACTTTTTCAGCTGCTTCCGTTATATGAAGCTCCTGTATATCCATTAAACATGTATGTAGTTGTGTCGTCATATCACGAACTTCTTTAGGGACTTCCAAATACTCTAATACATAACCTTGTCTTACCATATCATTATGTCCGTGTAATAAATCTTCCAACTGAACTGGTAACGTCGCTTGACACTCTACCAATAAATCTGGAATTTGGTGAATAATGATTTCTAAGCTTGCCAAACCTTCTTCTAAACTAATAACAATTTCTCTCGCTTTTAAATAGTCACCATTATCTGTTGCCTCTTCAAAGCTTTTAAATTTATTAGATTCAGCGTCTAGCATCTCTTCGATTTTCTGTTCTGCTGCTCCATACATATGTCTATGAGCAAGAACACTCTTCTTCATACTACGATATGTATCACGTAACCCTTCAATTTCCGAGCTGTTTTTTTCATGGCTTTCTAACAATTGCTGTAATTCATTTAAAATGTCTGTAATACGATTATCAGCGTCATCTAAACCACTTATGGATTCATTCATCGCATGCTTTGCTTTTCGGAAGGAGAATTGCGAGGCGAATTTTCGCGCTTGCGCTAAATCTTTGTCTGCTTTCGGAAGGGTTGTTGATACAATCTCATCCCATTCTTCACGCCATTTACCAAACAGTTCTTCTGTTTGACCTGTCATATTTAAGTCTTTCACCCGTTTTAGTTCGTCTGCCACAGGTTTATCTTTTATCTCTTGTTTCCACTGCTCAAGTGCTTCAATATCTTTATATGAACGATTTCTTATCACAAGCTCTATCATGAGCAGCACTAGAATAGAGCTTACTACAATGATAACGATCGTCAGGATAGAATCCATGCAAAAAAGCCTCCTAGTTATATCTCTTTTTTTGTCCGTTCCGTTTATGAAATGGAAGGCATTATGTATAAAAAGGGAATTCCCCTATATTTAACAACTAACAATGTACTAATCATACCATGTAATGGCTTGTTTTTGACCTAGTTTTTTTTAAAATTTCATGTTTCTTTCAATGCAATTGTAATCTTTCTCAATCTTCTGTTTGGATTATCTCCCATCATCAAATGATTGTAATAACAGGTTCTCTTTCATATGGGATACGAAATAAATTTTGCGTGCAAGTGGTGGTTCAATAGAAATCGCATGCACATTCCCTTGCTTTACCGCTTGCTTTACTGACATTTCTGGAAGTAACGTAATACCAAGTCCCGCTCCGACCATCGCAAGCATCGGTTCTGCATAAGAAGTTTCAAATGCAATGATTGGTTTCGCACCTATCCCCTGAAACATATTCGTAATCATTTTCCTTACATCACAGATTTCTGGGTATACGATTAACTTTTCATTTTGCAATTCTTCCATTCGGATTACTGTTTTCTCTTTATAAAGATGATTATTTGAAACGACACAAACAATTTTTTCTTCTCGCATTTCTTTTATACACGTAGCGCCTTCTACTACTGAATCGACGAACATCGCTTCAATCTTCCGTTCTTTAAAGAGTCCCATTAGTACTTTCGTATGCTCAATTTTCCATTCTACTTCGAATCCTTCACCTAATACATCTTTACATTTTGATATGTAATGCGCTGCTAAACTTGGCAATATGCCCATAGAAATTTTCCGCTTCTCTTGAAAAGCCTTCATTTCGGCTTTCACTTCATATATGTGTTCCAAAATCGGTAACATTCTTGTTATAAATAACTCTCCAGCCTCTGTTAACTCCACTCCTTGCGCGGAACGCTTCAGTAAAATAACCTCTAAATCCGCTTCTAACCTTTGAATTTGCTTACTAAGCGCCGGTTGAGAAATATGTAAAAGCTTACTCGCCTTTGATAAACTGCGCGTATTCTTTACTTCAATAAACGATCGTACTGCCTCCAAATCCATCGTACACACCTCTAACAAAAAGTTATAACTGTTATAAAAAATCGATATTTCCTTCTATAAACAATTACTCTTTATACTTATTTCATCAACTTACTATAACGAAATATAAAGGGGAATGAAACTCTTGAACAAAAAACAAATGCTACTCGGATACCTCCTATGCCTACTTGCCGTAACGGCTTGGGGATTTATGTTTCCTGTCATGGCAAATGCCCTACAGTTTATCGATCCGTTCTTCTTCACAACTATCCGGTACGGATCAGCAGCTATAATTTTTCTTATTTTGCTATTCATTACTGAAGGAAAAACTTCACTCCGCTTAGAAAAAAGAACACTTTCGTTATTCTTTTACGGAACGGTCGGCTTCGCCGGATATGGTTTTCTCGTTTTTTACGGCCAACAACTCGCCGGACCTTCTGGAGCCATCCATGCCGCGATGATTCAGTCTCTTATGCCACTCATCGCTTTATTATTGCAGTGGATAACAAAAAATAAACGCCCACAAAACTACACATTCCTTTGTATGTTCATTGCATTGCTCGGTGTGATGCTTGTCATTTCAAAGGGAAATATTCACTTATTATTTGGAGCTGCCAGTCACCTCTCAACAAATATACTTATGCTGTGCGGCGTTACTTGCTGGGTCATTTACACGAACGGTGGTGCTCGTTTTCAATCTTGGTCACCACTCAGATATACGACGTTAACTTGTTTATTCGGCTCGATTTCGCTCATCGTTATCGTCACTTTCTTCACTTACACAAACGTCATTACTGTACCGTCACTACGTACCATTATGAACGTTCGTTTTGAACTCTTGTATATGTCGATTATTGCAGGTGTTATCGCTGTATTTTGCTGGAACACAGGAAATCGCTATATTTCATCTATTAACGGCATATTATTTATGAATTTAGTTCCTGTACTTGCACTTATCGGTTCCATCTTTCGAGGTTATACAGTCGACAAAATTGAAATTTCCGGAGCCGCTTTAACAATTATCGCGCTATTATGCAACAATATATGGCAAAGAAAAGAAAGCACAAAAATCCCCACCTCAGTTCGTTAGGTGGGGATTTTTCACATATGAACAGCTCTTGGCCATTCCTGATATATATTCGTTATACATAATGTTTGTTCCATCCATTGTTCAATTTCCTTCGTGTACATTTCTATGAAAAATGTCTCAGACGGAAAAGAATGCAGCACTTCTGATATATATTGCGGATATAAAAACGGCATATTCATCATGCCTTTTAATTGCGTCATAAACATTGTAAAAGATACCTTTTTGAATTCTTGCTTCATTTGTCCTTGCTTTATGATTTGCTCTATATAATATCTTTCTTTAGAAAAATAAATGGTCATCACTTCGCGAATTAATGTCGTATCCAGTGAAAGCTCTCGGTAGAAGAAACGTGTCAGTTCCCTATTTTCAAATTGATATCGTAAAATCCCACGCACCATTTGCACCATTACATCTTTAGCCGACAAATACTCTCTCTGTTCAAAGGACGTTTCAATCACATGAATATACCCTTCTAAAAAATCCGTAATAAGCTGCTCTAATAGGCCTTGCTTTCCAGAAAAATAATATGAAATATTCGCTACATTCACATCCGCTCGCTTTGCAATGTCTCGCACCGACGTTCCATCATAACCTTTCGTGTTAAACAACGATATTGCCGCATCAATTACTTTTTGTTTCGTCTGTTTCATGCGCTCACTTCCTCTCACTGAACAGCTATAGTGTAAATTTCTTGACTTTTAAGACAAATTCCTTTAATTTTCTATCGACAAAGTCATGTGAAATACATCGTATTTTGCTAATATTTTACACATCTCGATAAAAAAGGGGCTGTTTCCATGTTTACAAAAGAAAGTTATGCAGGTTCTCGTGAAGAGCAATACGAGACAGTAATTAAACAACTGGATGCATTATTAACTGGCGAATCAAACGTAATCGCAAACTTATCAAACGCGTCCGCATTATTAAACCAATTTTTAGATCGTGTGAATTGGGTTGGCTTTTATGTAACAGAAGGAAATCAGCTTGTTCTTGGACCATTCCAAGGAATGCCTGCTTGCGTGCGCATTCCATTTGGACGAGGCGTTTGCGGCGTTGCAGCTGAAACAAAAACAACGCAGCTTGTAGCAGACGTTCACCAATTCCCAGGACATATCGCTTGCGATAGTACTTCGAATTCAGAAATCGTTGTACCGATTGTGAAAGAAGAAACTGTCATTGGTGTACTAGATATTGATAGCCCTGAAAAAAATCGTTTTGATGAAGTAGATCAGCGCTATTTAGAAAAGTTTGTGGAAACACTCTTAAAACATCTTTAAAAAAGAAAAGAGCGAGTTATCGATTGCGTACATCACGTACGAAACCGATAGCTCACTCTTTTTTATTGATTCACAGTTGATATTTTCTTTAACGCCTGCTCTAAATCAGACACGATATCTTCCCATGATTCTAAACCAACAGATAAACGTATTAAATTATCATAAATGCCCATTTCTTGTCTTAGCTCAGCTGGAATCGCAGCGTGCGTCATCGTTGCCGGATGCTGAATTAACGTTTCTGTATCCCCTAAACTTACTGCAATTGTAATAAAGTGAAGGTCATTAATAAACGCTTGCGTCTCTTCTTTTCCGCCTTTTACTGAAAAAGAAATCACACCACCACCTCGTTTCATTTGGCGAGATGCTAACTCCCCTTCTGGATACCAAACACCTTCTACCGCATCATGATTTTTCAGGAACGATACAATTTTTTCGGCATTATCACAATGGCGGTCCATTCTTACCGCTAACGTCTTTAATCCGCGTAACAATAACCACGCATCAAACGGCGCCATAATACCGCCGATATCTTTTCGCATCGGGCGAATTTTTTCAGCTAACGCTTTCGTTTTACAAATCGTTACACCCGCCACTACATCGCCATGACCGCCAATATATTTTGTCGCACTATGCACAACTACGTCACAACCAAGCTCAAGCGGTCTTTGTAAATACGGTGAACAAAACGTATTATCAACAACGACAAGTAAGCCATTTCGCTTCGCAACCCGAATCACTTGTTTTAAATCGATTAATTTCATCGTTGGATTAATCGGTGTTTCAACGAAAATAACCTTTGTATTTGGACGGATTTTATTTTCGACATCATCCTCTGTCTCCATATCACAAAACGAATGCGTAATCATAAACTTCTCTTCTAATACTTCTAAAAAACCGTACGTGCACCCATATAATCCATTTGAACAAATAATATGATCTCCAGCTTTTAGAAAACCAATTAACGTTGCTGAAATAGCTGCCATACCGGATCCGAAAGCAAGAGCTTCTTCTCCGCCTTCTAACACCGCCATACGTTCTTCAAATAATTTTACGGTTGGATTTCCAAGTCTTGAGTAAATATAGGACGGATCCACTCCCGCAAAACTCGCCTCCCCTTGCTGCGCAGTCTCAAATGTAAAGGTAGACGTTTGAAATAAAGGTGGTGTTAAACTTCCTTTATGTTCCTCTGATGTATAACCGTGATGAATTAACGCTGTCTCCATATGCTTCTTTTTCATAAAAACATCCCCTTTTATGTTTTTATTACCGCATATTCATCAAAAAAATTAATGAACGTTTTTCACTACATTTTATGTAAGCGTTTTATTTGTGTTTCTATCACTTCTTTTATATCGTTTTAAATTCCTTCTTGTTAATTTCCAAAATTTATATGCATAAAACAAAAACGTACTCGCTTGACGAAACTCTGGGTAAAAGATATAATAGCGTTTGTGTAAAATAAAAAGGCAGCCTTGTAATGTGAGTTTATCGTTTGTATTTTGTTCCTCTACGGAGGTGTATCTCGTAACTCCCTGCTGCTGGAGCGAAGGTACATGAAAACAAAATGCCCGTAAATATCGATTACGTCTGTTTTTATTTTACGTAAATAAAAACATTTTTAAAGGAGGAGTCAACTATGGCTCGTTATACAGGTCCAGCTTGGAAACTGTCTCGTCGTCTTGGAATCTCTCTAAGCGGCACAGGAAAAGAATTAGAAAAACGCCCTTACGCACCAGGTCCTCACGGTCCTAACCAACGTAAGAAACTTTCAGAATACGGTTTACAATTACAAGAGAAACAAAAACTTCGTCACATGTACGGCATGACTGAGCGTCAATTCCGTCGCACATTTGACCAAGCAGGTAAAATGCCTGGTAAGCACGGCGAAAACTTCATGATCCTTCTTGAAGCTCGTCTTGACAACTTAGTTTACCGTATGGGCTTAGCTCGCACTCGTCGCGCAGCTCGCCAATTAGTAAACCACGGCCACATCACAGTTGATGGATCTCGCGTAGATATCCCATCTTACCGTGTAAAACCTGGTCAAACAATCAGCGTTCGCGAAAAATCTAACAGCCTTGTTGTTGTTAAAGAAGCGATCGAAGTTAACAACTTCGTACCAGAATACTTAACTTTCGATGCTGATAAATTAGAAGCTACTTACACTCGTCACGCTGAGCGTTCTGAGTTAGCAGCTGAAATCAACGAAGCATTAATCGTAGAGTTCTACTCTCGTTAATGACAAAAAGCCAATCCTGTGGATTGGCTTTTTTCGTTTATATATAAAATAAAATTATTTATTTTCCTCTTTTTGAACGTATACATAAGCATCTTTCTGCTCTTTATGTACATCCATCTTCGAATTCTCTGCAAGCTGACCCGCATTTAGCAAAGAAAAAATAATGAGCGCTTCTAGTGACATTTTCTTTTACCACTCCTTTCTATTTGTTATACATTTATCATACCGCTTACATGTGATTTCCGTATGAACTCGAAAAGGAGATTACAACAAAAAGGTTACAGGAATATGAATGCACGCTATAATAACCATTAAATAGGAGGTCGATTCATTTTGACAATAAATCAAATGGTTCAGTTAGGTAGTGCATGTATGCTGTTTATTACTTCCGCACTTATTAATTGGTATCAGGGGAGTAATTTGATAGATGATCCCGATGAATGGAAATATAGCGCTAAGTTTACGAATTACTTTAAAGGCACCGTTTCAAATTACGAAGATATTTATCAAATCGATTTCTTTATATATGCGGCAAAATTTTATCCAACAGCATTTGTTGTTATGCTCATTAGCTTATTTTATATGCTCGTATTAATTCTTCATATTCTATTTACAAGAACTCGTAAGGCAATCTAAATTTATACATAAAAACCCCGAATCATAGACTTTTCAGCCTACAATTCGGGGTACTATTTGTTTTATATTCGTTTCTGATTAGTAACGAATTAAGAAATATTTCTTTTTACCGCGGCGAATGATTGTGAATTTACCTTCGATGCGGTCATTTTCTGTTACAACGTAGTCTAATGCTTGTGTACGCTCACCGTTTACGTAGATTGCGCCGTTCGTTACATCTTCACGTGCTTGACGTTTTGATGGAGAGATTTTGCTTTCTACAAGTAAGTCGATTAATACTGTATCTTCTGCAGTACGTTCTACAGATGGTACGTCTTTGAATCCTTGCTCGATTTCGCTTGCAGTCAGTTCTGCTACAGAGCCGCTGAATAATGCAGCTGAAATTTTAATCGCTTGCTCTAATGCTTCTTCGCCGTGAACAAGTTTTGTCATTTCAGAACCTAACGCTTTTTGTGCTGCACGTTTTTCTGGTGCTTCAGCTACTTGCTTTTCAAGCTCAAGAATTTCTTCATGAGATAAGAATGTGAAGTATTTTAAGTATTTAACAACGTCACGGTCATCTGTGTTAATCCAGAATTGGTAGAACTCGTAAGGAGTTGTTTTCTCTGGGTCTAACCAAATTGCGCCGCCTTCTGTTTTACCAAACTTCGTACCGTCAGATTTTGTAACTAGTGGAATTGTTAAACCGAATGCTTTCGCATCTTCTTCTGATTTACGGATTAATTCAAGACCAGCTGTAATGTTACCCCATTGGTCACTACCACCGATTTGCAAGCGGCAATTATGGTTTTGGTATAAGTTCAAGAAGTCGTATGATTGTAAAATCATATAACTAAACTCAGTGAATGAAATACCAGTATCTAAACGAGATGCTACTGTATCTTTTGCTAACATATAGTTTAAACCGAAGTTTTTACCGATATCGCGTAAGAATGAAATGACATCTAAGTTACCAAGCCAATCATAGTTGTTAGCCATTGTTGCTGGGTTGTCCACGTTTTCAAACTCTAAGAAGTTTGAAAGTTGGTTTTTAATGCTTTCTGTGTAGTAAGCAACTGT
Source organism: Bacillus sp. BC08 (assembly GCF_054326875.1). Classification (NCBI taxonomy): domain Bacteria; kingdom Bacillati; phylum Bacillota; class Bacilli; order Caryophanales; family Bacillaceae; genus Bacillus; species Bacillus sp. BC08. The sequence continues at coordinate 203,228 of NZ_JBTGPA010000035.1, read as the reverse complement.
ATCTTTCGTATTTAATGTACGCTCTGCTTTTTTACCACTTGGATCACCGATCATACCAGTACCACCGCCAACAAGTGCGATTGGTTGGTGACCAGCTAATTGGAAACGACGTAACATTAATACTGGTAACATATGACCGATGTGTAAGCTATCCGCTGTCGGGTCGAAACCACAGTATAATTTAACGCTTTCTTTTTCTAATAATTGTTCAAGTCCCTCAGCGTCTGTTTGCTGATTAATTAGACCGCGAAATTCAAGATCTTGTAAAATACCCATATCCTACATACTCTCCTTTAAGTTCATTACTGGCGTGAAGGTTGAAAACATAAAAAAATCGCCCCTTGAAATAAGGGACGATTTTGATTATCGCGTTACCACCCTAGTTGCAGGCCAAAAAAGCCTACCACCTTATTTACATAACGGCTTAGCACCGTCTTTTCCCTTTTGAATACAATTCAATCGAAAAAAGATGCTCTAGGGGCGTAATTCGCGATCATCTATGTGCTGATTTTCACCGGCCATCAGCTCTCTAAAACAGGGAAATGATCACTACTTCTCCCTTTCCACGCTCAATTATTCATATACTTTTCTTTATACCATCATTTATATAGGCGTGTCAAATAGAGGTAGGTGTTCTCTCCTTGCCAATCCTTTACAACGTCACAAAGAGTATCGTAATTAGAGAAAGAATTGGAACCCCCACTAATAACGATACATGAAACACAACCGATAAATCATTCCCAATCGTCGCCTCCACAGGATCTTTCGCTGGAGAACCAAGAAATCTGATCAATCGATCGAAACGACTTACCGTTTTTGGAAAATCTGGTATTTCTACATGATCACTATCTAAATGCTGCTTTAATTTATATTCACTCTTAAAGGGATTTTCGCTCAATTTCATCCACCTCCAGCAATTGTTTCAATTTCTTTATCCCGTTATGGAGTCTCGATTTCACTGTTCCAATCGGAATGTTTAATACCTCCGCAATCTCTTTTTGCTGCATATCATGATAATAAGAAAGAATAAGGACAGCTCTTTGCTCTTCCGGAACTTTCAAAATTGCTTCTCTTACTGTGAGCCGATCTTCGTGAGAAAATTCTTTTTCCTGAATCGGCACTAAAAATGGTAAAAGCGTACGCCACTTTTTTCTTCTATTTAATTTATTAATCATAAGACGATAACCAATTTGAAATAAATACGTTTTTATTTTGCCTTTTTCAGGTTCATACATATGTTTCTTACGCTCTAGCGTCAAAAATGTATCTTGCACGAGATCGATACTTAATTGTTCATCTCGGTTAAATCGATACAAAAATGTGTATAGCGCTGGTTTGATTAAAACATATAGTTTTTCTCCTGCCTGTTTATCTCCACTTTGATACGCAAGCATGAGTTCCTCCTCACTCCCAATCTGCGCCATGATTTTTGATCTCCTTTATTCCTTTTAACGTTAATGAAATCCGGGAAATTAAATAGCAACTCGCGACAATAATCCATACTTGTGATTGATTCGTAAAAAATTGAACATACGGGTTTTGAATTGTCTGTCCGGTTGAAACTAAAATATTTAATACTTGCACACATATACATGCATACACTGCCAGACAAGCCGAAATCGTATCAAATACATTCCAGCGAAAATACACTTTTGTTTTTGTAAAATCAATTTTATATCCTTTTTTCCGTACTATATGTTTTCTATCAAACGGAATAATGATGGAAAACATAACAATCATCATAACCCCAGCTGTAATCATTGATACTTTAAATCCAATTGGCATCGGTAATAGCAAACCACAAGAAAATACGACTATAATTCCAAGTAAAGCAAAAGTAAGAAGTAATTTATTAGACATAAAAAAGCCTCCCTCATCTATTCTTTCATAAATGTATACAGACGAGGAAGGCACTTCGTTCAAATATTATTTTATTTTTTTAATAATCTTTGCAGGATTTCCGCCAACTACTACATTATCCGGCACATCTTTCGTTACGACGGCGCCAGATGCGATTACCGCGTTGTCTCCGATTGTGACACCAGGATTAATAATCGCTCTTCCGCCAATCCATACGTTATCACCAATTGTAACTGGTTTTCCATATTCTGATCCGCTTATGCGCTCTACTGGGTCAAGCGGGTGTGTTGCTGTATAAATGTGAACACCTGGAGCTAACATACAGTTCACTCCGATTGTCACCGGGCATACATCTAAAATTGTACAATCAAAGTTCGCGTAAAAATTTTCACCAACGTGAATGTTATAACCGTAATCACATCTGAAAGAAGATTCAAGATGAATGTTATCTCCTGTCGTTCCGAATAGTTCTTTTACGATTTCGCTACGCTCTTTTAATTGTACTTCTGGCGTTTCATTTAATTTTCTCGTTAGTATACGAGCTTGCTCCCTCTCTTGAACCAAAACAGGATCAGCTGGTATGTACATTTCCCCTAGTATCATCTTTTCTTTTTCTGTTTTCATTTCCTTCTCCCCTTTAACTCGTATGTATAAGTTTATGATACCATAAAAAAAGAAAGGTCTGAACATATTACTTGTTCAGACCTTCCTCTCTTAATCTTCCATCGTTGATAAGTCACCTGTTGGTAAGTTTAATTCCCACGCTTTTAATACGCGGCGCATAATTTTACCACTTCTCGTTTTTGGTAATTTATCTCTAAATTCAATTTGTCTTGGCGCTGCATGAGCTGCTAGGCCTTTCTTTACAAATTGACGAATTTCTTCTTTTAATTCATCAGATGGCTCGTATCCTGCTCGAAGCGCGATAAATGCTTTAATGATTTCGCCGCGCACTGGATCAGGAATACCAATTACACCAGCCTCTGCAACAGCAGCATGCTCGATTAATTTGCTTTCTACTTCAAACGGACCAACGCGCTCACCTGATGTCATAATTACATCATCAATACGCCCTTGGAACCAGAAGTATCCATCTTCATCCATATAAGCAGAGTCACCAGATACGTACCAATCTCCCGGCATAAAGTAAGATTCATACTTTTGCTGATTATTCCAGATTCCACGCATCATCGCTGGCCAACCTTTACCAATCGCTAAGTTACCCATTGTGTATGGAGGTACTTCATTTCCTTCATTATCAACAATCGCTGCTTTCACACCTGGAATTGGTTTACCCATTGAACCTGGACGAATTTCCATACAAGGGTAGTTACAAATAACTTGTCCACCTGTTTCTGTCATCCACCACGTATCATGAATACGCAGTCCAAATGCGTTCATACCCCAGCGAATTACTTCTGGATTTAACGGTTCACCAACGCTTAATACGTGACGAACTTGTGATAAATCATATTTTTTAATTGCGTCTTGTCCAGCTCCCATTAACATACGGAACGCTGTTGGCGCACTGTACCAAACTGTTACACCGTAATCTTGTAGTGCTTCATACCACGCTTCTGGACTAAAGCGGCCACCTAAAACAACATTTGATGCCCCAACTAACCACGGTGCGAAAATACCGTAAGCTGTTCCAGTTACCCAGCCTGGGTCAGCTGTACACCAATATACATCGTCTTCTTTTAAATCTAATACCCATTTCGCCGTTTGATGGTGCTGCACCATTGCATTTTGCGCATGAAGCACACCTTTCGGCTTACCAGTAGAACCAGACGTGTAATGTAGAATTAAACCGTCTTCACGGCCTAACCATTCAATATGTAATTCTTTTGAAGCTTGTTCAAATAAAGGATTAAACGCTACCGTTTTACCGCCTTCTTCTACATTATCTCCAACAAGGAAGACTGTTTTTAAAGCTGGTAAATCATTTAATGGTACGCGCTCTAACAATTCAGGCGTTGTAATTAACACCTTTGCTTCGCTATCTTCTAAACGATCGCGAACTGCGCCTTCCATAAATGCTTCAAATAGCGGACCAACGATTGCCCCTAATTTCACTGCACCAAGAAGTGCGAAATATAATTCTGGAGAACGCGGCATAAAAATAAAAACGCGATCGCCTTTTTCTACATCGCCATAATTTTTCAGGACGTTTCCTGCTTTATTAGAAAAATCCTTCATTTCCTTAAATGTATACTTCTCTTTTCGCGATCCATCTTGATAATAAAGGGCTACTTTATTTTTACGATCGGATTTCGCATGCTTGTCAATTGCCTCATACGCCATATTTACTCGGCCTGTCTCATTCCAAGTAAAGTTTTTATTAACCTCTTCCCAGTTAAAATTCGCGTATGCCTCATCATAATTCGGCAAATTATTTTCTCCTTTAATGACAGGAAGCGTTTCTACTTTCATACTTTACATCCCCCTCCTATGTATTCTATTATCTATTATAATAACATTATTTAAAATTTTCAGTATATTTGTTGATTTTTAGACAAATTTTTAATGACAAATTTCGATTCACATCGCATATATTATAAAGTACGATATGAATAGATTCACAAACCCTCAAGGTGGTGAGCAATACATTGATTCATAAAAAAATATATAATGCTAGAAACTTAAAAACAGCGAAAGGCACTTTAATTATTGAAGGTCCTGTCTCTACACATAACTTAGAAATGTATGAATTTCATCCAGATTTAATTGCGTTTCGTCCTGCCGAGCAGCAATATAAAGCAATTGTCGAAATTTCTAAATTACCAGAAGCTCGTCTCATTATTGCTAGACATGACCAAACGATTGTTGGATATGTTACATACTTGTATCCTGATCCACTCGAACGATGGTCAGAAGGAAAGATAGAAAACTTAATTGAACTCGGGGCGATTGAAGTTGTCCCTGCCTTCCGCGGTTGCGCTGTCGGAAAGAACTTATTAGAAGTTTCAATGATGGACGACCATATGGAAGATTACATTATATTGACGACTGAATATTATTGGCACTGGGATTTAAAACAAACAGGCTTAAATGTTTGGGAGTACCGAAAAGTAATGGAAAAAATGATGAATGCTGGTGGCTTACAATGGATGGCTACAGATGATCCTGAAATTTGTTCGCATCCTGCTAACTGTTTAATGGTCCGCATCGGTAAACGCGTTGATACGGATTCTATTCAAGCATTTGATCGTCTACGTTTTCACAATCGTTTTATGTATTAATAAAGGGGGCAACTGGAATGATTGTAGAAGAAATTATGAATCAAGATGTGGTGACACTACACCCAAACGATACAATCGAAACAGCAATCCGAACGATACGCACGAAAGGCATTCGGCACATTCCAATTGTCGATCAAAATAATCATGTGGTAGGCATTATTTCTGATCGGGATGTAAGAGATGCAAGTCCGTCTATTTTAGATGAACAAGTTTCACTCGATATGCTGAAGCAACCACTTGAACTGATTATGAAACATCCTGTTATGACTTGCCATCCTCTCGATTTCGTTGAGGAAATTGCTACTTTATTTTTTGAAAATAAAATTGGGTGTCTTCCTGTTACAAAAGCAGGCAAGTTAGTAGGAATCATCTCTGAATCTACTGTACTGCACACGTTAGTGAAATTAACAGGAGCACATCAACCGAGTTCACAAATTGAAATTCAAGTAAAAAATGAACCTGGCATTCTCGGAAAAGTTGTTGCCATTTTTAGTGAGTTACAAATCAATATCGTGAGCGTTCTCGTCTACCCAGCAAAAGATGAGAACGATAAAGTACTCGTTTTCCGCATTCAAACGATGAATCCACTAAAAGTGATTGATGCACTTGAAGTAGAAGGCTACCGCGTATTATGGCCGAACATTATGGGGATGCAAGCATGAGTAGCGCGTTTATTTATTCGGATGACTTTCGGGGCTATTCGTTTAGCCCTGATCATCCTTTTAACCAACTGCGCGTTACACTCACGTATGATTTATTACAAAAGGGCGGTTTTATCTCTCCTTCCCAAATCATCGCACCACGGATGGCTACAGATGAAGAGATTGCCTACGTTCATACAGAGGAATACATAAATGCGGTAAAACGTGCTGGAGAAGGTAAGTTAGAAAAATCAATTGCGATGACATATGGACTCGGAACAGAAGATACGCCGATGTTTCCAAATATGCACGAAGCAAGCGCATTACTCGTTGGCGGTACATTAACGGCTGTCGATGCTGTTCTTTCCGGGAAGGTAAAACACGCACTTAATTTAGGCGGTGGCTTACATCACGGCTTCCGCGGCAAGGCATCTGGCTTTTGTATTTATAACGATAGTTCCATCGCAATGAAATATATTCAGAAGAAATACGGTTTACGCGTCTTATATATTGATACAGATGCTCATCACGGTGATGGTGTACAGTGGTCTTTTTACGACGATCCTAACGTATGCACCATTTCACTACATGAAACTGGGCGTTATTTATTCCCTGGAACTGGCGCTGTAAATGAACGTGGACAAGGTAATGGCTATAGTTATTCTTTTAACGTTCCACTCGATGCTTTTACAGAGGATGAATCGTTTTTAGATTCATATCGAACTGTCGTAAAAGAAGTTGCAGCCTACTTTAAACCGGATATTATTTTAACGCAAAATGGCGCTGACGCACATTATTACGACCCGCTTACACACCTTTGCGCAACGATGAATATTTACCGTGAAATACCGAAGCTCGCTCGCGAAATCGCTAACGAATATTGCGAAGGTCGCTGGATTGCTGTCGGCGGCGGTGGCTATGACCACTGGCGCGTCGTCCCAAGAGCATGGGCACTCATTTGGCTCGAAATGAACAACATCCAAAACATCTCAGGTTATCTCCCTCCAGAATGGATTGACGCTTGGAAAGGACAAGCCGAAACAGAACTTCCCCTCACATGGGAAGATCCAGACAACATGTATAAACCTATCCCCCGCAAACCAGAAATTGAAGAAAAGAACGCATTAACTGTAACGAAATCCCTTGAAATAATTCGGAATAATATGACAAAATCTTTGTACTAAAGAAAAAGGAGGCTCGTTTTTGAATAGCCTCCTTTTATTTATTGTCGTTTTCTGTTGGTAAGTCGATATATTTTATTTAATAATTAACTGGTCCAACTTTTATGGGAAAAGGTCGTGATATTATGTGGCAGCAACAAATAATCAACACGAAACGTGGCACATTTGAACTCTTTACAAAAGGAAATGGCGAACCACTTTGTCTTACACATCACTATTCACAATTTAATGAAACTGGTGATTACTTTGCGGATGTTTTCACTGCTACACATCGTGTATTCCTCATTAATTTACGAGACGCTGGTAACTCAGCAAAAGCCAATTCAAAAAAAGAATTACGTATGATTGAAACGGTTCACGACTTAGAAGTAATACGAGAAGCTTTACAACTCCCAACATGGCATTTCGCTGGTCATTCCACAGGTGGTATGCTTGGACTTTTATATGCGATTACATATCCAAATTCCTTACAATCATTAGTCGTGGCCGGAGCTGCAGCAAGTAATTATACCGAAACACCATTTTGCATTTATCACCCCGCACATCCACAGTTTCATTATATGCAACAGCTCATCGAAAACTTAAAAAAACCTGATCTTACAAGTGAAGAACGAAAAGAACTATCTACTGAGAGAACAAAATTATCATTGCACAATCCAGAAAACTACAACTCTTATTTTTGTAAACCAATCAAAAAAACTATGTCCGCTAGCCGGATGAACGCTTTCGCCAATGAATATCCGTCATTTGATTTAAGAGAAAAATTACCTTCCATCCAAACAAAGACCCTCATTATATGCGGAAGACATGATGTACAGTGCCCGATTCAGTATTCTATCGAAATGCATAATGGTATACGTAATTCTATCTTCATTCCATTTGAGGAAAGTAACCATTATCCTTTTTTAGAAGAAGCTGCCCAGTTTACTTCTACTACTCAAACATTTTATAAAGTGAAACTTTAATCAGTGGGGGTTTTGTTCTTCCCCCACTGATTATTAGTTGAACCAATCGGGCTTTTACGGGCAGTTGATCCCCACCTTACTTCTTTGCTTTCGCTGAATTTTGAGGTAGGGGTCTTACTGCCCGTTAAATGCGGGATAAATCGTTACACTAGTACCGTTATTATTAAGGAAAGCTCACAGTCTCTATAAGACTATGAGCTTTTTTCAAAAGAAATATTTCACAATAAAAACAGCAAGAAGAACAAAAAAATCATCAAACCTACATCAATGAATATCGACTTTTTATCTCCTTCTTTTATACTCATCATAACATTAGAAATTATTTTAATTCCAAAAAAGACCATCATAAATAACCCACCAAAATGATCATTCGTAGAATCTTCATCATAAAACATTTGTATTGCACCAATAATTAATAAGATAAGTACGATATTAGTTCCAATCTTTAAAGCCTTGTTTGATTTATTATCTTTTAATGTATCTCCCAAAATGTAGCACGCCCTCTCATACTCCCCTATGTTTTATTTCTCTTTATACTTTAACATAAATTACCTATTATTCCCTTTTCGTTCAAATAACATAAAAAACCTGCCAATTACTCGGCAGGTACATTACACGTTAAAGCGATAACCAGCTCCCCACACTGTTTCAATATATTGCGGGTGAGCGGGATCTCTTTCAATTTTTTCACGTAACTTTCTAATGTGAACAACGACAGTGGCTAAATCGCCAGCTGAGTCTAGTCCCCAAATCCGTTCAAATAACTGTTCTTTATTTAATACTTGGTTTGGATGCGTTACAAAGAATGTTAATAAATCAAATTCCTTCGTTGTAAACGCGATTTCTTCATTGTTTATAAAAACTTTTCTCGCTCGCTGATCAATAGCAATTCCGTGAATGTATAGCGTATCGCGTTGCTTACTCACATTTCCTGATAATCTTTCATAACGAGAAATATGCGCCTTTACCCTTGCGACTAATTCACTTGGACTAAACGGTTTCGTTATATAATCATCCGCTCCTAAACCGAGTCCGCGAATTTTATCTATATCTTCCTTCTTTGCTGAAACAAGTAAAATCGGAATGTCCTTTATAGCACGTATTTGTTTACAAATTTCAAATCCATTCATCTTCGGAAGCATAATATCCAAAATAATTAAGTCGTAGTCTTCCTGAAGAGCCATTTGTAGACCTATCTCTCCTGAATGTTCTACATCGACTTGAAAATCACTAATTTCTAAATAATCTCGCTGTAATTCTGCAATACTTATTTCATCTTCTACTAGTAAAATTCTCTTCATTCTACTCACCACATTCCTGTACTTTTTTCAATGAGAAGAAAATACTTGTACCTTCCCCAAGTTTACTTTCCGCCCAAATTTCCCCGCCATGTTCTTCAACTATTTGCTTCGCTATCGCTAAGCCAAGTCCACTTCCACCTGTGCTAGAATTTCGCGATTGCTCGGCACGATAAAACCGCTCAAATATATACGGCAGCGTATCAGCTTCTATACCTGCCCCATTGTCCATCACTTTCACAATGACTGTATTGTTATCACTTAATACTGTTACAGTAATTTTCTTCTCTTCTTTATCCATGTATTTCACACTATTATGAATTAAATTGGATATCACTCTATTTATCTTTTCGCAATCGGCCGTTACATATAATGGCGATGAATGTAATTGTAAGTGAACTTCTATACCTTCCTCACTTAAATCCATCTGCATCTCTTCTAATAATTCTTGCATAAACATGTTTAACTCTATCGTTTCAAACTGAAAGGGAACTCGATTCAAATCAAGCTTCGAAAATAAAAAGAGCTCATCAATGAGTGTATCCATATGTTTCGCCTTCGTATGAATGGTCGTTAAATACTTATCCATTTTTTCTGGCGTATTTGCTACCCCATCTTTTATACCTTCCACATATCCGATAATAGATGTAATAGGTGTTTTTAAATCATGGGATATGTTTGAAATAAGCTCTTTTCGATTTTCTTCATACTGCGTTTGTACTTCAATCGATTCTTTTAACTTCTTTCTCATTTCCTCAAATCCTTGATTTAACTGCCCGATTTCATCATGGGAGGTAACTGGAATTTGAAAATCTAGATCCCCTTCTTTAATTCTACCAGTCGCATCTTTCAATACAAAAATTGGTTTTATCACACTCCTTGAGACGAAATAACTTACTAGCCCTATGAGTAAAATGGCTAACAGTAAAAGCGCTCCGAACAAAATCGGAAATAATTTTTGTGTAAGATCGACAAATGAACTTTGTCTTTTTAGTACAAATATACTCCCTTCTTCATCTCCGGGAAAATAAAAATCAAATTTTACATATCGATAAAATGTATCGCCTAGTTCCGTTGTGCCACGACTATTAATATTTGCTGATTCAAATTTCGGAAGAGCTTCTTTTAAAGATATACTTTCAAATATTTTTGTAGCATAAGAAATGGTTTCTCCCTTTCTTACAACTATTTTCACACCTTCTTTTTCAAGCGATGAAACGAAAGATTCATCTAATAATTGTGATTGATTTTTCTTTGCCGCTAATTTCAATTCAATATACGTATTCTCTTCTTCTGGCGTAAGCGGTTTTTGAATATAGGAACTTTTATAGAAATTTTTCACTGATTCCAAGTCTCCTGTTATGGAAAAAACAATTAAAAATCCCGCAACTAATATGAGCGTAATGGAAACGAGAATAACAGCAATATAAGAGAATAAAAATCTTGTTTTAATAGACATATGTTACATCCTCACTTTACCAAACCTTATTACTCATAAGCATAAAAATATATGTTCAAATACTCAAGCGATTTTATAGTAATTTTAGCGTCAGTTTATAAAAATTTAATGTTCTTATTTTACAGTTGAAATGAGGAGGTTGAAATTCCATGTTCAAAAAAACAGTAAGCATGATCTGTTGCATAATTTTTTTGCAAGGATGCTCGCAAGAACAAGAAGTTAAAAAGGAGATGACAAACATGGAGACCGCGCTACTAACAGCTACTGAGAAACAAGAAACGAATACTGTTATATCGTTACTCAAAAAAGGGGCTGACATAAATATAACAGACAATAAAGGACGTACTCCTCTTATGATTGCTACATACAAAAATGATGTAAAAACTGCCAAAGCGCTTATCGAAGCTGGTGCTGACGTAAACATCCAAGATGATATGAAAAATAATCCTTTTCTATACGCCGGTGCTGAAGGTCATTTGGATATTTTAAAACTAACGATTGATGCTGGCGCAGATCCATCACTTACGAATCGTTACGGCGGAACAGCTCTTATCCCCGCCTCAGAACATGGCTATATTGATGTTATTAAGGAACTCCTTACGCGAACAACTATTGATGTTAACCATGTAAATAATCTCGGATGGACCGCTTTAATGGAAGCCATCGTACTAAGTAACGGAAACGAAACACAACAACAAGTCATTCGCCTTCTTATTGAGCACGGTGCTGATGTAAATATTCCAGACAACGATGGTGTTACCCCGTTAGAGCATGCGCGCGCCCATAACTTTGAAGAGATAGAGAAAATTTTGTTAGAAGGACGTAAGTAAAAAAGCTAATCTTTGCCTTCCTCCCCCGCCCTATGCTACATTTAAGCCGTTACATCAATATTAATAGGGTGGGAGTAAACATGAACAAACCTAAAATTGGGATGATTGGACTTGGAAGTATTGCACAAAAAGCCTACCTTCCAACACTTACAAAAGAAACGGATTGGAATTTTGTAGGGGCGTTTACACCTAACGCTGCGAAAAGGAAACAAATTTGCCAGCAATACCGCATGCAAGACTTTGATTCTATTGAAACGTTAGCTTCGGAATGCGATGCAATCTTCGTTCATAGTTCAACTGCTACACATTATGAAATCGTTTCTGAACTTCTGAAAAAAGGAATCGACGTTTATGTTGATAAGCCGCTAGCAGCTACAGTGGAACAAGCTGAGCAACTAGTCGAGTTGAGCGAAAAGTATAACCGAAAGTTAATGGTCGGATTTAATCGCCGATTCGTTCCTATGTATGTTGCTGCAAAAGAGCAAGCTCATAATATTTCATGGATTCGAATTGAAAAGCACCGCACAAATAAAGTAGGACCATATACGTACGACTTTACTATGTTAGATGATTACTTACATATCGTAGATACTGCTCGCTGGTTAGCTAACGATGACCTTAATGTCGTTCATAATAGGATGCAAATGAATGAAAAGAATGAACTTCTTTTCGGACATCACACATATACAACGCCAAGTGGACTGTTACTTTCTACCGCGATGCATCGCCATGCTGGTACAAATTTAGAACAAATTGAACTTGTAACGACAGGGAAAATCATTCGCGTAAAAAATATGAACACATTTGAAGTTGAGCAGGATAATACAGTTTCTCAAAGCGGTTCACCATCATGGGATACGACGTTGAAACAGCGTGGTTTTGAAGATGCTGTTCATCATTTTATTGAATGTGTACACGGTGATACAAAGCCTGTTGTAGATGGATTAGAAGCATTAAAAACGCAGCAATTGTTGCAATCTCTACTAGATGATATAAATAAAAATTAAAACGGATACATTTTTCAGAATTTACTTTCATTCCCATTTCCTCTTTATTTCTGTCGCAAATTTCTATAGAATATGTTGATAGGAATTATAAATTTCATAATGAATCGTGGAAGGGATGGGATTAACACATGTGGAACGAGTTTAAAAAATTCGCATTCAAAGGGAATGTAATCGATTTAGCTGTCGGGGTTGTAATCGGTGCTGCATTCGGTAAAATCGTTAGTTCTTTAGTAAAAGATATCATCACACCATTACTTGGTATGGTATTAGGTGGCGTTGACTTTACAGATTTAAAAATTACATTTGGTAAATCATCTATTATGTATGGTAACTTCATCCAAACTATTTTTGATTTCTTAATTATTGCAGCGGCTATCTTTATGTTCATTAAAGTATTCAACAAACTAACATCTAAAAGAGAAGAAGAAAAAGAAGAAGAACTTCCAGAACCAACAAAAGAAGAAGAACTTCTTGGCGAAATTCGCGACTTATTAAAACAACAAAACTCTTCTAAAGATAGAGCATAATTGAACGGATAAAAAGGCATGTCCCTCTGGGACATGCCTTTTCTATATGCTATAACGTTTCCGAATTCATATGAATAAATAAAATAATACCTGCAACCATAAGTACCATAATACTACCTGCAAATAGTGTAATACCCATGAACATTAAACTTGTGCTCATGTCCACTGATACACTTTCAATAAAAATAGAAATTACATACGTGATAAGGGCAATTCCTGCAAGAATACTTCCTGGAACAAATCGCTTTAAGCCATTTTGTTTTAACGTCATATATGCAAAAATAGCAGTCATACAAAGCGTAATTATCCAAAGAACGATCATCTCTTTTCCCCCCTCACAAGCCTTTTCTTTCTATTATACATGACATTGACCTATAATAGTTAAATTTGCACTTATGTGACATATAACAAGGAACAATGGCATTTTGGAAAGGAAATTGACCACTAGAAATAAATGGATATTTTTCGTATAAATTGATAGAATTACCATATATAAATATTCTTTATAAGGGAGTGTTCATAATGATTTGGATTTCACTAATCGTATTAGCCTATTTCCTCATTCTCGTCCCAATACAGTATAACTACATTAAAATACTCAAAGAAAAACAGAAGAAAATGAATGTGTCACAAAACGAATTATATGACAACATGTCTTATGAAGAATCTCAAGTACATTACCATTACCAAAGTAACGTATTTACAATACCTGCTTCGCTTGTCGCAAGTATTATTTATAAGGTGAAACATGCAGCATAATATGTACGCTGTAAAATTATTGTTTGAATCTGTTCATTCTGGTGAGCCTAATCCTACGAAAATGGATAAGCATTATGAAGAAAATCACGATACACTTTTTGAAGAAAGTATTATTCTTGTTAAAGCAAACAGTTTAGAAGAAGCACACAAACTAGGTGAAAAAATCGCTATGCAATCTGAGGATACGTACGATAACATGTATGATGAGCAAGTGAAATGGACATTTCGAAAAGTGTTGCATGTGTTTGAATTAGACGATACACCATTTGAAACTGGAAAAGAATTATACGCAAGATTTTTACACGTTAAGAAAAATAAAACGGTAGATACAGTCGTACAAAAATACTATCCCGAATACGAATAAAAGCTCACAGCGAATGCTGTGAGCTTTTTTATACTTACTTCGTTGAATCTCTAAATTGGATACGGTGAGGTAAGATAACAGTGTGATCTTCCACTTTTTCTTTGTTCATATACTTTGTTAATAGACGCATTGCTACTGCACCGATATCATACATTGGTTGTACAACTGTTGAAAGTTGTGGACGAACCATTAATGCAAGGCGTGTATTATCGAAACCAAGTACTTCTACATCAGTTGGTACGTTTAATCCAGCGTCTTGTGCTGCATGGATTACACCTAGTGCCATTTCGTCAGAAGATACGAAGATTGCTGTTGGCTTTTCATCGCTGCTCCAAAGCTTTTCGAATGCTTCGATACCTGAATCATATGTGTAATCTCCATCGATTATAAGATTTTCATCATATGAAATACCTGCTTCTTCTAAAGCTTTTTTATAACCTTGTAACTTCTTCGCGCTTCCCGCTTTATCAATGAAAGGACCAGAGACGAAACCGATACGCTTATGTCCTTGCTCAATAAAGTGCTTCATTGCATCGTAAGCTGCTTGTGTATAATCAATATTTACTGATGGCGTTTCATTTTGCTCATCAAATGACGCTGCTAATACGATCGGTACGGGAGACTTTTTGAACTCTTCAATATGAATGTCTGTAATATCTTCACCCATGAAAACAATTCCGTCCACTTGTTTTCCAAGCATCGTATTTAATAAATGGAACTCTTTCTCTTTGTTTTGGTCAGAGTTACTTAAAATGATGTTATATTTGTACATTGTTGCGATATCTTCAATTCCACGAGCAAGTTCTGCATAAAACGTATTTGAGATATCAGGAATAATAACACCTACTGTAGTTGTCTTCTTACTTGCTAGTCCACGTGCTACCGCATTTGGGCGGTATCCTAAACGATCAATTGCTTCTAATACTTTCTTTCTTGTTGTAGGCTTTACATTTGGGTTACCGTTCACAACGCGTGATACGGTAGCCATTGAAACGTTCGCTTCGCGCGCTACATCATAGATTGTTACGTTCATCTCATCGCACACTCCTTCTATTTTTGTTATCTATTTTTATGTATCGGTTACTTGAATGAAAAAAAGACATCAACTCTATTTGCAGATGCCACCAATCGTCCCGAGTTCTTCCTTTTACTAATGATACGATAAAAACGCAGGCTCATACAATATTTTCCCGCAAAAGTTTCGAAAAAATTCGCTTCTTTTCTCGTATTTTCGTATTTTTTATGAAAAAAAGGGCATTTTTTGTAAAAATATAGATATTTCATACGGAGGAACCTTATTTTAAGCAGTACGATAGTAAATGAAATTTATATCGGCGATTTTTCAAATATATCGATCACAGCTCAAATTATATGAGCGATTTTCCATATATATCGATTACTACTCCAAATATATCAACGATTTTTTAAATATATCGACTTACCGACATCAAACGACAATGATAGTCATTTGATGCGTTGGATTTGGAGGCGCACGGCGCCCAGTAGAATGCGTTACATCAAGAACGACAGGGGTAACTATATTTCTTCCTTTACAATTGGCACAGCGGAAATATGACGCGCTCTTTCCCATCCTATATTTTCACTTTCAATAAAAAAAGACAGTGTTTACACTGTCTTTTTTACAAGAAGGAAACAAACGGTTTATCGCTGTTTTTCTCTTTTATAATAATCGCCTCGATTTTACTCTCGGACTTGATCTGCAATTGAACTTTTGCATCTTTAGGTAATTTTTCTAACATACTTTGAGCAGCCAGTTGGGTAAGAGCCATTAATTCTGTTTTACCGTTATATTTAATAACAATATTCATATTTAATGCATCCATTTGATTTTTCTTATAAGAAACCTTAGCATTTACTGGGATAAAATCTCCAGTAGAAAAACCTTTCATTGCATCAGCAAATTCAGTTATTTTTTTATTATCTTCTCCATGTGCTTTTGTAAATTCATCAGAAGGATATGAAAACGCTTGTTCATCGATCGTGCTCCAATTTCCAAGGTTCGTATCATTCTTTTGAACGGTAGCACTAGCAATATACGTACCATTTTTTAAAGAACTTGTATTTTCTTGCTTAAAGATAGCAAACGTAATTGGAGACTTATTATACTTGTCATTTTTATTAATCGCTTCAATAAGTTGCTTTGCAACTTCAGCGCCCTTAGACATTGCTTCTTCATTCGATACACTTGAAGACATCGCTAGCCCAATCACAACGCCAGATAAACTTAATTCATTTGAATTCTGCTTCCCGAAATAGTCTTGTTCTATAATATTTGTCAAAACTGGCGCTTCTACTTTCGCGACTAGTTCATCAACTAATTTCTCAGGGATATACTGATTTAATTGTAGTACATGATTTTCTGTATCAAATTGCTCTTTTGCAATATTCATTAAACCATTCTCATACTCTGCTAAATCTAATTTAGAATTTGTTTTTATATTAGCTGTATTGATAACCTTTTGTTCTTTTAAAGGAATTACAGTTCTATAATAATCTTTAGAAACAGCAGTTCTCGGAATCATGCTTTTTTCTTTCGTATCCTTTTGTATAACTTCATCCTTCTTACTAATCGTATCATTACTACAAGCTCCTAGTAATAAACTTACGACCGCGAAGGATAATGCCATTTTCTTCATTACTTAAAACCTACTTTCAACAATCTAGTTATTTAATTTGAACTATTAACAGTGTACCATTAAATATATTTCAACAAAAACAAAAAAAAGAAGCAAGCACCTTTAGCTTGCTTCTTTTTACTTAATATTTTCTTCTAAAGCGTCTTTTTTAATGTTCCAATGAGACGTATTCCATACTACCATCCCATCTTTTATGTATAACACTTGCGGAGATTCATGTTTAATACTGTACTGTTCTGCAACACGATTCGAAACATCTCTCGCATCTTGTACGTATAAGTAATATGCTGGTACTGCTCTTTCTTCACTACAATACGCTTGAAATTCTGTATACGCACCATGACTGATCGGGCATGTCGTACTATGTTTAAAAAGAACATACGGCTCGTTTTTTTCTACTAATACTTCCAGCTCTTCAATTGTTTCAACTTTTGTCATATTCATCACGATTCACCTCTCATACGAAGTCTAGAGCGCTTCTCTTTCTTTTCAGCCTTTTTCTCAAGTCTTTCTAATTTACGCTCTTCTTTTTCAACCTTTTTCTCTTGTCTTGTCGCACGATAATGATTGTATACTTCAATTGCTGCGCTACTCCACTGTACAACTTGCGCTACTTTATCTGCATTGTTTTCAATTTCGTCTGTAACAGAATCTGATACGTTACGAAGTTTCGTATTTAAAGAATGGATTGTCGTTCCAATTCCATCTACGCCCGATACTACTTTATTTAATGATTGTGACTTCTGTTGAATGTCATCAGCTAACGCATTTGTTTTATGTAATAATTGCTCCGTCTCTACGCTAATCCCTTGCATTTGCTTTTCTAAACCTTCTAACGTGCTCGCAACGTTTTCTAACGTCTTTTGAACCGATAACAACGTTCTGCATACATACAATACTAATACAGCGAAAGCAACCGCGATAATAGCCGCACTTACATATAAAAGAACTTGCATTTCATCACTTCCTTTATCTTTTTCATACTTTCTCCTATTATACAATCATTTTCCGTTTCGTTCTAATCCTTATCTTTTCATTAGAATTTTCATACTTATTCGTTAACTTTAACATAAATGATTCAACAAATTCCACTAAGTAGGTTACAATAGGAGAGGATACATAATTAGTAGGGAGGCTTTACATATGAAAGATCCACGCATTGAAAAGTTAGCATACAATTTAATTAACTACTCTATTCGCTTACAAAAAGGCGAAAAAGTATTAATTGAAAACTTTGGCTTACAAAAAGAACTTGTAACTGCACTTGTAAAAGAAGCATATGCAGCTGGTGGTTTCCCATTCGTTTCTTTAAAAGATCATCAAGTAGACCGCTCTTTATTAATGGGGGCTACTGAAGAACATTTTGAACAAATCGCTGCATACGAAGCAAGCGTAATGAAAGATATGGACGCTTATATCGGTCTTCGCTCTGGCGATAACATTAACGAACAAGCTGACGTACCAAGTGAAAGAATGCAAATTCACGGTCAAACAGTTGGTAAGAAAGTTCATAGAGACATCCGCGTTCCGAAAACGCGCTGGGTTGTTCTTCGCTACCCAAATGCTTCTATGGCGCAGCTTGCTAAAATGAGCACAGAAGCTTTCGAAGACTTCTACTTCGAAGTTTGTAACTTAGACTACGGTAAAATGGATAAGGCAATGGATAGCCTTGTTACATTAATGAATAAAACAGACAAAGTTCGTTTGACTGGTCCTGGAACTGACTTAACATTCTCTATTAAAGACATTCCAGCTATTAAATGCTCTGGTCATTTAAATATTCCAGACGGTGAAGTATATTCTGCACCAGTTCGCGATTCTGTTAACGGTACAGTTTCTTACAACACACCATCTCCTTACAACGGTTATACATTTGAGAATGTACAACTTAAATTTGAGAACGGTCAAATCGTTGAAGCAACTGCAAACGATACAGAGCGCATTAACAAAATCTTCGATACAGACGAAGGTGCACGCTACGTTGGTGAGTTCGCAATCGGCGTAAACCCATACATCTTACATCCAATGGGAGACATCCTATTCGATGAAAAAATCGATGGCAGCTTCCACTTCACTCCTGGACAAGCTTACGACGATGCATGGAACGGCAACAACTCGAACATTCACTGGGATTTAGTATGCATCCAGCGCCCAGAATACGGCGGCGGCGAAATTTACTTCGACGACGTACTAATCCGTAAAGACGGACGCTTCGTTGTATCTGAATTAGAAGCTTTAAACCCAGAGAACTTAAAATAATAACAAAAACGCTCGGATGCACTCCGAGCGTTTTTCTATTAATACTTTAATAAATCTTTCGCCACATCTTCTGGCACTTTAAAACTCATCTTCTTATTTTTCATTTCAACTTCAACATACGGAACATCTTTATACACTGTCATCGTACCAATTTCATGTAATTCCTTTTTATCTTTACTCGACTCCGATAATTTTGGTGTATCTTCTTGATACATTTTAAATGTTTTCCCTTGCGGAGTATCTAAAGGAGCCGATTGCATTTCCCACTTATCCATTTTCATGACTTCAAACAGCTTTTCAATTTCTTTTTTATCGGTAATTACTTTTTTATCACTTGAATCTGTAAGTGATTCAATCTCAACCTTTTGTGCCTTTTCAAAATTCATATCAGCCTTTTCCTTCTTCGCATTACACCCTATTAAAAGAACGGATGCGGTTAGCAGAAGTAAAAATAACATAAGGACTTTTTTCATTTCTAATCCTCCTAACTACATAGAGCTACTTTTTTCGTTTTTTGTTTGCTGAAAATGAAAGTAATATAAAAGCGCCACTGCAATAGCACCTATTAATATTGGTTCATATAAGGGCAGATCCCATTTCATATATACTCTAGTACAAATAGCAAACACAAACAAAATTTCCAAACAAAACAAAGGTTTTACATATTTCATTTCTTACCTACCATTTCTATTTTCACATGTGGATTTTCTTTCTCGATAAGCGCCAAGAATTCATTCATATGTTGCGGCATCGCAACCATATGTACTTTGTATGCATTCGTCGTAATTTCAAGATACTTTCCAACATGACGAACAACTCTAATATCTTTTAATAAAACATCATCATTCAAAATGCCGTACTTCAATACACCATTTTCTACTTTATGCTTTTTAATAAATACTTCCCAAACGAGTGGCACATTCACAAGGAAGCATAAACCCATTCCAATTAACGCTGACATCCACTGCTCTTTATTTGCGAAAAGCATGACAAGTGGATATACGAACATAAAAACTAACGTGAGACAAACGAAAATGACTACCGACTTACTTCTTTGAATCGGAATGTTCATACACGCACCCCCTAACCTAAATTATACCACTTTTTCCATTTTAGTTCATAAAAAAAGGCCATTTCTACATGACCTTCTTAAACAATATATCTATAAAATTTCTTATCCACCTGCAACACTGGAAAACTTTTTGGCAACTCGTCCATACTCACACTTTGAAAACCATTCTTTTCATAAAAGCGATGCGCTGCTAAAAATTTCACTGTCGTTCCTAAGTAAATATCTTTCAGCTTTTTATTCTCAGCCCACGAAATTGCTGTTTGGAGCAACTTATATGATGCACCCCACTCTTTTCCGCGAAACTCTTTTTTTACGAACATTTTTCTTAGCGCTACTTGCTGATTCTCAATATCTAATAACGCCACTGTTCCAACTACTTTATCATCATAAATCGCAACCCAAAAGTTTCCATAATCCCTTTGATAGAACGTTTCTATTTCAAGTAAGTCTGGCTGTTCTTCTTTCGTAATGGGAACATTGTACTCTTTTTGCTGAATATGAACGATAAGATCTACTACTTCATCTTGAAACGTACTTTCATACGGAATAATGCGTATCTTCTCGTTCATCGGATCTCCTTCCATTCTGAAGCTAGTAAACTATATACAGCGATATCATGGAAATGATCGTATAACCACTCTTCCTCTCTTAAAATACCATCTAACTTAAAACCTAAACGTTCTGGAATAGCACGGCTTTTCACATTTTCAACACCGCACCGAATTTCCATTTTATTTAATTTTAAATTCTCAAATGCATAGTGAAGTACAGCCTTTACGCTACGCGTCATAATGCCTTTCCCGCCAGCATCTTCTGCAAGATAATATCCGAGACTTGCCGCTTTCTTCCCCCAACTTACCGGATGAATGCCTACCATCCCCACGAGCTTACTTTTATAACGTATGCCACTTTCAAAACCGTCTCCCTCTGCAAACTTCTTTAACCACATCGGACAAATCTCATCATACGCATCAGCAGATTTTACCCCATCCACCCAAGGAAGCCATCTTCGTAAATGATTACGGTTTTGGTTTATTAATTGATATAGTTCCTCTTTATGATGCTTCTCTAATAACTGTAATTCGATTTCATCGTCTACTCGAAGTGTGAACATGTTTTTTAGCTCCCTTTTAGTTTTCTTATTATTCTAACACTTATAAATGTAAATTGTTAAATATTCACACTTTCTTTCGAATTTTATATACGAACAAACACTATGTATGATTGATATCTAGATATGAATCATATATAGTTAAAGTATGGAAAAAAATGATAATTTTATAATTCAATTACGTAAAGGTGTTTTTGATCTCGCTATTTTGTCTTTAATAAGCAAACAACCTATGTACGGATACGAAATTACAAGTGCATTACAAGATATCCCTGTGTTTCATATCCCAAACGGTTCGATTTACCCTATATTAAATCGAATCACGAAAAACAATTGGGCTATTTCCTATTGGGAAGAGTCCGGTGATGGCCCAAAAAGAAAATACTACCGAATTACAGACGAAGGGAGAGAAGTTTTAAATAGTCGCTTACATGATTATGATGCAGTGTATCATGCTCTAATGTTACTAGCTAAAGGAGAGGATAAAAAATGAACAAAGAACAATTCTTTTCAAATGAACTCATTACTTCTTTCTTACACGATCTTCATAAAGGTTTAATGAACTTACCTGCGTCAGCAAGAGAACAACATGTGCTAGAGATCAAATCGGATTTATATGAAAATGCATTATGTAAAGAAAGTGAAGGGATACCATTAGCGAGCATTCCTTCACAAGTGATTAAAGAATTTCTTCCTCCAAAAGAATTAGCAAAGGAAATTGCAGGAGAATATACAGATGTTATTCAAGATGCACAGCAATCTACAAATACATTTATTAAATATTATTCCGGCCTATCTATCGGTCCACTCGGCGCTTTATCAGTGCCTATTGTACTCGGTTTTATAAATTTTTCTGCTAATTTACCATTTTTACTAGCCTTTATTGCAAGCAACATTTGGTTTATCTTTAGAGAAAAACATTGGAATATGGATTTATTAAAATACTTTAAAACAATTATTTTCATCAGTTCAAGACTGCTAATTGCTCTCCCATTCAGCTTTTTCGCGATTCGAATTATGATAACAAAACAATTTGATATGTTTTCATTCTATTATTTAATTGGATATGTACTTTTTAGTTCAATTTATATCGTTTTATTGAAACAACTATACAAAAAGAATAAACAATACCAACATATCAATGCTTTTTAAAATATATCGAACACAACAAAAAAAGACGCACAGCCACAGCTATGCGTCTTTTCTATTACTTCTCTGCAACTTGAACTTCTTTTACGTAAGCTGCTTCGAATTTTTGGATGTCGCCTGCGCCCATGAAAATTAGAACGCCGTTTTTATGTTTCTTTAATACATCCGTTGTTGTATCTGTAATTAGTTCTGCACCGTCAATACGCTTTTGCAGATCTTCGATTGTTAATTCACCTTTGTTTTCGCGTGCTGATCCGAAAATATCACATAAGTATACTTGGTCAGCTTTGCTTAGGCTTTCAGCGAACTCATCTAAGAATTTTTCTGTACGTGAGAATGTGTGCGGCTGGAATACAGCGACAACTTCACGCTCTGGATGTTTTTGACGAGCTGCTTCAATCGTTGCATTAATTTCTGTCGGATGGTGCGCGTAGTCATCAATGATAACTTGCTCTCCCATTGGCTTTTCATTAAAGCGACGTTTTACGCCTTCAAAAGTTGTTAGCTGATGCTTAACTGCTTCTACATCAACGTTTTCATAATGGCAAAGCGCGATTACTGCTAATGCATTTAATACGCTGTGATTGCCGTATCCTGTAATTTTGAACGTGTCATAGTACGTATTACGAACGAATACATCGAAAATAGTACCATCTGTTCTCTTTTGAATGTTACGTGCTTGGAAATCATTATCTTCTCCAAATCCATAGAAAATAACAGGTACTTTCGCTTGAATTTTTTGAAGTTCTTCATCATCTCCACATGCAATAATGCCTTTTTTCACTCGCAATGCCATCTCTTGGAATGCATTGAATACATCATTGATATCTGAGAAATAATCTGGATGATCAAAATCAATGTTTGTCATAATCGCATAGTCTGGATTGTAAGACAAGAAATGACGACGATACTCACAAGCTTCAAATACAAAATACTTACTATTTTCTACCCCATGCCCTGTTCCATCTCCAATAAGGTAAGATGTAGGGTGTGCACCTTGCATTACATGGGCTAACAAACCAGTTGTTGATGTTTTTCCATGCGCACCAGTTACAGCAACACTTGTGTATTGGTTCATAAGGTCACCTAAGAAGTGATGGTAACGATGTACTGGGATGTTTAATTCTTTTGCTGCTACGATTTCTTCATGCGTATCAGGAAATGCATTTCCTGCAATAATCACTTGTCCTTCTTTTACATTATTTTTATCAAAAGGAAGGATCGAGATATTGCGCTTTTCCAACGCTGTTTGTGTAAAGAAACGCTTTTCATAATCAGACCCTTGAACAGTATGCTTCATGTCATGAAGAATTTGAGCTAATGAACTCATTCCTGTTCCTTTAATTCCTACAAAATGGTAAACTGTCATCTTAAAGAACCTCCAACATTTCGAACTAATACAACGGCCTATCTATAAGACAGTATATGAATCTTTTCTTATTTTGGTAATCATCATACATTTTTGATGTAGTGAAGTTATTCTTCCCTTCACTTATCAGGATAAACTCGTACGTACTTCTTTTTTATGTCCATAACAAATCCATTATAGCAAAAAAGAAGCCGCTATACTATGATAACAGAAAAACTGATAGGGTCAATCACCTATCAGTTTTTCTCTCTTTTACATATCTTCTCTTTTTTCTAATTGAACACGCTCTAAACGTGGGTTTGGACGATATTTACGACCAGCTTTTGCTTCTGGTTTTCCATTTAATTCTACGTTATCACCAGTAAAGCCAATATTCATTTTTAATAAGCTACTTCCTACTCCGTATATATCAACAGGTACGTTTTGAGCTTCAAATTCACGAATACGCTTCTCATCAAATCCACCAGTTACAACGATGTCTACATGCTGGAATCCTTCTTCATCAAGAGCTTTACGAAGTGCGAATACAAGCGATGGGTTTACACCACGTGGATCGAATGTTCCAAGTACTTCTGGGTGGCGAATGAAGTATTGATCAATCATCGTGCGCGACGTATCTACACGTACACCTTTTAATGTTGATCCAAATTCACGCGCTACGCGAAGTGCATCTGTAATGACATCATTGTTGTAATCAATTAATACAACTAATTCATCTTCTGGGAATTTCTTATGATATGCTTTTGCCGCTTCCACAACATCACCATTAAACATTTGAATTAATGCGTGAGGCATTGTCCCCATACCACTTCTGCCCCACCATTCATTCATCGCATGCGTCGCTTGTGCGCTCATACCTCCGATGTATGCTGCATAACCGTCACCAGCTTGTTGTGTATAATGATCATCACGGTCTCCCATGAAAATAACTGGTTTTTCTTTATCTACGCTACGCGCAGCTTGGACAACGTTATATACGTTTGTCGCAACTGATGTACGACGAGCTAAAATCCCATCAATGACACCTTCTAAAAATCCGAAATTTTCATAAGGACCATGAATTGTTAACACTGTTTCAAACGGACTAATATTATCGCCATCTTTTAAAGAGTTAATTTCAAGTTCCTCAGGATTTTTAGCGAATGTTTGTAGCAATGCAATTACTTCATCTGTTCCGCAAAGAACTGCATTTTCCTTTTGGAAAAATTGCATCGTTACAACACTTTTCGGGCGAAATTCTTCAATGATTTCTCTAGTCTTTAAAAAGTAAACGGCAGAGAACCAACCTTCTCCAACACGTTCGTCAAATTTAAATGTTCTATTTGTTAGTCTATTTATTTCACCTTTTAATTTTAGTTCAATTTCTTTCATGTCGCTTTACTCCCTACTTTACTATCCAACATTTTCTCTTAGTATACAGCAAAACCGTTTACTATACATTTGTTTCCTGCATAGCAGCGAATTCATCCTCAGAAATAAGGACATCTCTTGGCTTCGTTCCTCTTGCCTCAGAAATAATTCCTTGCGATTCCATCTCTTCAATGAGACGTGCCGCGCGATTATAACCGATGCGGAATTTTCGCTGTACAGAAGATGTGGACGCTCCCCCTTGTTCTACAACAAATTGACATGCTTCAAAGAACAATTCGTCTTCTGACTCAGCCTGTTCTGTTTTCGCTAATAAATCCTCTTGCTTAAATAAGTAGTTCGGTTTCATTTGCTTTTTCACATGATCAACTGTCTTTTCAATCTCATCATCCGATACATATACACCTTGTACACGAACAGGCTTAGATGTACCGTTCCCTAAGAATAACATATCACCACGGCCAAGTAATTT
This sequence comes from Bacillus sp. BC08, assembly GCF_054326875.1. Classification (NCBI taxonomy): domain Bacteria; kingdom Bacillati; phylum Bacillota; class Bacilli; order Caryophanales; family Bacillaceae; genus Bacillus; species Bacillus sp. BC08. The sequence goes on along the minus strand of NZ_JBTGPA010000035.1, from coordinate 177,638 downwards.
CTCCGCGCCACCAATATCGATAATCGTACGCGAATCAACTTGAGATGATACAGTAAACGCAATACGCGTTGGAATGTTTGACTTAATTAAACCTGTAATAACATCTACAGACGGACGCTGTGTCGCTACTAATAAATGAATACCACAAGCACGTGCTTTTTGCGCAATACGACAAATCGCTTCCTCAACATCACCAGGTGCTACCATCATTAAGTCGGCTAACTCGTCAATGACAATAACGATATAAGGTAATGTCTCTCCCGGAATTTCTCGCCCACTTACAATCGTATTGTAACGAGTTAAATCACGAGCCCCTGCATGCGCAAACAATTCATAACGGCGCTCCATTTCTTCAACTGCCCACTTTAATGCAGCTGTCGCTGCTTTTACATCCGTAATAACAGGTGCTACAAGATGCGGAACAGAATTGTATGGTGCAAGCTCAACCATCTTCGGATCGATTAACATTAACTTCACTTCATGCGGTTTCGCTTTATATAAAATGCTCGTTAAAATTGCGTTAATACACACACTTTTACCAGAACCCGTTGCACCCGCAATAAGTCCATGTGGCATTTTTCGAATATCCGTTACAATTGGATCACCTGAAATATCAAGTCCTAGCGCAACTGTAAGCGGTGACTCGCTCTTTGTAAACACAGGGCTTCTTAAAATTTCACGAAGAAATACTGGCTTACTTTCTTTATTTGGAACTTCGATTCCAATCGCACTCTTCCCTGGAATCGGTGCTTCAATACGAATATCCTTCGCTGCTAAGCTTAACTTAATATCATCACTTAAATTTGTAATTTTATTTACTTTCACACCTGGGTCTGGCTGTACTTCAAAACGAGTTACTGCTGGACCTTGCGATACGTTAATAACATGTGCACCAACATGGAAATTATTAAACGTTGTATCTAATAATTCCTTCTGTTCATCCAACCATTGCGTATTATCCAACGCCGCTTGCTGCGGAATCGATAGCAATGTTAATGGTGGAATTGCATATGTCGGTGGTGTTTGCAATACATTTCGCATATCGTTCTCTCTTTGATTTACAACATATGCTTTCTCTTGTACTTCCGTACTTGAAATTGGCTTTTGTACTTGCTCTACCACTACTTGTTGCACTGGCTTTTCTTCCACTTGTGGTTCTACCACTACTTGCTGCATTGGTGTTTCTTCCACTTGTTGTACAGGCTTATTCTCTACTCGTTCACTCATAGAAGATTGCATTGCATTTGTTCTAGCCGCATGTCTTTCCATTAATCGTGTTCTATCTTGTTTCAACATAACAACATTAAATGGGACATGACGCTTCTTCTCACGTTTTGGTTCTTCTTTTTGGACAACTGGTTGTTCTTCTGCGACCAGTGCTTCTTCTAAAACTTGTTGTTCTGCTGCAATCGGTGCTTCTTCTACAACTGGCTGCTCTTCTACAATCGGTGCCCCAGCAACAACTGGCTGCTCTTCTGCAATCAGTGCTTCTTCTACAACCGGTGCCTCAGCGACAACTAGCTGCTCTTCTACAATCAGTGCTTCTTCTACAACCGGTGCCTCAGCAACAACAAGCTGCTCTTCTGCAATCGGTGCTTCTTCTATAATCGGTGCCTCAGCAACAACTGGCTGCTCTTCTGTAATCAGTGCTTCTTCTACAACTTGTTGTTCTTCCGCAATTAAAACATCCGCAAAGCTTTGAACATTTTTCTGCGTTTGTTCATCAGCCTCAGCAACATGCATGAACCCATTCTTTTGTTCAATTGCTTCATCTAACAATATTTCTTGCTGCGTTTCCTCAAGTTCTACAGGTTGCGCTTCTGCTTCTGCAATTACTTCCACTTCTTCTGACTCTTCCGCTTCTGCAACTACTTCCACTTCTTCTGGCTCTTCTGTTTCTGCAATTACTTCTACTTCTTCTGGCTCTTCTGTTTCCGCAATTACTTCCACTTCTTCTGACTCTTCTGCTTCCGCAATTACTTCCACTTCTTCTGACTCTTCTGCTTCCGCAATTACTTCCACTTCTTCTGACTCTTCTGCTTCCGCAATTACTTCCGCTTCTTCTGGTACTTCTGTTTCTGCAATTACTTCTACTTCTTCTGACTCTTCCGCTTCTGCAATTACTTCCACTTCTTCTGACTCTTCTGCTTCCGCAATTACTTCCACTTCTTCTGGTATTTCCACAATGATTGTTTCTTCAAGTTTCTCTTCTGCTTTAACAATCACTGATTCTTCTGGAGCTTGCTTTTCTACTTCAATAGTAGGTTGTTCTATTTCTGTATTACGTTTAATTTCTTCTGTTAATATTGTATCCTCGTGCTCTACTTTAGAATCTACTAATTCCGCTTGTAGAATGTTTCGGGCCACTACATCACTTTCTTGCTGAAGTAATTCAGCTGCTGGAACTTCCTGCGGTGCACTAATTTCTTGAACCACTTCTTTTTCTTCTACTATAGGTTCTTGGCGTTCAATTTCATAACCGTTTTTCTCTAGCCATTGATCGACAACTGACTTTTCTTCCTTTTTATTTTGTTGATCTCGCTGATCAACTCCTTCATGACTGGAAGAATTCGTTGCTTTTCCTTCTGAGAAATCAGATAATGCATATCCTTTTTTCTCTAACCATGCATCAACGACTGATTTGCCCTCTACAGATATTTCAAGGTCTTCTCTTTCCTTTTCTTCCTCCTGCTTTTCTACCTTTTTCTCTACTGAAGGACGATTATATCCGTAAATTGGCGAAATCATTTCTGTTGGACGAAATGGTCTACGGTTACTTTCTTGCGTAGGTACAGATGCTTTCTTTACGACAGGCTCTCGCTCCGGTTCATATTGCATTTCCGGCTCTTCATATGTAGAAACTACCTTCTCCACATACTGTCGTCTACTTCTTTCCACTTTGATTCCTCTTTGAGTAGGCTGATCTTCATATGTTACAGCTTGAACAGGTTGTTCTTCAAAATGCCCTGTTTCTATAACATCCTCTTCATCGAACCCATTATCCGGTACTAATGGAAAACGGCATTTACCTGCATTCCTACTTGCCATTTGTGCTTCTCTTGCTTCAGTGTAGTGGTTTACACGAGGAATTTTCGGCTGACTTTCAACTTGCTTTAACACTTCTTTATTCATCGCTGTTTGTTCTTCCTCTTTGTTAAACAGCTTTTTCATCCAATCTAACATGCTTACCACTCTTTCTACTAAATAGTAACATCCTTTATTGTATCAGCATTCGGCAAAAAGTGCAGGTAAAATTAAGCATGTCATATTTATCCATAACATTCTAATTTACAAGTATTTTCATATAGAAAAACGCACCCTTACATATAAGACTGCGTTTAAGCTTTACTCTTCCGATATTCCTCTACACTATCCGTTACACTTTGCAATAAAGAATTTACATACTGCGAGTCCGATAATTTTTTATCTTCTTCAGGATTTGACATAAACCCGAGTTCTAATAGTACACCAGGTACTTTGGACCAATTAAATCCAGAAAGATCATCCCTGAATTTAATTCCATTCACTTTCACTTGCTGATTCTCTCTCATTTTATTTACAATCGTTTGAGAGATTTGAAGACTTTCAGCATAAATCTCTTTCGTATACGGACTTCCTTCTGCCGGTGTTAATACAGCAAATCCACTTTGATTCGGATTTTCAGAACCATCTGCATGAAGACGTAAAAACAAATTTGCCTTATGATCATTTGCAAATGTCGCGCGTTCTTTATTACTTATATCCACATCTTGTGACGTTCTCGTCATTAATACTTGTATTCCCTTTGCTTCTAACTTTTCTTTTAATAGGAAGGCCATTTCTAATACGAGAACAGCCTCTCTTTTTTTCGTCACAACACCAGTTGTACCATCTGTCACTTTATATTTTTGCGTCGTTGCTCCTGGTCCAATCGGCTCTAAATTTAAATTCGCTTTTTGTTGATGTCCTGGATCAATAACAACGAGAAACTTTCCTCGTTTTTCATTACTCTCTACTTTTTGTTCATTATTTTGCAGCGGTTGCTCGGCGGGCTGCACTGGCGTAGCTTCTTCTTTCTTTTCCTCGGCCGGCACTTTCTCCTGCTTATGCTCCACTTGCTCATTCGTTTGAACTGCTTGCGGTTCTTCGTTCTTTTCTTGTTCTTCTTGCTGCTTTTCTACCGGTGCGTCTTCCTTGTTATCTTTGTTTGTTTCCTGCATAGAAGATGTTACTTCTTTTTCCGGCTCTTCTTGCGAACAACCACCCATATATATTCCAATGAATGCAATCATGCTCATTATTTTTATATACTTCATGTTTTTCTCCCATCACTTTGCACCGGTCTCAAAGTTTTTCTTATAATTGTTTTATAATCTCATCCATATTTCCGATATGAACGGGTTGCCACGTTTCTGTACCACGCTCTGCTGTATAAACTAGATAAGCATCATCAACTACATTTACGAAAACCGGATCCCCCATATCTGTTTCATATCCGATAACAATCCATTCTTCTTTCCATTTTCCATGTTCTTCACTTATTAATGAATTTTTATGTTTATCATATCGATAACCGATTTGTCCTTTTTCTAATTCATTTTCACTAAACAAATATATTTCATAGGAACCTAACTCGATATCTTGTTGTTTTGAAGTTTCAATTCGTTTCAGAAGTTCTGCGATTTTTAGTTGTTGTGTCATACGTCTATCCCCTTCTATTTTTCTAAATTTTAACTATTTTGTTTATAAAACACAATATAGATTTTAAGAAAAAAGGTGACATCCTTATGAATATGAACGATTTTCTACATATATCTATCACAACTCACAATATATCAACGATTCAATAGAAAAGAGAGGTTATCCAAAAGGACAACCTCTCTTTTCTTACATCAATTAAAATTTGAACTCTTGTCCAACTTCAAAGCTATCTTCTAATACAAGAATACCTTTTTCTTGTGGAGCATCTGGAAGCTCTAATTCACGTGCTGAGCAAATCATTCCAGAAGAAGGAACACCGCGAAGTTCAGCTGGTTTAATTAACATACCGCTTGGCATTACAGCGCCGATTTTTGCAACGACAACTTTTTGTCCTGCATCAACGTTCGGTGCGCCACATACGATTTGTAATGTTTCTGTACCGATTTCTACTTTACAAATGTTTAACTTATCAGCATTTGGATGCTTCTCTTTTTCAGCTACATAACCTACAACAAATTTTGGAGAAAGATCTGCTTCTACTGTTTCTTCAAAGCCGTTCTTCGCTAAAATTCCGTTGATTTGTTCTACAAGTTCTTTCGTTAACGTTAGGTTACCTGTTTCTTTTACTTCTAAGTAAGAAGATGCATTAAAGATGTTGAATCCTGCTGTTTCGTTGCTTTCACGATCATATACGCGTGCAACATCTCCTTTGCGATCAAAAGTACGGTTCTCTAAAGTAATATCTTGTAAGGCAACAATTAGAGTGTCACCAATTCCTTCAAGGTTGTAAAAAACGTTCACTTCGTTCATCCTTTCTCTTTTCCATCTGTCTTCTTCCGATTCTTCGCTAAAATAAAGATTGGTTCAAAGTCCCCATCTTCATATACGAATGAAAGTGATGTAATCGGAACATGCCCTTCGGCAAAAAATTTCATTGTCATTTGTGCAATAATATCATAACCGATTTCGTTGACGATATCAGCAATAATTAATACATCTTGGTGAGGAACAGCAACAACCATGTCACCAGAAATCTTTTCACGCATCGATTGTAGTAACGATTCATTTAAAATACGAGTCGCATCATACCCATCATTCGTGTTTAAAAAGTAGAATGTATTCCCTGCTACTGTGTCTTGTTTAAATTCATAACCTAATGAGCGAGCGTTGAATAATGCCATTTCACGCACTTGTTGCTCTGTAAGTCCTAATTTTTGTAATAGACTCTCATCAATGAGACGATATGTTTTATTCGAATCTAGCGCATAATAAATACGTGTTTCCGCCGTATGATCCGTCATAATAAACGGATTTCCTTCTTCTGCTTGTTTCGGGAAAGAAGTAGAGCGAATAACAGGTAAAATTTTCGCCGCGCTATTTTCTTCTTTATGCATCGCAATTAACGCTTCTTGTACGTAATAGGCAACCTCTTCAATCGCCTTTTCTTTATTCACTTCCCATTTTGCCACAACTCCTGGAAGCGATACGTTAATACCTTTTTTCGAGTCTTTCTGTTCTATACGTAGAACTTCTTTCTCACTATCATACTGAAAGTCCCATTCCGGGCGAGATAATTTCTTCATTAACTCGTCTTTCATCTTTTTACTTGTCATCTTCATCTCTTTTTTCCTCCCTTCCAAAAAAATAACCTCCCCCGCGAAGGTAGAGGTTGTTTTACAATTCAATTGGCAAATTGCCTTATTTTAAACCTTCAATGAACTCTTCGATTTGTTCTTGTGTTTTACGGTCTTTGTTTACATAGCGACCTGTTTCTTCACCTTTATTGTACGCTACAAAGCTCGGAATGCCAAATACGTCTAATTTTACGCATAGATCAATAAACTCATCACGATCTACATAGTAAAATGAGAAATCACTATATTTCTCTTCTACTTCTGGCATAAATGGGTCTACAAAACGGCAGTCTGGGCACCATTCTGCTGAGAACATAAAGACTACATTCTCTTCATTTTTTAATTGTTGGAATTGCTCCATACTTTCTAATGATTTCATCTATATTTCCTCCTCTAACGAGTGCATTTTTTCATGTTATAATCTTTCTTTTATACTACCATACATCGCGCATGGTGCAAGGTTTATGCTTGCTTTTCGTCATACTTATATTGCCCAACAAGTAACTTCACAACGTGTACAAATAATTCCGTACGGTCGACATAATCATCTGTAAAAATACCAATCGCACCTTCGTGACTGCGAATATCTTTTCTCTGTACAAACTCTTCCATCACTTCACTTAACTCTTTGCCATCTTCAAGAGGTGCTAAAAAATCATCTGGTAACTTAATACGTGCCCCGCCAGCAACAAATGTTTTCCCACCACTTGTTGCTAGCGCGCCCCAGTTACACATAAATAAACCGTGATCTGTTTTCATTACGCCGCCTTCTAGCCCAATACCAATTTGAGCTTCTCCTTCTTGCAGCGCTCGCTTCGCTCTATTAACCGCTCCTTGCATCGTCTCTTCATCTGAAAACGGCTGGTTCGCTACTCCTGAAGGAACAGAAAGAGATGTAATTTCAACATCATTCCAAACCTTCTCCACAGCTCCAACTTTCGTTTTATTCTTCGATCCAACTACTACTTTCATTTCGTTCACCTCTATAAAATTCCATCATTTTACCTTAATCAAATTGTTCTTTATATATGGGAGCATCGCCACCACACATCGATGGGAGCTCTCCCATCTAAAAAAAGAAAGGCTCTTCAGCCCTTCTTCCTCTCTACGCGTTATTCTTAATTGTCTCTAGCGTCGTTTTATCCGTTGCTCTTACAAGCTTCGTAATTAACTCTTTCGCTGCTGCATAATCATCAACATGTAAAATAGAAGCATGTGTATGAATGTAGCGCGCGCAAACACCAATTACTGCTGATGGGATACCTGAGTTACTTGTATGTACACGGCCCGCATCTGTACCACCTTGTGAAATAAAGTATTGGTACGGAATGTTGTGTGTTTCTGCTGTATCTAAAATGAACTCACGCATTCCTCTATGTGTTACCATCGTACGGTCGTAAATACGAAGAAGAGCACCTTTTCCTAATTGACCGAACTGCGTTTTGTCACCAGATGCATCATTTGCTGGGCTTGCATCAAGCGCATAGAAAATGTCTGGTTGAATCATATTTGCAGCAGTTTGCGCACCGCGAAGACCAACTTCTTCTTGTACAGTCGCGCCAGAATATAATGTGTTTGGTAATGTTTCGTCTTTTAATTCTTTTAGTAATTCGATTGCAAGGCCACATCCGTAACGGTTGTCCCAAGCTTTCGCCATAATTTTCTTTTCGTTTGCCATCGGCGTAAACGGGCAGATTGGCACGATTTGTTGTCCTGGTTTTATACCAATTTTAATCGCATCGTCATAGCTGTCTGCACCTATATCAATTAACATATTTTTTATATCCATCGGTTTTGCACGTTGCGCGTCACTTAATAAATGAGGAGGAATAGAACCAACAACCCCAATAACAGGACCATTCTTCGTCATAACTTGTACACGCTGTGCTAATAGAACTTGGCTCCACCAGCCGCCTAACGTTTGAAAACGAAGCATTCCGTTTTTCGTAATTTGCGTAACCATGAAACCTACTTCATCCATATGACCTGCTACAAGAACACGTGGGCCAGTTTCGTCCCCTTTTTTCAGACCAAATACGCTACCTAAACCGTCTTGTACAATTTCATCCGCATATTTGCTTAATTCTTGCTTCATAAAACGGCGTACATCATGTTCGAAACCTGATGCACCTTGTAATTCTGTTAACGTACGAAATAATTGTAATGTCTCTTTATTCACGAAGTCCCCTTCTTTCAAACCTTAGTAGAATACCTCTTTTATTGTAACGAAATTTTCGAAATGTTTCTAGTTTCTTCTTTTTTAGCTGTATTTGCTTTATAATTATTATTGGTACACTATTTTTATTTTATAGAATTGAGGTGAATATATGAGCTGGAAAGGTTTAGTAGCAGGTCTTGGCGTTGGATTTGCAGCTGGTTATCTTGTTGCAAACAAAGTCCAAGAACAATCCCATATTTCTTCAGAAAAAGCATTGAAAATGGTGAAACAAGCATTAAGTCATAAAGGTGAAATTACTGGCTCTTGGGTACATATGGTTCCAGAGACATTTGAAAAATATGATGTCGCATATGAAGTTTATCGCGGCGGTCTTACAACGATGTTAGATGATATACAAGAACGATTTGAATTTTTAGTTGATGCTAAAACAGGTACTGTTTTAGAGGTTATAGCAGCATAAAAAGGAGGGTTCCCATTAGGTGAACCTCTTATTTTTTAATTATGGATAGTAATTGAAATTATATCGATTTACCGACCAAAAAAGCCAATAATAAAAAGGCTGCCCCAACAGACTGCTGGAACAACCTCCTCTTTTTATGCTTCTATACTCGTTTTTCGTTCTATTTTTTCTACGATATGCCCTTCCTCATTCCACTTTACTGCACGGTAATACGCGTCATGATAAAACGTAAACCAAGCATTGTTTTCATCGCCGTATTTCATCCACTTTTGCTTATTTTCAATTGATGTCATCGGATAATCATCGTATGCCATTACCCATAGTACATTTTGATGGGCGTGCGTCGGCAATAAGTCTGCTAAATGAAGCATCGTTTCACCTTTGCTTTCTAAAGCAATAACTGCATGTCCATCACTATGACCGCCTGTATGCGCTATTTTTATTTCATCTGTAATTTCTAGTTCTTGTTGGAACGTAATAACTTGATCTACAATTGGCTCCCAATTTTCCTTCCAATATGTATTGCGTGATCTAATATTTGGGTTCCTCATTTCATTCCATTCTGTCTCGCTTACGTAAATTTTCGCATTCGGAAACGCCGGTACAAGGTGATCACCTTCCCATTTTGTTAAACCAGATGCATGATCAAAATGAAGGTGTGTCATTAAAACGTAGTGGATATCTTCAGGCTTTAATCCTAGTTTTTCTAATGATTCATACACCGATGATTCTTCTGTTACACCTTGATTTCGCTTCATCTTCTCATTCAATTTACCGTTTCCTATTCCAGAATCAATGAGCATATTTCCGTCTTTCGTTTGCAAAAGTAACGGATCTGTTCGTAAATAAATATGATTTGTATCATTATGTTTATACTTGCGTGACCAAAGCACTTTCGGTACAACGCCAAACATTGCTCCCCCGTCTAAATGTGTGTTCCCACCTTTTAGCCACGTCACTTTTATATCTCCAACTTGTAACTGCTCCATTACACATCCCCCTTTCAAATTAATATTAACATAAATTTCTGATTATTTTAGCTGCAAAAAACCTATGCATTACTGCATAGGCTCTGTACGATATTTCGCTTCCACTCGGTAAATACGATGACCTTTACTAGAGAATTTCTCTTCGTATTCAGTCATGATATTACCTTCATAATCACTATTATGAAGATCTAGGCTAAGGTAAGTTAATAACATACCATACTCAGCCATACTCATTAGAGAGTATTCAAATAAACCTTGGTTATCTGTTTTGAAATGGATTTCTCCGCCTTCTACTAACACTTCTTCATAATTGCGTAAAAACGTTTTATACGTTAAACGACGCTTCGTATGACGTTTCTTTGGCCATGGATCTGAGAAGTTTAAATAAACGCGATCAATCTCACCTTTTGCAAAGAAAACTGTTAAATCTTCAGCATCTTTATTAATTAACTTTAAGTTCGGTAATTCTTCTTCAATTAATTTATCAAGTGCATCTACAACAACACTTGTGAATTTTTCAATTCCAATATAATTAATATGCGGATTTGCTTTTGCCATATCATACATAAAGCGGCCACGACCTGTACCTACTTCAATATGAATTGGTTGTTCATTTCCAAATACTTCTTTCCAATTACCAGCGCGCTCCTCTGGGTTTCCGATTACGATATGTGAATACTCATTAATTCGATCCATTGCATATGGTTTATGTCTTAAACGCATAGATGTTTCCCTCTCTTTACATAGCTATTTTAAAGGAATAATTCCTTCTTTCTGTTTTAATCAATCTACCAAATAAAAAACCAAGTACGTACGAGCACTCGGTCCGTTTCTTTCAAGTATAAGATGTACCATTTTGATAAAAACTACATACAGCATTAAACATTCCATGACGAAACAGCTTTTTCTCTTACATTTCTAAGAAGAGAAAAACAATCGAAAGGATGATCCGTTCATGCCAATTAATCAACAACATCAATTAGAAGTGCTGAAAGATATTTTAGTCAATCACCAAAGTGATTGTTGCGGGACAGTTTCTGAATGCGAGCAATTAGAGCGTCTCATTCAATCGTTACTCGCAAACGATAGTATAAATAGTGACGCTAAAGCAATGCTAAACGATGTATATTCTTATAGTCAATCGGGTAAATCTTCCTCTAATTTGGACAACCACATTTCCAATAATCAAGAACAACTTACTCAGTGGATTGCTGGAATGGACAATTTTTCTTAAGTATTACTCTGAAGCAAGTAGTTGCTGTAAATATTGATGCCAATATTCAGCTTCTGCTTGCTGCTTTTTTGTTGTGTGCCATTGAATAGACAAAATCGTTTGTGCTATTACATACCACCTCATACGCCTAAGCAGCGATTCATCCATTTCAATATCATAATATTCGAGCCACTCGCTCCATTCGTGGCGCGGAATGTACCAATATAATAACATACCGAGATCTAGAGCTGGGTCAGCAATTACAGCTCCATCCCAATCAATTAAAAACAGCTCATCTTCATCCGACAATAGCCAGTTGTTATGGTTTACATCACAATGGCATACAACGAATTCATTGTGTTCAATATCTTTTAATGAATCCATTAAATATTGAAGGCCTTGCTGAATTGCTTCATCATCCCTTATATCTCCTCTTAAAACAAGTTGCAATTGTTGTAATAACTCTTGTGCGTGAAGCGGCTGCTTCCCAAGTCTTTGAATCATCTGTACAAGCGCTTTAGAGGAGTGTATTTTCTTCAAAAGTTTTGCAACACGTTCTAGTTTCATATCCTCTGGCTCTAGCTTCTGTCCCGGAAGCCATTTTTGAGCAGAAATTACATCACCGTTCGTTACCCTTCTTGTCCAAAGTAATTTTGGAACAATTCCTTCTGCTGACAATACCGCTAAAAAGGGCGATGTATTCCGCTTTAAAAATAACTTCTGTTGTCCGTTTTGCGCAATATATGCATCGCCCGTTACTCCACCAGCCGGTACAAGACTCCACTCTTTTCCTAATAATTGTTCCAACCATTCCATATTCATTACCCGTTAACAAATCCTTATCTTTTATAGTTATGAAAAGAAAAACCGCAACATTTCTACACATGTTGTGGATTCATATATTTTAATGTAAATGAAAAGAAAACTTGGCATAAGCCAAAAACTCTCTATTTTATTTTACAAAACCAGTCATAGAATGACAACTTCTCAAAATCGTCACCTTTGTCAATTCTACATTTATTACATTCTCATCGTCAAGTAGCGATTTGTCACATTATCGTCAATATATACGTGCTAATTGGAGCGAGCCTAAGTTCCTTTCCTCTAAATGAAGAAATTGGCTCTATTTTCGCTTGCTTTTCGTTTACTAACACATGCCACGTTTCTTCTTTCGGAAGTTGCACCGTTTTAGCTTCTAAACCGCTATTAAATAAAACTATAATCTCTTTCCACGGTCCAAACGATTCTGCATGCTCTAAGTGATATGCAAGTACTTCTGGAGATGTTTGCAGAAAAGTCATGTGCTTTTTTATAAGATCTGCGTTTTGTAATCGGAATGCTCCATGCTCTTTACGAATCGCAATTAAACCTTTTATATAGTTAACGGTCTCTATCTCTTTCTCTTTTTGATCCCAATCTAATTGATTAATTTCATCATTTGCATTATAACTATTTTCATTTCCTTGCTTCGTACGATAAAACTCTTGCCCAGCATGTAAGAAAGGAATGCCTTGCGAAAGAATCACCATTGCGCTCGCTAGAAGGTGACGTTTTTTCAAAATCTCTTCTGGCTCTTCATTACTGCGCATTAGTTTATCCCACATCGTCATATTGTCATGACATTCTACATAGTTAATGCTTTGCACAGGCTCTAAAAACAAACCTGTTTCTTTCATACTCAAAAGGCTTCCTGATGCTATATACTGCAAATGATTACAGTCTACATGCCCACCAAATGCAAAACCACGTTTATTTATATGAAAGGTACTCCCTTTTATTCCATCACGAAATTGATCATTAAATTGCGCAATATACGGCATTTTCTTTGCATTATTTAACGTTGCTTTCTCTTCGGCAGGAAGTGGTGTTTGTAGATCCCACCCTTCTCCTAATAACAAAGCATCTCGCTTTATGTTTCGTACTTCTTTTTCTATTATATTCATCGTATCGACATCTAAAATCCCCATTAAGTCGAATCGGAATCCGTCAACATTGTATTCAGTAAGCCAATATAAAATAGACTCTACAATGAATTTCCTCATCATTTTCCGTTCAGATGCTATATCATTCCCGACTCCCGTCCCATTAGAAGGCATGCCATCTTCACCATGCCGAAAATAATATCCTGGGACAAGCTTTTCAAATGATGATAGCTCTCTTTCATACACATGATTATATACAACATCTACAATCACCCTAATGCCATGCTCATGAAATGTTTCGATCAACTGTTTACACTCTACTATCCTGTTATACGGATCAGAGAGGTCTGTAGCATAATATCCTGTTGGTGCATTGTAATATAATGGATTGTAACCCCAATTATATGCAGAGGAAGGATTCGCCTCATCTACACCACCGAAACAATATAAAGGTAATAATTCAACATGTGTAACACCCAAATCTTTTATATGAGACAAGCCTGTTAACGTCCCATTTCGACCTGTTGTTCCTTCTTCCATTAGCCCCTTATATGTTCCTTTTTTACTCACTCCGCTGCCCTGATGAATAGTAGCATCACGAATATGCAGTTCATACAATATGACATCTGTCATCGCCTGTAATGGTGGTAATTGCTCCTGCTTTGTTACATTTGTTTTTTCTAAATCGATAACAACGCCGTATTTCCCATTTACAGTCACTGACTTTACGTAAGGGTCCACCGCTTCATTCCATATTAAATTAATACAAACAAGAAATGTATACTTTGCTCCAGCTAAATCGCCTTGTAATGTATGAGTCCAAACTCCATTTTCTCCTCTGTACATTTCATGATCGGTATATTCTTTATCACTTTTATAAATCCTTACTTTCGCAAGCCTCGCAGTTGGAGCCCATACTTTAAATGTCGTTGCTTCTTTTTGATACACAGCCCCTAAATCGGTACCTTCGTAATAATACTTTTCATCGAAAATCGCTGTTCTTATGACAGCACCTATTTGTAAATCTGTTTCTTCATTCCGTTCATCTCGTACTGTATAATACTTCCCCACATCTAGCGGCTCTTCTATAAAGCACTCATACTTCGTTGCATCCGGAAGCGCAATTGTATGAGCAATCGGTAAATCTTTCACGTTACTTCCTTCTTGCAAACGAAATGTCCGACTTGTTCCATACGCATGTGGGAGCAAAATTGTAATTTTATTCATTTCATCTAAATAGGCATCAAATGGACGTTTTACTTTCAACATAAAAAAATCACCATCATTCTTAAAGTTAAAATGAAACGAGCTGCAAATGATAAGGCTTTTCTTATCAGCAAAGCTCTATACAGTAACACATTATTCTTTATAGTATATTCACCTGTATAAAAAACGTTTTCATACATTCTATTTTTGTAATTTTATTTCAGCAATCGCTTTATACTTCGGTGTCTCCTTCACGTGAGATTCGTATAAAGTAATTGTATCCGCTTGAAATGATATTTCTGGCACTTCCTTTATATGTTCTAAATCAAACTTCTCTTCTCCTACCCATTTACGAGCAACAGTAATATGCGGATGATATGGGCGCGTTTCTAAAGAAAATCCATTCCCTTCACAAATAGCGTGTACTTGCTTTTGTAACTGGAACAAATCGTGATTCTCACTTACCTTCGACCAAAAAATACGCGGCCTATCTTCCATACCGAATGTTGAAAATCCTTGTAATGTGAACGATAGTTCTTTCGTTTCCGTAAGTGTTTGTAATCCATTCTGTATTCCATCTACTTGTTCCTCTGTCGCACTTCCTAAAAATGAAAGGGTGATATGATAGTCTTCTTTATGTACCCATGAACGAAATGGTAATTCTCCCTGCATTTCCTCTTTATAGTTAGACAGCACTTCTTTTATATGATTTGGTAAAGTGATTGCGACAAAATAATGCGGCTCCATGTACATCTTCTCCTTCTTTCTATTGTTGCTTTTCTTTCGTATCTCATTCAATGAAAAAGAATCAAACTTCCCTAACAGTCTAGCCAAGTTAAGATTGCAATACGAAATGAAATTATATCGACGTTTCGACAAGGAATATCATCTTAACAACAAACGATACGTAACAGAAAACCGTCCCAAAATATGTATCGGGACGGCCTCTTATTATTTATATATATCTATTACTTCGCTAATTCATGAATTGCTTGCGCATAAATTGCTGTCGCTTTTAATAAGTCTTCAATTTCAATGTACTCGTCTTTTTGATGCGCAAGTTCTTCTTTTCCAGGGAATAGCGGACCAAATGCAACACCAGCTTTCAATGAACGTGCGTAAGTACCACCGCCAATTGCTAATAGTTCTGCTTTTTCACCTGTTTGTTCTTCGTATACGCGCTGTAACGTACGAATTAATACGTGGTCTTTATCAACGTGATGCGGGCGAGAGTTCGAATAGTCCGCTACTTCAAATCCATGAGTACCAACGTATTCTTTTAACTTCGCAATCATCTCTTCAAAGTTAGTCGTAACTGGATAACGTACATTTAACCCTAAATTACCACCATTTTCTTTCGTATAAGAAAGACGACCAACATTCACAGTTAACGGACCGCTAACTTCATCTTTATAAGCGATAGTAGCCTTTTCACCATAAATATCACCAGTAAATGTTTCTGTTGCAAATGTTGCAAACGAAGCTCCTTTTCCATCAAGAGCGACTTTCGTTAAGAAGTTTGCCAGTAATAAACCTGCATTCTCGCCCTTCTCTGGAGTAGATCCGTGAGCTGAAATCCCTTTAATTTGCAACGTCACCGTATTACCTTCTACAATTGCTTCACCTATTTTTTTAGCAGTTTGTAAGTACTCTTCATATGCTACTGTAAGTGCATTTACATCTTCTCCTGTAATAATTGCTTCTGCAAAATCAGGAACCATATTTAAACGACGACCTGACTCAAACGAAACAAGTTCATATGTACTTTTCTTCCCTTCACTACCATTTTGCACAACTTGTATATCAGAAATTCCTTTTTCTGCATTAATAATTGGAAAATCCGCGTCTGGCGCAAAACCAATTGTTGGCATTTCTTCGTTTTTAAAGTAGTGATCTACACATTTCCAATTGCTTTCCTCATCTGTTCCTAAAATCATACGAACACGTTTTGAAAGAGGTAAACCTAATTCTTTCACAATTTTCATCGCATAATAAGCTGCCATCGTTGGACCTTTATCGTCAATTGCACCACGTGCAAAAATCTTTCCATCGCGAATATCTGCACTATATGCAGGAGTCGTCCAGCCATCTCCTTCTGGTACAACGTCAACGTGACAAAGAATACCTACTAAATCTTCCCCTTGTCCCATTTCAAGATGACCTGCATATCCTTCTAAATTTTTAGAAGTAAAACCTTCAGTTTCCCCTTTATGTAACATGAAAGATAAAGCTTTTTCTACACCTTCACCGAATGGTGCGCCCTCTTTCGCCGATTCTTCTTCCCATACACTTTTAATTTGTAAAAATTGTTGTGTATCACGAATTAAATCGTCTTTTCGTTTTGCAACTTCTTCTGTCCAATTAATTGCTGACATCACGCATCCATCCTTCACTATATTCTTTCTTTCATCATAACAAACCGAAATCTCTTATGCCATACACGAAAATCAAATACCGAACAATTATAATATTTCAGATATTTCTCATTAGTTTTTCTTTTATTTTTTCAAAAAAATTTGCAGGAATTTGGCGTTTTACGTAGAATTTTATGTGTTAGTTGACTGACCATATATACAATGTCAACTACCAATATTTTTCTATATGAATATTTGTTAAATTTCTGTAAAATTTAAGTAGAT
Organism: Bacillus sp. BC08; assembly: GCF_054326875.1. Lineage (NCBI taxonomy): Bacteria > Bacillati > Bacillota > Bacilli > Caryophanales > Bacillaceae > Bacillus > Bacillus sp. BC08. The sequence continues at coordinate 160,716 of NZ_JBTGPA010000035.1, read as the reverse complement.
TAAAGCATGAATTTTATCATGTAGAGTACAATGGTAGTAACGACCTTCTTTCCTGAATGGGGTCAAAAAAACTAGTAGAGGAGTGGTTTTCTCTTGAAACCTACAACTACTCGTATGCTAACACGCATTAAATCAATTTATATGTACATCAATGAAAACGGAACGGTAACGACGAAAGACCTTGTAGATGAGTTCGGGATCACACCGCGAACGATACAACGTGATCTAAATGTGTTGCAGTTTAATGAACTCGTGTATAGCCCTTGCCGCGGTAAGTGGACAACAACAGGAAAGAAAGTGAGAATGACCTCATAATGAAAAAATAATTGTATGTAAATAAATACATACCCCTTTCTAACTCATTAGAAAGGGGTCTTTTCTGCGCCGAAAAACAGCACTATTTCTCAGTATCTACTTGATATGTTTTTAACATTTCTACTTCTTCATCTGATAGCTCTCGGTATTCTCCAAGTTCTAACTCTGCATCTAATACTAACGGTCCCATCTCTGTTCTCTTTAGGTAGACTACTTTTTTCCCTACCGCTTCAAACATACGCTTTACTTGATGGAACTTTCCTTCTGTAATGACAAGCTCAATTTCAGAAATTTCATCGCTTTTTAATATTGTAAGTGCACCTGGCTTTGTTTCATAGCCATCATCTAAAATAACACCTTTAGCAAACTCTTTTACATCCTCTTCTGTTACGACCCCTGCAACGTGTGCATAATATTTTTTCGGCACATGCTTTTTCGGAGATAACAATTGATGTGATAACTTCCCGTCATTTGTTATCAATAAGAAACCTTCCGTATCAATATCAAGTCTTCCAACTGGGAACGGATCAAAGATTGCATCTTCTAATTCTAATAAATCTATTACTGTTTCATGATTATCATCTTCTGTCGCTGAAATAACGCCTTGTGGTTTATGCATCATTAAGTAAACAAACTCTTTATATTCCACAACTTCACCATGAATCATAACTTCTTGCTCTTCTACATTCACATGAACCTTTGCATCTTTCACTGGCGTTCCATCAATTTTCACAACGCCGTCTTTCAATAATTTCTTTACTTCTTTTCTACTTCCGTATCCCATATTCGCTAATAATTTATCTAATCTCACGCTTTTCACCTTCTTTTTTTATCATAGAAAAGGGGACGTAATTACGCCCCTTTTGATTTCAACTTTATTTTAAATCTATTGCCAAGTTTACGTTGAATTTTCTCTAACGCTTCTCCGCCAAATACTCTTTCCAGTACTCCTGTGCGAATTGCTAACAATCCGTACACAAGACCACCAATACCTGCACAAACCACAACGGTAATAAGAGCACCAATTCGTCCATCAGGCGAAATCATGAAGGACAGAATCCATTGTGATAACTTTACAGCAATGACCATTACAAGTGTTAATACTGCAATTTGGAATGTTCTCTTATATACAACACCAAATGAATAGTGTACATGTTTTTTGATTTGTCTATTCGTATACCATACGGAAGCTAAGAATCCGACTGCTGTTGCTAAAATCGCTCCAACTGTACCGAAATAACGAATAAAGATTACGTTACATACAAATTTCAAAATAACACCCATAATAAGTGCGACAATCGCATGTTTTTGTTGATTGATTCCTTGCAGAATTGCTGCTGTTACTGTAAATAAAGCGAATAACAACGCAACCGGTGCATACCACATTAACACTTGTCCACCTAATGGATCTGAGTCATAGAACGCAGTATAGATTGGATATGCAAGTGTTGAAATACCAACAACTGCTGGCAATGTTAAGAACATATTTGCCTGGAATGTTTGTGTAATTTGTAACTTTAAATAACGGTATTGTTTTTCAGTAAATGATTTTGTAATCGCTGGTACAAGCGTTAAACTAAACGCTGTTGCAAGTGATACAGGAATCATAATTAATTTATGCGTCCACATTGTGAAAATACCAAGTGCTCGCTCTGCGATATCACCTTGGCCAATCGCTTGCATAATTGAGTTAAATGTCAATGTATCAATTTGTTGATATAAAGGAATTGTTAACCCAATTACAACGTAAGGAATCGCATATGCAAATAATTCTTTAAATAATTGAACGGTACTCACTGTCGATTCTGGTACAGTTTGTTCAATTAAATATTGATCCAAATGTTTTTTACGTTTTAACCAGTACCAAATCAATACGCCGAGTGCTCCAACTGCTGAAACGAATGCAGCAAATGTTGCTACCCCAACTGCTGTTGCAACTGTACCGCCAAGTACTTTAATAACGATAAAACTACCCGCTAATAAAAAGACGATACGAATAATTTGTTCAATAATTTGCGAAACAGTAGTCGGTCCCATAGATTGGTGACCTTGGAAATAACCACGAATTAAACTCGCTGCTGGTACAACAATAAGTGCAAAACTTACAAGACGAATAATCGTCGTAACTTCTTCTACATTACTGTGTATACTTTGTTTACCAAGCATTGCTTCTGCAAACAATGGCGCCGACATATATAGAACTAGGAACGAAAGAACTCCAGTTACTATCATCATAACCATTCCCGAGCGGAACATTCTCCGGCTCGTTTTATAATCGCCAAGCGCATTATATTTGGAAACAAATTTGGAAACAGCAAGCGGCACTCCTGCCGTTGCAATACTTAAAAAGATCGTATATGGAATGTATCCATATGTATAGAGCGTTCCGCCTTCTGTACCTACTAATGCATGAAACGGAAAGACGTAAATCATGCCTAAGAACTTTACTAAAAATGTCCCTAACGTAACAATAAGCGTTCCGCGCAGAAATTTCGAATCGGACATACAAAAATCCTCCTACATCTACATAAAGTGAAACTATAATTTGCAGGGAAGGTGTTCACTCCCTACTCTTTATTAGTTGAACTATTCGAGCATTTACGGGCTATCAAATCCCCTTTTTATTTCTCTTACATCATAAGGTTTTCGTCTTATGGCCCACAAATGGCAGGATAGTGCTGAACTCTAACTTTTGTATTGTACCACAATTCTCTCCTTAAGCAGTACTTCACTCTATTTTTCTTTTAAGGGAAAACATGCTATTCTTTTAGGCAGGAAATGTAGAAAATGAGGTCGATATATTATGCATTATGATGTTATTGTCATCGGCGGCGGGCCTTCTGGGCTAATGGCTGCAATCGGTGCTGCAGAAGAAGGCGCAAATGTCTTACTTCTTGATAAAGGAAATAAACTAGGACGTAAACTTGCGATTTCTGGTGGTGGCCGTTGTAACGTAACGAACCGTCTACCACTTGATGAGATTGTTAAACATATACCAGGAAATGGCCGCTTCTTATACAGCGCTTTTTCTATTTTCAATAATGAAGATATTATTACATTCTTCGAAAATCTCGGTGTAAAGCTGAAAGAAGAGGATCATGGTCGCATGTTCCCTGTCTCAAATAAAGCACAATCAGTAGTAGATGCACTTTTAACACGATTAAGAGACTTAGGTGTAAAAATCCGTACGAATACACCTGTCGAAACGATTGAATATGAGAATGGTCAAACGAAAGCAGTCGTACTACAAACTGGTGAAGTGTTAGAAACGAATCACGTCGTTATCGCTGTTGGCGGAAAATCTGTTCCTCAAACTGGTTCTACTGGAGACGGATACGCTTGGGCTGAAAAGGCTGGACATACTATTACAGAATTATTCCCAACAGAAGTACCGATCCTTTCAAACGAACCATTTATTCGTGATCGTTCCTTACAAGGTCTTGCTTTACGCGATGTAAACTTAAGCGTATTAAATCCGAAAGGAAAAGCTATCATTTCTCATAAAATGGACATGCTCTTCACTCATTTCGGCCTATCTGGTCCTGCTGCTCTTCGCTGTAGTCAATTCGTCGTGAAAGCACTGAAAAAGTTTAAAACGAATACGGTTCAAATGAGTATCGATGCATTGCCAGAGGAAAATAGTGAGCAACTATTCCAACGCATGCTGAAACAAATGAAAGAAGATCCGAAAAAAGGAATTAAAAACGTTTTAAAAGGTTATGTACCTGAACGTTACTTCCTATTCTTATTAGAAAAAAATGAAATTGACGGTAGCGAACAAGCTGGACAAGTTTCTCACGAAAAGATTCGTGCACTTGTGAAAGACTTTAAAGAATTTACTGTGAATGTAAATGGTACGCAGTCAATTGAAAAAGCATTCGTTACTGGCGGCGGTGTATCCGTGAAAGAAATTAATCCGAAAGAAATGTCTTCTAAATTCACGAACGGCGTATATTTCTGCGGAGAAGTTCTTGATATCCACGGTTATACTGGCGGCTATAACATTACATCTGCTCTCGTTACTGGTCGAATTGCCGGAACAACGGCTGGAGAAAACGCAAAAATGCAATATTAAAAAAAGAAACAGGGATTCCTGTTTCTTTTTTTATAGGTACATGAAATTATATCAGCGATTCCTCAAATATATCGATTTAGCGACAAATATACGCTCCCCCAAACTTCCCATTGCTTTTTTGTTGCTTTATATACCTTAGTACCTTTATATTTTATATTGTTGAATATTTGAAAAAGGGTAAGGGGAAAACATATGAGAAAAAAAGTCATGATGTCTTTAATGCTAATGACGTTTCTTTCTGCAGTAGAAGGAACGATTGTTAGTACAGCAATCCCTCGTATAACGAGTGATTTGTCAGGCGTCGAACTTGTTAGTTGGGTATATGCAATTTATATGCTTGCAACAGCTGTTTCGACTCCAATATACGGAAAGCTCGCTGATTTATTCGGCCGTAAAAAAGTTTTACTTATCGGAGCTACAATCTTCTTAATTGGTTCTGCACTTTGCGGAGTCGTTACATCGATGGAACAATTAATCTTCTTCCGCGCTCTTCAAGGTATTGGTGCTGGTGCTGTTATGCCGATCACAATGACGATTATTGGAGACTTATATAGCGAAGCGAAAGACCGCGCGAAAGCACAAGGCTGGATGAGTGCCGTTTGGGGCGTATCTGGTGTTATCGGACCGTTAGTCGGCGGATTTTTAGTTGATTCTCTTTCTTGGCGTTATATTTTCTTCTTAAACGTTCCATTCGGAATTATCGCTTGCTTAATGATTGCCATTTACTACAAAGAATCTATTAAGCCCGCTAAACACCATATCGATTATCTTGGTGCAACAGTCTTCTCATTAAGTACGATTGCTCTACTATACGCATTATTAACAGGCAGCAGTAAGCAAAACTGGGGAGACATTACAATTATCGGCCTATTAATCTTTGCCGTCGTTTCATTCATTATTTTCTTATTCATCGAGAAAAAATCTCCGGAACCATTAATTCCGCTAGCACTTTTCTCTAATCGTACATTATCTACGATAAACATATTAACGCTTATTGCTGGCGCAATGATCATTAGTATTACAATGTACCTTCCAATTTGGAGCCAAGGTGTATTAGGAAAAAATGCGACTGAAGCTGGACTTATTTTAATGCCAATCCCTGTTATGTGGACATTTGGCGCTATTTTCTCCGGTAACTTAGTAGGCAAATTAAAAACGAAACAAATCATTTTACTTGGAGCTAGCATTTTATCAGTCGCTACGTTCTTATTATTTACATTATCAACACATTCACCTTCGTTCCTTATTTATGTAGCAGTCGGATTATTCGGCTTAGGAATGGGGCTTGTGACACCGATTTACATGGTAACAATTCAAGCAGCCGTACCAGCTCATACACGTGGAACAGCCGTTGGTTTAAACACATTTATTAATACATTTAGTCAAACGTTAGGTGCTGCAATCTTTGGAACAATCTTCAATACGATGATTCACGCACGCGGTATTAAAAACCTTGATCTTGTATCTGGCGGACACGGGGGAACTACAGCAAATGTAGCAACCGAATCGCAAGAGGCATTAGCATCAAGTGTACACGTCATTTATATGAGTACTTTCGTATTAGCAGTATTCACACTAATTATCGCTTGGATTTTATTAAAACCAGCTACTCAAACAAGTGAGCAATAATAAAAAGGATGACCAAAATGGTCATCCTTTTTATTATTCTTCATTCTCCACAATATGTTTCAGCATGGACAATTTATTATCCCAAAAACGCTCATAATACGAGAGCCATTGTTGTAATTCCTCTAGTGGTTCTGGATGCAAACGATATATCTTCTCTCTTCCACTTTTTCTTCCGCTTACTAAATTCGCTTCTGAAAGAATATGAAGGTGCTTTACAACCGCAGTACGACTCATCGGAAAATGATCCGTTATTTTGGAAATCGGTAACTCTTTGTCACTTAATAACCGTATTACTTCGCGGCGGGTTGGGTCAGCAATTGCTTGAAATACATCATACTTCGCTGCCGATGAGGACACTTAGCCTTCGACAACCTTTTTCAGTTTTTCATTTACAATCGCTACCCAGCCTCCACTCATTCTATCGCGAATAATAGAGCTCTTCGCATTTGCTTTCGGAAGAATTTCATCAGGATGTTTCCAGCCGCCGTGAATTAACGTAAATTCTGTTTTATTATCTCCTAGGTCTTTCAAATTAAATGAAACGATCCAGCCATCTGTATCCCATGAGAAAGATAGATGATTTGGCTCATCAATTTCTAACACTTTACATGGTGATGGCCCAAATGGTGATTGTACATGAAATTCATGTCCTACCTCTAATTCGAAATCATTTGGCATAAACCATGATGCAATTCCATCTGCAGTTGATACTACATTCCATACTTTTTGAATAGACGCGTTGAAAACGATCGTTTGTTTAATATCATTTAATGTATTTTGTTGTTCCATTTTCATTCTCCTTTATTCGGCGCTCAAATATAACACCTTTCGGTTACATTTAGATAATATAACACCTTTTAGTTTCATGTCAACGCTAATTCTTTTTTTAATGTTGAGAAATTCTCAACATTTTTTCAACAGGACAAACACCCTCTCAGCATTCCTTCATAATATACTCACAAAGGCAACAAAAAATAAAAACTTCTCTTAACATGAAACTCCATCATTCATCTTGAAAGAAGAGCCTTGCTTATATCATGCGTATTTCGTCTCTCCTCCTTCCCTCAGGGACACTACGCGAGATATGAAAAATCAGAAGGAATATGCCCACCATTTGAGTAGGTAGTTATTTCTCTTCTCCTCAACATTTCCTTAGGAGCGAAATGACTACCGACTCACTTTTTTCAAACAAAAATAAAAAGGGGATGACAACTATGTTCTATTGCATTAACTGCTCTGATATTCATCATGAAAAACATCCGAATGATAAAGTATTCAAAAACGGTTTTTATATTGATCCATTTTTAGGTGATCGTTATCACCTTGGTATGTGTACAGATGCCCAAAACCATGAAACAGGGGAGCCTCTTTTAACGACAAAGAAATTAGGTACACCCCAATCCATTATGAACGTATTACCGACACATGTTGTCCCAACATAAAGCATAAAAAAGAGCTGGCTCACCCAGCTCTTTTTTATGCTTTATAAACGATCATTGCTGAAAAACAATAAATTTGGTTCTCATCATCGTTAATGGAAACACCAACTTGGTACTTAATATCTACAAAGTTACTATCATCAATCTTTTTCAAAAAAACATTTACAGCGTCTTCTAAGTCTTTTTCGTGACTTTCATCAAACACTTTCACACGAATCATGTTAACACCATCCTAGATCGCAGCCCTCCGCCGCTTGATTATTGCCACGGTGCGTATCTATGATGCGATAAAATTTTCCGTCTTCATATATATATCCGTCTTCTAACACATATTGTTTACCTTCAGTATAGACATAAAACTTACCTATCATAAATTTACTCGTATATAATTCCAAACAATCTGGTCTAAATTTAGCTACAACTTTATTTGTAATATCAATTTTTATTGTGCGCCCCACCTTCTCTCCCTCCTTTGCAAAGAACGGATTTAGGTATATTGTATTAGCGATTTTACATTTTATGCTTAAAAATAAGTGGATATGCCTCCCTTCCTCACCTGTACTATTTTTCTAAAAAAATCATAGATAAGTAAGAGCAAAAAAATATATATAAAAAAAGAGTTTTTACTTATTGACTCATATATAATTATTATGGTATTATATAAAATTTGACATTTTTATTCACTTATGTTATCATTAAAGGTGGTTACCACATATGGAGGTGGATGATTTGTTTCAAATTGGTGATAAAATCGTTTATCCAATGAACGGCGCAGGGGTCATCGAAGCCATTGAAGAGAAAGAAATATTAGGAACAATACGTCAATATTGTGTGATACGTATCATTAGTAAAGATATGCAAGTAATGCTTCCTATGGATCAATTACAAAAATCAGGTATTCGTTATATCGTAGATAAAGGTACGTTAGATGATATACTTCTTGAATTTCAAAACGGGGAATCAGATACATCACTTTCCTGGAAACAAAGATATACAATGAATATGGAAAAAATGAAAAACGGCAATCTGCAAGATAGTGCAGAAGTTGTTCGCGATTTACTTCGCCGCAATAAAGAGAGAGCTTTAAATGCGAGCGAAAAACAAATGTTAGATAATGCCCGAAAAATGATGATTAGCGAAGTTGCACTCGTGCAAAATGTTTCTGAACATCAAGCAACAGAATATCTTCAAGATACAATTAATCATTAAATTTAAAATAGCCGACCGCTATTTTTTTTTGCACAAAAAAGGACAAAGAGCAAAAACTCTTTGTCCTTTTCTATTACCCACGTCCTGCTTGAAACGATGGATATAACGTCATTCCACCATCTGCAAATAACGTAATTCCAGTTACGTAACTGGCCTCTGAAGAAGCGAGCCACGTTGCAACTGCTGCAATTTCTTCCGGTTTTCCGATGTAGCCCATCGGTATCATACTTTCCACATCAGCACGTTTTTTAGGATCAGCAAACTTCTCTGCATTAATTGGCGTATTTATTGCACCTGGTCCAATATTGTTTACACGAATGCCTTTTGGTGCATATTCTAATGCTAACGTTTCTGTCATCAGTTTAATGCCGCCCTTACTGGCCGCATAGTGCACAAATAGCGGCCACGGAATTTTCTCATGAACACTAGACATATTAATGACAGACCCTTTAATATCATGTTCTACAAAATATTTAATCGCTTCACGGCTCCCTAAAAAGGCACCTGTTAAATTGGTATTGATTACTTTATTCCAATCTTCGAGCGGCATTTCATGCGATGGTACCGCATTTTCTATCCCTGCATTATTTATCATAACGTCAAGCGTACCAAACTCTTTCACAGCAGATTGAATGAGATTCACAACATCAGATTCATTCGTGACATCACCTTTTACAGCAATCGCTTCTCCGCCTACTTTTTTAATTTCTTCTAATACATCATGCGCTTCTGATTCTCGTGAGCGATAATTAATCACTACTCTCGCTTTCTCCTTAGCAAACCTTACCCCCATCGCTCTTCCAAGACCAGTTGCTGATCCTGTAATAACGACAACTTTCCCTGCTAAATCACTATACATTTCCATACCTCCTTTAACTTTTTGCAACACCTAACATAATTCCGGCTGCAATAATAAAAACGATACCGACAACAATACCTATTAATTGGCGTTTCGTTTTTCTTTCACCTAATATAAGAATCCCGCCAAGCGTTGAAATAATAATTCCCATTTGCGATAGCGAGAAACTTGTTGCCACTCCAACACGCGGCTGTGAAATGAATAAAAACATATTTCCAGCTGCCCAAATTAATCCTGGAATGATATTTCGTATTGCATATTTATTAAATGGATGATGCTTAAACGTAAGCAAAATGCCTCCCAACACCATACCAACTGCCTGTGGCAATAAAGCTGACCAACCATCTACGTTAAAGAGCCTAATCACTACTACATAAACTAAATAACCGCCTGTTGAAATCAATAAAATGATAATGCCCCTTTTAAAATTCCCCGCTTGCTCTGCATTCTTTTCTTCTTCACTTTGAAGCGATGTTAAAATAACACCGATAATAATACAAACGAGAGCTAATACGCCAAGGACGACCGATATTGTCGTGGACCACTCATGAAATACGATGACTCCAAATAAAGTCGTCGCAACTAATTGAAGTCCTGTTGAAATGGGCATCGTCCTCGAAACACCCATTAAATCAATACTTTTTAATTGATTCGCCTGACCAAGCGCCCAAAATAAACCTGATACAATTCCAACTCCAATAACAGTAGGAGTTAATACTGGCTTCATAAAAATATAAACAACAATCGAGAAAATAAGTGCACCAAGCGTTGTACCGAGCGTTTGACTATACGGTCCTCCACCCAGTTTCACGTTGAATAGCACAATACTTCCCCAAAATAGAGCCGGTAAAATCGCTAAAAGTATGTCCATCGCTCATTACCTTTCTTTACTGAATGTCATAAAGTGAAATTTTAATTAATAGGGGTTTTACTGCCCATTAATTCGGGATAGATTATCACTCTGAATCATTAGAGTGAGCTTTTATTTTTTCTCTTTCTCGTTCACAAACTTTTTCTGCAACATCACCAGGAACATTCTTTTCTCGCTCCACTTTCTTTATCTTTACGTGATCTAAATGATCTTCCAAAGTAAGTGTAACTTTATCATTCGGCGGATTATGTGCACCTTGGAACGTAAGAAATTGTAACGTAATTTCAAATCTAGGAACGAACTCATCTTTCTTGCCAAGACGCTTTATATTTATAACGGAAGCACATTCATATTGATCTTCTGTCACTTGTCTAATAATTGAATAGTACCTATTCGATAATGCACTTTCTAACAGCTGTTCCCTTGATTCTTTCGCAAAAGAATCACTTGGAGAAAAGAAAAACACCGAACATATCATTGTCATAACTACACATATTTTTTTCATAATACCCTCCTTGTTCTATACGTTAGTGTTCGCAAAACTGCCATAAAAAAACGACTTCCCCTATGTAGGAAAGTCGTTTTAATAAATCCAATATTAACCACCGCTTACCGGTGGGATTAGTGCAACAACATCACCAGATTGAATCGTGTCATCTTCATTTGCATATTCTTCATTAATCGCAACCATAATTGGTTCTGTCACTGGTACATTATATTCTTTAGCAACAACATCTTTTAACTCTGCAACCGTAATATTTTCTTTCTCTATTTGTAATTCACTTGTTCCTGCTTCCTCTTGCAAGTGCGCAAATAACAATACTCGAATCATACTTATAGCTCCTTCCCAGGCTCTCCGGCCGGATATGGCGTTTTTTCTAATTGATCACCAATCCAAGAGTCTCCATCTTCCCAAAACTCCTTTTTCCAAATCGGAACGATTTGTTTTATGCGTTCCATAATATATTCATTCGCTTCATAAGCCGCTTTACGGTGCGGCGTTGAAACAGCAACAACAACCGCGATATCAGAAATTTGCAGTGTACCGATGCGATGTGTAATCGCAACGTGTGTACCTGGCCACTTCTCTTTCACTTCTAAGCCAATTTTCTCTAGCATCTTTTCTGCCATCGTTTTGTAAGCGACGTATTCTAAGTATAATGTACGACGCCCTTTCGTAAACTCTCTAACCGTTCCAATAAATGTTGTAACAGCACCGCATTCACGACGAATAACTTTCTTCGCTACCTCTTCAACCAAAATTTCTGTATCAATTACTTCATAATACGTATTTGTCATTTCGTACTCCTTACCGTTTGTACAAACCAGTCTATATACAACTCTTCTTCTGTTATATGAAATACTTTATATTCTTCTCGTAAGTTTGTGGGAGCATCATGCCACGTAATAACCGCTACTATATTTTCTACTTTATGTAAAAGTTCAACGTCTTCAGCAGAACGAAGTAACACTACTTTCGGATAGCTCTCTTTTTTATAGCCCTCTATTAAAATTGTGTCCACTTCAAAAAACTCATATAAGCGAATAATTTCTTGCAAAGACCATTCCTCTTTTAATGACGACAGTGAAAGTAATCCAGCACCCTCTACACTACTGACAACAGCACCAGCCTTCCGGTGCCTTTCACTATCTTTTTGCGCTACTTCCGGAAAACCTCCGTGTCCGTGATGCTTAATGGTAGCAACTTTCATTTTCCGTTCAGCTAACGCATGCACTATTTTCTCAACAAGCGTTGTTTTCCCGCTATTTTGATACCCTACTATTTGTAAGATTGAAGGGGCGTTGCCCATGGCCAATCACATCCCTCGGCGTGCTCTAACAATAATACCGATACTTTCATCCCTGCCTCAAATCCTCTCGTTCCTCCAGGCAACACAATAAAAGCATTCGCATCAGCAAGTGAAGATACCGCACTTGATTTATCTAAACCGACCGGCATCGCTTGTAATGCCCCGTCCACAATTGTCACGTTTGCTCTTACAAAACGAGTAAACGGATTTGGCTTTGGAAAATTTTTTTGTAAAATAGCATCTGCTCTATATACGTGAGGCTCTTTCGCATATAAATATGTTTGAATTACCGGATGCACAAATAACTCAAATCCTACGTAACAAGCTGACGGATTCCCCGATAAACCGAAAAGTAACTTCCCATCAACTTCAGCTACTGTCGTTACACTTCCTGGTCTCATCGCTATTTTATTAAAGAGTACATTCGCCTGTAATCTTTCATAAATAGCTGGCAAGTAGTCATAATCTCCTACCGACACACCGCCTGTCGTAATTAAAATATCAACCTCATTCATCGCTGATTGAACGGCTGTAAAACATGCATCTAGATCATCAGCAAGTTGGCCATAATAACGGACTTTACCTCCGGCTTTCATAATTTGAGCCGCAATCATATAAGAGTTACTATTTCTAATTTTCCCCGGCTGTAAAGACTCATGTACTTCTAGCAATTCACTTCCTGTCGTCACAATACCAACAACAGGCTGTTTTACAACTTTCACAGTACTATATCCAAACGTCGCTAATAAGGCCGCAACACCTGGATTAATTGCAACGCCTTTCTGAATGAGAACTTGATTTTGTTTTATATCTTCCCCTTTAAATGACACATTGTCACCACTATGGAAAGGACGCTTTAACTTCATATATGTTTTTTCGTTCTTCTCAAAACCTTCCGTCAGCTCCAGCATTACAACTGCATTACAATCCTCTGGAATAGCTGCTCCCGTCATAATACGAACCGCCTGAAAAGACCCTACTTCTTCTGTAAAAACAAATCCCGCCCCGATTTCTCCTATTACTTCAAATTCAACTGCATTCTCTTGATTCGCTTCTTCCGTATCTTCTGCCCGGATTGCGAAACCATCGTAAGGAGAACGATCAAAATGAGGAACGTCATGATCAGAGACAACATCCTCCCCAAGAATTCTCCCGTAACTTTCCGTAATAGAAACTTCTTCTACTTCACCATTCTTCGCATATTCCATTACTCTCTCTACTGCCTCAGCAACTTGAATCGGAATTCGTTTTTCTACCATCGTCTCTCACCCCATATTTGCAATTTTTTTTATCTCGATTAAACTTTATATATTAAATAGAAATTACTTCAAGGAGGAATTCCATGTCTTCATTCACACACTTTAATGACCAAGGACGCGCGAAGATGGTTGATATAAGTGACAAAAAAACAACCGTTCGAACTGCAATTGCGTGCTCTAGCATTGTTGTTACAAAAGAAATTTACGATAAAATCTCTCACAATGAAATCGGGAAAGGTGACGTATTAGCAGTTGCACAAATCGCAGGTATTATGGCTGCGAAACGCACTTCTGATATTATCCCAATGTGCCATCCTTTATTATTAAAAGGTGTTGATGTTTCTTTTGATTGGAAACAATCTGATGAACAATATCGATTACTTATTGAAGTAAAAGTTAAAACAGAAGGTAGCACCGGTGTTGAAATGGAAGCTTTAACAGCTGCTTCCGCTACCGCTCTTACCGTGTACGATATGTGTAAAGCTATTGATAAAGGTATGATTATTGGCGAAACGTACTTATTTGAAAAAACAGGTGGAAAAAGTGGAGATTATACGAGAAAGTCTTAACCTGCTCTCCGTTGAACCTAAAGGGTTTCCCTTTAGGTTCAACCTATATATCTTGCATATAAACGTTTTGCCACATTGATATCATTCGTCCCATGAATAAACGCCCTGCCATCTGTAAATAAAACAAAACGAAATTCTTCTATCGGAAATGATAATAAATACGGAGTAGCCTTTACATCCACACTTCTTTGTAAGCGCTTTTTAATTTCTTCTAAATTAAATTCATTCCGCACACCTGGACGGATTTGCACTGTATTTCTGCCACATAACACTTCTGTTTTCGTTTGTGCTTCAAATGTTAAACTCGGATATGTACGTAATCTTCCGCAAGATAGACACGTGTCTTTTTTCTGTCTATTCACTTTGAATGCCATCTGTTGATTATTCCATAGGTCAAACGATAACATCGTTTCGCGAAGCGCCCCATAGTCTTCTACTAATATTTTCAGCGCTTCCGTTATTTGATGTGCAACTACTAATTGCACTGCCGGCTGTATAATACCAGCTGTATCACATGTTGCCCCGCTCGCCGGATGCTCCATTAAACAGCGGAAACACGGTGTTTTTCCTGGTAAAATGGTATACGTTACTCCGTAGCTTCCGACACAACCACCATATATCCACGGAATATTATACTTTTGTGAAATATCATTAATAAGAAGACGCGTTTCAAAATTATCTGTCGCATCTAATATTAAATCTACATCATTCACTAACTCTTCCATTTCTTGCACTGTTACATCCGTCACAACGGGATTTATTTTCACCTCAGAATTAATCGCATTTAAATGTTCTGCCGCTGCTACCGCCTTCGGTTTATACTGCTTTGCATCTTCTTCTGTATATAATTGTTGCCTTTGTAAATTGCTCCATTCTACATAATCACGATCCGCAATTGTTATTTTTCCAACACCTGCTCTAACAATCGCTTCTGCATTTGCCGCACCAAGAGCACCAGCACCAATAATAAGCACATGCTTCCCTCTAATTTTTCTCTGTCCTTCTTCTCCAACACCAGCAAATAATATTTGTCTTGAATATCGCTCCTGCATACGATAGCCCCCTTTCTTATCCTCCTATATAAGACATTTCAATTTTCGGACGATTTTTTGCACTTTCTTCTGTCCGTTCATCCGAATACCTATCTTTTCTATTCATCCATACATCTTGTATAACACGTAATAACTCATCATCCGAAAGATTCCCTCTAAGAAGTTCCCTTATATCCAATCCTTCGGTCGCAAATAAGCAAGTATAAAACTTTCCATCTGCCGAAATTCTCGCTCTCGTACAGGAGGAACAAAATGACTCTGAAACAGAAGTAATAAAACCAACTTCGACATTTGTTCCAACGTAACGATATCGCTTCGCAACTTCACCGAAATAATGCGCTTCAGCTGACTCAAGCGGATACACGCTATGAATCATCTCAATTAGCTCTCGCTTTGTAACAACTTGATCAAAGTTCCATCCATTTGTACTACCAACATCCATAAACTCAATAAACCTAAGCGTGATTCCTTGCTCTTTAAAATAAGCAGCCATCGGAAGTACTTGATGGTCATTCATCCCTTTTTTCACAACCATATTTACCTTTACATCAAGCCCAGCCTCTTTTGCAGCCATAATTCCCTTTATAACAGGTTTTGTATTAATATTCCGGCCATTAATGCCCTTAAATACATCATCATCTATTGCATCTAAACTAACATTTACTCTATGTAATCCAGCTTCTTTTAATACTTTTGCTTGTTTCGTTAAATGAATCGCATTTGTCGTTAACCCTATATCTAATAGCCCGTCAATTTTCACGAGACGTGCAATAAGCTTTGTTAAATCTTTACGAAGCAGTGGCTCGCCACCAGTAAGTCTAATTTTTCGTACACCAATGCTAACAAATAGTTTTGCCAAACGCTCAATTTCATCAAACGTCAGTAAAAACTCATCTTTCAAAAAAGCATAATCTGGCCCAAAAACTTCCGCTGGCATACAATATGTACATCTAAAATTGCAACGATCAATGACAGATATACGCAAATCTTGAAGTGGGCGTCCAAAAAAATCTGTAATCATATCCTGCATCGCCACCCTCCCTTTCTGCCAAATTTCTCTCTTTTCATTCTATTATAATATATTTTCGAACTGCGATGTTTTTGCTCAAGCGAATAAAGTGAAACTTTCCTAAGTAATTAGACTACCTACAAATAACTAGATAAAAACCTTGAAGCATAAAAGCCCCAAGGTTTTCTTCTTATTAACTTAATCTAATAATAGTTAAAGTAGCTCCTGGCGTTGTCGTAGATAATGTAGCGATTGCAAGTAATCCAAATAACTGCAAACTAATAGCAGCTCCAGCAGGCAAATTAGCAATTATTGTAGCATTAAATGAACCTGTGGCTACTGCTGGTGAATTAACGGTTCCTGCAAGTTGAACCCCATTTACAGTTATACGTGAACTTACGAGTAAAGCTGCCGTTATATTAATTGTATAAGCTATATAATAGTTCCCGGCATTTGCAACTGTAAATACAGTATTCGTACCATTAACAGTGATCCCTGGACCAATATTTTGATTGTTCGGTAACGGTACATTCGTACCACCTAATAGAACAGAAATAGCAGTTCCTGATGTGTTATTCGCAAATGAGTACGTTGCAGTTGTACTAACTCCGGTCACACCAGTGGCTCCCGTTGCCCCGGTTGCTCCAGCTCCAGTTGGACCGGTTGGCCCTTGGATTCCTTGCGAACCAGTTGGACCCGTGTCCCCTGTTGGGCCTTGTGCACCAGTTGCTCCTGTGGCCCCCGTTGGACCTTGGGGACCCTGGACCCCCTGCGGACCTTGAATTCCTTGGGGACCTGTCGCTCCGGTTGCTCCAGTGACTCCTGTTGGACCTTGGATTCCTTGCGGACCTTGTGCTCCGGTTGCCCCAGTGGACCCTGTTGGGCCTTGGGGACCTTGTAACCCTTGCACTCCTTGCGGACCGGTAGGACCTATGTCACCTTGCACACCTTGGATCCCAGTTGGACCTTGTGGACCTGTTGGCCCCTGCACTCCTTGTATCCCTTGAATCCCCTGTGGACCTTGTGCTCCCGTGGCTCCAGTTGCTCCTTGAATCCCTTGGGGACCTTGTTCCCCTTGAATTCCTTGTGGACCGGTTGGACCTTGAATTCCTTGTGGACCTTGGATTCCCTGTGGACCTTGATCTCCTGTCGCCCCAGTTACTCCTTGTATCCCTTGAGGCCCTTGCACTCCTTGCGCGCCTGTTGGACCTTGGATCCCTTGCACTCCTTGTATTCCTTGCGGGCCTTGTAAACCCGTAACCCCAGTTGCTCCTGTTTCTCCAGTCGCTCCTGGCACTCCTGTTGAGCCTGTCGCCCCGGTATCTCCAGTTGCTCCTGTGACACCGGTTGCTCCTGTCGGTCCAGGTGGTCCACCGGATGGACCTGTCACACCAGTCGGACCTGATGGCCCCGTTGGACCACTCGGTCCTGCTGGTCCTCCAGAAGGACCTGTTATCCCGGTTGGACCTGTTACTCCTGTCGGTCCTGTAGTTCCTTCCCCTGTCGCTCCGGTTACACCCGTATCCCCTGTTACTCCTGTTGGACCTTGGATCCCTTGTATTCCCTGCGGTCCTTGCACTCCTTGCGCACCCGTCGGACCTTGGATTCCTTGAATACCTTGTACTCCCTGCGCTCCCATTGGACCTGTTGGACCTATCGCCCCTTGAGTACCTTGAACACCTTGCGGACCCTCTGGACCCGTTGCACCTATATTCCCTTGAACACCTTGGATTCCAGTTGCTCCTTGCACTCCAGTTGCTCCTGTTACACCTTGAATTCCTTGTAATCCCTGTATTCCTTGTGGGCCTTCTGGTCCTGTCGCTCCTACTGGTCCTTGAATTCCTTGGATTCCTTGTGGACCCTCTGGACCTGTTGCTCCAGCTGGTCCTGGCACGCCTTGGATTCCTTGTGGACCCTGAAGTCCTTCTGGGCCTTCTGGTCCTGTTGGTCCTATATCTCCCATCGGCCCTTGTATCCCTTGAACTCCTTGTGGTCCTGTTTCTCCTGTTGGACCTGGTACTCCTTGTATTCCTTGCGGACCTTGATCTCCTGTCGCTCCAGTTACACCTTGAGGCCCTATAGGTCCCTGTATACCTTGTGGACCTTGATCTCCAGTTGCTCCCGTTATCCCTTGAATCCCCTGAACCCCTTGAATACCTTGCTCACCAGTTACTCCCCTCGGACCAGGAATACCTTGAATACCTTGCGGACCTTCTGGACCGGTTGGTCCAATTGGCCCTTGAACCCCTTGGATTCCTTGCAGACCCTGTGCTCCTGTTTCTCCCGTACTTCCAGTCGGACCTGTTATTCCAGTCGCTCCGGTACTACCTGTTACCCCAGTATTCCCAGTTACTCCTGTCGCACCTGTACTTCCACTCGGTCCACCTCCTGGACCTGTCGCACCAGTTGGCCCCGTCGGACCTGGAGGTCCTCCAGATGGACCCGTTACCCCTATTGGACCTGTTATTCCAGTTGGACCTGTAACCCCTTGACCAGTTGCTCCTGTTGGCCCCGTACTTCCACTCGGCCCTTGTGGCCCTTGTATACCTTGAGGTCCTTGTATACCTTGCGAGCCAGTTGCACCCGGTAACCCTTGCACACCTTGAATTCCTTGTGGTCCCTCTGGCCCAGTAGCTCCAATCGGTCCCTGTAATCCTTGTATCCCCTGTATACCTTGCTCCCCAGTCGCTCCTGTTGGACCAATCGGACCTTGTAACCCTTGCACTCCCTCCGGTCCTGTCGCTCCTGTTTCTCCTTGTGGTCCTCTCAATCCTTGTGGCCCCTGCTGTCCTTCTGGTCCCGTTGCACCTATTGGTCCAACTGGTCCTTGTATCCCTTGCACACCTTGTGGTCCTGTCGGGCCCCTCTCCCCCATCGGACCTTGTAATCCTCTTGGTCCTTGGGGGCCTGTTGGACCTTGGGGACCGGTTGGGCCAGTAATCCCAATACCAGTAAATCCCGTTGGAACGGGTGGAAAGGTAGGCCCAATAAGATTTGGTGGAATTCTGAAATTAGAGTTTAATGAATGTTTTTTATCGCGCTCTTTCACACTTTCACCACCTGCATACCATCTTTTTTACATGAAACAAACCTCTTCTTAATATGTATTTACAAAAACAAACTCAAAGACTATTTTTATTTGAAATACTAAAAACTCCCTTAATTCCTTAAGGGAGTCCAGCTACTGAATCCATATTATCTGTATTCGGGACAGCTTGTGCTATACTCGATGCATTTACATTTTGCCCCATATTTGTTCCTGTTAGAGTACCAGCAGGAGTACCTCGTGTATATGTTGTCGTCACCGAGTCTCCAGGCTGTAAACAAAGCTTCGTCTCCGTTCCTATTACTGTAACAACATCAATCCAAGTACACCCCATTGAACCACTATACGATTTCGTAGCTGTAAATGAAGTATCACTCAAATTATCACCGGTAAATATATTCCCAGTGTTATTCACAATAACAAATTCTTTTATATGAGCAGGCATAATTACACTCTACCTTTCCTCTATGAACCTAATGTACGTGTACTCGTTGCTAATGGCGGAAGAAACACTGATGTTCTAATCACTGCTTCTGGCTGTCTTTTCCCATTTAAAAAAATAGCCGCACTCGAACCTCCAGCACCTGCATATATTTTTGCTACAGCTAAAGGTGAGATATCATAACAATCGCCAACATTAACAGCCCCTGTATTATTAATAATTTTTACTTTCCGCAAGTTAATCCCCATTTACCTATCCCCCTTTTGTACACTGTATGCAAAATAAAAAAACTTGAAACAAACACGTTTCAAGTTTTTTTAAGCTACTTATTTCGTTTCACCTTCATATTGAAGCATGCCGCCAACCATGTTCATTGTTTTAAATCCTTGCTCATTTAAATAATGGCATACATTTTCACTGCGCATTCCCGAACGACAAATAAAGATATATTCATTCTCTTTATCAAAGAAATCTACTTTATTTGGGATATCGCCCATTTTAATATGTACAGCTTCTGGAATTTTCCCTGCTGCTACTTCTTCATCTTCCCTTACGTCTACTAAAAATAACGTTTCACCATTTTCTAAACGTTCTTGCACTTCTTCTGTAGTAATTGTTTTAACTTCTGTCATATTTCATTCCTCCTTATATACAATAAAACCTTTAGTCTCTTCCTTAACAAAGCATGTCTAATCAATTTTAGCATGCAAAAGAAAGAACGCAAAGAATGGAAAAATTATTTCTCAATTTTCCCACAAAACTTATTCTTTACAAACATAACTCGTGCATTGTATCCTCAATATACTTGTTTTATGAAAGGAGCCAATGAAAATGACACTTTTTCTTTTCATTACCGGCATCATTTTCTTAATCGCTGCAATTATTGCTCTTAGTATGAAAAATAATAAAAAGATAAAATCGCCACAAGAAATATCATTCTTATTTTTATTACTTAGTATAGCGTTCTTCGGTATAGCAATTGCCACATATATTTTCCGCCTACAAATCATGTAAAAAAAGGTGCCTACTACACACATTGCACCTTTTTCACACCATTTATTTTCTACACAAAACTAGATACTTTCCGATTTAAAAACTCATAAACCTTTTTTTCAAATAAATGAATATCAAAGGCTCCCGCCATATGCCCATTTATACTTTCTATCTCATATACTTCCGCATACTTCCCTTGTTTTTGCAACATGTCTACCATTTTATAATTATAACGTGATGGCTGAAGCAAATCTTGTTTACACGGAATCATAAGTACATTTGCTTCTATATTAGACAGTGCCTCTTCTAAAGACGAAAATCCATGCGCGATATCATGTAATAAAACTGCTTTCGCAGTGTATATCCATGAATTTGCATCTACTAACTCTATACTTCTATATGTCACTTTATTTATTTCTTTCTCAAATGATGTTAATGTAGAAACCTTTTCATAAGGGTCTACTTCTATACTATTACGAGGGAATGTTGTTTCATAAAAACGCTCATCAAACGCGTTCATAAACATCATTCTATTTGCTAAATGAAGCCCCTTCATTGGCTGCTCTTCTCCATATTTTCCGCCCCTCCAACTTGGATCTAGTTGAATAGCCTCAATTGCATTTTGCGCTACATTTACTGACGTAATAATTGGATTTTGCGGGTTCGTAATAACACCAATCATCCGCTCTACCATATGAGGATAATGAATAGCCCATTGCTGCGCAATCATCCCACCAGCTGATGGTCCCATTACAGCATGTAGCCTTGCGATTCCCATATCTTTTATTAACTCATATTGCATACGAGCTACATCAAGAAATGTAAAAACCGGGAAATCCATCGCATATTCATCTCCAGTTTTCGGATCAATTGATTTCGGTCCTGTTGTAACCACATAAGGATTCTTCACCTGCACATTACAAAGGTTATCAGTGCATATAACAAAGTATTTATTTGTGTCAATTGCTTTTCCAGGTCCAATTAAACCATCCCACCAACCAGACTCCTCATCATGCGCTGTATATTTTCCTGCCGCGTGACTAGTTGCACTAAAATGATGACAAACCAAAATCGCATTTGACCTTTCTCTATTTAAAGCACCATACGTCTCATACCCCATTTGAACAGGAATTTCCCTACCATTTTCAAACGTAAACTCCCTTAAAACAAACTTCTCCTTTTTTACAATTTGCACAGACTTTCCCTCTTCCCGTTATAGTATGAACTGCTTACTACATGTTTTTTTCTATGCAAACCAAACTCCTTCTTCTTTTCATAAATAAATGAATAATATACAAAATTAGCCACAAAATAGCACTATATTACACAATCAAAGAGGGAATACATATGATTTGGAATTGGCTACGTAAGAAAAAAAAATCAAATACAACAGAGAAAAACGAAACAGATAATTTGGAGCAACAACCTAACAATCCAGAGGATGATAACAAAGAACAAACTAGAAGTATGAAACATAATAAAGATAGCAATGGCGCGCAAAAAAAAGAGGAACACAAAGAGCTTTCTCAGGATCAGCAGCAACAATACTCTAAGCAAAACGACTCGGAGCAGAATCAACAACAAAATTCTAAACAAAACAACTCAGATCAGCAGCAACAACACTCTAAACAAAACGACTCGAATCAGCAGCAACAACACTCTAAACAAAACGACTCGAATCAGCAGCAACAACACTCTAAACAAGACCAATCGGGTCAGAATCAACCACAACACTCTAAACAAAACGACTCAGATCAGCAGCAACAACACTCTAAACAAGACAAATTGGATCAGAATCAGCAACAAAGCTCTAAACAAGATAACTCGGAGCAAGATCAGCAGCAAGGCTCTAAACAAGGTAACTTGGAGCAAAATCAGCAACAAAGCTCTAAACAAGATAACTCGGAGCAAAATCAGCAACAAAGCTCTAAACAAGATAACTCAGAGCAAAATCAGCAGCAAAGCTCTAAACAAGATAACTCAGAGCAAAATCAGCAGCAAAGCTCTAAACAAGATAACTTGGAGCAAGATCAACAACAAGGATCTGGAAATAATAGTATTTATGATTTTACGAAACCAGAAAAAGACCGTATTCATTCTCTACAAGATTTAATAGAGAAGCTCAAAAAGTCTAGTGATTTTGTTAATTACCATACATCTGATGATGAAACGATGCCCTATTGGATTTCTTACTATCGACCTTCGCTTGATGGTGAGAAATTACAAAAGTATTTAATGCCTACTCTTTTAGAACGACCTAACGCTTCACTAGAAGAGCTGAAAGAACATATTCCGATGAGTGGCATTACAATTTCGAACGATTTACAAAAAATTGAGGACATGGTGTTAAAAGGACATGCGATTATTCAATTGAACCAGCAAGATCAAAAATGTATGCTTGCAAACATCGCGATTGATAATTATCGTGCACCAACTCCCCCTTTAAACGAATCGACTGTTATCGGTCCTCAAGAAGGTTTCGTAGAGGATATTGATACAAATATTAATTTAGTTCGTAAACGGCTTCCTGTTTTAGATTTACAAACAAAAGAAATGATTGTCGGCGAGTTTTCCAAAACAAAGGTTGTCATGATGTATTTAGACAACCTCGCTGAAAAAGATAATGTAGATTTTCTCGAGGAGTCCTTACGCGCTCTTGAATATGATCAAATTAATGATAGTGCTTATATACAAGAACTAATGGGAGAAAAGTCGATTTTCCCTTTATATATCAATACAGAACGTACTGATAGAGTTACAAAAGCACTCATTGATGGAAAAATCGCTATTTTTGTGGATGGTTCTCCAAGTGTCCTACTAACACCCGTATCCTATTTCGATTTTTTCATTTCCCCAGAAGACTATAATGTCTCTTGGATGTACGCTACATTTTCAAGGATTTTAAGATTAATTGCCGTGCTATTTTCAATTTGCGCTACACCGTTATACGTTGCAGTTTTAAATTATCATTATGAACTTATTCCGAGTGATTTACTTGAAACTTTGATTTTATCAAGGGCACAAGTACCGTTCCCACCATTAATTGAAGCACTATTTTTAGAACTTGCAATCGACTTATTAAGAGAAGCTGGCGCGAGGTTACCGATGAAAGTTGGTCAAACGCTCGGTATTGTAGGCGGTATCGTAATCGGACAAGCATCTGTACAAGCTGGTTTAACGAGTAACATTTTATTAATTATCGTTGCCTTATCAGCACTTGCTTCCTTTATTACACCTATTTATAAAATGGGTAATGCAGTTCGATTACTACGTTTCCCGTTTCTAGCATTCGCAGAAATAGGAGGGCTCTTCGGTATCTCTCTTGGATTTATCTTTTTATTTACTCATCTTTTTAGACTTACTTCCTTACGTAAGCCGTACGCTTTGTTTTACCCGACAAGACAACAATCTGTTAAAGATTCTTGGATTCGTTTTCCCTTAACAATGATTGATACAAGGGATGTACAAGCAAGGCCACAACATGTAAAAAAAGCAGCAAAAGGAATTTCAACAAAACATAGATCAGACTTTGATGATTAAGGAATGAGGTGCATTGATGAGTAAAGTTCAAGAAAAACATCAAATATCTCCTGTCTTTGTCTTCTTCTTAATTCACGGTGCACAGTTTGGAGCTGGCGTTCTCGGCTTCGCTCGAATTACTGCCAAGGCCGCTGGGTATGACGGCTGGATAGGCGTTCTAATCACAGGACTATGTATCCATCTCCTTATATGGATGATGTATTTTTTATTAAAAGAAACAAACGGAAATTTAATTGATTTACAACGACAAACGTTTGGAAAGTGGATAGGGAATGTCTTTAACATCATCTTTGCAGCCTATTTTTTAACCCTCAGTATTTCGGTTATTCGAACGTATGTTGAAATTATTCAAGTATGGATGTTCCCAACTGCTTCCACGTGGATGTTAACACTCTTTTTGTGCTTAGTTAGCTATTACATTATCTCTTCTGGATTTCGTGTCATTACTGGTATTTGCGTCATCTCTGTTGGTGGTACATTAGGATATTTATTTCTAAGCTTATTCGTTTTGAAATATTCACATTGGGAGAATTTACTCCCTATATTCACACATTCTTTTTCAGATATTTTAAAATCCTCTCAACTGTCAATCTACAGTATGACCGGTTTTGAGGTTTACCTCATGGTATATCCATTTGTGAAAAAGCCTATGCAATCTCATAAATACGCTCAATACGGAGCACTATTTTCAAATCTTCTATATTTATTTAGCACCCTTTTAGCCTTTGCATTTTTTAGTGAAAAACAACTGTTAAAAACGATATGGGCCCAACTTTCTATGACCCAAGTCATTCAATTACCCTTTATAGAAAGACTCGAATATATTGCAATTTCAGGCTATGCACTTGTTATCATTACAAGTTTCATCCTTCCCTTATGGTCGGCAACGAGAGCAACTCATGAAATATTCCGTATAAAACAAAGAGGTGTTTTAATCGCTTTTATCATTATCACTCTCATTGTTTCACAACTTTTAACGAACAGACACGATATTAATAACTTTATTAGTAATGCATCAAAGGTTAGTTTTTGGGTCATTTATGTATACATCCCAATCCTATTTATTATTGTGTGGGTGAAAAGAAAATGGAAAAAATCAAAAGCAAATTAATACTTATTTCTTGTATAGCACTTTTTAGTTTAACTGGATGTTTACAAAAAAATATTATCGATGATGTACAACTTATTCAAGGAACCGTTTTTGATACAGCAAAGGATCGTAAAGTAAAAGTAACATTCGTTTGTCCCATTCAAAAAAAAGGAAATAAAGTTCAAGTTTTTGAAGGCACCGCAAATGCGGTAAAACAAGTGAAAGCAGACACATCTTTAGAGTCTTCTCAACCATTTGCTAGCGGGCAAATGCGTGTTGCTCTATATACTATACGACTTGCAAAAAAAGGAATGTCTACTTCATTCGATACATTACTTCGAGATGTGAACATAGGGAACGCTTTATATGTTGCTTTACTTGAAGGTAATGGTACTGAACTTTTAAAAGGGAAATATACGACTTCATACAACGTTGCAATTTATATAAAAAAATTGTTAGAGCATAACATGGAAACTGGCCCTTTACCAACGGATAATCTTCATGTAGGAGCATTCCGTTATTATCAAGAAGGGCAAGACTACTATATTCCAATTTTAAAGAAACATGGTGATAAAATAAAAATCACCGGAATTGGTCTTTTTAAAAAAGATAAATATATCGGTAAAATTGCGGAAAAAGATATGTTCATATTTAAGGGACTATTAGAAAAACATAAATTAGATTCACATGAATTTAAAACGGATTCTGCGTACGTAATGATTAATAATATTCGTTCCGTTCCAACTTACGATATAAAAATTAAAAATGGAAAGCCTTCTTTCTTTATTCACGTTCATCTTGAAGCGCGCATTCAAGAACTATCGAAACAAATTAACTTAGAAAATAACAAGAACTCAAAAAGCATTGAAAAAAATGTACAAAAACAATTGAATACACAAGCTGCTAAATTAATTAAGCAGTTTAAATCTTTAGGCGTCGATCCTCTCGGGCTAGGTGCAAAATATAAACAACATTATCGTCCATTCAAGATAGAAGAGTGGAAACAGATGTACAAAGATGTCCCTGTTACTGTAAAATACACCGTAAATATTACAAATTCTGGTGTAATCGAATGAGAAATGATTGAACTCCTCTCTCCGGCAT
Organism: Bacillus sp. BC08; assembly: GCF_054326875.1. Taxonomy (NCBI): domain Bacteria; kingdom Bacillati; phylum Bacillota; class Bacilli; order Caryophanales; family Bacillaceae; genus Bacillus; species Bacillus sp. BC08. The sequence continues at coordinate 134,404 of NZ_JBTGPA010000035.1, read as the reverse complement.
GATACAACGGAAAGAGGAGTTTTTATTTTAGATAGAGAGAGAAGATATTTATGGGGGAGCTTATGTCTAAAAAATTAGTAAAGCCTATTTTAAATGGTATTTTATTTCTCGGCGTCTTTTTATTTGCTCATACATACTTAAAAAATGTTTCCTTCACACGTTATTTACTTGTCGTTATACCGATGTTGCTCGTTGGTATGTTTGGCATCGACCTTATTTTATCCATTTTAATAAAAGAAGAAAAATAACGAGCAGGGCCGTCCCAAAAATATTCTGGGATGGCTTTCTTTTATTAATGGGTTATGTTTTGTCGTTTAGTCGATATAATCTTTCCCTATCTTAACTAAAAGGTGAAACTTTTGGACAGTCCCTTTTCATTTCATAATCACCCTATGTTACAATGAGATTCGGACAAAGCGAGAAAGGATGAACAACATGACAAACGAAAAAGGTTTAGATAAAGGATATGAACTTGTTGCAAAAATGCATGAAGAGTTCGGACACCCCGTGACAAATACTCCAACAAAACTAACAGAAGAGCGTGCAAAAATCCGTGCAAGTTTTATGCAAGAGGAGCTAGAAGAATTTCTAGAAGCAACGACTGTTGAAGATCAATATGATGCACTAATTGACCTTATTTACTTTGCATTCGGAACATTTGCCGAAATGGGCGTACGTCCTGATAAAGGATTCGAAATTGTAAATAATGCAAACATGGCAAAACTATTCCCTGATGGAAAACCTCGATTCCGTGAAGGCGATGGCAAAATTCTAAAACCAGAAGGCTGGCAAGCACCAGAGCCACAACTTCGTGCTGAAATCGAACGCCAACGCCAAGAAGCTGAAAAAAACTGCTAGAATTTCCTAGCAGTTTTTTATTATGTCTTTTTTTCTGCAATTCATTAATGACCCACGTGTCCCGCGTGTCCTGCTGCTCCACTAATGCTAGCCGCTCCTGCCGCTGCTCCTGCTGCTCCCGCTCCAATTCCACCTGTCCAAGGAGAAGATTGTTGCTGTTGATATTGTTGGTATTGTTGGTGCTGTTGGTGCTGTTGACCATGTTGGCCTTGATGACCTTGGTGACCGTGTTGGCCTTGATGACCGTGTTGGCCTTGGTGACCTTGATGGCCTTGATGACCGTGTTGGCCTTGATGACCATGTTGGCCGTGCTGACCTTGATGGCCTTGATGACCTTGATGGCCTTGATGGCCTTGATGACCTTGATGACCGTGTTGACCATGATGGCCTTGGTGCGTTTGATAAAGAACAGCTTGCGGATGAATGTGGTGGTGACCGTGGTGATGTACTTGTTGTTGATGACCATGGTGGCCATGGTGATGATGGTGGCCATGATGGCCATGTTGACCTTGATGATGATGGTGTCCATGATGGCCGTGCTGACCTTGGTGATGATGGTGTCCATGATGACCATGTTGACCTTGATGGTGGTGATGTCCATGATGACCGTGAACAACTTGCGGATACCCGCCTATTCCTCCAGCTACAACACCTATTCCTGGTACCGGAAATCCTGTCTGCACTCCTCCAACGAAAGAAGGAAATGTAGTTGGTGCTCCTACTGGAAATCCTGTCTGTACGCCAGCTACTGATGTTGGAAAGCTTCCTGTTACTGTAGGCATTCCAGCCCCTGCTGTCGAAAAGCCTCCCATTGATGTCGGCATTCCAGTTTGCATACCAGCTACCGATGTTGGAAAGCCTCCTGCTCCATCCATCCAGCTCGGAATTCCACCGTATCCTTGTTGGCCAGCTCCTCCCATTAACATCATTTGTTCATAACTACCCGACCCACCTCCGAAGAAGCCATGTGGTGCATTGTTATCCATCCCTTTCATTCCTTTCACCTCTTCTACTCATTTTAGCCTACCTTTTTTATCATATTTCCTATAGAAAAATAGGTGTTTGTCTGTATGGGAATTCCGCTCTTTTATTTGTACGTAATAGAATAATTGAAAACGTAGACTAAGGTGATCCAGAAATTATTTTCTACACAAAAAAGCTCAGAGTATAAATACTCTGAGCTTTTTATAGAATAAATTAGTTTGCAACAACGTTAACAAGTTTGCCAGGAACTACAATTACTTTACGAACTGTTTTTCCTTCAATTTGATCTTGAATTGCCTCAAGTGCAAGTTGTTCCATTTCTTCTTTTGATGCGTCTTTACTCATCGTTAGTTTCGCGCGAACTTTGCCCATAATTTGAACAACGATTTCAACTTCATCTTCTACAAGTTTAGACTCATCAAATGTTGGCCAGCTTGCATATGTTATTGTTTCATTGTATCCAAGTTTGCTCCATAGTTCTTCCCCGATGTGAGGTGCAACTGGTGCAATCATTTTTACGAAACCTTCTACATATTCTTTCGGAAGTGTTTCAGCTTTATATGCATCGTTGATGAATACCATCATTTGAGAAATCGCTGTGTTGAAGCGAAGCTCTGCATAGTCTTCTGTTACTTTCTTCACTGTTTGGTGGTAAGCTTTTTCAAGATTTTTGTTTGGTGCATCAGTAATTTTCTCACTTAATTCACCGTTATCTTGAATGAATAGGCGCCATACGCGGTCTAGGAAACGGCGAGCTCCGTCAAGACCATTTTCAGACCAAGCGATTGAAGCATCTAACGGTCCCATGAACATTTCGTATAGACGAAGTGTATCTGCACCATGGCTTGCTACAATATCATCAGGGTTTACAACGTTACCTTTTGATTTACTCATTTTCTCGTTGTTTTCACCTAGAATCATACCTTGGTTGAATAATTGTTGGAACGGCTCTTTCGTTGGAACTACACCGATATCGTATAATACTTTATGCCAGAAACGAGCATATAGTAAGTGAAGTACAGCGTGCTCCGCTCCTCCGATATAAATATCAACTGGAAGCCATTGTTTTACTTTTTCAGGATCTACAAGTGCTTCGCTATTGTTTGGATCGATGTAACGTAGGTAATACCAGCAGCTACCAGCCCATTGTGGCATTGTGTTCGTTTCACGACGACCTTTTTTACCAGTTTCAGGATCAACAACATTTACCCACTCGTCAATGTTAGCAAGTGGTGATTCACCTGTACCTGAAGGACGGATGTTTTCTGTTTTCGGAAGAACTAATGGTAATTCTTCTTCTTTCACAGCTGTCATTGTGCCATCTTCCCAGTGGATTACTGGAATTGGCTCCCCCCAGTAACGTTGACGGCTGAATAACCAGTCACGTAGACGGTACGTTACTTTTTGATTTCCTGCGCTCGTTACTTCAAGCCATTCAATCATTTTTGCGATTGCTTCTTCTTTATTTAAACCATCAAGGAATGCTGAGTTTACGTGTGCACCATCACCTGTGTACACTTCTTTCGTAATGTCTCCACCTTTTACAACTTCCTTCATTGGAAGATTGAATACTGATGCGAATTCATAGTCACGCTCATCGTGAGCTGGAACTGCCATTACAGCACCTGTTCCGTAAGTTGCAAGAACGTAATCAGCGATCCAGATTGGTAATTTCTCACCGTTTACTGGGTTAACTGCGTAAGCACCAGTGAATACACCAGTTTTTTCTTTCGCAAGTTCTGTACGCTCTAGGTCACTCTTCATTTTTACAGCGTTAATGTAAGCTTCTACCGCTTCTTTTTGTTCCCCTGTTGTAATTTCAGCAACAAGTGCATGTTCCGGAGCAAGTACACAGTATGTTGCACCAAATAGTGTATCAGGACGCGTTGTGAAAACTGTGAATTTCTCGTCTGTACCGTCGATATTGAAGTGTACTTCTGCACCTTCAGAACGACCGATCCAGTTACGTTGCATATCTTTTAAGCTTTCTGGCCAATCAAGCTCATCTAGATCTTCTAATAGACGATCTCCGTAAGCTGTAATTTTTAACATCCACTGTCTCATCGGACGACGCTCAACTGGATGCCCGCCGCGCTCACTCTTACCGTCAATGATTTCTTCGTTTGCAAGTACTGTACCAAGTGCTGGGCACCAGTTTACAGGTACTTCATCAACGTAAGCTAAACCTTTTTCAAATAGTTTTAGGAAGATCCATTGTGTCCACTTGTAGTAGTTTGGATCTGTTGTATTTACTTCACGATCCCAATCGTAAGAGAAACCTAATGCTTTAATTTGATTACGGAACGTATTAATATTAATCTCTGTAAATTCTGCCGGGCTGTTTCCAGTATCAAGTGCATATTGCTCTGCTGGAAGGCCGAATGCATCCCATCCCATTGGATGAAGAACGTTATATCCTTGCATACGCTTCATACGAGATAAAATATCTGTCGCTGTATAACCTTCTGGATGTCCTACGTGTAGGCCTGCACCTGATGGATATGGGAACATATCTAGTGCATAAAATTTTGGTTTTTCTGTCTCATCTGGCGTACGGAATGTTTTATTCTCTTCCCAGTACCCTTGCCACTTCTTCTCAATATCTTGATGATTAAAGCTCATGAGATACCCTCCTTGAAATTCTATTTATTTTCACCGCCCAAAATACAAAAAACCTCTCATCCCTAGAAAGGGACGAGAGGTTATAGATTCCCGCGGTACCACCCTAAATTAATGTACAAATATACATTCGCTTAGATCCGTAACGTGGATTAACGGCAATTGCTACTATTAGTTTCACAACTGCAACTCAAAGGCGAGTTCATAACGAAACGTGGATTGACTTGCACCGACCGTCAACTCTCTAAACCAGCTTCTATTACTACTACTCCTTCTCACTGTTATTACAAATATGAGTTAATGTGAACTACCTACCACTTCGTATCTCTAAAGAGCTTACTTAAAGCGAAGGCTTCTCGGTTAATCGTTACTTTTAATCACTAACGAATTCCTCTTAGGACAGCCGAGCTATCTCCCTTGTTCTAAAGGTTGTTTTATTTAAATATATTCTAAAACATGTGAACATGTTCCGTCAAACTAAACTGCAATTTTTTCTTCAACTGTTTCTTCTACTTTTACTCGTTTATCATACATGCTCGTTGCAATAAGCGCTACTACAAGCATTACCATGATTGCTATAAACAATACTTCCATATTGTATAAATCAACAATCGCTCCGCCAACGACCGGCCCGAACATTTTCCCTACAGTCGCTGCGCTATTTACAACGCCTTGATAAAAGCCTAACTTATCTTTTGGTGCAAGTATATTTGCAATGGTCGGAACTGCTGGCCATACAAATAACTCACCAATTGTTAATGTTACCATCGCAACAAGGAACATCGTAAATTGCTGCGCTTGACTTAACACAATGAATGACGCCGCAAAAATGACGATTCCAATCATAATTTGTTGTTTTAAAGAACGCTTCATCCAGCGAATTAACATACTTACAAGTGGCTGCGCGCAAACGATCATCGCTCCGTTTATCGTCCATAATAAACTATAATGACGAAGGCTAATATTTAATTCCCGCATATGAGTCGCAATCGCCCCTTGCCACTGTACATATGTAACCCAGCATAAAGCATATGCTACACATACGATAAGAAGTGCTTTGAATCCTGGTGTAAGCGACCAACCTTTTTTCGTTTCGACTTCTTTTTGTACGCCTGGCTCTTTTTTGTCTTCCATACCACGGAATCCAATAAAAGCAATTAAGAAGAAAACAAAGTATAAAATAAAGTTCGCTAAGAAAATATAATCAAAACGATACGATGCAACTAATCCACCACATGCTGTTCCGATCGCAATACCAACGTTTTGTCCAACATACATCGCATTAAATGCTCGTCTTCCGCCCTCTGGCCAAACCGTACCAACCATCGCATACATCGATGGGAAGACCATTCCAGAACCAAAACCGATTAACGCTAGCCACACAACATATAACGGCCAACCGTGGAAGAACACAAGACCTAAAATCGATACGAGTGTAATGACAATCCCTACTAAAGTTGATTTATAACCGCCCCATTTATCAAATAAAACACCGCCGAGCAAGTTTCCGATTACACCAGTAAGCGAGTTGATCATTAATACCATTCCGGCCACAGATAAAGATTTTCCTAGGTGATCATGCAAATAAATTGTATTAAAAGGCCATAAAAAAGAAGCACCCGTGACATTAATAATCATCCCAGCTACTAATAGCCATACTTTCCTTGGCATAGTCTCCCCTCCTATTCTATTTTTTCGTTCATCTATAACAGTAAAATTGTAGTCGTTTTTAAATAGGAAGGCAACTGATTAATAGTTGATGAAATTCAGATAACGGTATGTCAGTAAATGAAATTATATTGATTGCCACTTAAAAATATATCGACTTACCGACAAAAATTACATTAGTAACAATACATAAATAAAGGGAGACTGCATGAAGTTCATGCAGTCTCCTCTTTTTTGTACTATCCAACTTCTTTTTCTCGCTTTGCACGTTCTTTCGCACTCCATTTAAATATCTTATCTAATAGAGAGTATATTCTCCCAGACTCTTTCGTTAATAACGGACCTAACGATGCTAATATTAAAACGTACAGTGCAGAGAACGGTTTAATCGCTGCCATTAAGCCACCTGCAATGCCGATATTGGCTACAATAATGGAGAACTCTCCGCGTGATACGAGGGTTAAACCAATATTCGTAGAAGCCTTATGCGATAACCCGGCTTTACGTCCCGCCATCATTCCAGCTGTAAAATTACCGATGAGTGTAATAAGAACTGCTCCTAACGCCAACCACACTGCTCCTCCAAGTGAAAACGGATCTATACTTAAACCGAAGCTGAAAAAGAATATAGCTCCAAAGAAATCACGAAACGGGACGACGAGATGCTCAATCCGATCGCTATGCTCTGTTTCAGAAAAGACGAGTCCTAACAATAACGCTCCAATCGCCTCAGCAACATGAATCGTTTCTGAAAACCCTGCTACAAAGAATAAAATAGCGAATATTACGATAATAAAAATTTCATTTGACGAAATATCTAATACTTTATTTAGAAACGGCGTAGCTTTTCTAGCGACTACAAAGAATAGTATCATATATCCTACTGCGATTAACACCGATGTAAGAGCACCTAAAAATGATGTTGCACCACCAAGTACTAACCCTGAAACGACTGATAAATATACAGCTAAAAAGATATCATCAAACATAATGATTCCTAATATTAATTCAGTCTCTTTATTACCAGATCTTCTTAAATCAACAATTACTTTTGCAACAATTGCACTCGATGAAATTGTAATGATTCCAGCAATAATTAATGTTTCTAACAAGGGGAAGCCCATCACATATCCATAAAGCAAACCTAATATGAAATTAAGCGATATGTGGACAGTCCCCCCGAAAGCAATCGACTTTCCTGATTTAATTAATTTTTTTATTGAGAATTCTAAGCCTAAATAGAATAGGAGGAATATGACGCCAACGCGGCCGAGGAAGGAAATAACTTCTCCGCTTTCAATAAACCTTAAATCGATAAGTCCTAAATCTGGGGCATGAGGCCCCACTAACATACCGAGTATAATGAGAAACGGAATAATCGAGAACTTTAACTTCGCAGCGAGGATAGCTGCAAAAGCTACTAATACTAACGCAGTTCCAACTTCAAAGATTAAAGTATCCATCGATTAGGAATCACCTCCTGCTGAAAGCAATTCATTAATAATTCTTTTCACTTCATGTCTTTCACCCGACAACACGAGCATATCGCCAGCTTCAATAATAGAGTCTGGACCTGGATTAAAGAATTTCTTCATATTCTTTTTCAAAATAGCAATAATCGTTACGTTATATGTTTTTCTGACATGTAAGCTACCAATTGTTTGTTGTACTACTGGTGCCTTATTCTCCACCTTAAACCATTCAATTGATAATCCTTCAAAAGCCATCTCAATTGTATCTAACGCTTGTGGTCTATATACCATTCCGCCTAAAATAGCTGCAATTTGTCTCGCTTCAGAATCGCGAAGAGAAACACTTGAAATACTCTCATCATGATCCGCATCAAAATGATACATTTCTCTCCGACCATCATCATGAATCACGATAACCATTTTTTCATTACCTTTTGTAATTACTTCAAACTTACAACCAATACCCGGAAGTTCACTTTCTCTAATATTCATATTTTCCGCCTCCTAAATTTTTTAGTTACGGCTTTTACAAATCTACATCAATCTCTGTTTTAAACTTTTCATCTTTTGAGATTCCTAAATACTTGAGTGTTTCTGATGGAGTTGCGTGATGAAAATGCTTTTGCAATAGCGCAATCGCTATTCCTCTTTTGTACGCGTGATATCCAAATGTTTTTCGCATTGAGTTCGTTCCAATCTTCCCAACAATTCCAACCGCTTCAGCTGCGCTATGAATAACACGATACGCTTGTTGGCGTGAGATTGAATTTGTCGTTTTATTAGATTGAAATACGTAGTTTTCTCTTTGAGCATCAATAGATTGTACATACTCCAAAAGTGCTTCTTTTACTTTTGTATTTAAATAAATATCTTGTTTGAATTTTTCATCTTTCACAGGAAGAGAGTAGAACTCTTTAACAGTTCTATCTTCATTTAATACCTCTTCAAATTTCATGCTAAGTAGTTCAGTAATCTTTAATCCAGTGTTAATTCCAATAACAAATAAAAGATAATCTCGCTGCGAGTGCTCTTTTAAATACTTTTTCATAGCCTCAATTTGGCTTATATCTTTTAATGCCTCTACAACTTCCATACATGTATCTCCTCATCTTATGAACGGTAATTTTCTCATTATCCTGTTCATTTTACCTTATCACGCTATGAGATTTCCATGTATTATCCATTATTTTCACAATATACGACTTAGGTCTGACAATTTTTCATTTTGAAATTTATGATTGTACAAATACGGTGTGGGTAGAAAAATAGGGGATACAAGTTCAGCTTCTTTCTACAGATCGGATTCCTCCTTTCATTTTTCGGTTGCTGATACTCACATATTATGTTACTTATTTACATTATATTATATATTTCAGTAACATTAAAGTGTTTTTTCTGAAAATACAAAAAGCCGAGCACTTTCACTCGGCCTTTTACCTATTAATCTTCTTTCGGAAGAACAATTCCTTTATACAATTGAACTGTAATGAAGTAATAAATCGCATAAATAACTACGAAAATTACGATTGGTACCCAAATACGGAAGTAAGGATCCATTAAAATAAATCCGAAAATATTCATACCAACTAATACGTGAGCAATACCCACAATTGCTGGGAATAAGAATACTAAGAATAACTCTTTATAAATCGATTTCGTTAATAACTCACGGCGCACACCGATTTTACGAAGCATTTGATAACGCGTAATATCTTTTGATGCGCCAGAAAGAATTTTAAACATTAAACAACTTGCCATCATTGCTAAGAACGCAATTCCAAGGAAGAATCCCATAAATACAGTTCCGCTCGCAATGCCGTAGAATCCATTGTAAGCTTGATATTTACTATCTAATCTTTCAGCTTTTATATTTTTATATTTATCTAGCTGCAACTCGTCAAGTTTTTTCCATTCTTTTGTATATGTTAAGAAATCATCTACTTTTCCGATAAATGCTATACCTTCTTTACCATTTATCTCATCGTACATTTTTTGATCTACAATTTTAATTGCATGATCCTGGTATACATAAAATGGCTGAATTGTTCTGAAAGCATCGTCCCATTCTTCTGGAAGTTCTTTCGCATTCGCATCTTTTTCATTCATCTCTCTAGAAATTGCGCCTACTGGTAGTTCCTGTGAAGCTTTTTTCGTATTCACTAAATCTTTCATTGACTTCACGTTTGTCATATCTTTTACTAAAGGACGATTTTTTTCTAAATCTTCTTTTACATAGTAAACGTATTTATCATCAACTTTATAACGATATTCGCTTTTCTCTTTAAATGTAATACCGTCTAAAATTTTCTTTTCTTCAGCTGTTGGGTTATGAACTACTGAATCATATATTACTAAACCGTCTACCATTTTTATAACGTTATTTTTAAACGCCATACCACCTGAAATTGCACCCGCTCCAAGCGCTACTAACATCGCTACTGTTGCAAGTACCTTCGTTAAACTATTAATACGAAAATTTAATTGTGCAAATGTAAAAGCATTAAGCCCTTTTTCACTACGCTTCTTATTACTTTTTAACTTTTTAATAATAACCGGAAGAAGTGACCCAAATAGCATGTAAGTACCAGCTGTTGTTGTAATTAATGCAATAAGGATTCCCATTTCTCTTAGTTTTTCCATGTAAATCATCGATGCATAGCCAGTTCCTAATAAAATAACAGCAAGGACTGCAACGACACCTGTCATTTTTCCTTTTACCGCAACACGCTCTGTTTGTGCATCTGCATGTACGAGTTGCAATACAGAAATACGTGATAATTTAATACTGTTCATAATTGCTGATAATACAAATAGTGCAAAGAAGAAGATACAAGTAACAGTCATAGATGGTAGATAAAATGCTTTATACCCTTCACCAGCAAATTCAAGCTGTTTCATTAATAACTGTCCAATACCCGCTGCAAGTCCTACACCAACTGTAATTCCGATCGCAAGAGATGCAGCACCTAATACGATTGTTTCAATAAACATAAGTAATGTAACTTTATGTTTTTTCGCTCCTAACATCATATACATACCAAACTCTTTTTGACGAAGAGATAATAAGAATGAATTTGCATATAAAATGTAGAAGAACGTTATAATTGCTAATAAAAATGAACCTGCTTGGAATACGAATCCAATTGATTGAATAACTGAATTAGATTCGATAAACGCTTTATTCAACGCTAACGTTTGGAACATGTAAAAAATTGAAATCGACATGACAAGACCGACAAGTAAGACGATATAATCTTTCAGCTTACTTTTCAGCCCCGACATGGAAAGTTTAAATAACATACTGGACCCTCCTTTCTTACGCTTTTTGTGTACCTAAATCTGCAAGTACATCTAAAATTTCTTTGTAGAACTCTTCACGCGTACCACCGCGATGAATTTCTTTATATAGCTCACCATCTTGAATGAATAAAATACGCTGACAGTAACTTGCACTATACGGATCATGCGTAACCATCATAATCGATACACCTTGATCCTTATTTAAATTTGTCATCGCATCAAGTAAGCTCGTTGCATTTTTAGAATCAAGAGCTCCTGTTGGCTCGTCCCCTAAAATAATTGCCGGCTCATGCACAAGTGCGCGCGCTGCTGCTGAACGTTGTTTCTGTCCACCAGAGACTTCAGATGGATACTTTTGAAGTATTTCTGTAATCCCTAGCATATCCGCTACTTTCTCTACTTTCGGTCCAATATTTCGTGATGAAACACCTTGAAGAGAAAGCGGAAGTGCAATGTTTTCATAAATAGATAAGTTCTCTAATAAGTTAAAGTCTTGGAAAATGAATCCTAACTTTTGCGAACGGAAATCAGAAAGCTCACCTTGCTTCATTTTCGTAATATCCGTACCCGCAATTTCAACAACGCCGCCCGTTGCTTTATCAAGCGTTGAAATTACATTTAATAATGTCGTTTTACCAGAACCAGATGGTCCCATAATCCCAACAAACTCACCCTCTTGAATCGAGAATGAAACACCTTTTAACGCGTGTGATTGGTTCTCACCTTTTTTACCGTACACTTTTTGAACGTTTTTCACGTCTACAACTGGTTTCGTCATATATATCCTCCTACGTTTGTTTTTCCATTACCTATTTTGCGCCTTTTGGGGGTGAACTGCTATTTGTTAACATTACAATTACCTTACACTTTTGTAATATAAAAAACGGGCGTGTGTAAGGTTCGTTCGTAAATGAATTATTATCAGTGATTTTCAAAATATATCGACTTACCGACAAAAGATGAAAATAAAAATGGGCCGTTCCGCAAAAGGAACAGCCCATTTCTCTCTTTATCCCGCTTTAATGGGCAGTAAGACCCCCACCTCAAAATTCAGCGAAAGCAAAGAAGTTAGGTGGGGGTCGGGCTGCCCATTAAAGTCCGATTGGTGAGGGCTAATAATCAGTGGGGGATGAAGAACCCCCCCACTGATTAAAGTTTCACTTTATTTCTTTAAAGGTGTTACCGTCCAATACGTAATAACACGCCAAATCCATTCTAACGGACCCATTTTAAAGATTTTCATCCAAATTACACTAAACACAATTTGAATAACGTAAATTGCGATACATACATATAACGTCTGCATGTATGTTAAGTTTTCTGCGAAGTTAAATACGCTACCAGCAATTAAAATCATTGCCGTTTGTCCAATGTAATTTGTTAAAGCCATACGACCGTAGTATTTCAGTGGCGCTAACAATATTTGAACTGGTTTTAGCTGAAGTAATAAAATTAATGCTCCGACATAGAAAGCTGAAATAATTGGTCCAACTGTAACACCAATTTTTAAGAATTGACCTGCAGCATCTATCGTTCCATCTTCATTCATAAGCATCATATTTACGAATGGCTCAGCAGGAACGTGCCCATATTGATACCATAACGCTACAACACTTAAAATGAACATAATGCCTGTAAAAATAGCGACTTGTTTGATTTTCGCTGAAAGGTTTTCAAACACTTTATACTGCCCCGCAGCAAGACCTAATAAAATTAAACCTAATGGTAATAATTCCTTAGCTGCCATAATACTAAAAGCTATCGTAAGAATAAGACCGATTACTACATTCACTTCTTTTTTCGCTTTATAAAACGGTAAAACGACTAATCCACAAATTGCGTATAACGCTAGTGCTTCTCCAGGCTGAAACATTTGATGAATTAAACCAAAAATAAATAGCGCAACTAAGCGACGTAAAAATAAAACATAGCCATTTTTCCCTTTCGCAATTGCTCGCGTAATAAAGATATAGAATCCTACTCCAAATAAGAATGAGAAAATCGAGAAGAAACGACCTTCTACAAATAAATATAGAAACCTTTGATAGCTAGCATCTACTGTATTAGGATCTGGAGTTTTAATATTAAGTAGTGCTAGAATATTTACTAAAATAATCCCCAGTAATGCGAAACCACGAATGTAATCTAACTCGTCAATTCGTTTGTTTGTAATATTGTTCCCCATAAAGCAACTCCTTGTCCAAAATTTAATCCTCCCTTACTCTAATGGAAATGTTATCTTACAACTATCGGCAAACCTTACAGTAATCTTACATTATTGTCATATAGTAAAATGAAGCTTTAATCAGACTTTTGCGATACAAAATAAAACCAGGTCGTATTGCGACCTGGTTTACTCTGATTGCTTTGATCTTTGCGGTTGTCCTTTTTTACTATTACGCTGTTTCACTTGCACAACCGGATCAAGCTCATTTGAAAACTCAGCGTTATGTCCATTTTGCGTTTTTTGCTCTGGATTATTTTGATCTGAACGTTTCGCCATTACATTCACTCCTTATTAGTGCGGTGTAATAATCATTTGATGTTGCAGTTGGCGAATTGCCATGCGTGCTCTATTTAATTGCTCACGTTGCTCATCATTCGCATGTTGTTGCATCGTTTGTAAATCGTTATATGCTTGTTCTAATTGTAACTGTGCATCTGAATACTCCATCGTATTGTAATGCTCTTGTCTCATGCCTTGGTCTAATTGTTCTTTCGCGTATTCCACAGCTTGTTCCGCTTGTGTAATATACGATTCAAGTGATTGACGCTCTGCCATAATTGTCCCTCCTTGCTTCAATTCCCCTTTAGTGTGTCCCTTCCATCTCTACCTTATGAGTATGTTATAATGGATTTTGTTTCATTTTGACTCGGCTTAGGAGGGAAAGTAATGAAGGTTCAAAACCCTTTTCCATATACAAACGACAATAAACGTTATCATACATGGAATTACCATTTACGAAATGAATTTGGTGAAAAAATCTTTAAAGTTTCATTAGATGCTGGCTTCGATTGCCCGAACCGTGACGGTACAGTTGCTTACGGTGGTTGTACATTTTGCAGTGCTGCCGGATCTGGTGACTTCGCTGGCAATCGCCGCGATGATGTTATAACGCAATATCATGAAATGAAAGAAAAAATGCGCTCGAAGTGGAAAGATGGCAAATGTATCGCTTATTTCCAAGCTTACACAAATACACACGCACCACTTGAAGTGTTAAAAGAAAAATTCGAACCGCTTCTAGCAGAAAAAGACGTTGTCGGTCTTTCTATTGCGACTCGTCCAGATTGTTTACCAGACGATGTCGTTGAATATTTAGCGGACTTAAATAAACGCACGTATCTTTGGGTTGAACTTGGACTACAAACCGTTCATGAACGAACTGCAAACCTTATTAATCGCGCTCATGACTACCCATCTTACGTGGAAGGCGTAAATAAATTACGTAAGCACGGCATTAGAGTTTGCTCTCATATTATTAACGGTCTTCCCCTTGAAGATTATGACATGATGATGGAAACAGCTCGTGAAGTAGCGAAGCTTGATGTACAAGGAATTAAAATTCATTTACTTCATTTATTAAAAGGAACGCCAATGGTGAAGCAATATGAAAAAGGACAACTCGAGTTCCTTTCTCTTGAAGATTACGTAAGTCTCGTTGTTGACCAACTTGAAATGATTCCAGAAGACGTAATTGTGCACCGCATCACAGGTGACGGTCCACCTGACCTAATGATTGGCCCAATGTGGAGCTTAAATAAATGGGAAGTATTAAATTCCATCGATGCAGAATTTGTACGCCGCGGGAGCTGGCAAGGAAAATATGCAAATGAGGAGAAACAAAAATGAAATTAGAACGTGTATTACCGTTTGCTCGCACACTGCTGCAAACGGCTGTTAAAGAAGACGATTACGCTGTAGATGCAACACTGGGAAATGGACATGACACTTGCTTCCTAGCTGAAATCGTTGGAGATAACGGAAAAGTATTTGGATTTGATATTCAAAAAGAAGCAATTGAAAGCTCCACTATCCGTTTAAAAGAAAAAGAGCTTTTCGAACGTACTGTTTTAGTTCACGATAGTCACGATACGCTCTTATCCGTATTACCAGAAGATGCAAAAGGAAAAGTAACAGGCGCTATCTTCAACTTAGGTTACCTTCCTGGCGGTGACAAACATATCGTTACAAAACCGAACTCAACAATTTCAGCAATTGAACAATTACTAGAAGTAATGGCACCTGAAGGAATCATCGTCCTTGTCATTTACCACGGACACCCAGAAGGACAAGTAGAACGCGACGCTGTTCTCAAATTTGCAGAAGAACTAGACCAAAAACAAGCTCACGTACTGCGATATGGGTTCATTAACCAGCAAAATAACCCGCCATTTATTGTGGCGATTGAGAAGCGCTAAATATATCGACGATTTTTCAATTATATCTATCGTAACTCCGGATATATCAACGATTTTTTCGATATATCGACGATTCGACACAACATAACAAAAAAAGACGTGCACCCATTGCACGTCTTTTTCTTATTCTCCTATATAATGGATGTATACAATATTTGAAGAAAGAAGGATAGAACTTTGCTAGTAGAACTAAGGGGAATTCAAAAGAAGTATGGCAAATCACTTATACTAGACAACATTGATTTATCCATTCCAGAAGGAGAAGCGCTCGCTATTATTGGCGGGAACGGGACTGGAAAAAGTACTCTACTCAAAATAATTGCAGGATTTATTTCACCTACGGCAGGGACACTTCAAAGAAAAGAACATATACAAATTGGCTATGTACCTGAACATTTTCCTGAAGGGATTCGTTTTACATTAGAAGATTATCTATATCATCTCGGCCACATTCACGGTTTATCAACAAAATATGTAAAAGATAAAATTCCGATGCTTCTTGAGTCTTTTCATTTACATCATGCAAGACATTCCGTTGTACGAAACTTTTCAAAAGGTATGAAACAAAAAACTGGTATTATGCAAGCGTTACTTACAGACGTCCATTTATTAATTTTAGACGAACCGCTTTCTGGGCTCGATCCTAACTCACAGCAAGAACTAGAACATATTTTACTCTCATTAAAACAACAAGGCATATCTATACTCTTCACATGTCACGAAAAGCAACTACTAGAAAACTTTGCCGATAGAATTGTGACGTTAGCAAATCATACAATCACGGCAAATATCTCTGTGCAAAAATCAGCAGAACAAGTCTATATTGAAGCAATCGTTCACGAAACATTTTCAGCAATAGAACTACGGAAACAATTAGGATTTATACACGTTGTACACAATTCAAATCAAAACCTTATTCAACTACAAATCGAAAAAGAATATACAAACGAAATGCTTCAGTTTTTATTACATAAAAAAGCATTTATCACACTGCTACAACCTAACTTTTAAATCGAAAGAAGGTTTATTATGTTTGCGCTTATTCGTTACCATTTTCTCGACTATACAAAATCATATAAGTACGTCCCTCCTATTGCGATGTACTTTGTGAGCTTACTTTTTGTATATACATATAAACCGACTCCTATTGTACCGACATACTTAGAAACTGCACTCGCACTTTATTTATTATCTGCCTGGATTACAGTCACAATTTTTCATACGGAAGACCCTGTACAAGAACAAATTACTATTTCTCACACAAATAATATTTCCGCACTATATGTGGGTAAATATATTACGGCTCTTCTCATTTGTTCTGTTTTATCTTTCATATCCGTAATCTACCCAATTATTTTGCAAATGTTTAATGAAGAAATGACAGTTTCTTTATTTTTAGTCGGATTTCTTGCTCATATATCTTTCTCTATATTAGGAATTTCAATCGCAACTTTATTTACTAGAAATATTATTCCAAAAGCAAGCACCGCTTGGCTTAGCCTGACATTCATATTACTTATAACAATTGCCTCAATCCGGTTTAAAAAAGAGCTACTATGGTTTTTACCACCTGTCGAAAGCTTTCTAATGCTTGGACAATACAAAATGAATATACTTACTCACACGCTATGGCTCACAGCTTGGGCTATCGTATATTCATTTTTATTACTTACTTTATTTCTATTTGTCGTTCGCAAAAAACGTTTTTAATTACATACTAAAGGAGACAAACCAATGATCGGAATACTAGCAGGAATGGGACCAAAATCAACTGGTCCATTCGTTGATACAGTTGTAGCAGAGTGCCAAACAATATACGGAGCAAAGCATGATATGGACTTTCCTCATATGATGATTTATTCTTGTCCAACACCATTTTATATGGATTGCTCTATTGATCACGAAGCAATGAAAAAGGCGATTATTGAAGGGGCGCAAAAGCTTGAAAGTACTGGCGTAGAATTTATCGCTATGCCGTGCAATACGGCGCATCTTTATTTTGAAGAGTTACAGTATTCTCTGTCCATTCCGATTTTAAATATCGTCGATGAGACGTTACAAGCAATTCCTGAAAATACAAAAAGAGTTGCTCTTCTCGCAACAGAAGCGACAGTTCAAGCTGGTATTTATCAAGGCGGGATTGCAAAACGTAATATAGAGTACATTCATCATGAAAAATGGCAGGCAATGATTAATCAAATTATTACTTATATAAAAAGCGGAGAAGTTGAAGAAGCCCGCAAATTATGGAGCACGCTCGTTTTACAATTGAGAGATGAAGTTGATACCGCAATTATCGCATGTACTGATTTGAATGTTGTGGCGGGTGAGGATTTTGTTGATTCTGCTCAATGTCTTGCTGAGGCAGTTGTTAGGGTGTATGTATCTAATAAAAAGAAATCTTCGTAAACATAGAAAACATACTTTCTGAAATGTGGTTTATGTTTGATGAAAACCCCAAAAACTTTTAACATTTTTCACAATTCCTTCAAAATATCCACACTTAATCTCGCTATATTAAAATGAGGAATCTATTCATATAGGGAAGGTTAGGGGAACAGAAAGTATGAAAGTAAATCGTTCGCTTCATTACATTTTTTGGCGTTGGCATTTTTATGCTGGGCTTTTTATTACGCCGCTTCTTATTACGTTGTCACTGAGCGGAATTGGGTATTTATTTCGGGAAGAGGTTGAAGATTTCATCTATAAAGATTTATATTTTGGGGAGAGCGCCCAAACAGAGTCTATTTCGATGTCTGATTCTATTTCCTTAACAGAGAAAAAATATCCACATTATAGTGTGACGAAAATTAGTGAGTTTAATGGGGATTATAATACGAGACTTACGATTGCAAATGAATACACTGGACAACAAAAGTATGTGTATCTAGATAGTAATAATCAAATTGTTGGGGATCAAAATGCAAGTGAAACGTTTGCGAATATAATGCGGGAATTACATAGTTCTCTTTTAGTTGGTGGCACTGTCGTCAATTATACTGTAGAGCTTGCGGCATGCTGGACAATCTTTTTAATTGTGACTGGATTGTATATGAGTATACGCCAATTCAAAAACATACCCGCATCCAATAAGCGAGAAAAAGCAAAACGACGTCATTCTATTATCGGTATTATATTTACAATTCCACTCGTTCTGCTAGTTGCATCTGGATTGCCATGGTCAGGATTTATGGGGAACCAAATTTATAAAATCGCATCGTCGAATGAATCGATTGGATATCCAAAGTTGTATATGGCACCGCCTGAATCAAAGGTAAAAGAATTGCCATGGGCAACAAGAAAAGAAGCTCCTCCTGAATCGAATTCAAATGAACCGAAAGCAATTTGTGTCGATGAATTACAAAAAGAAATTGAAATAAAGAAGCCATATGTTATCTCATTACCAGCTGATCCGAAAGGTGTATTCACCGTTTCGAAATCAAGCGGTTCCGGTATTACAGGTATGGATGTGGCACCAAATGAAGAAATAACAGCTTACTTTGATCAATATAGCGGAGAACTCATTTCAAAAACGGACTATCGTGATTACGGCTTATTTGCACAATGGTTCACTTACGGTATCCCGCTTCACGAAGGACATTTATTCGGATGGCCAAATAAAATATTATGCTTACTAACGACATTATCTTTATTACTTCTCATTTATTATGGAATAAAAATGTGGTTCGCAAGAAAACCAAAAGGAAAATTAGCAGCACCGCCAAAGCAAAGAGATAAGAAAAGTATATTCGTTTTCTTTATCATGATGGTTATGCTAGGCGCTGTCATGCCTTTATTCGGACTATCTGTTTTAGTTATTTTCGCAATTGAACTTCTTATATATGTATTTGCAAAAATACGATCATAATGAAAAAGCATTTGTACTCTCGTGTACAAATGCTTTTTATTTACTATTTTCTTTTTTTCTACCACTCATTAAAAAGACAATATCTACTATAATAATCAATGCAATAATAACTTGGGCTACATAATCCATCGTTGTAGGACCACCAGCTTTATTCATCATCACATACATTCCAGTTACAAATGAAATGGAAAGTAGCACGAGTAATGTTACTTCAATATGGTCATATAACTTTCGAAACAATCGCTTCATTCCCACCACCACCTTTACCATATTATAAGAAAAAACCACTCTACAAGAGTGGTTTTCTTCATCACTGCGCCATTTTCTTTCGGTACATCTTCCCGTTCCAATAGAAGAATCGTGAAGTGAGGCCTCCGTATTTTACAATGCGCCGCGCCATTTTGTGCATATTCTTTTGTGCTGATACTTTTTGATCTGATAAATAAATACCAAGTAACCCTCGGCTTATGAGACGATGAAACTTCGCATGAGGCAAATCACCAATGCTCTTCTCTGCTTCTTCTACAAAATGTTTCATACGATCTAATATCGCTTGCTCGTTTTCATAATAACTACAGAAATTCAAATCCCCGCCTATACGGTCTTCTTCTTGATCGATGAAATAATCAAGTAAAATGTGAAGTCCTTGTACGTAAGGGAAGTATCCTTGTCTAATTTTCGCAATATCTTCATCATGTAATTCATCATGAAATGCATATGCTACAAGACAGAAGATTCCAAGTGTAGAACCAGCACATGCTGAAAATTCAAACCAACTCATCTCTGGTAAGTTTTCTTTATGTGCTTCAAACCACGTTTGTAAGCGTGGTTCTCTTTCTTCTAACTTCACGTGTTTATGAATTTGCAAATCACAATAATAACAAGCAAGTTCATGAAGAACAGGAGCAATTTTGTCATAGTGCTTCGTTTTCTTTAAAACATCTTGGCATGTTTCAACAAGTTCATCTAAATAACCACCATCGTCTTGATCATCACGATAGCGATAATAATTACCGCCACCTTCTACTTCAGGTGATAATGCCATTAACATAGATTCATGCAGTGCGGCAAAATCATTTGGGTCAAGTGATGTACTGCGGTCACATAAATTATCTAAATAATCGCTGATTGTTTGATACGCTACGATAAAACGAATGCATTCCTCTCGGTGCTCATTTGCTAGCAGTGCTAAAATACCACCGCCTTCGCAATGAAACGTTTTATTCTCAATACTTGCGATTGCCTGACTATGAAGCTCATCATTCGGAATATGGTAGGCACGCTCTTTCCACACCGCTAGCTCATGGTGTACTACCGGAAACACATCACGGTATACTTTCGCCATGAGCGTTATGGGATTACTCGGTACGTTCACTTCTTCCTTCATCTCCTCTATTCAATGTACAAATAATTTACTTATTTGTTTCTATTATGTTATTGATGCGTATTTCAGTAAATGACTGAATATAATTCAAAATTTCATCACGCTCATACTCATTTAATAACTCGTGATAACAATTCGGCCATTCTTTAAAAGCCTTATCACTCATTTTAACATTATCAAACCACATGCGGACACGTGTTTTATCTACAAGTTTATCCTCACAAGCCTGCATTAGCAAGAGCGGAACATCTGGAAAATCATCTATTTTTTTATGAGCAATTTCGATAGACTTAATCAATTCACTATACCAACGTACTGATACTTTGCGCAAGAACAATGAATCATTCTCCATCGCGTCCCGAACTTCATGATTACGAGTGGACATTTCCACTGTAAGATTCGTTGCAAATTGCAATTTTGGTGCAACAACATTTAATATTTTTGAGGCAACTTGAAGCGGTGCTGAAGGTCCAGCTACTACGCCTAAACATGGCGAACTTAAAATAATACCGTCTACATCTTCTCTCTTCGTTTCTTGCATCATACGAATGACAATAAGACCACCCATACTATGACCAAATATAAAAATAGGTAACCTATACTTTCTTGCCTCTTTCACCCACAATTTAACTTCCTCTATGTATTCATCAAATGAATCAATATGTCCTCTATTTCTTGAAGTCGTTCCATGTGACGGAAGGTCCCCCATTACGACGTGGTAGCCGCTATGATTCCATATTTCCGCAACGGATTCGTAACGTCCGTGATATTCCATTGCGCCGTGCACGATAACAACGACAGCTTTCGCTTCCTCTGCTTCATAATTCCACATACGGCTCTCCTCCATTTCACTCTTTCTCATAATTTGATACACTAAAACTAGTCTCTAGGAAAGGAAGGCTTTACATGATATACCCTTACAAAGAAAAAAATCCGAAAATTGCGAGTAGTGCTTTTATCGCTGACTATGTTACCATTACAGGCGATGTTTCCATTGGTGAGGAATCAAGTATTTGGTTTAATACAGTCATACGCGGTGATGTTTCACCAACAATCATTGGAGACCGAGTAAATGTACAAGACCAATGTACACTTCACCAAAGCCCACAGTATCCTCTTATTTTAGAAGACGACGTTACAGTTGGGCATCAAGTTATTTTACATAGCTGTCATATTAAAAAAGATGCTTTAATTGGAATGGGATCTATTATATTAGATGGTGCTGAAATTGGCGAAGGAGCCTTTATCGGTGCTGGAAGCCTCGTTTCACAAGGAAAGAAAATCCCACCAAACACGTTAGCTTTCGGTCGCCCAGCTAAAGTCGTTCGTGAGTTAACAGAGGAAGACCGTAAAGACATGGAGCGCATTCGCACACAATATGTTGAAAAAGGCCAGTATTATAAATCATTACAGAAGTAACTTTTCCAGCTGCCATTAAAGTGGCAGCTTTTTATATAAAGTAAAACTTTAATCAGTGGGGGTTTTCTTCATCCCCCACTGATTATTAGCCCTCACCAATCGGACTTTAATGGGCAGCCCGACCCCCCACCTAACTTCTTTGCTTTCGCTGAATTTTTAGGTGGGGGTCTTACTGCCCATTAAAGCGGGATAAAAACTAACTTTTTCTTTACAAAACATTATTACTCCCTCAATAAAATCTTATTAAAATAAAAGCTAATATCTCCATATATATGTAAACGAGGGAGGAGAATTTTCATGAAGGTCAGTGGACTGTATAAAATAGAATGCTACATTTTCAAAGGAATTAACCGATACTTTGATCAAAAAATATTAAATATCTTTTTCAGCAATATTACTCATATCGGTGGCGCTACTTTCTCAATCACACTCACACTTTTCTTTTTAATTTTTGCAAAAGGGACTTTGCATCAAGCAGCAATCGCAACTGCTATTTCTTTAGCAATTAGCCATATTCCTGTACAAATATTAAAAAGATGGTATCCGCGAAAACGTCCTTATTTAACAATTCAGGATGCGAAATATCCAGTCCATCCATTAAAAGACCACTCTTTCCCGTCTGGTCATACAACAGCCGTTTTCTCTGTCTTCATTCCATTTATTTGCTATAATCCAAACTTACTTGTTTTTCTATTACCTTTAGCATTATGCGTCGGTATTTCTCGTATTTATTTAGGGCTTCACTATCCGTCTGATGTATTCGTCGGTATTTGCCTCGGCACTTGCTCTGGCATCATCTCTTTTTATCAATTCATCCCACTTTTCACATAAAGGAGTGATATGATGAGAGTCGCCATTTTTACCGATACTTTTACACCACAAGTCAACGGGGTTGCGAAAACATTAGAACGATTAACACGTTACTTTCAGAAAGAAAAGATCGCCTATTCTGTTTTCGCCCCTCAGCATACAGCTGAAGATGATTTCGTAGCCAATGTGAACAAGATGAGAAGTATCCCGTTAACCATATTATATCCAGAATGCCGCTTTTCTTTTCCTACTCCGCGCATTAAACGAGAACTTCTTTCCTTTAAACCTGACATTATTCACATTGCTACACCTTTCAACATGGGACTTTGTGGATTGTATTATGCAAAAAAGTTAAACATCCCAGTTGTCGGTTCTTATCATACTGATTTCGATGCTTATTTACGCTATTACAAAATCGAATTTCTCTCTAATATGCTTTGGAACTATTTAAAATGGTTTCATAGTCATATGCAAAAAAATTTCGTTCCTTCCTTTGAAACGTTACACCAACTAAAAAACAAAGACTTTCAGGCCCTCTCCATATGGGGACGTGGTGTAGATTGTACACTCTTTCATCCATCTTACAATACAGACCTATTCCGAAAAAAATATAATATTACAGCGAAGTATGTCCTTTCCTACGTTGGACGGATTGCCCCTGAAAAAGATATTGATACATTGCAACACCTTATCATTAAAACAGCGCATACTCGAAATGACATTCATTGGCTCATCGCGGGAGACGGCCCGCTAGCAACAAATTTGCGTGAAGCTGTTCCGCGTGCAAATATCACTTTTACTGGATATTTACAAGGAAAAGATTTAGCTGAAGCATATGCCTGTTCTAACATCATGGTATTTCCATCCGCTACTGAAACGTTCGGAAATGTCGTACTCGAATCACTTGCATGTGGTACACCTGTCATTGGTGCAAATAGTGGCGGGGTTAAAAATATTATTACAGATGGAAAAACGGGAGTTCTTTGTCCCCCAAAAAATGAGGACGCATTTCTATCATCCATTTATTCTTTATTGCAAAATGAAGAGCAACTTACGCAAATGGGCATAACGGCTTCGTCTTATGCCCAATCAAAAAGCTGGGATGAGATCTTTCGTGGCTTACTTGACCAGTATAAAGAAGTCCTTCAGCACACCTCATCAGAGTTACTTGCTTAAACAGAAAAACTCCCTTCAAAAATGAAGGGAGTTTATTACATGGTCATAAATTTTAGTTTAATAAATGATACATAAGGTGAAGTATCACATTATTCCTATATTCATTATAACAAAAAGATACATAACTAAACAGACTTGTAATAAAAACCCATAAAAATTAATATATGGTTATACAGTATTTTTACTGTATGATGATTTTAAGAAATTCCCCTTAAAATCAACTTACTCAGATATCTTTATACAGTAATTGTTCCCCAATTTCTGTATATCAAAAAACCTTTCATTCATTTGAAAGGTTTTTTTGAGCCTGCATATATTCTTCTTTCGTATTTACGTTCATAAACCAATCCGCATTCGCTTGTACATCTTCTCCAGAAACATACTTCACATTACATTGTGATAAAAGCTGGCCCATACTTCTTTTTTCTTCCTGAAGCAAAGCATAAACCTTCTCTTTCACACGGTTATGATACGCTGCAAGTAACGGTTGTTTCCTTCCATTAATAATAGGGACAACCGCATCATATTCATTGCTCGTTTGCTCTAGTAAAATGGTAAACCATTCATGCGAAACATTTGGCGCATCACAAGGCATAATAGCATACCAATCTGCTTCTATATATTCCATTCCTGATACAATTCCAGCAAGTGGTCCATTTCCTTTATAATGCGGAATATCTTCTATAACAGGAACTTGTACAAGTTCCTCTACTCGCTCTTTTATATCGGAGTTACTAATGACCACAACTTCTTGTAACGCAGTTGTCATCACTTTCAAAATCTGCTCAATAAAAGTACTACCTTGCCAGCTCGCTAAAGCTTTCGGCTCACCGAATCGACTCGACATACCGCCCGCCAATACAATTCCAACATACTTACTCATTGGCGATGCAGCTCAAATGTAATATGACCTAATTCCGGTAAAATTAATTTATTCATCGCAAGGCGAACTGCTCCGCTAGACCCTGGCATAGAAAAGACAACTTTGCGCCCAATTGTACCGCCAATCGCTCTACTTAACATTGCGCTGCTTCCGATATCTTCTAAATAACTAATCATGCGGAACAACTCACCAAACCCGACAATTTCTTTATCTAATAAAGCTGATACTGCCTCAATCGTCACATCACGTTTCGTAATGCCAGTACCGCCATTTGTTAACACGACATCAACATCTTCCCTATGATAACCAGCTAACACCGCTTGCTGAATACTTTCTTTATCATCTTTTACAATTTCATAAGAGGTCACTGTATGCCCTGCTTCTTTTAACAATTCATGTAGTAGTTGTCCGCTCTTGTCCGTCTCTTCTGTACGTGTATCGGAGATCGTTACGATTTTGCAACGCACTTCTTTCGGTGCTTGTTTTTTATGTTCAGTTACGCTCATTTTTCATCTTTCCTTTCATTTAACTTTGTAAAATTATGTATAAATTAAAGAATTCAATATGATACAATATAAGTATATTTATCCATATAAAGGAGCTTTACATGATTCAAAATATGACACGATACGTACCCATTATACCATTCCTAATTATATTATCCCTTTTTCAATGCATCGCTTACAGGTTCGATATTAACTTTTTAAAATTGTATGTGCTTATGCCTGATGGTGGTATTCGCTACTATTTGACTAGCACATTAATCCCTCTCGTACTTGCCTATATAGTAGATTTTATATTCAAACGTTCTATCTCTAAATAAGGAGGTCTACATATTATGGAATTTTATAAAAAATTAACAACAACATTTATCCTCTTATTCGTCGCTTCCATTACTGTTGGCTTTTCTTTAAAAGGCGCAATTCCATACGCTACATTAGTAAGCATTATATTCGCAACACTATTTTTACTAAGCAGTGCCTTTTGTGCAGGAAAAGCACGCCAACTGAAAGGGTGACCGTCTATGTTCCGCAAGAAACCTATCCTTTGTAAATCATGTAAAAAAGAAATACAAACGTATGAAAAAGCATACATTCATACGCCATTTCCGGCAAGTGGTATGACGAACATGAAAAAGTACATTGAGCTAGAAGGAGAAGTTTATTGTGGTTCTTGCATCCAAGTAGTAAATAAAACAAAATAAAAAAAGCTTTGCGCTCACGGCGCAAAGCTTTTTTTCATATATTATAGACCAGCTTGCTCTTTTAAAGCTACAGCTTTGTCTGTACGTTCCCATGTTAGATCTACATCAGTACGTCCGAAGTGGCCGTAAGCTGCTGTTTGTTTGTAAATTGGGCGACGTAAGTCTAGCATTTTAATAATACCAGCTGGGCGAAGATCGAAGTTGTTACGAACTAGTTCTACTAGTACGTCTTCAGATACTTTACCAGTGCCGAATGTATCAACTGAAATTGATACTGGTTGTGCTACACCGATTGCGTATGCAAGTTGTACTTCTGCTTTATCAGCAAGACCAGCTGCTACGATGTTTTTCGCAACATAACGAGCTGCATATGCTGCTGAACGGTCAACTTTCGTTGCATCTTTACCAGAGAATGCACCGCCACCGTGGCGAGCGTATCCACCGTAAGTATCAACGATGATTTTACGTCCTGTTAAACCAGCATCACCTTGTGGTCCACCAATTACGAAGCGGCCAGTTGGGTTAATGAAGAATTTCGTTTCTCCATCCATTAATTCTGCTGGAACTACAGCTTTAATTACATGCTCTTTTAAATCGCGATCGATTTCTTCCCATGTAACATCTGGATGATGCTGTGTAGAAATTACGATTGTATCTACACGTACAGGTTTACCATTTTCATCATACTCAACTGTAACTTGCGTTTTTCCATCCGGACGTAAGTATGATAATGTATCATCTTTACGTACTTCAGTTAAACGGCGAGCTAATTTGTGAGCAAGTGAGATTGGAAGTGGCATTAACTCTTGTGTCTCATTACATGCGAAACCAAACATTAAACCTTGGTCTCCTGCACCAATTGCCTCAATCTCAGCGTCAGTCATTTGACCTTCGCGTGCTTCTAGCGCTTGGTCAACACCCATAGCGATGTCAGCAGATTGCTCATCGATAGATGTTAAAACTGCACAAGTTTCTGCATCGAATCCGTATTTTGCGCGTGTGTAACCAATGCCTTGAATTGTTTCACGAACGATTTTTGGAATATCTACGTAAGTAGAAGTCGTAATTTCCCCCGCTACCAATACTAAACCAGTTGTTACAGTTGTTTCACAAGCTACACGTGCATTTGCGTCTTTTGATAAGATCGCATCTAAAATTGAATCAGAAATTTGGTCACAAATTTTATCTGGATGTCCTTCAGTTACAGACTCAGATGTGAACAGATGACGTTTTTTTGTCATGTGGTAAACCTCCCTACAGTAATTGTATATATTGTACGGAACTCATCCTTAATTTGCCACAAACTGCGACATACATTTATTCTCCCACAAGCATACAGAAAAACCTTTCCCACTTTACATAGAGGAAAGGTTTAATTTGCTACTTGCATACTGCTTTTTGCCCTTCGCTCTTATCGTTCGAGACCTGTAGCCTCGCACAGGTTTTAGCACCTATTCACCTGTATTTACCACTACAAGTGAGGTTGCTGGGCTTCATCGGGCCTGTCCCTCCGCCAGCTCGGGATAAGAGAGTATCCGTCCCAACCTATACTAAAGAAATGATATTCATTTGTCAATTAATATTCACATTTTCCTGAAAGTTTTTCTCAATACGCCTGAAATGAAATATTAATAAGGAAATAATGCATTCACACAAACAAAAAGAAATAAATAGTATACATTATTTATATAATTGTGTTATACTCTTGTTGGGGATTACGAGAAATATTTCATTAAATGAAAAGGATGGTATATAAATATGAGTACTGTGAATGTCCAAATTGGTTTACACGAATTATTGAACGGAAGCAATGCACAGATTCAACTAAGTGTTCCGCAATTAGTGGAAAAAGTATTAATGCGAAATGAAGGGAAATTAACTTCTACTGGTGCCGTTTCTGCTTCAACAGGAAAATATACAGGACGTTCTCCTAAAGATAAATTTATTGTGAAAGAAGCATCGGTTGCTGACAAAATTGCTTGGGGAGCAGTGAATCAACCGATTTCTGAAGAACATTTTAATAAATTATATACTAAAGTTTTAGAATACTTAAAAGAAAAAGAAGAGTTATTCATCTTCAATGGATTTGCAGGCGCTGACCGCAATTACCGCCTACCAATCCAAGTTATTAACGAATATGCATGGCACAATTTATTTGTACATCAATTATTCATTCGTCCAACTGAAGAAGAATTAACAACTCATGAATCAGAGTTCACAATTGTTTCTGCACCGAATTTCAA
Source organism: Bacillus sp. BC08 (assembly GCF_054326875.1). Lineage (NCBI taxonomy): Bacteria > Bacillati > Bacillota > Bacilli > Caryophanales > Bacillaceae > Bacillus > Bacillus sp. BC08. The sequence goes on along the minus strand of NZ_JBTGPA010000035.1, from coordinate 106,094 downwards.
AGCTGATCCAGCTGTTGACGGTACAAACTCTGAAGCATTCATTATGGTTTCATTCGAAAAACGTATCGTACTAATTGGTGGTACAGAATACGCTGGAGAAATGAAAAAATCAATCTTCTCTATTATGAACTTCTTACTACCTGAACAAGATATTCTTTCTATGCATTGCTCTGCAAACGTAGGTGAAGAAGGCGACGTAGCACTATTCTTCGGTTTATCTGGAACAGGTAAAACAACATTATCTGCTGATCCAAACCGTAAATTAATCGGTGATGATGAGCATGGTTGGTCTGATAACGGTGTATTCAATATTGAAGGCGGTTGCTACGCAAAATGTGTAAACCTTTCTCACGAGAAAGAACCACAAATTTTCGATGCAATCAAATTTGGATCTGTTTTAGAAAACGTTATCATTAATAACCAAACGCGTATCGCAGACTATAACGATACTACTTTAACAGAAAATACTCGTGCTGCATACCCTATGCATGCGATCGACAATATCGTACTGCCAAGTGTTGCTGGACACCCAAATACAATCATTTTCTTAACTGCTGATGCATCTGGCGTATTGCCTCCAATCAGTAAGTTATCAAAAGAACAAGCTATGTATCATTTCTTAAGTGGTTACACTAGTAAACTAGCAGGAACAGAGCGCGGCGTTACATCTCCGCAAGCAACATTCTCAACTTGCTTCGGTTCACCATTCTTACCACTTGATGCATCTCGCTATGCTGAAATGCTTGGTGAAAAAATCGAGAAACACGATGCGAAAGTATTCTTAGTAAACACTGGCTGGACTGGTGGCGAATACGGCGTTGGTAAACGTATGAACTTAGGTTACACTCGTGCAATGATTCAAGCAGCATTAAGCGGCGAACTTGCAAAAACAGAAACAGCTAAACATGACATCTTCGGTCTTGAAGTTCCACTTCACGTACCAGGTGTACCTGACGAAGTGTTAATGCCTGAACAAACTTGGGCTGATAAAGCTGCTTACAAAGCAAAAGCAATCGAGCTTGCGAGCGAATTCAAAGAGAACTTCAAAAAGTTCGACAGCGTTTCTGAAGATATTATTAACTTAGGCGGTCCAATCGCTTAAGTACAAACTTTCTGTTGGAATAACCCTTTTTACTCATATGAATAAGTGTCGTGTAACCGTAAAGTTCCGCGTACTCACCGACAAAACCCAATGCGGCTTAACGGTTACACACACTTACATAAAAAAGAAGCTTACGTTTTTTACGTAAGCTTCTTTCTATATCTTCTCTCTTCATCCGTGATGTAGTTCGGAAAAATTACAGAAAATTCATTTTATAATTATTCGATTTTCGTTTTTTATGATAAAATTTACATATACAGGAAAGGGTGAGTCCTATGAAAAATTTGTCTCGTACAGGAAAAATTTTATTCAGTTACGGAGCGATCCAACTATTTTGGGGACTTGTGATGCTTAACGTTAATTTATTTCAGCATACAAGTGAAACGATAAAATATATTATTCTAATTACTGGAATAACTTGTTGTATTATATCCACCTTTTTAAAGAACCTAAGTAAGGGTCATACTAATACGTAATTTCATATCAACTTATTGGAAGCAGAAACCTGCATTTTATACAAAGTTACGCTTCCTATTGTAATATCATCACTGATCCCAGATTAACCCATTTTTACATAGACGAATTACGGCTTCGAATATATAAATTATATCCCTACTCACTACCTCTCTCGTTTCACATCGCATGGGGCTAAAACAGTCTTTTATCTTTTTAGCTCTTCTTTAATTCTTTTTCATCCTTCATACTATAGTAACCTAAATTAACAACAATTAAGAAATAGCCACCCATAATCCCTACTGCAAATGCCCACATAACCATATGATGTTCAATTTCGTACATAATAACAGCACCCAAAATAGCTGCTGCAAAACGATTAAACATACCAAGCGTCGGTGCTTTCGTTTTCTTTACGATACTATCTCCAAGCTTCTCAATTCGTCTCCCTAAAAGCCAAACACAATACATACTTACAATAAGTCCAATTCCTGCACCTAGAAAATGAGCTGAAAACGGCGTTAACATCCAGCCTAGTAAAAGAAAACCTAGTAAATAATACGATTGAATTTTAAACGATCTTAATGACATACTAATCATGCTGTTCTCCTCTTCAGTAATTTTTATCCCGCATTAACGGGCAGTAAGACCCTCACCTCAAAATTCAGCGGAAGCAAAGAAGTTAGGTGGGGGATCAACTGCCCGTAAAAGCCCGATTGGTTCAACTAATAATCAGTGGGGGATGCCCCCCTCCACTGATTAAAGTTTCACTTTATCTATCCAACAAAAAATTTCTTTCCAGTTTATACTACTTACATCCATTTCACTCAAATTAAAAACAACATAAACAGTATGTTTATGTTGTTTTTAATGTTTTTAGGAAATAATATTATACAAGATTTCAAACATCATATTCTCATAATTTGTGACGTTTTTCCAAACATTTTTCGTCCATTTATGAAAAAAGTGATATCAATCTATGAACATACGGATATGATGTAATAAGCACACAAATAAAGGGGGCGTCTAATGATTTATTTTTTAATGGCTCTCATTCACCTCATTATCCCTGCACTTATTGGACTTTCATTGTATTGGTACACGAAAAATCATAGTATTTTTTACGCTGTCCTCGGTGTTCTTCTTCCAGGTATTATTCTTATCACACTCTTCCGTATTCCATTTTTAAACTTAATTCCACTTATTACTGCTATCTTATTTCTCGTCTTCTTACCAAAAATAAAAAAATAGGAAAGCAGATCATAGGTGATCTGTTTTCCTATTTTGATATAGGCTCCCCCGCAATAGAATGAATTTTTACTTTCTCCGATTTCACAAGCCATAGACCGGAGAAAATAATAATGCCACCGATTATTTGTTGAAACGATACATATTCATTTGCCCATATAGCTGCAAATAAAACAGCTACAAGTGGCGTTATATACATATATACCATCGTATGTGACGCTCCAATTTTTTGAATACCAACATACCACATCACTAAACCAAATACTGTTACAAAGAAAATCGAATATAGTAAAGCAAACAGTGTCATTCCATGTGTAATGTGAAATGGCATTATAAACACGTATGGACCGCTTAACAATAAAAGCGGAATCGCGCCAACTAATGCTGACCATGCGGTAACACGTAATGCTGAATATTTTTTAATTAATGGACCTGCTAAGACAGGATAAAGCCCCCAGCATATTGATGCAATTAGCCCCATTCCATTTCCATAAAAAGAACTAGCAAGTGAATGTCCTGCTACTAAAACTAATGCTGCACCGCCAAAGGCAATGATAGAACCGATAAACTTTCGAGAAGAAAACTTTTCTTGTTTCAAAAAAATCGCAAATAAAGTTGTAAAAATAGGTGAAATAGAAATGAGTAAAGAGGCATTTGTAGCGGATGTATATTTGACAGTTTCCATAAACAATGTTTGATACAGTACAATACCTACAACGCTAACGATGATTAATCTAGGTATATCCTTTCGTTCCATATAAACCGACTTTTCAATAAAAAAGGTAAGGAGTAACATAAGCGGTGCCGCCGATATCATCCGAAGTGCAGTAAACTCAATTGCTGTAAATTCTAAAAGCCCATATTTCGCAATCGTAAAATTGATCCCCCAAATAATAACGACTGTTAAAATTAAAAATTCAATCCCCCATCTTCTCATGCGTATCCCCTCCGCAAATAAGATTATACAGAAAATTCAATCATATGTACATTTCATTATGTGAAAAAATCTTTGTATTACATGGAGAGTTTTTCTTCGGTACATAAAATTATATCAGCGGTTTTTCGAATATATCGACTTATACAATTAAAAAAGGTGGTTCCAAAACACATTTTGGAACCACCTTTCCTTTACTACACTCGAACGTGTAACTTCATATTTGGATTATAAAATTGACTCGGGCTCTTCAACTGAAAAGTGCCTCCACCTTCATGCCAATCAACTGTTAACTTATCATCCATAAATACAAGCTTTGTGCGATCTGCAATAAAATTCATTGCGCTAGATTCGATATCCACATCGCGCTCATCTTTTTCTGCTACAGCTACTAAATCGATAATTCCACTCATGACACAACCGCAACCTTCATTATCGTAAAATAACTTTATATATTTCGCTTCATTTGGAATCGTATCCATAATCTTTTTATATGCTGCTTCTGTTACAGTAACGTACATATGTTAATGCTCATCCTCTCTCGTATCATTCATATATTGTACCACTATTTTTCCAAAACATTGTATACAGAAAATTAAGACTAATATACGATGTATGTCATAAAGGAGGTTGTATCACTCATGTTCAAATTACTGCGATACCCCATCTTCTTAGGGCTACTCGGTAGCTTTTTTATTTCTAGCGGAATCGTATTACAACATATACTTCCCTATTCTCCTTCTATTGGCTGGATTTCAGGTTTTATTTGTTTCCTATCCGCTTCCTATTTTGCTATGAAAAATAAGAAAAACTAACCAGGCGGAATTCTGTTAAGCAGGAAAAACAAACATGTCACTCATCGTTAGATCTAGCACAATCTATTTCTCCCCTATTTTTGAAATCTAGACATACAATACAATCGAACACACAAAAATATAGAATTCATAATATGTATATAGTAATTCTATTTTTAAAACTAGTTTTTCAAAATATAGAAAGGAGAACATACATGTACCCACGTAATTGTTTTAGTTGCGACGGCAGACGCAACAGTGGCTCTACCGGAAACACCGGGCCCACTGGTAGCACGGGACCTTCCGGCATCACTGGACCTTCGGGCTCTGTCGGGCCTTCCGGAGCTGGTTTTCAAAGTACTACCGCCTTTAGTCTAGCAGCCGCTCCCACCTATAAAAAAGGACAAGTTGTCACTTATACGAGCAGCGGCTATGTTGTAAAAAAGGATGCACCTCAAGGATTTCCAAATGTATCTCCAGATTATATCGTATTAGTAGAAAGTGGGCCTACTGGAAACACTGGATCTACCGGCAGTACCGGACCTATGGGTAATACTGGACCTTCTGGTAGTACTGGACCTTCCGGCATCACTGGACCTTCCGGCATCACTGGACCTACGGGTAATACTGGATCTACCGGCAGTACCGGACCTATGGGTAATACTGGACCTTCTGGGAACACTGGACCTACTGGGAACACTGGACCTACTGGAACTGTAGGTAGTGCATCAGCAAAAAGTATTGTTTTTCAAGGAACAAATGCTGGTTTTCAACGTATAGCGGGTTCTCCTGGAATTGACTCTAATGTTATTCCGTATGTCACTGCTGGAGCCGGTAGTATAGTTGGATTTTCTGCGTCTATAAATATAAATAATTTACCTGCTGCTGTTTATACGATTAATATTTGCAGGAATGTCCCAACAAACCTCACTGCCCCTACGTCTAGTTACATCCTATCTACTATTACCTTAACTACCTCTGACAAAATTACCGGAACTATGATATTTTCAATTAAACCGACGGATACTGGATCAGGACAAATTCAAGTGTTTAATCCCACTCCAGCGGTAGGTCCCGCTACTGTAATTTGGACTAGCGTTACAACTGGAAACCCAGTTTCGAGAGGAGATGCTATATCCCTTTATATTACCCCTGGCATTACTGCAAGTGCTGTATATTCTATTTTTCTAATCACTAATATTTAGTACCTTCTTAACAGTAATTTATTTAACAAAAAAGGCCCCAATAATTGGGGCCCAACAAATAGAAATACAAATGAACTAAAACAAATAACAGACAAGTTCATTATATACTGTCATTGTAAATAAATCCATATATTGGATTTATCAATTATATACATTATGTTAATGTAACTAACTTTCCTACCTTTATCAACATGTCTTCCTCTCATCCACGATAAAAAAGGGAGATCACTCTCAAATAAGTGATCTCCCTTTTAAAATTAGTTTTTCATTCTATCGGCAATATAACCTTCACTGTCGTTCCAACCCCAACTTCACTTTCAAAACTCATTTTACCGTTATGGTCTTTAATAATTTTTTCTGTAACTACTAAACCTAAACCTGTTCCTGTTTCTTTCGTTGTGTAAAAAGCTTCATTTAGCTTCGGAATTTTGTCTTTTGGAATGCCGCAACCCTCATCCTTAACTTGAACAATAATTGCATCTTCCACAGTCACTTTGATCGTAATCGTTCCGCCAACTGACATTGCTTCAATGGCATTTTTAATTAAATTAAAAAATACTTGCTTTAATCGTTTTTCATCGCATGTAATCGATGGTATGTCTTTACTATAAATACCTTGTATGTGCACTCCTTGCTTTAAAGCAGGCTTCCCCATAACTCGAATAACATAAGCGATAATTTCTTCTATATTATGAATTTCTGATTCTGCTGATTTAGATTTCTCAAATCCACTAAGTTCTGTAGCGATTGTATGAATGCGTTCTACTTCTTGTTTCATAATATCACTATATATTTTATCCTCTGGATATTTATTTGCTTGCTTATTCACAAATTTATTTAAATTCGCTAGAGGTCCTCTAATTTTGTAGCCAATAACTGTTGCCATTTTCCCAACAGTCGCTAGTTTTTCTGTTTGTTCTATTTCTTTATCCATCATCTCAAGCGTACGAACGTAAGACTGAAATCTCAAAAACATAATCCAACATATAATAGTAAATACGCTATATAATGCCATTGGGATTAAAACGAGTGACGATTGAATCATGATTCCTATAAGAGCATACTTTCCAACAAGTATCCCCGTAACTAACCAAAAATACCTTTTATTCACAAAGATTGGTGCAAATAAAATAAAAAATCCTTCTACTATATTCCCACCATCAAACTCAGCGTCACTACCGTAATAAATCATAAAATTATGGATGAAATCTAATAGATTATATCCAATTAAAATAATATATTTTACTGCAAATGGATTTTTCCATTTCATAAAGTATATTCCAGTGCAAAATAAGATCACCATCAGAAAATAGAGCCATAACCCTAAACCATCTTCAAATTCCCCTACTCCTTCTTGCTCCCCTCCTAGTAAAGGTACAATAAATTCGTAGGCAAGATCGTATACAAAAAATATAATAAAAAATAAACTTAAATATATTTTCAACGCCTTTATTTCTTCATTTTTAAATATATCATTTTTATTCATATGGTAACTCCTAGCTTTTCTCCCACTTGTATTTCATTATTTCCACACTTTTTTGGAAGAATAATATCTATTCTCGTTCCCTTATCTCTTTCACTTGAAATATGTAACTTACCAAGGTGTTCGTTGACAATTCGATCTGCTACAGTAAGTCCCAGACCAATTTTATCTTGTTTCGTTGTATAAAAGGCCTCTTTAACACGGAATAAATTTTCCTTCTTAATACCGTAACCATTATCGATTACACTTAGCATTACATAATCTTGTCCTTTATTTTCTAATCGTAAGTCTAATGTGCCACCTTGCTCCATTGCCTCCAGAGCATTGTTGATGACATATAATAAGACTCCTCTTATTTTCCGCTCATCACATTCAACTTCTAACACCTTTTCTTCCATATTAGAAACAAGCTGAATGTTGGATTCATTTATTTTTTCGCGAACAATTATTACTGCTTGCATTGCAATTTCTCCTATATTATGTTTCTTATAAATAGAAGGTTTACATGTAGCAACTTCCATCAACTCACTTATCATACTATTCATATTTTCTATTTCATAAATCATCTGTTTGTAAATAGGGTCCTCTCCATGCTTCTCTCGTTGTAATTGCGTAAACCCTTTTAATGAAGCAAGTGGATTTTTAATTTCATGTCCTACAGTCGCTGCCATTTTTCCGATTACTGCTAATTTTTGTGATTCACTAGCAATCTTAATACTTCTCCTTACCGCTGAAAGGTATTGTATAAATCGATTTAAAATGATATATGCTGCTATTAATACAAGTGTATACATAATGAGGAACATAAACGCTTTTACTTCCTCTAATACAAATAAATAAATTAAATATTTCCCTATAATAGTGACAAGTACGCACACAAAAAATCTTTTATTTATAAATATAGGTACAAAGAAAATAAATATAATCTCTATTATATTCGTCGCCTCAAATGCCACCTTATTATAAAAAATATACGAAAGTATATTCAGGATTTCTATCCCTATGTATACGAATATACATGTATATTTCACAAGGTTTGCTTTTTCTCTTTTCACTAAGTATATATTCACGCATAGTATTGCTACTCCACATAAAACTTGCCACATTCCTCTATGCCAGTTTTCTATTAATGCTTTATTTTCTAATACGATTGCATAAGAACCTTGGTATACACCAACCGCGACATACAACACCCATAAAAAAATTTTTGCATTCCTTTCTTCTTCTTTATATGATAGAAAACTTTCTTTCACTTCAACACCCCTTCAAAATAATATCTCGAAGAATACCATTTATTATAATAAATGATTTTCATAGACAAACAAAGATAAATCGAACATTTGAGGAAAATCATCCCAATAAAGCAAAGTATCTTCAGACTATATATAAGCATAAAAGCTATAAACAATAATACGTATATTATGGGAGGTGTTTTATATGGACGGCAAAAAAAATAAAAAAACAGAACAACTGGAAGCCTTCACCCGTGAGAATGAAGGAAAGCCTGGTGTCTTAATAGAACAAAACCCTACGCAATTTGCAAACGAATTCATTAAAGCTATGACGAAACAACGCTTTTGGGATAGAGCATATGAATAGGTTAGGGGGGATAATTTATGTTTGTTACCGTCGAGAAAGATGTGCATATTTTTGTGCAAGACGTTAATCCCGGACCTGGTAGTAAAACCGTGTTCTTCGTCCATGGGTGGCCTTTAAATCATCAAATGTACCAATATCAACTCAATGTGTTACCACAGCACGGTTTCCGCTGCATCGCTATGGATATACGCGGAAACGGACAATCTGATAAACCATGGACTGGTTACACATACGATCGTTTAGCAGACGATATTGCTATTGTTCTAGAAGCACTTCAAGTAGAAAATGCTACATTAGTCGGTTTTTCAGTAGGTGGCGCTCTTTCTATTCGGTACATGTCCCGCTACAATGGCCATCGCATTTCTAAACTTGTATTAGTCGATGCTGTTTCCCCCTCTTTCATTAAAAATCAAGAATCTCCCTATGGTGTCCCAAAAGAACAAGCAGATACCCTCATTAATCAAATGTATGCCAATATGCCAAAATTTTTAAATGATGTATCTTTATCATTTTTTAATAGAAACTTAGGATCTGCTACGTTAGAATGGTTTTCTTATCTCGGTATGCAGTCTGCTTCCTACGCTCTCATCAAAATATTGCAAGCAGCCGCAAATGAAGATGTAACGAAAGATTTAAGTAAAATTAACGTCCCAACAAAAATATTCCACGGTGTTCACGATCAACTTATCCCTTACAAAAGTGCTGAACTCACGCAAAAGCGGATCAAAAATTCTCAGTTACATCCTCTTACAAATAGCGGTCACGGCTCTCCAATCGATCAAGCAGATGAATTAAATGAAGAACTTATAAAGTTTTTGCATTCATAAATGTATCCATATGTAAAAAAATTAAAAATCAATGCTGTATTTTACACATATGAATGGAGTTTTGATAAGAAATAAAATTCACACATTTCTCACAAATTAATCAATAAAACGATTACATTATCATTTATACTAAATGTACAGGTAATACTCCCTAAACCCAGCTTGTCTGGTTACCCCGTTAAATACTATAAAAAAAGAACTTGTATCGTTATACAAGTTCTTTTTGTTTTTCTATTTAAAAAGTATATCTTTACTATACTGCTTTCCAACAAGTAAATCATATTGGATCATTTTATATTGCTCTAACATTTCTTTTTGTTTCTTTGTTAAATTTGTTATCTCTTCTCCATCTTTATTAACCTTTAACTCCTCTTTAAGGACTGGTATTTCTTTATGCATTTCCGATAAAAATTGATAAAACGGTGATTTATTTATCCCTGCATAATCAAAAACAAGATTAGAAAAATAAATTGGACTGACTAAACCTAAATTGTCATTTGGCAAATCGAAATTTGCGTACATTAACAATGGCGTTTCTGACATAGCTAATCTTTCATTGAGAGTTTCTTCATTTTCTATATATCCAGCTTCTTCATAGATAGCTTTATTTACCCCTAATATCGGTAAGTGATCTCCAAAGAAGACCAATATAGTAGGCCTTTCTAGCTCTTGAATTTGTTCTACTAAATATTTTAGAGCCTCATCAGAACGACGTACACCCTCAGTATATGTTTCTAATTCTGCTTTCGATCCCTCTTCTGTTAATCCGCTAATTTCTATTTGCTTTTCTTCAAATCGTCCTGGATTGAATGGGAAATGATTTTGCATCGTAACTGCATGAATAAACGTAGGTTGCTTTCTCTTATTCAATTCCTCTATTATTTCTTTACTAATAGATACATCGCTAATATAATCCCCATCTACCTCTACGTTTTGCATTGTATCTTCTGCATTGAAATTATCAATTCCTAAAACATTGTATACATCATCCCGCTTATAAAATGATCTTCCATAAGCATGAATTGCATTCGTATAATATCCATGTTTTTTCAATTCACTTGCGATAGAAGGAATTTCTCTTTGTCCTGTCACCGCTTGTTGATATGGTATAGAACCTTGCTTTAAAAAGCTCATTGAATAGCTCGTTAACGCTTCAAATTCTGTATTCGCTGTGTTTCCCCCGAATACAGGAGATACTGTTTGTCCACCTGGAAAATTCTCAATATAGTGATGTAAATTCGGCACCGGATCTTCGCTAAATGAAAGGTTCATTAGCTTTGTTGGATCCCAAAAAGCTTCACTCATGAAAAATATAATATTCGGCTTCTCGCTCTTTTCTTTTTTTCCTACATTGTTTCCATATTGTTTCTTTATATCATTTGAAATTTGTAGCATAGTTTCTTTTGAATATTTTTCTGGCTTCTCAATAACAGTTGTGTCCAAGTTACTGACAAATCCTAAAACAAAACCATTATCAGCATAGTTTACATTTTGATTCCAAGCCACGAAGGTTACCCCATATTTTTGCAATACATTACTCATAAATGTAGTAGGATAATTACTATATGCATACACCATAAACGTAGAACCACATATTAAAATAATTCTCGTAATTATATTAGGTTTTATAACTGGAATATGCTTTCGTATATACATAACTAAATATACAAGCAGAGTAATCCCGAATATTCCCAAAAATATAGTCCACCAACTAAAATAGTCCATAACCATTGGTATAACGGACTGCATTTGAGTAATCTGTATGAAATCAGACGGATAGAATGGATCTCCTCTAAAAATAAGTTTAAAATGGTTCACAATACCAAAGATAATTAACACCAAACTTGTTATCGTGACACTCAAAAAGATTCGTCCAAGCAAACTATACACAAAAACATATATCATATAAATAAATAATAGGCTTAGTATATACTGTCCGTATCGCTGGTAAACCCAGTTATTAACTAATACAAGGTTCATATTCTCCTGCATCATGATATACATCCAATTCATTGTATGGGCAATTAAAAATAGTAAGGCGTAAGCTCTAATAGCCGGCCTAAGTTTATGACCGATGCCTTTATTTAAATGAATAATGTATAGTAGTACACCCCACAAAACAATAATGAGTATACTTAGCTGTATTTTCCCATTAAAAAATTCTTTAGTTCTCTCGAATTCGAAAGATCTTAACATAACAAAAAACAGCGTTTCTAAACAAATCGCCCACATTCCACTAAGAATGATAGAAATTAATAGATTCTTCCTCGGCTTTTGAGGAGAAAAACTAAGATAAAATTCATCTCTTCTTCGTTGTTGTGTTAAAAAATCAAAACGCAATTTATTCCCTCTTTCCTTTACCCCTTCGTCTCGCATCCACAAACATATTGTCCTATACAAAATACCATATTTGTATGCGGCTAGTCTCCCTATGTGCTTGTAATATACACTTGTATCCTTAATTTCCCCTTAAAAATACAATGAAACTTTAATGTGTCCGCTCCATTCAGGATTGAACGTGATAAACCTTCTTCGCTCTATATTCTAGCAGCATCAATGAACTATGCTTCACAAAATTATTACCATAAAAAAAGAACCTATCAACACTGACAGGTTCTCCTTCATTTTAACAGACATGAGCATATGTATTATAGAAGAGAATACATCCATACTTTCCATATAATACATACAAACACGATAACTACAAAATCAAAAAGATCTAATCTCGGACCCTTTTTCATATTCATCTCTAGCCACATATGAACCCATTTTATTTTTGTATATTTTTGAATGTTTTTCTTTGCAAATCGGTAAATGAGTACTTGCATAATAAAAAATCCGACTACGAAAATGAACAAGAAAATGAGAAAATCGACCACAAAATTCCTCCCTATTTTTGCAGCGATTTTTCTACTATTTGATTTCTCAAAACCCACTCTTCAAATTGAGCACTTCCAAATTCCCAACTAAGATCACGAGCATGTACAGAAAAAACATAATGACCAGCATATTCGTCCATAAATCTACCTGTCTCGATTTCATCTTTCTGAAGACCGTATGCTCCAAAATTAAAATACACATCCCACACGTCTTCATTCTTCCGCTTATAAGCAATCGATTCCATATCACATTCTGTTCCGAAATAATCAAGATGTAAATGTACGCTATCATCATATTCGTACTCCATTTTATCACCCCTTATATTTGTACTTCTTTATCACCCAAAAAATTCCTGCTATCTACACTCACATATGGGCACTTACCTACATATCATGCTTGTAGAGTGACTTCTAGGAGGTGTCATATAGTGAAAAAATTTATAGCTGTTTTTTGCATCATGTTACTAGCTGTTTTCACATTCGCTGCTTGCAGTAGTAAAAAGGAAGGTACGAAAGAACAAACGCAAAACATTCGCATCGGCGAAGTTACCCATTCTCTCTTCTACGCCCCGTTATATGTCGGGATTGAAAAAGGATTTTTTAAAGATGAAGGATTAAATATTGACCTCCAAACAACAGCTGGCGGAGATAAAACGATGACCGCCCTATTATCTGGCGGAATTGATATTGCTCTCGTCGGTTCTGAAACGTCTATTTACATTCATCAACAAGGTGCAAAAGACCCTGTCATTAACTTCGCACAGCTTACACAAACAGACGGAACATTTTTAGTTTCGCGTAAAAAATTAGACTCTTTTAATTGGAATGACGTAAAAGGTGTTACGTTTTTAGGACAGCGTAAAGGCGGCATGCCGCAAATGGTTGGAGAATACGTTTTAAAGAAAAATGGCATTGATCCTCACAAAGATACGAACTTAGTTCAAAACATCGAATTTGCTAACATTGCAAGTGCCTTTGCATCTGGTACCGGGGAATTTGTACAGCTCTTTGAACCGACTGCAAGTATATTTGAAAAAGAAGGAAAAGGTTTTATCGTCGCTTCGTTCGGAAATGAATCTGGAACTGTTCCGTATACAACGTTCATGGCAAAAGAAAGCTTCTTAAAGAATGATAAAGCTGCTGCTGAGAAATTCACACGTGCGCTCTATAAAGCACAACAATGGGTTGATACACATAGTCCAGAAGAGATTGCTGATGCCGTGTCTCCATTATTTAAAGACACTTCAAAAGACATTACAGTAAAAGTAATTGAGCGTTATAAAAAGCAACATTCTTATGCGACAAATCCGCTATTAGATGCTGAAGAATGGAAACAGCTCCAAACGATTATGAAAGAAGCTGGCGAATTACAAAAAGAAGTTCCACATGAAGCGCTCGTCAATACAAAAATTGCCGAAAGCGTTATTAAGAAATAGAGGCGAAGTGTATGAGTTTTTTACAAATACGTAACGTTTCTCACTGCTTTTTCGCAAAAGAGAATGCTAAATTGATTCTCGAAGACATGAGTTTACAAGTGGAAGAAGGCGAATTTATTTCTATACTCGGTCCAAGTGGTTGCGGCAAAACAACACTCCTCTCCATTATTGCCGGACTGCTTGACCCAATTGAAGGTATCGTCTTTTTAGATGGTGAACCCATTACAACGAAAACTTCATCTATGGGGTACATGTTGCAGCAAGATTACTTGTTCCCTTGGAAGACAATTGAAGAGAATATTATGCTTGGACTTCACACACGAAAAATTTACAATGAACAGACGAAAGAACATACTTTACAACTTTTAAAACAAGTCGGTCTACATGATGTAGAAGAGCAATACCCTCGTGAACTGTCAGGCGGTATGCGTCAACGTGCCGCCCTCGTTCGAACGTTAGCGACCGATCCGAAAATTTTATTGCTAGATGAACCTTTTTCGGCTCTCGATTATCAAACGAAGTTGAAACTTGAAGATCTCGTCTTCAGCTTACTACGCAAATATAAGAAAACATCACTACTCGTGACACATGATATCGAAGAAGCCATTGCGATGAGTGATCGTATTTATTTACTACAAGCAAATCCTGGAAAAATCGCAAAAACATTTATCGTCCCAGAAAGCATCCGTTCCTTATCACCGTTAGAATCACGCCACCACCATGACTTCCCAAACCTCTTCCAAGATATATGGAAGGAGCTGGAGCGACTTGGATAATATAAAGCAACTACATGAACAGTTTCAGAAAAAAGAACGCAAGCGCGCATGGTTAGCACGCTCACTGCAGCTTTTACTGCTCATTCTTTTCTTTGCACTATGGGAAATAGCTAGCAAAAAAGAGTGGATTGATCCTTTACTCTTTAGCTCTCCTTCAAGCATTTGGGATCTCTTCCTTAGTAAATGGCTTGACGGTTCGCTTTGGGTCCACATATGGACGACACTACTTGAAACTGGAGTAGGCTTCATTCTTGGAACAGTGCTCGGGGCTATTATCGCTACTTTCCTTTGGTGGATGCCACTTCTCGCCCGCGTACTCGATCCCTATCTCGTCGTCCTAAATGCCATGCCAAAAGTGGCCCTTGGACCTATTATCATTGTAATCTTCGGTCCAAATATTTCTTCGTCGATTGCAATGGGAGTAATCATTTCCATCATCATTACCATTCTCGTTATTTACAGCGCATTTCAAGAAGTCGATTCTAACTATATAAAAGTGATGGACACATTTGGAGCCAATAAGTGGCAATGTTATAAGCAAGTAGTTCTCCCTGCATCCTTCCCAGCAATTATTTCCACGTTAAAAGTGAACGTTGGTTTATCATGGGTTGGTGTTATATTCGGTGAACTTCTCGTCTCTAAACAAGGTCTTGGCTACTTAATTAGCTACGGATTCCAAGTATTTAATTTCACGCTCGTCTTACTGAGCGTACTACTCACCTGTGTCCTCGCAACACTTATGTATGTGTTTGTTGAGGCATTTGAAAAACTTCTAATTGGAAAACGAAAAAGAAGCTGACTTAGGACGATAGACTATAGTCAGCTTCTTTCTTTACCTTTTATCACACATCTTTGTTTCATTTGTAACGTTGCCATCCGCAACCGTAACTGTATGGAAACAATCTTTCACACGTACTGTAACGACATTTTCTTTTCGATCTATTACATGATAATCATCATACTTTTTATTTAATGCACTACGAATTTGCTCTCCTTCAAAAATCGGAAAACCGTGAGACATTACCCAAATGAGACCAGCAACCGCAAGAATCGTTTTCATACGTTTCATTACCTCCTTGAGAGTAAACTTTTAGTCCCTACAATATGCGCATTATAATTGTGTCTAATTTGTGACATTTTTATACTAATTCTCTTTTAAAGCGTCAGTTCCTTCTTCTTTTTATAAAAAGACAGAATTTTCAATTTTATCAACATAAAAAACGCAAAGAACTAAAATTCTTTACGTTTTCTTGGCTAAAAACTCGTATTAGTGTCCACTTTGTTGTTCTATCGTTTTCGAAACATCATATAACCCCGTCAACACTTCCGCTCTCATTTTCACAAGTTCAGGGAACTGATAGAAGAACGCAATTTTTTTATACTTTAACTCCGATCCTTCTTTCACCTTTTTGGAATCTTGCAAAATAAACGCTGTAAACGTATCTGCAATATCTTCCGCTACATTGGTCGTTCCATACTGTGATACAAACTCCTCATGCTTTTCTTTAAAAAATTCAATTTGAGTTTCTTCACTTTCTTCCACTTTCTTTTCTGTCCACTCCTGCTCAATATCTTTCCAGAAAGAGTTATAAAATTGATTAATATAAGATTTCTCCCTCGCACACCCCTCTTGTAAGAAAAGCGTTTCACAGTTACTTCTGTACGTTGAAATATCTTTATCTTCTTCAAAATCCTTCAAATACTTTTCATCTACTGGTATTTGCTTATGTCCGAGTGTCAACACATGAGCCGTCTCGTGAATTAATGTTTTCATCACTTCATCGATATTTACCGCAGAATCAAGTGTATCTAAGCTTAGCGTCCAATCTTTTGGATTCTCCATACTAGGCATAACGTGAGCAACAACACCGTCATAACCGTCCGTTATTAAATCAAATTCTGTTATATTCCCGCGATATTTAGCCGGGATGAGAGTGCGGTACATATCCCATAAATCTTCATGATAACCTCTATCTTGACGTTGTTGTAGCACCTCTTCTTTCGCTTCTTTATCTTCAGCGAATACTTTATTTAAACGTTTCCGTTCTATTTTTTCAAAATAAGGATCTACAATTTCATCACCATCAATATAATAAGAAGCTAAAAAGAAATAATTTTCGTCATTCTCTTTTTTCTGCTCTGCCTCTTTCATATCCACACTTTCATGCTCTTCTATATCATAATCTTCTACTGCTTCAAGCTCAGATAATCCATCTATTTTTTCATATACTTTTTGAAGTTTCTTATCTCCTATTTCCACGCATTCTTCTTCTGTCTTACAAATTTCTTTTTCCTTCACACTCTTCATAGAAATATCGCATCCTGTTATTAAACCAATTGCGACGATAAACCCTACTAACTTTCTATACAGTTCCTTCATATAAACCTCCATCGTTCCATTCTACAAAAGTATCATAATCATTTTTTAAAGAATATGCGATACTTAATTATACAAACTATAAGGAGGTTTCTCATGATTCGAGCAGTCTTATTCGACTTAGATGGAACACTATTAGATCGGCGCCAATCTCTAGAACAATTTATTCATGATCAATATAATCGTTTTTCCTCTCACTTAAGGAGCATAGAAAAAACAGAGTATTGTTCTCGGTTTCTTGAACTCGATAATAATGGCTATACGTGGAAAGATAAAGTATATGCTACTCTCCTTTGCGAATACAATATTACCACTTTAACGCCAGAGCAACTGCTGCACGACTACATTACAAATTTTCAACATCATTGTATCCCTTTCCAAAACACGCATGAATTACTTCAACGTTTAACACAACAAAATATTAAAATTGGTATTATTACAAATGGCTTTACTGACTTTCAAATGAACAATCTTCGTGCACTAAACATACATACGTATACAAATACAATTCTCGTTTCAGAAGCGGAAGGGATTAAAAAACCACATCCTGAAATTTTCGAACGAGCTTTGCAAAAACTAGACGTTAAGGCCACAGAATGTCTTTACGTTGGAGATCATCCAGAAAACGATGTGCTTGGTTCTGAACGAGTAGGAATTCTTGGTGTTTGGAAGAGAGATTCGTTTTGGGGTGACTTTGAGCATTCACGCACGGTGAACGATTTGTTGGAGGTGCTTTCGTTTTTAGAGGTAGAGATGAAAACAAAATAATAGTTAATAAATTATATCAGCGATTTTTGCAATATATTGATTTACCGACAAAAAGTGACAATAACAAGAGGAGGTCGCTACTCTAGCGCCTCCTCCTTTATGATTCATAAACTGTAAACTGCGGTTCACTCGGATGATCCTTAACTAGCGCATCATCTGGAAACTTTGAAACTTTTTGATATAAGGCAATGTCACCGATACAACTCGCTGTTAGTAAAATTCCTAAAAATGAGAGTGGCTCCAGATTCATAACTAATCCCAATACAATTGGCAAAATTCCAGTCGGTAAAAACGGTAACATTAACACTTTCTTCATTTGCTTTACTGTAATTTCTTTTTTAGAATGAGCGTATGCTACACCTAATTTCCAATTGACGCCCCATGTTAGTTCACTCCACGGAACACCTCCGATATAACGAAATCCAATTAAATGTATTGCCTCATGAATACAAACGAAAACAATCATTCCAATAATCAAAAGAAACATAACGGGCAATGTAAATTCAAATTGAACCCCGCCTGAAAGAAATATATGCAAATAACCAATTCCAAACGCCAAAGCGAATATTATAAGAAATGCATAAATATTTAATTTAACCATCGAAACAGTAACAGTTGTTTCTTTTCTGTTATCCATCTTCCCCTCCTAAAATGTAAATATATCTTTACAAAATTGTATAATATACCCAAAATGATGTAAAGATATATTTACATTTTTCTTACAAAAAAAAAAAAAAAGAAACCAGCCACTTTACTTCGTAAAACAGCCGATTTCTTCTATATGTTTCATCGTACGCGCTAATACATCGTCGCGCATTATAAAGCTAAATTTTCTATCCGTTTTAATATTGTCAGGAATGTCTGTTAATAAAACAGACCCTTTCGTTTCTTCGTAATGCGTATGTTCTTCTACCGCACTAATTGTTGCAAAATAAATGTTTTTAATGATTATTTTGTCTTTTCCAGATACTTTATATTGTCCTAAGTAAGTTAAATCAGAAACTATGCCGCCAGTTTCTTCATGAACCTCTCGAACTGCCGCTTCTTCCGGTGTTTCCCCTAGTTCTACTTTACCACCTGGAAATTCAAGACCGCGACGTAAATGATGCGTTAATAACCATTGATCCCCGTACCGGCATACAACCCAAACATGCTTTGGCTCAGGAGAAAATGGATAACGTTCAAACGATAATTGTACAGTGTTGTGGTAATAATCTTTAAATTTGTACATGCCATTACTCCCCTATTGATGGTTACAAGTTTTTCCTACCACAAATTGTAGCATATTCTCGCTTTTCTGCATAATATTATCCAATTACAATCCATTGATTATTCCCATTTGCGCGACTAATTCTTTCGTCTCATGATTTCCTAAATCGTAAATCATTTTATATGCTTTTTGTAGTTGTTCATCATATCGGTCATTATTTGAATCGTGATGATACTCAACAAACGGAACGTGAGAACGTACAAATGAACCTAAATCCTCTACATATGCTTGATCGAAGTACTCTCTTAACTCCGTAATTTCCTCATCACTTGCGGAAATTTCAAAATTATACGTATCCGCCGTCTTCACTTGTGAAATTTGACCGTTTCCTATTGATATATAATATGTTTTTTTCGTCTCCATGTAACACCCTTCTTTCATCCTTTTAATTTCTATTGTTTTCATCAATTACAAAATTATGTAAAATAAAGAGAAGGAGGGATTTTATGCTCAAAATATTAATTATCGGTATTATAATCGTCCTAGTCATACTAGTACTCTCCGTCATGACGATTAATAAAGGCTACGCATATAAACATTCTGTTGATAAACCAGAAGATAATCCTTATACAAAAAACAGCAAGAAGAATTCATAATACGCTTCATATACTACTTATTTTAGCCCACATCCTATCCAGTATTAATTTCCTGACAGTTCAACATAACTTTCTACCACTTTCACAATTTCTATTAGGAGCTTTACTGTTTCTCATTGCCATTGAACAAATAAAATAGAAGGAGCGTTTTTATGTTAAATGGTATTCGAATTACTTTTGCACTTATCGCTTTATGTATAGCAATCTATGGATTTTTTACTGGCAATAGAGAAATAATGCCTTATATGTTCTTTTTCTTAGGATTAATGGCTTTCACTGTAGCGCTAGGAGAAATAAAACAAGACAGAAAATCTAGCGGTATACTCGCTTTCATGGCTGGAGCCGGTGCTTTATTTCTTAGCTTCTCAGAACTATTTCGGTAAATAATCTATTTAAAAGGTGGAGATTTGTATACTAAAAACATTACGAATTGTATCTGCTCTTATCGTCATGGCTCTCGCTCTATCCGTAATGTTGACAAACGCTCTTGTTACAATGCCTTATATGCTCATCACCTTATCTATTATGGCCTTCATCATGAGTGCAGAAGAAAAACAGAAACAAAAGAAAGTACACAGTACACTCTCCTTCTTTTCTGGTGTATTCACTTTAATCGTTGCTATTATCATTTTTGTCTCTCGGTAATTATTTTCTACTAGGAGGTTCAAATGCATATAAGAAAATTACAGCTAACCATCGTTTTTATTACTTTGATCTTATGTTTATACAGCACATTTACAATGAACTTTCAAATCTTTTCACCTATCATTTTTCTCCTCTTTAGTTTATATGGTATTTTAGTAGGAATTGAGACGATTCAAAAACAGCAAAAACAAATTGGAGCTATTAGCATCGGTTTACGTCTTTTTACGATTGTTTTTGTTATTCCATTTATAATGTTCTTTTAAAGGAGGATTATATGTTAAAAAACATTCGAATTATAATTGCCACTATCGCACTTATTCTCGCCCTATTTAGCTTCTTCGCAAACCTCTCTATGCTGTTACCATACGTTTTTATCCTTTTGAGTATTATGTTTATCCTTTTTGGAATCGATGAAATAAAAGAGCGGCAAAAAGCAAAAGCATTTGTTTATCCCGCTTTAATGGGCAGTAAGACCCCCACCTCAAAATTCAGCGAAAGCAAAGAAATTAGGCGGGGGATCAACTGCCCATAAAAGTCCGATTGGTTCAACTAATAATCAGTGGGGGATGAAGAACCCCCCCACTGATTAAAGTTTCACTTTATTTTCTCGGTTCTGCCTTTGTTTTGTATGTTGGGGTGTCTAGTATACTTTCATAAAAAAAGAAGAGCATTTCAGCTCTTCTTTAACTCACCATTTTCAATCCAATAATCGTCCCCATAATTCCAACGATACAAATAATTCGAAAAGCATTTTTCGGCTCTTGAAAGACTAAAATACCGACAACTGCTGCACCAAGCGTCCCAATTCCAGTCCAAACTGCATATGCAATTGATAACTGAATTTCTTGAAGCGCCATCGTTAAAAATTGAAAACTAATAATAAAGCCACCAATTAAAATAATATTATTCGTCCAATTATTATCTTTTGCTACTTTCTTTATCCCAATTACACCGACAATTTCAAAAAGCCCAGCTATAATTAAATACATCCACGCCATTTTATTTCACCTCTTCCTTGTCGCCACTAAATTTCAATCCGATAATAAATAGTGCTAATAAACAAACAAGGAAAATTTTAACAAACGAAAATGGCTCTTTAAAATATAAAATATCTACTACTATCGTTCCCACTGTCCCAATTCCAGTAAATACTGCATATGCGGTTCCAATTGGGATTCTTTTCGTTACTTCAATTAAGAGATGAAAACTAACTAAAATTGCAATAAGTGTCAAAATACTCATTGAATTTGTTTTTAATCCTGTGGCCCAATATATTTCGATTAAGCCACCAAAAACTAAATACAGCCAAGCCCGATTTGTACTAATCTCCTTTTTCTTTTTCACTTCTTCTTTTACCTCTTGTCGTATTTCTTGTTTTGAAGAGCTACGTTTCTTTTTCGGAAAAAGAATGTAAGACATCGCCCATATAAAATGAATCATAAGTACCGATGTCCAAACACTGACAATGGTATTAATAGTCTCATTTTGATAAAAGCCTATTTGTTTATTCAAAAACCATTCTTTCATATGAAGAATATAAGATCCACTTGGTAGCACTTGAGCTGGTACAAGCCCTATGACAAAAATAAATAAAAGCTGTGCAAGAATGAAAATACCCACATGTTTATAAAAGTATTGCCGCTCTAATCGCGCGTGCTCCTTTCCATATAGCTTCTCTTTTTGCATAGCTGTCATTTATCTTCCTCCTTTTTCAAATAACACTCTACTATTTCATCTATATACTTCATTGTTTCCGAATCAAGTCCATATACTTTCGCAATCTCTCCCTCTTCAGGTCTAATTAATTCCCAATACTTATTTATTAATTGTTCATCTTCTTGAAATACATGCATGGAAAAACCCACTACTTTTTCCGCCAATTGTTGAACTTCTGGTGAATCTACTGGTTCATTTATACGCTCGCGAATTTCTCTTAATACTTGCAACCACTCTTTCGTTCTTTTATCATTTTCTTCAAATGTTGGTAAGCCCTGAATAATCTGCTGCTCTTCCTCATTAAAATACCTTTTCCAAAATTTCTTCCTCTGATCAATTCCCTGTACGGATTTTATAAATAACATTAAATCTTCTGTTCTAAGCTCCCCTGTTAATTCAATAGAATGAAATGTTGTATATAGTAGCTTTTCTAAATCCTGTAATCTTTTTACTTCCCCTTGTATCGTTTGAATTTCATTTTGAATCGCATTCTTCCATCTTTCTTCTTCTAAAATCCCCTTTTCTTCTTTTAATACTTCTTTTATTTCTGAAAGCTTAAAACCAAGCTTTTTAAAAGTTGTGATTTGCTGCAATGTAATTACATCATCTTTTGAATAGTAACGATATCCTGAATCAGCAACATAAGACGGTTGTAACAGTCCTATTTCCTCATAATATCTAAGTGTTCTCGTCGTTACATTCGTTTCCTTTGAAATTTCGCCAATGCTATACTTATCCATTATTTCCTCCTCACACCTTATTTTATTTACCTTCACTATAAACTTTGACGTATACGTTAAAGTCAATACTCTTCATACATACATTTCTACAAATAAAAAAACTGCCCTTTCACAGGCAGTTTTTCCTTCTTATCCAAATACTTTCTCAAGTTCATCTTTATCTTGGCTTAACCAGAAATTCATTAAGCGTTGTGCTCCTTCTAAATCGTGAAGCTTCGCTTGGCCACATTGTGTTTCATTTGCAGCTGGAATTTCTGTAATTTGAACCGCATCTTTTAATGTTAGTTCTAATAAATCAATGATTTCTCGAACTGTTGGTGTTCCGCTTACTACAAGATAATATCCTGTTTGGCATCCCATTGGTGAAATATCGATAATATCAAAATGCGGATAACGATCAATATATTTACGTAAATTAAATGCTAATAAATGTTCTAACGTATGAATAACATCTGGTTTCATTGCTTGTTTATTCGGTTGGCAAAAACGAATATCAAATTTATTTACAATACCGTCACTACCTACGTTGTGAACCCCGCAATGTCTTACATAAGGCGCCTTTACAATCGTATGATCTAATTCAAAGCTTTCTACTGATGGCATACAACATCTCTCCCGCTTTTAATTTAATTCCGTTATATCCAATATGATATAACGGAAATCAACATTAGTAAAGTATTATGTACAGTCGTGCTATAATACTTTAAGACTATGCTGAAAAGGAGACCATTATGAAACAGATTTTTATTGGGATTATACGCTTTTATCAAAAGTTCATTTCTCCGATGACACCACCAACGTGCCGCTTTCACCCAACTTGCTCTCATTATGGATTAGAAGCATTTCAAAAACATGGTGCCCTGAAAGGATTTTGGCTAACTTGTAAGCGTATATTAAAATGTCACCCTTTCCACCCGGGAGGATTTGATCCTGTCCCAGATAAAAAGGATGACAAAGTAAATTCTTAATTGTCGTAGCCATTCACAACTAAATCTAATTTTCCTGTGTCAGGGTTAATAACAAGACCATGAACAGGTACTTCTTCAGGAAGTAATGGATGGTTACGAAGTACTGATACGCTATGTTCTACGCTTTCCTCTACACTAGAGAAACCGCGTAAGAATTGTTCTAAATCGATTCCAGAATAACGAAGTGTATCTAATTTTTCTTCTGTTACACCGCGTTCTTTCATCTTCTCAATTGTACTGCTTGCTTGAATTTTAGCCATACCGCAATCGTGGTGACCAACTACACATACTTCATCAGCACCAAGCTCGTATACAGCAACTAAAATACTACGCATAATACTTCCGAAAGGATGTGAAATAACAGCGCCTGCTACTTTAATAATTTTCACATCACCGTTACGCATATTCATTGCTTTCGGTAATAGTTCAACAAGACGTGTATCCATACAAGAGATAATTACCATCTTTTTGTTTGGAAATTTCCCTGCTACAAACTCTTCATATTTCTTCTCTTTAACGAATTTTTCATTGTACTGCAAAATCTCTTCTAATGACTTCATAGTAAGGAACCCTCTTTTCTCTCATTTACACTACATAAACAGTGTACCAAAATATGAAAAACACAAAAAGAATATTGTATTATTATAAAATCAATATATTTTCAGATAACCGTCATAATTCTTTCAAAATATACACACAGCTTTGTAACAAGTCTCACATACTACACTCCTATTTTCACTATAAACTAATTGTAGATAATGTAAAAAAGGAGTGAATATTTATTATGTCCGACGTTCTGTTACTGAGTCGTTTTCAATTTGCAATTACTATTTTTTATCACTTTTTATTTGTACCTTTGACAATCGGACTTGTTATTTTAGTGGCATGTATGGAAACGCAATACGCCCGCACATTGAATCCAACATACCGCAAAATGGCAAATTTTTGGGGTAAATTATTTACAATTAACTTCGTCATGGGGATTATAACCGGGATTACGATGGAGTTCCAATTTGGAACAAACTGGTCTGAGTACTCCAAATATATGGGAGATATTTTCGGATCACCTCTCGCAATCGAAGCACTCGTTGCCTTCTTCTTAGAATCTACTTTCATGGGAATATGGTTATTCGGTAAAGACAAAATCTCACCAAAGTTCCGTGCCTTCTGTATGTGGATGGTTGCACTTGGAACAAATATTTCCGCCCTTTGGATTATTACAGCAAACGGCTTTATGCAAAATCCGGTTGGCTACGTCGTACGTAACGGCCGCGCTGAATTAAATGATTTCTGGGCACTTGTTACAAATCCATATGCTTGGAACATGTTCTTCCATACTGTAATTGGTTGTTATATCGTTGGTGCTTTCTTCGTTATGGCAATTAGTGCCTATCATTTATTACGTAAAAACGAAGTGGAATTCTTCAAAAAATCATTCAAATTTGGTTTACTGTTAGGCTTATTCGCCGCAACTGTTACACCGTTTATGGGACATCAATCTGGTGTATCCGCAGCTAAATATCAACCAGCAAAAGGAGCTGCGATGGAAGCTGTTTGGGAAACTGGAAGAGGGCAAGGCTTCTCGATTGTTCAAATTCCTGATGTAAAAAACGAAAAGAACTTTGAATTCCTTACGATTCCGAAACTAGGAAGCTTCTTCTACACAAACTCATTTGATGGAGAGATTGTTGGTTTAAAAGATATTCCCAAAGAAGATCGTCCAAATGTTAACCTCGTGTACTATAGCTTCCGCTTAATGGTTGCACTTGGTATGTTCTTTATGGCATTAACTTGGTATGGCTTCTATTTAAACCGAAAAGGAAAACTAGAAAACTCAAAACGTTATTTAAAAATTACAATGTGGTCTGTTTTACTACCATATATCGCAATTAACGCTGGTTGGATTGTTGCCGAGGTAGGTCGTCAACCATGGACAGTTTATAAACTAATGCGTACAGCAGAATCTGTATCACCTATATCTGTTCCGCAAATTTGGTTCTCATTAATTAGCTTAATATTATTCTATACTCTACTCTTAATTGCAGACGTATACTTAATGCTAAAGTTCGCGAAAAAAGGACCTGCTGCATTAGAAGAGCCTGCTACTGAAGGAGGTGCCGCTCATGTCTCATGATATGCTCGCAATCATCTGGTTCGGTTTATGGGGCGTAATTTGGACAGTTTACTTCATTCTTGATGGGTATGCACTTGGTAACGGAATGATTTTTCCTTTCGTTGCGAAAGACCGACAAGAACGAAATCAATTACAAGAAGCAATCGGCCCGTTCTGGGGTGGTAATGAAGTATGGTTAATTACAGCCGGTGGTGCAACATTTGCTGCCTTCCCAATCACGTATGCAAATATGTTTAGTTACCTATATACACCACTATTTTTAGTATTACTCGCACTGTTTGCTCGTGCTGCCGGACTTGAATTTATGCATAAAGACGATTCACCAATTTGGCAAAAAACTTGCAAATGGGCATTTACAATTGGTAGTTTCCTAATCGCCTTCTTATTTGGAGTTACGTTCGCTAACCTTTACTACGGACTACAAATCGGAAAAAATGGCTACGAAGGAAATTTACTTAGCTTACTAAATCATTACGGTATTTTAGGTGGCCTGTTCTTCACTGCTATATTCGTCGTATCTGGTGCCCTTTGGGTTATGATCAAAACGACTGGTGAAGTATCTGATCGTGCTTATAAAATCGCAAGACCATTTTCAATGGCAGCTGCTATCATTTTAGCTATTTTCTATGTAGCAACTGCAAATCGTACAAACTTATTCCAAAACTTCACAGAGTATCCAGTACTATTCATTCTTCCCGTACTTGCTATGTTAATGAGTGTACTCGCACTTATTATGGTGTACAAACATAAAATCGGTCTTGCCTTCACATTCGTTTGCTTAACAATCGCGATGTTTATGACGACTGGTTTTGCGGGCATGTTCCCAAGAATGTTACCGTCACGTATTAACGACGCATACAGCACAACGTTATACAACGCGGCAGGTAGTCAGTTAAACTTAAAAATTATGTTCTTCGTTGCAATGGTGATGGTACCAATTGTTATTGGATATCAACTTTGGAGCTACAGTATCTTTAAAAATAAAATTCATAAAGACTCTGCTAAAGGGTATCACTAAAATAAAGTGAAACTTTAATCAGTGGGGGGTTTTTTCATCCCCCACTGATTATTAGTTGAACCAATCGGACTTTAATGGGCAGTTGATCCCCCACCTAACTTCTTTGCTTTCGCTGAATTTTGAGGTGGGGGGCTTACTGCCCATTAAAGCGGGATGAAAAAAGACACTTCGTTTGAAGTGTCTTTTTTGTACGTATGATTTTCGATAAGATGTTATATTTCTAATCTAACAACTATAATTCTGAAGAATCACTAACAGCTCACAGCTAGATTGTAGCACAGGGCAAGTTTATTATTTT
Organism: Bacillus sp. BC08; assembly: GCF_054326875.1. Taxonomy (NCBI): domain Bacteria; kingdom Bacillati; phylum Bacillota; class Bacilli; order Caryophanales; family Bacillaceae; genus Bacillus; species Bacillus sp. BC08. Next base: position 78,828 of record NZ_JBTGPA010000035.1, on the reverse strand, counting down.
ATGCAATTTTACATATTTCTCTATAAAGTAAATTGTATTCCCTGATCATTCGCATCGCTATCCCTTACATCTGCTGTACTAATACCACTAAATGTTTGTACTGTTTTTCCTGTATTCGATGATCCCGATCCATTATAAGCTTTCGTTTTTTCAATTGGCTGCACGTTATATTTATCACCTAAGTTAATTGTTCCGTTACAATTTTCAATAATAACCCCTTCCACAACTGACGGCATTTTGTCACCTACTTTCATTTCGTTACTTTTATTTTATGAAAGGCGCCTAAAAAAATAGCATGTTTCAATAAGAAAAAGCACTCAGATTGAGTGCTTTTTCTTATTTACCTTTTTTCTTTTTTTCACAAGCAATTCCATCGCCATCACGATCTAAATGCTTACCATAATACGGGCTGTCTCTTGTAATATCATAATATCCAGCATCGTTTGCTTCTTTACAGTTAGCAAAACGTTTCGGATCAGGTTTTACTTCTGGTTTTACTTCTGGCTTCACTTCTGGTTGTGGTTGTTTTGCTCCTGGTCTTTCTTCAAATGGTAACGTTGCATTATATAAGAACTGAACGTATTGTTCACGACTTACATACATTTTAGGTGCGAATTTACCGTCACCAGTTCCAGCCGTAATATAATTTGATTTAATTGCAGTAATCGCAGGATTCGCCCAACCATTTCTATCTACATCCGGGAAATTATGATCGCCTCTTATTTGCAATTGGAATCCCCTTGTCAAAATTTGTGCCATTTCTTCACGAGTTAACGCATCTTTCGGTCTAAATTTTCCTGTGTTATCTCCAACGAATACACCCATCTCTGTTAAAGCAAGAATCTCTTTTTTAAACATAGTTGAACGATCCGTAACATCTTTATACGGATTGTTATACTGTTCTTTTACTGTCGGTTTTAAATGACGGAACATAAGAGCTGCAACTTGCTCACGTGTTACATCATCACCAAATCCAAAAATCCCATTTCCGTATCCAGCAACAACGTTTTTATTTGCTAAATCCATGATTGCTTTATAAGACCAATGATTGTTTGGAACATCTTTAAAATTTACACTTGCCTGCGCTGTTCCAATTGAAGTAAATGCTGTAGTTGCAACAATTGCACCTGTTAAAATTAATTTTTTAAATCCCATATTTGAGTCTCCTTCTCTTTCCTATAATAACCATTTAACAATATAACAAATTATTTAAATATATTTTGTCGCATTATGTCGAACACAAAAAAGAATCCAGCAGGATTCTTTTTTGCTAAGCATGAATGGCAATTTTGGAGACAGTTGACTTCTTCAAAAATTTATTAGGGGTAATATTTTGAAAAAGAAAGCCTTTCATATGTAGGTTAACACCACTGGAATATACAGTAAATTGATAATGTTTATACGGAAGATTGCTAATGTTTAGTATAGATACTTTCCACTATATCAACAGTGAAAATCATCTGCATTAAAACAACATAAAGGTGCCTTCAAAGAAGGCACCTTTCATAAACAAACACTATAAAACAGAATTTTTTTATGTTATACGATTGTTAGATACAAAAAGTAGAGGGAAATGTTTGTCTACAATTCTGCTTTATATAGTCTGCCTACCACTTATATTTTAATCCTCTTCACTTGAAAATAAATATAATATGCATAATTACATACCAAAAAGAAAAGGCACTCCATAGAGTGCCTTTTCAACCATTTTACTTTTAATATATCGCCTTACATACATTGTAACATATGCATCTATATATTTTATTGAGAAAATTCAAAATCATTTTTCCTTTCATTTTCAATTATAAAATCATGTAATATAAAAGGTATGTCAAATTATTATACAAATTGAGGTGTACTATATTTATGTCTTTTGGAATTATTCCTCTTATATTATTTATTATTTTTCTTATCTCTTATTTAAAGGATCCACGGAAAATAATAAATGGCTTTTTATTTAATGTCTTTTTCTGTTTTTTCCTTCTGTTTTGTGTGATTGTATCTTGGGACTCAAGTAACACTATCCTAGGCTACGTAATAGTGTTACCTATTTTAGCATTTGTCGTTATGATTCCTTTCGGTGTTGTTGCTTTAATGTTTGGGCTATTTCTGAATGCTAGAATTTTAATGAAACGAGAAGGACGACGTTTCACTAACTGTTTAACACTCATTGCTGCTTTAGGTATTTTATTCTTTATATTATTCTTTTTCATAAGTCCAGCAAGTTTCTTCTCACCGCATTTGCAACCTATTTTTGGTGGAATTTCTCTTATAACCTTATATTTCTTTATACACTTATCTAACTTCTTAAGCGCTTATTTTCTATATCAATTCAACAGACCAAGGCGTAATCAAGATTTCATCATCGTTCTTGGTAGCGGCTTAATTAATGATAAAGTACCACCTTTACTTGCAAGTCGTATTAATAAAGCAATCGATTTTTACTGGAAACAGGCGGCTGTGAATACAGCGCCAACAATCATTTTCTCTGGCGGACAAGGTCCAGATGAAGGCCTTCCAGAAGCAGAAGCGATGCAAAAGTACGCTGTTGAAAAAGGAATTCCAATTGAACATACAGTTCAAGAAAATCGCTCTGTAAACACATATCAAAATATGTCGTTCTCTAAAGAAATTATGGATTCTTTAAAGTCTGAAGGTAAATATAGAAGTATTTTTACAACGAATAATTTCCACCTTTTCCGCGCTGGTATATATGCAAGACAAGCTGGGCTTAATAGCCAAGGAATCGGATCAAAAACTGCATTTTATTACTGGCCTAATGCAATGATTCGTGAATATGTTGCAATTGTTGTGATGGGACGTAAACGTCATATGAAAGTTTGCGGAGCTATTTTAGGATTCTCTTTATTCCTATCCGTACTTAGTTTTATCATTTCTTAATAACCTCCCATCCTTTGAAAGGATGGGATTTCTTATACTTATTTCAAAAATATTTTAAAGATAATATGGTCATAATATCCCCTGCATACATCCATTAAAGGAGAATTTTTTCAAATTAAATGTTAAAATGGAAGATAGGTGTGAATGACGTAACAAATAAGAAACTAGTTTGAAACGAGGAAATTACATGGAGAAAATTATCAAAAACAAGCCCAATAAGCTAAAAATCGCTTCAAAAGCTTTGATGATTATTATTGGGGCATTTATCACAGCGTACGGATTAGAAGCGGTATTAATTCCAAATAACGTATCAGACGGTGGTGTGACTGGTTTAAGTATCGTTAGTTCAAGATTATTTGGATTGCCATTAGGAGCTCTAATCGCAGTTATTAACATTCCTTTCGTTTGGTTAGGATATAAACAAATAGGTAGAAGCTTTGCAATTTATTCTATTATCGGGATTGCTTCATTAGCAATCGGTACCGTTGTCATGCACGGAATACCAACTATTATTGAAGGCGATACATTACTCGTTACAGTTGTTGGTGGTATTATTATCGGTTTCGGTATGGGACTAGCATTACGTAACGGCGGCGCATTAGATGGAATCGATATGCTAGCTGTATTACTTTCTCGTAAGTTACCTTTTGGAACAAGTGACCTTATTTTATTCTTAAACATGTTCGTATTTATTTTCGTATCAACAGTATTCGGTCTTCAAGGAGCTATCCTTTCGGCAATTGCTTACTTTATCGCTTCGAAAGTGATTCATATCGTTGAAGTTGGTTTAAGTGGTTCGAAAACATTTAAAATTATTACGAAAGAACCTGAATTAATGGTAGAAACAATTCGTGATCGTTTAGGCCGAAGCGCAACGTACAACGAAGTTTATGGTGGTTATTCAAGAGAGAAATTTAAAGAAATTTCTTGTGTAATTAACCGTTTAGAAGAAAGTAAAATGAAGGATTTGATTAATGAAATTGATCCAAATGCCTTTATTACAGTTTATGACGTAGCAGAAGTAAAAGGCGGTAACTTTAAGAAACGTGATATTCATTAATCATTATGAATAATGAGGGTGTGCCAACAATTTGGCACACCCTCTTCTTATTATGAAGTTGCGGTCGTTGTCGGTAAGTCGATATATTTCGATAATCGCTGATATATCTTCACTCTCCCCATCTTCTTCCTCTCTTAATCCATGCTACGTATTTTTGAAAAACGGGTACTTCTTGTTGAAAACGAAGCGGAACATATAGAAAAAGAGTACATGTACATAGTATCCATAGAACACCTACTACAAAGTGGAATTTCATCGTTGTGCTAATAAACAAACTAAGGAATAAGACGAGGAACATAATCAAACTAAACCTTTTATATAGAGTCATACTAATCCCTCCTTATACATTAATTGTACCAGCTACAAGGAATAAATTCCCATAACAAAAAGACCGAAAAGCAACTTCCACTTTTCGGTCTCTATAACTATCTTCTCTTCGTAATTTTTCCTGAACCACCGACCCTCGTTTTCGGAGGAGATGTATTTCTTGGCGGCGTTTTAATAGATGATTTCGGCTTCACATCTGATCCACTCGAGCCACCTGGTGTTTTTGTAATTTTCCCTTTGCTTCCAGTAGACGGCGGAGGGGTATTACTTCCTTTTTTCGTAATACTTCCTGTATCTCCTACAGAAGATTTCGAATCTACATTATCGCCTCGCTTAATGATAGATCCTTTCCCTTCCTTCGTAATTGGAGGCGGGGTTTTCTTTTCTTCTTTCGTAGGTGGTCTCTCTGGAATAATCGGTTTATGATTTTGTCTATCATTATATCCTCGATAATCACCGTATGACGATTTTCGTGAACCGAATATATCGTTTAAAATACTCCCCATAATATATCCTTGCAGGAAGGATGGTTGGTAATTTTGACGGACAAATTCTTCATTGCTTACTTCAATTAACGTATCAGATGGTTTCTCTTTATCCTTTTGCAAATTATACATTTTATCAGAATAAACGAGGAACATTTGATTTTCGTCTTCTTTAGATGCTTGCTTCGGTTTCCTTTCAGCTATAAGTTCCTTCGCGACTTCAGGAACTGACCGATTGGCGGCCCTATACACGTAAGATTCTTGTTTACCTTCTTTTGCAACAGACTCAAGTGGATAACGATCTTGAATCGACTTTGTCTGCCCGCCTTGACAACCTGATAAGGCATATCCAGCAACAACAAGTAATGTAACGATAGCAAGTATAGGGATCACGAACGATTTAATCATGGTAAACAATCGGTTTGACATGATTACGCCCCCTTACGTTGCTCTTATAATTTGTACATCAGCAGGAATAATTGCTTCTCCCTCATACATCATTGTGCGACCATTTTGCCATTCAATACGCAATAATTTTCGGTTATCGGATTGGAATTCCCATACATGCTGTTCCTCTGAAGCAGAGAATGGTGTTTTCCCCATCACAACAACACGTCCGTTATATTGCTCTTCCATATGGTACTCTGTATCATCCATTTCAATTGTCGTCGGAATTTCATCAATCGAATCTAAGCGACCATCGATGGGTGTATATAATTTGTAATACGTATTTTCACGGTCTTCAATTTTTAAATAACGAATATCTTTCCCGTCTTGCAGCGTTAAAACAATTTCTTTACGGGAATGCATACTCGTTTTCCCAGTTAATTCGTACATAACTAATGAAACTTCAATCATATCCCCAGGAGCTAACGTTAACAAACCCTTCTCTGGTTTCGGCGGCTCTGGGCTCTTCATTATATTTTTAATTCGTTTAAATAAACTCACGATCTACCCCTCCTTCTCTCTTTATAAACAAGCACCTAAAATAAGTGCACCAACGATATGTAATGATCCGGCCAACATCGCATGTGCAACACTGCCTTCTTTCGTACCTTCTTCTAAATCTAAACCAGCCATTTTCTTTAACACAAATTCGATAAACATTTCTACCACTAATAAAATAACGAAAGAAATTGCTGATGCAAGTAGCGCTTGCCATAAGTCATTTGCTTTCGTTATCGATTGAGATAAAATGTACCCTTGCGCGAATAATTTCATAACGAAACGCGTTGTTACAGCTGTATTCCCATTCTTTATTTCTTTTAAATCATTGTATTTAGTAAAAATTGAATCAACCCACATAATTGCAAATAAAAGTACTGCACTTGCTCCAGTCCATACAAGCATGGCTAACACATTTGTCCATGTCATTGCAAAACCTCCTCTAAAAAGTAATAGAAAACCGACATGAATTTGTTTAGACATGTCGGTTCATTTGTCTCTATTCTATATTATTTCTCATACTGCTTCATAATACGAGCTAATTCATCGTCAACAGCAGAATTTTTGTTTAAGCTTGCAAATTCATCATCTAATGACTTTTCTTTTTTATAAACTTCACCGCTTGCTTCTGCTTCAGCTTCTAATTGAAGAGCTTTCTCTTCCATACGGCTTAAACCAGCTTTTGCTGAGTTTGAATCAAATCCAGACATCGCCTGATTAATATTCTTTTGTGCTTTCGCTGCATTTACACGTGCTACAAGTGTTTCACGTTTATTTTTCAGCTCTGTTAATTGCTTACGCATTTCCTCTAACTTCAGGCGAAGATTATCAGCAGCAGCTTTGTTTTGCTCATAGCTTGCTTTATACTCATTCATCTTTTGCTCTGCATTTTGTTTTTCTTCAAGAGCACGGCGCGCAAGATCAAGATTGCTTGCTTGAACAGCCGTATGAGCTTGCTCTTCACGTTTTTTCACAAGTGCTTCTTGCTCTTCAAATAATATTTTGAATTTCTTCTCAAGTGCGATTTGAGCTGCTACACTTTTCTCAGCTTCTTGCACATCTGCTTGCATATCGCGTAAATACTGATCCGTCATCTTAACTGGATCTTCTGCTTTTTCAATTAATGAATATACATTCGACATTGTTAAATCTCTTAATCGTTTAAATACAGACATTCTAATTCCTCCTATGACTTACCTCATATTTCAAATTCACTACTTGGAAAACTGAAAAATCTCCCTTAACAGTAAAGAATATTCATTTTTACAGCCTATGTGTTCATTATAACAAAACTAATATGTCCTTACATGTTATTTCCAAAATACAGCCAATATAATATGACATTATAGATAAAATATTGTATTCCTAATATATTCTCATTAATCCCCTTCAGAATTGACTTATTTTTATGCACTTTCACTAAATTACATTATTGTAATGTTACTGTAAGCTAACTCGATAGTTGCATTCCGATATTTCTTATACACTAATACCAGAAGCAACAAACAAGCTTCTCATCATTTCAGAACTAATACAAAAAATGTATTGACTATAAAACATATAAAAGGAGAAATCATCATGAAAAAATTAGTAGGAATCGGATTAGCAGCAGCAATTTCACTTGGAGCATTATCAGGTTGTTCTTTATTAGGAGAGAAAGCGAACGGCTTAGTATTATACGGATCAGAAGAGCAAGTTCAAAAAATTACAGATCAAAATAAGAAAGAAGTAAAAGAAAAAGACTTCTATAAAATGAAAATGGCAACATTAGAAGGTAAAAAAGTACTTGTAATGGATAAGAAAACTGGTGATGAACTTGTTAAGAAAGAACTACTTAAAAAAGTCGGTAAAAATGATGATACAAAGGCAATCGATAAATTACCAGCTGTAACAGCAGCAGAAGGCGTGCTATTTGCAAAAGAAAAGGTAGAAAATGCTACGCTTGATGGAGCAAAATTAAAATATGAAGGCAACACAATTATCGGTGATGGCCGTTCTTATGCAGATATGTTTGCTATCGTTGATGATGCAACATATGTAAATGTAAAAGGTGAAGAAAAATCTGTAGGTATTTTGAAATTTGATAAAGACCCAAGCAAAGAGCTACCTGGAGCAAATGGAGTAGAAGCTTCTCAGCTTGTAAAAATTAAAAAGTAAAACAAAAAAAGCTTTGCGAAATTGAAGTGCACCCCAATTGTTAGACACATAATTAACAATTGGAGGTGCATTTTTTATGGCTAAATTTTCTTCAAAGGATAAAATACAAGCAGTAAAACGATATCTAGAATGTACTGAAGGTGTTTTTTTACTTACTTGCTATATGACTGTCGTTGACATTGATCCGCTGAATAAATCTATAATTTGTACGGATGCATTTTATAATAATATGACTTTGAAGTTTATTGATATTATTGATGCAAAATAAAAAACCGCTCACAATCGTGTCTCTTATTGTTACTTTACATACACATAAGCTTTATTTACAATTAAGCAGATTTTATTTCACATAAATATTATTATACTAATCTAAAGTTTCCGTATTTATATTTTTTTCTTTTTATCTCATAATTTTAATTGGGGAAAGGGAGAAAAAAATGGTTCAAATCAAAGTAACACCTGAAATGCTAGAAGAAGTTGCTAATCGTGCAAATAATACCAGAATCGCATTAGAAACTATACATAATAATCTATGTAATGAAATAGATCATTTGTGTTTTCAATGGATTGGTGCCTCTAACCAACAGTTCATTCAAATGTTCAATGATGCAAGGCCAAAAGCTTTTACATCTATCAATTCGATTATAAAAGTGGAAGAGGATTTGAAACGAATTGCCGAAAAATTCCGTACCGCAGATGCTTCATATGATGGAAATCTTGAAGAAGGAGCAATGTGTGGTAAGTTAAATAGTGAGAAAAATGATGGATCTTTACGTGACAAGGTTTGGCATGGTCTCAAGGAAACTTATGAGGATCTTAGTAAAGTAAAAAATTCCGATGAGTCTTTATATGATAAATTTAAACATGGTATTGATGCAGCGTATAAAGATGTGAATAAAATAAAAGACACTATAGATGATGAAATCGAATCTGCTTTTGAAAAAGCTGGATTAGGTGTCCCCTATCACTTAAAAAAGGGAATGGGCGACGCTATAGGTGATGAATTATTAGGACTTGCAGATGCAGTTATCCATCCAATTGACACATTTAATAACACGATTGAAGCCGTTTCTCACCCAGTTGAGACGTTCAATGTGATAAAACAAACAATTTCTGATTCTTGGAATCGTGATGTTACCAATGGTGACTCGTATAGTGGTGCAGAATGGTATGGAAGCGCGGCTGGTCATACTATATTGGCTGTTGGACAACTATTCGTAGGAACAAAAGGCGTGGATAAAATTACAATGTTGAATCCTGGCACAAAATTAGCTGAGATTTCACGAACTTCTAATCAAAGCTTGCAAGACGCTGCATCCTTATTCAATCGTAATCGCAATGAGTTTGCTTTAGCTGGTGGAAATAATATACGCTCTGTATTTGATACACCTGATTTTAGGGCAGCTGAGGAAAAGCTATCGACCCATCAGTTTGCTAGTCGTGAAGGAGCTTCCAGTGGGAACACGCCATATAAATTTGACTCATCACTTATGGAGCATGTTTTTCATGGTGAAGTAAGAGAAAAATGGTGGGGATTAAAAGCTGTTGGTTATCATCACGAGAATATGATGGGGGGAGAGATAATTCGCGTTACTAGGCCACCAAATCCTGCAGGAGTATATGTTGCAGAAGTAAAGGTTGATGGTATTGTAAAACAAGCTAAATCTTCATTTTTTCCTAAGGATTGGAATAGAGTCCAGGTAGTTGATTCTATTAAAGAAGCATATACCAATCGTGTTCAAATCGCTCCAAATAAATACGTAGGGCAAACTTCTTCTGGATTTAAGATTGAGATGATTATTGAAAACGGAGAAATTACCACTGCTTATCCAAAATATACGAGAAGATAGTGAGGTTGTATTAATGAATTATTCACATGAATTTTGGCGTGACCCATTTGGTGGACTAAGAATTCGTTTACCAAAAGAAATTGCTATTGTATCTGACTTTATAGAAAACCTAGATGAAGATGAAGCGGATGAATACATAGAAGTTTTAGACCATGTCGTAGAGGGAAAGTACCCTAGTTATGAACTAGAATACAATGCTGCTGCTGTATTTATTGAGCCTAAATATACAAGCGCGATTAATTATTACATTAGCCCACCAAATAATCAATGTAAATTAGAAACTTCAGAATTTAGGAGATTACTTTTGCTTTGGAGAAATAAAGTGATGACAGAAGGACGAGATATTGAAGTAGATTAAAAAGACTGCCTGTAATGAAGTGCACCCCAATTGTTAGACACATAATTAACAATTGGAGGTACATTTTTTATGGCTAAATTTTCTTCAAAAGATAAAATACAAGCAGTAAATGGAACAATTTAAGCAAGAACTAGAAACTTATATTCATTACTACAATCACAAAAGAATTAAAACAAAACTAAAAGGATTGTCCCCTGTGCAATACAGAGTTCAATCCTTAGTAGCTGCTTAATATATTTGTCTAACTTTTTGGGTTCAATTCAAATTCGCAAAGCTTTTTTCTATTTATGAGCAATTTGCTCCATATCCGGACTACAAGTTTGAGACTGACATGACTTATTTAAAGAACATGCTGCGCATTTTCCCTTTTTACTTCTCTTTACAAAATTAACTAACGTGTATGCTGCATAACCAAAAATGATAGCTCCAATTATAATATTGACCATCACTCTAATACATCTCCTTCTAGAATCCGAGTAAGGATCCAACTTGGTATATAATGAACGTTAATACATAAGCAACAACGAGTGGATACACGACAGAGAAAATCGTCCACTTCGCTGATCCTGTTTCACGTTTAATAACGGCTACTGTCGCTAAACACGGAACATATAATAAAATAAAGAACATAAATGCATATGCTGATAGCGCCGTATAATGTGCTCCCATAACATTTCCTAACACATCTTCTTTCACCGCATAAATAATTGCCATTGTAGAAACGACAACTTCTTTCGCTAAAAATCCTGTTAAAAGGGATGCCGCAGCTTGCCACGTTCCAAATCCAAGCGGTGCAAATAGTGGTGCGATAAATCCACCAATCATCGCTAAGTAACTGTCTCCCATATCAACACCAAATCCTGATGGACCTGCATAGTTTAATAACCAAATGACAACAGAACCACCGAAGATGAATGTACCTGCTTTACGAACAAATCCTTTCCCTTTCTCCCACGTACTTAACCATAACGTTTTCGCTTGTGGCACGCGGTAAGGAGGTAGTTCAATGACGAAAATAGACTTTTCCGCTTTTAAAATTGTCAGAGACATAATTTTTGTAACTAATAACGCAAGAACAATACCTGCAACATATAAAGAAAACACAACAGTTGCCTGACTATGAGGGAAGAATACTCCCGCAAATAATGCATATACAGGTAAACGTGCCGAACAGGACATAAACGGTGTTACAAGAACTGTAAGTAAGCGTTCTTTTTCTTGTTCAATCGTTCTCGCTGCCATAATACCTGGAACATTACATCCAAAACCGATAATCATCGGAATAAACGCTTTTCCGTTTAAGCCGAAAAACTCCATAATTCTATCCATAACAACTGCAATTCGCGCCATATATCCTGAGTCTTCTAATAATGAAATGAAAAAGAATAATGCAAAAATTTGTGGAACGAATACTAATACAGCACCAACACCGGCAATAATACCTTCTGTAACGAGTGCTTGAATAAAATCAGAAGCTCCAACACTTGTAAGCCCAGCCGTTACCCAATCCGTAAGCTGTCCACCAAAAAACTCATCTAACATATCCGATAAAGGTGTACCAATCCACGTAAACGTAACCTGAAAAATAAAAAACATAACTGCTAAAAAGATTGGAAGTCCGAAAATTTTATGTGTAATTAATCTATCAATTTTTTCCGAAAAAGGAATCTTTCCTTCTTTCTCATGCTGCATAACATTTGTTTTTAACTTTTCAATATACGCTTCACGAGTTTTATAAATATGCTCTTCCAACGTACAATCAAGTTTTCCTTCTAAGCGAGATCGAATGGCTACAAGTTCCTTATAAATTGGTAATGCTTTCATTTCTTTTTCTACTACTTCGTTATTGCTTAAAAATTGAAGAGCTAACCATCTTGGATGCTTGTAATTCGCTTTCTCTAAAAGAGAAATTACCTGTCCAATTCCTTCATCCATCTGTACACCATATGAAATAATGAATGGCTTTTTCTCGTTTTTATCATTTTCTTTAAGAGTAGCAAGTAGTTCTTCACAGCCTTTTCCGCTTCTTGCAACGACAGGAACGACTGTTACACCTAATCGTTCTGATAATCGTTTTACATCAATTACAATGCCTCTTTGCTTTGCCACATCAACCATATTTAATCCGATTGAGACTGGCTTTCCAAATTCAAGTAATTGCAGCGTTAAATGCATGTTTCGCTCGAATTGTGAAGAATCCACTATATTTAACATATGATGAAATTCATCTGTTAGTAGAAAATTTGTAACGACACCTTCATCACGCGAAACTGGATTCAAATCATAAACACCTGGTAAATCAATTAATGTCCCTTGCTTATCTTTTAATTTACCAACTTTCTTTTCTACTGTTACACCGCTCCAGTTCCCTACATACTCATAAGAACCAGTAAGTGCATTAAATAATGATGTCTTCCCTGTATTTGGATTCCCTAGCAAAGCTACCTTATTCACGCTAATTCCACCTTTATCATTTTCGCGTCACAATGACGAATACTAATTAACTGTCCACGACACTCCAATGTACAAGGACCTTTGAACATCGCCTTTTGCTTCATGCGAAGTTCGCTTCCTTCAGAAAGACCGAAAGCAGCCAATCTTCTCTTTAGTAAATAATCTAAAGACTGAACACTTTTCACTAGCACTTTCTCACCGATTTTAATATCTACTAAGCTCATAACCTTCCCCCTCAGAAGAGAATGATAATTATTTTCAGAAAAATTATAGCACACTCTATTTCAATTGGACTATACCCTTTTGCTTCATATTTATTAACATTTCACTACAATTCTATTTCAATAATTGTCATACTACATTCGTTTGCCATTCTCATCCATTTCGCTTACAATAAACAATAGCAAATAAAGAATCTCGTTATCACTGGGGGAGCCATGCCGCTGAGAGGGAACACTTCGTTCCGACCCTTCGAACCTGTTAGTTAATGCTAACGCAGGGATTGTGCAAACGTCCGAAATACATACCTCTTTTTTATTTACGTATTTCGTATCCTCCTATGATATCTATTCTTTTTTGTACAACTTGGATTTAGGGGGAGACAACATGCGTAACACCAATTTACAAGCGATGATCGAATCTGCAATTCTTGCAGCCTTCGCCTTGGTCATCGACATTTTACCACTTTCAATCAAACTATCAGCAACAGGCGGTTCCATCTCATTCGCTATGATTCCTATTTTTATTATCGCATACCGCTGGGGCTTCAAAATGGCTTTCTTAGGAGGCTTAATTTGGGGATTATTACAAATTGTCGTAGGCGATGCCATTATCGTCACACCAATTCAAGTACTAATTGAATACTTCGTTGCTTTCGCATTCATTGGATTTGCTGGTCTATTCTATCGTCCAATTCAAAAAGCACTTTTAACATCCAATGAAAATAGCTTAGAACAATCCAGTTTAAGTAGCCGTAAAGACAAACCTTTACAAAAACAAAACGAAGGAAAGAAAGTTATTGGTTACATTATTCTTGCTACATTTGTTGGTAGCTTCGCTCGCTACTTCTGTCACTTTATCGCTGGAATTATTTTCTGGGGACAATATGCACCAAAAGGTCAATCAGCAGTTCTATATTCTTTAATATTTAACGGTAGCACAATGATTGGTTCCTATATTCTATGTACCGTTTTACTTATCTTTTTATTTCTTACTTCACCACGTTTATTCAAAAGCATCAATGCTTATCAACTGAACTCGAAGAAAAAGAGCGCTTAATGAGCGCTCTTTTTTTCATATCGTAATATCGATTAAAAATACAATAAATGCACAAAAGAAAATAAATACCATTATACTTAGCCACTTGCTATGCACGGTTCATCGACTCCTTACATAACCTCATTTTCTAACCAGATTATATCGCTTAAAAATAAAGATTAGGTAAAGATAATATGAAAATAAGTTAAAAAAGCGTAGATTACATTGTCTACGCTTTTTTCGATAAATAGAAGTAAAATAATACACCATCTTCTGTATTTTCTGCCCCATATTCAGCATCATGTAGTTCTAAAATGTTCTTTGAAATGGCAAGCCCAAGCCCCGTCCCACCTTGTGAACGCTGACGAGCTGTATCCACGCGATAAAAACGATCCCAAATTTTATCTAATTGTTCTTCTTCAATGTGAGTACCTTTATTTTCAATACATACTTTTATACAATCTTTTTCATCTATTGTAGAAATAATAATATCTTCTTTATTTGGTGTATAACGTATGGCATTCGTAATGAAGTTCACGATGACTTGTTCAATCCGTCCTTGATTTGCGACTACTTCAAATGAGCATATATTTTTATGCACATGCAGTTCTTTTTTCTCTATGTCCACAGAAAGGTGTTCACATATATCTTCAATTACTGTATCAATATAAAATGGATCCTTTTTCATTTTATATGTGCCTGACTCAAATTTAGCTAACTCCAGCATATCCAAAATTAAAGTATCCATTTTGTCTACTTCTCGTTCCATCGCTTGAAAATAGTACTCTTTTTTATGCTCAGCTACTCCATCTTTTAAAATAGAAATACAGCTTTTCATAATACTCAGCGGTGTTTTTAGTTCATGCGAAACACCAGAAATGAATTCTTTCCGCGTATTTTCTAACTTTCTTTCCTTTTCAATATCTTCTTCTAACTGTCCAATATGCGAATGGAGTTTATTCGATAGCACATTAATATTTTTCGATAAATCCCCAATTTCATCTTTTGAAGTAATCGGTATTTTTTCTGTGAAATCTAAGTGCGCTATTTTCTTCGTTGTATCATTTATTTTTAATAACGGCTTTGCAATTTGTTTAGAGTAATAGAACGAAGCTAGAAAAATGAGAACGACTACAAATGCAATGATGTAAATGTAGTAATCTTGCACCATTTGTACAGCTTCATCTACAGGTTGTAAGGAAGCCATCGCATATATATATGTTACAGATCCATCTTTTTCTTTTATCGGTTTCATTAATAATTTATATTTTATATCATTTTTTTCATAATCCATTGTCTTTGTTGAATATTCTATTTGATTACTCTCTTTTAGTACTACATCCGTTTGAAATTCTTTTATACTATCCAAAAATAAAGTGTTTTTATAAATTGGATTTACGGGTCCTTTTACATCGGGGAATTGTACTTTCGTAACATGCCCTACTATGTAAGCATCTGGCTCTTGAGCAGCTGGTTCCTGAACGGCCGGCCTCTTTTCCTTACCAGCTTGTTCCCCAACTGCTTTCTTTTTCTCTTGATCTAATTTACTCATCTTCTCATTAAATGCTTTTTCTAACGGTTTATTCGATCCGCTTAAATTTTGCTTAGATAGCGAGAAAGAAAACGGAATAAAACTATCTTCTTTTTTCACTCCAGAAAAATAAATTTCTTGGCCTAAAAACTGATTTGATGGTTTATTATCAATCTCCTCTATATTGACGAGATTGTATAGGGGGATTTTGAATATTTGTTGTCCAAAGCTCTTTTGTTGCCAACGATTTATCGTTACCTCAAAATAAAAATCATCTGCATGTTTTAAATTCCCGTTCTGATCTAATGTCGTAATCCACGTATTATTTTCTCTTAAAAAATCTTGCTCTAGCTTCTGAATTCCTTCTGCATTTCCTGCATAGTTCAAATAATTCTTTTCAAAAGAATTTAAATTCACTTTAATATCTTCTACTTTTCGATTCGCATAATATTGTTTAAAAAATATTGTTTGTCCAATAAATATTGTCGCTAAAATTAACATGCATAATGCTGTTGTGAGGGTAAATAATTTTAGTACAATCCCTTTTCTCATACATTCCCCTCAAATTTATAACCTGTTCGTACTACAGTTGTAATGAACTTTGCTTTCTCTCCTAATTTATTTCGCAAATTACGAATATGGCTATTAACGGTTCGGTCATCACCGGCAAATTCGTATCCCCAAATCCTTGAAATTAATTGCTCTCGTGTTAAAACAATCCCTTGATTTTTCATAAAATACGCTAATATTTCAAATTCTGTATGTGTTAAATTAATGTCTGTTCTATCTATCGTAACAGTACGCGACGGAAAATGGACGTGAATACCATGAATTGATAATGTATCATCTTCATTCTCTAAAAGTTGCTTTGTTACTTTTCTACTTTCTAACAACCTTTTCGCTCTAGCTAATAAAATGGGTGGGCTATACGGCTTCGTCACATAGTCATCTGCTCCAAGTTCAAATCCAAGTAACGTATCATCTTCATCAACACGAGCTGTCAGCATAATAATAGGAACCTCGGATGTTTTACGGATCCTTCGGCAAACGGACCACCCATCAAGTTCCGGCAACATAATATCTAAAATAACTAAATCAACCTCTTCTTCCTCAAATACAACTAAAGCTTCTTTCCCATCTCTTGCTTCAAACACTACATATTGCTCACTCAAAAAATAATCTTTTAATATTTCACGTAAAATATCTTCATCTTCCACAATTAAAATGTTTTTTGACATAACTTATATATCCCCCTCTCGCTTTCAAAACTACAACTTCATTTTGAATAACTAGCCTTTAACTTCGCCTCGATAATATATCTATCTGGTGCATCCCCTATATAATCAAACGGATAGCACGTCGTCAGTGTTAATATCGGTTCTTCTTTTTTTATAATAACAGTACGATCATCCGCATGGGTAATCCATATTTTTTGAATTTCATATGTGTACGTTTTATTATCATACTCTAAAACAAGAGTGTCTTTTTCTTTTAACTCTCCTAAATCAGTAAATACAGTGTCCCGGTGCCCACTCAGTACAGTATGTCCCCCTCCAGATGGCGTTGTCGTTACATCACTAACGAACATTCCAACTCCTTTTTTCAGCGTTGTCTCATCCGCACCCCAGTATATAGAAAACTTCTTCTTTATTTTCGGTATATTTAATAGTGCAACCTTTTCTCCTTCTTTATGTTCCGTTTGAGAAGAAGGTACTTGGGAAGTTACAGGTGTTTCGTAAGAAAGTTGATTATGTTGTATATTTTCAAGGCTCTTTAGTTCTTCTTTCGTTAATTGTTGAGCAGAGCTTTTTCCTCTATACCATTCCATAGCGTAATATGATCCCATACATAGTCCTATCGCCATCAATATGATACCGATATAATTGAGTAACTTCATGTTTCATCCCTCCATGCCAAAAATGGTAGGAATAACCTACCATTTTTAATATATGAAATTATTCCATTCTTTATAGGACAATATTTTATTTACGCCTTAACTTTATTGCGACGTTTCAAGCCAAATAATGTCCCTATCCCTACAAGACATGCGCTTAGTCCCATCATTGCTACATTATTAGATGCTGTGTTTGGTAATTTTTCACCTTGTACAACTGGCTTTGCTGCTTCTTTTTTTACTGCACCATTTTTTTGTTGTACTTGTGCTGCTTCTTTTTTCGCCATATCATTTTTCAATTGTTCTTGTGCTATTCTCTTTTTCTCTTCTTCACTTTTTTGCTGTTCCTTAATCAATGCTTCTTTTTTTGCCTTATCATTTTTCAATTGTTCTTGCGCTATTCTCTTTTTCTCTTCTTCACTTTTTTGCTGTTCTTTAATCACTGCTTCTTTTTTCTCTTTATCTTGCTGCAGTTGCGCCGCTTCTTCCTTCGTTACTGTTCCAGTATCCGCGCTTGCTACTGAAGAATATCCTACTGTTAACAATGCCATTGCACAGATTGGTAATAGATTCTTTTTCATCTTCAATTCTCCCCTTATACTTTATTCACATCACATCACTTCGCATCGGATGTATCACTAGAATAAACAAGAGATATAAATATAAAATGCAGATGAAATATATTTCATTTAAAGATTTCATGGTAGACAAATAAAAAAACATCGCAATATATACGATGTTTTTTCGGGTGTGTGTCTCAATATTTACATGTTACTTTCGCGTGATGTAGAAGTAGAACGGGCCGGAGCGATAACTAATTGTCTCGGCTCAGTTTTCTTTAAGTGATTTTTGACGTTACACTTACGACGTTGAACAACCCACGCTTTAATAGGGTTTGTCAAAATAATCTTTTGCTCTTCGTTAGGGGCCTCTTCTTCAAATCTACAACTTTCGCTCCATTTATTCCATTTCATTGTAAATTTAGAAGAAGAATGATCGTCTTCTCGATCAAACAAGTGCAAAAAATCCATTTCGCCAGCTAGCATTACGGTATTGCTAGTTGCTAAAAAAGAAAAGGTCGTCCAACGTTTCTCCATGCCCTCCTACTCCTTTTTCACATATAGAGTGCCTAAAACTTAATTCACCTAAAATATGCTTGCCTTTTACCTTACACCTATAGTTTATCCAAAACACTACTAGGCAACTATCGATTTGCCTTACAACTACCTTACATTTTTGTAAGAAACAAAAAACCTTCACTCTCTATACGTGAAGGTTTCTCATTTCTCATCTATATGATCTTTCATATGATCGACTCCAGCTTCTTGCAGCTGTGACATCATACCGTGGGAAATTGCGCCTAATACTAAAGTCATTCCAATTAGTGAAATCCGAATCGCTGGTACATCAATTATGTAAGCCAAACTACCAAGAACAATTGTTAAAAGTAATGCTTTTATAAATGTTGCACTTGTATACTCTTTCTTTCTCATCATAATCACCCTTTATGGAAGCGTTTTCTTAATATGATCAGTATATCATATCATCTGACTATTTTGTGGGGATTTCTGTAAAAAACTTATATCTTCTTTGACTTTTTCCTTTCTATCCTTTACAGTCGAAATGTTCACAAGTTTTACACTGTAGGAGGACTCCAATGAATATTGAAATAAAAGACACTTTAATCTCTGAAGAACAATTACAAGAAAAAGTAAAAGAACTAGCACTTCAAATCGAACGTGACTTTGAAGGAGAAGAAATCGTAGTAATCGCTGTATTAAAAGGATCTTTCGTATTCGCTGCTGATTTAATTCGTCACATTAAAAACGATGTAACAATCGACTTTATTTCTGCATCTAGCTACGGAAATCAAACAGAAACAACTGGAAAAGTAAAACTATTAAAAGATATCGATGTAAACATTACTGGAAAAAACGTAATTGTTGTTGAAGACATTATCGATTCTGGTTTAACACTTCACTTCCTAAAAGATCACTTCTTTATGCATAAACCGAAAGCATTGAAATTCTGTACGTTACTTGATAAACCTGAGCGACGTAAAGTGGACTTAAAAGCTGAATATGTTGGCTTCCAAATTCCGGACGAATTTATCGTTGGCTACGGTATCGACTGCGCAGAAAAATATCGTAACTTACCATTTATCGCTTCAGTTGTAACGAAATAATATAATAGAATAAACTTCCATCAATTACTGGTGGAAGTTTATTTTCTATCACGATTCGTAAAAGACAAAGGGAGAGAATAAAAATGAAAAAGACAAAATTTGAAAAAGTACTCCTCATCGTAAATCCAAAAGCTGGACAAGGCGATTTACATACGAACTTAACGAAAATCGTACCACCTCTTGCGGCAGCTTTTCCTGACTTACATATCCTTCATACGAAAAAGCAAGGTGATGCAACAAAATATTGCCAAGAGTTTGCTAGTAAAGTAGATTTAATTATCGTTTTTGGTGGTGACGGCACTGTATTTGAATGCACAAATGGCTTAGCACCTCTTGAAACTAGACCTACACTTGCAATCATTCCAGGCGGAACTTGCAACGACTTCTCTCGCACACTCGGCGTTCCGCAAAACATCGCAGAAGCTGCAAAACTTATTACACAAGGACATGTAAAACCAGTTGACGTCGCAAGAGCAAATGACCTACACTTTTTAAACTTCTGGGGCATTGGACTTGTCTCTGAAGTATCAAACAACATCGATGCAGAAGAGAAAGCAAAGCTTGGGAAAATTGGTTACTATTTAAGCACCATTCGAACTGTCAAAAATGCTGAAACATTCCCAGTAAAAATTACGTACGATGGACAAGTATATGAAGACGAGGCTGTCCTTGTTATGGTTGGAAACGGTGAGTACCTTGGCGGTATCCCGTCCTTTATCCCAAACGTAAAGTGCGACGACGGAACACTTGATATTTTCGTTGTAAAATCAACAGGCATTCAAGCATTTAAAGATTATATCGGAAAGAAACTATTTGAAGACTCAAATGAAAATGACATCTTCCACGTAAAAGCGAAATCCATTCATATTGAGACAGAGGAAGAAAAAGAAGTAGATACAGATGGAGAAAGCTCGCTTCATACACCTTGTCATATTGAACTATTACAAGGACACTTTACGATGATTTATAATCCTGCGGTTGTGTAATTAATATTTTATTATACTTTAATAATTACTAAACTTCGCATTTTTGCGATAAATACAGTATAATTAATAAGTAAAAGGTTGTTAACAAAAAACGTTAACAACCTTTTTATTTTTTCAGAAAAACTTTTCACTTTAGAGGAGCGATCACATGTATTGGAGAAAAAATGATAAACCTGTAGAAGATCCCGAAGCAATAGCTGTATGGGAATGCATGGCAGAAGACTGCCTTGGATGGATGCGTAAAAATTTTTCATTAGAAGAAGAGCCAAAATGTCCATTATGCAAAAATGATATGAATAGTAGCGAGCGTTTATTACAAAAGCTCTAACTCCTGCTTTTCTCCCCTTTAAATATTAAAATAAAGGATTATCTTTCTCCTTATCTACAAGATGCATTTCCTATATGTGAATCGAAAGAAAATAGATAATAGCGTAGAACATTGAAACAGAAAAGAGATTGTTTTTCCATCTCTTTTCTGTTTCAAATTTCTTTGCAATCGTCTCAACACGAGATTCTACTTCTTTCGCCTTCGCTTTCGATAAGGCCAAAGGCAATGCAATATTTTCTCGCACTGTTAACGTATCTAATAAATTATAATCTTGGAAAATGAATCCTAAATGATTACGGCGGAATAATGCTAATTCATCATCATTCATCTTCACAATATCTTTTCCATCAATTAAAATCTCACCTTTTGACGCTGTATCAATAGTAGAAAGAACATTTAGAAGTGTCGTTTTCCCAGAACCAGACGGCCCCATAATGCCGATAAACTCTCCCTCTGCCACCTGTAAATGAATATCTTTCAACGCTTCAAATGTATTACTACCTGTATTATATATTTTGGAAACCCCTTTCGCTTCTAGCATTGTTTTCATCTATTTATACTTCCTGTTTTGATTCTTGATGTTCTCTTTAAACAACAGAACTCAGTATAAATAAACTTTCTTAACAAATAGTCACAGGGTTTCTTAATATTTTCTTAAAAAGAAAAATCCAAAATCATACAAAATGATTTCGGATTCCCTATAGTTAAAATATTAAATTACATTTCGAACAAAAAGGAGCGGAATTACCTCTCCTAATTTTCCCATCACATTTTGGACAATATACATATCGCTCTTCTATCTTTTCTCGTTCTATCATATGCAAAGATACTATTCTCATACTACACATAACCCCGATTAAAATAAGACTAAAAATGAGTAGCATCACTCTCTCGCCCCCTCTCACTAAATATTACCATAAAATAACAAAACCGATTCTCTCATTGAGAATCGGTTTTATACTTATAGTCCTAACTTCGCCTTCGCTCCATCAGGAATTTCATCTGGCATTACTTGTACTTTGTCATGTAAAAGCTTCCCTCTCGTAAGCACATACCAGTACGACCCTTTTGGTAATTCATCTACTCCCTCAATTGTAACTTCTTTTTCCTTACCATTTTCATCGTAGGCTTTCACTTTATATTCACGACCTTTATTTCCACCTAACTCTTTACCATCGTTATCAATTATTGCATAATGGTGCTCTATATCAAGAAATGGATTCATTCTATCAATCGCAGTACTCCCATTTAATAAATATGCCGCTCCTGCGACGATAACAAGTAATGATCCAAAAATAAATCTTTTCATCTATATGCCGCCTTTCATTCTGTTTTCTTTAAGGTGTTTCTAAGTATAGGGCTTATTTCTTAATAAAAACTCGTACTGTTTCTTAACATTTTCTTAAACTAAAAGTGAAATTTTAATTAGTAAGCGAAAAAAATAAAAAAGAAACTCTTTACACTACAATTGACAAAATTACACCTATAGTGTAATTTTACACTATAAAGAAAAAGGAGATGCATGATGAATAAACAAGAATTTATTGAACTCGTTAATTCAAAATTAAAACTTATCCGTGTTGAAAATGATTTATCACAAGATAAAATGTCAGAAATTATTGGTTTATCAAAGAAAACATTAGTCGAAATTGAAAAAGGAAGACGCACGCTAACATGGTCAGGTGCAGTTTGTGTCGTAACACTCTTCGAACAGTGTGATACAGTCCAAATGACATTTGGAGATGATGTGAATGAAATTATAAAAACAATCGCTTTTACACATTACAATACGAACTTCCCGAAGACTTTAGGAGGAAAAGTTTGGTGGCGACAAATAAAAGAATTAAACGGTTATCAAATACAACAAAATATTTTATCTCAACATTATAGAATTTTAGATAAAGAAGACCGTAGAATATGCCATTCATTCGAACTAGATGAAATTGAACAGCGATTTATGGAAATGGCAAAAACATCTCAGTAAAGTGAAATTTTAATCAGTATTTTTTGCTGCCCATAAATAGCAGTATAAAATAAATTACGGAGTGTAATTCAAATGAAAAAACAGAGTAATATTACCATTTTAAACACGCTAATCATTAGCACGTTAGTATTCAATTTATTTATTTTCACATCAAGAATGAGCTTTTTACCTTGGTATATTGAAGATGGATGGGGATATTTAGGATTATTATTTACATCCTTTATTTTCTTACTTTGCTTCTTTCAATCTTCGAATCTTCATAAAAATGGAAAGTTAACTACACTACAAAAGTTTATTCCACTTGCTTCTGCCATACTTTCAATCTTCGTTCTTATCGCTCCATCAAGTGATTTTATGACTGTATTAGCTAATCTAATCAATACAACCATATTAACAATTTATATAACTGTATTTCAGACAACACCTAATGAAAGTAATAAGGAACTATTACATTAAAAGGGAGCGTTATTTTACAAAATAACGCTCCCTTTTATATGCTCTTAATAAGCGTAAACCTTGCTTCTATTTACTTACTCATCACTGTACTTCTTCTTTGCTTATACAAATAAGTACCACTCGCAACAACAAAAACAATCCCGCCAAAATACACGCCATACTCTATCGCAACTGCTACAATACTTTCAATATGTTGTCCAAATACAGAGCCGAGCACAAAGTAAACGAATGTCCAAACAAATCCTGTCGTATAGGAATACAAAGCATATGTCTTAAATGACATATTATTCATTCCCACTAAATACGGTACGATATGTCTTACAACTGGTATGAAGTAACTTGTGACTAACGCGTAATGACCATACTTTTCTACCATTTGTTGAGATTTCAAAAGATATTTCGCCTTTTTCTTTTTCGTTAGCTTATCAAGTACTTTCGTACCAAATATTTTTCCTAATATATAACCTAAAGATAGCCCAGATACAACGCCTAAATAGGTTAATACAAATGCAGGAATGACACTTAATATCCCTAGTGAAGAGACAAAACCACCGCTCATTACGATCATTTCGTCTGGAATTGGCATACCGATAATACCTAACCATAAACAGAAAAATAATGCCCAATAACCGTATTGTTCAATATAAGATAATAATTCATGTAATTCCATTATGCATATGCTCTCCTTAGCTCTTTTTTACAACTAAAGACGTAAGCTGGCGGGAAATTGAACCACACTTTTTCGAGCGTAATTTTAGGAAAGAAATGCTGTATAAACCCTTTTTTCACTAGTGAATATTGAAATGTAATAAATTCACCGTTCTCATGTATCGCTTCCATTACATTGTTTAAAATACGCTTTGAAATTTCTTCTGGTAAAGAAGTAAAAGGTAATCCCGATAAGACGTAATCAATGCATTCTATATTGAATTCTTCCATATACTTCTTTATATTTTCAGCTGAACCGTGTACAACAATGACGTTCTGCTCATTTTTAAACTTTCTCGTTAACTCTTTGCAAAACACTTCATTAATTTCAATAAGAAGAAATATTGTTTCCTTCCTCTTTCTCTTCATAATTTCTTTCGTGAAAACCCCTGTACCAGGTCCTAGTTCTACAATGCATTTCGCTCTATTAAAATCAATTACATCTACCATTTTCCTTGCTAATATTTTTGAACTTGGCGCTATCGCACCAGTATGTTTCGGATGTTTAATAAATTCATGTAAGAATGTTATGAGTTGCATGTAAACCTCTCCCCATTCGTTCAATAGTTTTTAACTTGGTTCTAAGTATAACTATCGTTTCTTAACAAAAATTAAGGAGATTTCTTAAGATTTTATGAAGAATGAAACATTTCCTTATTCCATATATAAATACCTCTTTTATATTTATTAATTTGGTATAATAGATATAAAATGGACTTTTATGGAAGGTGCTATCGCTACGTCTATTTTCATACAACATCTGCGGAGATTAATCTGTACATCACCTTTTGTGCGAGCAAAAAATTCAAATAATAAGAAATTTATATTTTATAGAAACAAATGTAGATTTAATTAATACGTACTCAAAACTATTTAAAAGGAGAAGATAATGAATAATTCCATCGACCTACAGCACTTATGTGACCTTGTACATAGAACGTTTCATGTTCCTGTTCAATTTCTATCTACTGATAAAAAAATTGTATATGAATCTACTTCTCATACAATTAGTAGTCCATTTTATTCTGCTAAAGAAGAACATCTTAATGAAGTGTATCAAGAAAACGTACCTTGCAATTTTCCAATTTTTAAAGGAAATAAGTATCTTGAGAATTTCATTAGTATCCATATAACAAATCATGAACATATAAAAGGAACAATTATAATTGGCCCGACTACTTATCCAAAAGTATCAGATGAAATGGCTATTAAACTGATGAAATATTTCAACTGTAATAATAAAATGCAACAAGGAGTAGATTACTATCAATTTCTACCCGAGATTAAAAAAAGCACGTTAATTGATATAAGTATTTGGTTACATTACGTCATTTTTAATGAAAAATTAGATAGAGATATTGTCTGGAAAGAGAATAAATTACTCGAAGATGTTTCTTATAAAATCGTAAATCCTGATTTATACATTTCAAAACGTCGCCGGCATGATCCGCAAAATTATGACATATCATTGGAACGCAAATTTTTTTCAGCCATTAAAGAAGGCAATACAGAAAAGGTCATACAATATGCGTATTCATTCCCACAAGAAGATGCGACAATTTGGTCTAAAGGAGATCAGCTTAGAAACCAAAAAAATAATGGTATTATCGCCATTACACTAGCTATTCGATATGCGATAGACGGTAACCTTCCATCACATATTGCTTTTTCACTCGGTACTTTATATATACAAACGATTGAAAAACTAGATAACATGTATTCCGTAAATAGGTTAATTGAAGATGCATTATGCACTTTTGCAGAACGTGTGAAAGAATATAGTAATCAATCATATTCTAATTCCATTACTACGTGCCTCAATTATATTAACAAGCATATTTACGATGAAATATCTTTGAATGATCTTGCTACTCTTTTACATATTTCCCCTACTTATTTATCAAAACTGTTTAAAAAAGAAGTGGGAATTCCTTTAATTGAATATATCCAAAGAGAACGAGTAGAAGAAGCAAAAAAATTATTAACATTAACAACCTATCCATTATCAGATATTTGTGCCTGGCTTAATTTTAATGATCAAAGTTATTTCACAAGAGTCTTCAAAAAAATTGCAGGTATGACGCCTAGACAATATCGTGAAAATCATACCGTTATATAAAGTGAAACTTTAATCAGTGGGGGTTTTCTTCATCCCCCACTGATTATTAGTTGAACCAATCGGACTTTTATGGGCAGTTGATCCTCCACCTAACTTCTTTGCTTTCGCTGAATTTTGAGGTGGGGGTCTTACTGCCCATTAAAGCGGGATGAAAACACTTTCCTAACAGAAGGTGAAATAGTTATCCTACTGGCTCACCTTCTTCAAATCCATTTATTCCCCTTAATAAAGTTTTACTCCCATTCAAAAAAGTACAAGAATGACAAATAATTACTATAAATAAGTGAATGAATTTGATAATTTTTTAGTACTAAGCAAATTCGACTTCCAATCATACATAATAAAACGAACATAAGGTACTTATGAATGATCAGTAGTAGCTACACTGATTAACCTTCCTATATAGAAAATATATTGTTAGGAGAATAGAAAGCATGAGTAGTACAAATATAGTAAAACCGGCTCTAATGACTATTATGTCTAAACAATCGACTGACATGAAAGAATCGAGAAAAGTATCACCATACGATGATAGAGAAAGAATTGAAGATACTTTATTACGCTCATTCATTTCAGAAAAAGAAATATTGATCACTTATTATAAAGGTCGTTATTTCCCTACAAGTTATATGACTGTAATTGAATTAAATCCTTTGAAACGTTCTTTAATATGCATAGATGCCTTTGACAAAAAACATACTTTTAGTTTCATCGACATAATCGATGCGCGGTAGTATTTAGAACGAAAAAAGCCATTCACCTCATAAAAAATTAGGTAAATGGCTTTCTTATTTTCACTTATTATTTCGCACTCACAATCTTATAATAAGAACGAACTGTTAGGAAGTAATATCCGATATAAATGACGCCATATACTCCAATACTAATTAGGAGCGGGATCATAATTTCGAATGGTAGTAAGTTCGCTAAGCCTTTTAGTGCAAATAGGCTGTGCAGAATTCCGATGACTAACGGAATCGCAAAGATAAAGCTTACTTGTTTTGCGATAGCTTTTTTCATCTCTTGTTTCGTTACACCGACTTTACGAAGTACAACGTAACGTTCACGGTCAGCATTTGCTTCCGTTAATTGCTTGAAGTAAATGATAGAGCCTGTTGCTAGTAAGAACACAAGTCCTAAGAACATTCCAATGAACATCATTAATCCTGTTCCTTCCAGCCCCATCTGGAAACCAGTATAGAAGTCTCTAAATGGTGGGACCATTTCTGATTCACCAGCTGGCATCACTTTTGTTAATTTTTCTGTTAACACTTTACTATCTTTTTCATCTTTTACATCAATATTTTTTACAACGCGTGTTCCAAATGCTTGCTTCGCTTGCTCATACATTTCATCTGAAACGACAACAACTAATTCACCTAAATTTGTAAGTGCAACGTCATTCGCACCTTGGATTTTTAATTGCTTCGTTTCGTTTCCAATTTGGAATACTGCTTTGTTTCCTTTATATTGTGGACTAAACTCATGCCCTTCAATATAGGCACTATCATATATAAATGCTTCACCAGCAGCTACATTCACTGTTTCCGCATCAATTTTTTTAGCAAGTTTGTTAAATTCAGACTGTGACATAAACTGATATTTCTCTGAAATCGTATAGTTCATATTCAGAATGAAATCAACTTTATCTCCTTCAAACTTCCCTTTTACAGGAACTGTCTCAATTTCAAATTGATCTTTGACAGGATGATTCTGCTTCTCTTCTGCAAAAATTGCATTTACTTTCTTATCAAGCTCTGCATCTTTTTTCTCATAAGAGTAACTATAAGGTGCGACTGCTTTTGATTGTGTAAATGTGTTGTAATACATCGTAACTGACGTACCAACCGCTGTTAATGTTACTGCGCTTAAAATAGAAATTGTCGCAAGTGACTTTGCATTCCCTTTAATACGGTATAGTAACTGTGATGTTGTTACCATATTCATGCCGTTATAAAACGATGATTTATTATTTCTTGCGCGTTTTAATACGAATACTGTAAAGAACATAAATAGTAAGTACGTACCTAATACTGTCGCCAGTAAAATGTAAAGTGCGACTGCCATAAAGTCTGCGTACTGCAGTGCCTTCACGTACATTAACGCTAAGAAATAACCTGAACCGATTAAGAAAACTGAAATTAATGCCATCACTACTGATCCTTTTGGCATTGCTTCTCCTTCACGTTCTGCTCGGAAAAGTTCAATAAGCTTAAATCGGTAAATTAAACGATATCCTTGCAGTGATGTATACAAAATAATCACAAAGAAAATAAGTGCTGTATCAACAATTGCAGCCATCGGTACTTCAAAATGAACATTTAAATTTAATCCCATCATGCTTACGAGCAGTTCAAGGAATAGTTTCGAAAGGACACTACCAATCGCAATTCCGATAATTAAAGACATTAATCCCATTAACATATTTTCATAAAAGAGCATTTTACCAATTTGTCTTTTTCGAATACCTAATAAGGAATATAGTCCAACTTCTTTTTTACGCTTCCTTGTAAAGAAGCCGTTTGAATATATAATGAACACTGCCACGAAAATGATTAGCATGACACTTGATACTTGAAACGCACCGCTAATTTTTTTTGAACCTTCCGCAGCTTTTTCCATTTGTGAATTATACTGCAACGCCTTAAATGTAAAATAAATAACGATACTAAAGATCATAGATGCAAAATATACAAAGTAGTCTTTAAAGTTCCGCTGTATGTTGCGGAGGGCAATGCTAGATAAGGTCATCAGCCATACCTCCGGAAATAGAAGACATTACGTCAACAACTTTTTGGAAGAACTGCTTACGCGTTGCTTCACCGCGGTGCAGTTCTTTATATAACTCACCATCTTTAATGAAAATAACTCGTTTACAATAACTCGCCGCAAATGCATCGTGCGTTACCATTAAAATTGTAGAATTATCATATTCATTTAACGACTTCATGCTTTCTAATAAATCTGTCGCTGATTTAGAATCAAGCGCTCCAGTCGGCTCGTCCCCGAAAATCATACTTGGATTTGTAACGATCGCACGTGATGCTGCGCAGCGCTGCTTCTGTCCGCCTGATACTTGATATGGGAACTGACTTAAAATATGATCAATACCGAATTTCTTTGAAATTTCAAGAACGCGGCGATCAATCTCGCTCGCTTTCACCTTTGATAACGCAAGAGGTAACGCTATATTCTCTTTCACCGTTAACGTATCTAATAAATTATAATCTTGGAAAATGAACCCTAAATGATCGCGGCGGAATAACGCTAGCTTATCATCGTTCATCTTCACGATATCTTTTCCATCAATTAAAATTTCACCGTTCGTCGCATTATCAATTGTAGAAAGAACGTTTAGTAAAGTCGTCTTACCTGAACCAGAAGGTCCCATAATTCCAACGAACTCACCTTCTTTTACTTGTAAGTTAATACCTTTTAACGCTGCAAATTTATTACCACCCGTGTCATACACTTTTTCAATATTTTTTGCTTCTAACACTGTTTTCATCTCGACATCCCTCATTTCTTCTATTCTCTATTTTTAACTATATACACTCTCTACTCTTGCCACTATCGATGTTTCTTACACAAACATGACAGTTATGTAAGACCGGTAAGCAGAGAAATCAAAATTTAACCTACTGAACGAAAGTACTTTGTTACTATAACATTGGGATATCATGCCATCCATTCATTCTCCTTACAGGAACATTACAATTTTGTAAGGTTAAAAATGTACCCTACAAAGTTGTGCATGAAATGTCGGATGGACTTAGTTTGTTCCTGCTATTCTATTTAACAAGGAGGTCATCATATGGACTCACTTAAAAACATGAATGCGGCAATGCAGTATATTGAAAACAATCTAACAGATGAAATTGATTTTAAAGAAGTCGCAAAAATAGCGTACTGCTCTGAATATCATTTCAAAAGAATGTTTTCTTTTCTAGCTGGCATATCATTATCAGAATATATTCGCTGTAGACGTCTTACTCTTGCTGCTTTTGAACTAAAAGATAGCGATGCGAAAGTCATTGATGTCGCTATCAAATATGGGTACAACTCACCAGATTCTTTTGCACGTGCCTTTCAAAACTTGCACGGTATAACACCTTCAGAGGCCCGAAAGAGTAGTCATTCTTTGAAAGCTTATTCACCAATGACCTTCCAGTTATCGATTCAAGGAGGAAACGAAATGAATTATCGAATTGAAGAAAAAGAACAATTTCAAATCATTGGTATTACAAAACGCGTACCGATTGTATTTAACGGTGTAAATGAAGAAATTGCTTCTATGTGGAAAAGTTTAAATCCAGAGTCCATTCAAATGTTAAAGTCACTTTCAAACATGGAACCAAATGGAATCATTAGTGCCTCTACTAACTTTTCTGAAGGAAGAATGGAGGAAAAGGGAGAACTCGATCACTACATTGGAGTAGCCACAACGAAAGATTGTCCAGAGCAATTCGCACAACTTGAAGTCGCAGCTTCAACGTGGGCTATCTTTGAAGCTGTCGGTCCATTTCCTGAAACATTACAAAATGTATGGGGACGCATTTATTCCGAATGGTTTCCTTCTTCCAACTATGAACTAGCAAAAGGACCGGAAATATTGTGGAATGAACAGAAAGATACATCCTCTCCAAACTTTAAAAGTGAAATTTGGATACCGGTTTTGAAGAAATAATAACAAAAAGAAAAGAGCTAAGCATTGTGCTTAGCTCTTTTTTACATATTTACTTACTCGTAAAAGTGTATGTATTTCATCAGTTCTTCGATTCCTTTCAATTGAAGTAATAATTGATTATTCAAGTTTTCTAAAGCCAACTGAAAGGAACGTTCGATCTTGTCATAGTGTGATGAGTCTAAATCCTCTAGCAATCTTTTCATATTTTCTATATAGTACACGGTTTTTCTCAAACTACTTATGACTAGTATTTTACGCAGTTCAGATATTGAAAACATTCTATAACCGTTTTCTTTATTTCTTTCTGAGCGGACTAACCCTTCATGTTCCCAATGACGGATAGCCGAAGTATTTACGCCTGCTATTTTTGCAGCCTCTCCAATACTCATACTTTCATTTAACTCTATATTTTTATATTTCGTAAAATCAGCATTTCGAATCATGTTAAGTATTTCTTCTACTCGTTTTTTCTCCACTTGAATATTGAATTGCTGTTCATTAACTAACCAAAGTGATTCTTCAAACTTTACGTTTTTAATCATTCTCATGACTTTGTAAACAATAGGTATGTCATATCCTTTTAACAATGCTCTAATGGTAATAAATGCTTGGAAGTGTATCGATGTATAGAAACGGTGATTACTTTCCGTTCTTGGTACAACAGGAATGAGATTTTGTTCTTCATATCTTCTCAAAGTTGTTGTGCTAACATTTAAGACATCTGCAATTTGTTTAGGGCTATATGTCTCCATTTATTAACTCCTTTTTAAAGTAAAACCTTCAAGTGCTACAGTAACACATTTCAAATAAAATCCGGATATATACGGGATTGAAAAACATCAATCCGGAAGATTGCATGAATGTTATATGATTTTAGTATAAACAATTTAGGAGTGATAGAAATGGAGAAAATCATAAAACTTACGGATGAATCAGAATTAAAGGTTCGTTTGGTTGGAAATCCAAAATTCAGAACAATTATGCTCCCAGTTGCTAAAGAATCTGTATATGGACAAGATGCCGAAACTTTAAAATTGTGGGGAGTAGATCCTGAATTTGGAAAACATTTTATTGATGGACTCATAGACAAGTTTCAGATTTTATATTTTGACTACGAAAGCCATCGTTTGCAACATCCAAATCCAGAGAACCTCACACCTGAAAATATAGTAAAAGACCTATTAACAGTTGCTGATGAAATGAATATTAATAAGTTTAGCTATTATGGTTACTCTTGGTTAGCTTTAGCTGGATTACAATTAGCCATTCGAACGGACAGGTTAGATAGTATAATCATGGGTGGGTTTCCGCCAATAGATGGTCCATATAAAGAAATGATGATAGTGACAAATAAAACATACGAGCAAGCTGTGCATAATCAAAATTCTCCTGCTGTTGATCAAGAACATCTTAGTCCAGGAAAAATTGAGTGGGATAACATACAGATAAAGATCGACACGAATCAGACTAAACAGTTTGTTACCATGTACAAAAATTTGATGGAGTTTGATGATCAAGACATTCAACATCAATTAGTGATTCCAAGATTGGCGTTTGCTGGAGAAAAAGACACTATTGTTTACGGAGAAAACTTTGGCAGTGTAACAGTTGATATTATCGGTATACTTCAAAAAAACAAACAAAAGTTAGAACATCTTGGATGGAATATAGAAATCTTAAAAGGAAATGATATGGATCATACTAAAGCTATGCAACCTATAACAGTTCTGCCTTTAATAAAGCCTTGGTTAATTAAAAATTTGAATATAACTTATTAAATATAGTAATCCGAATATCCTAAAAACAAAGCTGCTTTTCCTTAGAAGGAAAAGCAGCTTTGTTTTTACATTTTTAGTTCTTTTTTATAAATAACATATGACTTTATCGTTGATATAAAGAGGCATATTAATATCATTCCAATCCCCATAAAAATATTAAATGGATCTGGAAGTAACGCCCCAGCATATATACAAAGTGCACCTATTACAAATACTTTCGAAGCAAACCTATGTGTTTTTCTCCAAACCACAGGATTTTCTAATGTCCAGTCCAATCGGATTCCTACTAAACCATTGGGCTTCGTTTGTTGCATATAATTGCCGAGTACAAGAAACAACGTTCCAAGCCCGAAATTAAACGCAATGGAGGCCGATGCAATATAATTAGACGCTGCTAATAGCGCAAATATGTTACATCCAAATCCTATAAAGAGAATGGCATAACGAATTGCAGAAAGAACTTTAACATGCTGTTCATACTTATCTTTCGTTACATCAATATACCCCATAGCTAGCCCTATCAAATACAGCAACACCATGCTGCCTATTGAAAAAGAACTTGCCTCCACTTTCGAGAAATATCCATCTACCATTCCCGCAGCGTTATAATGACGTGGAATTTGTTCTGGTAAATACGGCCATACAATATACCATCCAATTGCAATTGCAATAATTAAACTCCATGGTAGTACATGCCTTTTCATCTTCTCTCCCCCATAATTTTTTTATTAAGCCCCTATTTCTTTTTTATAAGCGACATAAGAATATCCCATCGTTATTCCTACTGCACCGATAATAATTCCAATTATCAAGAAACCTTTCCATGCCACTGGAGCAAAAATACTTAACATCATAATAATTCCTAATACAACAAATACCTTTCCACTAAAACGGTGTGTCTTCCTCCACACTTCCTCGTTACTTAATGTCCAAGGTGTTTTTATACCTACAAAGTAGTTTGGTTTGCACTGTGGTAAATAGTTTCCGATGACTATAAATAAAAGACCAACAAGAATATACGGTGCACTGTTCATGGGAATGTCATAACCTAATCCAGCTCCAATTCCAATGATACTTACTAAAAATAATAGGAATAATACGCTATAATTTATTACATTATACCCTTTAGAAAATTTCTCATAATTCTCATGCTTCGGATCTATCTTAGGCAATAAAGTCAATAAAGCATATATAAAAACCATAACTGCAACATCTAAAATCATCATGCCCATTTTTGACATACGCCCATCTACCTCACCAGCCACATTCCAATGACTCGGAATCTCTCCCGGTAAATGCGGCCACGCGGCACACCATGCAATAATCGTTAAAGCAATTAGTAGTAACGGAAATATATGTTTTTTCATTTCCCTTCTTCCCCCTTATTCGTAAACGTAAACACCCAAGTTAACAAATCTTGAAATACAGTTGTGTTTAAAGAGTACATAACGAATTGCCCCTTTTTTTCATCTTGAATAAGTTCAGCATTTTTAAGTGCGTTTAAGTGGTGTGAAATACTTGGTTTTGTCATATTGAAATGTTCAGCAATCTCACCCGCAGTTAGATCATTTTCTTTTAATAAGTCCAAAATTTTTCGCCTTGTTGGGTCTGCTAATGCTTTGAATGCTTGATTCAATGTCTTTCTTCCCTTCACTAATTAGACATTTAGATATTTATCTAAATGTTAAAATGATTCTAGTTAATTGTCAATTCGGCATACGCCCTTACTTTTCACGCTTTTGACCAACATCAATTACTATACTACTTAAAACTGCATAGATTACACGTTGGAAAAAATAAAGGTTGCTCTTCCATCAAAGAAAGAGCAACCTTTATTTAAACTTTATTATTTTATTAACAAACGAACAAATCGAAAAAATTAGCAAGCTTATAATAAAGGACATACCTACTATCGTTCCGAATTCATCTAGCCAATAACTAATCATGCTTTCACACACCTAGTATGGATTATCATTCGTTCTTTGCAGAGTCCTTTTGGACAGTTTTATGCACCATATCCACTGGAATTTTCGTTGTCCAAGTTCCTTCCGTTCCTCCAACTCTGTTAATATTAATATTTATAAATAAAAGCTCTGGGAATTTTTCACCTTCTAACGGTTCAAAAACTATTACTCCCTCTGGTTTATCATGATCAGCTAACACCGTCTCAAAACTTTCTCCCGCTTGATTCGTTAAATACAGTGTACTATTCTCTATTGCATCCGGATTACCAATACGATCTTTTTGATAATTATCCATATGCGTGTTACTAAGAAAATGCAAATATTGAACAGCATTGAATTTCTTATTTTTATAATGTGGGCTCCCTACTTGTTTCCCGTCTTCTTTACCATCGTTTGTAATATCGAGCCCCGTTGTATTAAATTTATAAGGAACAAGCGATCCGTCTTGTTGTTCAAACCGATAGTAAATAAGTATTTTAGCATCTTGAATTAATATTTCTTTTACATGAAGAGTAATACCATTATCCACTACTTTTTCGTTTAACTGTATAGACTTTCCATTCGCAGCATCCTTTTTAACTTCTTCACCAATCATTTCATTTAACTTTACCTCTGGCTTTGCAAAATAGGAATTGTTTAATGCCATTGTACTCGTCGGTATAATGACAGCCGCTATTAAACCTGCTATTAATAATTTCTTTTTCGTTTTCTTTTTATTATCTTTTTTATACATTTGACTAAAGGATTGATAAGCACGCTCTTTAACCTCTTTTGGGACCTCTTGTTTCATTGCTTTTTTACATTCATTTGAAAACGACATTTGAATTAGATTCCTCCTCATCTATTTCTATACTAGATTGATTCCGAATTTTTTCTAACGCTCTGTGAATTCTAGACCTTACTGTACCTATAGGAATTTGTAATAGTTCTGCAATTTCTTCATACGTGTAATCATGATAAAAGCGATAAACGATCACTACTCTAAACTTAAATGGTAGTTCTCGTATCACCGTTAATAACTGCTCTTCTGTTTCTTTTCTTAATAATATTTTTTCCGGAACCTCTACAACTGTCTCATCATTTAATTGTTGTTTTTCAAATAAGCGCATCCTCTTCCATATGTGCTTTCTCCACTGACTAATCTGCTTATAAACAATTCCATTCAACCAAAATAGAAACGGTCTAGATTGATCATATGTTGAAATAGATTTCCAAAGTTGGAAGTAGATTTCATTTACGATTTCATTTGTATCATGTCGATTTTTAACTATAGCAAAGACGGTTTCATAGATTCTCTGACTCGTTAAGTCAAATATAAATTCAAAAGCCTCCTCGTCACCTTGTAGTAAACGCTCTATCCAAATATGTATCTCTTCATTACTTACCAAGTAGTGCCCCCTCCTTAACGATGTTCTCACTATATATTGGACAGTAAGCAAAATAAAGTTCCAAATTTCATAAAAAAATATAATACTTTTTACTTTTCACACTTTTGACCTATACTGTTTATTAGCTTATCTTTCAACATAATGAAAAGACTTGAAACACATGATACACTATAGCTACAATTGTTTTCTTAGGAGGAATATACATATGTATAAAATTTTAATCGTTGAAGACGATCCAAATATTTCATCATTACTACAATCTCACATTCAAAAATACGGCTATGAAGCTGTTGTTGCAGAGAACTTCGATGACATTATGGAATCGTTTAACGCAGTGAAACCACATCTTGTTTTACTTGATGTAAACTTACCGAAATTCGATGGATTCTACTGGTGCCGTCAAATTCGTCATGAATCTACTTGTCCTATTATTTTCATTTCAGCTCGTGCTGGTGAAATGGAACAAATTATGGCGATTGAAAGCGGTGCGGATGATTATATTACAAAACCGTTCCACTACGATGTTGTAATGGCAAAAATTAAAGGTCAATTACGCCGTATTTACGGTGATTATGCACCAAATATTTCTGAACGTATCGTTGAAGTAGAAGGTTTAAAACTATTCCCAGAACGCCCAGAAATTCATTTCGGTGCTGAGCAAGTTCTTTTAACGAAGAAAGAGGCAATTTTAGCAGAAATGTTATTATCTAAATTCCCTCGTACAGCGAGCCGTGAAGATTTATTAGCTGCCCTATGGGACGACGAAAGCTTCGTTGAAGAAAATACATTAAACGTAAACATTACGCGTCTTCGTAAAAAGTTCAATGAGCTTGGTATTGAAAATGCTATTGAAACAGTACGTGGACTTGGGTATCGTTTTAACGCAACTTGGAGTGAATAAGCATGAAGCTATTTTTACGTGATCATTTTGCAGTTTTTCTACTATACGTATTAAACTTCGGTATCATCTTCGTTCTTTATGATGCAGTAGATGGATTTCAAAATAATAAATTTTACTTCGTCGTTTTAAGTTTATATTTATTCATTTGTTTCCTCGCTTATCGTTACGTTCGTAATCGTAGAATGTACCATAGATTAAGTGAGCAACCAGAGAAAATGGAAGATGCGTTTATTGAAAGAGCAACTGCTCCGATGCCTCACGGTGTAAATGAACTCGTGCGCACACAGTACCGTCTCTTCCAAAAGGAACTACAGTCGTATGAAGTAAAACAACAAGAACATCAATTATTCATTAACCACTGGGTGCATCAAATGAAGACACCTGTGTCTGTTATGCAACTCATGGTGCTCGAAATGGAAGATGAACATTTGATTCCGAAATTCAAAAAAGAATTAGAACGATTAAATCAAGGACTCGATATGGCTTTATATATGGCAAGATTAAATAACTTCCATGAAGATTTCCACGTTGAGACGATTTCATTAAAAGATGCGGTAACAAAAAATATTAACGGATTAAAAGAACTATTCATTCGAAATGGGGTCTTCCCTGTTTTAGAAGTTCATTCCGATTTAAAAGTTGCTTCTGATGCGAAATGGCTAAAGTTCATCATTTATCAGTTAATGACAAATGCAGTTCGTTACTCTGGTGAGCGCGGGAAGAAAGTTTTCTTATCTGCTTATCGAAACGGAAAAGATATTATTTTAGAAGTTCGCGATGAAGGTGTTGGTATTCCGCAAGAAGATATTCGAAGAGTGTTTGAACCGTTTTACACTGGGAAAAACGGTCGCGCATTCGGAGAATCTACTGGTATGGGACTTTATATTGTAAGTAAAATTTGTGATTATTTAGGTCACTCTGTCAAACTAGACTCTGAAGTTGGTAAAGGAACGACGATTAAAATCATCTTCCACAATGCTGCAAATAATCAAGCAGAACATACAGAGAAGGTGACCGAAGCATGACCCTAACATATGCTAGCAAAATGTATGAGAACTTACTCTCATACATTTTTTGCAATAAAACTACATATTTGCCTTCTAGCGGGAGGTACATATTATGACATTTTGGCAGTTTGCCTTTAAAAATGTAACGCGTAATTCCAGAGCTTATTTTGCTTATTTCGTAAGCAGTTCCTTTTCCATTGCTGTTTTCTTTTCGTTTGCTGTTTATTTATTCCATCCGAAATTACAAAACGTTAGCATGACCGCTGAAATTTCAGGATTAATGATATTTTCAGAAGTTGTAATTGTATTTTTCTCTTTCTTCTTTTTACTATATTCCATTGGCACTTTTTTAAAAGTTAGAAAAAAACAATTTGGAGTTTTGACCGTTTTAGGAATATCGAGAAAGCAATTACATCGTCTTGTTTTTATGGAAAATATGTTAATCGGTATTTTATCTATCTTTTTCGGTATGCAGTTTGGACTTGTCTTTTCGCAATTTTTCTTATTAGTGACAGCAAAAATTACGCACGTGCCAGGCATATATTTATACTTGCCTATTAACGCGTTTATTTTAACGACTATCGTTTTCCTTAGTCTTTTTATCATTGTATCTACATTCACACCAATGCTTATCCGTACCAAAAAAGCGGTACGCCTTTTAAAAACCAATGGAGGAAAACAAAAAGAAAAAAAACCATCCATACTCGTTTCCTTATTTGGTGCGCTTTGTTTATTAGGTGGTTATGCTTTAGCTGGAAATCCTAAATATTTCGTATCAGTAAGCCCGCAAATAGGTATTATATATATGCTTTCAAGTATTTTTGTTATCCCAACGCTTGTTACAATCGGGACATATTTTTTCTTTTCACAAATTAGTTTCTTACTCATTTACATTTTAAAAACGAGAAGAAAGTTTTATATGAAACGTGTTAATATGCTTTGGATTTCTGATTTAGCAAACCGTATTCGAACGAATATTAATATGCTTTTTATTGTAGCGATGCTCTCTACAATTGCTTTCACAATGATTACGTTCCTATATGGATCTGGGAAGTTTATTAAGCTAGAGGTTAATAGAATTTCTCCTTTCCCAATTTCTTATTTTTCTTATGATGCAAATCCTTTTGTTACTGAGCATTTAAATTGGCTTGAACAACAGTTACAAAAAGAGCATTTTCCTTATGAGAAAATCAAAACTGATATATATGAAACACCACTAGAAGAAGATAAAGGTGTATCCATTTATAATGACGTATACGCAATTAAGCAAAGTGACTATAACAAACTTGCTGCTTCTTTACGAATGAAACAACTATTTATGGATGATAACGAAGCATACGTGTTAACGGGGACCTCTTATATCACTATATTTAATGAATTTGAGCAAAGCTACAAAAGAGATTACATTACACTCTCTAGTACAAATACGAAATTAAAAGTAAAAGGCTATGAGCATGTTAATGCAATTCCATCTGCCTTTTCATATCAAACGATAGTTTTGCCTGATATTCTCGTAAATAACTTACCCAACACGGTAAAACATATATCAGCATACAATTACAAAATTCAAAACTGGGAACAGACATATAAAATTGCGGATGATTTTATAGAAAAGGTGCAAAAAGATCGCAACAAATCCCAGTATGAAGGACCTCTTATTCATGCCTTTGAATCAGCGGGATTATTATACAAAATAACATCTGGTAGCGCCGCATTCTTCCTAATCGGAACATTTTTAGGAGTTATTTTCTTCATTGGAGCTGGTAGCGTTCTTTACTTTAGAATGTATACAGATTTGACGAATGAACAAGAGAAGTATATAACAATTTCTAAGATTGGTGTGACAGATAAAGAGATGAAACGATCTGCAACCATTCAGCTTAGTATTTTATTTTTCGTTCCTTACATTATGGCATCTATTCATACAATGTTTGCAACGAAAATGCTACAAGATGTAATTGGTTTATCTTTGTTCAAAGAAGTTGCAGCTGTTCTTATTATTTTTGGAGTCGTTGAAATTGTATTTTTCTTATTCATTCGTTCACTTTATATGCAAAAATTATCACAGTATACGAATGGACAAATTATTTAAAACAAACGTGATGAAAAGAGTATCTTCCATAACTCTTTTCATCCTCACTTTATTAGGAGGTTTAGGTGGATGACATTTTGGCAGTTTGCATTCAAAAACGTAACGCGGAACGCCAGAGCTTATTTCGCCTATTTTGTAAGTAGTGCATTTTCCATTGCAATTTTTTTCTCGTTTGCAGTTTATTTATTTCATCCTAAACTGCATATGACAGGCGTGAATGCTGCTCTAAACATATTAATGACAATTTCAGAAGTTGTCATTGTATTCTTTTCGTTTTTCTTTTTACTCTATTCAATCGGTACTTTCTTAAAAGTACGCAAAAAGCAATTTGGGATTTTAACAGTACTTGGCATATCTCAAAAACAATTAAAGAGACTCATATTTCTAGAAAACATGCTAATTGGTGTACTTTCCATCTTTTTCGGTATTCAACTTGGCCTTGTCTTCTCGCAGTTCTTTTTATTAGTTACCGCAAAAATTACACATGTGCCTGGTTTATATTTATATTGGCCAACGGGTGCCATTATTTTAACTATGATCATTTTTCTAGGACTCTTCATTCTCGTCTCATCTTTTACGCCGATGCTCATTCGGACGAGAAAGGCTGTACGTCTTTTAAAAGAAGGAACAAAACAAAAAGAAAGAAAAGCATCCGTGCTCATCTCTCTATTTGGTGCGACATGTTTAATATGTGGGTACATACTAGCAGCAAATCCGCTATATTTCATATCTCTTGGCGACGTAATTGGGATTTTGTACGCCACCACCAGTATATTTCTCATTCCGTCACTTGTTGCAGCTGGAACATACTTTTTCTTTTCACAAATTAGTTTTTTACTCATTCGTATATTAAAAACACGAAGAACATTTTATATGAAGCGTACGAATATGCTTTGGATTTCTGATTTAGCAGCGCGTATTCGGACAAATATTAACATGCTCTTTATTGTAGCAATGCTATCAACACTCGCTTTTACTATGATTACATTCTTATACGGTTTTGGGAAATTCACAAAATTTGATGCTGTAAGGGAAAATCCTTTTCCTTTTACATATTTATCACATACTGAAAATACGTTAGCGGATGAACATTTGAATTGGTTAAAACAAAAGTTTAACGAAGAGCAATTTATTTATAAACAATTTAAAACGGATATATATGAAGTATCTTCAGCGGAAGAACCCCCGCAGCGTTATTATGCAATTAAACAAAGTGACTATAATATAATGGCTAAAGCATTAAACTGGGAAAATCTCCACGTGAAGAATAATGAATCGTATGTCCTTATAAAAGATTTAGATAATCAAGTTTTTGAAACACTTCATGATCAAAAAACGAGAAATGCTCTTACTTTAAATCAAAATTCTTTGCAGTTACACATAAAAGAATATAAAAGTTATAACCCATTCCCAAACAGCTTAATTTCACAATTACTCGTATTATCCGATGAAAATGTAGAAGCGTTATCATCCGTTTCAAAACAGATGAGTGTATATAGCTTTAAAGTTAAGGACTGGGAAAAAGCTAATAACATCGGCTCGTTATTCATAGACAAAATTAATACCGACGGGAACAACATTCAAGCAGAGCACAAGCCTTTCCATGCAAGTGAAGCGAGCGATTCTCTATACACAACAAAACAAAATGTCGCTTCGTTCTTCTTAATTGGTACTTTCTTAGGTGTTATTTTCTTTATTGGTGCTGGCAGTGTTCTTTACTTCAGGATGTATACAGATTTAACAAATGAGCAAGAAAAGTATGTAACGATTACAAAAATCGGTTTAACAGAAGCTGAGATGAAACGATCTGCTACAATTCAACTTGCGATTCTTTTCTTTGTCCCATACATTATGGCATCGATTCATACGATGTTTGCGACAAAGATGCTACAAGAAGTTTTACATCTCTCGTTCTTCGCTGAGATTACAGTCGTACTTATGATTTTTGGAACGGTTGAAATTTTATTTTTCCTTTTAATTCGTTCCTTCTATATGCAAAAATTATCACAACACATTAAGTTCTAAAGGATAGAAAGGTGATTACTATGGAAGAAGTTTTACACATAAAAAACGTCTCAAAAGTGTATGAAGGAAAAGTCCCTCATACTGCTTTAAAAAATATAAATTTACATGTAGATAAGGGTGAATTTGTCGCTATCATGGGACCATCTGGTAGCGGTAAATCTACATTTTTAAATGTTATCTCTACAATTGATTCACCTACTTCTGGTGATGTCGTGATTAACGGAAAAAAACCGCACACATTTCGCAGAGAGAAGTTAGCTATTTTCCGCCGACAAGAGTTAGGATTTGTTTTCCAAAACTTCAACCTACTAGATACACTAACAATCGGTGAAAATATCGTACTACCTTTAACATTAGATAATGTTCCGTTAAAAGAAATGGACGAAAAGCTTGATAACATTTCAAAAAAGCTTGGCATTGATCATATTTTAGACAAACGTATTTTTGAAGTTTCTGGGGGACAAGCACAGCGTACCGCAGTAGCGCGTGCTGTTATTCATCATCCGTCACTTCTACTTGCCGATGAACCAACAGGAAACTTAGATTCAAAAGCGGCAATTGACGTAATGGAGTTATTTACGAAGTTGAATAAAGAAGAAGATGCAACAATTTTAATGGTTACGCACGATCCATTCGCAGCAAGTTATTGTAACCGCGTCATTTTCATTAAAGATGGCGAGCTTTACAACGAACTACATCGCGGGCTATATCGCGAGAAGTTTTATCAAGAAATATTAGATGTTTTAGCATTATTAGGAGGAAGACGTGGATGACATTTTGGCAATTTGCATTTAAAAATGTCTCGCGTAATTCTAAAGCATATTTCGCTTATTTTGTAAGTAGTGCTTTTTCTATCATGGTTTTCTTTTCATTTACTGTATACGCGTATCATCCGCGCTTACAAGATGTACAAAGCTTTCAAGAACGTGATCCTCTAATGAACTTAGCTAGTACAGCACAGCTTGTTATCGTTATGTTCTCGTTCTTCTTTCTCTTATATTCAATTGGAACATTTTTAAATGTACGGAAGCAACAATTCGGGATACTCACGATTCTCGGTATCTCACAGAGACAATTAAAAAAACTGCTATTTACTGAAAACATGATCATCGGGATATTATCTATTTTTATCGGGATACAAGGTGGTCTTGTATTTTCTAACTTTTTCTTATTAGTCACTTCGAAATTAACAAGTGCGAAAGGCCTCTATTTATATTGGCCAACAGAGGCGATTATCGTTACAACCATAACATTTATCATTTTATTTTTAATCGTTTCTACGTTTACACCGATGTTCATTCGTACTCGTAAAACAGTTCATCTTATTAAAGGGAACAAGAAAGTGAAAGCCGAAAAAAGGCCGTCTATACTCATCTCCTTATTTGCTTTAATTTGTTTAGGGCTGTGTTATTACATCGCTGGTTATCCGCAAGGCTACGTAACAGAAGAAAATGTGCAAAATGGATCTGTCCTCTTTATTATATTATCTATTTTGCCGCTCGTAGTAGTCGGAACATATTTATTCTTTTCACAAACATTTCTTCTTTTTATCTATATTTTAAAGAAGCGCAGAAAGTTTTATTTAAAACAAATAAATATGTTATGGATTTCAGATTTAGTCGCCCGTACCCGTAGTAATATTAATGTGCTCTTTATCGTTTCTATGTTATCTGCACTTGCATTTACAATTATTATCGGATTATTCGCTGCTAATAATAATACGAAGGCATCCATACTAGAGCGATACCCTATTCCCTTCACATATACATCTGAAGGAGAGAATGTACTTGAACAAAAACATATTAATGCAATTGAAACCGAGCTTATAAATAACAATTTTGATTACAAAAAATATAAATTTACAGTATTAAAAGATACAGCATTAAAAGAAGACATTGTGCTAATGAAAATGAGTGATTATAACGCAATTGCTAAACAATTAAAGAGACCGGAAATAACACTTGATTCCACAGAAGCTTATATTATTTCTCGTCACTCACCAGAACTTTTAAATCTTGTATCAAACCCATTTGCTAAACAAAATACGATTACGCTTGGTTCTAACAAAACAGAATTTCATATTAAAGGTTTTATTAATAAAGGAATCGAACCATCTTTTGCATTGCCTCATTCCATTGTTATACAAGATTATATCTTTGATAACATGATTCCTCATATTGAAACGACCATAGTTTATAACTATTTCGTTGAAGAGTGGGAAAATGCGATTGTTCCGACCAAAAATATTTTACGTACGATTAATAATGATATGGGTAATTTCTTTGAAAAACATAAAGAAGAAAATGTGCAGCCTCCTTTTTACATTCATACGGCTACCGATGAACTCATTCACAATAAAGAAAATGCAGTTGCTCAATTCTTTATTTGGGCATTTCTTGGCTTTATCTTCTTTATCGGTGCAGCTAGTGTTTTATACTTCCGTATGTATAATGACTTAACAACTGAGAGACAAAAGTATATTACGATTACAAAGCTTGGCTTAACTGAATCAGAAATGTTTCACTCTGCAACGATTCAGTTAGGAATTTTATTTTTCGTTCCTTACATCGTTGCTGGTATTCACACATTATTTGCGGTTAAGTTTTTACAAAGCATGTTTTCTTTCCCATTACTAAAAGAGTTATTGATTATACTCACCTTTTTCGGGATTATCGAGATCATTTTCTTCTTCTTAATCCGTTCTCTGTACATTAAT
Organism: Bacillus sp. BC08; assembly: GCF_054326875.1. Taxonomy (NCBI): domain Bacteria; kingdom Bacillati; phylum Bacillota; class Bacilli; order Caryophanales; family Bacillaceae; genus Bacillus; species Bacillus sp. BC08. Next base: position 34,285 of record NZ_JBTGPA010000035.1, on the reverse strand, counting down.
AAATTATCACAGCATATTAAAGTATGAATAAAATAGCCTTGTGCAGTATGCACAAGGCTATTTTCAATAGTTTTTAATTAGCAGCAATATCCACCATAACCGCCGCCATAACCGCCGTAACCACCATAACCACAACCGCCGCCTCCGCCGAAGCAGCTAGCACCGATGATAATTAATAAAATAAACAATACGATTAGAAGCGCAAAACCGCCTCCGCAACCATGGTGTCTGCGGTTACAATCATCATGTCTGTGTTCACACTTTTCGCTCATTACTCTATTCCTCCTTTAGTATCATTCATAACAAGTTCACCTTGCTCTAAATGAGGGGATTCCATTTATAGTATGTTTTCAGGGCGAATAGGAAGCTTGGCTTTCTTAAAAACGGGCTTGTTTTCGGAAATGGGCTTTATCAAAAAAAAGATACCAATTAAGGTATCTTCTAAATAAACATATTCAATAAAAGTGCAAAACCAAATGCAATAAATGATAACAATGTCTCCAGCACTGTCCACGTTTTAAACGTTTCCTTCACCGTTAATCCTAAATACTCTTTTACAAGCCAGAATCCTGCATCATTTACGTGAGAAAACATTAATGATCCCGCGCCCGTTGCAATAACGAGCAATTCTAAATTTACACCAGACATGTGCTGAATAACAGGTGAAACAATTCCTGCTGCTGTCGTTAATGCTACTGTCGCTGAACCTGTTGCAATTCGAATTAATCCAGCTACCATGAAAGCTAATACTATTGGTGATAACGATATATGCTCTGCCATTTGCGCAATCGCCGTTCCAACGCCGCTTTCAATTAATATTTGTTTAAACCCACCGCCTGCACCGATAATTAAAATAATGGAACCGACTGGTAGTAAACTTTCATCCGTTAATTTTTTAATTACCTTTTTATTAATTCCTTGTCTTATTCCAAGTAAATAGAACGCTGCGAAACATGAAATAAGTAAAGCAATTACTGGACTTCCTATAAACACAAAAAATTCAGTTATCTTTTTCAGTAATGAAATATATGGTGCAACTACTGATAAAATCATCAATACAACTGGTAATAAAATAATAAAGAATGAAACTTTACGACTTGGTAAATCTGTTGATACAGTCGTAACTCGAACAAGCTCTGGTTCATTTTCAGGTATAACCCTTTTATGTACCCACTTTGCAAATATCGGCCCTGCGATAATAGCTGTTGGTAACGCAATAATTAATGAATATAAAAGAACCTTTCCTAAGTTCGCGTTATAAATACCGATTGCTGTCATCGCCCCTGGATGTGGTGGCACGAGCCCGTGAACAATAGATAATCCAGCAATAACAGGTAACGCAATTAATAATATATTTTGCTTCGTCGTTTTTCGAATTGAAATAACCAGTGGTAATAAAATGACGATCCCCACTTCGAAAAATACTGGAATCCCTATAACAAATCCTGCAAATAACATAGCCCAAGGTAGTTTCTTCACACCGAAAAATCGAATAAAGAAATCTGCCACTTGCATGCCTGCCCCCGAATCGGACATCATTTTCCCTAAAATTGTTCCGAGAGCCAAAATACCAACTAAATGCCCTAGTACACTACCAACACCAGTTTCATAGGCAGTCACTATTTTCGTTAAATTCAGTCCAGACATAATAGCTAAAAATAAACTCGCAACTGTTAAACTAATAAATGCATGCCATTTCCACCATGATACCCCTAAAATAACAATCGCGATTGCAAGTAACGTGACGATTAATAAGTATATATCCATCTCTCATTCCCCTTACTTTTATCCCGTATTTGCAGGCAGTAAATACCTAATTGATGCGGGATGAATCCAATTGAAGTTTCACTTTATAAAAAAAGAGGGACAATCCCCTCTTTTTATACGTCATAATTCACTACATAATGCTGCATTTCTGTATTGTAGTAGCCTTCGCTATATTCAATTACTTCGCCAACTTCATCGTAAGAATAGCGCATACGTTTTAATAACGCTGTCCCTTCTTTTTCACCTAACGCCTCTGCAACGAAATTAGGCGCAAGTCCAACAGCGAATTCATCTCTGAAGTTTTCTAAATGTATACCTCGATCCTCAACTAAATCATAAAGTGATTGCAAGTCAAAGTCCGATAAATCTGTACTTGCCATGTGTGCTGAGAAATAGTGCGTATAATGAATATACGGCGCATCGTTTAACGCATATAAACGTTCGATACGGAAACTCTCTTTACCGAATAATCGAAACGGCACTGTTCCTTCTTCATTATGAACGATTTCTGCTTTTAGCAATTTCTTCTGTACTTTATATCCTTCTTCTACTAACACTTCTGTAAATTTCTTACCCTTTGACAACTTTGTCGCAGAAGTATTACGAATGACTTTCGTTCCTTTACCGCTTTTCTTTTCCAAATATCCTTCTTGAGCAAGTTCTTTAATCGCATTCCGCACTGTAATTTTGCTTACTTTGAACTCTTCTTCTAACTGCGGTTCGGAAGGAATATTTGTATGAATCGCATATACACCATGCAATATTCGATCACGAATAATATTTTTTATTTGTAAATATAATGGTCCTTTTTTTCTCGTTACGTTCACCGTTACACCCACTACCTTTCTACATCACCTACTGATGCCGTCATTGCCCGAAGTATATCCTTCTCTGATGACATTGGCGTATCACCGACGATTGTATGTGCAAGCATTCCAGCTGCTGACGCAAATGAAACAGCTTTCTCTGGTGCAAACTCTTCTATCTCGCCATGAATAATCCCGCTCGTATAAGCATCTCCAGCACCTATTCTATCATATACAGAAAACGTAAGTGTTTTTGCAAAAGTGAACGCACCATCTTTACATATAAACCCGCGAAGCGAGTGTGTATTATCGCTATTAATAGAGCGATGTGTACCAGCAATTGTAGCAATATGATATGTTTCAGCCACTTTCGGAATAAGATCAACAAGTTGCGCCTCTCGATCTGTCTCTTCTGTTTGCATTCCAAGAACGAACATGGCATCTTTTTCATTCATCATAACGATATCAGCAAGAACTAGCATTTCTTCATAATGCGGTTTCGCCTGCTCATATCCATCTTCTCCCCAAAGCGATGGACGATAATTGCAATCAAAAACGACAATGCCTCCGTTTTCTTTAACTGCTTTCGCTAAAGATTTCATATGATGGCGCACCGTATCATTCATCGCAAGTGTAATCCCGCAAAAATGAACGATATCAATTTCCTTGGCGATTTCTTCAAACTGGTACATCTCTTCAGACGCTGTATTGAAGCTACTTTCTAATCGATTTGAATATGTAACGCGGCTTGCACGTGCGCCAAATCCATTTTCTAAAAAGTACATGCCGACATATTTACCGCCTCTTGAAATAAACGGCGCCCGAATGCCTAACTTTTGAATATGTGATATCGCAGCATCCCCAACAGAGTTTTCCGGTAAGATTGAAATAAGAAAGCCTTCATGTCCAAGATGAGAAAGTGCTGCTGCAACGTTCACACCTGTACCAGAAAATGAATATTTTAACGTATTTGCTTGCGACAACAATTCATATCCTGGTACTTGCAGGCGCATCATTACTTCGCCAAATGCTGCAATTTTCTTACGCATATTGATCAACTAGCTTCTTCACTACCGCTAATAATTCACGAACATCTTCTGTTTTCGTATTACCAGTTTCTTTATCAATAATAGAAGAGTACACGTGCGGGATAACTTGCTCTACGTTTGCTTCTAATGCAATACGCACAATTGTTTCAAAGTTTTCTTTATCAATTCCACCCGTTGGTTCTAATGCAAATCCTTCTTCTGCACATGCTTTCGCAACTGCGCGATATTCTTCTTCATGAGCTAAACCTTTCATTGGGAAGTATTTCAATGAATTTCCGCCCATATCACGTACAAGTGCGATCGCTGTTTTAATTGGAACGATTGCTTTTTCTTCTCCAGCTGCACTAATTGGACCAGTAGAAATATTTACGTACCCTACTTTTCCTGTTGGTGATACTAAACTATTAATCCAGCTATCTTTTCCGCCAAGATTTGCACGTGTCGCTCCAACTGAAGGGAACACTTGGTTAATATGACTGCCAGGATAATGCTTTGCAATTTCAGCTACAACTGCCGCTTGGCGATTATCTCCTGCTCCTAGTCCGATCGATACCGCGTCATCAATTTCTTTTCCGTATGCTTTCATCGCTGTAACTGCTTCTTCTACTGTTGGATAGTCTTTTGATAACACTCCTACTACTACATAACCTTCTGCTGCTTCAAAAATATCTTTCGCATTTCGGGTATTGTTCGCTAATACATTTAATGCTACACGGCCTTTATAAAAACGTTTTTGAATGTTTGTCATTTTAGTTTCCCCCTACAATTTCTCTCATTTTTTCTTCAATTACATGTATGTCATCACCTTGAAGTGGACGTGGATCAATATCAAAGAATCCTTGTCTTACACCGTAATCACGTGTGTAAATGGCAATTTCCCCTTCGCGTAATGCTGTTACGACGTCTTTTGCTGATTTATTTAACTCGTTCTCGTTAATTTGAATACGTGCTCTAAAGATCGCTCTTCCTGCTTCATCTTGAACAATCGTTACATTTACACCGTTTAATTCTTTCAGCGGCATAAGTACTTGTAATAACTCTTTTTCTTGTTCACTTTTATCTTCTTTTACTCCGTACTCATCAAGCGCTTGAAGTAAACCGAAAGTTGTTTCTTTCCCTACTTTCATACTTCTTCCGATGCAATGTAATTGCACTTTCAGCCACTCAATATATTTTCGTTTACCGCCAACAATACCAGAAGTAGGTCCTTCAATTGCCTTTGAACCGCTATAAATGGCAAGGTCTGCATACTTCACATATTTTTGAATATCTTCTTCAGCTGCCGCATCAACGATAAGTGGTACGTTATTTCGCTGCGCAACTTCCCATGCTTCTTCAACAGAAATCATATTTTTTTGAACGGCGTGATGGGATTTCACATACAGAATGGCTGCTGTATTTTCACCAATCGCATCTTCAATATGCTCTGCTTTCCCTTCATTTGCGTAGCCAACTTCTACAAGTTTACCGCCGCCTAAATAAATCATCGTTTCGACTGGAGCACCGTATTGAACGTTATGTCCTTTTAACATAATCACTTCGTTTTTCGCGATGACCTCTTGATGAAGTCTTTCACTTTTACGGCGATTTCCTTCTGTCACGATACCAGCGATAGAAAGTGCAATTCCGCTCGATGCTGAATTCACAACGACCGCTGCCTCTGAATCTAGAATTCTCGCAATATGGTCTCCCGCTTTATCTACTAAATCAGCAATTTCCACATAATTTTGTCCACCATGTTTCATCGCATCCATAACTGTATCTGTAGGAGCGGATACACCTAAAATACTCATTCTACCGCTCGCATTAATTACTCTTTTTAATCCGTACTTAGCATTCAATGAATGACCCATTGATTACAACCCCTTTCGTATCAATTCTTCTTTCAGCAATGCGCTGATCCCCTTCTGAATCAATTAACGTAATCGGTTCATCTTTCACCGTAAATAAAGTTAAGTTTGCAATATCGCCTTCCTGAATACGACCAAGCTCTGGTTTTTTCAGCCACTCTGCCGCATTTTTCGTCACCCCATCAATTACTTCTTCTAGCGGATAACCTAAGTAAAGGAATTTCGAAAGAACGTGAGCCATACTATACACGGGACCGTGTATACGATTCTTCCGGTAAATATCTGTACTAATTGTATTAAAAGCAATATCATGACGCTTCGCCGCTTCTGCTACTTTAAAGGAAAAACTAGCATTGCCGTGACCAACATCTAAATGAACACCGCGCTTCACTGCATCTAGTAATACAGGTAGCGGTTTGCCTTCTTCATCAAATAAATTATTTTCTTTCCCGTTTAAATAATGTGTAATCACATCATCTTTTTCTAAAAGAGGTACAACTTCCTCAATGCGAGGAGGGGCTGAACCGATATGTACCATAATCGGCAATGATGTTTCACGAGATAACGAGCGTGCAACATGAAGCGGTTCAATTCCGCTGTCACAAACGACACTTTTACTCATTCTCGCCTTTAACCCAACGATTACACCTTTATACTTTTCTACTGCTTCTATTACTTTCTCTTTATCTATCCATTCCATGTTGGATAATTCATCAATTCGTTTCAAACCGATGCGAGAAATATTTAAAAAGGCAAATAAATTCGTTTTCGCCTGCTCTCTACTTTTTACTAAATCTGCAATACGATCAGCTCCGCAGCTACCCGCATCAACAATTGTCGTTACCCCTTGCTTAACGCCAATTTCATCCACCTCATCGCCATACGGATCAAACTCTGGAAAAGCGTGAACGTGTAAATCTATCCAGCCACTCGATACGTAAGTACCAGAGTAATCAAGAACCTTTCCACCCTCACCAGCACCAGCTTTCGTCACCTGTGCGATTTTGTTATTTTCAATTACAATGTCAATCTCTTCCCCGTTCACACGTTTCACATTACGTAGTACGAATCGTTCTGTCATTGTATTTCCACCCTTTTCTATAAGAAGCCATAAGAATACGCTTACATTAAAGTTTCATTTTATATCTCTTTCACACATTTAGCGTAACACAAAAAAAGGGAGAAGTAAATATAACGTTATAATGTTTAAAGGTGAAATAAAAGATACTCCTCAAAATAATGATAGTACAGGAATTTATATCACCGCTTCAACAAGGAGTATCGATTTACCGACAAAAAACGCCAATCCCCTTCTTATATACGAAAAGGCTGCTCCAAAAGGGAACAACCTCTTTATCTATTCCTGAACCGTCACAATAATCCCATCCATATTATTCCCCGAAATTTCATACTGCTTATTCGCTGGAACATTCACTTTCCTGTTCCCTGACACTTTATAATAAGAAACCGTATATTTCTTACCTTCCACATCGGTTGTGATTTCTTTTTTCTCTTTTAAGAAGTCTAAGTATTCCTCCAATGTAATTTTCTCTTTTTGCATAATTGCACTATGAGGTAAGCCGACATAACGTATATGCCACGGCTCATATTGAATGCCTGTAATATGACTTTTATTTTTCGGATAACGTAAAACAAAACCATGCTTCCATACGTTCTCTTCAATCCACTTTCCTTCAGGGGCTCTCTCCATTTTCTTTTGCGTAGATCCAACGTCGAGTGATAACCCTAAATTATGTTCACTGTATCCTGCTGGAAGTGCATAGTCAGATCCCATTTCTTTATACAATTTCCTTTGCTCTTTAAAATCTCGATATCCGCTACTCATTAAGAAATGCTGTACTCCATCTTTTCCAGCTGCATCGACAACGTTCAAAAAATTTTCCACAACACCCTTTGATAAGCGAAGATTTCTATCAAATATGACGTAACCTCTTACTAATTCACTATTATGATTTACATTTATAATGTCAGACCTAATACTATCTTTTTTAACTGGGTAATCTTTATTAACTAATAACAGATCCCCCTTATAAATTTCTTCTTTTGTAACCTCTATATTTTCCGTATTCGCAGCTCTTACCGTATTATCTTTTTCGGCAATTTTAACATCGATCTCTTTTTGAAATAATGGTGATATATAAACCCCTACACAGATTGTGCATGCTATAAAAAAAGAAATAAATACCCACTTTTTCATTTCTAGTTCCTCCTTAATGTAACTTACGTATAGAATAGAAAAAACTATTAAAATAAAAAGTGGGGTAAAGTTTAAATTTTTATTAAATTACTTCGCTCTCTTCTTTTGGCAATCTCACTTCAAATATCGTTCTAATCACATTACTTTCAGCAGAAATCTTTCCATCATGCTGCTCAACAATATTTTTCGCAATAAATAGCCCAAGACCTGTACCACCTTGCTGCTCAGATCTTGCCTTATCACCTGTATAAAACATATCAAAAAGGTACGGTAAATCTTCTTCCGGAATACTATCTCCGTAATTAATAATTTGTACGACTACCTCTTCACCTTCAATGTACCCGTTCACATCAACAAACTTTCCATCATACCCGTAGCGAATCGCATTCGTTAAAAGATTTTCAAATACCCTCGCTAATAATTTCCCGTCACCGTTAATAGGTAACTGCGGCGTGATATTCAATCTCGCTTCTAATTCCTTCTTTTCTAATAACGGATATAATTCTTCATCTAACTGAATAAGCAATTCACCTATATCAATCGATCTTTTTTCCAGCTTCAGCATCCCATAATTCATTCTTGTGATTTCAAATAACTCATCAATTAAACTTTCCAGCCTTTCAGATTTCGTAAAAGCAATTGTGGAAAAGTGTTTAATTTGTTCTTTCGTCAAATTCTCATCTTTAAGAATTAAATCTAAGTAACCTAAAACAGACGTTAACGGCGTTCTCAAATCGTGAGCTAAGTTAACAATAAGCTGGTCTTTACTACTTTCCGCAAAGTCTCCTCGCTCCACTGCTTCCTTTAATTTTTCACTCGCTACATTAATTTCACGTGCGATATATCCAAACTCATCATTTGATGACACGCGCACTTCATTTGTAAAATCTCCGTTTGCCAAATGATGAATTCCATTTGAAATTTCATCAAAATATTTTAAATATGGCCTAGTAAGGAAGAAGAAAAACATAATGGATAGAGGGATGAAAATAATTAAAAAGAAATTAACATCCCCAATTTGCCTTACCATGGAACGAAATTGAGCTAACGGATCCTCAAAACGAACGGCTAATTTGTAATAGATACGTAACCCTTCATAAATGATATACGTTACACCGCCAGCAAATATCATACTTAACGCAAATAGCATAACCATCTTCGAGCGAAAGCTTCTCATCTTTTTAGCCATTGAAAGTATAACCTACTCCCCACACTGTTTTTATTAACTTATTCTTTCTTTTATCTTCCCCAAGTTTTTTCCGCAACGTACGAATATGTACCATAACTGTATTTCCGCCTTCAAAATAATCATCTGCCCATACTTGCTGAAAAATATTTTCTACATTGTACACTTTCTTCGGATGGCTCGCTAATAAATATAAAATATCAAACTCTTTCGGTGTTAATTCAACTTGTTCTTCGTACACATTTACTGTTCTTCGCTCAGGATCAATAACGACTCCGCCTACCTCTAAAGCAGATTTATTCTCCACTACTTTCGGCTGATTTAACGTAAGAAATCGGCGTAATTGTGCATTTACACGCGCAACTAATTCAATCGGTGTAAAAGGTTTTGTCATATAATCATCTGCACCTAATACAAGACCTGTCACCTTATCAAAATCAGATGTTTTCGCACTTAAAAAAATGATTGGCATATGGTGCTTCGCACGAATTTGGCGCGTCACTTCATAACCATCCATTTTCGGCATCATAATATCTAAAACCACCAAGTCGATTGGCTGCGTTTCAATAATATGAATTGCCTCTTCTCCATCAGCTGCTTTCACGACGTGGTAGCCTTCTTTTTCTAAATGTATCTCAATTAAATCAGCAATTTCTGCCTCATCATCCGCTATTAAAATTGAAATGCGCTTCATATTACTCCCCCTTTATCCCGCTATTTGCGGGCAGTAAGACTCCCACCTCAAATTTCGAATGAATCAAAGAAGTTAGGTGGGAGATCCACTGCCCATAAAAGCCCGATTGGTGCGGGCTAATAATCAGTGGGGATGCCCCACTGATTAAAGTTTCACTTTATACGCTCGATTGTAAACTAGTCTATCCAATTTGTACAATACGAAAAGGTTACTCACGGGAGTAACCTTAGTAAATGAAATTATATCGACGATTTTCCAATTATATCGACTTACCGACAATTAACGACGAAATTCGCCCGCTATTTTCAAGATTCAACCTACCGCTCCAAAACAATTCGCTGCTTCGTAATTTCCGCCAACCTTCCGCGGTTTACTTCATACTCAGTATCAACACTTTGTGGTACAATCACTTTTCCGCCCTCAAGCATCACTTCCGGCGAAATAATATCCTTCTCCCAGTGCCTACTAGAGGCAGATATATCACCTGGAATCGTAAAGTTTGGCAGTGAAGCAAGCGCAATATTTTGCGCCCTTGAAATCCCCATCTCTACCATACCGCCGCACCAAACGGGTATATTATGCTCCATGCAATAATTATGGATTTGAATAGATTCTGTTAATCCGCCCACTCGCCCTGGTTTAATATTAACGATGCGGCAGCTGCCAAGCGTAATCGCAACGCGCGCATCTTCTAAACTATGGATACTTTCGTCTAAACAAATTGGCGTTTCAATTTTCTTTTGCAACTGTGCATGATCGAGAAAATCGTAATCCGCTAGTGGTTGTTCAATCATCATCAATTGAAATTCATCTAATCGTTTCAGCTTCTCCGTATCCGCTAGTGTATAGGCTGAATTTGCATCAGCCATTAACGGGATGTGCGGAAACTCTTTACGAATTTCTTTCAATAACTCGTAGTCATGCTCTGGCTTTATTTTCACTTTAAAACGCTCGTACCCTTCTTCTGCGTACTTCTCGATTTGTTTTAACATAACTGGAATTGTATTGATACCAACCACAACACCAACTTCAATTTCAGTCCTAGTTCCGCCAAGTAACATCGCTAGCGATTTCTGTTCACGCTTCGCATATAAGTCCCAAACAGCCCCTTCAATTCCCGCCTTTGCCATTCTGTTTCTCTTTATATGTTGGAACAAACCTGGCACTTCATTCGGATGAGAAATCTCCGCCTTTAATAAATCAGGTAATAAAAAATCTTGAAGTACATGCAATGCTGTCTTCACTGTTTCTTCCGTATACCACGGTTCAGAGAAAGCAACGACCTCGCCGAATCCAATGTGTCCATCTGTATCTTCTAATTCAATAACGATGCTCTCACGCTTCTCATACGTTCCGTAGCTTGCAGCAAACGGGATTACGAGTGGCATTTCCGTTATATGAAGTGTCGCTTTTTTTATTTCCACCTACATCTCCTCCACTAATTGTCTTAACTCTCGTCTTAACAATTTTTTCGAAGCGTTTCGTGGCATTTCCTCTAAGAAACATGCTTTTTTCGGTACTTTATATTTCGCTAATTTCTCCTCGCAAAAATGAAGAATTTCTTCTTCTGTTACCTCTCCATTTTTTACAACAAAAGCAGCAGGTACTTGGCCCCATTTATCATCAGTCATCCCGACAACACCTGCTTCCGCTACCATCGGATGAGAAAGCAACACTTCTTCAATTTGAGCTGGATATATATTCTCTCCACCAGAAATGATTAAATCACTGCGTCGATCTAATACGTATAAAAATCCTTCGTCATCTAAATAACCGAGGTCACCAGTATGCAGCCATCCGTTTTGAATGGTTTCACGCGTCGCATCTTCACGGTTAAAATAACCACCTGTTACGTTTGGTCCTTTTACTACAATCTCGCCTTCCGCAAACGACGCCACTACTACGCCATCTTTTTCAATACGAAGTTGGCACTGAAATAGTGGTTTTCCGGCTGATCCTACTTTCGTTAACATGTAATCTGCTGATAACGTACAAATTTGCGACGACGTTTCTGTCATACCGTACGTTTGATACACAGGAATTCCTTTTTCTACACATGTTTCAAGTAACGGTTTCGGCGCTGGTCCTCCGCCCAGTAACATGCATCGTAAAGAAGATGGATATGTCTCTTCTCCTAGTCTCTCTAATAGATCTGTTAACATTTTAGAAACGACAGAAATAATCGTTACGCCTCTCGTTTGAAGTGCTTTATGAATAAAATCAGCATCATATTTCGGAACGAGTAAAATGCGCATGCCGTACATAATATTTTTCATTAGAAGCGATAACCCGCCAACGTGGAACATCGGCATACAAGCTAACCAGCAATCATCATCACGAAGCCCTAAATTAAGCGAAGAGCCAACCGCGCTTGCCCAGTGATTGCCGTACGTTAAAATAACGCCTTTCGGTTTACCTGTCGTCCCAGACGTATAAATAATTGTCATCGCTTCTCCTAAAGAGAATTCTTCTTGTATAGAGGCTTCCGCCTTCGGTCCATTCATCACTTCAGCAAATGAATATACAGGAACATCTTTAGCCTCAAAATCTTGATCCGTCACTAAACAAATAACTTCAGCATCATCCATTTGCCAAAGTAGCTCTTCTCTTGAAAGACGCGTATTTAAAAGCACAGCTACTGCACCTACGTAAGATAGGGCGTGAATAACTGTAATCATCTCCATACCATTTTTCATCAGAACAGCCACCTTTTGCCCACGCTTCACTCCTACATGCGTGAAGTGTTCACAAACAGATACTACTTTTTCATGCAGCTGCATAAAAGTAACCTTTTCATCCTCTATTTCAATTGCAGTGCGGTCTGGTGTTAAAAATGCACGTTGCTTTAACCAATTTGGCATCGTCTCCATCATCCATTCTCCTTTCATGAAAGAAAGAGACTTGATATGACATCAAGTCTCTTAGTTGTTTTGTTTCCGGTTTGATCTCATCTAGCTATAGCGGCTAGAACAGTCGGCCGTTTCACGCCTCCCTACGAGGCAAAAAGCGCCTCTACGTCAGGAGTTCCAACGCCCTCTTGTTCTAAGCAAGCCGCTTCCGCTTTTGGTTTGATCACGGGAAACGAGGGAATTGACCGAAGTCCGGACTGCGTTTTTCTTTGAACGCGTCACGACCTTCTTTTGCTTCGTCAGTTGTATAGTACAATAACGTTGCATCTCCAGCTAGTTGTTGAATACCAGCTAGACCGTCTGTGTCTGCGTTGAATGCAGCTTTTAGGAAACGAAGTGCCATTGGGCTGTTTGCTAAGATTTCTTGTGCCCATTGTACTGTTTCTGCTTCAAGCTCTTCTAATGGTACTACTGTGTTTACTAAGCCCATATCAAGCGCTTCCCCAGCACTGTATTGACGGCATAGGTACCAAATTTCGCGAGCTTTCTTGTGGCCTACCATACGAGCTAAGTAACCAGCTCCGTATCCACCGTCAAAGCTTCCTACTTTAGGACCTGTTTGTCCGAATACAGCGTTGTCTGCAGCGATTGTTAAGTCACATACGATATGAAGTACGTGTCCACCACCGATTGCATAACCCGCTACCATTGCGATAACTGGTTTAGGAATTGCGCGAATTAGACGTTGTAAGTCTAATACGTTTAAACGAGGGATTTGGTCGTCACCTACATATCCACCATGACCGCGAACTTTTTGGTCGCCGCCTGAACAGAATGCACGTCCACCTTCACCTGTTAAAATGATAACGCCAACATTTGCATCATCACGAGCGTGTGCAAAAGCGTTGATTAACTCCATTACCGTTTTAGGACGGAATGCGTTATGTACTTCAGGGCGGTTAATCGAAATCTTTGCGATACCATTGTATGTTGAATAAATAATATCTTCGTAATTGCCTTCTTTTACCCATTCAATAGCCATTACAACTACCTCCTTGTATATTTCTGATCTCCTCTATAAGTGTGGCTTCCTTCTTAGATGAAAAAAAGCATCACTGCATAGTTTTTAGAAATCCCTTTACTATTGTATCAAACTTTTCCGGTTGTTCCACATGAATTGCATGGCCAGCACCATCAATTTTGACAAATTTCGCGTCATGGGCGCATTTTTCAATGTTTTTTAATATGTGAAAGAACTTTTCATCATACTCCCCGTTCATTAAAAGAATAGGCATTTTTAAGTTTGGCAGCTCGTCCCACCATGAAGGCTGAACCCCTGTTCCCATGCCGCGCAAGCTATTTGCAAGTCCTTTTGGATCGTTAGCAAGTCGTTCTTTTCGCACCGCTTCTTGTACGTTTTGTGCTAAACTTTTTTGCGTTTCAAACAGCGGAATATTTTCCCACATTGATACAAAACTTTCGATGCCTTCTCGCTCAATTTTATGAGCAAGTCGCTCATCTTTTTCACGACGTTCTTTTCTGTTCTCTTCACTTTTGAGCCCAGCTGTACAATTTTCTAATAAAAGAGAATGTACATACTCTGGATATAGACATGCCATCGTAATCGCCAGTCTACCGCCCATCGAATAGCCAAGTATGTGCGCTTTTTCAATATGAAGGTAATCTAGTAGTTCTTTCATTTGCAATGCTACATTTCGAATATCATAATGAGTCACACCTTCAGGACTTTCCGTTTTTCCGTGCCCAACAATGTCTACTAAAATGACTTGAAATTGCTCGCTCCAAGAAGGAACGAAAGAACGCCACGTTTCCATGCTTCCCGTAAAACCATGAAGAAGTAGAAGTGGTTCTCCGCTTCCGACTACTTCATATTCATACGATACACCTTGCAGCGTTACGTTCATTTTGATTCACCGTGCAATGATGTAGTAATTACATCCTGTGTTTTTGCCCATAATTTACGGTGCAACGTTAAGTTTTCATCACGGTTCGTACAAATTTCTACAACGTGTAAACCTTCCGTCGTCGTTCCTTTTTGTACCTCTTCTCGGAATTGCTCCCAACCATTTACACGGCTAAATGAACCGCCATACATTTTGACAACATGCTCATAATCAAGCCCAATCGGTGTTCCAAATAATGATTCGAAGTGTTCCTTTTTCTCATATTGTGGTAAGAATGAGAAAATACCGCCACCGTCATTATTTACGACAACAATCGTTATATTTAATTCATGTAATTTTGCAGCTAATAACCCGTTTAAATCGTGATAAAATGATAAATCACCAATTACTAATACGAGCGGATCGCAAATAACGCTCGCTCCTAAAGCTGTCGAAATAATTCCGTCAATCCCGTTTACACCACGGTTTGCCATCACTTGAATATTTTTATCCGATGTGAAGAAGAATGAATCTGTATCACGAATTGGCATACTATTACTCGCAAATAACGTTGCCCCTTCTGGTAATACGCGGACAATATCCGTAATAACTTTCCCTTCAAATGCAGTATCATATGTTTCCATTTCACGAAGCGTTTCCTTCGTTTTTTCGTTTATATGTTGCCACATTCCGAACCAATCATTCTTTCTCATAACTGGCATTTTTTCTATTAGTGCCTTGCAAAAGGCAATATCACTCGCTTGAACCACTTCTGTCGCAACGAGAGCTGGATCTCTCCATTGTCCAGACTCCTCAACAACGATATGAACGGCTTTCGTCTGTTTTTTAATGAACTGCGTTAATGCTTTCGAAACAGGCATACCACCAAAGCGAATCATGACTTCTGGCCTCCACGTTTCCTTTAACAATTCATTTCGTAAAAATGTATCGTAACAGTCGATTACCATCGTTTTATCGTGATGTCCGCTACGAATGTTAGAAAGTGGATCCGCTAATATTGGATATCCCGTTTTTTCAGCTAGTTGCGTTGCAAACGCTGCAATTTCTGGATCGCTATCATCTCCACAAATAATAAGCCCCTTTTCCATATGTGAAAGGCGCCCTACAAGAGAATCTACATATTCACTCGGCATCGTCACGTTCCCTTGCTGAACTACTCCTGTATATTCCCTGCGTCCTTTATCCCATAAACTTTCTAATGAAAAGTCCGGGATAAGCGGTTCGCGAACTGGAAAATTAAGATGAACAGGTCCTTGCGGCGCTAGAAGTGCGCTTGCTATCGTGCGCTGCGTCGTCATGCGAGCATAATGATACATCGCTTCACTCGCTTCTGGAAGTGCCATCTCTGTAAATTGCTTCACAAATGTACCGTATAAATTAATTTGATTCATCGCTTGTGGTGCACCGACGTCTCTCAATTCATGTGGTCTATCTGCCGTTAAGACGATAAGCGGCACTCGCGAATGAAAAGCTTCACATACAGCTGGATAGTAGTTCGCTGCTGCCGTTCCTGATGTACATAATAATGCAACCGGACGTTTTTTCGCTTTTGCAATGCCGAGCGCAAAAAATCCTGCCGACCTTTCATCTACATGTAAATATGTGTTCATTCCTTCATGTTGTTCCATTAGTAAAGCAATCGGCGTTGACCGTGAGCCTGGACTAATGACAACATCACATACATTTAGACGCGTCAGTTCATCCACGAACGCGCCTAAATAATATGATAATGCTTCTATATGATTGTTCATTTCATTAATTCCTCCAAAGCACCAAGCATCGGTCTAAACTTCAAGCTTGTTTCTTCATATTCAAGTTGCGGTACTGAATCAATTACAATCCCACAACCGGCAAATAAGGATGCTTTCTCGCCATTTAATAATCCGCAGCGAAGCGCAACCGCAAACTCACCATTTCCTTCATCATCTATCCAGCCAATCGGTGCACCATATAATCCTCTGTCTAACAATTCAACATCACGAATCAGTTTCATCGCTTCCAAACGAGGTGTCCCGCCAAGAGCTGGTGTTGGATGTAATTCTTCTACCATTGTTAAAAGACTCGCATCGCCTTTTGCCTCTACAGGTGTATATAAATGAATTAAGTTTTTCGTTGTTAATAAGCCCGGACTTTCCGGAATATTAACAGATTCACAGTGCTCATTTAATACCGACCTGATCATGTTCACAACATAACCGTGTTCAGCTAAATTCTTTTCATCATGAAGAAGCGCATTACTATTTCGTTTACTTTCTTCTATAGATTGACCATGACCAGTTGAACCAGCAAGACACATCGAAGTAAACTTCTCATCTTCTTTGCGAATTAATCTCTCTGGCGTCGCTCCTAAGAAGCATGCTCCTTTATAATCAAAAGAAAATACGTAACAATCTGGTTGCCCTATACGAAGTGCTTCTAAAACGAGAGCAGAATCAATATGATGATTCATCTCTACTTTTAGCTCTCTCGCTAATACAACCTTCTGCACGTTCCCCTGCTTCATTTCATCTTGCACTTTCTCAATGGCCTTCATCCAGCCTTTCGGATCCACTTCTACTTTAGAAGTAACTGTTAATTTCGATCCTTCTAGTGCGCATTTACTCTCTCGTAAAATTTCCTCCTCTAAAGAAACAATTTCTTTATAAAGAGTTTCTGCACAATCTGTTGCTGAAACGAATGTATTCATTGTTAACCATGCTTTTTCATTTTTTACAGTTAATAAAAATGCTGGTAGTGAAAATGTCGTATCATCAAATTCTTTCCATAAGTCCGTTTTCTCTTTTTCTTGATCAAATGAAAATCCACCAAATAAAAGAGGACCTGTTCCAAATTCGTATTTTTCTCTTTGTACAAATGCTTTCTCTTTTACTTTATCCCACTCGTCACGAGTAGTTTGAAAGCGTTTTTGAGAAGCAGTTGCTATAGTGAAAACAGAGCCAATTCCAGCAAATATTACATGCTGAGCTGGGTCTGCAAAATAACATCTATTTTCGAATGCAATCCTTTTACCTGCTGCATAAAACAGAAGCGGATCCATCCAGTCTATTTGTCTTACGAAGCTCACCAATATTTTTTCATCAGTTGCACGCTTAATAGCTGCAGCAAGAACTTCTTGCAAGCCTATTTGTTTCGTTTGAATCACAATTGTCTCCCCCCTATGGGCGAAAAATAGTCATAATTACGCTTGATTTTAAGATACACCTCAAACGAAAGGCCTGTCAACGTTTAGCATTTCTGAGAAATTCACCTTCTCTTCCTAGAAAATAAACGTTGACACTAAATGATGCTTTTTCTACACTTAGTTGTGTACAATATGTGACCAAAGGAGGATTCAACATGGAAATGAACGTCGAAACGAATTCCTCTCCTACGGCGCCAAAGCCAAGTAAGCAAACAGGCTGGCGCATTTGGTGGAGTTTACTACGTCCCCATACATTAACAGCAGCTTTCGTTCCTGTTTTCATCGGAACAGCATATGCAATGCAGGTCGGAGGCATAAATCAAATACATCTCCCTCTTTTCCTTATGATGCTTCTTGCTTGTCTTCTCATTCAAGCAGCAACAAACATGTTTAATGAATACTTTGATTATAAAAGAGGACTTGATCACGAAGGGTCAGTTGGTATCGGCGGCGCTATCGTTCGCGATGGCATTCAGCCAAAAACGGTGCTTAACTTAGCATTTGGATTTTTCGGCATCGCAATACTATTAGGTGTTTATATTTGTATGAATTCTAGCTGGTGGCTTGCGGCAATCGGTCTTGTTTGTATGGCTGTTGCTTACCTTTATACAGGCGGTCCACTTCCAATTGCATATACACCATTTGGAGAGTTAACAGCCGGACTATTTATGGGTGTCATTATTATTGGGATTTCATTCTTTATTCAAACTGGAACTGTAACATCAGAAGTCATTTTACTATCTATCCCAAGCTCCATTTTAATTGGTGCCATATTATTAGCTAATAACATTCGTGACTTAGATGGTGATAAAGAAAATGGCCGTAAAACGTTAGCGATTCTCGTTGGACGTGAAAGAGCCGTTGGTGTACTTGCTTCTATGTTCATCGTTTCCTACATTTGGACAATTGCTCTAATTATCGTGGGCATCGTATCACCATGGATGCTTATCGTATTTTTAAGTGCACCGAAAGCATTTAAAGCGACGAAAGGCTTTATCGGCAAAAGCATTCCAATGGAAATGGTACCTGCAATGATCGCCACAGCAAAAACAAATACAATCTTCGGTCTCCTCATGGGAATCGGATTATTGCTTGGATATTTTCTATAGAAAGGAGCTGCTGACGCGGCTCCTTTTTCGTATACCAATTTCAGCTCATAATTCCCACTCTCAACGTTCATACTATGTAAAGAAACTGAATTGTAGGAAGGTGGACGACTATGTTAACTCCACAACAAATAAATCAATTTAAATCCGTTTTAGAAAAACAAAAACAAGAACTAGAGCAAACGATACAAACACATGAAAATGAAGATCGTGCATCTGAACGTGATTCCGTTGGAGAATTATCTAGCTACGATAACCATCCAGCTGATATGGCAACAGAGCTATATGAACGCGAAAAAGACTTCGGGCTTATTGAACTTTGGCATAAACAGCTAGAGGATACGAAACACGCCCTGCAAAAAATAGAAGCAGGTACGTACGGCATTTGCGAAGTGTCTGGCGAAGAAATTCCATTTGAAAGATTAGAAGCAATGCCGACCGCTACAACATGCATCCAGCACACGACAAGTAAGTTAAATATGAATACACGACCAGTTGAAGAAGAAGTGTTGTCCCCTTCTTTCCACAAACACGATGAAGATCATTCTGTTGAATACGATGCGGAAGACGCATGGCAAGATGTTGCCAATTACGGAACGTCTGAAACGCCGTCTGATTTAGAAAGACAAGATTCCAAAAACTATAATGGCATGTACGTAAATAGCGAGGAAAATGTAGGCTACGTAGAGGATTTCGAAAACTTTATCGGTACAGATATGTATGGAAAAAATCCGCAAATTTTCGCTACAGAAGAGCATGAAGAATATGAACAAATGCTTGATGACTTTGAAGAGCGTACCTTTAAGGGCGAATTATCCTCAAATGAATCGAGTTCCAAAGAATAAAAAAAAGCATTCCGAAAATCGGAATGCTTTTTATCGCTAGCTAACTAGTTTTTTGTAACGTTAGCTGCTTGTGGTCCGCGGTTTCCTTCAACGATTTCGAAAGAAACTTCTTGACCTTCTTCTAAAGTTTTGAAGCCTTCGCCTTGGATAGCTGAGAAATGTACGAATACGTCTTCTCCGCCTTCAACTTCGATGAAGCCAAAACCTTTTTCGCCGTTAAACCATTTAACTTTACCTGTTTGCATGTCATGTACCTCCTAAATAAAAATGAAACTATGAATCCACATGAAAAGGTGGATATAAAGGACATGAATGTATAACAAGCTTACAGCCTTTAATACAACGTGCTTTATTTCCGTACCACATTATGTAGCTCAATAGTGCTTTCACTATATCATGCTATATCAAAAACGTCAAATGAGAACACTTTCAACCCATCTTTTTTTATAATCCTAGTATAACCTTAAATTTTCATTCTATTTTTATTCACAAATTAACAAATCTACAGTATTCTAATTTCTTTGATTTCGGTACAATATAATTACTACATATGATGAGGTGAAAAAATGCAAGCACATGAAATCGAGTATAAATTATATGGCGATGATATGCAGTTTGTTGAAATTGAATTAGATCCAGAAGAAAGCGTTATCGCAGAGGCTGGCGCAATGATGATGATGGAAGATCATATCGAAATGGAAACCATTTTCGGTGATGGTTCTGGCCCATCTAGTGGTCTATTCGGTAAATTAATGGGCGCTGGTAAACGTCTCGTTACAGGTGAAAGTATGTTTATGACTGTCTTTACAAATACAGGTCACGGCAAGCGCCAAGTATCTTTTGCCGCTCCTTATCCTGGTAAGATTGTTCCTGTAGATTTAACAGAATATCAAGGAAAGGTAGTTTGCCAAAAAGATGCGTTTCTTTGTGCAGCAAAAGGCGTTTCTATCGGAATCGAGTTTACGAAAAAAATCGGAACTGGTTTCTTCGGTGGGGAAGGTTTCATCATGCAGAAACTTGAAGGTGATGGACTTGCTTTCATGCATGCAGGCGGAACTGTATACAAGCGTGAATTAAAACCTGGCGAAAGACTTCGCATCGATACAGGTTGTCTCGTTGCCATGACAAAAGACGTTAACTACGATGTTCAATTCGTTGGAAAAGTAAAAACAGCTCTATTTGGCGGCGAAGGTTTATTCTTCGCAACGTTAGAAGGCCCTGGAACGGTTTGGATTCAGTCCTTAACACTTAGCCGTTTAGCAGCACGCCTTACAAGCCCAGCAGCTCAAAACAGCGGTGAAGGCAGCGTTTTAGGCGGACTTGGACGTCTTTTAGATGGGAAAGAATAAAGTGAAACTTTAATCAGCCCTCACCAATCGGACTTTAATGGGCAGCCCGACCCCCACCTAACTTCTTTGCTTTCACTGAACTTTGAGGTGGGGGTCTTACTGCCCATTAAAGCGGGATAAAACAAAAAAGAGATAGTCTCCTTCATAGGGAACTATCTTTTTTTTGACTGTATAAACCACTTTGAATTCCATAGCCTCATTTGGCCGCGCTTCTTCTTCATATTTATAAAGGTTCAAGCTTAATTTTCAAACTTCCTCCAAAGAATGAATCAAGTCCCTCACTGCATATATTGAACTATACCTTTTCTTAAGGAGGGCTTCCTTAATGCGTACTCCTTTATCCTTCGATAAAGATACTGCCATATTGTTAGCTTCTTGTTGTGAGTTAACGTATGAACAATATAAACAAAATGGGATTTTCGAAATACCAGATGGTTTTCAATATGTACAAGGCTTTCAAGGAAAAACCATTCAAACGACAGAATGGTTCGGATTCATACTAGAGTCTGAGGATACGATTATTGTAGCTTTTCGCGGGACACAAACAGATACAGACTGGATTATCGATTCACTCGTTAACCAAAAACCATACCCATATGCTTTAAACAGCGGAAATGTCCATAACGGCTTTCTTTCCATTTATGAATCTTGCCGAGATTCTATTATGGATATGCTCGTATCACTACCAGCCCATAAAAAACTTCTTGCAACCGGTCATAGCTTAGGTGGTGCACTCGCTACACTACATATACTCGATGCGCGTATCAACACCGCATTTGCACAGTACGGTCTTTATACATTTGCCTCTCCCAAAGTGGGCGATATTGCATTTCGGAATTATTATAAACTACAAGTAGCTAGTAGCTTTCGCTTCGTTAATTTATTTGATGTCGTTCCCCTTCTCCCTCCGCGCAATGTCCATTTTAATGATCAAGACTGGGAATATGCACACGTTCATCACAACATGACATTTACAAAAAACACAAAATCTATTACAAATAATCATGCCATTACAACATACAAAACATGTCTGACTTCTCATTTTTAACCAGTAAACAATTGGAAATTGAATATCCTTATACTATAATAATATATGAAGTTATTTTTGGATGAGGGGACCTTACATGCTAAAATTTATCTTTGCACTTTTTCTCATTGTAATTTTTACGTTTACAGGTTTCTTTACATTTTCATACTTTGCGACAGGAGAATATGGTGGAACTGGTATAATCTATACCGCTATTCCATTTCTTTCTTAAGCAAAAAAGGAAAACCGAGCTTAATGAGATTAAGCTCGGTTTTTTAAGCGATTATATTCCTCTTTTAAAAGGGACTTTCATTTAATACTGTGTAACCGCATTACCAATACCCCAAATCTCGTTACTATACTGCAAAATCGTTCGATCGCTCGCAAAATGACCAGATTGTGCAATATTTAAAATCGACATTTCTAGCCACTTCGTTCGGTTCTCATAAGCTCTACCAACAGCTTCTTGCCTTTCCGCATATGGACCAAAATCTCGCAGAACAAAGTATTCATCATTTTGAATTACGAGAGAATCGTAAATCGCTTCAAATTCAGCTCCCGAATGTGCAAAGAAACCATTCGTTAACTGATCTACTACTTTTTTAATATGCATATTGTGGTGATAATAATCACTCGCACGATATCCACCATTTTGATAGTAATGAAGAACCTCATCGGCCGTTAAACCGAAAATGAAACAGTTATCATCACCGACTCTCTCTTTTATTTCAATATTAGCTCCGTCTAACGTGCCGAGTGTGATCGCACCATTCATCATAAATTTCATATTACCTGTTCCTGATGCTTCTTTACTCGCAGTTGAAATTTGCTCACTAACATCCGCAGCTGGGAATATATCTTCTGCTAAAGACACTCGATAGTTTTCTAGAAAGATAACTTTCATATATTGGCTGACGTACGGATCATTATTCACTTTCCTTGCGAGTTCATTAATTAATTTAATAATTTTTTTTGCATAGTAATAGCCAGGTGATGCTTTCGCTCCAAAAATAAAAGTTCGCGGATAAAATGTAAAACTAGCATCCTCTTTCAAACGGTTATACAAATATAAAATATGAAGAACGTTTAATAATTGTCGTTTGTAAGCATGCAGTCTTTTTACTTGCACATCAAAAATAGAATTAGGATCAATTGTAATCCCCATTTTATTATGAATACGCTCCGCTAAAATCTCTTTACGCTCTTGTTTTACCTCTGCAAATTTCTCCTGGAAACTCGCATCGTATTGAACTAATTGCAGCGCTTGAAGCTTAATCGGTTCTTTCTTCCACTCTGTTCCAATCGCCTCTGAAATAAGGTTCGTCAGCTGCGGATTCGCCTTCATTAACCAGCGTCTATGAGCGATTCCATTCGTTTTATTATTAAACTTATCTGGATAAAACTCATAAAATAATCGCATTTCACGTTGCTTTAAAATTTCCGTATGAATTTTCGCTACACCATTAACGCTATGGCTACCGACAATTGCTAAATGAGCCATTTTCACAAGATCATGCGCAATAATCGCCATCTCTTCAATACGATGCCATTCATATGGATAACGTTCCCAAAGTTCATGACAGAAACGTTCATTAATCTCTTCAATAATCATATAAATTCTCGGTAATAACGGTTTAAAAATGTGCATTGGCCACTTTTCAAGTGCTTCTGATAACGTCGTATGATTCGTATAAGAAATTGTTTGCGTCGTTATGTGCCAAGCTTCTTCCCATGCTAGTTTTTCTTCATCTAATAAAATACGCATCAGTTCTGGAATCGCCAAAACTGGATGTGTATCATTAATATGAATCGCAATTTTCTCATGCAATTGACGAAGATCACCATATCTTTCTCTATGCAGACGAACGATATTTTGCAAACTTGCTGATACAAGGAAATACTGTTGTTTCAAACGAAGTATTTTTCCCTCATCATGCGTATCATCTGGATATAAAAACTCCGATACCGCCTCTGTTTCACGCTTATATTTCAAAATATCTTTGCAATTTTGCGGGAAAGGAACTGGTTCAGCATTCCAAAGTCTAAGTGTGTTTACAGTACTCGTCTCATAACCTACTACTGGAACGTCATATGGTACTGCCATAATCACTTCTGCATTCGTATGTCTGAACTCTAAACGTCCATCAATGTATAGCGGTTCAACATTACCGAAATAGCTTACTTCTACAGCTTGATCATGCCTTCTTACTTCCCATACGTTTTCATGAAGAAGCCACTGCTCTGGAAATTCAACTTGATAACCATCAACAATTTTTTGGTCAAATAAGCCGTGTTTGTAACGAATGCCACAGCCATGACCTGGTAAATTTAACGATGCAAGTGAATCAAGAAAACAGGCTGCTAATCGTCCAAGTCCACCATTTCCAAGACCTGCATCTGCTTCCACCTCTTCTAATTCTTGCAACGAAATCCCAAGCTCAGAAAGTCCTTGCTCACATACATCCCTGATGCCTAAATTTAATATGTTACTTCCAAGCAAACGCCCAAGTAAAAACTCAATGGATAAGTAATACATTTGCTTTTGCTCTCCAGACCGATAGCTTTCGTTCGTTGCAATCCATTGGCTATTCATATACTCACGTACCATGTATCCAAGCGTATTGTATTGATCACGAGTTGTAGAGTCTTTGAAACTTTTACCATACATCGTCTCTAACTTTTCTAGAAAAGCTGATTTGAAACTTTCAACATGAGTAAACATTTCTTCACCACCTACATGTTATTCCATGAGACTTTTATACAATTTCTTATAAGCAAGAGCTGATTTCTCCCAGCTATAATCTTCAGTCATCGCTTGCTTTACAAGCTGCTCCCATACCGGTTTATCATGATAAAATTCAATTGCACGACGAACCGTGTGCAACATGTCATGTGCATTAAAGTTCGTGAAACTGAAACCATTTCCTTCTCCAGTTTCTTCATCATAAGATTGTACCGTGTCATTTAATCCGCCTGTTTCTCTTACAATCGGAATCGTACCGTACGCTAATGCGATAAGTTGTCCAAGTCCACACGGTTCAAATAATGATGGCATTAAGAATAAATCACTTCCCGCATATACTTGGTGAGCTAATTCTTCATTAAATCCGATATACACTCTTACCTTTTCAGGATACTCGTATGCCATCCACTCAAAGAATTGCTCATATTCCGAATCACCTGATCCTAAAATAATACATTGTACATCTTCCTCCATTATTTCGCGGAATACAGTACGCACTAAATCAAGACCTTTTTGCTTCGTTAATCTCGTTACCATCGAAATAATTGGTGTATCTTTTTTTTCTGGCAAACCAAAATAACGCTGCAAGGCGCGTTTATTTTCATTCTTTTCCTCTAATGACTCTGCATCGTACTGAGCAGTAATATACGAATCCGTTTCTGGATTATATACGCTCGTATCAATTCCATTTACGATGCCGCTAAGCTTACCATTATTTTTTCGTAACAACCCATCTAACTTCTCACCAAAAAACTCATATTGAATTTCCTCTTTGTATGTCGGGCTAACCGCTGTAATTTGATCAGAAGCGATAATCCCGCCCTTCATAAAGTTCACATTTCCATAAAACTCTAGCTGCTCACTATGAAAATATTCGTCGCCAAGTTCTAACAAGTCGTACATCACTTCAGGAGAAAATACACCTTGGAACTGCAAGTTATGAATCGTATATACCGTTTTAATATGCTCATATAATGGATTATCTTGATACTTTTCACGTAGTAAGAAATTCACCATAGCTGTATGCCAATCGTGACTATGAAGAACATCCACTTCGAAATCAAGGTGAGGAATACACTCTAAAACTGCTTTAGAAAAATAAGAAAAACGCTCTCCGTCATCATAATGACCATATAGAGAATCTCGCTTAAAATAATATTCATTATCTATTAAGTAATACGTAATCCCGTCTTGCTCACCTTTTAAAATTCCGCAATATTGATTTCTCCACCCAAGCGGGACGTTAATTACTTTATGTAACGTACATCCATCTCTTAATTTTTGCGGAATAAGACTATAATTCGGAAGTATAATGCGAACGTCCACGCCTAATTTTTTTAGCTCTTTTGGGAGCGCACCTGCTACATCAGCTAATCCTCCCGATTTAACAAATGGTACACATTCTGATACTGCAAATAAAATATTCACTTGTTGTCCCACTGCACGAAAAGCTTATACTACTTCCCTTGCAGCTTCCTCCCTTCGAGTTTTCATTTAAATGAATGCTTTAATCAGTGGAGGAAAAACCCCCACTGATTCTTTTAAGAATAACTATTAATCGTACTATTTTGAACGCTTCCTTTTTCTATAACATATGGCTCATCGGCGTTTCCTTTTAGTACAACACCGTCACCAATTTTCACGTCTTTATCAATAATAACACCATCTATTATACAATTATCTCCAATTTTGCTCTTTTGCATAATAATGCTATTACGAACAATTGAACCTTTGCCAATTTTAACAGAACGGGAGATAACACTATTTTCTACTTCACCTTCGATAATACTGCCGTTTGCAATCATTGTATTTTTCACGGCTGCACCCTTCAGGTAACGAGTTGGTGGTTCATCTTTTACTTTCGTAAAGATCGGTGCTTCTTTCTTAAATAATTGCTTCCAAATAGCAGGCTGCAAAATTTCTAAGCTATGTTTATAGTAACTTTCAATCGAATCAATAATAGCTACATATCCTGTATGCTCATACGTAGCAATGTGCAGTGATTTTCCGCGCTTTTCTCTCACTACATCAAATAAACTGTATTGCTCTACATCTTTATATGTCTCAAATAAATCTAACAATAATTGTTTCTTTAACACGTATGTTTGAAGCGAAACCCCTTCATGGCAAACTTCAGTAATATCAGCTGCCGTATGTATATGTCGCTCTAACACCGCTTGAAAATCTAATGCTGTTACGAGATGGCTATTCGTAATAACAACGTATTCTTCTCTAGCTCTTAGAAAATAATCAATATGTCTTCTAAAATGTGCAAAAGATCCAAATTCATCTTGGTCACATTGGCAATTTGGAGGGAATAAAAACAGTCCGTCTCTTTTTCTATCTAAATCCCACTGTTTTCCTGAACCAACATGGTCCATTAACGAACGGTTTTTATGACTTGTAAAAACCGCTACACTATGAATATTAGAATTCACCATATTTGAAAGCATGAAATCAATGAGTCGATAGCGGCCCCCAAACGGTAACGCCGCTAGTGAACGATGCCCTGTTACTTTCTTTAAGGAAGGAAAACTTCCCGTTGCATTAATAATTCCTAACATTTTTTCTCCCATTCATTTCATCCCCCTTTTCTATTTCCCTTCAGCAATGAGTACTACATCGTCGACATTTTTTTCTGGACGAATAATGGTTCCATCTTCAATAACCATTTCTGATCCAACGATCGCTCTTTCAATCACAACATTTTTACCAATCTTCGCCCCCGGCATAACGACAGAATCAATAACCATACTACCTTCTTCCACCGTCACCCCTTGGAATAACACAGAATGCTTCACGTCCCCTTCAATGACGCATCCTTCGTTAATAAGTGATTCTTCTACTTTTGCCTGTTCCGCAATATATTGAGGTGGCTCATTTGGATTCACAGAATAAATACGCCAATTACGATCGTTTAAATTCAGCGATGTTTCATCACGAAGTAAATCCATATTCGCTTCCCATAAGCTTTTCACCGTTCCAACATCTTTCCAATATCCTTCAAACGGATACGCCATCAGCTTTTTCCCTTCATCTAATAAAAGCGGAAGTACATCTTTTCCGAAATCATTACTAGATTCAGGATTTCTTGCATCCATCTCTAAATACTCTTTCAAAATTGCCCAGTTAAAAATATAAATTCCCATTGATGCAAGATTACTTCTTGGAAATTGCGGTTTTTCTTCAAATTCAACAATCTCCATCTCTTCGTTCGTATTCATAATACCGAAACGACTCGCTTCATCCCATGGTACTTCAATAACAGAAATCGAAACGTCCGCTTCTTTCTCCACATGGTAATCTAGCATTTTACTGTAATCCATTTTATAAATATGGTCGCCTGATAAAATCAGAACATACTCTGGTTCGTATTGACTTAAATAGTTTAAATTTTGATAAATGGCACTTGCCGTACCTGTGTACCATTTCACCCCTGAAGACTCCGCATAAGGAGGTAACACTGTGACTCCACCGCTTACTCGGTCTAAATCCCAAGCATTGCCGATTCCGATATAATTATGAAGTTCGAGTGGTTGATATTGCGTTAAAATCCCAACCGTTTCAATACCAGAATTCGCACAGTTACTTAGCGTAAAATCAATAATGCGATATTTACCACCAAATGGCACAGCTGGCTTAGCTAAATTTTTTGTTAATGCACTTAATCGACTACCTTTTCCCCCTGCTAGTAACATTGCTACGCATTTTTGTTTTTGAGCCATCTTGTTTTTTGCTCCCCTTTCTCGTCTTCACTGGTCGTAATATGGATACGCCAAATGGTGGAATTGTAATTTCTACATGTGCTGCTTGATTATGATACGGTTCCTGAATCGTCTTGAGACGTTTCTTATTCACTTGCCCCGATCCGCCATATTGCTCAGCGTCACTGTTTAAAATCTCGTTATAATACTCGAAATCTGGCAAACCTACTTTATAGTTTTCATATGTAGCTTTCGTAAAATTACATACGACAACTAACGCATCTTCTTGTTTATCCCCTTGGCGGATAAATGAGAAAATACTTTGCTCATGATTATTAGCATCTATCCACTGAAATCCTTCCGGTGAATGATCAAGCTGCCAAAGTGGTTTGGAGCGCTTATACAATGCTATGAGCTCTTTAAAGTAATCATGCATATAACGATGCATTTCAAAGTCATGTAAATTCCAATCTAAATCTTCAAGATCTTTCCACTCATCAAACTGCCCGAATTCTCCACCCATAAAGAGTAATTTCTTACCTGGGTGAGTAAAGAAATATCCATATAATAAACGAAGTTGAGCAAACTTATCCCAGTAATCTCCTGGCATTTTATTTAATAACGACTTTTTCCCATGAACGACTTCATCATGAGAAAGCGGTAATATAAAGTTTTCAGAGTAAGCATATAGTAATGAGAACGTTATTTTCTCATGAATATGCTTTCTGTACTCAGGCGCACACTCCATATATTTCAGCACATCATTCATCCAGCCCATATTCCATTTGTAATTGAATCCAAGCCCACCTTCATACGTTGGAGCTGTTACAAGTGGCCAAGCTGTTGAATCTTCTGCTGTCATAAGAAAATCTTCATCTTCTGCAAATACCGCTTCATTTAGCTCTCGTAAAAATGAAACAGCGTGCTCATTACTTTGTTCCTGTCCTTCTTTATTCCAGTACAACATATTCGCAACTGCATCCACCCTGAAACCATCAATGTGGAAATACTTCATCCAAAATAACGCATTTGAAATTAAGAAATTACGTACTTCCCTCTTCCCTAAATCAAAATTAACAGTTCCCCATACCAGGTTTTCTTGTACATCTATATCTTTATATTCATAAGTCGGTGTCCCATCAAACAAATATAAACCGTGAGCATCTTTACAAAAATGCCCCGGCACCCAATCCAAAATGACACCGATTCCATATTTATGACATTCATCGACAAAATACATCAAATCATGTGGCGTGCCGAATCTACTTGTCGCTGCATAATATCCCGTTCCTTGATATCCCCAAGAACGATCATATGGATGCTCAACAAGCGGCATAATTTCAATATGTGTAAATTGATGTTCCACCACATACGGAATGAGCTCCTCGGCCATTTCTCTGTAAGAGTACAGAGCGCCATCTTCTTTCTTTTTCCAAGAACCGAAATGTAATTCATAAACTGTCATCGCTTCTTTATAAATCGATTTTTTCTTTCTCTTACGAATCCAGTTTTTATCATTCCATTCATATCCCTCTATATCAAAAACTACAGATGCCGTATTTGGTCTTACTTCTGCATATACTGCGTAAGGATCTGCTTTTAAAATCACGTTACCGTCCATCGTTTCAATCGCATACTTATATATCTCATTCTCTTCAATATACGGTACAAACAAGGACCAAATCCCCTCTTCTGTCACTTGTAGCATCTTATGTTGCTCATAATCCCATTCATTAAAATCTCCAACAACACTCATTGCTTTCGCATGAGGAGCCCATACTGTGAATCGTACACCTCGCATCCCATCTTCCGTCACAATATGTGCCCCAAAGATGTTATAACTGTCATAGTACTTTTCTGTATGAAACTCATCTCGTTTCACTTCTTCACAATTTATTACATCCAATATGTTCACCTCACTAAGATGACAGAAATTTTTTACTCTTTATCATTTCTGCGAAAAACTGAAATATCCTTGTTATTTTTTAAAAAATATTCGTTTTTTTCTTTATTTTCACTTAAAATATTCAAATTTACTGTGTAAAATATCGAATTTTGACGAATATTCATTGCAAACGCTTCATTTCCTACTAGTCTTTCATCCTATTATTTATTTCTCAACCTTTATTTTATTAGATTGACCCTATTTTGCCCGCTATTTATCACTTAAAATCACAACAAAATAATCTGTCATAAAAAAATGTTTCTCAACATTTTTTGTCATAATTTTATTGAAATGGAAAATTCATAAGCATATACTTGTTCTCAATAAAGAACATAGAACCTTCGCAAATATAATTCATACTGAAATACTATGTTTACTCTATCCATACTCCAGGCGAAAGTTTGATAAAAATTAAATTAGGGGGCTTTCTTATGTCATTAAAACAAAAGGTTGGGATGGGAGTTGTCACAGCTTCACTTGGTTTATCCCTTACATTCGGCGGGGTATTCGCCGCCTATTTCAGTGATTCTAAAACATCTAGTAACTCATTTCAAGCTGGTACACTAGATCTTTCTATTAACCCAAGTGTAATTGTTAATGTGAAAGATTTAAAACCAGGTGATTTGATCGAAAGAAACTTCAAGCTTGAAAATAAAGGGACATTGGATATTGCAAAGGTAGCACTTGAAACATCCTATGAAGTTACAGATGCAAAGCAAAATAATGATGGTGAAGATTTAGGCGATCACATCATCGTCAAATTTTTAGTGAATGATGGAAAGCCATCTAATCCAAACGATGATCATGAAATTTTGTGGGAAACAAAACTATCAGAAGTGAACTACCCACCACTTAGCATATCTTACGAGCTTACTTGAAGTGGGGGCTTCTCGGTTAGTCGCTACTTTTGATAGCTAACGAATTTGTCCTAGGACAGCCGAGCTAACACCCTTGTTCCAAAGGTTATTTTGTGTTATTTACGCTATCGCTAGCTAATAGGCGTATGGCTTCTCTTTTAATATTAATAGCTGCGTTATAGTCGCGACTTATTGTTAGTCCACAAGAACACTCATACGTGCGTTCAGATAGTAGCATATCTTTTCTGTTTCCACAATTACTACACATCTTTGTAGAAGGAAACCACCTATCTATTTTTACAAGCTGTTTTCCTTGTTCTTGTAGCTTATACGCTAAAAATGTCGTGAACATCCTCCAACCGTTATCTGCTACGCTCTTACCAAAGCGAAGTGCTCGTGACATTCCTTTCATATGTAAGTCTTCGATTGCTACAACATCAAAGTTTGTAGCTAATTCTTTAGACTTATGATGAAGGAAATTTTTACGCCTTATTATGCTTTGTCATATTAATTCATCTCACTTTTCACCTTGATTTCCCATAAACTGTTTTACTTTATCCACGGCGAGCCACCAAAGGTGATAACACAACATGAACATTGAGCTACTATTATTTAATTTCATGGTTATACCAAAAGTCTCCTCTTATAAGGCTGATTATATCAGAGGCAAAATAAATAGGAAAACTAAATCAAACCGAAATTATCGCTAGCAACTATGGTAAAAAAGGACTATCTGTGAAAGACGGCGACCTTAACAAAGATGGTATTGTCGACGAAAAAGATATTCGCTTCGTTGAAAAGAACTTCTTGAAGAAAGGTCCAGATGCATCTAAATCACAAACGCCTGTTGAAAAATCAAAAAGCGGCACACTTGCAGATATTTTAAAGAAATTAGGACTAACTCCTAAAAAATAATAATAAAGAGCACTCTATATAAAGTAGAGTGCTCTTTTCTATAAACGACCTTTATCCAGCAAAAGGGGTATATTGGGGATATACAAGGGAAACCGGAAAAGGAATTTATATTAAATTATATGAATTCAGAGGTAGGAAGCAGTGTCCCGCCTCTGAACGGTTTAACAATTATTATAGTACTGGTGCCATTGTTTCTTTTAATACTTTTACAGAATGAGCGAATTTCGCTTTTTCATCTTCATTTAGCTCAAGTTCTACGATTTCACGTACACCTTCACGGTTAATAACAGCTGGAACACCTACGAAAGCATCTTTCTCACCATATTGTCCTTCAAGGTATGCAGATACAGTTAATACGCTGTTCTCGTTGCTTAAGATTGCTTTAGTTACACGAAGTAGTGACATACCGATTCCGTAGTAAGTTGCACCTTTACGCTCGATGATATGGTAAGCTGCATCACGTACGTTTTCGAAGATTTTATCTAAGTCTTCTTGTTTGTACTGTTCGTTGTTAGCTAAGATTGTTTCTAGTTTTTGTACACCGATAGTAGCATGGCTCCATACTGGAAGTTCAGTGTCACCGTGTTCACCAACGATGTAAGCATGAACGTTACGTGGATCTACATCTAAGTAGTCACCTAACATGTAACGGAAACGAGCAGAGTCTAAAGTAGTACCAGAACCGATTACGCGTTCTTTTGGTAGACCAGATTCTTTCCAAGTTACGTAAGTTAAAATATCAACTGGGTTAGTTGCGATTAAGAAGATTCCATCGAATCCGCTATCCATAATACCGCGAACGATTTGTTTAAAGATTTTTGTGTTTTTCTCAACTAAATCTAAACGAGTTTCACCTGGCTTTTGTGGTAATCCAGCAGTGATAACTACTAAATCTGCATCTTTACAATCTGCATAGCTACCGCTCCAAACTTTTGTTGGTGATGGAGAGAATGGTACCGCATGGCTTAAGTCCATTGCTTCCCCTTCTGCTTTTGCTTCATTAACATCTACAAGTACGAATTCTTCAGCTACACCTTGGTTGATCATTGAGTAAGCGTAACTACAACCTACAGCTCCTGTTCCTACTAATACTACACGATTGATACCTTTTTTCATGTTAGTTTCCCCTCTCTATTGTTCACATCTATTTTTTTATGATTGTTTAAGTAATTAATTAAAATACTAATTTAATGTTGTTTAACTTCTTTACATTCATATTGTAGCACGTATTATTGTGAAAAAGTTCACAAATTATGACCTATTTGTGAACTTTTTCACATAGAGTGTAAAGTTATTAAATCAAGTATGAAATCAATCTCAATGGAGGCGTTTTCTTTAGATTGTGAAAAGTTTTTTCGGTAGGTGAAATTATATCAGCGATTTTTGCAATATATTGACTTACCGACAATAATAACAGCATAAAAAAGCTGTCTCCAGTAGATCACCTATTGAAAGACAGCTTTTTTCTATTTATACTATTTATTTTCCGCATTAGCTCCTAATACAGCAATTTCAATATTAAAAAGCTCAATTAAAGCATCCTTTGGTTGAGCGACCCATATTTCAATTTTTATTATTCAACTGTATCCTTCATCTTTCTTTTATTCCATAAAAAAAGCAGACTATCTAAAGTCCACTTTTACACAACAAAAAAGAGATAGCAGATTATGCTATCTCTTTTAGTATGACCCGTACGGGATTCGAACCCGTGTTACCGCCGTGAAAGGGCGGTGTCTTAACCACTTGACCAACGGGCCAATTCTGGCAGAGAAGAAGGGATTCGAACCCTCGCACCGCGTTCGCGATCTACTCCCTTAGCAGGGGAGCCCCTTGAGCCACTTGGGTACTTCTCTATAATATGGCTCCGCAGGTAGGACTCGAACCTACGACCGATCGGTTAACAGCCGATAGCTCTACCACTGAGCTACTGCGGAACAATTATGGTGGGCCTAAATGGACTCGAACCATCGACCTCACGCTTATCAGGCGTGCGCTCTAACCAGCTGAGCTATAGGCCCATACAAATTGCAGGATTTATTTATATCATATCCTCATTTAAGAGTCAATACTTAATTGAACTCTCAAAACTAAACGAAAACGAAACACGGAAACTTATATTGATGAACAATGTTCATCAATTCTCCATAGAAAGGAGGTGATCCAGCCGCACCTTCCGATACGGCTACCTTGTTACGACTTCACCCCAATCATCTGTCCCACCTTAGGCGGCTGGCTCCAAAAAGGTTACCCCACCGACTTCGGGTGTTAC